>NZ_CANLGU010000024.1 GCF_947490405.1 uncultured Algibacter sp. | reverse complement strand
GCTGCAACACAAGTGGTAAGAACAGTCAATGTTATACCAGACACGACAGCACCAGTAATCACTTTAAATGGTAATGCTTCTATTGATTTAAATGTTGGAGGTACTTACACCGAACAAGGCGCTACAGCCACAGATGATTTAGATGGCGATATTACGGCAAGCATTGTTATAGGCGGTGTTGTAGACACCAACATAGGTGGTACATATCTAATAACTTATGATGTAAGCGACGCTGCAGG
>NZ_CANLGU010000023.1 GCF_947490405.1 uncultured Algibacter sp. | reverse complement strand
CTAATAACTTATGATGTAAGCGACGCTGCAGGAAATGCTGCAACACAAGTGGTAAGAACAGTCAATGTTATACCAGATACCACAGCACCAGTAATTACTTTAAATGGAAATGCTTCTATTGATTTAAATGTTGGCGGTACTTACACAGAACAAGGAGCAACAGCCACAGATGATTTAGATGGGGATATTACGGCAGGTATTGTTATAGGCGGTGTTGTAGACACCAACATAGGTGGTACATATCTAATAACTTATGATGTAAGCGACGCTGCAGGAAATGCTGCAACACAAGT
>NZ_CANLGU010000022.1 GCF_947490405.1 uncultured Algibacter sp. | reverse complement strand
AAAGTGATTACTGGTGCTGTCGTGTCTGGTATAACATTGACTGTTCTTACCACTTGTGTTGCAGCATTTCCTGCAGCATCACTTACATCATAAGTTACTAAATATGTACCACCTATGTTGGTGTCTACAACACCGCCTATAACAATGCTTGCCGTAAGGTCTCCATCAATATTATCCGTAGCTGTTGCTCCTTGTTCGGTGTAAGTATCGCCAACGTTTAAATCTATGGTTGCGTTACCATTTAAAGTGATTACTGGTGCTGTGGTATCTGGTATAACATTGACTGTTCTTACCACTTGTGTTGCAGCATTTCCTGCAGCGTCGCT
>NZ_CANLGU010000021.1 GCF_947490405.1 uncultured Algibacter sp. | reverse complement strand
CTTGCTCTGCTTGTATTCTTACCTCTTCAGCTAATTTTGCCTTAGCGTCTTCTTCAGCTTTCAACCTTGCTGCTTCTGCTATTTTTGCTTGCTCCTCTTGCTCTGCTTGTATTCTTGCCTCTTCAGCTAATTTTGCCTTAGCCGCTTCTTCAGCTTTTAACCTTGCTGTTTCTGCTATTTTTGCTTGTTCTTCTTGCTCTGCTTGTATTCTTGCCTCTTCAGCTAATTTTGCCTTAGCCGCTTCTTCAGCTTTTAACCTTGCTGCTTCTGCTATTCTTGCTTGTTCTTCTTGCTCTGCTTGTATTCTTGCCTCTTCAGCTAATTTTGCCTTAGCCGCTTCTTCAGCTTTTAAC
>NZ_CANLGU010000020.1 GCF_947490405.1 uncultured Algibacter sp. | reverse complement strand
GTTACATCTGCTGATACAAAATCACATGGATCATTCGGATTCGTTGGTGCTTCTCCATCTGGTGGTGTTAATTCATCACCATTGGTTACACCATCACCATCACAATCGGCTGCTAAATATGCTGCGCCTAAGGCTAAGGTTACATCTGCTGATACAAAATCACATGGATCATTCGGATTCGTTGGTGCTTCTCCATCTGGTGGTGTTAATTCATCACCATTGGTTACACCATCACCATCACAATCAGCTGCTAAATATGCTGCCCCTAAGGCTAAAGTTACATCTGCTGATACAAAATCACATGGATCATTCGGATTCGTTGGTGCTTCTCCATCTGGTGGTGTTAATTCATCACCATTGGTTACACCATCACCATCACAATCAGCTGCTAAATATGCTGC
>NZ_CANLGU010000019.1 GCF_947490405.1 uncultured Algibacter sp. | reverse complement strand
AAACGTTGTGCGTCATTTGACCAAATATTACGCAAACAAAAGAAACTAAATTATGGGAACTTGGGGAATAACCGCTTTTGAAGATGATACAGCATTAGAATTTTATGATGAATTTTGTGAATCAAATCAAAGTGTTGATGAATTACAAAAAGGAATTGAATTAGTCCTTTCAAATAAATACAATATGGATGAAATGGATTCATTGACCGAGGGATTTGATGAACCTGTAAGAGCTTTAGTCTATGCTGAAATCATAGCAAAGGCTATGGGAAAACCTTCTGAAAAATATCCTGACAATGAATATCATAGTGATATGGAAATCAAAGAAATAGAATTTGATTCTATTGTGGATAAATTATCAGACAACTTAAAAGAAAAAGCTATCAATGCTGTCCAGAAAATAAAAGTTGACCAAAATATGCACTTGAATGTTCTTTGGTTGGAATCTGACTCATATGATGAATGGAAGAAATATCTGGATGGATTAATTGTTAGACTGAATTAAAAAAACGAACGCACAACAATGGCTATAAGTAATTGCTTGTTCTGCCTACTTCTGAAAATCCTCGCAGATTTTCAGTTTGGTGTGTACTTGCAAAGTTGAGTGCTAAACCACGCAACTACT
>NZ_CANLGU010000018.1 GCF_947490405.1 uncultured Algibacter sp. | reverse complement strand
TTGTGTGTAATGTGAGCAATGAAAGATTTAAGAAAAATTATAGAACTGATTTCAAAAGACTCTAATTGTAGAGTTTTTAAACCGAATAATGAATTAATTGTCGACAAAAAGATTCCAGAGGATTTGGATTTATTCTTTAAACTGACCAATGGAATTAGTCTATTTGAAGATGAATCTTTTGGAATCAAAATAATTGGAAAAGAAGACTTCATTTCAACCAATGAATATCTATATCCAAAAGACGACGTTATATGGGAGGAACTAGAAGGAGATGTAACTAATGAGTGGTTTTTAATTGCCAAAAGTCCAGAATTAGCTCAATATATTAGTGTTGACCTGACCGAAGAAAACTTTGGAAAGTGTTATGACAGTTACTTATCAACTCACGGAGAAGAAGGAATGTCTGAAATAATAGCTAACGGCTTTACGGAGTTACTTTGGAACTTATATAATAGTAAAGGAAAAGGAGAGAGTTGGTATTGGAATGAAAATACGTTTGAGAAAATTGGAGATGCATTCGATTAAAAAAACACTACACACAACAAAGTATAAAAATAATTGCTCGGCCTGTGGCTACTCGGAAAATCCTGCGGATTTTCCTCTGGTTCGACGACTTTTGCTAAATTAGTTACCAAACCACGCAACTATTCTTATACGTAACCGTTGTG
>NZ_CANLGU010000017.1 GCF_947490405.1 uncultured Algibacter sp. | reverse complement strand
CAATCACCATCTGCATCACATATCTCATAAGTGATTTGATCGGGACCGTTGTAATCCGCATTTGGGGTGTAATCAATCGTATCATCAGTAGGATCGTTTGGTGTACCGCCATCGTTTACCGTAGCTGTTCCATTGCTTGGGCCACTAGTGATACTTATAGTACCTGTGCTTGGACCATCGCCTCCAAAGTTATCATCATCTAATACGACGATATTTACCGTGTCGTCCTCATCTACACTTGCTGTATCGTCTAGGGCAGTTGGCGTGTCATCTACTGGATCTACAGTAATATTAATAACTGCCGTTGTACAATCGCCGTCTGCATCACATATCTCATAGGTGATCTGGTCAGGACCGTTATAATCCGCATTTGGGGTGTAATCAATCGTATCATCAGTAGGATCGTTTGGTGTACCGCCATCGTTTACCGTAGCTGTTCCATTGCTTGGTCCGCTAGTGATACTTATAGTACCTGTACTTGGACCATCGCCTCCAAAGTTATCATCATCTAATACGACGATATTTACCGTGTCGTCCTCATCTACACTTGCCGTATCATCTACAGCCGTTGGCGTGTCATCTACTGGATCTACAGTAATATCAATAACTGCCGTTGTACAATCACCATCTGCATCACATATCTCATAAGTGATTTGATCGGGACCGTTATA
>NZ_CANLGU010000016.1 GCF_947490405.1 uncultured Algibacter sp. | reverse complement strand
AACGGTTCGTGTAAGGATAGTTGCGTGGTTAAGCAACTAACTTAACAAAAATGGAACGAACCAGAGGAAAATCCGCAGGATTTTCCGAGTAGGCACGAACCAAGCAATTATTTTTACACTTTGTTGTACACAGTTTTTTTAATAAATTAAAATTGTACCATTTGGAAATTCCCCTTTATAACCGCAAGGCAAATGTCCGTTTTTATATATTGGAATCAAATGAGAATAAAATGTAGGGATATTATATTTTTTATATGCTAATTCTTGACAGTAACTCAAGATGTCCCATTCAACAGATGCAAAAATAGACTCAGGTAAATCAGTTTGATTTAATTTTTCTCGTACGATTTTAAATATTCCGTTGTTCAAATAGTTTTTTATTCCACCAGTAATTGTATTCCATTCATTTGATTCATTCGTTCTTGTTCGGTCAAGAAATAAAGTCAGCTCATTTCTTTTGTCCAATTGATAATTTTCCCATTCAACAGAATTACAAGATTCTATTGATTCGGTTAAAGACTTAATTCTTTCCAGTTTATGCTTAGATGAAAATTCAATTTCTTTTCCACAATTACTAAACCAATCTATATTTTCTAAATCCGAAAAATGTTCAGGTTTTAGAGGTTTTAAATATCTCAATGGTTTGTCGTATTCTATTGTCATTTTAGGGTTTCTTAAATTGTGTACAACGT
>NZ_CANLGU010000015.1 GCF_947490405.1 uncultured Algibacter sp. | reverse complement strand
AAATCACATGGATCATTCGGATTCGTTGGTGCTTCTCCATCTGGTGGTGTTAATTCATCACCATTGGTTACGCCATCGCCATCACAATCGGCATTTGTCCATATTGGATTTAATAAATCTCCCATTGCAGTACCTGGATCACATGGATCGTTTGGATCACTTGTTGGTCCGCCTGGGAACGTTGTTGGATCCTCCGGTGTACTTGGATCGTCTATTCCAGTTGTTTCTTCACAATCTGTTAAACCATCGCCATCTGTATCTAATGTTGACGTACATAATGGAACTACCACAGTTATTGTAGCCACATTAGAAGTATTACCATCATTATCATTTACTGTATATGTAATCGTTGTTATTCCATTATTATAACCTGGAGCCGGACTGAATGTAACAGTTCCATCTCCATTATCAGTAAACGTACCTTCTCCTGGTACAGTAAATGTACTTTGCTGTCCTGGAGTATTTGGATCTAAGTCAATAGTTAAATCATCAATTATTCCATCTGGATCTGTATCATTTACTGTAATATCAATTATAATATCAATTCCTGGATCTGTAGTCCCTCCATCATTGTTAGCAATAGGGTTATCATCTACTGGATCTACGGTAATATCAATAACTGCCGTTGTGCAATCACCATCTGCATCACATATCTCATAAGTGATTTGATCGGGACCGTTGTAATCCGCATTTGGAGTGTAATCAAT
>NZ_CANLGU010000014.1 GCF_947490405.1 uncultured Algibacter sp. | reverse complement strand
AGTACACACCAAACTGAAAATCCGCGAGGATTTTCAGAAGTAGGCGAGAACAAGCAATTACTTATAGCCATTGTTGTGCGTTCGTTTTTTATTTCCATTGTTTATTTTTCAGACTTGTCCTTTTATAAACATAAGTGGTGTCCATTATAATTTTATTCCGTTTAAAAATAATCTTTTCGTTTGTTATAAACTCAGGTATTGCATTTAAGTCTAAATCTTTTATTAAAACTTCAATTTCATTATAATTCGGATTGTCAATTTCAATTTTTTCGCTCAGACTTAAAAAACCATATTCAATATTTTTTATCGAGTTGACCTGAAATTCAGCAATTCCATTTTCATCTGCGACCTTAATTTGTGCTCTGTCATTTATAAAAACATTAGAAGCTCCCAAAGAACCGTCTTTATCAGATATTCGAATTTTTACTTTTCCTTTTAGGTTTGGATTTACTTTTCCAATGTATGTCGTTTTAGGAAATTGAGGTTGTTTGAAAGTGTTTATTACTATAGTATCGCTTGAAATCCTTTTCCAAGTTCCCTGTAAAACACTTCCGCCACCAACATCGTAAAAAATATAATATTCAAAAGTATTATCAGATTTTAGTTCAATTTGAGTACAAGCAAAATAACTTTTTCCGCATTTACCATATAAACCGACAACTGATTTATTCGTTGAACACGAACTTAAAATAGTAATCACTAAAATCAGTTTAATGTATTTCACGGGTTTTCTTAAATGACGCACAACGGTCTCGTATAAGAATAGTTGCGGGTTTACGTGCGAGGATTTTCCGAAGGAAAATCAGACGTAGTAAACTTGCAACTACCTATGGTTAAGCACTAATGTAGCAATTATTTTTATACATTGTTGCCAATAGTTTTTATTCCTTTTTCTCTCTTCTCAATTTTAAATTTTCTGATAGCCTCTCTTTTAATTCATCGTATTCCATTGAATTTGTGGTTTTCCATTCATTTAGTACAGTTTTATCTTCTTCGGGTAAAGTTTCTATTTCAATTCCCAAAACTATATATGCTCCATTTTCAATAGGTAAGGATGTCTTTATGAAATTATCAACTTCCTCAATCAGTCTTAAACAGTTTTGCATATTTTCTGAATCAAATTCCAACTGTTCGTTAGACATATGATAAGAATGAATATAAGTGCTAACTTTATATTGTAAATCTTTTGATTTTTTATAATCATAGTATTCATTCCCAAAATCAAATAATTCACAAACTGCTTGAAAAAACAATTGATATTTATGCTTTAAACTACCAACTCTTCTATTTACTCTGTCAATTCCGTTTTTTGGTTTTGAATCCTCTATAATTTGTTCTCTTTCTTCTGCTTTTACAGTACTCAAAATTAAGTTTAAATCTAAAAGTTCTAAAGCAATTCTACATTCGAGGCAAGCATAAATCAGAGAAGATGAATTTTTATATTCTTTTGCAATTTTTAATAATTCAGTTACTTGTCGTAATAGGTAAATTGGGTTATTAATTCTAATGTCAGGTTTGTATTCCATTAGGTTGGTTCAAATTATTGGCAACGTTTGCGTATAAGAATAGTTGCGGGTTTGCGTGCGAGGAATTTCCGAAGGAAATTCAGACGTAGCAAACACGCAACGACCTTTGATTAAGCACATAACCGCAATTATTTTTATACATTGTTGTGAGCAGTTATTTTCCGCTCAATTTATTTCGTTTATTTATTGATTCGGATATTGTAAGTCCGTTTTAATTAGTTCGCTATTCAAATCGGAATAAAATAATCGGTAAAGAAAAATTTCCTGATTATTAAAAACCCAAACATCCCTTTTCATATTTTCATTCTTCAGTTCCGCAATTATTCCACCAATTTCATTTTCAGTTTCTAAATCCGTGGATTTTGATTTTAGATAAACGTGGAAAAATCCTTTCAAACATTTATCATTATACATTGTGTCAATCCGTTTTAAATTCCGATTGAGTTCCGCTATTTTCCTGTATTCTTTGTCGGTCAATTTTTCATAATTACAGTCAAAGTAATTACAACTTGTAACAGCAATTAATAATATTAAAATTCCGAGATATTTCATTTTCACAGGTGTTCCTTTTAATTGCTCACAACGGTTACGTATAAGAATAGTTGCGTGGTTTGGTAACTAATTTAGCAAAAGTCGTCGAACCAGAGGAAAATCC
>NZ_CANLGU010000013.1 GCF_947490405.1 uncultured Algibacter sp. | reverse complement strand
GCCTACTTCTGAAAATCCTCGCAGATTTTCAGTTTGGTGTGTACTTGCAAAGTTGAGTGCTAAACCACGCAACTACTACTCATAGCCGAGACCGTTGTAGGTAATTTAAACTCACTCAAATGCTTCGAAAAGAAATCAAGGATGATAATGAGCTCTATCTGTATTTTAATGATAAATTAATCTACAAAAGATGGTTGAATCAAGGTTACTCAAAAGTGTTTGACAGATTCGCATATAGTAAGCATACTTTTATGAGTATTACAGAGGACGAAAATGGAAATATTAAACATTTGCGAAAAATATTTATAAATGGAGAATTTTGTAATTCTAAATTAGACTTTTGGAACAATTACATTGCGGATATGGAGTTTTCTGCTAAAAAGGATTTTGGAAAAAATCTTGACGCATTTAACGATGCGATAACAGCAAAAGGACCAGGTTATCCAGGAGATTGCATTATTGAAATAACAGGAACTGAAAAACTTAAAAAGATATTTGGAAAAGAAGATTTTGACTTTCTCATTGGATTATTAAGAGAAGCGGAATTTGTAGAATTGATATTAGAAAAAGCAGAAGAATGAAATACAAAAATATTCCATCGGCAATTCACAATTTTGGATATAGCTTTTTAAGCTACGAAAACTATGTGGATTCTGAATTTGTAATTTATGAGCTTAACAAAATAAACGGAAAGAAATATGACATCAAAATTGACTGGAAAACAAAAGAATTCCAACCGAAAAGTATGATTTCGGAAAGAATAACTAAATCAATCGGATTTTGGTACAATAATATTAATGAACACTTTCGCTCTCAAAACGTTGAATTCGATTCTCTAAAATCATTTGAACTAATTTGGGAAAATGGAAAAAGACCGAAAGTTATTGCAACTGACGACAGAGGAAAATTTTATGAAAAGGAAATAACAAACACATTATAAACTGAATAAAAAACTACCTACAACAATGGCTATAAGTAATTGCTTGTTCTCGCCTACTTCTGAAAATCCTAGCGGATTTTCAGCTTGGTGTGTACTTGCAAAGTTAAGTGCTAACCCACGCAACTAATCATAGCCGAGACCGTTGTAAACAAGCTGAAAAACGAAAACTATGATACATTTAATTTGGTCAATAATAAACGGAATAATTGTTATTTACTTTCTTTATCTGATTGTTGGATTTATTGCAAAAGGAAAGAAAATATTTAAACCACAATTTAAAGTTGTTTCAATTTTCATAATGGTAATCGGAATTGTTCAAATAATTTCAGCTTCTGATTCTGAGAAAAATTCAAACCGAATTTCAATGACTGAAGATTATAACAGAAAAAGCAACTCAGCAATAAAACAAGTGAAATTGGAAGACAATTGGACTTTTGACATAAATATGCTTGTAAAATATTCGATTGAACAAAACCAATATATTCCAATAGAAAGTAACAGCTTTTTGACTGGACTCGTGAGTGGTTACAATTGGGAATTTAATTCGATTGAAACAAACAACTTGAACCCGAATGGAAAGGCTGAATTTATAGCTAACGGAATTTTAAGGTGGAATCTTTTTGGAATCACAGTTTATAGTGAATCCAAAACATTTAATGGAACAATTGAATAAAAGCCTGTTTACAACAATGTATAACCGCAATTACGGCGGATTCGACTACGTCCGAATCCACTCGGAATTGCTAACATCTGTGCTAAACCGAAAATAATCGCTAATTTAACCCGTAACTGACGCTTATACGAGATCGTTGTAACACATTTGACCAAACTACCGCAAATGACTGAAATTAAGGTACCATTAAGCAAAACGAAAATCATATTACTTATGATTGGAGCATTAGCATTTGTTATTGGTGGAGCTTGGGGAATTATAGACCCTGAAAGATTTGCTTCTATTCGCTATCCGAAAAATACTGTTTTTATAAGCGGAATAGCTGGAGTTTTATTTTTCGGACTTTGTTTCATTTTTATTGCAAAAAAAGTCTTTAGCGGAAAAGCAGGCTTGACTATAAATGATGACGGAATTATTGACAACTCAAACGCAACAAGTGTTGGACTTATAGAATGGGAAGATATAACTGGAATAAAATCTTGGGGAACAGGTTCAGCAAAAGTAATTGTTGTTTTGACTTCTGAACCAGAAAAATATATTGAACGCTCAAAGAATATCATTTCAAAAAAAGCAATGAAAGCGAATAATAGAATTTATGGCTCACCATTGTCGATAATATCGAACTCACTGAAAATAAATTTCTCGGAATTGGAAAAACTGATTCTGGAACAAATTGAAAAACGGAAAAAATAAAAAACGTGTTACAACAATGTATAAAAATAATTGCGGTTTAGTGCTAAATCAAATGTCGTTGCGTGTTTGCTACGTCTGATTTTCCTTCGGAAAATCCTCGCACGCAAACCCGCAACTATTCTTATACGCAAACGTTGTGCGTCATTTGACCAAATATTACGCAAACAAAAGAAACTAAATTATGGGAACTTGGGGAATAACCGCTT
>NZ_CANLGU010000011.1 GCF_947490405.1 uncultured Algibacter sp. | reverse complement strand
GGTTCAGACAATACAGCAACCTGTACACAAATCGTAACCGTAAATGATACTATAGACCCTACTTTTGTAAGTTGTGCGGCTCCTGTGTCGTTCAATGTTACTGCTACCGGATGTACCGTAGACTTAGCAGATGTCAACTTAGGAACTCCAACCGTAGATGATAATTGTACCACAACCATAGTTACTAACGATGCACCAGCTTCTTTCCCATTAGGAGAGACTACAGTGACTTGGACGGTTACCGATGGTTCAGACAATACAGCGACCTGTACGCAAGTTGTTACTATTATAGATGATAAACCTCCAGTATTCGTTGAAGATTTGCCTGCAGATGGAACTTATGAATGTGATAGTGTTCCTGAGGCTGAAACACTAACTGCCACAGATCCTTGTGGAAATGTTGATGTCGTTTTCACCGAGACAAGAACAGATGGTTCCTGTACTTCAAACTACTCATTAGAACGCAAATGGGTGGCTACAGATAGTAATGGAATTATTACAACACATATTCAAACCATTACAGTTCAAGACACAAAGGCTCCTGAACCTTCAACAAATATTGAGTTTTCAATATCTGCAAATTGTGACAACATACCTAATGTGCCAAACATTCAATTTGTTGATAATTGTTCTACAGATATTAATATGATATTCAATGAAACGAGTTCATTCGATATAAATAATCCAACCGATTACGAAATAACAAGAACATGGACGGTTTCTGATGAATGTAATAACGAAGAAATTTACACACAAACTATTTCGATTACTTTAAATGAATTTGTTAATACGGTAAGCGACAGAGCTTGTTTTGATGATAGAGTAATAGATTTAGACAACTATTTACAAAACAATCAATCAGGAGGTAAATGGACCGTTGTTGATGGAAATGTAATATTAGATGAAAATATATTTGACCCAGAAAATGTTGCTTTAGGGGTCTATAGATTCAGTTATGCTATCAATGAGAATGGATGTTTAAATACTACTGAAGTAAGTCTAGAAATTCATGAAGAGTGTATAACATTACCTTGTAGAGACAGGAATAACGTTATTATTTCAAAAGTGGTTACTCCAAATGGAGATCCATACAATGAATTTTTTGAAATAAATGGAATTGATGCTTGTGGTTTTATTGTAGAGTTACAAATATTCAACCGTTGGGGGGCAAAAATTTATGACAACTCTAATTATGAAAATGATTGGAATGGATTTGCGCATAACTCCTCTGTAGGACGTGCAGAAAAAGTACCAAACGGAACATATTTTTATATTATTAATTTAAGAAATAGTGGATTAGAACCTTTTGCGAAAGCTTTTTATGTGGGTACTAAATAAATCTAAGCAAACTATGAAGTCATTAAAATTAAACATACTTATTTTTATACTAGCCAATTGCGGGATTACAGTTGCACAACAACTACCTCAGTTTACGCAATACATGTATAATACCATATCCATAAATCCTGCTTATGCTGGTAGTAGAGAAACATTGAGTATTGTTGGCCTACATAGAAGTCAGTGGCTTGGTTTAGATGGTGGTCCAACAACACAAACGGTCTCTATACACAGCCCTTTAAGGAATGACAGGGTTGGTATTGGTTTTTCATTTATTAATGATGAATTAGGTTACGAGAACTTTACATATTTTTATGGTGATTTTTCATATACATTACCCATAGGAGAAAAAGCAAAATTGGCTTTTGGTTTGAAAGGTGGTTTTACTCAATATAACATAGATCAATCTCTTCTTAACGATCCGACAGTAGTTAATGATCAGTTCTTTAATGAAGTTTCAAACAGATTTAGCCCAAATATTGGTTTAGGTGCATATTTGCATACGAATAGATGGTACTTAGGTTTGTCCGCTCCTAGAATATTGAATACAGACTATAATAAAGGAAAACAGGGCACACTTGATTATGTAGCTCTTGAGCGTGTTAGTTATTATTTCACTGGTGGTTATGTTTTTGATTTGAGTGAAACAACAAAATTTAAACCTGCCATGTTACTTAAAGGAACCAATGGAGCACCTCTATCTTTTGATTTAACAGCGAATTTCTTGTTTAATGAAGTATTTTGGTTAGGCGCATCATATAGGTTTAATGAATCTGCAGCTGCTATAGGAGGAATTGCTGACTTTCAAGTATCTAAACAAATTAGGATTGGTTATGCCTATGAATATCCTATATCAGACATAAGACCATATACAAGTGGTACTCATGAAGTATTATTTATGTATGAACTTTTCAAAAGTAAACGTATTAAATCTCCAAGGTATTTCTAAATTAAACAAGCATGAAAACAAATTTTTTAATACTATTAATAGCTTTCTCTAGTACACTTTTTGCTCAAAAAAAACTCGCCGATAAATTTTTTGATAACTATGGCTATATAAAAGCTAGTGAGTTATATGAAAAAGCAGTTGAAAATGGAGATAGCAGCAAGCACGTTTTAACACGCTTAGGAGATTGCTATTATAACAACTCAAACTCTGAAAAAGCAGTTTATTGGTATAGTAAGGCTGCTGACAAATATGATTTAGAATCAGATCATTTATTTCGACTTATACAATCACTGAAAAGTATTGCTAATTATTCTGAAGCCGAAAAATGGATAAAAAAACTCATCGAAATTCAGAATGATGAAAATCATTTTAAAGATCATAGCTCAAATAGCTTAGCTAAATATGAAGAACTTAATTCACTAAACAAAGACTCCTATATAGTTATTGAGAACTTACAAATTAATTCTCAATTTTCTGATTTTGGTACTTTCATAAATAATGATCAATTTTATTTTGCATCTGCAAGAAACCAAGACGAAACGAAAAAATATGCTTGGAATAAAGAACCTTACTTAGATTTATTTCAGACTAACATTAAAGAAAATAAAGATAGTTTAGTTTTTGGAGAAGTAAATTTTATTAAAGCTTCTAAAGTAAATTCAGATTATCATGAAGCGTCTGTTGCTATTACCAATGATGGCAAAACATTATATTTCACTAGAGATAATGTTACTAGAAAAAACAAACTAAACTTTGATAAAAAAGGAACAACACACTTAAAAATATATAAAGCAACTTTAGTAGAAGATAGTTGGGAAGACATTAAAGAACTTTCTATCAACGACGACGTCTACTCTACCGGACACCCTGCATTAAGTCCTGATAATAAAAAACTCTTTTTTGTATCTGACAGAGAAGGAGGTTTTGGAAAAACAGATATTTATGAAGTTGATATTTTAGAAAACAATAAATTCAGTAAACCAAAAAATTTGGGTTCTAAAATAAATACTCAAGGTCGAGAAATGTTTCCTTTTGTTAGTAAAGACAGTACACTTTATTTTTCTTCAGATGGCCGTCTAAACCTTGGTCTTTTAGATATCTTTAAATCTAATATTATTAAAGATAGTTTATCTGAACCTAAAAACTTAGGAGCGCCCTATAATAGTGGATATGATGATTTTGCATTTTTTATTGACTCCTCAAAAGAAAACAATAGGAGTTACCTATCATCTAACAGACCAGGAGGTAAAGGTAACGATGATATTTATTCAGCTTACCCTACCAATTGTTCTCAAACAATTAAAGGGGTTACTAAAGATAAAAACACCGATAGTATTCTAAGTAAAACTACTGTAAAATTAATTGATGAAACAGGGAAAATAATTAAAGAAATATTATCTGATGAAAATGGTAAATATGAATTTAAAGTTAGTTGTAATACAACTTATACTATTGTAGGTAGTATTAAGACATACTCTGATGACAGAATAGAAATAAAAACAAATGACGAAAACCAAAAAATTACCGAAAGAGATTTATTTTTGGAATCTTTAATAAAAGGGGATCAAATAGTTATAAAACCAATATTCTTTGATTATGGCAAATGGAATATTAGAACAGATGCACAGTATGAATTAGAAAATATTGTAGATGTTTTAAGAGCTAACCCTAATATGGTTATAAAAATTGAAGCACATACAGATAGTAGAGGAAGAGACAGGTTTAACATGAAGTTATCAGATAAAAGAGCAAAATCGACTAGAGATTATATTCTATCAAGAGGTATTTCTCAAAACAGAATACAAAGCGCTATTGGTTATGGTGAAAGTCAGTTATTAAACAAATGTAGTAATGGTGTAAAATGTACCAAAGAGGAACATCAATTAAATAGAAGATCGTATTTCTATATTGTAAAAAAATAAATATTCGTAACACACTAAATAACAATACTTTACAAAATATGAATAAATAAATATTCGATAAAAAGCAAATTATAACGATAAAATACATACTTTAGCTTTTAATCGAATTTATTAGTGATTTAGCATGTAAATTTGAATGTTTAATAACATATATGTTTTTTTGCAAAACCTACAAAAATTTAAAATTATGACCCCGAATCTAATTTCTATAAATAAGCAGGCACTATTAAATTTAAGTGCTCTCCCCTCATTTTTTTTTCCCCTCAAAAATTTATTAATAATATTTATTAATCGTTAAAATAAGTTACTAGTCGTAACCATTATTGACGACTAGACTGTATTAAACAAATATTTAGATACAAGTCATGAAAAATAAATTAATAATTAGGCTCAACATTTTTATTATTCTTTGCAGCTTATCACTAAAAGTTAATGCTCAAAAAAAGACGCTAAAAAAAGATTTTGAAATAAATGTTATTAAGCCTAGTGACAAGCCAAACTTTGAAAATGAACATATCCATGTTTTAGAGTTAAAAAATAATTCAAAACTCAAATCCGAATACAAGGTGTCATTAATTGATGATAACTGCTCAAAAGGTAAAAATAAAGCTGAATCAAATATTAACTCTCAAATTTCTTTTGAAAATTCAAATAAGGCCTCGATTGATAATATTGTTTCATTAGAGCCAAATGAATCCATCAAAATGAATCTTAAAATACAGAAGAAAAACAATGCAAAATTAGATTCTTGGAATTGTTCAATAATTTCTGTTATAAAGTTATCAAATCTTAAATCAAAAAATACGAAATCTAATATTTCAAAATCGGTTACAATAAAAACTTTTATACCTAACCCTATCCATAAAGGTCATTAAGTTTTAAAATATTAATTAGTTAATTAAAGGCTTATGAAAACGTCTACTAAATATAAAAGGTACAATCAGTTTATTCTGATTGTATGTTTTTTAATAACAGCATTTACTCATGCGCAATTAAAGAATGATTTTGATCCTCGCTTTAATGAAGCTGTAAATGGAGATTTTACTATGATAGCCAATAACATGGTCTCAACGTCTGCTACAGGAAATTATAATGGTGGCGCAAATAATCAAGATTTCGATCTTGTCTATGTAGATATCGACGGAAATACAGGGATTGGAGCTAATACATTTAACTCTAGTAGAGCAGAATTTACAAACCCTTCTCCTGGAACTAGCTGTTTAACTATTAAGAGAGTATTTCTTTATTGGGCAGCATCCGACTTTGAACCAGATAGCTCTGATATAAACTCTGAAAACCAGATAAATTGGGATTTTGACGATATAAAACTTATGCTTCCTGGAGAGACTGACTATACTGATTATGATGCTGATGAAGTGCTTTACAGAGGTAGAGATGATAATGGAGATGGTGTTGCCGATGATCATTTTAGTAACGACCCATATATTTGTGTTAAAGATATAACTACTCAAATAACTGATTTAGTAGCTAATGGAAATGAAGACTCAGCATTTGGTCAATATCAAGTTGCCAATGTTGAAGGCAAAATAGGAAATTTAAGAGAGCATGGAGCAACAGATGGAAATACTGGTGTGTCTGGTGGTTGGCAAATTGTTTTTGTTTACGAAAGCCCTTTACTCCCTAGAAAAAATGTTAGTATTTATGATGGTTACGCCCACGTTACTGATACTGATAATAATTATAATATTTTAATTGATGGTTTCCAAACTGTACCTGCTCCACAAGATGTAAGTGTAAAAATTTTGATGGGAGCGCTTGAAGGAGACAGAAACTTAATAGGTGACCAATTAGAAATAGAAAATACATTAAATACTTTTGTCCCTTTAACAACAACCTTAAGACCAAGCAACAATTTCTTTAATAGTAGAATTACAATAGACAATAACAACTTTTTGAATAGAGCACCAGCTAGCGAAAATACATCTGGTTTTGATGCAGCCCTATTTCAACTGGATAATACTGGAAATTCGATTATAGGAAACGGACAAACGTCAGCAACTTTAAGGCTAGCAGCTAACTTAGAAACTTATGGTGTATTCTTATTAGGTCTATCAGTTGATGTGTTTGAACCTAACCTTGGTCCTATTGAGGTATTAACTTCAGCAAGTAGCACCCCACAAGCACCAGGATCAACGATTACTGGAAGTTTTGACGTAGAGAATAAAGGTAATGATGATGCAGTAAATGTTACAATATTTTCAACACTTCCTTCTCAACTTACTTTAGAAGAACCAATCGTAGGTTTACCAGCAGGAGTAGCTTACACTTATAATTCTGGTACAGGATATCTTGAATTTACTGTGGATGATAGTTTCGTAGAAGCCGGTGATGCAGCTATTGAAGATGTAGATTTTAATCTTATTATACGAGATGAGTGTTATTTTTTAGAAAATACATGTGATTTATCATTTGGGTTAGAATTTACAGCTACTTATAACGGAGTTATTAACCCAGAGCAACAAACTACCAATAGTTCATCTTCATTAGATGTTTGTGGCGTTGGAAATAGTGAAGAAACTATAATTAACGTTATCCAGCCTACTATATCTTGGCAAACAGCTGTAGGTTCACTCGATAGAACAGTTGAGTGCAATGATAGTACAAGTTTAGCAAACGCACAAAATCTTGAACCTGTAGCTAATAAATGTACTCTTACACCTATAAAAACGTCTGGAGTATTTATTGCAGACTCTAGTTGTCCAAATTCTGGTACTTATACTAATATTTGGAACTTTACTGATGCTTGTGGAGTGACAATAAGTGACTTTGTTCAAACCATTACTGTTAATGATACTACAGTACCTACTGCTACTGGAACTATTGCTAATTCTACTGTGGAAGGTTGTACTGCTGCTGACGCTACTGCTCCTGTAACTTCTGTTGCTGAGTTAGAA
>NZ_CANLGU010000010.1 GCF_947490405.1 uncultured Algibacter sp. | reverse complement strand
GCCTACTTCTGAAAATCCTCGCAGATTTTCAGTTTGGTGTGTACTTGCAAAGTTGAGTGCTAAACCACGCAACTACTCATAGCCGAGACCGTTATATGCAATAAGAGCAAATGAACCAGATAATTTCTAAAATAGAACGAGCGAATTCTGAAAAATCGGCTTTACTAAGTCTAACAAAGGAAGATTTAACCAATATACCGAGTGAAGTTTTTGAGTTGGAACATTTGACAAATCTCAATTTGAGAGATAATGACATACAGAGTATTCCAAGTGAAATTTCAAAACTTAAAAAACTCAAAGTTCTTTATTTGGACGGGAACAATATCAAAGAGCTGCCAACCGAAATTTTTGAACTTGAAAATCTTGAAATACTAAACATTGACAAGAACAATTTGAAATTTCTACCAAATAATATTGGTAGTTGTAGAAACTTAAAACGTTTACACATTTCTAAGAATTACTTGACCGAATTACCTGAATCAATAGGTGATTTGTTAAATCTTGAACACTTATTTGGTCATAGTAACATCATTGTAAATTTACCTAAAGAGTTAGGAAACTTGGAAAAACTAACACATTTAAACTTTTTCAACAACCAAATACAAAACCTTGATTTCGATTTAAGTCGATTAACTAAACTTGAATATTTAGAGCTTGGATTTAATGAAATTAAGAAGGTTTCTACAACGATTGGCAAGTTGACAAAATTGAAAATACTTTCCCTGTTTGATAACGCATTGAAAATTCTACCAACGGAATTGAATTCTCTTGTGGAGTTAAGGAAGCTAAATTTGTCATATAACAATCTGAAAGAAATTGATTTTGACTTAAACCTAATGAAAAACCTTGCCGAACTCCACGTTTTTGCAAATGAAGAATTGAAATTTAAGCAACTAGACATCTTAGAACTTTGTAGTAGAACTCCTAATTATTCAACACACAGCAGACTAATAATAGACCAAACTCAGGAAAGTTTAATTGAAAAGTATCGAAGGAGAATTAAATCTTCAAAAATTGGAATTGTTGACCTAGATAAAAGAAGAATGCCAGAAGACCATTACAAACAAATCCCAATCGAACTCTCGGAAAGATATAAACTTACCGACCCAAGATTTGAAAAATTCAGAATGTTAAGAGAAAAAAGAAAATAAAGCATATAACAAAACATAGCTGCCCTTTAGGTCAGCAACGTTTGTTATATTTATCGTTGTAATGCATTTGAGAAAATGAGAAACTTAACAATAATCATTATAACATTTTTAGCTTCTTGTATAAATTTACAAGACAATTCTAATGACTTAATTGGAAAATGGGAATGTTATCATAAAGAACTTGAAGACGGAACTACAAAAAGTGTAGATGCATTTAGCGAAGAAGAATTTGAATACTCTTGTGACGGAATTACAATTGAACTGAATTCTGACTTTACAGGTATTGACAATACCGGAATAAAATTCAAATACCAAAAGAAAGATTCAATTCTGACTTTAGGAAATCGTAGCTATGTTATTGAGGAGTTGACTAAAAAACAACTTGTCATCAGAAATTATGACCCGAAAGGAATTAACATCTCGAATTTTAGAACAAAATTCAAGAAAACAGACTAATCCAAAATAAAATAATTGGGAAAGAAAAAAAAGTCAAAATACACTTTAAAGCAGATAATTATTTATTCAATTGTTATTGCTGGGTTTGTAGTAATCGGAATTTTCATCGATAAGAAAAAAGAGGAAAATAAAGCGGAAGAAATTAAAAGCGGAAACTTCAAAGTTTACGGAATGGTGGAAAAGTTAAAACCGCATTCATTAAAAGGTAAAAATTTTGCAAGTAGAAAAGATGTTCTCTATTTGTATTATGAAAAAAATGATACCATATTTCACTTAATTGAGGATTTACCAGATGGACAAATTGAGAAACTTGGAATTAAGCTAAATGACTGTTTCGAAATCAAAATAGCAGAATCTGACAGAAACGTATTTGAAATAAATTTTAGTAAAAAAATGGATACTTTAATTGATAAAAATGAATTTGAATTTCAAGTTTATAAAACTGATATTCATAAAAATATAATTGAATAAAAACGCATTACAACACCGTATATAATTTATTGCTAGTTCTAGCCTACTTACGAAAATCCTCGCGGATTTTCTATTCGGTTTATATTTGCTAAATTACGTGCTAAACCACGCAACAAACCATATACAAACACGTTGTGCTTCATTATAACCAACCACTAACAAATGATAAAATTCTTTAGAAAAATTAGGCAAAAACTACTCTCTGAAAATAAATTCAGTAAGTATCTGATTTACGCAATTGGAGAAATTATTCTTGTGGTTATTGGAATATTGATTGCTCTTCAAGTCAACAATCAAAATCAAGTTGAAAACGAAAAAAAAGCACTCAAAAATTACTTAGAAAAAATAGCAATCAATGTAAAAGGTGATATTAAAGTTGCGGAAACTATGATAGAAACAAGAACGCAGCAATCATTATTATGTGCTGAGGCTACCGAATTGATTTCTAAAAAAGACTGGAATGACCAACGAAAAATTACCAACGCTGTATTTGCGATGATAATAGAACAACCTTTGAATTTTAATCGCAGTGGATTTGAATCTCTAAAAAATTCTGGATATTTACAACATCTTGACAATCCGAAAGTGGAAGAACTTATTTATAACTATTATAATGCAGTAGATAAAGTGATATTTGAAGAATCTAGTCTACAAGTTTGGGCAAATGATTTAGATTTAGAATTACACAAAAGTGGGTTCTTTTCAGAATGGATTGAACTAGAAAAAAGACCAAATCAAAAACTTAATGAAGTCATAGGAAATTATACAGATGAACTTTGTGATCACAAAGGAAATGATATGGTATTATCCCTTTTATATAGAGGTTTCTTGTTTACTGCTGACTTGACAAACTTTTATAATGAGCAATTAACTTATGGAAATAAATTATTATTATCAATAGAGAATTACGATAAAAAATAACGAAAGCACAAAAACGTGTGTAGCGAATAAGACGTAATTATGGCTATCCGTAAGTCGCACATAACTTTAACTTATACAGTGAGCGTTACCGTTAAAAAAATGACAACCATATTAAAATATTTAGAATTAATTTTAACACTTAGTGTTATCGGGCCTTCAAAAACAGCCTACTTTTGCTCACTAATCTTAATTAAAATTTTAAAAAACCTCTTTATTTAAAAACTTCAATAACACCTCAGGATCTGGACAATTCATTTTATAAAACTCTAAATCTTTTTTAGAACATACTCCAGGATAATCACCTTTAAATCCTTGAGTATCTTTTATAATCTGAAAATGTAAATGTGGCGGATAGTCTCCATTAACTGAAGCATCACCTAAAGTTGCTATTTTATCGCCTTGTTTAAAACTCTGCCCGACTTGAAGACCTTCGATTGATTCTAAGCTTAAATGCCCGTAAAGTGTGTAAAATTCAATACCAGAAATATTATGCTTCAAAATTATCGTTGGCCCATAATCCCCATAATTCGTATTATTTTTAAAACTATGTATTGTACTCTCTAAAGGTGCATAAATAGGTGTTTCTGCTTTACACCACAAATCAATTCCCAAATGTATGTTTCGTTCTTCTTTTGATTGACTGTTAAAATGCTGACTTCGTTTATAGATAGTTCTAACTTCCAAGTAACCACCATAGGCTACTTGGGCTTTATGCTTAGTAAGATATTCATTTACAAATATTTCAAACTTTAAAGATGAAGATACATCAACTAAATTAAGTGCTTCGTTGGTTTGAGATAAATCGATAGGAACATAACTTGTTTTTGGAATGGAGGTTTCCAATACATGAAGTGATTCTGAACTAATACGCTTTAAAAAATTTGAAAAATCTTCGGGTTCCATTAATTCAAAAATAAGAAACTTTAGAAGTTCTTAATTCAATTCTAATGAAAAACAAGGATTATTGGTATAGACAAATTTAATTCACAACTTCTGCATAAAGATCAAAATCTTCAGCTTCAATAATCTTAACGGTAGCGAATTCTCCTGTTTTTAAATAGGTTTTTGTAGCATCAATCAACACTTCATTATCTACATCTGGAGAATCAAACTCTGTACGCCCAACAAAGTAGTTACCTTCTTTTCTGTCTATAACCACTTTAAAAGTCGCTCCTATTTTTTGTTGATTTAGCTCCCAAGAAATTTGAGATTGAATTTCCATAATCTGGTTTGCTCTGTCAATTTTCACCTCTTCAGGAACATCATCTTCTAAATTATAGGCATGGGTATTTTCTTCATGAGAATAGGTAAAACAACCTAAACGTTCAAAACGCATATCTACGACCCATTGCTTTAATTCTTGAAAATGTTCTTCAGTCTCCCCGGGGTATCCAACAATAAGTGTAGTTCTTATAGTCATTTCTGGAACAGCTTCTCTAAACTGACTAATCAACTTAGTTGTTTTCTCTTTTGTTGTTCCACGACGCATACTTTTTAAGATAGAATCTGATATATGTTGTAATGGAATATCTAAATAATTACAAACTTTAGGTTCGCGCTTCATAACATCTAATACATCCAACGGAAATCCTGTTGGGAATGCATAATGCAATCGAATCCATTCTACGCCTTCAACTTTAACCAAAGCCTCAAGTAATTCAGCTAGATTTCGTTTTTTATATAAATCGAGACCGTAATAGGTTAAATCTTGAGCAATCAGAATAAGCTCTTTAACACCATTGGCTGCTAATTTTTCAGCTTCAATGACAAGATCTTCAATAGGCTTACTCTCGTGTTTACCACGCATTAAAGGAATAGCACAAAACGAACAAGGTCTATCACAACCCTCTGCAATTTTTAAATATGCATAGTTTTTTGGTGTAGTGGTTAAACGTTCTCCAATCAACTCGTGCTTATAATCAGCACCTAACGCTTTTAGTAATCCTGGTAACTCTGTGGTACCAAAATACGCATCTACATTTGGAATTTCTTTAACTAAATCTGGTTTATAACGCTCACTTAAACAGCCCGTTACAAAAACCTTATCAACATCACCTTCATCTTTCTTTTTAACGTATTCTAAAATAGTATTTACACTCTCTTCTTTAGCATTGTTTATAAATCCACAGGTATTAATTACTACAATATTGCCTTCTTCCTCGTGGGCAACGTCTTTACCATTAGCCTTTAATTGCCCCATTAACACTTCACTGTCGTAAACATTTTTACTACAACCAAGGGTTACAACATTAATCTTGTTTTTCTTAAGAGATTTTGTGCGCATTCTATCTATAAATCAGGGCGCAAAGATACAACTTAATTAAACCTTTTATATATTTGATAGTCCAAAATTGAAATCCTACAGTTATGAAACCTCAATTCTATATCTCGATTCTTATTATTTTTTTAGTGTTTAGCTGTTCTAATGAAGAAGAACCTAATCAAAATCCTGACCCTACTGAAACAGAAATCTATTTCCCTCCTTTTAATTCTGCCACTTGGGATACTAAATCCATTTCTGAACTAGGATGGAATACAAGTAACCTACAACCGCTTTTAGATTTTCTAGAACAAAACAACACGAAAAGTTTTATCATACTACATGACGGAAAAATAGTTGTGGAAGAATATATGAATAATCATGATATTAATAAACTTTGGTATTGGGCTAGTGCTGGTAAAACATTAACCGCAACCCTTTCGGGGATTGCACAAGAAGAAGGGCTTCTAAATATTAACAATAAGGTTTCTGATTACTTAGGAACCGGTTGGACGAGTGCGCCTCTAGAAAAAGAAAACCTTATTACTTGTAAACACCTATTATCCATGAATTCTGGTTTGGATGATAGTAGTGATGCTGTTGAACCTGAAGATTTACAATATATTGCTGATGCTGGTTCGCGTTGGGCTTATCATAATGTGTATAAAAAAATGCAAGATGTTATTGCTGAAGCTAGCAATACATCTTTTAAAAACTATTTTAATGACAAGTTAAGGGATAAAATTGGAATGTCTGGGGCACCAAATACTTGGTTACAACTTAACGATTTTAATGTGTATTGGAGTGATACCAGAAGTATGGCTAGATTTGGATTAATAATTTATGCAAAGGGTAAATGGGGAAATACCCAAATTATTTCTGAAGATTTTATAAACGAAGCTACAAATACTTCGCAAAGCATCAATAAATCTTATGGCTACCTTTGGTGGCTTAATGGCAAATCATCCTATCATTTACCTGCAAGTCAATTAGAATTTCCAGGAAAATTAGTTCCTAACGCTCCTGATGATATGTTTGCCGCCTTAGGTAAGAATGACCAAAAAATTTATGTTGTACCGAGTAAGAAATTGGTTGTGATTAGAATGGGAGAAGCTGCAGATAATGAAACCTTTGCGCTTTCAAGTTTTGATAATGATTTATGGGAGAAAATGAATGCTTTAATTGATTAGTTTCTTTCTTTAAAAGGTATTATAATCCCTTTTTCTAAATAATTTTTTAAACCATTAAGAAGCATTGCCCAACAGAATGAGGAGTGCTTAAAATGATGATTAGCTTCTGGCCAATTCACATGACTAAACTCCATTAACGTTCCATGATCCGTTTCTATTAAATCGAAGCCAAAAGTAGTTGGGTTCCAATCGTTATCTGATCTCGTCATTTTAAAATGAATTGATTTGTTTGGTTCTACTTTTAAAACTTCGCAATACCAATCGTAATCGTCAGTAAAATTCAGATTGTATTCTGCTCCTAATTCTGGAATTCCAGAAGATTTTAATGTCCACCAATTATCTAAATGCTTTGGTTGAGATACTGCGCCAAATACTTCGTTCACAGAAGTTTTGATTTGTAATGTGTGGTAGATATTGTAACTCATAACTTAATCAAGTTACAAATTATTTGACGTAAGGGTTAAACTTGTGTATAAATAAATGTATGTCTCCCCATAAAAAATAATATGTCACTCAAACCATCAAACATCCAATAACTATAGAACTGTTAAGATGCTTACTATTTAATTGTAAGCTCATCAAATAAATAATTATTCCAAAAAAAGGAATAACAAAGTAAGATGGAAAAGCCATATAAGAAACCAAGTAATCTGGTATCAAAGGATTATTTTTCAATTCAAGAAAAGACAAAACAATCGTTGTTACATTGCTTATAAGCATTAAAGCAGCATATAATAAAACCAATAAAGTAATGACTTTTAAATTCTTCTGAGATAAAAGTTTCTTCAAATTTTATTTAAAAATATATTCTTGCCTTTGCAGGAATATTAGTTTACTTAAAGAAAGAATCTACAAATTCGTATTTATTAAACACTTGTAAATCTTCGATACCCTCACCTACACCAATGTATTTTACAGGAATTTGAAACTGATCTGAAATACCAATAACCACTCCACCTTTAGCTGTCCCATCAAGTTTAGTTACAGCCAAAGAAGTTACTTCGGTTGCTGCTGTAAATTGTTTAGCTTGCTCGAAAGCATTTTGACCAGTAGAACCATCCAAAACTAAGAGTACATCATGTGGTGCATCACCAACTACTTTTTGCATTACACGTTTGACTTTAGTCAACTCATTCATTAAGTTAACTTTATTGTGTAAACGACCTGCTGTATCTATAATAATAACATCAGCATCTTGATTTACTCCAGATTCTAGAGCATCAAAAGCCACGGATGCTGGGTCGCTTCCCATATCTTGACGTACCATAGGTACATCTACACGGTCTGCCCATACTTGAAGTTGGTCTATGGCTGCAGCCCTAAAGGTATCAGCAGCTCCTAAAACTACGTTTAGTCCTTTCTTTTTAAATTGATATGCCAGTTTACCAATAGTGGTTGTTTTACCTACGCCATTTACACCAACTACCATAAGTACATATGGGGTTTTAGCACCACTGTCTTGTTTTGGCAAATCAGGTATGATATACTCTGTTTCTTCGCCAGAATTTGTTTCACTTAATAGTGCAGCAATTTCTTCACGAAGGATTTGATTTAACTCATCGGTTCCTAAGTATTTATCTTTTGAGACACGCTCTTCAATACGCTCAATAACTTTGAGTGTTGTATTTACTCCAACATCACTGGTAACTAAAACTTCTTCAAGATTATCCAGAACTTCATCATCTACTTTAGATTTTCCTGCTACGGCTTTACTTAACTTACCAAAAAAGCTAGTTTTAGATTTTTCTAATCCTTTATCTAGGGTTTCCTTCTTTTCTGAAGAAAATATTTTTTTAAAAAAACTCATTTTTTATTATTGGTTGGTTTTTTAATTGAAACTGTACTTTGCGTTAGGGATTGAGGCATTTGTTGAAGCTCTCCCGATTTTTCATCGGGAAGCGACTGCCGAAAGCCTGACCCTTGTGGTAACGCCCAAAAAATAATAGTCAATTATCTTACCACGATTTACATCCTGCTATTATGGCAGATAAATATAAAATAAAAAAGCCGCTTTCCTGTAGAAAGCAGCTTATAATATCTCTTAAGAACGAAACCTTTTACTTATTTAAAAAGTCGTTTACTTTGTCTGGACTCATAATAGATTCAACAAACATGTAAGCTCCTGTTTTTGGAGATTTAACCATTTTTATTGCTTTTGTTAATCTTTTTGATCCTGTTTGTAACGATGCTACTGCTTTTTTTGCCATGATCTATATGTGTTACTTGATTTCTTTATGAACTGTCATACGCTTTAGGATAGGATTAAATTTTTTAATCTCCATTCTATCCGGCGTATTCTTTTTATTTTTTGTTGTAATGTATCTTGAAGTTCCTGGTTGTCCAGACTCTTTGTGCTCAGTGCACTCTAAGATTACTTGTATTCTGTTACCTTTCTTTGCCATGTCTTAATACTTATTATATACAGCTATTATTTTAAAAATCCTTTAGATTTTGCTTCTTTAATTGCTGCAGATATACCTATTTTGTTGATAGTTTTTAAAGCAGATGTAGAAACTTTTAAAGTTATCCATTTATCTTCTTCTGGAATGTAAAAACGTTTCTTAACTAAATTCGCATGAAATTTGCGTTTAGTTTTGTTCATCGCATGAGACACGTTGTTTCCAACCATAGCCTTTTTACCTGTAAGTTCACAAACTCTTGACATTCTATATAACTTTAAATTCTTTGTTGCTTAAAATCGAGGTGCAAATATACAAATTCTTTATATTATGCCAACCTAATTTTTATCAATTTTTAAAAATTTCTTTTTGAAGCATTTCAAGGGCTTTATTCACCGCTTTATTTATAACTTTTATTCGAGAATTTCCGAAGTTAAATTCTTGAGAATACACGCCTAATTTTGTAGCAATAGCTATAAATACCGTACCAACTTCTGCTTGAGAATCGCCTTTTGTTGGTCCTGCATTTCCTGTTGTAGCTACGGCATAATCTGACTGAAATATTTGTCGTGCGTTTTTTGCCATAGACTCTGCAACTTGAGAACTCACAACAGAATAGGTTTCGATATCTGTTTTTGAAACGTTTAAGACATTAGTTTTAGAATCGGTAGCGTAAGTAACTAATCCGCCCTTAAAATATGCTGATGCACCAGGATGTGTTGTAAAACGTTCAGCAACAGCACCACCAGTACAACTTTCAGCAATTGCCAAAGTACTCCCTAATTTGGTAAGCTGTTTTGCTATAACAACTTCAACTGAGCCTTCTTCGTCTTCCAATCCAGCATACTCAGTTTTTATTAGAGGTATTACTTTATCTATCTGTTCCTGAACATCACTCCTTAATTGAGCTTCGTTAAAACCTTTGGTAGATAATCGCAATCGCATTTTTCCTAAATTTGGTAAATAGGCCAACTTAATATGCTTTGGTAGTGCGTCTTCCCAGGCTTCAATTCTCTCTGCTAAAGCACTCTCACCTAAGCCATAAACAATCATGGTTTTGTGTAAAATAAAAGGACAATTGTATTTGTCTTTTATTTTAGGTACGACATGATGATCTATTAAAGCTTGCATTTCGTAGGGAACTCCTGGAAGTGAAATAAATACTTTTTCATCTCTCTCAATCCACATACCTGGTGCTGTACCAAGTTTATTCATCAATGGTTTAGATTTTGATGGTATTAAAGCTTGATCCCTATTTACTTGTAATAACTGTGTTCTTACATGTTGTTTCCAAATACTTTCAATATTTTCAAGTACAGCTTCATTTTTAACCAAGATATCGTCAAAATATTCGGCAATGGTTTTCTTGGTAATATCGTCTTTTGTAGGACCTAATCCTCCCGTGCAAATAATAATATCTACACGACTTTCAGCATCAGCTAAAGCTTGAAGAATGTGTTGTTTATCATCTTGTATTGAAGTAATTTGATAAACAGAAACCCCTATTTTATTAAGTTGTTTAGCAATAAATGCAGAATTAGTATCTACAACTTGTCCAATAAGAAGTTCGTCACCTATAGTGATGATTTCAGCTAACATTACAATCCAAAATCTGCTTTAATCTCAGCAGTAGCATTTTCCACAGCAGCGATTACAGTATTAAAAGGTTCGGTAACATCCATATCCGTTTTTGTGAATTTACCCCAATCTTGAACCTCTATTAAATCTTGTAGCACACCCAATTCAAATAAATCAATTGTTGGTTTCATTTTATGAGCCGCTTGATAAGCTTCTTGATAATCTTTTTCAGCAACTGCTTTTTTTAATCGTTCTGCATCTTCAGGTACTTCTTCTATAAAAGTAGCTGCCAAAGCCATAACGAAATCCTCATCGTTATCAGCTAATTCACGTACTCTAAATAACTTGTAATGTTGTTCCATTTTACTTAACTGTTATTGAAAACATTTCTTTGTCTTCTATAAATCCTTTTAATTTATCGTTAGCAACAACTTTGCCAACGCCTGCTGGTGTGCCTGTAAATATAATATCTCCAATCTTCAAAGTAAAATATTTTGACACATATTCTATTAATTCATTAATTTTCCAAAGCATATGGCTCGTATTTCCGTTTTGTACAATAATATCGTTCTTTTTTAACAAAAACCCAATGTTATCAACATCTGCAAGCTCATTTTTATCCATCCAATTTCCTATTACAGCAGCCCCATCAAAACTCTTAGCCTTTTCCCATGGCAAGCCTTTTGCCTTTAATTTACCCTGTAAATCACGAGCTGTAAAATCAATTCCTAAACCAATTTCATTGTAATATTTATGGGCAAACTTTTTATCAATATGCTTCCCAACCCGATTAATTTTCACTAAAACCTCTACCTCATAATGCACATCATCCGAAAAATCTGGAATAAAAAAAGGCTGTTTCTTTAGCAAAATTGCGGTATCAGGCTTTAAAAACACCACAGGATCTGTTGGTTTTTCGTTTTGCAATTCTTCAATATGTTCGGTATAATTTCTACCGATGCAAATCAATTTCATGTATTATTAATTTTAATTTGGGCGTTACCACAAGGGTCGGGCTTTCCGTTACAATCTTTTTGTTCGTGCCTCTCAAAAAGGATTTCCTCTACAATCCCTAACGCAAGCTAATCTGGTACATTTAGCACCAGTTTTTTCAAAGCTAATGGTTTCTCTTAGGCTTTTTATGGTTACTATTTACCCCAACTTATTATTAAAACTCCTCAATTTAATAGCAGTCAACACCTTTTTGGTATACAAAGGAAAATCTGCATTTAGTAACCAGCCAAAGTATCCAGGTTCTTTCTCTAAAACCTCAGTTACTAATTTCCCTTTATGCTTCCCAAAAGAGAAACACTCTACACCTTCTTTATTATAAGATATAAAACCTGCAAAATCTGCAAACTTTCTACGCGAGCTAAATTCTGCTAAAAACTTAGTATCATTTTCTAAGTCTTCATATTTATCTAATTGTGCTTTTAAAACCTCATAAGTAGCTTTTGTATCAGCCTCAGCACTATGTGCGTTATCTAGACTTTCATCACAATAAAACTTGTAAGCTGCACTTAGCGTACGTTGTTCCATTTTATGAAAAATAGTCTGTACATCAACTGCTACTCTACTTTTCATATCAAAATCTACCTCAGCTCGCAACATTTCTTCAGCCAACAAGGGAATATCAAATCTATTCGAATTAAAACCTCCTAAATCTGAATCCTTTATCATGTTGTGAATATCCTTTGCCAACTCCTTAAACGTTGGCTCATTTGCCACCTTTTCATCAGTAATACCATGAATTTCAGTAACTTCTTTAGGAATTGGCATTTCTGGGTTTACCAACCAAGTTTTACTCTCCTCTGTACCGTTAGGGAAAACTTTAAGAATTGAAATTTCAACAATTCTATCGTTCGTAATATTAATTCCAGTGGTTTCTAAATCGAAGAAACAAATAGGCTTTGTTAGGTTTAATTGCATTATATGGTTTTACTTAATATTGATTGTTTCGTAAAAATAAAAAAACCCAACCGTTTTAAAGTTGGGTTTTTTAATATTGTTTTGTTAAATATTATATTTCTCTATTAACATCCCAAGCTTCTAGATAATCCGTTACAGCTTTTACAAATTGCCCACCCAAGGCACCATTAACTACACGATGATCATAAGAATGCGATAAAAACATTTTATAACGTATTCCAATAAAATCACCATCTGGAGTTTCAATAACCGCAGGAACCTTTCTAATAGCGCCTAGTGCCAAAATTCCCACTTGTGGCTGGTTAATTATTGGTGTTCCCATAATACTTCCAAACGTTCCTACATTGGTTACCGTATAAGTTCCTCCTTGAATTTCATCAGGCTTTAATTTATTTGTTCTTGCACGATTAGCTAAATCATTTACCTGTTTTGTCATACCAACTAAGTTTAGTTGATCTGCATTTTTTATAACAGGCACAATCAAATTACCATCTGGTAAAGCTGCAGCCATACCCAAATTGATATTTTTCTTTTTAACTATTGTATCGCCTTCAAGAGAAATATTCATCATAGGATAATCTCGTAAAGCCTTAGCTATAGCTTCCATAAAAATAGGTGTAAAGGTTAGGTTTTCGCCTTCACGTTTCATGAAATCAGCTTTAACTTTCTTTCTCCAATTCCAAATATTAGTAACATCTGCTTCTATAAAACTTTGCACATGTGCCGATGTTTGAACAGATTCAACCATATGATGCGCAATAAGTTTGCCCATTCTAGTCATTTCTATAATTTCATCTTCACCGCTTGAAATAACAACTGGGTTTTGAATTTTAGTTGCTCCAATTGTTTTAACTGGCTCAATAGCTGTTTTATTATTCTCAACAACTTGCTTAGGTCCTTGCCCCCTGTTTTGTATGTAATTTAAAATATCATTTTTAGTAACACGTCTGTCTTTGCCAGTACCTGTTATTCCATCAAGTTCTTCCTGAGAAACACCTTCTGCTTTTGCAATATTTTTTACTAATGGAGAATAAAAACGATTTCCGCTTGAAACTACTGGAGTAATTGTTTCTTTGGCTTTGGTAACTGTTTGCTCTAATTCTTGTACCAATTCATTTGTATCTTCAACTTCCTCGACTAAAATATCTGAGTTGGCATCACTATCACCATCGGTTTCTATAACTGCTAAAACTTGTCCTACTTGAACAACATCATCAACATTAAAAAAGCGTTCTACCAAAACACCGTCAACTTCACTAGGCACCTCGCTATCCACTTTATCTGTGGCAATTTCTAAAACAGGGTCGTCCATTTCAATAGTATCACCAACGTCCTTCAACCAAGATGTAATGGTCGCTTCTGCTACACTTTCTCCCATTTTTGGTAACTTCAGTTCAAACTTTGCCATATCAATAATCTAACACTTGTTTTTTTATATTATTTTGCAAAATTAATAAAAATATTAGTATTTAATTTTATTATTCACAAAAATCTAGTCAAAATTAATAATCTCTCCTCTACTAATCGCATCGTCACTCCCAATTACAAATTTAGAGTTTTTAGGTAAAATTTTAAAGGTAACCGAATCATCTAAATGCTCCGCCTCCATAAAATTAATAATGTTTTTATAACTTAAAGCATTCGCATCGAAAATAACTTCTGATTCTTTTACTATATTTTTTACATCCGATTTTAAAATGAGTGCTTTATTTAAAGCAGATTCTAGTTGCCTATTTTTATTATCTGATAAAAAAACATACTCCTTTACAACTTTATGTTTTTTTATGGGTTGCTTCCTAAACCAATAAACCACCTTAATACCTCCCCAAACAAATAGGTCAAAAAACACATTCTTTTTGAAATGTTTTTTGTAGAATATTTGCATTGCACCATAAAAACGACGAGCATAATCTTTATTCCGAAGTGTACTTTCTCCTTTGTAGTGTAAAACTGTGGTTTCTCCAAAATAATAGTTTTCCAAACCTTGCTTTAGCGCTTTATAAGAGATATCTATATCCTCGCCATACATAAAATAATCTTCATCAAAACCTTCAATTTTATTATAAGTTTCCTTTTTAAGAAACATAAAAGCACCAACCAAAATATCTACTTTACCAATAGCATTTTTATCAATATTATTAGCATAATAATCATTGGTGTTTCCTAGTATTTTCTTTAAAGATGCTTTAACAAAAGGTATTTTTCGTTTACTCTCTGGTAAAAAACCCCCTCTACCATCAATTAATTTACAACCAACAATACCAAGGTTTTGTTTACTTTCTGCAAACTCTAGTAACTTGATAAAAGTATCTTCAGCAACTACAGTATCTGGGTTTAGGATGCATAGGTATTCTCCTTTAGCTTCTGCTACACCTATGTTATTACCTTTAGAAAACCCATAATTGTTTTTGTTTTCAATGAGCTTCACCTCAGGGAATAGTTTCTTAACCATATCACAACTCCCATCTTCAGACTTATTATCTACAACAATAATTTCTGAATCTATGATAGCTACAGCATCTTGGACACTTTTTAGGCATAATTCTAAAAAGTATTTTACATTATAATTCAATATAACTACTGATAGCTTCAAAGTTTTGCGGCGTTTAAAGTTTTATGGATGTTTCAAACGGTATTCTATTAACGATACTGCGTCCTAAGGTAATTTCATCTGCATATTCCAACTCATCCCCAACAGAAATCCCTCTGGCTATAGTAGACGTTGTTACATCAAAATCCTTTATCTGTTTGTATATGTAGAAATTTGTTGTATCTCCTTCCATTGTTGAACTTAAAGCAAATATAAGTTCTGATACCTCGTTTTCTTTTACTTTTTTAACCAAAGACTCAATATTTAAATCATGTGGTCCTATACCGTCCATTGGAGAAATCTTTCCTCCTAATACATGATACAAACCTTTAAAAGAACTCGTGTTTTCAATAGCCATAACATCTCTTACATCCTCAACTACACAAATAACATTAGTATTACGTTTTGGATTTGAACAGATTTCACAAAGTTCAATATCACTTATATTATGGCAAGATTTACAAAATTTTACATCTTGCCTCATGCTTTGTAATGCTTCTGATAGAGCCAAAGTTTGTTCTTTAGGTTGCCTTAACAGATGTAATACCAAACGTAAAGCCGTACGCTTACCAATACCTGGCAATTGCGACATTTCGTTAACAGCGCGCTCCAATAATTTTGAAGAAAATTCCATAGTTTGCGAAATTACTATTTAGGTGTGAATTTCACTAATTTAAACTTATCCTTTTAAAATACCTATTCCATTTGGTATTTGAATTGTAATATTTGTACTTTCAAAACTTGAAAATTAGTTTTTATGACTGCCACACAAATCATTCTATTAATCGCTGCTTACTTTATTGTTTTAATATTAATTTCCTATTTCACAGGAAAAGAGGATAGCAATGATGCATTTTTTAAAGCTAATAAATCAGCACCCTGGTATTTAGTTGCTTTTGGAATGATTGGAGCATCACTTTCTGGAGTTACTTTTATTTCTGTTCCTGGTGCTGTTGAAACTAAGCAGTTTGGATATTTACAAGTTGTTTTTGGCTATTTTTTTGGTTATTTGGTAATCGCTTATGTGCTGCTCCCCATATACTACAAGCTAAATTTAACTTCTATTTACACATACTTAAAAGATAGATTTGGAAATGTAAGTTATAAAACTGGCTCTGTAGCTTTTCTTATTTCTAGAGTTATTGGTGCAGCTTTTAGATTGTTTTTAGTTGCTAAAGTTTTACAGTTATTAATTTTTGACCAATACGGTATTCCGTTTACAATTACAGTAATAATAACCATTGCGCTTATATGGTTATACACGTTTAAGGGTGGTATAAAAACCATCATTTTTACAGATACGCTGCAAACATTATTTATGTTAATTTCGGTTGTTGTTACTATTATATTTCTTGCTTCGGCTTTGGATTTAAACAGTATTTCTGAAATATATACCAATGTCAAAGAAAGCGCTTTGAGCAAAACATTCTTTTTTGAAGACATTAACGACGCTCAGTATTTTATTAAAAGTTTTTTAGCTGGAATGTTTATTACGATTACCATGACAGGTCTAGATCAAGATATGATGCAAAAAAACCTAACCTGCAAAAACCTAAAAGAAGCCCAGAAAAATATGGTATCATTCAGTGTGGTTTTAATTTTTGTAAACATTTTGTTTTTAGTCTTAGGATTAATGCTCACTCAATATGCCAACCAACATGGTATAACAGCTAAGAAAGATGATTTATTCCCAACTATAGCTATGTTACCAGAAATAGGCATTATAACGTCTGCTTTCTTTTTACTTGGGCTTATTGCGGCAGCTTATTCCAGTGCAGACTCTGCATTAACTTCACTTACCACATCATTTTGTATAGACATTATTGAATTAGACAAAAAACCAAAAGATTCGCAAAAAAGAATCAGAAAACAAACACATGTTTTTATTAGCATCCTATTAGTTATCGTTATTGTATTATTTGATGCTATTTTTAAAGACGTTTCTGTAATTTGGGAATTGTTTAAAGCTGCTGGATATACTTACGGACCATTGCTTGGTTTATTCGCATTAGGTATTTTTACTAAAGTGCAATTAAAAGATAGATATGTATGGATAATTGCCATAGTAGCACCAATTGTATCTTATTTTATTAATAAATATTCTGTTGATTTATTAAATGGCTACCAAATAGGTTTTGAAATTTTAATCATCAATGGTCTACTTACTTTCCTTGGTTTAGTATTGATTCGTAGAAAGCAAAACTAAAGTGCAAGCCACTTCAAATTCAATATTATTTTCTTTTAAAATATTATAAAATTCAGGGTTTTCGGTACCAGGATTAAAAATAACACGTTTAGGGTTTAAAGACACGACATAATCGTAGTAAGCCTGTTGCCTTTTGGGATTTAGATATAGCGTTACAGTATCAATACCATTGTAAGGCAATAATTCGGTATCCACCTCTACACCTGCTATTTCACCACGTCTCATTCCAAAAGCAACGACTTCAACTTCATTAGCAACCAAACGTTGTACAGCGTAGTTAGAATATCTATTTGGCTTTAATGATGCGCCTAAAACTAAAGTTTTTTTATTCATAATCAATTGCTTCTTAAATTATTATATGTTAAAATGATGTTAATCCTTATTAGATATAGTAACATAAATTCAAATTTTGCGTCTTCTTAATAATATCAATCAAAAAATCAAACCAAACAAATGAGAAAATTATTCTTATTGTGTGTCATTTTATTTTCTATTTCTTCGACATACGCATTAGATCCCGATCCCATATCTGATAAAACAGGTACTATTTCAGGTAAAGTATTAGACGCAACTTTAAAAGAACCCTTACCTTATGTAAACGTCATCATTAAAAATGCTGCTGGGGAAACAGTTACTGGCGGTATTACATTGGATGATGGATCATTTAATATAAACAAGGTTACTGAAGGAAAAGTTATTGTTAGCATCCAATATATTGGATACAAAACAGCCAATAGAGATGTAACCATAGGTAGAGGAAACTACAAAGTTAATCTGGGCAACATTTTACTTGAAGAAGAAGCCGAAGGTTTGGATGAAGTTACTATTGTTGCTGAAGTCTCTACCATTCAACAAAAAGTAGATAGAAAGGTTATTACAATTGGAAAAGATTTAACTACTGCTGGTGCTAGTGCCAGTGATATAATGAATAATATCCCATCTGTTAGTGTTGATCAACAAACTGGAAACATTAGCCTTCGTGGAAACGAAAATGTACGTGTTATGGTTGATGGTAAACTTAGTAATGTTCCTATCGCTCAACTGCTAAGACAAATACCTTCTACATCTATCAAACAAATAGAATTAATCACCAACCCATCAGCAAAATACAATCCTGAAGGAATGAGTGGGATTATAAACATAAAATTACATAAAAACACAAAAATTGGATTTAATGGTAATATAAATGTTGGTGTTACTAAAGAGATTTTTGCTAAGTTCAACAGTTCTATTGATATGAACTACAGAAATGGAAAGTTAAATTTTTATGGTAATTACGGTAATAATATAGGTAAATATGACAATTTTGGAAGTATTGATAGATTGGATGATAATTCGCGTCAGGACTTTGAATTTGGAAACGACAATACCTCTCATTTATATAAAGTAGGTGTAGATTTTTACATGAACGACAAGAATACTATTTCGTTTTTTACAAATCAAAACATTTTTAAAGGTAATGGCTTTGGTAACACACTAATTACTTACACCTCGCTTACTCAAAGTCAACTATTTGCTAATGATTCAGAAAACAGTTCTGGGCAATACAACCTAGCTTATAAGCACGAATTTACAGACGAAAATGAAACCTTAGATATAGAGATTGATTATAACGATTTTGAAAATCAAGAAATAGCTAATTTCGATTTTATTAATTTTAATTTCCCTCCTGATTTTATTGACAATGTTGACACACAACGCAATCAAACAACAGTAAATATTGATTATGTTAAACCTTTAAATGAAAAAACAAAAATTGAAGCAGGGTTACAAGCTTTATTATTTAGTTCTGATATTGATTACATGTCAACAGGACAAACATTTTCTAGCACTGGTAACGTAATACCAACTCCAAGCACAGATTTTGACTATAACAGAGATATTTATTCAGCTTATTTTACTTTTGGAAAAACCCTTGAAAAATGGAATTACCAAATTGGAGTTCGAGCAGAACAAGTTAATGTTACTGCCGATGCCTTAAGAATTTTTGATGACAGTAGTACAGAGTTACTCCCTTTTGAAAATAATTACTTTCAAGTATATCCATCTGCATTTTTAACGTATAATCCTTCTGAAAAAAACTCGTATCAATTAAGTTTTAGCAGGCGTGTAGACCGCCCTGGCTTACAGCAAGTAAACCCAATTAGAGAATGGAGCACACCCCGTGTATCATCTTTCGGGAATTCTGAATTACAGCCTCAGTTTACAAACTCTATTGAAACGAATTACACGAGACAATTAAAAAGTGGAAGTGTTACCGCAGGTCTATTTTATAGAATTATTGAAGATAACATCAATAGATTTGTATCGATAGACAGAACAGATGTTACATCTGGAAATGCTATTTTATCTTTTGATAATTTTGATAACACTTCTGCCTTTGGAATTGAATTATCCACTAATTATAGGCCTACAAAATGGTGGAGTTTAAACGCTAGTTTTGATTTATACTCACAAACCCAAAGAGGTATCACAGAAATTGTAGATAACCCAGATATACAAAATGCGACTATAGATGATATTGTTAGTGTTGAAACAGAAGTTGAAAATGTTATTTGGAACCTACGAGCTTTCAATAACTTTAAAGCATCAAAAAAACTAAGTTTCTCAATATTTGCCATGTATCGTGGTGAAGAAAAAGGGATTCAATTTACAAGAAAACCCATGTTTATGCTAAATACAGGGATGCGCTATAATTTCTTAGAAGATAATAGAGCTACTTTTAGTTTTAATTATAGCGATATTTTAAATACTATGATGTTCGAATTTGAAGGCTCAACACCATTCCCTTCTGTTGGTGGGTTTAATTGGGAAAGTAATACATGGAATATTGCACTTTCTTATAGATTTGGCGGTGGTAAATATAGTGCCTTACGCCGTAAAAACAGAGATAACAACACCAAATCTAGTGGTGGTGGTTTTATATAGAACATTTGATAGCCTGCATAATATTTGATGGTTAGTGTTATTGTAGGGTTATTAAATAAGAACCCTCTAAACTTAAGTTTAGAGGGTTTGTTTTTATCAATATGTTAAAAAAAATGTTAAATTTTGAGAATTAACACAATAGAGCACAATAATACACGTTTACTTAATATACAATCTAACCAAGAGCGAATCATAATTATTTAGAGTTAGTCGTCTACAAAAATATTTTCGTAAAAAAAGATTTGTATAATTAAAAACTCGAAACATGTTTCGAGTTTTTTGTTAATCGTTAAATAAGAGTTAAATACATATAATTTTTGAAATTTTATTAGACTTATTACGTCTAATATTTTAAGATTCTTCACATAGTGTTAGTTGAAGTTGATTAATAGCTAGAAAAGCCCGAAACTTTTAAGTTTCGGGCTTTTTGTTTTTATGTTTCCATATACTTTCCAGGTATGTAATGTGTTAAGGTTTTACCATACCATAATCGATTACTGCGTTAGGGATAGAAGCGGCATCCTTTTTAAAGGATACAAACTATATTTTAGTTGTAAACTATGTTTAACAGATTGTTAGAGAAGATTCTAAATTATCTATTGCGCTTTAAAAAGATATAGCGTATAGCCCGACCTTCATGGTAACGCCAAAATTGTTTTAAGACCATTTTATTATGGCACTTGCCCATGTAAATCCACTACCAAAAGCTGCCAAAACTACGTTATCTCCAGATTTGATTTTACCCTCTTCCCAGGCTTCGGTAAGCGCTATAATAACCGAAGCGGCAGTTGTGTTACCATACTTCATGATGTTATTAAATACTTGATCGTCTCGAAGTCCAAATTTTTTCTGGATAAATTGTGCGATTCTCAGGTTTGCTTGGTGTGGAATTAACATATCGATTTGCTCTTTTTGAAGACCATTTTTTATTAATCCTTCCATGATAACTTCACTAAAACGCACTACGGCGTGCTTAAAAACAAAAGTACCATCCATATAAGGAAAATATGATAAATCTTCCTCTTGTGAAGCCATAATTTCAGGCACCCAATGTGCAATACTGGGGCCCTCAACAATTAACTTATCTGCATATTTGCCCTCACTATGTAAGTGTGTAGATAAAATACCTTTTGAGTTATCTTCTTCTCTAGACAATATGCAGGCTCCTGCTCCATCGCCAAAAATAACAGTTACGCCACGGCCTCTTGTAGATTTATCTAGCCCGTTGCTATGATATTCTGCGCCAATAACTAGTATATTTTTATACATTCCAGTTTTTATAAATTGATCTGCAACTGATAGTGCATATACAAATCCTGAACATTGGTTTCTCACATCTAATGCTCCAACAGTTGGCATATCCAAGATATCTTGGATTTGTACACCACAGCCAGGGAAGTAATAGTCTGGACTTAAGGTTGCGAATACTATAAAATCTATATCATCTTTAGACAACCCTGAACGCTCAATAGCAATTCTCGCAGCTTTAGCACCCATAACCGCCGATGTATCATCTGACCCTTCAGGAATCCATCGTCGTTCTTTTATGCCAGTACGCTCTTGAATCCACTCATCACTAGTATCCATCATTTTAGATAAATCATGATTGGTTACTACATTTTCTGGCACATATTTTCCTAAACCTATAATTTTTGAGTTGTACATATTTCCAATATTAATTAGAATAACCAAAATACAAAATTAATCGAATCTAATTCCATACAAACTACAAATTCCAAATAGCAAATCTGACTGGTTCAAGTTTTGAAATTCATTTTTCTAATAGAAAAGTTGTGTCAGTTTGTCATATTTAATCAATTGGCATTTTTGTTGTCTGATAAACCAAAGTAAGTTAGAATGAAATTAATCTTATTTCCTCCTTGTAGGGAATGACAAATAAATTATGTATCATGACAAAAGGAAACATTAATGTATCGGTAGAAAACATCTTCCCCCTCATTAAAAAATTCTTGTATAGCGACCACGAAATATTTTTACGTGAGTTAATTAGTAATGCAACCGATGCCACTTTAAAATTAAAACATTTAACAAATGTTGGTGATGCTAAAGTTGAGTATGGCAACCCACAAATTGAGGTTAAAATTGATAAAGATGGAAAGAAGCTTCATATCTCTGACCAAGGTTTGGGTATGACAGCTGATGAAGTAGAAAAATACATCAATCAAGTGGCATTTTCTGGAGCTGAAGAGTTTTTAGATAAGTACAAAGATTCTGCTAAAGATTCAGGAATTATTGGCCATTTTGGTCTTGGTTTTTACTCAGCATTTATGGTTGCTGATAAGGTTGAAATAATCACAAAATCCTTTAAAGATGAACCTGCTGCACATTGGGCATGTGATGGTTCTCCTGAATTTACTTTAGAGGCTTCTGATAAAACAGAAAGAGGCACAGAAATTATTCTTCATATTGCTGAAGATTCTACTGAATTTCTTGAAGAATCTCGTATACATGAGTTATTAAACAAGTATAACAAGTTTATGCCTATTCCAATTAAATTTGGAACTAAGGAAGTTAACGACCCAACCCACGAACCAAAAACTACAAAAGATAAAGACGGTAAAGAAACTACTGAACCTCACAGACAGATTACTGTTGATAATATTATTAATAATCCTAATCCAGCATGGACAAAACAACCTGCAGATTTAAAAGATGAAGATTATAGTGGGTTTTACAGAGAATTATACCCAATGCAGTTTGAAGAACCATTATTCAACATTCATTTAAATGTAGATTATCCGTTCAACTTAACTGGGATTTTATATTTCCCAAAGATGTCAAACGATATGCAAATGCAGAAGGATAAAATCCAATTATACCAAAACCAAGTTTTTGTAACAGATAATGTTGAGGGTATTGTTCCTGAATTCTTGACCATGCTTCGTGGGGTTATAGATTCACCAGATATACCATTAAACGTATCACGTTCTTATTTGCAAGCTGATGGTGCAGTTAAAAAGATTTCATCTTACATTACCAGAAAAGTTGCTGATAAATTAAAATCATTATTTAACAATAACCGTGAAGATTTTGAGGCGAAGTGGAATGACATCAAAATTGTAATTGAATACGGTATGCTTTCTGAAGAAAAATTCTTTGAAAAAGCTGATGCATTTGCTTTATACCCAACAGTTGATGGTAAATATTATACATACGAAGAGCTTTACAATAAAATTAAAGCTAAACAAACAGATAAAGATGATAAGCTAATTATTCTTTATGCTTCTGATAAAGATGCTCAACACAGCTATATTGAATCAGCCAAATCTAAAGATTACGAAGTTTTATTATTAGATTCTCCAATTGTTTCTCACTTAATACAGAAATTAGAAAGTACTAAAGAAAACATATCCTTCGCTCGTGTTGATGGTGATCATATAAATAATTTAATTAAGAAAGATGACAATACTATTTCTAAATTAGATGAAGATCAAACAAAAGCTTTAGATGAATTATTAAAAGAAGTAATTCCTTCTGAAAAATTCACAGTTCAACTTGAAGCTATGGACAGTAACGAATCACCATTCACGATTACACAACCAGAATTTATGCGCAGAATGAAAGAAATGCAAGCTACTGGTGGCGGTGGAATGAACATGTTTGGTAATATGCCAGAAATGTTCAATTTAGTTGTGAATACAAACTCTGAATTGGTTGGTGAAATTCTTGGCACTAAAACCAAGAAGAAACAAGAACGTTTAATTAATCAAAGTTTAGACTTAGCCAGATTATCTCAAGGCTTATTAAAAGGTGAAGAATTAACAAACTTTATTAAGCGTAGCTACGAGATGATAAAATAAGTTTAACACGCTGAAACTATTCGGCAAACTATTATATATCAAACCACTTTGTGAAAGCAAAGTGGTTTTTTGTTTTGACACTTCTTTAACAAAATCATTAGGTATATAGGATAATAACCCTTAAAACCTACAGATAACAAGACTTAAAGACTGGTTTTAAAAACAACTCAATAAAAAACAGTTGGTATTTAAATGAGATGATAAAAATCATAAAAAATGACTCCAATATTTTGGTCATTTGTATAAGCGAATTAATATTAAAAAATACATAATACATATCCAAATGTTACAAAATAGAAGAATATACTTGCCGCCATTAAGTCTTATTGGCCCGGGAGCACTAAATGATTTAGGAGAGGAACTTAAAACACTTCCATACAAAAAAGCACTTTTTGTTACTGATAAAGTTTTAGTACAACTTGGAGTTGCACAAAAAGTATTAGATGTTGTTGAAGCATCTAATATTCAGACCCTTCTCTTTGATGATGTTCAACCAAACCCAACTGTACAAAATGTTAATGATGGTTTAAAGTTATTACAAGAAAATAATTGTGATTTCATAGTCACATTAGGTGGAGGATCTCCACAAGATTGTGGTAAAGCCATTGGTATTCTTGCAACTAACGGTGGAGATATTGAAGATTATGAAGGCATACACTTGTCGCAACATGTATCATTACCCATTATTGCTATCAATACCACAGCAGGTACTGCAAGCGAAGTAACTATAAACTATGTTATTACAGATGAGAAGCGTCATATAAAAATGGTAATGGTAGATAAAAACTGTCTGGTATCTATTGCAGTTAACGACCCTAAATTAATGTTGGAAAAACCTTCAGCTTTAACTGCTGCAACAGGAATGGATGCACTAACACATGCTATAGAAACGTATGTTACAAAAGGAGCCTTTGATTGGTCTGATACTTTAGCACTGGAAGCTATTAAGCTTATTTCTCAAAGCCTAGAAAAAGCTGTTGTAAATGGCAAAGACCTTGAAGCAAGGAGTAAGATGGCTTGGGGTCAATTTATAGCTGGACAAGCATTTTCTAATGCAGGCTTAGGCTTTGTTCACTCTATGGCGCACCAATTAGGAGGTATGTACGATTTGCCACATGGTGTTGCCAATGCTGTATTATTGCCACACGTAGAACAATTTAATATCCCTGCATGTGCACGCAAACTAAAAAAGGTAGCAAGAGCAATGGGTGTTGGTGTTTTAGAAATGAGTGATACACAAGGTGCTAATGCTGCTATAGAAGCGATAAAAGCATTATCAAAATCTGTTGGTATTCCTTCTGGACTAAAAGAATTAGGCGTTAAAGAAGAAGATTTTGAAGAAATGGCTAAAAATGCTTTAGCTGATGTATGTACAGGAGGCAATCCAAGAGAAGTAACCTTAGAAGACACCATTGCAATTTATAAGGCAGCTATGTAAATATAATTTAATCAGTGATAATTAATTTTTAAGCTATGATACTTTATCAATTTATTAAAACCACTTTGCTTTTTCAAAGTGGTTTTTTGTTAATTTAAAATACCCAAAACTTTTATTACAAAAGTCAATAATAACTCTCGTAACTTTTATACTTTTGAATACAAAATCAAACTATGAGATATTTAACAATTTTTCTTGCGCTTATCGTTTTTTCCTCATGCTCTGAGGATGATAGTGTAAAAGACTACAGAGAAGAAAATGATCTAGAAATTCTTCAATACCTTTCTGAAAATAACCTAACAGCTGAAAAAAGCAGTTCTGGATTATATTACATTATTGATAATCCTGGAACTGGAGAAGTACCAGTAACAAATGATCGTGTAAAAGTAGTTTACAAGGGATACTTTACAGATGGAACTACTTTTGATGAAAGTTCTGAAGAAGGTGTTTCCTTTACTCTACAAAATTTAATTACCGGATGGATGGAAGGTATTACGTATTTTAAAGAAGGTGGAAGTGGTAAACTATTTATTCCAGCGCACTTAGGATATGGTAGCAAAGACAGTGGAAATATTCCCGCTGGTTCAGTTCTTATATTTGATATAGAACTTGTTTATGTAAACTACGCTACTGAAAATGACGAGCAAATACAAAATTATTTGAGTGATAATGATATTATGGCTGAAAAAACTGAAACTGGGCTATATTATACAATAAATACTATTGGTACAGGTGAGCAACCCACATTAACCAATAATGTAACAGTCACTTATACAGGGTATCTTCTTGATGATCAGGTTTTTGATGAAAGTACTGATAATATAAATTTTGATTTAGGTACGTTGATTCCCGGGTTTGCTGAAGGCATGACATATTTAAACGAAGGTGGTAGTGGTACCTTTTTTATACCAGCACATTTAGCATATGGTAATAATGGCGCATTTAATATCCCTGGTGGTAGTGTATTAATTTTTAATGTGGAACTTATATCTATAAATTAAAAACATATTTTTAGCTTAAAAATAAAAACCACTTTGTGAAAACGAAGTGGTTTTTGTTTTTTAAAACTTGACTTTGTTGAAATTTTCTGCTAAATTAGTTTATAGTTTAATCTATGCAAAACCAATTAACTAAAAACCAGATAAATATGAAAGTTACAGTCGAAAAAAACGAAAAAGTTGCTAGCATGATATTTGGGTCTATTTACCCACATTACCTAAATAGATTAGAAAAAAATGGTAGAACAAAAGAAGAACTCAACCAAGTCATTAAATGGTTTACTGGTTTTGATGAAGATACCCTAGAATCACTTATTGATGAAAAAGTAACTTTTAGAACATTTTTTCAAAAAGCTAAAATAAATCCTAATGCACACTTAATTAAAGGTGTTGTTTGTGGTTATCGTATTGAAGAAATAGAAGATGAATTTGAATTATACAAACAATGTAGACGCATGGAAAAGCTAATTGATGAATTAGCAAAAGGTCGTAAAATGGAGAAAATTTTACGTAAAGAGAAAAAGTAGAAACTGTTTATAATATAGAAACAAATCAAAAACAAACCTAAAAATAACTTTAAGTGCAAAACACTAATAACAACCTCAACACCTTTAGGATCTTATACTTAGTAAAAGGGATTTTAACCTTGTGCTTTTCAATATTTTTCATCTTGTACGGATGTATGGGTTTCATTTTTGGAGCCATCGCTAAAAATCAAGACACACAAACTGATTTACCATTCAATTTTGGATGGATTTTTGTTATCATCGGTGGTATAGGCTTAATCTTTTGTATAACATTTGGAATACTTACACTCTTAGCTTCAAAATACCTTAAAGAAGTAAAAAACTATAACTTCATTTTTGCTATTGCTATATTAAACTGCCTTACAGGTGTTTTAGGTATTCTGCTGGGTGTTTTTACTTTAGTAGAGTTAACAAAACCTGAAGTAAAACAATTATTTATTAAAGTTTAGTTAAGATCATGAAGATCATCTCTACCAACTTAGCAAAACCAACTACAATTTTTTGGAACGGTAGTGAGGTTACAACTGGTATTTACAAAAAACCCGTTAACTTTCCTATTCTACTAGGCAACGAAGGTGTTCATGATGATGAAATTTCAGATAGAAATGTACATGGTGGCGAATTTAAAGCGTGTTATTTATTTTCGGCAGACCAATATAGGTATTGGAAGAATCTTTATCCAAATCTAGGTTGGCAATGGGGAATGTTTGGTGAAAACCTTACTGTCTCTGGACTAAACGAAAAAGAGATTCATATCGGAGATATTTATAAAATTGGTTCAATACGTGTTCAAATTACACAACCTAGAGAGCCTTGTTTTAAATTTGGTGTAAAATTCGGCACTCAAAATATTTTATCGAAGTTTATAAATCATGGATTCCCTGGAACCTATGTTCGTATTTTAAAAGAAGGCTATGTTAAAACTGGAGATAGTATAGAATTGGTAGAAAAAGCTAGAAATAGTTTAAGTACATGGCAGTTTTTTGATTTATTATTTAATAAAGAAAAAAACACAGAGCATATTAAATTAATATTAGATAATAATGCCATACCTAAACGAAAAAGAGACAAACTGAAACGCTTTTTAAAGTAGCTTTGAGCTCGTTATTATATCTTTGCCACAAACTTTTATAAATATTTTTTAGAGACTTTAGAATATGCAGACCACTTTAGGTTTAATTAAAAAATACAATACTTCGTTTTTATTTAATTAATATCTATTATTAGAAAAATTCTATATATAATTCTTCTAAATTTACAAGGACATTAATCGGATGTTTATTTTTTTTAATTTTAATAATAGTTATGAAGAGGTTTTTAAAAGAAATTATTTTTTTCACAATAATTCTTATTGTCTCTTATACTATAATTTATAATCTAACATCCTATTTTTTCTGCAAAACAGACACGAGTAATTCTATATACTTATATGGTGATTCTCAGATGTTCCAGGGAATTGATTTAAATTACTTAAAAGATAGAACTCAGGCCAATATTTATTCAGCGGCTAGACACGGAGCAGGAATATATGATTTTCTATTCTTCACAGAAAAAGTTCCAACCAATTCAAAAATCATTTTATCTATTTCTGAACATTCACAAATTAGACCTCCAAAAAACGAAGCGAATACATCCCCTATTCATTTAAAAAGCATGATTGAATTATACAATTTTAATTATTCAATTCATGGTTTTAAAAATATTTTATCTCGAGGAATAAAATTTCCTAATTCTTATTATTTCAAAACATCTCATAAGCTTTATCCAGTAGAAAATTCAATTAATTATCACACATCCCTTTCAAGTTTTTTTAATCGCTATTCTACAATCACTAAAGAGCGCTTATTAGATAAACAAGATATGTATCTTAAAGGCTTAGAAAAATTAATTAGTAAAAATTGTGACATTACTTTTATAGAATTCCCATATCATAAAGCCCTACAAAACATAGAAGAAAGAACTAGGTACAATAAATATTTCAATCTATTTAGGGATAATATTTTAAAAAAAAATTCAAATTTTGAAATGGACACTTTAAAATTAGAATCAAAAAAAAATATCATGTACGATTACACACATTTAAATGAGCTCGGAGCTCGCATTTTGACAAAAAAATTAATTAATAAAAGTTTAGAAAATAAATCGCAAAAAGTAATGCATCTAAAATTTACAAATTAATGGTATCAAATATATTTTTCATTTAAACAATAAAGAGCTAACTGAAATCTTTTTTAATATAGCTTTGAACCGGTTTATCATATCTTTGCGACAAACTCTTAAAGATGTCTTTTAAAGATTTAAAATTAAGCCGACCCATTTTACGTGCCGTTGCTGAGGCTGGATATGACAACCCAACCTTAGTTCAAGAAAAAACAATTCCGCATATCTTAGATAAAAAAGATGTTATTGTTTCCGCTCAAACTGGTACTGGTAAAACAGCAGCTTTTGCTCTTCCTCTATTGCAATTGTTATTAAATAAACAAGATGCCCCTAAAAAGGGCAAAACTATTAAAGCACTAGTAGTTAGCCCTACAAGAGAATTATCTATTCAAATTGAAGAGAATTTTAAAATCTATAACACTTATACCAACTTAAGAACCACGGTAATTTTTGGAGGAACTTCTATTAAACCCCAAAAAGATATTTTAAGAAAAGGCGTAGATATTTTAATTGCCACTCCTGGACGCTTGCTAGATTTACATAAACAAGATATTGTTAACCTTGATTATGTAGAAACCCTTGTTTTAGATGAAGCTGATTTGATGCTAGACATGGGGTTTATTGACGATGTTAGAAAGATTGAACGTTTGTGTACTAAAGATAAACAAGTGCTGTTGTTCTCTGCAACAATCCCTCATAAGGTTGAATATTTGGCAAATACTATTTTAAATACTCCTGAAAGAATCGAAATAGCTCAGAATTCCTCAACTTCTAAAGATGTAAAACAGCTACTCTACTACGTTCCTAAAAGAAATAAGATTGAACTATGCTTACATGTTTTACGAAATACAATTAAAGGTAATATCATCATTTTTAGACGTACAAAGTTTGGAGTAGATAAACTTGAAAAAACATTACTAAAGAATGGTTACAAAGTAGATAGTATTCACGGAGATAAAAGTCAGACGGCAAGACAAGACGCACTAAATAAATTTAAAAAAGGTGATATCAATATTTTAATAGCAACCGATGTTGCAGCACGTGGCATAGATATTAACGAATTAGATGCTGTAATTAATTTTGATTTACCTAACACCCCCGAAACTTATGTACATAGAATTGGCAGAACAGCGAGAGCAGGACACTCTGGCACTGCATATTCTTTTTGTTCAGCTGATGAAAAAAACTACATCAAATCCATTCAACAGTTAATTCAACTTCAAATTGATATTTTTGAAAATCATCCTTATCCCCTAGACCCAAAAGCCAAACCTATAGTTCACAAATCTAAAAAAACAGGTAGTAAACACCGAAAAGGCAGAAAAAGTCAAGCATCAAAAAAGAAAAAGAAACGCTGGTATTAATTAAAATTTTTAGACTTCAAATCTTTTATCAAAACGACTTTTAAGCAGCGGAATTTGAATGCACAACATAAGTCCAAAAAACAAAACAGCATAAGTAAATATTTTAGATACAGACAAACTTGGTAAAATATCTGTGTTAATATTTGATAAAATACTAAAATCAAAAGATTGCATCCATTTAGACGTTTTAGTTTCAGTTCCAAAAAACAAAAAATATAAAACTAAAGCTAAAACACTTATACCTATAAAAAACCACGAAGTTTTGGATATAAGTGGCTTGTAAACTATTGTTCTGATTTCGTTTAAAGCTCTAATCTCTAACATTACCTCATCAGAAAAATTGACAGAAGGGCTTTCAGTACCAGATTCTATTATAATTTTTCTAGATAAATCATCTAAAAACTTATTGTCTTGCTTTTCCATAATGCTCAATAATTTCTGGTTCTAATTGTGCCTTAATAATAGTTGCTAATTTTTTTCGGCTTCTAAATAACTTTACTTTTACATTATTAGGTGTTAATCCAACTACCTGTGAAATTTCATCCAAAGATTGTTCTTCAAAATAATATAAAGTTAGTATAAATGCATCATCACTTGGCAATTGTGTTATACATTTTTTAATAGCTTGATTATGTTCTTCAGTTTCTAATTTACTTAATGCATTATCAATAGTTTTAACCTCATGTGCCGTAAATTCGTCTATTGCTACATCATTTATATACTTTTTATTCTTTTTTATTCTATCTAAACACGTATTGTAAGCAACCTTATAAATCCATGTTGAAAATTTAGAGTCACCTTTAAACCGGCTTAACGACTTATATACTTTTATAAATGTGTCTTGCGCTACTTCTTCTGCTTCTTCTCTGTTTTTCAACATTCTTAATGACAAGGTATACACCAAATCCTTGTAGCGGTTAACCAACACAGCAAATGCCCTGGAGTCACCATTTAGAATAAGGTTAATATAATGTTGGTCTTTGATGGTCATTTTGAAAATAAGACGACCATTACACATATAAGGTTACAAATAAGTAAAAAAATTTTAGCTAAATCTGTAACCTAACACAAAAGTGTATCGTCATAAGCTACAAACACATTAAAATAATCAATTAAAAACGAACTATTATGGGATCAGAATTAATTATTATACCAATTATATTTGGTGCAATTTTCGGAGTATTTTATTTATATTTTTCTACCAGAAACAAAGAGCGCTTAGCACTAATAGAAAAAGGAGCAGATGCTAGTATTTTTGTTAAAGGAAAAGGACACACCGCACCAATATGGAAAGTACTTATATTAAATCTAGCATTACTATTAATGGGAATTGGTATTGGCGTATTTATAGCTTCAGTAATAGACCATTACACGACACTTGATGAAGAAGCAATTTATCCTGGAACCATATTCTTACTATCTGGTATAGGCTTATTCTTAGGGTTTAAAATGACCAAAGACCTAGATAAGGAATAAACTACTTGTATGAAATTAACTAAACTATCCAAACCGCTTTCATTTGATGGCGGTTTTTTATTTTACAACAAAATCAAAATAGGTTTTAGGAAAAGGCTCTCCCCTTAAAGTAAAATGCCACCACTCTTTAGAGTAATTTCTAAAACCGAATTTTAGCATAAACGTTTGGAGTAATTGCCTATTATATTTTTGTATACTAGAAAGGTTGTCGTGATTAACCCAAGATTCTTTTCCAAAAAAATCATAAGCACTTCCCATATCTAAAGGGATGCCTGTATTTCCATCGATAATAGTTAAATCAACAGTGCTACCGCGGCTATGTCCAGATCTGGAGGCTATATACTCTTCTTTAAAAAGGTTTCTTTTTTTTACATTAGGATAAAACTTGTGCTTATTTATTGTATCATTTAAATCTTTTGCCCATGTTATAAAATGATTTACTGCGCGTTGCGGTCTATAACCATCATAAACTTTTAAGCATAGGTTTTGTTCTTGTAAGGCCTCATGAACATATTTAAGAGCTTCAGCTGTTTGCTGAGTCAAAATCAATTTGTTAGATTGATAGCCATCAATAGGTTTTCCTACAAAATTATTATTAGTAAAATAACGAAGCTCAACATCTAAATCAGGAATCACATCATGCACATACACAAAACCTTTTGGAGGTTGTGCATCTAAAATTATACAAACAAAAAAATATAGAAAAGTAAATATATACTTCATTTTGATATTGAATTATGCTAATTTAGAAAATAAAAGAATATGCTTTTTGAAAGTTCGATAAATTTAAATTTAAAAGATGGCGAAGTTACCTATTACCCAAAATTTTTCAATACTAATGAAGCTAATTTATACTTAGACATACTATCGAAAAAATTAGACTGGAAACAAGATGATATTACCATTTTCGGAAAAACATATTTGCAACCACGACTAACCGCGTTTTATGCTGAAAACTTAAACACTTATAAGTATAGTAATATTACTATGAAACCCCATAGTTTTAAAGACGAATTATTAGAAATTAAAGAAAAGATTGAAACTAAACTGCGAATTAAATTTACGAGTTGTTTAGCCAACTTATATCGAGATGGTAAAGACAGTAATGGTTGGCATGCTGATGATGAAAAAGAACTTGGTAAAAACCCCACAATTGCATCTGTTTCATTTGGAGTAGAACGGATTTTTCATTTTAAACATAAAAAAAATTCAGCACTAAAATCTAAATTGGTTTTAGAACACGGTAGCCTTTTATTAATGCAAGGCGCAACCCAACATAATTGGCTACATCAAATACCTAAAACTAAAAAACAAATAGGAAAACGAATTAATTTAACATTTAGAATTATTGCATAAAAAAACCGAGTTCCCTCAAACTCGGTTTTTTCTCAATTTGCTTTTTTTATTATGATGCTAGATTTGGGGTTTCCGTTTTTAACAACATAATGCAAATATTAATTAATTAATCCATTGAACTAAAAAGTGTGTTATTTAGTACACTCCAAATATATAATTATGAAATGTATTCAAACGACTAAATACATTTAAAATCGATGAAATACTTTAAATTTTAACATTTAAAGACAAAATAATCGATATTATCGACGAAACGCATGATTTAGTTTAATTAAAAAAGTTAATTCTGCAGCAAATTACTTCAAGATAAAAATAGAAAAATAAAAAAAGCACCCTAAAATTAGGATGCTTTTTTACTAACTAACCAACCAAAATATGAGTTACAATTCTAAGTTTAAAGTAACCACTCAATAAACTATTTGTTCAAATTGTAATCATCAATTATAAATCAATTACTGTGCCAAAATAAGAATAGTGCTCTTTTTTGTTTTAGTATATTAGATATTTTAAACAAGATAAATATGAAACCACTTTTCACTGACGACACTATAGTTTTTGGTTTATTAATGCTTGCCTTAGGTTTTATATTTTATACAGAAACTCTCAAGGGTGGATTTTGGGAAAAATTTTATAAAATAGTACCAGGTATATTTTTAGCCTATATGTTACCTGCTATTTTTACAACTTCTGGTTTAATAGCTCCAGATTGGACTGGTATTGACAATAAAGGTAATACCATTAAACATACATCTCAATTATATTATGTAGCAAGTAGGTATTTACTCCCAGCTGCTCTGGTTTTAATGACTTTAAGTATCGATTTAAAAGGCGTATTTAACTTAGGTTGGAAAGCATTGATCATGTTTTTTACCGGAACAATAGGAATTGTTATCGGTGGACCAATCGCTATTTTATTAATTTCAACAGTATCTCCTGAAACTGTTGGAGGTGTTGGACCTGATGCAGTATGGAGAGGTTTATCAACATTAGCAGGTAGTTGGATTGGTGGTGGTGCTAATCAAACAGCTATGTTAGAAATTTATGGCTATAATCAAAAATTATATGGAGGTATGGTTTTCGTTGATATTGTTGTAGCTAACGTTTGGATGGCTTTGTTACTTATAGGAATTGGTAAAAGAAAACGAATTAATAATTGGTTAAAAGCAGACACCTCTTCTATAGAAGAACTAAAGGAAAAAGTATCTTCTTTCTCTGAAAAGGTAAAGCGTAATCCATCATTATCAGATATTGTCATCATTACTGCACTTGCGTTCGGCACTGTAAGTTTTGCGCACTTAGGAGCTGGTTTTATGGCACCTGTTTTTGAAAACTTAGTTGCTAGTTTTGAATCTACTACTTGGAAAAATATTTTTACATTTTTAGAATCTAAATTCTTCTGGATGATTAGTATTTCTACACTTATTGCTGTCTTTTTATCATTTACAAAAGCAAAGAATTATGAAGGTGCAGGCGCTAGTAAATTTGGTAGCCTTTTTATTTATATACTAGTAGCGACTATAGGTATGAAAATGGATTTAACTTTAATCTTTGATAATTTAGGGCTCATTGGTATTGGTGTAGTTTGGATGAGCATTCACGCTGGACTACTAATTTTAGTAGCCAAAATTATAAAAGCTCCTTATTTCTTTTTAGCAGTGGGTAGTCAAGCTAATGTTGGTGGAGCAGCGTCGGCTCCTGTAGTAGCATCAGCTTTTCATCCTTCTTTAGCAACGGTTGGCGTACTTTTAGCTGTCTTTGGTTATGCCGTTGGAACTATCGCTGCAATTGCTTGTACAATTTTAATGGAATTGGCATCGGTTAGCTAGTTTATAAAAAATAATTATAAGATATTTGTTACTCAATATCATATTTTAAAAATGAAAAAAAATCTTCTTTTAGTAATTATTCTAATTATCACAGCTTGTAATAAAAAAGAAGCTGACTTAACTGTAAAAGTAAATATTGAAGGCTTAAAAAAAGGAACTCTATTTCTTAAAAAAATTGAAGACACCACATTAGTATCTGTAGACTCTGTAACCGTTAATGGAGTTTCTCAAGTTGAATTATATAGTGATTTAGACTCACCTGAAGTATTCTATTTATATCTTGATAAGAATAGTGCTGAAAAAGATCGAATTACTTTTTTTGCAGACAAAGGGGTTACTGAAATAAATACAGTTTTAAAAAACTTTTCGTTTGAGGCACAAATTAAAGGCTCTAAACAACAAAAGGTTTTAGAAGAATATAGAAAGGTTATTTCTAAAATTAATAATAGAAGTTTAGATTTAATTAAAGATCAATTTGAAGCTCAGAAAAACGGAGATACAGTAATATTTGATTCGTTAGTTAAACAAAAAAACAACACATTAAAACGTAAATATTTATATACTGTTAATTTTGCATTAAATAATAAAGATAGTGAAGTTGCTCCTTATTTAGCACTTTCCGAAATTTACGATGCTAGAATAGATTTATTAGACACTATTAATAACTCTTTAACTCCTAATGTGAAAAACTCCAAATACGGAAAACAACTTGAACGCTTCATACAGAACGTAAGGCAAAAAGAGAACCAATAAATATAAATAGAGTACCTTGTTACAAAACAAAAAGCCTTTCCGTTTGGAAAGGCTTTTATTTTTTGAGCCGATGGAGGGACTCGAACCCACGACCTGCTGATTACAAATCAGCTGCTCTAGCCAGCTGAGCTACATCGGCGTTTTATGGGTGCAAATATAATTGCAAAAATAAGATTTGCAAATACCTCCTTAGTTTTTTTTATCCAAGCTTATTAATTTTTTCTATCAAAGCTTTACCCCTATCTTCAAGCTCTTTATTAATGGCTTTAAAATGTGCTTTTACATTCTCTACATCCCTAGTGTTTACTTTGGCAATCAATTCATCAAAGGTTTCAATAGCTTCGTCAATAATAGCTTCACTTTTTTTTGTATCCTTGTCTGTATTCTCATATTCCCAAACATAAACAGCCTCAATTATATCTCCTAAAACGTAATTTATATCTTTTTTTAAATCTCTTACACTACTCATTTCTTTAAGTTTAATTTTTACTAAAAATAATTAATAATTTTACACGAATATTCTTATATCTCAATGATTAATAAACTACTTATTAACATTCAAATACTACACATGTACTTCTAAAAACTTAGCGTTTTTTGATGTTATTTGGTAGTCTACAGCATCAGCTGGCATCAATATAGTTTCACCTACTTTTATACTCTCTGTATGTTTACCATAAGTTATAGTTGCATCACCACCAACACACATATAAATAAAGAAAGAGTCTTTGCTGTTTTTCTTACTTAAAACACCATTTACTTCTAAATAGTTTGTGGTGAAATATGGACAGGTTACCATTTCATTTGATTTGTTTTCTGTTTTAGAATACGATACTCTAAAATTATCAGGCATATTAAAATCTATAGCATCTATAGCTAAATCATTATGTAATTCTCTTTCATTTCCTTCATCATCTACTCTATCCCAATCATAAACACGATAGGTTACATCACTAGTTTGTTGTATTTCTGCAAGCATTACACCAGCTCCAATAGCATGAACCCTTCCTACTTCAATAAAATAGGTATCACCTTGTTTAACCTTATCAAAATTTAAAATCTCTGTTAAAGTTTTATTTTCAAGGTGCTCTAAATATTTTTCTGGCGTAACTTTTTGGTTAAAACCAACTATTAAATTTGCGTCTTCATCTGCTTGCATAACATACCACATCTCGGTTTTACCGAAAGAATTATGTCTTTCTGCTGCTAATGTATCATTTGGATGTAATTGAATGGATAAATCTTCGCGAGCATCAATAAACTTAATGAGCAAAGGAAATTTATCTTCAAAAATTCTATAATTTTGTTGACCAATTAAGTCTGGTCCTAAAATTTTTAATAATTCTTTTAAAGATTTTCCTTTATAATAACCATTGGATACTATTGATGTATCTCCTTCAACATCACTAATTTCCCAACTTTCTCCTAAATTTGGCAAATCTGACTGTTTGTTTAGGGTTGTTTTTAACTTCTTACCTCCCCATATTTTATCTTTTAAAATGGGTGTAAACTTTATTGGATATAGTTCTTTATTCATAGTTATCGCCCTGAGTAAGACACAAAATTACGTGGTGTTTCATATAGTGTTATTTCTAGTTCTAAATTAGAGTCTAACTTAGATTTCATTTTATTATAAATAACTACCGCTATATTCTCAGCAGTTGGGTTTAAGTCGGTAAATTCAGGAACTTCTAAATTTAAATTTTTATGATCAAAAGCATCTTCAACTTCGCTTTTAATAATATCTTTTAAAACTTTCATATCTATAACATAACCTGTTTCTTTATCTATATCTCCAGTGACACTAGCAATGAGTTCATAATTATGTCCATGAAAATTAGGGTTGTTACATTTACCAAATATGTCTTCATTTTTTTCAAAATTCCAATCTTTTCTATACAACCTATGTGCTGCATTAAAATGTGCTTTTCTGCTAACTGTTACTTTCATTAGGATGTAATGTTTATATATTCGTAGAATTTATCAAAAATAACCTTAAACCATTCTGTGTATAGATCTGGATGTAGAGAAATATCAACTTTAATATCTTGTAAAGGCATCCATTTCCAATTGGCTACTTCATCTATATTAATAATAGGTTCACTATTATACTTACCCAATAAGACATGATCGTATTCATGTTCAGTTAAACCATTATCAAAAGGTGCCTTGTAAATAAATGAAATAGATTCTTTTAAATCTACTACAAAGCCCATTTCTTCCATTAAACGCCTTTTGCCAGCTTCGATATTAGTTTCTCCGTCACGTTGGTGACTACAACATGTATTAGTCCAAAGTCCAGGTGAATGATATTTACCCAGTGCCCTTTGTTGTAGCATCAACTCATTTGCATCATTAAAAATAAATACAGAAAATGCACGATGCAACAATGCTTTTTCATGTGCTTCCATTTTGGGCATCAACCCAATTTGTTCATCTTGTTCGTTAACAAGAATTACTTTTTCTTCTTCCATAGATTAACAAAAGTACGAACAAAATTAGAACTTGTTAAATCTCCTTTTAAATAAAAAAGCACCTAAATTAAATTTAGATGCCTTTTAAGTTGATGGTTAGATATTAATTAGTTTGCGACTACAATAAACTCGCTACGCCTATTGGCTTGATGCTCTTCTTTGGTACATTTAACACCATTTGAACATTTGTTTGTTAAACGGGTTTCTCCATAACCTTGTCCAGTTAATCTTCCTTCAGAAATACCGCCTTTTTCAATGATATATGCTCTTGTAGATTTATTTCTTCTATTGGATAATGCCCAATTATAAGCGTCTTTACCTCTAGAATCTGTATGAGAACGAACATCAATTTTAACACTAGGGTATTCTTTCATATAATTGATAACTTTTGTCAATTCAATTTCTGCATCTGGTCGAATAAAGGATTTATCATAATCAAAATAAATAGGATTCAAATTCAATAACAAAGCTAAATCTGTACCTATTTTGGCGGCTTGTGGTTCTAACTTTAATTCTAATTTTAAATCAGGTTTTTCACCCGCTTTTATTGAAAAATCTGTAAAATCATCTTTGTATTTATCTTTTTTAGCTTCTATTAAATAGGTTCTATCTTTGCATCCCAACTCAAAAACGAACTTCCCCTTATCATCACTTTTTAGTGATTGAAGTAAATTTCTGTTTGAATCATAGATAAATACATCTGCGTTTGCCAATATCTCTTGGGTTCGTTTGTTAATTATAGTTCCAGAAATATCTTTAGTACATGCTGGCACTACAAAACTGTATATATCATCATCTCCTTTCCCGCCTTCTCTATTTGATGTTATGTAGCCTTTACCAGAAGTTTCATTAATGATATAACCAAAATCATCCATAGGACTATTAATTGGTTTCCCTATATTATGCACCATGGTAGTAGATTCTTTGATTTTATCTACATCAACTTTAAAAACATCTAAACCTCCTAACCCAACATGGCCATCTGAAGAAAAATAAAGTGTGCCTTTATTACTTACAAAAGGAAAATTTTCTCTCCCTTCCGTATTTACTTTTGAACCTAAATTTACAGGTTCTCCATAAGTTCCATCTTCATTTACATCTACCACAAAAATATCTGAAGCACCTTGTGTCCCTGGCATATCTGAAGCAAAGTATAACTTTTTCTCATCGTTACTAAGTGCTGGGTGAGCCACATTATATTCATCGTTATTAAAGGGCATAGACTCTACATTAGTCCAAACACTATCTACTAAAGTAGCCTTATATATTTTTAAACCATGAATATTTTCGCTATTCTTTTTAAACTTTCCTTTGAAAAAATTATTCCTAGTGAAATAAGCTGTTTTTCCGTCTTTAGTGAAACTTGTTGAAGATTCATGATATTTTGTGTTTACATCACCTCTTAGCTCTTGTACACTTCCATCTTCGTTCAATTCAAATAAATCTAAAAATGGTTGTGCATTCCATTCGTATATGGCTTCATCTTGATCTCTAGATGATGCAAAAATTAAATGATCATTATATGTTGATGTTCCAAAATCTGAAAAAGTTGTATTGATATCTAAATTCAGTAATTCAAAATTCTTTGACATCTCTTCTATAGCTACAACATAATTTGGGTTACTTAAAAACCTTTTGACTCTTGAATCTTCAGGATTAATATTAACTAAAGTATTTAATATTTTATCTGATTCTTCATACTTTTCCTGGGCTCGTAACGATTGAGCATACCTAAATAAATTCTCTGGATCTATGGGATTATTCAAATCCATTAGTTTCTTGTACCAAACTGAAGCTTCTTTCATTTCATTATTAAAATAAAAGGCATTGGCCAATTTCTCTATCACTTCTGAAGAAGGGTTTTCTTTATTAGCTAATTCTAAAAGTTGATTTCTTGATTCTACATAAGATAAGTTTTCATACTTTTTTATAGCACTATAAGCTTTCCTTTTTTGTGCAAAAGAGCTATTAAAAACTAAAACACTTAATATAGATAGTATATATATTCTTTTTTTCATGTCTATAATCTTTTAGAAGAATCTTGGTGATAAAATTTTACCTATTTGCTGTAACTCAAAACGCAACATTATTTCGTGTGTTCCACTATTAAAGTTATTGAGTGCAGTTGTTGTAGCATCATAAGCATATCCAACAAATAGTCCTGGGCTAACTTGAAAACCAGCTAGACCACTTACAGAATCATCCCACCTGTAGGCTAATCCTAGAGTGAATTTTTCATTAAACAATGCATTAAGTGAGAGGTCAGCAATTAACGGTGCTCCTGAAACACCTTTAACCAAAAAGGCAGGTTTTAGTTTTGTTCTATCACTAACATCAAAAACATAGCCCCCTATTAAGAAATAATGTAAGCGTTCTGTTGCAATTGACTGTTGAACACCATTATCTTCATAATGTTCAGTTGAAAGTATATTTGGAATAGATGCTCCAAGGTACCATTTATCAGAATGAAGATAAAGTGCAGCCCCTAGCGTAGGTGACGTTATACTAAAATCATTTAGCCTAATATCACCTCCTGTTTGCTGATTTTCAGGACTTAAATTTACATCTAATGAATGTAAACCAGCTTTTAAACCAAAAGATAATTCCTTATCTCCAGTTTCATCAACAGGTATAGTATAAGATGCGTTTAAATCTATGTTAGTTTCTTTAGCTGGACCTAGTTGATCACTTACAATATTTAAACCTAAACCAATTCTTTCATTCCTCAATGGTGAGTGAATTCCAAAAGTTATCGTTTTTGGTGCTCCGTCTATTCCAACCCATTGTGTTCTATATAAAGCTGTAGCACTTAATACATCTCGTTGACCAGCATAACCGGCATTCACACTCATAGTGTTATACATATAGTGTGTGTATTGCGGATCTTGCTGTGCTTTAGTTTCTAAACTTAATAGTGCAGTAAACACTACTAAAATTAAACCTTTTATTAATGATGATTTCTGTATCATTTTTTTAATTTTTTTAGTCGTTTACTTTATTATCTGTTTATGTATAACCATCCTACTTTTGGTTTTGTACCATCTCCGAAGTCTAGAATATAATAATAGGTTCCTACTGGTAATTGCTCATCAACTTTTACAGTAGATCGTCCATTAGATGTTCCGTCCCAATCATTATTATAACCTCGCTTTTCATAAACCAAGTTACCCCAACGGTTATATATCTCTAATTTGTTATTAGGGAAATTATCAATACAATTAATAATTAATGTGTCATTCATTCCATCTCCATTAGGAGAAAATTCATTAAATATTAGTAAACAACCTAGTTCTGTTACTGTTGGATCATCAGACGTATTACCATCTAAATCTTCTCCATCATCACTTGTATCGGTAACAATACCTGACGATTTAGTTAACGCTGTGGCAACTACACTATTACTTACGCCACCCGCATTTATTGCTTCCTGAGTGATTGTAAAGCTTGCTATGTATTCAGCTGTTTCACCTACAAGGAGTGTTCCTTCAGGACTACCTAAATCAGATCCTATAAAATCAGGCTCTTCAGTTAGAGAAATGGCATTACCATTAGCATCAAGGAATGTATCAACTAATACTATGTTTGTTAAAACTATATCTCCAGTGTTTTCAATTTCTATGGTATAAACAATTCTATCTCCTAAGTCGGTTCCTTGCACATCAGCAGTTTTAGTAACTTCCATAATAGCCTGACATCCTGTAGTTATTGGATCACATGGATCATTTGGATCACTTTCTCCATCACTTGGATCCCCATCATTATTAGGATCTACTTCTTCTTGATCAGTTAAACCATCACCGTCACAATCTTGCCCTGAGGTAATTATTAAACTGATGTCAGAAACTATATAATCACATGGATCATTTGGATTCGTTGGTGCTTCTCCATCTGGTGGTGTTAATTCATCACCATTGGTTACACCATCACCATCACAATCGGCTGCTAAATATGCTGCGCCTAAGGCTAAAGTTACATCTGCTGATACAAAATCACATGGATCATTCGGATTCGTTGGTGCTTCTCCATCTGGTGGTGTTAATTCATC
>NZ_CANLGU010000009.1 GCF_947490405.1 uncultured Algibacter sp. | reverse complement strand
TGGTACTACATTTGTGGAAGAGTAGGTCGTCGCCTTTTTTGAATCCCGATACATTTTTTGTATCGGGATTTTTTTTGTCTAAACTTTATCTATATAAATAAAGCCTTGTTATGGTTGAAAAAACTTGTTGGCGGATGAGTGCGGGAGCGATAAAAGCGGCATCCTTTATGCGAAAATGTATAAGATATTAGTTTAAATCTTAGCTAAGTGTGTTTATTGATGGTAGTATTCTGAAACAAGTTCGAGTCTTCGCAGAAAGATATAGCGGATAGCGCGGTTTTTATTTTTCTTAAAAACCCGCCATTAAGCTGTTAAAAGAGAAAAATTTATGAAAACAAAAAATCCCGTAAACTAAAGTTTCGGGATTTTTTTGTGGTACCTCCAGGAATCGAACCAGGGACACAAGGATTTTCAGTCCTTTGCTCTACCAACTGAGCTAAGGTACCTCGCCAAAGCGGTTGCAAATATATACTCATTTTTACTATTCGCCAAGAGAAATATGGAAAAAATTGTTTCAATCACATTATTTTTTTGATATTTAAAAGCTAACTTATTTCTAGTTAATATTATAGCAAAATTAGGAATCGTTATTGTAAGTCATTTTGTAAATTTATCCTTTTCAGAGATATGAATTTAATTATTGATGTTGGCAATTCTTTTGTTAAGCTTGCTATTTTTACCAATGATAAGATGGTACATAAGGTTACCACTAAGATAGATAGTGTGATTAGTGAAATAAGAGTTTTGAGAAGAGAATATGATAGTATTGATAAAGCTATTATTTCTTCTGTTGGAAGATTAAAAACTAAAGATGTAGAACGTATTTCTTCATATTTTGAGTTGTTGATTTTAGACTCTGATATTACGTTACCTTTTAATAATCTTTATAAAACGCCTAAAACTTTAGGTGTTGATAGGATTGCTTTAGTCTGTGGTACCATTAATGAGTTTTCTGAGAAAGATGTACTGATTATAGATGCGGGAACTTGTGTAACTTATGATTTTATTAATAGTAAAAATGAGTACTTAGGTGGAGCAATTTCACCAGGTATTAGGGTGCGATATAAATCGTTAAATAATTTAACTGCAAATTTACCGTTATTGGATTCAGAAATGCCCAATAGTATTATTGGAAATTCCACGACTGAGTCTATTCACTCTGGAGTGATTTATGGTATTTTAAATGAAATAAATGGTGTTATAGAATCGTATAAACTTAAATATCCAGATTTAACAGTAATTTTAACAGGAGGTGATGCTAAATTCTTGTCTAAACAATTAAAAAGTAGCATATTTGCCAATCCTAATTTTCTTTTAGAGGGATTAAACTTTATTTTACAATTTAACTCAAACGAATGATTAAAAAACTTGTATTAGTTTTTATTGTAGTAACTGCAATTCACAGTTATGGACAGCAAGGAACAACATCTCCATATTCTTTTTATGGCATTGGAAGTCTTAAGTTTAAAGGTACTGTTGAGAATAGAAGTATGGGGGGTTTGAGTATTTATAGTGATAGTATTCATGTTAACTTACGTAATCCAGCCTCCTATGCAGGGGATAATTTAGCTATTTGGAATAATGAGAGTAGGCCTGTAAAATTTACTGTTGGTGGAAGTTATTCGAGCAGTGATTTAAAAAGTAATCAAAGTAGTGATAAAGCCTCTTCAAGTACTTTTGATTATTTAGCGTTAAACGTTCCTTTGGGAAAGTTTGGTTTTGGTTTTGGGTTAATTCCTTACACTTCTGTAGGTTATAAGCTAGAGTCTTTTAATGATAATGATAATATTGAAAATAGGTTTCAGGGTGAGGGTGGTTTAAATAAGGCTTTTTTAGGTTTTGGTTATCAAATTACTAAAGGACTTACTGTTGGAGTTGATTTTCAATATAATTTCGGTAATGTAGAGAATAGTATTGTTAATTTTCAGTATACAGATGGTATACTTACGCAATATCAAACACGAGAAAATAATCGATCTGATTTAAGTGGTTTGAATATGAATTTTGGTTTATCTTATAAAACCTTATTAGGTAAAAAAATAGAGTTAGTTTCTAGTTTAACCTATAGTCCTGAGAGTAATTTGTCTTCAAAAAATGAAAGGTCAATTTCTACTATTACAATTGGTTCTACTGGTCAGGAATTTGTTAGAAATACTATAGAAGTAAATCTAGAATCAAACGGATTAAGAGATACAGATTTAATACTACCGTCACGAATAGCATTTGGTGCCGGTGTTGGAGAACGACGGAAATGGTTTGTTGGAGCAGAGACAACTTTTTTAAAGACTAGTAAATTTTCTAATGATTTAATAGATAGTGGTGCATCATACGAGGATGCTTATTCTTTCTCTTTGGGTGGATTTTATATACCAGAATATAATTCTTTTTCAAGTTATTGGAAAAGACTTGTTTATAGAGCTGGTTTTAGAACAGAAGAAACAGGGTTAAATATAGAAAATGAGTCTATTAAAGAGTTTGGCATATCTTTTGGTATAGGTATACCAGTTGGAGATATAAGATTACTATCCAATGCTAATATAGGTTTTGAAATTGGTCAACGAGGTACCACTAACAGTAATTTGATACAAGAGAATTTCATTAATCTACAATTAAGTTTATCTTTGAATGATAGATGGTTTCAGAAAAGAAAGTACGACTAAAAAATAAAATTATTATCATGAAAACAAAAATTACATTATTACTAGCTTTTTTATTTCTTGGGTTAAACTTAGGTTTTGCTCAACAAGATGAAGAATGTATGACTAAGCTTTCTATATTCCATGAATATACCAAAGCAAAAAACTACGATGCAGCATATGAGCCTTGGATGGCTGTTAGAAATAAATGCCCTAAGTTTAATAATGCTATATATATTGATGGGGAAAAAATCTTGAATCATAAAATTAAAAACTCATCAGGTGATGAAAAAGTTACATTCATAAATGATTTAATTTTATTATGGGAACAGCGTGGTGAACATTTTACCAGTAAAACTCCAAAAGGTGAATACTTAGCAAAAGGTTGTCAATTAATTTATGATAACAAAGATGTTTTAAATAAAACTAATGAAGAATTATATGAATGCTTTGACAAAGCTTATCATTATGATAAGGAAACATTTACTAATCCAAAGAGTTTATATACTTACTTTTCATTGATGGTTGACTTATATGATGCCGGTAAAAAACCTGCAGCAGATTTATTTAATAAATATGACGATGTTGTTGAAAAAGTAGAGGATGAAGTTAAAAGCTTTTCAGGAAAACTAAATAAACTTATTGAAAAAGAAGAGGCTGGTACAGCTTTAACAAAAAAAGAAGGTAAGTATAAGAGGTATTATGAAAGTTATTTAAAGAATTACGATTTAATTTCTGGAAGTATTGATGCTAAACTAGGTCCAAGAGCTAATTGTGAGAATTTAATTCCTATATATCAAAGAGATTTTGAAGAGAATAAGACTAATGCAATTTGGTTGCAAAGGGCTGCTGGACAAATGTCACAGAAAGAATGTACTGATGATCCTTTATTCTTTAAGTTAGTTAATGCTTATCATGATTTGAGTCCTTCTGCAAATTCAGCTTACTATTTAGGTTTATTAAAAGATAAAGAAGGAAAAACAAGTGAAGCAATTGCTTTTTTCGAGCAAGCCATTGGTTTAGAAACAGATAGTTTTAAGAAATCTAAATTATATTATAGAATAGCTACAAAGTTAAAAGCAAGAGGTAGCTATGGAAAAGCTAGAAACTATTATAGAAAAGCTTTAAAACTTAATCCATCAAATGGTCGTCCTTATTTAGCTATTGCCGCTATGTATGCTAAAAGTGCTAATAATTGTGGACAAACAAATTTTGATAAAAGAGCAGTCTATTGGTTGGCAGCAAAAGAAGCTAGAAAAGCTGCCAATGTTGATCCAACATTGAAAAAGTCTGCTGGAAAATCTATTGCTAATTATAATGCAAAGGCACCACAAAAATCTGAAATTTTTAGTTCTGGAAGAGCAGGACAAACCATCAATATTGGTTGTTGGATAGGTGATTCTGTAAAAGTGCCTAGTATCTAAATGAAAATAAACGTTGCATATTATATATCAAACATAGTCACAATATTTATTGTGACTATGTTTTTTTCATGTAATGACAGTTTTAAACAAGTACAAAAACTTGGCATATCAGAAAATGAACCAATTGGTGTTGAGTACAATAGTAATTTAAAATATACTGACTCTGGACGGGTAACAGCGAATTTAATTAGTTCTAAAATGTTTGATTATTCAAACAGAGATTTTCCTTTTCATCAATTTACAGATGGTGTAACTTTATATGTGTATGACAAGGAAAACAGAAAAAGCACGGTTGTTGCTGATAATGCCTATGTTTATGCTAATACAGATTTGATTGATATGCAAGATAATGTGGTTATTACTACTCATGATAATAGGGTATTAAAAACAAACCAATTGTTTTATGATCAGAAAAAAGAATGGCTTTATACAAACAAACCTGTGAGTTTTAAAACCGACCAAGATCTTATAAATGGTAATGGTTTTGACTCAAACTCAAATTTTACAAATGCAGAAGTTCTGGAAGTTACAGGTATAATTACTCTTGAAGATTAATTTTTAAGTTAATAAAATCACCTTTCTCAATTTTGAGTATCTTTACTCCTTTAAATGTTAATCATGAAATATTCTAAGATTTTTCAATATGCATATATAGTTTTTGCTGTATTATTTATTTATGATGGTATAACAAAATGGGGTAACGGTACCAATGGTGCTTACATTTCATTAGGTTTAGCGGCCTTAGCTATTTTTATGTATTTCTTTAGAAGAAAATTTAGTAAAAAATTTGAAAACAGAGACAATTCAAATTAAATGAGCATTTATGTTATTATTATAATTGCTTCATTAATTCTTTCTGCATTCTTTTCGGGTATGGAGATTGCTTATGTATCTTCAAACAAAATCCATATTGAGATTGAAAAAAAACAAGATGGTGTTCTTGCAAAGGCATTAACTAAACTTACTGCTAAACCATCAAAATTTATTACCACTATGCTTATTGGTAATAATATAGCACTGGTTATTTACGGTTTTTTTATGGGTGATGTTTTGGTGAAATGGTTTCAATCATTATTACCAACAACTTATCCTTTTTTAGATTATTTATTAACAGATTTAAGTTTGTTATCGCAAACCGTAATTTCAACATTTGTAATTTTAATTACTGCAGAATTTTTGCCTAAAGTATTCTTTCAAATATATGCTAATACATTAATAAAAGCTCTGGCAATTCCAGCATATATTTTTTATTTGTTATTTACTTTTATATCAGATTTTGTTATATGGATATCAGATTTTGTGTTGAAAGTTTTCTTTAAAACTGAAGGAGATCAAATTCAACTCGCGTTTACCAAAGTTGAATTAGGAAATTACATCAGTGAGCAAATGGAATCTGTTGAGGAACAAGATGAAGTTGATAGTGAAATACAAATTTTTCAAAACGCTCTAGAATTTTCAGAGGTCAAGGCACGAGAAGTCATGATACCCAGAACTGAAATTATAGCCGTTGATATTAATGATACCATTAAATCATTAAATGCATTGTTTACCGAGACAGGAAGAACCAAAATACTAGTTTATAAAGATACTATTGATGATATTTTGGGTTACGTACATTCTTTTCAGCTTTTTAAAAAAACAAAAAGTATTAAAGCTATGATGGTGCCAGTTGAGTTTGTGCCAGAAACCGTTCTCATTAAAGATGTTTTAAGTCTGCTTACTAAAAAGCGTAGGAGTATTGCTGTAGTTTTAGATGAATATGGAGGAACTTCAGGAATTATGACTGTTGAGGATATTGTTGAAGAACTTTTTGGTGAAATTGAGGATGAGCACGATTCAGTTGATTTAATTGAAGAAGCTTTGCAAGAGGGCATTTATAGATTTTCAGCACGTTTAGAGGTCGATTATATTAATGAAACTTACAAAACTAATCTTCCAGAAAGTGAGAATTATGAAACTCTTGGAGGGCTTATTGTAAACCATACGGAAGAGATTCCTGCACAAAATGATATTGTTCAAATTGAAACCTTTCAATTTACCATATTAGAAGTTTCTAATACTAAAATTGATATGGTAGAACTCAAAGTGTTAGAAGAAGATTAAAATACAGATTTCTACTTTTATTATTGAATAGAAAATGGTATTTTCGCGCACGATATTTTTGTCAGTTTTCGTATAACTGACACCAACTTAACAAGCAAATCCCAACATCGGGTATTAAAATTTAATTTACAAATGGCAGTTTTAAATAAGATAAGACAACGTTCACTATTCTTAATACTAATTATAGCTCTAGCATTATTTTCTTTTGTATTAGCAGATTTATTCAAAAATAGTGATGCATTAACATCTAAGTCGCAAAACATTGTGGCAACCATTAATGGGAAAGACATTACTAGAGAAGATTTTATGCAAAAAGTTGAGCAAAGACAACGTCAATTAGGACCAAATGCTACCAACACACAGGTTATGAATCAAGTTTGGGAACAAGAGGTAAGGCAAGCAGTTATGGAAACTCAATTTGAAGAGTTAGAGATTTCTGTTGAGAAAGACCAGATGCGAGATTTACTTAAAACTTCGTTAGCTACAAATCCAAATTTTTTAAATGAGGCTGGATTATTTGATGAAAATAAAATGAACGAATACATTGCTAATTTAAAAGAAACATCTCCGGAAGGGTTTTTAAGTTGGGTGAATTATGAAAAGCAAGTAGCTTCAAATGCTTTAAACCAAAATTATTTTAATATGGTTAAAGCGGGGTTAACTGGCACACTTGCAGAAGGTAAATTAGAGCATGAGCTTGAAGGCAATAAAGTAGATGTTAAATATGTACAAGTGCCATTTTCTTCTATTCCTGATAGCATAGTTGAAGTGTCTAAATCAGATATTTCTAACTATATTAAAGAAAATAAAAAACAATTTAAAGTTGATGCATCTCGAGATATTCGTTTTGTAGAGTTTAAAGAAACAGCATCAGTTGAAGATGAAAATGCTATTAAAGCTGAACTTGAAACTTACATTAACGGAAGATTGGTTGATGAAAGAGGACGGAAAGATACTATCATTGCTTTTTCAAAAGTGAAAAATAATGAAGAGTATATAAATACAATTGCTGGTTCTGATATTAAATTTGATAAGCGCTTTGTTTTTAAATCAAGTTTGCCTACCGAAGCTGCGGATGAAATATATAATTTAAAAGTAGGAGAGGTTTATGGACCATATAAACATGATGCCCGTTTTAAGGTAACTAAAGTTATAGCTGTAAAACAAATACCAGACTCAGCTAAAGTTAGACATATATTGATTCCGTTTAAAGGTGCTCAAAGTGCAAGTCCCGATGTAGAGCAAACAGAAGCCGAAGCAAAACAAACTGCAGACAGCTTATTAGCAATATTGAAAAGAAACCGATCAAAATTCCCAGAGTTTGTAAAAGAGTTTTCATCTGATCAAGGTAGTGTAGCCAAGGAAGGACGTTATGACTGGCATCCCTATAACACAATGGTTCCAGAATTTAATGATTTTGAGTTTGAGGGAAAAACAGGAGATTTAGGAGTTGTTAAAACTGTTTTTGGATTTCATATTATAGAAGTTGAAGGACAAAAAAATAAAACTAAAGCAGTTCAAGTAGGAACCATTTCAAGAAAAATTGAACCATCTGAAAAAACAACGGATAAAGTATTTAGAGATGCTTCAAATTTTGAAATTAAAGCAGGACAAAGTGATTTTGAAGCCCTTGCTAAAGAAAATAAATATCTTGTAAGACCAGTTAATGGAATTAAGGTTTTAGATGAAAATATTCCTGGTGTTGGAAACCAAAGACAAATTGTACGTTGGACTTTTGAAGAAGATGCTGAAGTTGGAGATATAAAACGTTTTAATATTCCTAACGGTTATGTGATTGCTCAGTTAGTTGCTAAAAATGAAGAAGGATTAATGTCTGTTGACGATGCCACAGCAAAAGTGTTACCAATTATAAGAAAAGAAAAGAAAGCTACCCTTATTAAGGACAGGGTTACTGCAACAACACTTGAAGATTTGGCTACTGCTGAAAAAACTAGTGTAAGAACTGCTACTGGGATTAATATGAAAAACCCGACTATTTCTGGAGCAGGTAGAGAACCTTTGGTTGTTGGTGCTGCTTTTGCACTTAGTGAAGGAGAAACTTCTAGATTAATTGAAGGAGAAAAAGGTGTTTATTTATTGCAAGTTACCAAAATTACACCGGCTGTAGAATTAGATAATTATCAAGCTGCTGCTAATAGAGTTGAACAACAAAAGGCAGGCACAGTAAATTCAAAATTATACAATGCTTTAAAAGAAGCTGCAGATATAGAAGATAATAGAGCTGCTACGCAAGTGCAATAGTATGTTCTCAAGAATATTAATAAAAAAAGCCTCGTTTCTCGAGGCTTTTTTTATGAGGTCTACTTAAAGTATCATTTCTGAATACGGAATAATAGTTTCATAACCTTTCTTCTTAAAATAATTAGTGGGATTTTGGTTAGAGGCAACCATTATAAAGTCGCCACCCCATGCGCCAAGGCTTTTAATAGCACCACTAAAATCTTTAAATAAAAGTCTTTTTACGGGTGTTTGCTTAGTTAATTTTGAAATGATAGTTTCATGCTCTATCATCAAGCTTTTAAAATGCTCTAAAGTTGTAGAATTTATCATTTCAAGAGTTATAGTATTAATATCTTTTAAGGCAGATTGGTCATTGGCTTTATTTTGACGATAGTATTTTATACCGTCACGACTATTTTGTTTTTTATTTAAATGGACAAAATAAAGGTGCTCTTTAAATACAGGGTTGAAATCTGTTTTTTTAATTATGGGCTTTTTATTTTTCAATTGATACGTAATAGCAGAATTGTTTTGAGCACATGCTATATCATAGCCACTACCTCCAAAAGTGTCTTCTAATAAAGTGTAAGCATCAATATTAGCCCAATTAGCAATGTTATTTATAAGTGTTGATGAAGTACCCAGACCCCAGTTTTTTGGAAACTCTAAGTGTGTTTCAATTTTAAGCCCTGAATTATTATTTATGAATTCTGGATTTAGGCTATTTACAACCTTTAATATTTGACTAAGCCTATTTGATATAGCATCATTCTGTTCTCGTTTAAGAGCCTCAAAATTTATAATGTTAAATTTATTTTCAAACCAAACCTGCTTAATATAGTCAAAACTTTTCCAGTGTAAAATTTGGTCATCTATAGGTGTAATACTTAAAGATTGTCCAAATTTTGTAGGAATAGCTAGTGATAAAGCGCCATCAAGCACAACATATTCCCCTGAAAGGAGTAATTTTCCATGGCTGTAAAAGGCTTTATTATTCACTGGGAACTCGGAGGTTTTTTAATGCTTCTGTTACAGCACTGTGTGTTACCGTGTTATTTTTGAAATGCTCTACTAAGGTTTGTTTTTCTAGATCATTAGCTTCAAATTGATTTAAAATATTCATCAAGTGCATTTTCATATGTCCTTGTTGAATACCCGTAGTTGTTAATGAGCGTAACGCTGCAAAATTCTGAGCTAATCCTGCTACGGCTACAATTTGCATAAGCTCTTTTGCAGATGGTTTTTGTAATAGCTCTAAAGCAAATTTTACCAATGGATGTAATCCTGTAAGTCCGCCAACTGTACCTAGTGCCAGTGGAATTTCCATCCAAAAGGTGAATATATTATTTTCCACTTTTGCGTGAGATAAACTACTGTATTGTCCATCTTTTGAGGCGTAAGCGTGTACACCAGCTTCCACGGCTCTAAAATCGTTTCCAGTAGCCAAAACCACAGCATCAATACCATTCATAATACCCTTATTATGTGTTACTGCTCTATATGGTTCAACTTCAGCAATATTAACCGCTTGAATAAACTTATTTGCAAAAGCTTCTCCTGAAATGCCTGCGCCTTCAGTTAAATCTTCAACCTTACAATTCACTTCAGCTCTGACTAAACAATTGGGAACGTAATTAGATAAGATACTCATGACAATATCAATTTCTTTTTCATCATCAGAAAACAAATCAAAAGATAAGGCCTCTAGTTTAAATGTTTTTGCAAATTGCTCTAAGCAAGAATTTATAAAATTAGCACCCATAGCATCCAAAGTCTCAAAAGATGCGTGTAACTGATAGTAGTTGTCAATATCAGCTGTTTTATTTCGTAATTCAATATCAATAATACCACCACCACGCTTTTCCATGTTTTTAGTAATAGCTGTGGTTTCTAATATGAGTTTCGATTTGACTTGATTAAAAAAAGTTACTAATTTATCAAAATCACCTTTGTATGTAAAGTGGACCTGTCCAATTTTTGTGGTTGAAATCACTTTGGTTTTAAATCCACCACGTTCTAGCCAAAATTTAGCCGCTTTACTAGCCGCTGCAACTACCGAACTTTCTTCGATGGCCATGGGAATAGTATGTAGCGTATCATTTATTAGAAAATTAGGTGCTACACCAAGAGGTAAATAATAATTGCTAATAGTGTTTTCAATAAATTCGTCGTGCAGTTGTTGTAGTTTGTCATCCGTATTCCAATATTGTTTTAAAATACGTTTGGCATCATCAGCATTTGAAAAATATGTATTAACAATCCAATCAATTTTTTTTGACTTCGATAATTTAGAAAAACCAGCAATAGATTTACGCATACCATAAAATTAGCGTTGCAAAGATAAGACTCTTGGTATGAATATTTATTACCCAGCTTCAAACTACCTTATTTAAGTGTTAATATATAGGGTTTTTTGCATATTTTTTAGTAAACTTGACAACATTTTATGAAAAAAATAGCTTTTTGAGCTAAATTCGTATAATTGACTAATATTTTGCTTAATAAATCTGGTTAAATAAATTTATGAAACACATGAAATTTTCCCTTTTTGTTTGTCTTTTTGTTACTGCAATTTCAACTGCGCAAACTAAAAATATTACACTCGAGGATATTTGGAAAGATGGTACGTTTAGAACAGAGCGAATGGATGTTTTGCATTCTATGGCTAATGGGCAACAATATTCTGTTTTAAATTTTGATAGAGAATCGCGAAGTACGTCTATAGATATTTATGATTATAAAACGTTAAGGAAAGTTAGCACTCTAGTGAATTCTGAGGGATTAGAAGAGATACCATATTTTACGGATTATACTTTTAGTCAAGATGAACAGCAGGTGATTTTAGCAACCAATGAAAAAGCTATTTATAGACGTTCTGCATTAGGAAATTATTATGTTTATAGTGTAAAGCGTGGAGACTTAGATTTAATTTCTGAGGATAAAATTCAAGAGCCAACGTTCTCTCCTGATGGTAAGCAAGTTGCTTTTGCAAAAGAGAATAACCTATATGTTAAAGATCTAAGTTCTGGTAAAGTCACTCAAATAACTTCTGATGGTGAAAAGAACAAAGTAATTAATGGTATAACGGATTGGGTTTATGAAGAAGAATTTAGTTTTGTTCGTGCTTTCGATTGGAATGCAGATAGTAATAAAATAGCCTTTATTCGTTTTGATGAAACCAATGTCCCGGAGTTTTCTATGGATGTTTATGGTTCAGAATTATATCAAACGCAGCAAGTTTTTAAATACCCTAAAGCAGGTGAAGCTAATTCACTAGTAACTTTACATATTTACAATTTGAATTCAGGAAAAATACAAGATGTTCAAGTAGATAAAGATTATGAAGATTTTTATATACCTCGAATTAAATGGACAAATAATCCTGATGTTCTAAGTGCTCAATACATGAATAGGCACCAAAACGAATTAGATTTATGGATGATAAATGCAAAAACTAATACATCTAATCTAGTTTTAGAAGAAAAGGATAAAGCCTATGTTGATGTTACCGATAATTTGACTTTTTTAAAGGATAACAGTTTTGTTTGGACAAGTGAAAAGGATGGTTTTAATCATATATACCATTATGACAAAAAAGGTAGTTTAATTAGCCAAGTAACAAAAGGAAATTGGGAAGTAACTAATTATTATGGTTATGACAATAAAACGAACACCATTTTTTATCAATCGGTTGAAAATGGTTCTATAAACAGAGATGTTTACTCTGTAAAACTTAATGGCAGAAATAAAAAACGATTAACAAAAAGTGAAGGTACAAACAATGCTGCGTTTAGTTCTGATTTTTCATTTTTTATAAACACATTCTCTAGCGCCACTACACCACCTGAATATACTTTGAATAGTGCAGCTTCTGGTAATTTGATAAAGAGTATTAAAGACAATGATAAGTTGGCTAAAAACCTATCAGAATTTAAAACATCCAAAAAAGTGTTTAGTACTATTAATGTAAATGGAAATGATTTAAATATGTGGATGATTAAACCTGCAAATTTTGACGCTTCTAAATCCTATCCGCTATTTATGTATCAATATTCTGGCCCTGGATCTCAACAGGTTGCTAATCGTTGGAATGGAGCTAATGATTACTGGTACCAACATTTAGCTCAACAAGGCTATATTATTGCCTGTATAGATGGACGCGGAACAGGTTTGAAAGGTGCAGATTTTAAAAAGGTAACCCAAAATGAATTAGGTAAATATGAAGTTGAAGACCAAATTGCAGCAGCAAAACAATTGGGGGAATTACCATATATTGATGCTACCAGAATTGGTATTTGGGGATGGAGTTATGGTGGCTTTATGAGTAGTAATTGTTTGTTTAAAGGAAACGATGTGTTTAAAATGGCAATTGCTGTTGCTCCTGTGAGTAGTTGGCGTTTCTATGATACTATTTATACTGAACGTTATATGACAACGCCACAAGAAAACGCTAGTGGTTATGATGAAAACTCGCCAATAAATCATGTAGATAAATTAAAAGGCGATTTTCTTTTAGTACATGGATCTGGAGATGATAATGTACATTTACAAAACACCATGCGTTTGGCAGAGGCTTTAATTCAAGCTGATAAACAATTTGATTGGGCTATTTATCCAGATAAAAACCATGGTATCTATGGTGGAAACACTAGATTGCACCTGTACAAAAAAATGACCAATTTTATTAATGAAACACTTGGTGATAAAATTCAAAAAGAAGAAGAAACTAAAGTGAATCAATTTAAGATTAAAGGCTAAAAACTAACCAACAATATTATATATGGCAACTTCGGTATTAAAGCAACCACATGAAAGAGAACTTTTTGGACATCCAGTAGGGCTTTACGTTTTATTTTTTACAGAAATGTGGGAACGTTTTTCCTATTATGGGATGCGAGCGCTTCTTGTTCTTTATTTAACTTCAAAAACAACGGATTTAAATCCTGGTGTTGGTTGGACTCAAGTTGAAGCCTTATCTCTTTACGGCTGGTATACCGCTCTAGTTTATATAATGTCTATTCCAGGCGGTATCCTAGCGGATAAGTTTCTAGGACAGAAAAAGTCGGTAATTCTTGGAGCTATTCTGTTAGTTATAGGTCATAGTGTTCTTGCAATTGAAGCTATGTGGGCATTTTATACAGGACTCGTTTTTATAATTCTTGGAGTTGGTTGTTTAAAACCTAATATTTCTACAATGGTAGGTGGACTATATAAGAAGGGAGATATTCGTAGAGATAAAGGGTTTACCATTTTTTATATAGGTATTAATGTTGGAGCTTTCTTGTCAGGAATAGTTGTTGGTTATGTAGGTGAAGTTCATGGATGGCATTATGGTTTTGGGTTGGCAGGAATATTAATGGTATTAGGCCTAATTCAGTTTTTGGCAGGACAAAAGTACCTTGTTCATGTTGGTAATTATTTGGGAAAATCTGATAAAGCTGAAGATCAAGAAGCCTATAAGAGACCACTAAATAAAATTGAAAAAGATAGGGTTATAGTTTTACTAATCTCTTTTTTATTAATTATTGCTTTTTTTGCTGCGTTTGAACAAGCTGGAGGTTTGATGAATATTTATGCTAGGGAGAAAACAAATAGAATGTTAATGGGTTGGCAAGTGCCAGCTACATGGTTTCAGTCTTTAAATTCATTTTTCATAATTACACTTGGTGTCGCAATAGCTGCGTATTGGGCTAAACGAAAATTAAAAGGAACTGAAGCATCATCCCTGTTCAAAATGATTATAGGCTTAGGCTTAGTTGGTGTTGGTTTTTTATTTATGTCTGCTGCAGCTTCGGAATATGATAATACTGGAAGCTCAATGATGATTTGGTTAGTTTTAGCTTATTTATTTCATACTATTGGTGAGTTGTGTTTATCTCCTGTTTCCCTTTCATTTGTTACTAAATTAGCTCCAGCAAAATATGCATCTATTATGATGGGTATTTATTTTGCAACAACAGGATTAGGAAATAAAGCTGCTGGGTTACTTGGTGAATCTTCATCAGTTTATGGAGAATTTAAAGTCTTCACAGGAATAGCCATTTTTTGTATTGTATTTGCGTTTTTAGTTTTTCTTTTCTTCAAGAAATTAAAAGCACTTACTCATGGAGCTGAAGACAATGAAACTGATTTTAGTACGAAAGAAGCAGAAGGCTTTGAATTAGCAGATAGCTAAAAAATATAAACCCTCTTTTTGAGGGTTTTCTTCATTATAACCATTAAATTTTCCTCTATGAATACGGATATTGAAAATCTTTTTAAGGATAAAGTAATAGGTCACCCAGCAGGACTATTTGTGTTGTTTTTTACTGAAATGTGGGAACGGTTTTCATTCTATGGAATGAGAATTCTATTGGTAATATTTTTAACAGCACCTATAATTGATGATAACCCGGGATGGGGATGGGCTAGAGAGAACGCACTGGCTTTAATTGGTACCTATGCATCGCTTTTGTATTTAACGCCAATAATTGGAGGCTGGGTGGCAGATAAAATCACAGGTTATAGAATGGCAGTTGTAATTGGTTGTACAATAATGACTTTAGGGCATGCATCAATGGCTTTTGAAACTACAACTACGTTTTATCTAGGTTTAGCGCTTTTAATTATTGGAACAGGTTTTTTTAAGCCTAATATTACTTCGATAATTTCTGAAATGTATAAGGGGAAGGAGTCAAAAAAAGATGGAGCCTACACTATATTTTATATGGGTGTTAATGCAGGTGCTTTTTTTGGAATGATGCTCTGCGGATATTTAGCCGAAAATTTTGGTTGGTCTTGGGGCTTTGGTTTGGCTGGTATATTTATGTTTCTGGGAATGCTTCAGTTTTGGTTAGCAGGAAGCTTATTTGGTAGCGTTGGTGCAAAGCCTAGTAAAGTATATGAGGTTGAATTGCCTCAAAATATAAATGAAGAAAGTCCGTCTGATGCTACTATAAATCAAATAGAAGAAAAGCTTAATCCCTTCACATTATTTGACAAAATTTTAATTATACTATCTTCAGTTGGTGGACTTCTATATCTATTTAATGATCCGCTAGAGAAGATAGGAGGTACAAACTTATTACCATTTCAAATTGGAGATTTAAGTGGTTCTAATGTTGTAGTACTTTGTGCTCTTATATTATTTTTAATACTGCTAGTAACTAGAATTTCAAGATACATTAAAGTAGTAAGAGATAAAATTATAGCCGTATCTATTTTTGGAATATTTACTGTTTTCTTCTTTGCTTTTTTTGAACAATCATTGGGGTCTATGACTTTATTTGCTCGAGATTATACAGAGCGAGATTTAATAGGGAATTCAGCAATGGTTTTTAAAATTATTGATGCTCTACTAACAACAGTGCCTCTAATAATAATTACATGGGTACTTATTTTATTGGCTAAAAAGACATTTTCCAGAATAGGTTTATCAAATATTATTTTAGGAGTTGCTTTTGCTGGACTATGGTTTTTGGTGATATTTAGATTAGCTGATAAATTTTCTCAAGAAGGAAATGAAGTAGACGCAACTTGGTTTGGGATTTTAAATTCATTTTTCATAATTACATTAGCACCTTTGTTTTCAAGGTGGTGGGAGAGTAAATATAATCCCAGTGCAGCAATGAAATACGGTATAGGCTTAATTTTACTTGGGCTTGGTTTTGCATTTCTGTCCTATGGTGCTTCAGGAATTCCATCCGGTGCTAAAACAGCTTCAGTTAGTATGATTTTTCTAATTTTTGCCTACCTGTTACATACTATGGGTGAATTGTGTATTTCTCCTGTAGGATTGTCGTATTTAAGTAAATTGGTTCCTCCTAGAATGATAGGTTTTATGTTTGGTGTATGGTACCTAGCAATAGCCGTTGGTCAAAAGGCTGCAGGAACCATGGGGGGAATGATTGATAAAATTTCAGAAGAATATTCTTTAGGAACTTTTTTCTTGATATTCACATTAATTCCAATAGGAGTTGGTGTAATTTCAATAGTCTTAAATCCACTACTCAAAAAGCTCATGCACGGTGTTCGATAATCGATAAATCGTTAAAAAATATTCAAAATGTCCCTATTTAGGGGCATTTTTTGTAAGTTCGGCATACCATTTGCAACTTATAGATTATGAACAAGACTATACTTTTTATACTGGCATTAGCGTTTTTAAGCTCAAATGCTATTGCGCAAAAGATTAACTGGGTTTCTTTTGATGAAGCTATTAAGTTACAAAATAAAAATCCAAAGAAAATTATGATGGATGTTTATACCAATTGGTGCGGACCTTGTAAAATGCTTGATAAAAACACATTTCAGAATCAAGATGTGGCAGATTATGTAAATGCTAATTATTATGCGGTAAAATTTAATGGAGAAGGTAACGAGGTTGTAAATTATAATGGTAAAGAGTTTACGAATCCAAATTACAACCCAGCTTTAGCAAATAGAAGAAATTCTGCTCATGAATTAGCTCGCTATTTTCAAATCAGATCCTATCCTACAGTTATGTTTTTAGATGAAAAAGGTGACTTAATTTTTCCTTTGATTGGATATAAAACAGTTTCTCAAATGGAATTATATTTAAAAATGTTTAACAAGGACGAGCACAAGAAGCTTGATACTCAAGAAAAATTTAATGAATATTATAAGGCTTTTGAATCTAAGTTTAAAAGCTAGTTTTTAATAGATAAAATATATGAAGAACTTTATATTTACATTGTTTTTAACTGTTTTGGTTTCTGCTAGTAATGTTGCTCAAGAAAGACTTACTTGGTATACTGATATTAATGAAGCTATGGATTTAGCGGTTAAGGAAAATAAGAAGATGATGTTGTTTTTTACAGGATCAGACTGGTGTGGTTGGTGTATTAAGCTTCAAAATGAAGTTTTTAAAACTTCTGATTTTGAGAAATGGTCTAATGATGTGATTTTAGTAGAATTAGATTTTCCAAGAAGAACACCCCAAGACGAGAAAATAAAGGGACAAAACCGGCAACTACAAGCTATATTTAAAGTTAGAGGGTATCCTTCTGTTTATTTTGTGAGTCCTGAAAAATTGCCTGATGGAAGAATGAATTTGAATAATTTAGGTAAAACAGGTTATGTGCGAGGAGGTGCCGAAAAATGGCTAGAAGTGGCGAATAGTATTGTGAAAAAAACGATATAGAAAATTAATAATCTATAATAAAAGCGCCCTTTTTGCTAGTTTGGTGAAAAGGGATTTTTCTTTTTCTACAAATAAGTTTCCAACGTTCTACGTAGGATTTATAATTGCTTCCATCAGAAATAACATATTTTGGTTTTAAAGAATCAATCAGCCTATTTAAATTAATTTTTGGCGACTGTCTGAGCAGAATATAGTCTGGTTTGAAGGTCTTTAAATTATAAACACCAAAGCTGTCAATTACTAATAGCCTTTCATTGTTTAGTTGGTAAACTGGAGTTATTTTGTGTTCTTCAATTTTGTAAATAGCATTGGCAACAGTGTAATCTCTTATAATTTTGTTTTTCGCTTTTGTAATACTGTCAAAATCATTAGCAATTAAAATTTTATTATTTATGGTATTTCCTAGTAAGCTAAATCGACTTTTATGAAAAACAATAAAGGTGTTGTTGGGTTTGTTGAATTTATTATAAATAAAAGTACTTTGAACAATCAGAAAGGCAATTAAAAACAATTTAAGATTTGAATAATTTCTTTTAAAAATCAACCGAAAGAATGATATAATCAATAAATAAGAGGTGATAACTAAGAGTAGGTTAAAAGAAATATCTTTAAATAAAAACGCTTCTTGTTTAGATACCCAACTTACAAAACCATTCATAGCGCTTATAATGTATCCAAAGCTGTCTGCCACAAATTGTGGAAGCAAGTTTAAAAGAGCTAATAGAATGACTAAAATTCCAAAACCTAGTATAAGTCCTAAAAACGGGATAATAATAAGGTTTGAGATAAAAAATAAACCAGGAAACTGGTGGAAGTAATATAAGCTAATGGGTATAATTCCGAATTGAGCAGAAATGGTAATTGTAAACGTATGCCATAATTTATCAGTAACCCAATATTTTGGTTTCCAAAAGCTATACAAATAGGGGTCAATTATAACAATAGCAAATACAGCTAAATAACTTAATTGAAAACCCACATCAAAAATAAACAATGGTTTAATAAGTAAAATAACAAACAGACTAATGGCTAAAGTATTATATATATTTGTTGGTCGCTTAAGGTTTAATGCAATGGCTACTATGCTGAACATGGTGACTGCTCTTGTAACTGAAGCTGATAATCCTGCAATTAATGCAAAACTCCAAAGCATACTTACTAAAAGAATTGTTTTTATGAGTTTACCATGTTTAAATTGTTCTAATGGTTTGAATATGAAGCTTAAAATAAGTAGAATTATACCAACATGAAGACCAGAAACAGCCAAAATATGAATTGCTCCAGCATGGGTATAACTGGTGTAAATGGCTTCACTTATATCTTGTCTTTGTCCTAACAAAAGCGCATTGATTATGGCAAGTTCATCAGGTTTAAAATTATAAGGTTTAAGTTTTTTATTAATGCGTTGTCTAATATTATCAGCAAGCCCAAAAAGGGTTTTTGCTTTAGCTTTAGAAACTAATAGAGCTTCGTTTGATGTGAAGAGTTGATGGTAAATATATTTTTTTTCTAAATATTTTTTATAGTTGAATTGATGTGGGTTAAGTGGATCAATAAGATTTTTAAAATCTGTTCTGCCTACATAGACATCATCAACTTTTAATGGAGAAAATAAAGTGTCTTTCTGGATATTTAAAAGCGTTTTGCCAATAACCTTTTCTTGATTGATTTCTAAAAGATCAATGATGTATTTGTCATAATAATTTCCAGATTTTAAAACTTCTCGTATTCTAAAAGTTATAGTGTTTAAGCTGTCATTTTTTATTATTGCTACTTTAGTGTAGTGGTTTTTAAAGTTTTTTTGATTGTGAAAACAGGTTGTTAAAACACCAATAGAAACCATAACTAGAAATGAAAAAACACCAAACCAGATAGATGAAAAAAACTGCTTTTTAGCAATAAAATAAAAAATGAGTAAAACAATAAGTAACGAAGTAGTTAAGAGTACTGAAACATTTAAAGGTAAATTGAATACATAGCCTATAATAATGCCTAGAACCAGGCATATACTAAGTTTAATTATTGTAAAATTAAGTAATCGCATACTTTTTAAAGATATAAAATATCCTATAAAATACGACGTACCTCATGAAAGGCTTTTAACCAATAAGTTTCGTTAAGCCCAGAAATAATAACGCCTTTACTGGTTGTAGCATGAATAAACTTAATATCGTTACCTTTAATATCTACTATTAAGCCAACGTGGTTTATAGAGTTTCGCCTGTTTCCAGTTTTAAAAAAAAGAAGGTCACCTTTAAGGGCTTTGCTAAGTTTAATTCGAGCCCCTTTTTTTGCCATATCTCTTGAAATTCTTGGTAGCAAAATATCTTGAGTTTTAAAAGATTCATAAACTAAGCCAGAACAATCTACTCCTGATTTTGTTGTTCCTCCCCATTTGTAGCGTACACCCTCAAACTGTTTAGCATAATCAATAATAAAATCTGCTTTGTATTTAGTTGAGGTACCTTTCTCAACAGGAATTGTTGCTACAGTTGTGTTATTGTCTGATGATGGGCTTTTTTCGCGTTTCTTGGTAACGATTTTGTTGGGTTTTCTAGCTTTAGAGCGTTTAGAAGATTTACAATTACTAAGACTTGTAATGACTAAAAGGATTAAAAGTACTCGAGTTATTTTAAGATTTAATGGATTCATAAATCAATTTAGCAGTTTTTTCACTAGCGCCTTTGCCTCCTAAGGTTTTTTCTAATTCATAATAATCTAAAAACAGATGTTTACGAGTTTCAGGGTTTAGTATGTTATCTAACTCTTTTTTAAGTCTTTTTTTATTGAAGTCATTTTGGATAAGTTCAGTAACCACCTCTCTGTCCATTACCAAATTTACTAACGAAATAAATTTCAAAGTTATTATACGTTTCGCTATCTGGTAAGAAATATTGCTTCCTTTGTAACAAACAACTTGAGGAACTTTAAACAAAGCTGTTTCTAAAGTAGCTGTTCCAGATGTAACCAATGCAGCAGTGGATATACTTAGTAAATCGTATGTTTTGTTAGAAATAAATTTTACGTTACTCGATTTTATAAATGTATTGTAAAAACTATAATCCTGACTTGGTGCTCCTGCAATAATAAACTGGTATCTTGGGTAGTTGTCAGCTATATTCAACATCACAGAGAGCATCTTTGTTATTTCTTGTTTCCTGCTTCCTGGAAGTAAAGCTATTATTGGTTTGTTTCCTAATTTATGTGTTTCTCTAAATTTAAATTCATCAACCTGTTCCCTATTTGTTATCTCATCAATTAAAGGGTGGCCAACAAAAGTAACCTCATAACCGTATTTTTTGTAAAAAGGTTTTACAAAAGGGAGTATAACATACATGGCATCAATATCACGCTTTATAGCTTTTACTCTGCTAGCTCTTGATGCCCAAACCTGTGGAGATATATAATAGTTGGTTCTATAGCCTTCCTGTTTTGCCCATTTTGCAATTCGTAAATTGAAACCAGAGTTGTCAATAAAAATAATAGCATCTGGTTTAAAATTTTCAATATCCTTTTTGCAAAAAGAAATATCTTTGAAAATTTTATTCAAGTTCATGACCACTTCAATAAACCCCATAAAAGCACGTTCTTTGTAGTGCTTAACTAATTTACCCCCAGTAGCTTGCATGAGATCACCACCCCAAAACCTAATCTCAGCTTTAGCATCAACCCTATGCAGTGCTTTCATTAAGTTTGAGCCATGTAAATCACCAGATGCTTCTCCAGCTACAATGTAATACTTCATTTAGAAGAGTTTAAAAACAAAAGTAAAAACAGCAATAAAAACCGTAATTAGCAATACGCCCCTAGCACGATAGTCTTGCCTTTTTTTTATAAAGATGAAAAAAGCAATAAGGTTTAAAATTGCGCCTAGACTAATAAGTTTGCCTAAAAATCCTTCTTTAGCAGCAGCATCTATTACAACAGTAAAATCATCTCCTTTTCCTAATAAATTAGCAGCTAAAAATAAGCCAATGGCATTAGCTATTAAACCAATAAGCATACCTATAAAAATGTCTTTCTTCATGTGTTACTTTGGTGTTTTAGTATTATAGATTCCAACTATTTAAATCTTTTATAAAATGATGAGCAGTTAAATCGAATTGCGCTGGAACTACAGAAATATAACCGTTTTCAAGTGCCCATTCGTCAGTATCTTCACCGCCATCTAAATTAACAAACTTACCTGTAAGCCAATAGTAATCTTTGCCTTGTGGTGTTTTACGTTTGTCAAATTCTTCAACCCAATTCGCTTTAGCTTGTCTACAAATTTTTATGCCTTTAATGGCGTCTTCAGAAATATTGGGGATATTAACATTTAAAACCACACCATTTGGTAAGCCATGTCTCAAAACTTCTTCTGTAATAACCTTTACAAAAGGTTTTGAAGCTTCAAAATTAGCATCCCATCCATAATCTAATAAAGAAAAACCAATGGCTGGAATGCCCTCTATTCCAGCTTCAATTGCAGCACTCATTGTTCCAGAATAAATAACGTTTATTGAAGAGTTTGAGCCATGATTAATTCCTGAAACACAAATATCAGGAACTCTGTCAGCGAGCTCTCTGATGGCAAGTTTCACGCAATCAGCAGGTGTTCCAGAACAGCTAAACTCTTTTTGTGGTCCTTCGTCTAAATGGACGTCTTTAGCGTGTAAAGTGGAGTTTAAAGTAATGGCGTGTCCCATGCCACTTTGTGGGCTGTCAGGTGCTACAACTACCACATCTCCAATGGTATTCATTACAGAAATTAATGATCGTATTCCTGGAGCATTAATGCCATCATCGTTTGTTACAAGTATAAGCGGTTTTTTACTCATTTTAGTGCTAAAAATCATCGCTAAAATACATAATTTCGTTAGTAAACACCTAATTTCTTTGGTTTAACAAAAAATTAGTAGCGATTCGAAGTATTGGCATGGTTTTTTCTTTATTTTAGTGAAAAATATGCTGTGCTTTTTAGAAGCAAAAAAGAATAAAACATGAAGAATATTATGAAAAGGAATTATAAAGTACTCTCTCTTTTATTGTTGTTGGCGTTTGCGTCTTGCAGTTTTACATCAAATAAATTCAGTAATCCAGACAAAGATAAACTTCTAATTCAAATCATCACATTTGTTATCGAGCAAGGTCATTTTGACCCGATTGCCATGGATGATGCGTTTTCTGAAGAATTATTTTCAGATTTTGTTGAAGTGATGGATCCAGTTAAAAGATATTTTTATCAGTCTGATTATAAGGATTTCGAGAAATATAAATTGACTATTGATGATCAACTTAAAATAACAGATATTACGTTTTTTAATGTAGTTCATGAACGTTTTGTTAAACGAATAGAGGAGTCCAAAGAGCTTTATAAAGCTATTTTAGCTGAGCCTTTTGATTACACCATAGATGAAACTTTTGATACAGATTATGATAAAATCGCCTTTCCTAAGAATAAAAAAGAAATGAAAGAACGTTGGAGGAAACAACTAAAGTTTTCTACAATTTCTAACTATGATGATCTTTATGAGGATGAAAAAAGAGCCAAAGAAAAAAATCCAAATTATGTAATGAAGTCTGAGAAAGAAATTGAAAAAGAAGCGCGTGAGGCTACATTACGATCTTTAGATATATATTTTCAAGATTACATTGATGATCAAAGACGTGAAGATTGGTTTGCTGTTTATGTAAATACAATAGTTGAAGAGTTTGATCCTCATACATATTATCTAGCTCCAAAAGGAAAAGAAGATTTCGATACCCGTATGTCTGGTAAGTTAGAAGGTATAGGAGCAAGACTTCAGAAGCGTATGGATTACATAAAAGTTGTAGAGCTTATTTCTGGGGGCCCCGCTTGGAGAGGTAACGAGCTAGAAGTTGAAGATTTAATTCTTAAAGTTAAGCAGGAGGATGAAGAGTTTCCTGTGGATATTGTTGGTATGCGTATTAATGACGCTATCAAGTATATAAAAGGTCCAAAAGGTACCAAAGTAACCCTTACTGTTAAAAAAGTAGATGGTACCGTAAAGGATATTACCATTACAAGAGATGTTGTTGAGGTTTTTGATACCTATGCTAAATCGTCTGTAGTAAAAAAAGATGACAAAATTTTTGGTGTTATAAACTTACCTGCGTTTTATGCTGATTTTAATGATTATAAAAATATTAACGCAGCCAAAGATGTAAAAAAGGAAATTGAAAGATTGAAAGAAGATGGCATTGAGGGGCTTGTACTGGATTTGCGAAATAATGGAGGAGGATCCTTGCCTACAGTTGTTGAGATGGCAGGTTTATTTATAAAAGATGGTCCTATTGTTCAAGTACGCTCAACAGATACGCCCAAAGAAGTTTTGAAAGATAGAGATAAATCTATAGCATGGGATGGTCCGTTAGTTATTTTGGTAAACGAAATTTCGGCTTCAGCTTCAGAGATATTAGCAGCTGCAATGCAAGATTATAAGCGCGCAATTATTATAGGTAGCAAGCAAACTTATGGTAAAGGAACAGTGCAAAATGTTATAGACTTAAATAACATGTTGAGGAATAATACAAGTGGCGATATGGGAGCTTTAGCGCTAACCAGACAAAAGTATTACAGAATTAATGGTGGCTCTGTGCAGTTAGAGGGTGTTAAAAGTGATATTAAAGTGCCAGGTCGCTTTAGCTTTATTGATGTAGGTGAAAAAGATAAAGAAAATCCATTACCTTATGATGAGATTGATGAAGCGCAATTCACGGTTTGGGAGTATTATTTTGATTATGATGCAACTATTCAAAAAAGCCAAAAGCGTATGAGTAATAATGAGCAATTAAAGCTTATTGAGGAAAATGCTAAATGGGTGAAAACTAAAATTGATGAGACGGTTTATTCGCTTAATTATAATAAGTACAAGGCGCAATTAAAAGCCAATGAAATAGAATCAAAAAAGTATGATGCAATTAGTGATTATGATACAAATTTAACCTTTGACTCTTCAAGTTATGAAAAGGAACTTATCGCAAAAGATACGACTGATTTAAAAGAGAAACGCAAACGTTGGCATCAAAGCTTGAGTAAAGATGTTTATATTGAAGAGGCACTAAATGTTTTAGACGATTTAAAAACAGCATATCCAATTAAAAAAGTGGCTTCTACAGTAAAGAATTAATAAACGTTTATGAGTCATAAATCAAACTCACTAAAACAATTAGCGCTCCAAAAGTTTAAAAGCAACTTTTGGGGCGTTTTTAGTTTTTGTTTTATCATATTGGTTGGGGTGGTTTCTGTTTTTGCTTATGTGTTGGCTCCAGATGATTCTCAATATGCGAATCAAATGCATCTGGCAATTCATTCTAAGAAACCAGGTTTTAAGGTAAATATGTTAATAATACCTTCAGAAATTTCAACAAAGCAAAATGGTTTTGATAAACTGTTTTTTGGAAAGAAAAACGCTGATACAGAAGTTCCAATTTCAGATTATACAATGGAGGATGGTATTCTGGCCTATAAAGAATATGCTTCTGACGGATTAGAAGGTGCGGAGAAAATTATAAAATTAAATGTCTTACCTGATCATGTATTCACGGGTTATATTACTGAAAGAACCTTTCTTTTTGGAACAGATAAATATGGTCGTGATTTACTTAGTAGAATTTTAGTAGGAGCAAGAATATCTTTTTTTATTGGTTTTGTGGCGGTTCTAATTTCGTTAATTATTGGAATTTTTATGGGAAGTATTGCTGGCTATTTTGGAGGAAGAGTTGATGCTATCATCATGTGGATAATTAATGTAACATGGTCTATACCAACATTATTATTAGTAATTGCTATTACTTTAGCTTTAGGGAAAGGGTTTTGGCAAGTCTTTATAGCGGTAGGTTTAACCATGTGGGTAGAAGTGGCAAGGGTAGTACGTGGGCAAATTATTAGTGCAAAAGAAATGCAATATGTTACGGCGGCAAGAGCTTTAGGGTATAATGATTTTAGGATAATAACTAAGCATATATTACCAAACATAATGGCACCTGTTATTGTTATTTCGGCAGCTAATTTTGCAGCTGCTATTTTAATTGAAAGTGGTTTAAGTTTTTTAGGTATAGGAGCACAACCACCAATGGCAAGTTGGGGAGCAATGATTAAGGATCATTATAATTATATTATTCTTGGAAAACCTTATTTAGCTATAATTCCGGGGCTTTGTATTATGAGTTTAGTTATGGCTTTTATGCTTATAGGTAATGCGCTTAGAGATGCTCTAGATGTTAAGAGTTAAATAGTCTTATTTTAAAAACTCTAAAACGGTATTCCAAATTCGAAAGTCTACAGGTATCCCTTTTTCTAAATTATTTTGTCTAACCTGCAAAGTGCGTTCTCCCGGGTAAAACGTTTTTTGTCCAGTTTCGGTTGGAGTGATGTTGTGCGTGAAATTTATAATTTCATTTAACAGGTTTTCTTGAAGATTAGAATCGTTAAAAGTCTTTTGATGTATACACATATAAACTTGAGAAACCCCCGTTTCATATTCGTCTAACCCTAATTTATAGGTTGATTTGCCTGCTGATAAAATTGTAGCTAGCATATCCAAAACCATTGAGAGTGCAGAGCCTTTCCAAAGTCCAATAGGTAAGCTACGTTCACTCTTTAATATAGCATCTGGGTCTTTAGTTAAATTATTGTTGTTGTCCCATCCGCCTTCGTAGGGAAGCATTTTATTATTTAATTTATAATCGTTTATTTTTCCAAATGAAAATTGAGAGATTGCCATATCTAAAACAATATGCCCTTTTTTTCTAGGTATAGAAATGATAAAGGGATTGTTGCCAAGTCTCAATTCTTTTCCGCCCCAAGCTGGCATATTGGGTTTTGTATTGGTAAAAAGTATGCTTATACAGTCTTTTTTCGCAGCTTGCCACCCATAATAACCTCCACGCATCCAATGATTCGTATTTCTAAGGGCTACAATGCCCATGCCGTGGTCTTTAGCTAATTCAATAGCTCGATTAGTACATTTAACTGCGTTAATAATTCCAACTCCATTATTGCCATCCCATCTTTCAATATTTCCAAAAGTTTCTGCTTTTTCAACTTCAGCGTTTATATCAACTAAATCTTTATTAATAAAATCAAGTAGAACAGGGACTCTATTTATGCCGTGAGAAGTAACCCCGCATAATGAATTTTCTGTAAAAACTTCAGATAGTAGGTTTGCTTTTTCATTAGTAAACTTATATTTCACAAAAATATCAAAAAGCGTTTTTGACATAAGTTCTTGAGAAACTATTTTTGCTTGTTTCATGAATTTCCAAAAAGGTTTTGTTGAAAGTAATTAATTTGGCTGAAATTATAATTATTTAAATCAAGTTTCCATGTTTAGATTTAATTCATCAACATATCCTAAAACCTTGTCTTTTCCTATATTTTTTGAAGATGATGTTATAAAGTAATTTGGCATATCCTCCCAAGTTTCTAAAAGGATGGTTTGGTAATCTTTAACATGATTTTCTATTGCCTTGGGTTTTAATTTATCAGCTTTAGTGAAAATAATAGAAAATGGAATGCCATTTTCTCCAAGCCATTGCATAAATTCTAGATCTATGGGTTGGGGCTTGTGCCTTATATCTACCAAAACAAAAGCGGTAACTAATTGTTCTCTTAGGGCGAAATATTGCGTAATAAATTTTTGAAATACTTTTTTTGAACTTTTTGAAACACGTGCATAACCATAGCCAGGTAAATCTACCAAATGCCAATTTTTGTTAATTAAAAAATGATTAATGAGTTGTGTTTTACCGGGTCTGCCAGAGGTTTTAGCTAAACTTTTTCGGCTTGTAAGCATATTGATTAGAGAAGACTTGCCAACATTACTTCTTCCTATAAAAGCATATTCTGGCAATCTGCTTTTTGGACACTTAGTAACATCAGAGTTGCTCATAACAAATTCAGCAGACTTTATTTTCATACAAGTGTTTTTTTGTTATTACCTCTAAGGAGGGAATCTCATTAAAGGAATTAAGTGCTTTTAGATTAGATTTTTTATTTTTTAATAAATTTTAAAAGCCTCTTTTTTTTAACCATGTATCAAGAATTTTATTAAATTCTTGAGGATGTTCCATCATGGCGGCATGTCCACATTTGTCAATCCAATAAAGTTCAGAATCAGGTAGTAATTCACTGAATTCTTCAGCAACTTCAGGAGGTGTAACATTATCATTCCTACCCCAAATGATACATGTTGGAGTTTTTATATTAGGTAAATCTTTAGACATATTGTGCCTAATTGCACTTTTTGCAATGGCAAGTGTTTTTATAAGTTTGTTGCGGTCGTTAACAGTTTCGTAGACTTCATCTACTATTTCTTTAGTGGCAACTTCTGGGTCATAAAAAACATCTTGTGCTTTCTTTTTAATTACTTCATAATCACTACGCTTTGTGTATCCGCCACCCATTGCATTTTCATATAATCCAGAACTTCCAGTGATGATTAATGCTTTTACACTTTCTGGGTAAAGTTTAGTGTGATATAGCCCAATATGTCCGCCCAAAGAATTACCGAGTAAAATAACTTCTTCAAAGCCTTTAAATTTTATAAACTCGTGTAAGTATTTAGCAAAATGCTTTACGTTTGTTTTGATTAAAGACATGCCGTAAATAGGGAGTTCAGGTATAATTACTTTATAGTCTTTACGGCTAAAGAAATCGGTAACAGCGTCAAAATTACTTAATCCGCCCATTAATCCGTGTAGCACAATTATAGGTGTGCCTTCTCCTGCTTCAATATAGCTGTAGTTTTTTTCTTTTTTTAAACGATGCGTCATTAATCAGTTAGTCATTCATTCGTTAAAAACAAATATAGTTATTTCATTCATATTTCCCCTATTAATAATTCTTTTCAGGTAAAAGCACATGTTTATTGGGGTGCTAATTTTTAAAATATCAAAACTGAAATATCAACAGTTTTGATATTTGAAAGTTTAAAGGGCAAACTTGTCTTTCGTGTTTATTTGTAGGGGGTTGTAAGCTTTAATGTTCGATAAAAAACAACCTAGATTTAAAATTTATTAACAAAGTGGTATTTAGTGGTAGAAAGTGGGATATTTTTCAATATATTTGAAACTTAAACGTTTAAAAGTCAGTAAATCACTTTGGATTTAATCACAGGAACATACGATTGTAAAGTTGATGCAAAAGGCAGATTGATGATGCCAGCTGCAATCAAAAAGCAACTTTCTGCGATTTTGCAAGATGGTTTTGTTATTCGTCGTTCAGTGTTTCAGCAATGTTTAGAGCTTTATCCTATGGGAGAATGGAAGATGCTTATGCAAAAGATGAATGGGCTTAATAAGTTTAAAAAGAAGAATAACGATTTTATTAGGCGATTTACAGCTGGAGCAAAAATGGTTGAGGTAGATGTGAATGGTAGAGTTTTGATACCAAAGGATTTGACGGTTTTTGCGAATATTTCAAAAAATATAGTGGTGGCTTCTGCAATCAATATTATTGAGATTTGGGATAAGGATTTATACGAACAAGCTATTGATGACGCAACTGTTGATTTTGCTGATTTAGCAGAAGAGGTAATGGGGCAAGACGATGACGATTATGGAATATCATAACCCAGTGCTTCTCAAAGAAACGGTTGATGGGTTAAATATTAATTCAGACGGTATTTATGTAGATGTAACCTTTGGTGGTGGCGGGCATAGTAGAGAAATATTAAAACGCCTTGGTGACAAGGGGAAGCTTTTTGCTTTCGATCAAGATTCAGACGCTCTTAAAAATACAATAGATGATGATAGGTTTACACTGATTCATGAGAATTTTAGGTATGTAAAGCGGTTTTTGAGATTCCATGGTGTGAAGCAAGTGGATGGGATTTTGGCTGATTTTGGTGTGTCATCTCATCAATTTGATGTAGCTGAACGTGGTTTTTCTACACGTTTTGAAGCGGATTTAGATATGCGGATGAATCAAGAAAATGAACTGTCTGCTTTTCACGTAGTTAATGAATATGAAGAAGAAAGGTTAAAACAGGTTTTTTTGCAATACGGTGAATTGCGTGCAGCTCCAGCTATGGCAAGATTAATTGTAGAGTTTCGAAGGAATGAATCAATTATTACAAGTGAACAATTAAAAGGGGTCTTAAGGAAGTTTTTGCCACCAAGACATGAAAATAAAGTGTTAGCTCAAATTTATCAAGCGATTAGAATTGAGGTAAACCAAGAAATTGAGGTTTTAAAAGAGTTTTTATTGCAAACTCCAGAAGTGTTGAAAGTTGGAGGGCGGCTTAGTTTTATATCCTACCACTCGCTTGAAGATAGGTTGGTGAAACGTTTTATAAGAAATGGGATGTTTGAAGGGGAGCCAGAAAGGGATATGTTCGGAAATTTTGAAGTGCCACTAAAAAAAGTGAACGGACTGATTGTTCCAACGGCAGAAGAAATAAAAACAAATAATAGGGCAAGAAGTGCAAAACTTAGAATAGCTGAAAAAATATAATTTTTAGGAGTTGAGAGAAATCGAAACTACAAAATTATCAGAATGAAGAAAAATATCTATAACATATTAAAAGGAACATTTTTAGTAAGTGATGATTCATTTAAGAATTGGCGATTTATTTTATTCGTTTCCGTGTTAGCTATAATAATGATTGCAAGTTCGCATAGTGCTGATAAAAAGGTCTATGAAATTGCAAGATTAAAAAATGAAGTAAAAGAAATGCGATCTGCTTTTGTTGATGGTCGCTCCAAACTCATGAGGCTCAAAATGGAATCTCATGTTGTAATAGTAATGAAAGAAAAAGGATTAGCGTCTTCGGTAATTCCACCAAAAAAAATAAAAGTAAAAGCTAAAAATTGATAAAACAACCTTGGCAGTAAACGAAAGAAACATATTAAACCGTTTGTACTTTATAGCTGGATGTATGTTCATCTTCGGGCTTGCTGTGGTATTTAAGCTTTTAAGTGTTCAATTTCTTCAAGGTGATGTGTATAGAGCAAAAGCTACAGAGCGTGTTGTTAAAAATGTTGTGATTCCTGCAAATAGAGGTAATGTGTATTCTGTAAATGGGAATTTACTAGCTACCTCAATTCCTAAGTATGATATTCGTTTTGATGCGTTAACGCCAAAAGCTAAAACTTTTGAGAAGTATATCAAGCCACTTTGTGATTCGCTTTCAAAATATTCTGGTAAATCTTCAAACGCATTAGAAAAAGACTTAAGACGGGCACGAGCAAACAGAAACAGGTATTTTTTATTGGCTAGAAACATTGGATATTCAGATTATATCCGATTAAGAAATTTTCCATTATTAGAGTTAGGGGCATTTAAAGGTGGTTTAATTGTTGAGCAAACTACTAAACGTGAACATCCAATGGGTGGTATTGCGCAAAGAACAATAGGTTATGAGCGTATTGATGATAAAGGAAATGTTACAAGACCTGGGATTGATGGTGCTTTTGGGGTAAAATATTTACGCGGTGTAGATGGGCAACGTAAAAAGCAACAAATAGGAAAAGGCCAGTGGAAACCGTTGAGTGATGCTAATGAAATTGAACCACAAGATGGGTATGATGTTTATACTACCATAGATGTTAATATTCAAGACATTGCACATCATGCGCTTTTAGCACAGTTAGAAAAGTATAAAGCAGACCATGGATGTGTGGTGGTTATGGAAACCAAAACTGGAGAGATTCGCGCTATTTCAAATTTAGGAAGGAATAAAAATGGACATTATTATGAGCGATTGAATTATGCGGTAGGTGAAAGTCATGAATCAGGCTCTACATTTAAATTGATGGCGTTAGCTGCTGCTTTTGAAGATAAAGTGGTTGATACAAGTGATGTTGTTGATACTGAAAAAGGAATTTTGAGTTTCTATGGTAAAAAAGTTCGAGATTCAAAACATGGCGGTTACGGAAAAATAACGGTTTCAAAAGCTTTTGAGGTGTCTTCTAATACAGGAATTGTCAAGGCTATTGATCAGGCTTATAGAAAACAGCCTGAAAAGTTTGTTGATAGGTTGTACGACATGAACCTAAATAACGATTTGCACTTACCAATTATAGGTGAGCCAAAACCAATTATTCCAGATCCAAGAGTAAAGAACGGTCGTTGGAGTGGAATTGCTCTACAGTGGATGGCTTATGGTTATGGAGTGTCTTTTACGCCATTGCAAACACTTGCGTTTTATAATGCCGTTGCGAATGATGGTGTTATGGTAAAGCCTAGATTTTTAAAAGAGGTAAAAGAATTTGATAAAGTCATTGAGCCTTTTGAAAAGGAAGTGATAAACAATCAAATCTGCTCAAAAGAAACCATTTCAAAATTACAAGCATTACTTAAAAATGTAGTTGAAAAGGAACATGGTACAGGCCATCGATTATATTCTAAAAACTTTTCTATGGCAGGTAAAACAGGTACTTGTCAAAAAGATTATCGCGATAAAGAAAAGTTGAATTATATCTCATCATTTGCTGGTTATTTTCCTGCAGATAATCCTAAATACTCATGTATTGTAGTTATTCACGAGCCTGATAAAAGTGTAGGATATTATGGGGCTGATGTCTCTGGTCCTGTGTTTAAAAGGGTGGCGCAAAAGATTTTTACAGATACACCTATTGTTGATGAGGTTGAATCGTTAGATGTGAAAATGGGTGCGGTAGAAAAGGATTATGAAAGCTTCTATGAAAAAGCGCAAAAATATAAAACAATTATGCCCAATGTAGTAGGGATGCCTGCTATGGATGCTTTGGTTTTGTTAGAAAATATGCAGGTTAATGTAAAGGTGCGGTTAGAAGGTAATGGCTTAGTGAAAGCCCAATCCATAAACAAGAATACCAAATTAAAGAATAATCAAACAGTAGTTTTAAAAGCATCATGATAGCTCTCAAGGACATATTGTACAAGGTTACTTTAAATGCTGTAGTTGGAAGCACAAGTATAGGGGTTGATGCTGTTAATTTTGATTCACGTAAAATTGAAAAAGGCAATTTGTTTGTTGCTATTCGTGGTTTGGTTTCAGATGGGCACGATTACATTGATTTGGCTATTGACAAAGGCGCAACAAGTATTGTGTGTGAAACCATACCAAAAAAACTAATAGATGGTGTTGCTTATGTTGAAGTTGATAATTCTAGTAAAGCACTGGCTATTATAGCTTCGAATTTTTATCATAACCCATCACAAAACTTAAGACTTGTTGGTGTTACTGGTACAAATGGAAAAACTACAGTAACAAGTTTATTATATCAGCTATTTAAAAAAGCTGGTTACAAAGTAGGGTTGTTATCTACTGTGAAAATTATGGTGGATGAAACTGAATATAAAGCAACCCATACTACACCAGATTCTTTAACTATAAACAAGTATTTAAGTAAAATGAATACTGAAGGTGTAGAGTTTTGTTTTATGGAAGTGAGTTCTCACGGAATTCACCAACATAGAACGGAAGGTTTGCATTTTGAGGGCGGTATTTTCACGAATTTGTCTCATGATCATTTGGATTATCATAAAACATTTGCTGAATATAGAGATGTAAAAAAGAAATTCTTCGATGAGCTTTCAAGTCAAGCATTTGCACTTTCAAATGTAGATGATAAAAATGGCTTGGTGATGTTACAAAACACAAACGCTAAAAAATACACCTACGCTTTAAAGCAGTATGCTGATTATAAAACTCAGATTTTAGAGAATCAGTTTGGAGGCTTGTTGTTAAAAGTTAACGATAGTGAAGTATGGACTAAGCTTATTGGAAACTTTAACGCGTATAATGTTCTTGCAATTTATGCTACTGCGGAATTATTAGGTCTTGAAAAAGTAGAAATTCTTCGATTGATAAGTGATTTAGAGAGTGTTAGTGGGCGTTTTCAATATGTGGTTTCTGATGATAAAATCACTGCTATTGTTGATTATGCGCATACGCCTGATGCACTAAAAAATGTATTAGAGACTGTAAATAATATTAGGACTAAAAATGAAGTACTTATTACTGTAGTTGGTTGTGGTGGAGATAGGGATAAAACCAAGCGACCTAAAATGGGGCATATAGCAACAACTTTAAGTAATAAGGTGATTTTTACGAATGATAACCCTAGAAGTGAAAATCCAGAGGATATTTTAAATGACATTGAGGCTGGGGTTGAGCCACAAAATTTCAAAAAAGCATTAACCATACAAGATAGAAAGCAAGCGATTAAGGCGGCGTGTCAAATGGCGCAACCTAATGATATTATTTTGATTGCTGGAAAAGGACATGAAACCTATCAAGAAATAAAGGGAGAGCGATTTGATTTTGATGACCTTAAAATAGTAAAGGAATTTTTAAAACAATTACAAAAATAATAAACAAAATGTCTCCCCAAGGGCAGTCGAGGGGTTAATAAAAGTAGAGAATTAAATGTTGTACTACCTATTCGAGTATTTGGAAAAACAGTTTCAGCTTCCAGGGGCCACACTTTTTGGGTTTTTAACCTTTAGAGCAGCTTTAGCTATGATTTTGTCGTTGTTAATTTCTACTATTTATGGTAAACGAATTATTCGTTTTCTACAAAAAAAACAAATGGGTGAAACCATTAGAGATTTAGGCTTAGAAGGGCAAAAAGAAAAAGCGGGTACACCAACTATGGGTGGAATTATAATCATACTAGCTACTCTAATTCCGGTATTGTTATTGGCTAAACTAGAAAATATTTACATCTTACTTTTAATTGTAACAACCATTTGGATGGGAGTTATTGGTTTTATTGATGACTATTTAAAGAAGTTTAAAAACGACAAAGAGGGATTAAAAGGCAGATTTAAAGTTTTAGGGCAAATTGGTTTAGGAATCATAGTAGGTGCAACCTTGTTTTTTCATCAGGATGTAACGATGAAAGAAAAATTACCTATTGAGCAACAGCGTGTTTTGTTAGCTGAAAATCCAGATATAGAGGCTTCAAAATTATTTCAAGAAGAAATGAAGTCAACAAAAACTACAATTCCTTTTGTTAAAGGGAATGAGTTTGATTATGCAGATTTAATTACTTGGATAAGTCCAGATTTAAAAAAATATGCATGGGTAATTTTTATTCTGATAATTATAATCATCATTACAGGAGTTTCAAATGGAGCTAATTTAACAGATGGTATTGATGGTTTGGCTGCTGGAACTTCGGCAATTATAGTGCTTACGTTAGGAATTTTTGCTTGGGTATCTGGTAATATTATTTTCTCAGAATACCTAAATATCATGTATATCCCAAGAGTTGAGGAAATCACAATTTATATAGCGGCTTTTGTAGGAGCACTTATAGGTTTTTTATGGTATAACACTTTTCCAGCTCAAGTATTTATGGGTGATACGGGGAGTTTAACCATAGGCGGAATTATAGCTGTTATAGCTATTGCGGTTCGTAAAGAATGGTTGATTCCTGTATTATGCGGAATTTTTGTTGCAGAAAATTTATCTGTCATTATGCAGGTAAGTTGGTTTAAGTATACCAAAAAAAAATATGGAGAAGGACGGCGAATATTTAAAATGTCTCCACTACATCATCACTATCAGAAATCTGGATATCACGAAAGTAAAATAGTTACACGATTTTGGATTGTTGGGATATTGCTCGCTATTCTTTCAATCGTAACGTTGAAAATTAGATAGATGAAAAGGCTGGTTATTCTTGGTGGAGGAGAAAGTGGTGTTGGAACAGCACTTTTGGGAAAGGTAAAAGGGTATCAAGTTTTTGTTTCCGATAAAGGAAAAATAAAAGAAAAGTACAAACAAGTTCTTATACATAATGAGATTGAATGGGAAGATGAAATGCATACAATATCTAAGATTTTAAATGCAGATATCATCATGAAAAGTCCTGGGATTCCTGACAAGATTGATTTGATAAAACAAATCAGAAAACAAGGGATTTTAGTTGTTTCAGAAATTGAATTTGCTTCAAAATTTACTGATGCCACGATTATTGGTATTACAGGAAGTAATGGGAAAACAACTACGGCAACGTTAGCGCATCACATTTTAAAACAAGAATTAAATGTAGGGTTGGCAGGAAATATTGGGGATAGTTTTGCTAAACAGATTTTAGAATCAGATTTTAAAAACTATGTTCTTGAAATTAGTAGTTTTCAATTAGACGATGTTATTGATTTCAAGCCGAATATAGCGGTGCTGTTGAATATTACTCCCGATCATTTAGATAGATATGATTACAAATTTGAGAACTATATCCATTCTAAATTCAGAATAGCTATGAATCAAACTAAAGCTGACTATTTGATATATGACGCTGATGATGAAGTAATAGTTGACCATTTAAAAAACAATCCAGTTCAATCCACATTATTGCCATTTTCATTAAAAAAGGCTATTGAAAATGGCGCGTATTTAGATAAAGAAAATATTAAACTAACAATAAATAACAGCAAAATAACTATGCCAACATCAAACTTAACCCTAGAAGGAAAGCACAATATAAAAAATGCCATGGCTGCTTCTACTGTGGCGCATTTACTTAAAATAAGAAAGCAAACCATTAGAGAGAGTTTAGAGAACTTTCAAGGTGTAGAACATCGTTTAGAGCAAGTGCTGAAAATAAATAAAGTGCAATACGTAAACGATTCAAAAGCAACGAATGTAAATGCTACGTATTATGCTCTAGAAAGTATGGATACTCCAACAGTTTGGATTGTTGGAGGTGTTGATAAGGGTAATAATTATGAAGAGTTATTTCCGTTTATAAATGAAAAGGTAAAGGCTATTATTTGTTTGGGTGTTGATAATGAAAAATTGATGAACACTTTTGGAAATATGGTTGATGTTATTGTTGAAACACAGTTTATGAGCGAAGCCGTAAAGATTGCATATAAAGTAGCTGATGCAGGAGATGCTGTTTTGTTGTCTCCAGCATGTGCGAGTTTCGATTTGTTTGAAAATTATGAAGATCGTGGACGTCAATTTAAAGATGCAGTAAGGAATCTGTAAAAAAATATAGGTGCAAGCAGTATTTAAAAACATAAAAGGAGATCGGTTAATTTGGGCAATAGTTGCTTTATTGGCAATACTGTCGTTTTTGCCTGTTTACAGTGCTGCTAGTAATTTAGCTTACAAGGGCGCAGGTAGTAGTACGTTCACTTTTTTTGTTAAACATTTTGTGCATTTATTGCTGGGTTTTGCTATTATGTATGGCGTACATAAAATCCCTTACAGATATTTTAAAGGCTTGTCTTTGATAATGATTCCCGTTGTGCTGGTTTTGTTAGGCTTAACAATGCTTCAAGGTAAAACTATAGATGGGGCTAACGCTAGTCGATGGATTCAAATTCCATTTGTGGGTATGTCTTTTCAAACATCCACGTTAGCAGCTGTCGTGCTTATGGTATATGTAGCAAGATACATGTCGAAGATTAAGGATGAAATTATAACATTTAAAGCCACTATTTTGCCGCTTTGGATTCCTGTTTTTTTAGTCTTAATCCTTATACTGCCAGCAAATTTTTCTACAGCAGCGATTATGTTCTTAATGGTAGTAATGCTTGTGTTTTTAGGGGGTTATCCTTTGCGTTATTTGGCGGTAATTGTAGGTTCAGGTATTTTGGTATTAACCTTGTTTATTTTGGTTGCTAAAGCTTTTCCAGATGCTATGCCTAATAGGGTTGATACTTGGATGGGAAGGATTGAAAGCTTTGCAAATCCAGAAGATACAGAGGCAGATTATCAAATAGAAAAAGCAAAAATTGCAATTGCAACAGGAGGGATTAAAGGTGTTGGCCCGGGGAAAAGTATGCAAAAGAATTTTTTACCTCAATCGTCATCAGATTTCATTTTTGCTATTATTATAGAAGAGTATGGGTTGGTAGGAGGTTTTGTGATTATGACTTTGTATTTGTGGTTGCTATTCCGTGTTGTTATAGTAGCTCAAAAGTCAGATACGATATTTGGAAAGTTGTTAGTATTAGGCGTTGGCCTTCCTATTGTATTTCAAGCTCTAATTAACATGGCTGTAGCTGTTGAGTTGTTTCCGGTTACTGGTCAAACATTGCCATTAATAAGTAGTGGAGGTACGTCAATTTGGATGACCTGTTTAGCTATTGGTATTATACTTAGTGTAAGTGCTAAGCGAGAAGAAATAAAAGAGAAAGAAATAAACGAAGAAAACCCATTAGAAATTCTTTCAGAAACAATTTAAATGAATCAAAAATATAAAATCATATTATCTGGAGGTGGAACAGGAGGTCATATTTATCCTGCTATAGCTATTGCAAACGAATTAAAATCTCGTTTTCCTGATGCCGATTTTTTATTTGTTGGTGCTAAAGATAGAATGGAAATGGAAAAAGTTCCTCAGGCGGGGTACGATATTAAAGGTTTGTGGATTTCTGGTATTCAGCGTAAGTTAACCTTGAAAAATTTAAGTTTTCCTTTTAAAGTGATTAGTAGCATTTGGAAAGCTCGTAAAATCGTAAAATCCTTTAAGCCCGATGTGGCTATAGGTACAGGTGGTTTTGCGAGTGGTCCATTATTGCAAGTTGCTGCTTCAAATAATATTCCAACATTAATTCAAGAACAGAATTCTTATCCTGGAATTACAAATAAATTGTTATCAAAAAAAGCAAAAAAAATATGTGTTGCTTATGATGGTTTAGAGCGGTTTTTTCCAGAAGATAAAATTATTAAAACAGGGAATCCTGTACGGCAAAGTTTATTGGATATTAAAACAAAAACTGTTGAGGCAAAAGATTTTTTTGATTTAAAACACGGTAAATATACACTACTTGTTATAGGTGGTAGTTTAGGTTCTAGAAGGATTAATGAGCTAATAGAAAAAGAATTAGATTTTTTTGATACACAAAACATTCAAATTATCTGGCAATGTGGAAAGTTGTATTATCAACGATATAAGATATACAAGAATACAAAAGATGTTCAGGTTTATGAGTTTCTAAACAACATGGATTTTGCATACGCAGCAGCAGATATTGTGATTTCTAGAGCAGGAGCTGGTTCGGTTTCAGAATTGTGTATTGTTGGTAAGCCAGTACTATTTATTCCGTCTCCAAATGTTGCTGAAGATCATCAAACCAAAAACGCTATGTCTATTGTAAATGAAGATGCTGCAATAATGATTAAAGAGGAGGATTTAGAAGCGGATTTTGAAAATAAATTTTCTCAGCTTGTAGGTTCTGTAGAAAAACAAAAACAATTAGGAGATAATATTAAAAAACTAGCATTAGTAAATGCAACAAAAGATATCGTAGACGAGGTTGAAAAACTTTTGAAGAATAATAAATGAATTTAGAAGACGTAAATAATATCTATTTTATTGGTATTGGTGGTATAGGCATGAGTGCTCTAGCACGCTATTTTTATGCTAATAAAAAACATGTTGCTGGCTATGATAAGACACAAACAGAAGTTACAGATAGCTTAACAGAGTTAGGTGTTGAAGTTCATTTTAACGATGCTATTCAAAATATAAATTTAGATTTTAAGAACCCTGAAGACACGTTAGTAATTTACACACCTGCCATACCAAAAAATCATAACGAGTTAAGTTATTTTAAAGATAATGGTTTTAGTGTTTTAAAACGTTCTGAGGTTTTAGGTTTAATAACAGAACACACATTTTGTTTAGCTGTAGCTGGAACTCATGGAAAAACGACAACAACAAGTATTTTAGGGCATATTATGAAGGTTTGTAATGAGCCTGTAACTGCTTTCTTAGGAGGTATTAGTGAAAATTATAATTCTAATTTAATTCTTAATGGCGCTGAGGTTTCTGTAGTTGAAGCTGATGAATTTGACCGTTCATTCTTGACATTATCTCCAGATTTGGCTTGTATTACGTCAATGGATGCAGATCATTTGGATATTTATGGAGATGCTTCAGAATTAAAAAAAACATTTGAAGAGTTTTCAAAAAGAATTAAACCTAATGGGAAGCTATTTGTTAAAAATGGATTACCCTTAAAAGGAATTACTTATGGGATTGAAGACGATTCAGATTATACCATTCAAAATATAAAAATAGAAAACGGAGCATATGTTTTTGATGTAAAAATGCCAAAAACTGTGCTTAAAAATATACAATTTAACCTACCTGGTAGACACAATTTGTCGAATGCATTAATAGCCTTGGCGATGGCTGTGGAATATGGTTGCCCGCACCAACAGCTCGCCAAAGCTTTAGCATCTTATAAGGGGGTTAAAAGACGATTTACGTATCACATAAAAACAGAAGAGTTTGTGTTTATTGATGATTATGCGCATCATCCAGAAGAGATAAATGCTGTATATCAGGCGGTACGAGAAATGTATCCTGATAAAGATGTGCTTGCTATTTTTCAACCGCATTTGTATAGTCGAACTAAAGATTTTGCTGATGCTTTTGCAGAAAGCTTATCTCAGTTTGATGAGTTGATGTTGTTGGATATTTACCCAGCAAGAGAGTTGCCAATTGAAGGTGTTACATCATCATGGTTAATGAATAAAATAGATAATAAAAATAAGCAGTTGGTTAGAAAAAACGAGATAATAAATAAAATCCGTCAAAGCAGTGCTAAAGTCATATTAACTATAGGTGCTGGGGATATTGGGGAAGAAGTGAAATATATAAAAAAAGAATTCAGTATTGCGAGTTAATTGGGGTTACATAAAATTAGTTGTTTTATTAGCATTGGTGGTGTTTTTATTTGCGTTCTCGTCTCAGAGAAATGCTAATAGAAATTTATCCCAACCTCAAGTGAAATTTATTGGGGAAAACAACCTTTTTATTACCAATGAAACTGTTAGTAAATTGTTAATACAAAATTATGACGGCTTTAAAAACGTGCCTAAAGAAACTTTAGATTTGAATGAATTAGAAAATGCCCTCAAATCTAATCCTATGATAAAAACTGCAGAAGTGTATGTTGCTGTAAATGGTACACTTAATGCTGATATTGAACAGAAAACGCCTATTGCAAGAGTAAGTACAAATGCGTCTTATTACATTGATGATGACGGTTCATTCATGCCATTATCAAAAAGTTATTCCGCTAGAGTGCCACTGGTTACTGGTTTTGTTGAAAAAAATAATTTAAAAAGCGTCTATAAAATAGCACGTAAAATTAAAACTGATGATTTTTTGGAAAAGCATGTTTTTGAGATTCATCAAGATATTAATAAAAGTCTTTATTTAAGACTTAGAAAGTGTGGTTTTTTAGTGCAATTAGGAGATGATAAATTTTTGGATAAAAAAATAAATAATCTAAAAGCATTTTATAAAAAGAATCAAAAGGATAAGACACTTAATAATTATAGTAAAGTGAATTTACAGTTTGAGAACCAAGTAATATGTACCAAAATATAAGCTATGGAGCATAATTTATCAGTAGGGTTAGACATAGGAACTACCAAGATAGTAGCTATGATTGGTCGTAAAAATGAATACGGCAAGGTTGAAATTTTAGGCATTGGTAAATCTAAAAGTTTAGGTGTGCATCGTGGTGTGGTTAATAACATTACACAAACTATCCAGTCTATTCAACAAGCAGTTCAAGAAGCTGAAGCCGCTGCGGAAATGAAAATTGATGAAGTCACTGTTGGTATAGCAGGACAGCATATTCGTAGTTTACAACATAGTGATTACATAACCCGTTCAAATTCCGAAACGGTTATTGATGATGATGATATTGATAGGCTAATCAATCAAGTTCATAAGTTGGTTATGCTTCCAGGTGAAGAAATTATTCATGTCTTACCCCAGGAGTATAAAGTTGATGGTCAAGCTGAAATAAAAGAGCCTATAGGAATGTATGGCGGTCGCCTTGAAGCAAATTTTCATGTCGTAGTTGGTCAAGTATCCTCTATCAGGAATATAGGTCGTTGTGTTCAAAGTTCAGGATTAAATCTTGAAGGGATTACGCTAGAGCCTTTAGCATCAGCAAATGCTGTATTAAGTCAAGAAGAAAAAGAAGCAGGTGTTGCTTTGATTGATATAGGAGGTGGAACGACTGATTTAGCTATTTTTAGAGATGGTATAATTCGTCATACAGCCGTTATTCCTTTTGGAGGAAATGTGATTACTGAAGATATAAAAGAAGGATGCTCAATTATTGAGAAACAAGCAGAATTATTAAAAATAAAATTTGGTTCTGCGTGGCCAGGGGAAAATAAAGATAACGAGATTGTTTCCATTCCTGGTTTAAGAGGTAGAGAGCCCAAAGAAATTACATTAAAAAACTTGTCTAAAATTATACATGCTCGTGTTGTTGAAATTGTAGAACAGGTTTATGTCGAGATTAAAAATTACGGGCACGAAGAGCAAAAGAAAAAATTAATTGCAGGTATTGTTTTAACAGGTGGTGGCAGTCAGCTTAAACATTTAAAACAATTAGTAGAATATATTACAGGAATGGATACCAGAATTGGTTATCCTAATGAACACCTTGCTGGTGATAGTGATGATGATATTACAAGCCCTTTATTTGCCACAGCAGTTGGTTTGGTTTTAGATGGTTTAAAACGTCAAGAAAGAAAGAAGATTGAGCAACAAGAGCAAGTTGTAAATGAAGAAGAAATACCGCTAGTTGAAGAAGAGATTAAAGAAAAGCCTATCAAGGAAAGACGCTCATTTCTTGATAAGTTAACAGAGCGCGTTAAAGATTTTTTAGATAACGCTGAGTAATTAAATCCATTGAATCAAAATATTAAGTACAAAACCCCAGAAAAACAGAATTTTATGAGCAGCAAAAAAGAATTCGAAACAAGTATTTCATTTGACTTACCTAAAAATCAGTCAAATGTTATTAAAGTCATTGGTGTAGGTGGCGGTGGTAGTAATGCCATTAACCACATGTTTCAGCAAGGTATCAAAGGCGTAGATTTTTACATTTGTAATACAGATGCGCAAGCCCTACAAAACAGTGGTGTTCCTAATAAAATCCAATTAGGCGTTAACTTAACTGAAGGATTAGGTGCTGGAGCAAATCCAGATATAGGCGAACAATCTGCTGTAGAAAGTTTTGATGATATTTCTCAAATGCTAGATACCAATACTAAAATGGTATTTATTACTGCTGGAATGGGAGGGGGAACAGGAACTGGTGCTGCTCCTATAATTGCTAAAATGGCAAAGGACTTAGATATCCTAACAGTAGGTATCGTTACTATGCCATTTCAATTTGAAGGTAGAATGCGTATCGAGCAATCTCAAAAAGGGATTGAGAAATTAAGAGATGTGGTTGATTCGTTAATTGTTATAAACAATAATAAACTTCGCGAAGTATATGGAAACCTTGGTTTTAAAGCTGGGTTTTCTAAAGCAGATGAAGTGTTGTCCACAGCTGCTCGTGGAATAGCAGAAGTTATTACACATCACTACACTCAAAACATCGATTTACGTGATGCTAAAACCGTTTTAAGTAATAGTGGTACAGCTATTATGGGGTCAGCATTAGCATCAGGTCAAAATCGTGCTCAAGATGCTATTCGTAAGGCACTTGACTCTCCATTATTAAACGATAATAAAATTACAGGAGCTAAAAACGTATTATTACTTATAGTTTCTGGATCTCAAGAAATTACAATTGATGAAATTGGAGAAATCAATGATCATATTCAAAATGAAGCAGGCCATGGGGCTAATATTATCATGGGTGTTGGTGAAGATGAAGCTTTGGAGGAATCTATAGCTGTTACTATCATAGCTACTGGTTTCGATATTGAGCAACAAGACGAAATTTCTAATACTGAAACCAAAAAGGTAGTTCATGCTTTAGGAGAAGAGCAGGAGCTAGATTCTAAAGAAAAAGAGCCAGTAATCATTGAGCCAATTATTGAGCTTGAAGAAAAGAAAGAAACACCATTAGTGCGTCATACTTTAGAGATAGAAGAAGAGGAAGTTTCTTTTGTGAAAAAGGAAGACATACAGCACGTACCTGAAAATATTGACTTAATTCCTACTTCGGAAATTATTAAGAATATGGATGTGGTTTATGATCAAGTAAGTGCTAACATTAATACTCTCGAAGAGGATGAAGATTTCATTATTAAGCCAGTTACTAGAATGGCAACAGATATTGAAGATGTTCAGGATGTTGAAGTGATATCAGATAATATTGAAGAAGAGCAACAAATAACATTGACTTTTGACTTACCACTATCTTCTTCAAACGAGGAAATGGAAGAGCCTATGGAAGATATTATTTCTTATGACTTAACTGATGATTCAACTGATGATGTGAATGATATTGAAGTAAATGATTATGTTGAATTGATTACAGTTAATGAAACTAATGAAGAAGGAGATATACGTTATGCTTTAGATGATTATGTTGAAGTAGAATCTTCGATTAATCAAACACAACAGACAACAAAAGAGGTATTAGAAGAAGTTGATGAAGAAGTTGTTTTTGAAAAGAAGGTATTAAATGAACTCGTTATTGATGATGAAGTTGAGGAAATTGATCCGATGAATAGCCCGATTTCAGAATTATTGAAAGAGCGAGCAGAAGAACGCAGACGTAAGATGAAAGACTTTAATTATAAATTCAATAATGCTAAAATTGATGATATAGAAAAGGTGCCAGCTTATAAACGCCAAGGAGTTGATTTAGATGAAACTAAGCACTCTTCTGAAAGTAATGATTTATCAAGAACAAGTATTGGATTAGATGATAATGATGATATACAATTAAGAAATAATAATTCGTTTTTGCATGATAATGTAGATTAATTATTAGAATTAAACTTAGTGTGTTATTTAAAAACCCGAAAAGATTCCCTCCTTTTTTCGGGTTTTTTTATTGTTATTCCTGTAAATGCAGAAATCTATTTTCTATATTCGCATTCAGTAAATATTTGAAATTATGAGTTTACAACAAGACATAATGATAGCTTTGAAAGAAGCTATGAAATCTAAAGATCAAACCGCTTTAACCGCATTGAGAGCTGTGAAATCAGCCATTTTATTAGCGCAAACTGAAAGTGGAGCAAAAGAAGATTTAACAGAAGAGCAAGAACTCAAAATACTTCAAAAATTAGTAAAACAAAGAAAGGATAGTGCTGCAATCTATTTAAATCAAGATAGAAAAGATTTAGCCTTACCAGAAATTGACGAAGCAGAAGTTATTAGTCAATTTTTACCAGAAGCATTAAGTGAAGAAGAGATTGAGAAAGTTGTTGTAGCCGTAATAGAGCAAACAGGAGCAGAAGGTATGAAAGATATGGGAAAAGTTATGGGTATGGTAAGTAAAGAACTAGCTGGACAAGCCGATGGAAAAACTATTTCTAATATTGTAAAAGCAAAGTTATCATAAAATAATATATCTGCTTTACGCAGAAAACGGCCCCGTGGCGCAACTGAATAGCGCATCAGATTTCGGCTCTGAGGGTTACAGGTTTGAATCCTGTCGGGGTCACGAATAAATAGAAAACATCTCTGTATCAATATATTTGTATACAGAGTTTTTTATTTCTCCCTATAACATAGATTAAAAGCTCTTTAGTATTAAATTAATTTGCACTATTGTTTTGTGTTTATTTTAATTTATCTATCTCCTGATTTTTTTTTTGAATCATACCTTTAAAGAAGTTAATGTTTTGTTGTAAACTAATTTTTCTAACATAGTTGTCAATTAATCCCTTTGTATTTGTGTTAAAAAATTTGTTTCCTAAAAAAAAAGCAATATATTTGGAAAACCAATCTGGTTAACCAATTTGGTTTTCCAAAAAGTATGGTAGACTGATTTTTAACTTTTCTAAACTAGATATTATGAAAACAAAACTACTTTTATTATTACTATGTGTATATACTTTGGGGTACTCCCAAACTTATGATCATACCTCCTATTTTATTAGTGAAATAGTTCCAAGCCCTCCTAATAGTAGTACTGCCTTTTTTAATGATTCTGATAATTCCTCCATGGAGCCTTATCAAACGGATACAGATGCAGGTATTGAATACTTTGAATTTAGAGGGCCAGCAAATGCCACTATTCCAGCTAATGTATATTTTATTGTAGTAGATGGAGATGGTGATGATAGTGATGTTTCATCAAACATTGGTAAAGTTAGAGAATCTATAAACTTAAGCGGCTTGCAATTTGGTAGTAATGGGATTTTAGCTATTGTTGCTGATATTACTATGAATACAGGAACTGGTGCAGTTGATTTACTTGGTGCAGATATAAGTGGTACAAAATTTATTAATCCTTTTGCTACTGATTTAGCTACTTCAGATGCTAATGTAGTAACTATACAATTAGTTGCTGATACCATAGATTGGACAGATGAAAGTCCTTCAGATGGAAATAACGAAACTTTAAATAACTACAATATTTCATCAATTACCCCAGATATCGGATATGATGGAACTTTTAATGATCAAAGTGCTACATATATGATAGTGCAATCTGCTACAGATCCAAAGGATGAGATTGTAGATACTAATGAAGATGGGGTTCTTGATGGAGCTGCCTTAACTTGGACGATATACGATTCTGTCAGTATATTAGATGATGATGACATTACTACTGGTAATGGAGAAGTAGGTGAATTTGGTTATGGTAAAATAATTTTTGTTGAACAACTTCTTTCTACAGACCCTTTACTTCGTTTTGATAGTTCCCTATCTCCTACAATAGTTACACTTAATCAGTATCCTAATTATGTAGCAAGACAAGGTACTTCTACTGGTTTTGCTTGTACTGTAGATGCTGTTAATAATGACGATTGGATGGCTGGACGTGTAAATTCTGTATCATATCCTGATTGGAGGTTTAGTAGTACAGGAACTAGAAATGTGCCTAGTACAGAATTAACAAGTATGAATTTAAGCGATTTTGGGGGGTTAACATATGGCGAAATTAATGTGAGTTTTCAGACGCTTTCTGTAGAAGGTAATTTAGTGTCAAACTTCAATATTTATCCTAACCCAGCAAAAGATCTATTGTATATAGATTCAAATACTATTGAGGTGTCTTCTATCAAAATTTATGATTTGTTAGGAAAACAAGTTTTTTCTCAAAACGGATTAGAGAATAACGCATTAAATATTTCTAGCTTAAATTCAGGGTTGTATTTGTTAAAGATTGATACTCTTGAAGGTGCTGTTAATAAGAAAATAATAGTTGAGTAATTTAGTTTGATTTTTAGAGTTGGAAAGTCTTTATTCCTTAAAATAAAGACTTTTTTTTATCTTACATTTTTAATATCATCATTTATGAGAAGGTTTTTGTTTATCGCTTTTCTAAGTTTTTTGAGTTTTTCATGTAATAGGGTTTCTACTGATTTAGGTGTTTTGGTTACTACTGTTTCTGAATTAGAAGAGTCTATTAATAAAGTTAAACCAGGAGATGTAATTGTTCTGGCAAATGGTACATGGAAAGATGTTGAAATAAAGTTTGAAGCAGAAGGTAGCGAGAGTAAACCTATTACCATTAAAGCTGAAACAGCTGGTGAAGTTTTTATTGAAGGTGTGTCTAGCTTAAAATTTGGAGGTAAATATTTAGTAGTAGATGGACTTCATTTTAGAAATGGTTATTCTCCGGATGAGGCAGTTGTGGTATTTAGAACAGATAAAGAAACAATAGCTAATCATTGTACTTTAACTAATAGCGTTATTGAAGATTTTAATAAAATGACACGCGATGATGCAGATAGATGGGTGCAATTTTGGGGAAGACACAACACCTTAAGTAACTGCTATATCGCTGGGAAAACTAATCGCGGACCAACTATTCGTGTTGATTTAAAAGGAAATGAACACATTAATAACTACCACCAAATTGTTAACAACCATTTTGGACCTAGGCCACCAAAAGGTGGTGCAAGTGGTGAAACTATTCAAATAGGCGATAGTTACTCATCTATGTCTCCAAGTTATACTATGGTTGCTAATAATTTATTTGAGGAGTGTAACGGTGAAGTAGAAATTATATCTAGTAAGACCAATTTTAACGAATTTAGAAACAATGTATTTTATAAAAGTGAAGGCTCTTTGGTTACTAGACATGGGAATTACTGTACCATTGATGGTAACTATTTTATTGGTGATGGCGTAAATGAAAATATTGGAGGCATCAGAATTATTAATACGGGGCATTGGGTAACTAATAACTATTTTTATAATTTAAAAGGTAAGAGTTTTAGAAGTCCTTTGGCTGTCATGAATGGCATCCCAAAATCACCTCTAAACAGGTATAATCAAGTAACAGATTTAGTGGTTGCTTATAATACTTATATTAATTGTAATTCACCTTGGCAATTTGGAGTTGGACAAAATCTGGCTCAAAAGGATGTATTGCCAGCTTCCGAAATTCGTTCAGCAAGACCCGTTCGATCTATAATAGCAAACAATGTGCTTTACAATGAAACAGGAGATAAATCTCCCGTTGTAGAACATGATAAAGCTGATGGGGTTGCATTCAAGAATAACATAATTAATAATCAAGACGTTGCATTTAAGACGTTTGAAGGGATAGAGCAACTAGATTTTGAGTTAAAAAAAGTATCAGAACATATCTCCTTGCCTGCTTTAAGTATCAATGTTCAACCTTATAAAGGGTTTGAGTTTGAAAAAATTTCTAAAGATCTATTTGGTAATTCAAGAAGCTCAAATAATAGTATAGGAGCAGTCGTAAACACCGATGCTAATAATCCTTCAATTTTAGATAAATCTCAATACGGACCAAGTTGGTTTTCCGATACAGTTGAAGCTAAAGCACCTAAAACTATTGAAGTTGCTGCTAGTGATAATCTTCAATCTAAAATAGATGAAGCAGAAAATGGAGATATAATTGTTTTAAAAACTGGAAAGCACTTGATAAAACAGTCCATTAATATTAAAAAGCATTTAAGCATTAAAGCTTTAGATGCATCAAAAACTGTTTTGTATTATTCAGGTGAACCCAATACACCTTTATTTCAATTGCATCCAAAAGGGTTTTTGAGTTTAGATGCTGTAATTTTAAAAGGCACGGGAACACAACATGCATTTGCTTCATTAAAAGATGATATGTATACACACTTTGGGTTATCGGTTACAAATTGTGATATAAGTGATTTTAACTACGTATTAAAAGTTTATAAGCAGTCATTTGCTGAAAGAATAACTTTTAAAAATACGTCTATTTCAAACTGTGAAAATGGTTTAGAATTATCTGAAGAAACTAATGATAGAGGTGATTATAATACAGAATATTTAACCGTTGATAATTGCCAGTTTAATAATGTAAAACAAAATGTTATTGATTATTACAGAGGTGGTTATGATGAGTCTACTATTGGTGGAAATCTAATTCTATCTAATAGTGTTTTCAGCAATTGTGGAGGCAAAGAAAAAAACGGTATTTTAATAAATACAAGAGGTATTATAAATGTAGATATTTCAGATAATACCTTTAAAAATAATTCAGTAAAGCTTGTAGCTTTATTGTGGGGTGCTAAAAATAATTCGCATGCTGACAATACAATTACGAATTCAGGTAAAATACGTGTAGAAGAAAATTTGAAATTAACATTAATGTATTAAAAATTCCATAACTAAAATGGAAAAGTGGTTATTCGTATTTGTTGTGCTTTTTGTAGTGTTTTCTTGTAAAAACAGTTCTAAAACTACTATAGAAACAACAACTAAAACAGACGATGTTATAATATTTCCAAGTGATGTTATTCCTTTTATGGATAAATGGAAAATCCTTTTAGGTGATGGTAGTAAAACAGATGCGCTTTTGAAATATAAAAAGAAAGGTTTTTTTTATGTTGAAAATGATGGTGAAACGAATTGGGTTGTATATAAAACTCCAAATGCTGGTATTACGTCACCAAATTCAAGTAATACAAGAACAGAATTAGGAGAAAAGAAACGTTGGATACCAGAAATAGGAGGTAAACTAACAGGGACTTTAAAAGTGGAGCATGTATCAACTACAGGAGATGCTACAGTCTCTTCTTCATTTTCGGTAGTGGTTGGACAAATACACAGTGATGAAGGACACAAAAATGAGCCATTAAAAATATATTTTAAAAAATTCCCTGGACATACTAAAGGCTCTGTATTTTGGAATTACGAAATAAATACTAAAGGCAATAATTCGGGTAGATGGGACTTTTCTACATCAGTTTGGGGTTATGATTTTTCAGTAGTTGGAGCAGATTCAGATACCTATCCCAAAGAACCAGAAGATGGCATAGCTTTAGGTGAAGTGTTTACTTATAAAGTAAATGTTTATAAAGGAATTATGTATCTCACTTTTACAAGAGGAGGTCATGAATCGGTTAAATTCACTAAAAATTTATTAAAATCAGATTTTTCAAAAAGATCTTACAGACCTCAACAAGTTACAGAAATATATACTTTAAGAGGACGAAATGGTGTTGAACAGGAAAATGCTTATGCTGGAGAGAAACAATTTTTTAAACAAGGAGCATATAATCAAGCTAACGAAAAATCTACTAAATCTGAAACTTATAAAGGTGATATAGCCAAACAGTATGAGAACGGAAGTTATGCTGAAGTCTGGTTTAAAGAAGCATCTGTTGGGTTAAGCACGCCTCCATTATAAAGCTTCCTTTAGCTTATTACATTTCAGTCTGAATTTAACACGTTTTATTTTGCATAACTTACAAATATATGTATATTTGGTAAACCAAACTGGTTAACCAATTTTAAAATGAAATTCTCGATCATATTTAGTTTTACACTGTTATTCTATTTTCAGATTGTAAATGCTCAAGTCTTGTTGGATGCCGATGGGTCAGGAAATACATATGAGTTAATTAATTCTGTATTAGCACCAGGACATAACGTTATTGAATCCCCAGATTGTAATCATTCAGCTTTTGGGAGACACATTGATGAGGTTTTTAATGCTGAATTAAATACAAATGTGTTTCGATTTCAAATTCATGTTACGCCAGATAATGATCGCTGTATAAATTTTGACAGACAGCGTAACGAAATAAAAGCCTATGATAAATCTCCAGATAACCTAAAGGGTATTGAGGGAGAAATTGTTGTTTATAAATGGAAATTTAAATTGGATGTAGGTTTTCAGTCGTCTCCAAATTTTACGCACATACATCAATTAAAATCTGTAGGTGGGGATTTGGCAAGTATGCCTATGTATACCTTAACCACAAGAAAAGGAGCTCCTGATCAGTTGGAACTTCGCTATGCAGAAACCAATAGTCAAATCACATTAAAAAAAACAGACTTGTTACCATTTACAGGAATTTGGCTTGAGGTAATAGAAACTATTACCTACGGAACAGCTGGCACATATGCCATTGAAATAAATAAGGTTAGCGATGGTAGCGAATTATTTAGTTATTCTAATAATGCTATTGTCAATTGGAGATCAGGAGCAGAATTTGTAAGACCAAAATGGGGTATTTATAGAAGTTTACTTAATGCTGCAGATTTAAGAGACGAACAAGCGTTGTTTTCTGGTTTTAGTATAGAAGAGGTAGATGCTTTATCGGTGAATGATTCTAACTTAAAAAAAAAATCGATTAGGATTGTGCCTAACCCGGCTTCAAATCAAGTTTCAATACTAGAAGCAACAGCTAACACTTTTAATCAATTGGATATATATGATAGTTTAGGTCGTCTTGTAAATCAATTAAAACCACTTTCTAAGAATATTAACATTTCCAAGCTCAACCCAGGTCTATACTTTATTGTATTTCGTAAAGATTCTTTTACTGTTGGTGTTGAAAGATTAATGGTTAAATGATTCAAATTAAATAATCTTTAAAATGAAGAAAACTATTTTGCAATATTCAAAAATTTCAAATACTATTTTGATTGTGTTACAAAAACATAGTTTTATGTTGCTGTTTTTGTTTTGCTCGTTAACTATGTTTTCTCAAACCACATATAATATTACAGACCCCGAGGATTTAGAAAATCAAACCTACATACCAGGAGATGTTATCATACTAGCAAATGGCACCTATAATACGGATGCGCGAATAAATTTTGTTGGTAATGGTACGTCAACAAATCCTATTATATTTAGAGCAGAAACACCAGGTGGTGTTGTTTTTACTGGTGGTTTAAGGATGGATATCGGAGGAGACTACGTGGTTGTTGATGGTTTTTATTGGCAGGGCGGTTATGGTGCTAGTAATTTTATTCAGTTTAGAGATGGTACAGATTACGCCAATTATAGTATCATTCAAAATTGTGCTATTAATGGTTTAACTGTTGATCCAAGTGATCAAGAGGCTGGCACAAGCGTAAAGCATAGGTGGATTGTATTATATGGAACGTATAACACGGTTACCAACTGTTCGTTTATGAATAAAACAAATGCTGGTGCTACGGTATTGGTTGAACTTTCGTATAATGCTGATGCTGGTCGTTGTGCTACAGTTGGCCATACCATTAGCAATAATTATTTCTATAAATATGAAAAAATAGATACTGCATTATCCAATGCAGGAGATAGTGAAACCATACGTATTGGTTCTAGCAATACCCAAAACGTAAACGCTAATGTTACAGTTACAAACAATTATTTTGTAGAGGCGGATGGTGAAAACGAAATTATTACGAATAAAAGTAAAAATAATATCTACACAAATAATACTTTTAGGAGGTGTAGAGGTTCTTTAGTATTACGTCATGGTTCTGATGCTATTGTTAATGGAAATTATTTTTTGGGAGAAGATGTAGATGGTACAGGAGGTATTAGGATTTCGGATAGCAACCATAGTATTACAAATAATTATATTCAAGATTGTATTACTGTTGTTAGTCAAGCCAAATGGAACAATGGTATTACATTTATCGGAGGCGGTGATAATGCTGCGGTTGATTGCAGCGCTTCGGGTCTTACAAATGGATATCAAAAAGTAGAAAATACAAGTCTTTCCAACAACACAATTGTGAATACAAACGCACCTTTGTATTATAATGAAGATAAAGGATCAACAGACCCATTGGGAGTAGTTTCGGATAACTTGATTTATTTTACTACTTCAGACCCTAATGTAACTAACGTTATTTCTGGGGATAGTGCCAGTGCTTTTGCTAATATGGGTACTGGACTAACCTATTCGGGCAATGTTTATACAGGAACTTCTTTAGGAGCAACAACTACAGGTTTTTCTGAAGAAACAGGAATTACAGCAACGGCAGATGGTGAAATCTTTACATTTTCAGGGACTGGATCTACAGGTAAAGGGGCAAATATGGGGTCATTCATACCAAAAACTGATAATATGGTTGGTTATGGCATAGGGGCTTGTTTTTTAGATAATATAGGAGTTGCAATTGCTGATGGTGATTGTACCATAGTAGTAGTCGACAATTTAACGGTTGGCACATTACCAGCGCTTGCTTCAGAAGCCTCTAGTAATGATGTAGATGTTAATGCAAATGTAAGCTGGACTGCAATATCAAATGATACTTGGATATCGATTGATACAAATTCAGGTACTGGTAATGCAACAGTTTCAGTTAGTGTAACAGAAAATACAGATACAAGTAGTAGATCGGGTTCTGTTACGTTTACTCAAGATCCTGGAGGTAATGATATAGCGAGAACATTAACGGTAACACAAGAAGGTGCTAATTTAACTGATTTGTACGATCTTATTAATACAGGTTTAGCGGGAGATCAAGTCAGTATTCATTCATTTTCAAAAGAAGAAGTAAATGGCACTACAAAATTTAATTATGCCTCAAACACTTTAGATAAAGATTTGGATACCGATTGGGCTGCAGATGACGGAGCTGTGGTTGCTGGAGATTATAAAGGTGATGGTGAATATATTATTTATGATTTAGGCAGTGAATACGAGCTTGAATTAATACAATTCAACACTACAAACAAATCTGATTCTTTTGGGTATCAAGTTTGGGTGTCTACAACTGGAACAAATGTTTCAGATTTTACAATGGCTTTACCAACAACAGGAGATTTGTTGCTTACGGCCACTGGTACTACTGATTTTAATCAATATGAAATTATGGTAAATGCGCGTTATGTGAAATTGGTCGGTTACGGTAGGTTTAATAATGCTGGTGATACTAGAACAAATGTTTGGTCTGCTATTAGTGAAATAGAATTTTTTGGTACTCAAAGTAATTTATCAATAAATAATAACGATTTAGTTAACGGTATAAAATTATACCCAGTTCCTGCAAAAAATTTACTGTATATTAAGAACTTAACTAATGCTATCAACACTATTAAAGTGTATAGTTTAGAAGGAAGAAAATTACTTGAAAAACAAGTTTTGGGTGCAACACAAAATTTAAGTTTAGATATATCATCTATTGGTAGTGGTACATACATTATTAGTTTTTCTGATGGTATTACTGCGGGTTCAAGAATAATTGTTGTTTCAAATTAAAAATGCTTATCATTATAAAATTGAGTAAAACAAAACACATTATGAAAAGGAATATGTCTATCTTATGTATTATTTTTTTAATATTCTTTTCATGTAAAGACAATAGCAACAATAAGAATAATTTAGCTGCTCAATCGGGGCATCCAAGTTTAATTTTAACAGAGCAAGGTGTTAAACAAATTAGAGCTAATTTAGGAAGTATACCCATTTTTGATATATCGTTGTCTGAAACTAAAGCAGACGTTGATGCTGAAATAAAAAATGGCATTGAAGTGCCTATTCCAAAGGACTATTCAGGAGGATACACACACGAGCGTCATAAAAGGAATTATATAAAAATGCAAAAAGCGGGTGTGCTTTATCAAATTTTAGAAGATGAAACCTATGCAAAATATGTAAGGGATATGTTGTTGGAATATGCTGCTTTGTATCCAACCTTTTCTGTTCATCCAAAACCACGTTCATACGCTAGAGGTAAACTGTTTTGGCAATGTTTAAATGATTCAAACTGGTTGGTATACACAAGTCAAGCTTATGATTGTATTTATGATTTTTTATCAGAAGAAGAGCGCAACAGATTAGAAACAGATTTATTTAGACCCTTTGCAGATTTTATTTCAAAAGAAAATCCAAAGTTTTTTAATCGCGTACATAATCATAGCACTTGGGGAAATGCAGCGGTTGGTATGATTGCTTTAGCTATTGATGATGATAGCTTATTACAAAGAGCAATGTATGGTTATAAAGAAGGGAAAATTGACCCTGAATTAAAAGATGATGATGGTGGTTATATAAATAGAGATGGTAAAATGGGTTTTTTAGCAAATTTAGACGAGCCCTTTTCACCTGATGGGTATTTTACTGAAGGTCCTTATTATCAAAGGTATGCATCATATCCATTTTTAATTTTTGCTCAAGCACTTCAAAATAAAAAACCAGAGCTAAATGTTTTATATCATAAAGACAGTGTTTTACTAAAAAGTGTTAATGCATTAATTAATTTATCTGATGCAGATGGAGATTTTTTTGTGCTTAATGATGCTCAAAAAGGGATGTCTTTACAAACTAAATCTTTAGTATCTGCTGTAGATATTGCGTATCATTTTGGAGGTAATAATCCTGAGTTGTTAAGTATTGCTAAAAGTCAAAACAATGTAACTTTAGATGATGCTGGATTAGCTGTTGCACTCGGAATAAAAAATGGAAAAGATAAACCGTTTAGTAAAAAATCAATTGAATTAACTGATGGTGCAGATGGTAATCAGGGGGCTGTTGGCGTGCTAAGAAATGAAAATTTAGAATTAGTTTACAAATACACAGCGCATGGTTTAAGTCACGGGCATTTTGATAAATTATCATTTTCATTATTTGAAAAAGGAAATGAAGTGGTGCAGGATTATGGAATGGCACGCTATGTAAATGTGGAGCAAAAAGGAGGGGGAAATTACCTTGAAGAAAATAAAACGTGGTCTAAACAAACCATTTCTCACAACACAATTGTTCAAAACGAAGCATCACAGTTTAAAGGTAAGTATGATATAGGATCCAAACATCACTCAGAAAAGTACATTTTTGATGACTCCAATAACTCTGTTCAAGTGGTTAGTGCCAAAGAGTCTAATGCTTACCCGGGAACAGAATTACATCGCACAATGGTTTTGATAGAAGATAAGGATTATAGTAATCCTTTCGTGTTAGATATAATGAGGGTAAAATCTAATGCACCTAATCAGTACGATTTGCCATTGTATTATCTAGGTCAGATTGTGCAAACCAATTTCAATTATAGTAAGTACGATTCTCCTAAAGTTTTAGGAACAAAACATGGCTATCAGCATTTATATGAAGAAGCAAAAGGTAGTCCAAACCAAGATAATATTAAACTTACCTGGTTAGCAAATAATACGTTTTACTCTTATTCAGCAACAGCAACAGCTAATGATGAAGTTATTTTGGCTAGAATTGGAGCTAATGACCCTGAGTATAATTTAAGGGCAGAACCATCTTTAATTATTAGAAGAAAAGATACCCAAAATACGGTATTTGCATCAATTATTGAATCACATGGTACGTATAGTCCAATCTCAGAATCTGCACTTAATGCCTACAGTAATATAAAATCTATAAAAGTGGTTTTTGATACTGATGCCTATACAGTTGTTCAATTTGAAACTACCAAAGGCAAAACAAAAGTATTTGCTATTTCAAATATGAATGCAGATAAAGAAATAGAGCATAAATTAACTATAAATAATAAAGCGCTAATCTGGAAAGGTGCTTTTACATTAAAATAAAACAAATTAAAATATTATGAAACGATTTAGTGAAAAGTATGTCATCACAAAGAACATGGAATGGGAAGAACTTGGTGGAGGTGTATCAAGAAAATTTTTAGGTTATGATAATCAAATCATGATGGTAAAAGTGAAATTTGATAAGGGCGCGTTAGGATCTCCACATCAACATTTTCATACCCAAGCTACGTATTGTGTTTCTGGTAAATTTGAATTTGAGATTGATGGCGAAAAGCAAATAGTTGAGGCTGGAGATGGTGTTTACATAGAACCTAATTTATTACATAGTGCAGTTTGCTTGGAAGAAGGTATGCTGATTGATACATTTAGTCCGGTAAGGGAGGATTTCCTCAGTGGTGGTGGAGTCTCTTATTTTGGGGATAAAAAGTAATAGAGTAAGCAATCTAACTCTGGCTTCTTGTGGTTTTATTAGATATCAGTATTAAAACTCAAATTTAATTGGTTATAACAAAAAAATAATATATATTTGGATAACCAATCTGGTTAACCAATTTTATGTTAACCAAAAATTAAACAATTTAAACTAAAATGTATAACACTTCACAGCAATTTAAAATATCTAAAAGGATTTTATAAAAAAAGGACAGGTGCACGCCTATCCTTTTAAAATTCATTTACTTCTTTTAGGAGGGAAGTAAAATACAACTGTATTTATAGTAATATAAATACCATCGTATTTAACAAAATTACAAAAAAAAATGTTGGATTTGGAGTTTATATAATTTGATTCACTAACTCAATTAATGTGAATAAAAAAATACGTATTGATTTTATATAAAAAAACGGATTATGAATTTAAAATTTAAGCTAACTCTAATCGTAATATTATTTTCTAATATTGTTTTGTTTGCTCAAAGCGGGATTACCATAAAAGGTTCTGTTGTTTCAGCAGATGATAACCTTCCTATTCCTGGTGTTAATGTGGTTGTGCTAAATACAACGAAGGGAGTAATTACTAATTTTGACGGTAGTTATGAAATTAAAGTTAACAAAGGAGATGTTTTGCAATTCTCCTATATTGGGTTTAAGTCTCAAACAGTAATTGTTGGAGATCAAACATCTATTAATGTGATGCTTTTGCAAGATTTAAGCGAACTAGATGAAATCGTAGTTGTAGCATACGGAGAGCAAAAACAAAAGAATGTAACAAGTGCACTAACAAAGATTGACTCTAAAGAGATTCAAGACATTGCGGTTGCTCGTGTTGAAGATGCACTTCAAGGTAGAGTTGCGGGTTTAAGAATACAAACTGTAGCGTCTGAAGCAGGGGGCGATCCAAAAATAACACTTAGAGGTCCTGGTTCAATAACAGGTTCCTCTTCACCATTAATTGTCGTTGATGGGGTTGTGTTAGGAACTGATGCAGATATTTTATCTTCTATTGATAACAATAATATTGAATCGATAAGTGTTTTAAAAGATGCTTCTTCAGTGGCTATTTATGGGTCTCGTGGAGCAAATGGCGTTATTTTGGTTACGCTCAAACAGGGGGTAGAGGGAAAAACAAGGTTTTCTTATAATACATTTACAGGTTATAAATTTGCAACCGACAATGAGAATTTTACATTTTCAGTTGCTGAAGAGAGGTCTCGTTTGGACGGTTTACAAAGTGCTGTTGATGGTATTGTAGATCCTGTAAATTTTGATAGAGTTAATCTTAGGTACAATCAAGCATATGCTGAATTAGAAGCTTGGGATTACTTATCATCTTTAAGTGGAGGTGAATTAGACTTACAGAAAGAAATTTTACCTGGTGGTAACATAACAAGTCATTCATTTGGGGCAAGAGGGGGATCTAAGCTCACAAAATATTCTGCATCTGTGGCATATCTTGAGGATGAAGGGATTGCTTTAGCTGATAATTTTAAAAAATATAATGCTAATTTAAAGATAGATACTAAGTCTAAAAACGAAAAGATAAAAGCAGGAGTTAACCTGCGTGCTAGTTATAATGATCAAGACAGGTTACCTGCTAGATTTACTGATGCGTTAAGACAATACGGTGCTATACCACTTCGCTTAAATCAAGAGCATCTAGATATTTTTAATGCATACAGAGATGCAGGAGGAGAACTAAGTACTGCAGGAACTCAATACGAAAATCTTGAAGTTGGTAGTTATGGGTTTTCCAGACTTTTTGATAGAGTATTTTTTCAAGATCAAGATAATCCTCGAAGCCTTTTAATAGATCCAGCCACTGGGCTTCCAGTAGTTAATACCCAACAAGGTTTGCCAGGGCAGTTAACATTAGGTCTAACTAGAAATGTTGGTCCACTGGTACCTTATTTTGAAAGATCAAGAATAAAACGAAGGTTTAGTTTAAATGCTTCTGCCTATATAGATTTTAAATTAGCCAAAGGTCTTAACTTTAAGCAGACTGTTTCGGGTGTTTTTAGACATACTAAGAATAATAACGCGGATTTTGTTTTTGGAAATGAAAACATTGTAAACTTCGGCGATGAGGCGTTTCGTTTAGAAAGAAGAGATGAGGTAAATCAGTATGTTTTTGAATCTGTTTTAAGATACAAGAGAGGTTTTGGCAACCATAACTTTAATACTATTCTAGGTTTTGAATTCACTAATAGAGACTTTTCTAGACAAGAATCAGAAGCTTTTGGTGTTTATTCTAATGATTTTAACAACAACATTGCACTAGCAGACGGCGGTACAACATTTACACAAAACGGATCGGATAAATTAGTTTCTTATTTTGGTAGGTTAGACTATAACTATGATGAAAAGTACTTGGTGCAAATTTCAGCACGTACAGATGGTAGTACTAGGTTTGGCTCTAATACCAGATTTGGATTTTTTCCAGCTGCATCTGTTGGGTGGAATGTGTCAAGTGAAGAGTTCTTAGCCTCAAGTGATGTTATTACCTTTCTTAAGTTAAGAGCTAGTTATGGTATTTCAGGTTCTAATCAAATTTCAAATAACATATTTGATTCCTTATATAGATTTGAAGAAACCTATGCTGTAATAAGTGCTAATGGAGAATCGGGTGTTAAAAATACTGCGTTATCAAATTCAAATTTAGGTTGGGAGAAATTAGTTGAGTTTAACCCTGGTCTGGATATAACTTTCGGAAGAAATCTATTTAGCTTGACTGCCGATTACTATACAAGGACTAGTGAAGATTTAATACTTTCTGCTCCAGTTTCTGCAACTTATGGTGTTGATACATTTTTGCAAAATATAGGAAAAGTAAGGAACCAAGGTGTTGAACTTGCTTTAAGTTCTAGAATTTGGACCAATGAGAATTTTAGCTGGAGAGCCTCTGGTCAATTTGGCTTAAATAGAAATGAAGTATTAGATTTAGGAGGAAATGAACAAATAATATCTAGAATAGATCAAGAAAGTAGACCTACAGAGTTTATTGCTGGAATAGGTTTGCCTATTACATCATTCTATGGTTATGTTTTTGATAGGGAAATTGATATAGATTTTATCGAAAACCCATTCAATAGATTTAATAATGATTTTGCTGAAGTATATGTAAAAGATTTAAATGGAGATGGTATTATAGATGCAGATGATAGAACGGAAATAGGTAGTCCTTATCCAGATTTCACTTGGGGATTCAATTCCGATATCTCATATAAAAACTTAGATTTCACTTTTCAGTTCCAAGGGTCTCATGGTGGAGAAGTTAGGGTGGCAGATTTAGATCAATTACTTTTTGCAAGTGAAGGAGCTGTCCAAGCTACAGCACTACCTGAAGTAGAACGAGATAAGGTTGTTGCAAGAAGATTTACTAGTGCGCACATACAAGATGCTTCTTTTGTAACATTAAGAAACATTACTATAGGCTATACTATTCCAGAGAGATTAACTAACAAACTAAATTTTGATAGATTGAGAATATATTTAACAGGAAATAATTTGTTGTATTGGACAGCAAAAGGATACCAAGGATTTAACCCAGAAGCTGCAGGACAAACATCAAGTAATGCAAATACACCTTTAACAGCAGGTTACCAAAGAGGAGACGGGCCTGTGGTAAGAACTATATCAGCTGGTATTAACTTTCAATTTTAATTAACTATGAAAAAGACATTTAAATACATAAAAGTATGCCTAATTATGGTTGCTTTTCTTACTAGTTGTGAAGAAGAGTTAGATTTAGATAACCCAAATGCATTTTCTCTTGAGGAATTATTACAAACTGCTGATGGATTTGAGTTATTAGCAATTGGAGTTATAGATAGCTATCAGAAAATTCCAGCAAATGAATTTTTGTTGATTGAGTTAAGGTCTGATAATAGTAGAGCTAATGCTCAAAACGGTGTTTATCCTGATGTTGATGCTTATAATATGGATGCTAACAATGGTGATGCAGCAACATATTGGTCTAACAACTATGCAACTATTTTTAGAGCAAATACAATTATAGAAAATCGTTTTTTAGCACCAGAAGAATTTCAATATACTATCGGTGAAGCATACTTCTTCAGAGCATTGTGTCACTTTAATTTGGTAAGAGCTTATCAAAATGTACCATATCTAGATGAAGTACTAGATATTAATTCAGATGAAGCCGAGAACTTTCCTCAATTACCACCATCACAGGTTTATGAGAGAATTATTGAAGACTTTAGAACATCAATAGCTTTTTTAAACGGAGCTCCTCAAAATAGGTATCGACCTTCAGAAGGCGCAGCTATATGTTTATTAGCTAAAACTTTTCTAAGTCAACCTAACCCTAATTATGCTGAAGCTGAATTGTTATTAGCCTCAGTGGTAGAAAATAATGGGGCATTCGGATACGATTTGTTAACCATCGATAGAGATGAATCAGAGAATTTTTTATTCGATGCAGATCCAACAGATCCTACTATAAATATTCTTACCACAGAAGAATATAGAGCAAATCAGGCCATTACTTATGCTAAGGTTTTTGGTAATGAGTTCATTGGAGAGTTTTCATCTGATAATTTAAGATTAGATGGGTCGTTTACAAATAACGAAGGTTTAGAACTTCATGAAGAGATTATTTTCTCTATTTCTTATGAAGCAATTAATACAGATAACGTTGTAAGTAGTCAAAGTGGTTTAGATGATCAAGTCGAAACTGATGCTGAAGGGTTTAGTAATGCAATGACAGCTAGCGGTCCGTCCAATGGTGTAAATGTTGCAACCTTAGATCTTTTATCTTTAATGACTCCAGAACTCCAACCTGTTAGGTTTGATGGGACCTTTCGGAGTATTACAGTTATCGCAGATGATCTTTTAAATGACACATTCAATTCAAAATATCCATCTTCTGGTGAAGCTAATGGGAATGATTGGATTGTTTTAAGGTATGCAGATGTATTATTATTATACGCCGAAGCTATATTAGCTGGAGGAGATTCCACTACCGACACTAGAGCAATTGAAGCATTCAATCAGGTAAGGTTAAGAGCAGGACTAGAAGAAGTTGTTAATTTAACAAAGCAACAATTATTGGAGGAACGCAGGATGGAGTTTACGTTTGAAAATCAACGTCTATATGATTTAATAAGATTTAATGAGGCAGATAATTTCTTAGGTGCGCACTCTGATAGAAATGGATTCTTGTACACGAGCGATAAAATCTATCTTCCTATTCCACAAAGAGAATTAGATAACTTACCAGGTGTTTATAGACAAAATAATGGATACTAAATTAAAAATTGTAACGATGAGAAAATATTTGTTTAATTTAAAATGTATGATCTTAGGAACATTTGTATTCTTAAGTTCATGTTTAAATGACGATTTGCCTGGTGAAGGAGATTTAATGGATCTTACAGGTCCAACACCTTCATTTAATTTTGAAGAAATTACTGTATCGCAATTCACCTGTGACGAAGTTTTAATATTTGCTGATTATGAAATTTATTTCGAAGCGGGAACTAACTTATCTGTGAACGGAACACAGTATGAATGGGAAGTTACAGAAGTTGTGAACCCAAATACTGAACAAGAACAGGAAATACCAGTTGAAGTAGATTATATAAATAGTGAAAGAACACGATTGATGGCTTCTATACAGGCTTTAAATGTAGACGTTATAACTATAGAAGAGGACATCGAAGAGCTTGAACTAAAGTTACCTTGTGAAACTGATCAAGTAAAGATAGATGCAATTTTAGCTGAGATTAATGCTTTAGAAAGTGCTTTAGAATCTGTAAAAGGAGCCTTAACAAATGATACTATAGAAAGTATAGCAGATTTGGAAAGTCAAATTTCTAATTTACCAGTAGGTACAATTAATGATCAAAATGTAATTGTTGCTTTCCCTGGTCCGGGTACATACAAAATTGCTTTGACAGTAACTGATAACAATGGTTGGAGTAATATTATAGATGAAAATCTTACTATAGTTGAAGCAGTACCGACTATTCCAGTTCCTGAAATTGGAGAGCCAAGTTTTGAGGATAATAGTTTACCTGACGGAACAGGAGATGGTAGGGATTCATGGCGGGTACCAAGTAATAGTGCATGGAGCCCATTAGGTGGAGGTACTACAGTAATACAAATTAATACAGATACTAATCCAGTAGATCCTCCTAATTTGCCAGATGGAAGACAAGCCGCTAAGTTTCCTGCAGGTGGAGCTAGAGTAGCTTACCAAGAAATAGAAGTAACACCTGGAGCAGAATATGTTCTAACATATCATTCAGCTTTTGAAGTTACCCAATTTGCAGAACTTAAAGTTTCAATTTTGAAACCATCAACATCAAATTATACTGAATCTTTGCTAGAAGACAATATTATTGCTTCTAGAACAGATAATAATATAGATAGGGTTGATAATATATGGAGACAACATGCACTTTCTTTTGAAGCGGGTGAAAACGAGTCTGTAATCATTTTTGTAACTAATTCAGGGGATGAAAGTAGATTAGATTCTTTCGAGATTTTAGTAAAACAATAAATAAGATTTTTAAAAACAAAATATTATGATTTGTAAAATAATTAAGAAATACAACATAGGTGTTTTTTTGATACTGCCTATGTTTCTGGGGCTAATATCATGTTATGATAGTGGTTCCGAAGAGTTTGTTCCGCCAACAGGAAATGTAAATAATATACAGCCCAATACTCTATTTACAACAAGTACTAGTGCAAGTGATAATTTAACAATTGTATTTAGAAGTTATTCCACAGACGCAACTTCATACTTTTGGGATTTTGGTGATGGAAATACCTCAACCGAAGCCAATCCAGATTATACTTACGCTACAGGAGGTTTGTATGCAGTAAAGCTGACTACTACAAGCTCTGATGGTTTAACAGCTGAAGCTATTGAAAATGTATCACCTATTTTTGTTGACTTCAACTTTGGTGCAATAGATTCTCAGGTAACATTCGAAAACCTTACAACAGGAGCTAAAACTTTAGTTTGGGATTTTGGAGATGGTAACACAGTAGAGTGGGATGCTGAAGACGCAGGAACCGATTCAAATTTTAGTCCGATACACTCATATATAACTGCAGAAACTTTTACAGTAACACTTATAGCAACAAACTATTTGGGAGTTGGAGTTTCAGTTACTAAAAATATTGAAGGTTTGGTATTATCAACCGTTCCAGATTTTACATTTGATGTGTCTTCACTAGATGTACAGTTTACAGATGCTTCAATTTTAGCAGTATCTCATAGTTGGGATTTTGGAGATGGTAATACATCAACCGAAACTAGTCCTTCACATACATATGCAGTAGCTGGAACTTATAATGTTACATTAACAACAACAAATGAAGCTGGTGTATCTAGAAGTATTACTAAACCTGTTCCTGTAGGAGGAATAGAGCCTACCTTTAAGGTTATAGTGCAAAACAGTACATGTAACGATCATACATCTAATACAGGTGATAATGCTGATGCATGGGATATGACACCAAATAGCACTGTGGTTGATGATAATTTAGGAACTATAGATAGTCCATACAGAGCACTTTGGCGAAATACCGATTTAAACGCCTATATAGATGCTACATTCTGCACCAACGAACAACCAGGGTCTACCAGTGATGGTAATAAATTTGGACCTAACGCAGGAGGGGGTAGAGGTGTGAAGTTAAGTAATAGCTGTCGTCGATTATATCAATTAGTTAATGTTGAGCCAGGTGTAGAATACACCTTTACAATTGATACACGTTCTGAAGTAGAAGGAATTAATACGGAAGTTTTTATTTTAAATAATGAAATTACTACTGAAGATGCTATAAATACTGAAGCTGAACGTGCAACGAATACAGATGGTTATGCTTTGATAGATAATGATTTTAATGGTAGTAAATCGTCAAGTTCCAACGACACTTTTACCACAACTACATTTACATTTGAGGCTTCGGCAAATATTGCAGTAATCTATGTTAGAGCTTTAAAAGCTGTTGATAGCAGTAACGAAGTGTTTATTGATAACATTGATATAATTACACCAGGGTTTTAATTAGCACTTATTAACTATTACACTGGTATAATTGTTGAATATTGATTCTTTGGTTTTATAATTATAAAACCAAAGAATCAATAAAATAATAAAAATGAAGTATTTAAAAATAACTTTACTTAATTCTCTTTTAATTCTGCTTGTATTAAGTGGTAACATTACTATTGCACAATCGGGTCAGATTAAGAATTCTGAGACTGAAAAAGTTGAAAAGAAGAAAAAAAAGAAGAAAAAAAAGAAAATAAGGCTTCCAGATATAGATTTAAGCCACTGGAAAGTAACGTTACCAGTAACAAACGAAAAGGGTAAACCTTATGAGATTAATCCACCAGAGATTTTTGAATTTGCAACTAATGAAAAGGCAAAGCCATACATGTATATTGATTCTACTAGAGGAGCCATTGTGTTTCATGCAATGCCAACTGCATCTAAAACTAAGAATACAAAATATACAAGGTCTGAGTTAAGAGAGCAAATGGAGCCAGGAAATAATAATAAAAACTGGACTTTTGCTGATGGTGCTTATATGAAAGGTAAAATTTCTATGGCTGAATCATCCACAGATTCTGATGGGAAATACCATCGTACTATTATTATGCAAATACATGGTAGATTAACAAATGAGCAGAGAGATATTATTGGGGAAGATGATAATAATGCACCTCCAATACTAAAAATATACTGGGATAAAGGTAAAATTAGAGTTAAAACCAAGGTGTTAAAGAATTTAAATGCCACTTATGAAGAAATGTTACATGAAGATGCGTGGGGAGATGATGAAGGGTTTAATTTTGAGCAAGAAGTTGGATTTAGAAAATTTATTTTAGAAGTAAAAATTTCTGATGGAAAAATGGTAGTGGTGTTAAATGGTAATGAGTATAAGGTCTATGAAAATATTCATATTCGTAAATGGGGTGTTTTTGAAAATTATTTCAAAGCTGGAAATTATTTCCAATCTAGAGATAAAGGTGCATACTCAAAAGTAAGATTTTATGAATTAGAAGTAAGTCATTAAAATCGTATCGTATCAAAGAATGTTATTAGGTGTAATACCTATTAATCGTTTTAGCGTTTTTATTAATAAAATATAATATTATCAGAAATTAGGTGTAAAGAATTAGAAGTTTAATCGTTTTTGTTTAATTTTAGCGCTAATATTTGGTTAACCAGTTGTAAGAAAAGTAATTATATGAAATTAGAAACACCAATAATAAGTGATAGTAAAAAAGTACAAAACGAGATTATTGCTAAGATTAAAGAACTTATTAATTATAAAAATTTAGAGCCAGGAGATAAGTTGCCTTCTGAGAGAATGCTGTCTGAAAAGTTTGGAGTTACTCGTGGTAATGTCAGGGAGGCTATTCAAAAACTAGAATTTTATGGTTTGTTAAAATCTATTCCGCAAAGCGGAACCTTTGTAGCTAATATTGGTGTAATAGCTATGAATGGAATGATTGATGATATTTTAAGGTTAGAATCCCCGGATTTTAAATCCTTAGTAGAGACAAGGATATTATTAGAACTTAAAACGGTTAAACTAGCATCTTTAAGACGAACAGAAAAGGACTTAAAATTGATAAAGGAAGCACTAGATGCTTACGAAGAAAAAGTTTTATCAGGACAAGATGCTGTACAAGAAGATTTATTATTTCATTTAGCTATAGCAAAAGCAAGTGGAAATAGTACAATGAATACTTTTATGTTGACTATAACACCACAAATAATTATAGATTTTGAAAAATATCATGTTTGCGATAAAAATCAAGCAGCTTTGGGTATAAGAGAACATACCGAAATTTATCAAGCTATAAAAGCTCAAAGGCCAGATTTGGCAAAACAAAAGATGAAAGACCATTTTAATGTTTTATACCAATATTGTTATAAGAGCAAATCAGCATAAATAGTTCTGAAAAATAAAATTGCACGCTTTTGTTTTTCAGTTTAAAAAATATAATAGGAGGGAAGAAATTCTTCAAATAAAGATTTCTTCAAAAATATAAATTGTATAACATACTAGAGTTCTAACAATATGCTTATTGGAACAACTGTTTTATGTTGTGTCTAGATTTTTGAAAATTCAATAATTATGAAAATAAAAGGACTAAGATGGTGGGTAATAGGTTTAATTGCCTTAGCCACTGTAATCAATTACATTGATAGGCAAGCCTTACCTGTTTTATGGCCAGATATTGCCAAGGATTTATATCCAGATAAAACATCAGATGAGCGCAAAGAAATATATGCTATTATTTCTACAATATTTATATTCTCTTATGCATTTGGACAAGCCATTTTTGGTAAAATTTTTGATAAGCTAGGTACAAGAATAGGGTTTACACTGTCCATTGGTTTTTGGTCAATAGCAACAGCAATACACGCTTTTGCTAAAGGTGTTGTTAGTCTAAGTGTTTTTCGTTCTATATTAGGTATTTCAGAAGCTGGGAACTGGCCAGGAGCGGCAAAAGGAAATGCAGAATGGTTTCCAACTAAAGAGCGTGCATTTGCTCAAGGTCTCTTCAATTCTGGTGCCGCAATTGGAGGAATTGTAGCTTTCCCTACAATAGGATTGTTGTCAGTTTATTTTAATTGGCAATACATTTTTATATTGGTTGGCGTTGTAGGTTTGTTATGGCTTATTCCATGGTGGATTTTAGTAAAATCACCTCCTTCAAAGCATCCATGGATTACAGATGAAGAGCGTGAATATATCTTAACTGGACAAAAAAATCAAGATATAGATCAAGATGGAGATTTTGATGAAGGGTACAATCCTAGTACTGATAAAATGTTAAAGCATAAGGAAAGTTGGGGCGTTATTATTGCATCTGCAGCTCTAGATCCTATTTGGTGGTTATTCATTTTTTGGATTCCAATTTACTTAAATGAAGTTTATGGAATGGATGTTAAATCAATTGGGTTTTATGCATGGGTGCCTTATGTAGGAGCAATGATTGGGGCTTGGTTTGGAGGGCTCTTAGCTCAGAATCGCATAAAAGCAGGTTGGACAGTAAATAAAACGCGCAAGTTTGTTATTACTCTTGGATGTTTAATTATGCTACCAACATTAATAGCTATGGCAAATCCTGGAGGACCAGAAACAGCAGTAATATTGATGGCAGTTATCTTATTTGGTTTTCAAACGGCAATTGGAAATGTACAAACGTTACCAAGTGACTTATTTGGAGGTAAAACAGTTGGAACTCTCTCTGGATTTGCAGGAATGGCAGCTAAATTAGGTGCATTTGGGCTAACTGCGTTGGTACCCTGGTTAACCTCTGGGGGTAACTATACTCCAGCATTTATTATTGGTGCCGCATTGGCTATTATTACAATAGTTAGTGTATGGGTGCTAATTCCAAAAGTAGAGGCATTAAAAGGAGTTGAAAAAATAATTAACAAAAGAACAAGTAATAAAAATTAAAAAATATGAGTAATTCAAATGAAAAAATAGCTGTAATAACTGGTGCAACAGGTGGTATTGGTTTTCAGGTAGCAAAAAGATTAGGAAAAGACGGGTATACTGTTGTACTAAATGGTATTGATGATGAAGCTGGTGTTAAAAGAGTTGAAGAACTTAAAGCTGAAGGAATTAATTCAGAGTATTACGGATTTGATGTTACTAATGAAGAGGCTGTAAGTACAAATATTGCTGCAATTGGAGATAAATATGGCAAAATAGATGTGCTTATAAACAATGCTGGTGGTTTAGGTGGAAGATCAAGATTTGAAGATATGACTACTGAGTTTTATAGATTTGTAATGGCACTAAATTTAGATTCTACTTTTTTTGCGTCAAGAGCGGCAATACCTTTTCTTAAAAAAAGTGATAACGCATCAATAATTAATTACACATCAATAGCAGGTTGGAATGCTGGAGGTCCTGGAGCAGGTATCTACGGAACTTCTAAAGCTGCTGTTCATGCAATAACTAGAGCATTAGCAAAAGACCTAGCTGAGTATGGTATTAGAGTTAATGCTGTTTCTCCTGGTACTATAGACACTCCTTTTCACGCCCAAATAAAATCGACTAAACCTGAAGTTTTTGCTTCATGGAAGAATAATATTTTATTAGGAAGATTGGGACAACCGCAAGAAGTAGCATCTGTTATTTCGTTTTTGGTTAGTGAAGATGCTGCTTTTTTAACAGCTGAAACTATACAAGTGGGCGGAGGTCAAGGTTTAGGGATATAAGCAAATAAGACACTTTTGTGTTTTAAGAGCTTATTATTAAGATTTAATTTCTCATTATTCTTGATTTTCTATATATGATTGATTTCCAATAATAAAGTATTTTAGCTCATATGTTTGCATATAGTAAGAAATGTAAGAACTAAATAAAACTAAAATGGGAAGGAAAACAAAAAGAGTTGTCACTTTTGGTGAAGTTATGATGAGGCTTTCGCCTCCTGGTTATGCAAAATTTTCACAGGCTAAATCTTTGGATATTGATTATGGAGGTGGAGAAGCAAATGTTGCAATTGCTTTGGCTTATATGGGAATTGATGCTAGTCATGTAACTCGATTACCAGATAACCTTGTAGGACGTTCGGCTACCCAATACTTAAGGCAGCATTGGGTTGATACTAATCATATTCTGTACGGAGATTCTAGAATGGGTTTATACTTCTTGGAAAAAGGAGCTGTTCATAGATCCAGTGAAGTAGTTTATGAAAGAGAGGATTCAGCGTTTTCAAAACTAAAACCTGAGATGCTTAAGTGGGAAGATATTTTAAATGAAGCTGATTGGTTTCATTGGACGGGTATAACTCCCGCAGTGTCTAAAGGAGCTGCAGAGTCTTGTTTAAAGGCTATAGAAGTGGCAAACTCTATGGGGATTACGGTGTCTGGTGATATACATTCTCGAAAAAGTTTATGGAAATACGGTTTGTCAAAACAGCAGATAATTCCTGAGTTAGTAGCTGGTACTAATGTTGTTATAGCTAGTACGTATGATATGTATGATATTTTTGGAATAGGAAAATCAAACTCAGATTTTCAAACAAGCTCAATAGCTCTACAGAAAAAATTCCCAATAATCCAAAAAGTAGTTGATAAAGATAGAGAGGTTTTAAGTGCCTCGCATAACCGTATAAAAGGAAAAATGTGGAACGGAAAAGAGTTTCTTACCACACCGTTTTATGATGTTACACATATTATTGATCGTGTTGGTACAGGAGATGCATATGCTGGAGGGTTAATATATGGATTGATTAATTATAAAGAAGATAAAGAAGCATTAAATTATGCTGCTGCTGCTTGTGCATTAAAACATACAGTTGAAGGGGATGCGAATATGGTCTCAGAGGACGAGGTTACAAGTTTAGTAAATGGTTCAGGTTCAGGTCATATTAAAAGATAAAAATTACTTAGTTTTATTAAACTTGATTTCATTTTAATTATTCAAAAATTATAATACATTACTTTTGGATAATTAAAAAAATAAGATGCCCTTCATAAATCAACCTGATTATTCATACATTGGAACTGTAATACTAACTGTTCTTATTGGTTTAGTTATTGTTCTAATTCTTATTTTTATCAGAAGAGTAGTTACTAGTGTTGTTGATGGCTTGGAAATGATTTATACATTTTACAGTAAGAAACCAGCTTTTGTTCATTTCTATCCATTAATAAATAAGCTTAGTCAAGAGCAAGAAAATATCTTAAAAAATCAGTTTACTTTTTATAAAAGGCTCAATACTAAACATCAAAAGTATTTTAGGCACCGTGTCGCTTCATTCATAAAAGCTAAACACTTTATTGGAAAAGAAGAGTTTGAAGTTACAGAAGAAGTAAAAGTTTTAGTTTCGGCTACAGCAATAATGCTTACATTCGGTTTTAGAGACTTTATAATAAATGTTGTTAAAACAATTCTAATTTATCCCCAGCAATATTATTCGGAATTAAATAAGGAGTATCACAAAGGTGAATTTAATGTAAACCTTAAGACTTTGGTGCTATCTTGGGATAATTTCTTGGAAGGTTACAAAATAGAAGATGATAAACTAAATTTAGGTATTCATGAATTCTCTCATGCCATCCATTTTAATAGTTTATATCAAGAAGATATTAGTTCTGTGATTTTTATTGATACGTTTAATGAATTGAGAGAAATGATTTCTTTAAATAAAGAAATTAGAGATAATTTAATGTCTTCAGAGTATATAAGAAGTTATGCCTTTACCAATGATTTTGAGTTATTGGCAGTGGTGATTGAGACATTTATAGAAACACCAAAGCTATTTAGAGGTCAATTTCCAGAGGTTTACGTAAAGGTTAAGCAAATGCTTAATTTTAATTTTTCGGGTTATTAGTTATCTGGTTATGACATTTGTCATACAATTTTAGACATTGGTTTAGTAGTTTTAAAAAACTAAACATTAAATGTCATGATACAAAAAGCACCAATTTCAATGATAATGACTGAGGATGTCATAACATTAAAGAAAACAGACAAGTTAGAAGCTGCAGAACTATTATTCAAACAATATAAAATACGGCATATTCCCGTGGTTAATGATAATATTATTCTTGGTATGTTAAGTTATACTGATTTACTTCGGTTAAGTTTTGCAGATGTTACCAATGATAATGATAGTAATGCAGATGTTATGGTATACAATATGTTTACTATTGAGCATGTTATGAAAAGAAATATTGTAACTGTATCTTCTTCAAATTCAATAAAAGAAGTGGCAGAAATTTTGGCGACAAGAGAGTTTCATGCACTCCCCGTTGTTGATAATAATAAATTAACTGGTATTGTAACTACTACTGATTTAATAAAGTATTTATTGGAGCAATTTTAATAATTCAGTAATAACCAGATATTAAATAGACTGTAGAAAATAATGCATAAAAGCTTAAGAATTAGCTATACCTCTTAAATCCTTTATAGTTTCTATTTGGTTATCACTTTTAAATACATAACTACCAGCTACTAAAACATCTGCACCAGCATCAACCAATTGTTTTGCATTTTTATTGGTTACTCCACCATCAATTTCAATTTTTGTTGATGCACCTTTACTAATAATTAAGTCTTTTAATTGTTTTACTTTGTTATATGTGTTTTCAATAAAGCTTTGTCCGCCAAAACCAGGGTTTACACTCATCAAGCACACTAAATCTATATCATTAATAATATCTTCTAATACACTCACATTGGTGTGCGGATTTAATGCCACACCAGCTTTCATCTTTTGAGATTTTATAGCCTGTAAAGTTCTATGCAAATGAGTACATGCTTCGTAATGTACCGTTAATATATCGCTGCCCAATTCAGCAAAAGTTTTTATATATCTGTCAGGATCAACAATCATTAAATGGACATCAATCGTTTTTTTTGCATGCTTGCTAATAGCCTTTAGCACAGGCATTCCAAATGATATGTTAGGCACAAAAACACCATCCATAACATCAATATGAAACCAATCCGCGTCGCTATTGTTAACCATTTCAATATCACGCTGTAAATTAGCAAAATCAGCAGCTAAAATAGAAGGAGCAATTAGTTTTGAAGACATATAAAAATAATTTCGGTAAAGATACTAAAGTCTTTAGCTAAAGGAAAAGAATTTTAAAAATAGCAAAAAATAAACCCGCGGTAATCAGCCGCGGGTTCTTTCATCAATCAAAAAACGAACAGTTATGTTTTGTAACTGTTGTTACCTTAATTTAGTCGTAATTATTATCAAAAAATTACTAACCTAAATATGTTTTTAATATTTTACTTCTAGACGTATGTTTTAATCTACGAATAGCTTTTTCTTTAATTTGTCTTACACGCTCTCTAGTTAAATCAAATGTTTCACCAATTTCTTCAAGTGTCATTGGGTGTTGGTTTCCTAAACCAAAGTATAAGCGAATTACATCAGCCTCACGAGGTGTTAAAGTTTCCAAAGCACGTTCAATTTCTGTACGTAAACTCTCGTGTAGCAATTCCTTATCAGGATTTGGCGATTCACCAGAATTTAAAACGTCGTATAAGTTAGAGTCTTCACCTTCAACTAAAGGGGCATCCATACTTACGTGGCGTCCAGAATTCTTCATGGATTCCTTAACATCATTAATAGTCATATCCAACTCTTTTGCTATCTCTTCAGCAGAAGGTGGGCGTTCATGACTTTGCTCTAAAAAAGCAAATGTTTTATTAATCTTATTAATAGAACCAATTTTGTTTAATGGTAAACGTACAATACGTGATTGTTCAGCTAAAGCTTGAAGAATCGATTGACGAATCCACCAAACCGCATAAGATATAAATTTAAAACCACGCGTTTCATCAAAACGTTGTGCTGCTTTAATTAAACCTAAATTACCCTCGTTAATTAAATCAGGTAAAGTAAGTCCTTGGTTTTGGTATTGTTTTGCAACAGATACAACGAAACGTAAATTAGCCTTCGTTAACTTTTCTAAAGCTATCTGATCGCCAGCCTTAATACGTTGTGCTAATTCAACTTCTTCGTCGGCTGTAATTAAATCAACCTTACCAATTTCCTGTAGATATTTATCTAACGATGCAGTTTCTCTATTAGTAACCTGCTTCGTAATTTTAAGTTGTCTCATCTAATGTGTCCTGAATTTAATTATGAATAAATAGGTCGTTCAATAGTTATACGCACAAATGTTACATTTTGTTACAAAAAAGATTAAAATATTTTCAATCTCTTAATTATTAGACGCTTAAATTATAGAAAAGTCACAAACACTTCAATTATTTGGGCATTACCCACAAGGGGTCGGGCTTTCCGTTACAAGTCCTCGCACCTCCTACGTCGGGCTGTGGGCTTTCCTCTACAATCCCTAATGCGCTTACTGTTGTGGCTTATTCGCTTAAAAGAGAGGTGTAAATAAAAAATAGTAAAAAAAATATGGTATTTCAGCAATAATAAATGATGACTATTGTTGGCTTTTAGCTTTTATTATTGATATTATAATTCATTCCTATTTTGAGTTAGAATTCCTTAAAATTTGCAATTTTCGAAAAAATAGTTTTTCTGAATTATCTTTATTAAAATTCAAAAAAAAACGAAAATAGAACCAGCTTTATTTCAGGACGGGTCAAAATTATTGCCAACGTTTATGTATGAGAAAAGCTGCGTGTTTGTGTGCGAGGATTTTCCGAAGGAAAATCAGACGTAGTAAACTTGCAACTACCCTTGGTTAAGAACTAAACAAGCAATTATTTTTATACATTGTTGGCAACAGTATTTTATTCTTTTTTAACTTGTAATTTTCTAAATTCAGTCAGAATCTTTTCTTTATCCATTTCGGTTAAACCAAAATCTGGTAATCTTTCAGGTGGTGGAATTTCGTCATCAATTAACAAAACGTTTTGCACAAGATATTCACCAATGCCCATATTCCAACCTAAACAACCTGATTGATAATCTATTTGGTAAGTCGTGTCACGAATAGCTTTTAAAGTCAATTCTGTTTTGTTGGAAAAGCCTTTTTTTCTTAAAAGTCCCTCATAAGCAATTCCTTTTACGATTCCGTTTGGGTATTCAGTCAGTTTAAGGAGCTCCGATTCGGTTGCGGTTTTCATAATCCATCTTCTTCTGTCAACTTCGTTCTTTGTGGAAGCCCCCATTCCACCAATTCCACTAGTAATTCCACGTAATTCCGCAATTTGTAAAGAATCTTTTATTTCTTTTCTTATTCCATTCCAATTATAACTCCAATTCGGTTCATAATTTGACACAATAGCAGTTATAACTCCAATTCCGATTATTGTTAATATTGGAAATAAAATCGAAAATCGACTTCGTTTACTGTTATTTCTGCGTTTTGTCATATCGTTGCCAACGGTTGGGCTATGAGTAGTTGCGCGGTTTAGCGATTGACTTTGCAAGTACACACCAAACTGAAAATCCTCACGGATTTTCAGAAGTAGGCGAGAACAAGCAATTACTTATAGTCATTGTTAGCGATAGTTATTATTTTAGATTTTTCTTTAAATAATCAGTTACACCTTGACTAAATGACGTTAACCAAGCAGATGGTGCGCTTGTTGTTCCAACATAAATTTTATCCCCTGTTAGCAAGTTCTTTTTTAGATTATCTCTAACGTTAGCTGGTGTGTCCTCCGTCCAAATTATGCAGGCATTATCCATCAGAAAAGCAAATTTCTTATATGCTCGAATCTCGTTTTTCAGAGCATTCTTTTTTTCGAGAGTAGGATTCTTGAATTCAAATACTATTATTAACTGATTCATTTCTCTTGGCTTATTTTATGGATTTCACTTGCAATAAGTTTTACCAATTCAACGCATTTTGATGCAGAATCTTTATCAATGTCTATTTCGGTTAGTTCCGTTTGCGTTAAATCGTGGTCTCCACAATGTACTATTAAGTGTCTTCTTTGAGTGAAGTTTTCGATTGAACTTAAAATGTTATCTATACTTTTATCTGCACTAATAGATATTTGTTTAAATATTTGATTCATTCCTGCTAACTTCATAAACTTATCAATTGATTTTTGACCTTGAAATGAGCGTTTTTCAAAATCAGCATCAAATTTTTGTACGACTTTGTCATAAAAGTTGTTTTCCAATACTACTTGATGCAGTTCTTCCTTACTAAAAAGTTCTTCTTTTATGTATTTCTTAAGGTCACTTGATAAACTTCTTTCATTAAGATTTTTCTTTATCTCTACAATTAGAAAAGTCTTTATATATGAATCTAACGCGGAAATGGAAAGAACAACAACAGCACGATAAGAATCAAGCAATTTATTTTCCGATATTCCTAAAGAATTACCAGAGGAATCTATGTCGATTTCCAATAAATTCTGAGCTCGCTTTATTCCACTATCAAAAATAGAATAGGCTTGTTCAGATGAACTTCTAACTGTATCCTCAGATTGACTATCGGATTCAGACGAAGGAATGTCATTTCCTATTTCATCATTAATATTATCATCCATTTGGTTTAATTTTATCTATTGTTCTTTTAATTATCGCTAACGTTTATGTATATGGAAAGTTGCGGGTTTGCGTGCGAGGATTTTCCGAAGGAAAATCAGACGTAGCAAACGTGCAACGACCTTTGTTTTAGCACAACACCAGCAATTTTTTATATACGGTGTTGGCAATAGTTTTTTTATTCAAATTGTTTGTTTTTTTTTCCAAAAACTTGGCTGAAAATAACCATTGCGCCTAATCCAATTATCAAAATCAGAGAATTATTAAGTCCAACGTTCCCTAAATAGCAAAATAAAGAAATAGTTCCGAAAAGATAAAATATTGTCAAAATTCTGCTTATCAGATTTAGTTTTGGTTTTAAGTCCGTTATTTTTTTTATAATCCGATTTCCCATTTGAAAATATAAGTAGTGAATTCCAAAAATTCCACCAAGAATAACATAAAATAGATTTTTTTCAATCCCTTTTATGTCAATATTCAACAAGCGCAATGTAGAAAGCAAATTGAAAAAAAATATAATAGAAAGACAAAACAAAGTTGACCATTCAGGAATAGATTTGTTCGTTCTTGAAAGTGATAAATAAATATTCAGATAAATTAATTCGTAAAAGTTCATTAAGATTTCGGTTTTCTCAAATTATTGCCAACGTTTATGTATATGATTTGTTGCGTGTTTTAAGCAACTAATTTAGTAAATAATTACAGGTAAAGAAAGTCCGCGAGGACTTTCGTAAGTAGGCAAGAAGCCAGCAATAAATTATATACGGTGTTACCAACTGGCTATCTTTCATTTCAATATTCGTAATCAATTTTATCTGGGTTCATTCTCATTATTTTAAATTCGTTAAAATCTTTAAAAAATTCAGTTTTTGGATATCCTTCCTGTTCTTTTTTTCCAGACCAAGTAAGGTGAGAGATTACAAATTTTTCATTTCCATTCTCTTGTCTTATTTCAAATAGAACGTCATCATTTCTTTGATCGTGACATAATGCTGAAAACTCCATTTTAGACAATAAGTGCTTCTTGGGTTTTCTTTCAAAAAATTTCAATAAGGATTTTTCATAGTTTCCTAATTCTTTATTTAACTCATTTTCAAATGCTATTTTCTGTTCTATTCCAATTTCATTCCAAGGTTTTTCAACAAATGATTTTTGCGGTTTAGTCAGAAAATAATCTTCTATAATTTTAGAGTCTATTCCAGTTAAATCAATTCTTATAGGTTCATTAGTTAATTCTTTTATGTCACTAAAAGTATAACCACCTTCTGGAAACAGAAAAACACCATTTTCCAATTGTGCATTGAATCTCAAAGAATTCCATTTATCATAATTCGGTTTGTTATTTTTCCAAAATTCCCAAACTTTTTTTTGAACTTTTTCAAAATATAATTCTGTTGGTCTAAATTCTCCGAATAAATTTCCCATAGACAAATCTCCAACGATTAATTCAGTTGTTCCAATTAGAAAATTTTCGGAATATATTCTTGTCTCCACGAGAGTTGGTTTTGCTTGTTGGTAACGGATTTGTATAAGATTAGTTGCGTGGTTTAGCAACGAATTTAGCAAATACAAACCGAATAGAAAATCCGCGAGGATTTTCGTAAGCAGGCTCGTATCAAGCAATTAATTTTATACGGTGTTGTGTACAGTTATTTATATTCATAAACAAATTCCTCTCTCAATTTATCATTTCGAGCGAATTCTTTTTTTCTTTTAAGTATTCCGTTTTTATCGTAAATGAACAATGTGTATTCAACTACCATATTTTTACTTTTAAATATCTTTTCTATTTTACTTAATCCAAATTTGTTGTATTCGTAAAGATATAAATCGTAATCATTATCATCTCTTTTTATAATCCGTCCTTTTTTGTCGTATTCATAAGTGAACTTTTTTCTATATTTTTTTCTGGTTGGGTAAACCTTACTAATAAGCAACCCTTTTTTGTAGTTGCTTATTTCATAAAGGACAGAATCTTTGTAAAGTTCAATCTTTTTTAAATTACCGAAAAAGTTATAGTGATAGACTTCTTTCTCATCGAATTTATTAATCAAATACTTTAGTTTTCCTTTTCTTCGATATTCTTTCTTTATATTATATTTCCATTCTTTCAAAGAATCCTTATAATAGTTTTGGTAAATACTGTCTAAATTTCCGTATTTATCGTAATAAAATTTACTTTCTCCACCTAAAGCAGAATAATAATGAACTTTTAAAGTTTGTTTTACTTTTCGGTTTAAGTAATTAGTTTTTGATTCAAAAATATTTATAAAAGGGTATTCGTGATGTTCCTTTTTAAAGCTTGGAAATTCCTCTTTGTAAATTCCGCTCTTATATTCAGTCAGTATTTGATTCAGAGTCGAGTCGTTTTTTTCTTTATTAAGTTTCCATTCATATCTTATTGATTTAATTTCAGATGTGTCAATTTTGACTTGCGAAAAACTCGAAGTAGAAATCGAAATTAAAATGATAAGCAGGAAGTTTTTCATAATTGTACACAACGTGTTCGTGTATGGTTAGTTGCGTGGTTAAGCAATTAATTTAGTAAACAAAAACTTGCCAGAGAAAATTCCGAAGGAATTTTCCAAATAAGCACTTGCCAAAGCAATTAATTATACACGGTGTTAGGCAACGTTTCTAATTCGTTTTCTGCATTTCGAATTCTCCGTTTATAATTTCTTCAAGATAACCGTCGGAATATTTTTCCTCATACACAGTCATTTCCCAATTCCCGCTTACTTTATCTTTTTCGTCATCTAGAAATCCAAGATAATGTATATCAGGATGTTCAGCTGAATGATCTAAAATGATTTTTCCGTTTTGGTCTTTAAAATAATAGCAAGGATATTTCATTACAAAACTCATTTTTCCATCTTCAATAAAGCCTTTTACTGATGCAGGTCTTTCAAACGCATTTTTTGATTCAGAGTCAGTAGATATTCCAACAAATGAGTTTTCCGTGAGAGTGATTTCCATTGCGAACTCAACTTTTTTATATTGTTCAATAGTATCATACCCTTCCAGATATGTAAAAAATCCTATCCAGTTTTGTTTTTGGTGAATGGTTTTCATCTAATGTTGCCTAACGGACTTATGTATGAAACGTAGCATGCAAAAAGACACTAACTTTTCGGATTAACACAGAGCCGAATTTTTATATTTTGTTTTTAACTTGTCAATTTTAAAAGCCAAATTAAAAATTTGGCGGTCTTTGTAAATAAATACTAACCATTCGGAAAGCCTTCACTAGCTATGTTTTATACACGTTGTTGGCAAACGTTTTTATTTCCTTTAAGAAGTCTTCTGTCATTCTGATTAATTTATTCAAATCCTTTTCTTTTATCTCACTCTTTTGAATAGGATGACCGTGAACAATATGATTTCTAATGTGTGAAATTTTATTCAGCCATTCGTAGTCAATTCGTCCAATTATTCCGTAACTGTATAATTGTTTAATATTAGCTGTTGGATTAAGTTTTCTTTCAGACTTTGGTTGGTCAGCTTTCAAAATTGCTCTTGATGAAGCCTCAAATAAAGACCAAGCATATAAAAAATGAGGCTCTAAAAAGTTTTTATCGATTGAGTTTGAAACTTTATTTAGTCTATTCTCAAGTTCTATAAGACTGTATTCTTGATATCTGTTATTTCTTAAATTGTCTTTTACTCTTGGGTTAGTAATTACTAACTCAAACTTCCAATTCTCAAGAGAATTAATTCTTGCAGATAATTCTTTTAGGTATTCAGAATTTTTAATTGTCTCACTTGTTTTAACTTCAACCACCACATTCATTTCTCCTTTTTTAAGGATAAGGTCAGGTCGATAATCTTTTAAAAATTCAGGTAGTAAATCTTTTTCTGGTTCGATAAATACTTGAAATCCCTTTTCTTCATATTCACGAGCAAGTTCCTTGATTCTTCTTTGTTCCCTTTGTATGTTATTTGTTCTTTCCATTAGTCAAGTTCTTGATTGTGTTGAAATTCCTCTACTTTGATATGTAAAAAATCAACTCCATTTAAGAAGCCCTCAATAATTACTGGTGAAGCACCTTTAATTTTATATGCACCATTTATATTTCTTTTTCTCGCTGAAGTTTCTACTACTTGGTCATCATCTACGTAAACGACACCTACTAAAGCATCTTGCATAGGTTTAATTATATTATCCGCATCTGGACTATCTCCTTCGTAATAATAGGTTACCTTAAAAGTAACTTCATCAGTTATTGCAACAGCTCCATTTGTCAACGCATTAGTTGCAGCAGCGTTTACTTTTGCTTTCCAAGCTTGTAATCGTGCTCTGTTTTTCGTTTGAAGAGAAACTGGTGGTCCTTCAACTATAAATTCAAATGGTAGCATTAATGTTCATTTTTTTTCTCGTTTCTCAAATGTTTGCCAACGGTTTTGTATAAGATTAGTTGTGTGTTTTAAACACTAAAGTTAGCAAATAAATCACTGATAGAAAGTCTGTAAGGAATTTCGTAAACAGGCTAGAACTAGCAATTAATTTTATACGTTGTTGTGCCTCGTTTTTTTCGTTTGGTTTTTCAATTTTCCTTTTCTAAATAATTCCATACGTCGTTTCCAAGCTTTTCTCCATTTTCTGAATTTGTAAAAAGTACGTAACCCCATTTTTTTGTAATATCCATCAAATAATAGCAGGTAAAACCGTCATTACTTCCTCCGTGAAAGTATGTCGTATTATATGGTTTATCGGCAGTTATAAATCCTAAAGTGTAATAGACATTCATACCAGTCGAAGATGTTGATATTGTTGAATGATGTTTAAATAATTCATTGTAACTTTCTTTAGATAACAGTTTTTTGTTCATTACCGCAATCATCCATTTTGAAAAGTCTAATGGTTCAGAATGAATAGATGAAGATGAAACAAATACACCTTTATCTTTTTTAAACCAATAGTTGTTTTTCAAATCAATCCATTCACGTTGATTGTTATAAGGTTCTGCTTTATGTTCATTCGTGTAGGGTGTCGGGATGAAAACTGTATGTTCCATTTTTAATGGATTTGCAATCTTTTCTTGAAAAATCGATTCTAAACCATTCCAATCTGTACCCTCTATTTGTTTTAAAACCATTGCCAAATATTGATATCCTTCTCCTGAATACTCATAATCTGTATCAGGCTCAAATTTTATCTTTAATTTTTTATCTTGTTCGTTTTCTCTCCAATTAGGAAAACCAGTTCTATGACTTAAAACCATTCTTGCTGTTATTTTTTTATATCTTTTATCATATGCTATATCTTGATATGGTAAATATTCGTATAATGGTTTGTCTAAATCTAATTTTCCTTCTTCAACGAATTTCATTACGAAAAGAGCAAATACTGATTTGGACATTGAAGCACCTTCAAAAATCGTTTTGTCAGTTACTGGTAATTGTTCTTCTAGATTTGCAAATCCAAATGTTTGGCGATAAACTACTTCGCTTTCATTTATAATAGCAATTGAAAGTCCAGGGATATTTAACGAGTCCATTCTCGATTTAAGAAAAGTATTTATAGAATCGGTTGAAACTTCAAATCCTACAAGGTTTTTAATTTTCTTCTGTGAGTGACAGCTCGTAAATGAGATTGTCAACAGAAAAAGTATCAATATTTTCAGTGATTTTTCTTTCATTTGATGGTGTTTCTTAAATGAGGCACAACGGTTACGTATATGAAATGTTGCGTGTTTGTGTGCGAGGATTTTCCGAAGGAAAATCAGAAGCTAGCAAACAAAGCAACTCACATTGGTAAAGCACAAAATAGCAATTTTTTATATACATTGTTACCCAACGTTTTTTATCTTTTAGTATATGTTAAATCATAAGGAAAATCTTCTATTACTAATTCATTTTCTTTTAATGATAAAATTTTCACTCGAATTTGTTGTCCGATAAAATAATATTTTCCGTTTTCAAGTTTTTCTATTACTCCAACCGTGTTTTTTTTTAAAATATTCTAATTTGTCAGAACGAACTGGTGAATTAACAATAATTTCGTTATTTGAAATAGTCCATAAGTCTGATTCAAACTCATCGTATTTATATAAATCGATTGCTATTTTTAAATCAGTTCGAATAACTTCTTCATCAGTTATTATTACTTCAATTCCGTATTCTTTTGTTAGTAGTTTGCTTAATGAGTCATTACTAATTTTAGTGTTTTTTTCTGCTGATTTAAATTTCCAATTCCCAATCAAATCTGATTTCTTAAATTCCTGCGAAAAGATAAAAAGAGGAAGTGTTAAAGTTAAAGTCAGAATTATTCTTTTCATATCTTTTTTCTCAAATGTTGGGTAACGTTTTTGTATATGGTTTGTTGCGTGTTTTAAGCACCTAATTTAGCAAATACAAACCGAATAGAAAGTCCGTGAGAACTTTCGTAAGTACGCTAGAAGTAGCAATAAATTATATACGGTGTTGCCCATAGTTTTATTTTATTTTATTGTCAGAAATTAATTCAGTTCCATAATAAATTCGGAATTTTTTTAATTCTTTCGGTAAAGAAAAGTACAGGTCGACTTTACAAGATTTCAATTCCTTATGGTCTAAATAAGGTGATGCCATTTTCGGTTTTCTTTTAGTTCCAAAATTAATGTTAGGACAAACATCTTGATAACCTTCAATTTTATAATCATTAAATGTATTCTTTACTTCAGGTTTGTATGAAAGCCATTCTTTTAATTTCTTATCTTTAGGTTGGAAATTAACTAAATGTCCAAATCCAATATATATCCATCCTGCAGCATAATTATGCCTAACATCTAATGGTCTAATTCTCTTTTTGTATTCATCAGAAACTAAATAAAACTTATTTGGATCAAAATCGTCTTTTTCTCCAGATACAGATTTCATTTTATACCTAACTTGTACTTTCTTTACATCCTTTGTTGTCTTTATAGTATAGACATAATTTCCACCAACAGCTTTTTTAGCTTTAATAAATTTAAATTTAAAATTGTCAGCAGTTATATATTCTTGACTATGTAGTTGGAAATTGATTATAAAAATTACTACAATCAAAAGTGTCTTTTTCATATTTGTTCGATTTTTTTAAATTATGGGTAACGGTCTCGTATAAAAATAGTTGGGGGTTTGTGTGCGAGGAATTTCCGAAGGAAATTCAGACGTAGCAAACACGCAACGACCTTTGATTAAGTACTAAACCGCAATTATTTTTATACATTGTTAGCCATAGTTATTTATTCGATTCAAGAAATTCAGTCATTATTATGTCATTCATTTCTTTTGCCTTTTCAAGTGATTCATTTCCATTTAAGTCTAAATAATATCCACCATAAACAAGATGGTTATTTATAAGAATCAAATTGTATACATACACCACTATAATTTCGTGGTCATCATAGTAAGGCTTTATTAATTTTAAAGCAGATAATATGTTTTCATTGGGTCTGTATTCCTCAATAACTATCGGCTTTTCAGAATGTAAAAAAGTTGTGTCAGAATACACTTTTTTTAGAGCTTCCAATCTGTCAACATTAATAGTTCCAGTTTTCTTTTTTTGAACTCTAAATAATCTTTCTAAATCGTTTCCAGTCAATTTCCATTTTTGCTCATTTTTGTTAATCATGAATACTGCATAATCTTCAAAATCGAGAACATCTAGACTATCCTTTTTTGCAAACGTGTAATTATTTAAAAAAACTCCAACAGTTTTCATTTTATCAGAAACTGATAAATCATCAAAATATAATTTTACTGATTCATCTGAGTAGGATTCAGTCCATTTTTCAAAATTCGGAAGATTAAATTCGATACGTTCAATTTCGTTTTTCTCTTCAGAATAATAGTCCTCTTTTTTATCAGACTTACATCCGATTAATAGAAGAAAAAATATTATGTAAGTTCTGGTCATTCTTAATTATGGCTAACGGTTCGTGTAAGGATAGTTGCGTGGTTAAGCAACTAACTTAACAAAAATGGAACGAACCAGAGGAAAATCCGCA
>NZ_CANLGU010000008.1 GCF_947490405.1 uncultured Algibacter sp. | reverse complement strand
TATACTACATCGCAATCTGCACTTACCATTACCAATGATGGTTGTACCGCTAACGATGTACTGAACTTAACTGTAACGCCTCAAACCGTTTGGTATTTAGATGCTGATAATGATAATTATGCAGACTCTTCAATATCTTCTTGTACATCACCAGGTATAGGCTATACAACAACAGTTATGCCTGTTACAGATTGTAATGATAATGATGACACAATCTATCCAGGAGCACCAGAAATAGTTAATGATGGAATTGATCAGGATTGTGATGGTTCTGATGAAACAACATTAAATACTGATGATTCAAGTTTTAAAAATATATCAGTTGTTCCAAATCCATTTGATGATAGTATTACTATTCAACTTCCTTTGAGTATGAATAATGAAGAGTTTAATATTAAGGTCTTTGATATAAATGGAAGACTCGTAATAGATAGAAAATACTCAAGTATGAATAGTAAGGTAACTGTTAACGATTTAGATAAATTAGAACAAGCACCTTATTTATTCAAGATTATTAATTCAAAATCAGGAATAGCCACTTACAGACGATTAATTAAGGATTAAATCATTCAAAAAAACCAATTTAAAAGGAGTGAATTTATTTCACTCCTTTTTTGATTTTTGAATAAAAAAACATCAAAAAGAACACGATTTCAAATATCTGTATATCAGATATTTATATTTTAATAATGCATTTCGTCGATTATTTTTGTATTTCATGGAGTTATGCTTTACATTTGAGGCTTAAATAATTAGTCCCAAGCTAAATTTAACCTCTTATGAAAAAAATTACTTTTTTATTAAGGTCTAGTATACTTATAGTAGGTTTACTAATTTCCTCAAATGCGTTTTCCCAAAGTCAAACTTTTACCTCTAGTGGATCATTTGTTGTTCCTGCTGGTGTAACCTCAGTAAATGTATCAGCATGGGGTGCTGGTGGTGGTGGTGGTGATGAAGCTAGTAATGACGGTGCCGGCGGCGGCGGCGGCGGCGGTTTCCGTGGAGGAGTTATTGCAGTTACACCTGGTGATAATATTACAATAACCATTGGAAATGGTGGAGCTGGAGCTACATCTAACGGAAATGATGGAGCAAATGGTGGTAATACAATCGTTGCTCATACTATAGGAACTATAACCGCAAATGGTGGTGACGGTGGTACAACTTCTCTTGGAAGTGGCGGTTTTGGTGGTAACGGTGGTGGTGGTTCGTTTACTGGCACTATAACAAGTCAAATTGCTTTTAGTGGTGGAGATGGTGGAGATGGTGATGGTGATGAAGGCGGTGCTGGAGGTGGTGCTGGTGGAGATAGTGGCAATGGAGGTAATGGTGCTGATGCTGCTGGTAATTTTGCTCCTCCAGGTGGTGCTGGTGGAACAAACAATGGTAATGGTGGTACTGGTAATGGTGGCAATGGTGGTAATGATAATAATGGTCAAGATGGTGAAGATTTTGGCGGTGGTGGTGGCGCATCAGGAGATGGAAATGGAACTGGTGGAGATGGTGCTGATGGTTTAGTTATACTTACATGGACAGCTGCAGCTATCCCAGAAATAAACATTACTGGTAATGGTAATAACATTATAGATGGAGACACAACACCTGCAGTTGCTGATGATACAGAATTTGGAAATGCAGACATTGCTGTCGGTACAGTTGTAAATACTTTTACAATTGAAAACACTGGTACTGGTACTTTAAGTTTAACTGGGGCATCACCTTACGTAGTTGTTTCAGGAACACATGCCGCTGATTTTACTGTAACCGCTAATCCTTCAAATTCTATTGCTGCTAGTGGATCTACAACTTTTGATATTACATTTAATCCAAGTGCAGTAGGCTTAAGAACCGCTACTTTAACTATAGCTAATGATGATAGTGATGAGGATCCTTATAACTTTAATATTCAAGGTACAGGAACAACTCATGAAATCAACATACTTGGTAATGCAACTACTATAGTTGATGGTGACGTTACTCCTGCTACTGCAGATGACACAGACTTTGGTAGCGTATTAGTTGCAGGAAATGTTATAAATACATTTACTATTGAAAATACAGGTACTGGTACTCTTAACTTAACTGGAGCATCTCCTTATGTAACTATTACCGGAACTCATGCAGCAGATTTTTCTGTAACTGCCATTCCAGGTAATTCTATTGCTGGTGGAGGTAATACAACTTTCGATATAACTTTTACTCCTAGTGCTATTGGTTTAAGAACAGCTACTTTAACTATTGCTAACAATGATAGTGATGAAAACCCGTATAACTTTAACATACAAGGATCTGGAGCTACTCCAGAGATAAATATTCAAGGTAACTCAACTACAATTTTGAATGGAGATATTACACCATCAACAGCTGATGATACTGACTTTGGTAGTACGGATATTGCAGCAGGAACAATTGTAAATACATTTACCGTTCAAAATGTTGGTGCAGGTACAATAAATTTAACTGGAGCATCTCCTTATGTAACTATATCTGGAGCTCATGCAGCAGATTTCTCTGTAACAGCCATTCCTGGTAATTCTATTGCTGGAGGTGGTAGCACAACTTTCAATATTACTTTTAACCCAAGTGCGCTTGGATTAAGAACTGCTAGTTTATCTATAGCGAATGATGATAGTGATGAGAACCCATATACCTTTAATATACAAGGTACAGGTATTGTTGGTAGTCCTGAAATAGATATTGAGGGCAACGCCACTATTATTGCTGATGGAGACACAACACCAGCTACAACTGATGATACTGATTTTGGTAATGTAAATACACTAGCATCTGCTACAAATACTTTTACAATAAATAATACAGGAATAACAACCTTAAATTTAATTGGTGTTTCACCTTATGTCATTATTTCTGGAACACATGCAGCAGATTTCTCTGTAACTGCTATTCCTTCTAATACAATTACTGCAGGTAGTAGCACAACATTTAATATTACATTTAATCCTAGTGCAGCTGGATTAAGAACTGCAACTATTAGCATTGCAAATGATGATAGTGATGAAAATCCATACAATTTTGATATTCAAGGTACCGGTGTTGTAGCCGCATTACCTTTACCAGAACACACTATTTACTACGAAAACTTTGATGAAAATAATGGTGGATGGACAGCTTCTACAGGGTCTTCAACTAATTGGGCCTATGGAACTGGATTAACTACAGTATCAGAAATAGGAGAAGGAAGCTACTGGTATACAAATAGCTATAATGATTATTCAAATAACGCATATACTACAATTGAAAGCCCTATTATTTCTACTTCAGGATACTACAACATGCTATTTAGTGCCGATGTACGCTTTAATATGGAAGCAGATGACGATGATGGTATGATTGTAGAATACAGAAAAAGAACATTAGGAATTTGGTCTTCATGGACAATTCTTGGTGCATCAGGTAGTGGTACATATTGGTATGATGGTGCTGGTATTGTTGATGCAATATCTACAGGTTCTGATGGATGGACTGGAGATACCACAACGACACAGGCTATAGCTAACTATTTTCAAACTGCAAGTATAACTTTACCTGCTACTCTGGATGATTCAGCTGAAATACAAGTACGATTTGTTTTTGCATCAGATGGAGATGGAACTAATGATGATGGTGCAGCAGTAGATAACATTTTAATCTACGCCGACCCTATAGTAGCATTTTCTGATCCAATTGTAGGACCTGGGTCTATGAATTCAGATTTAAAACTATGGCTAAAGGCTACTTCTCAATGGGGTACCTCAACTGACGGGGCTGATATCAATACTTGGTCAGACAGTGCTTTAGATAATGATGCTGATGGATTAACTGCCAATAGTCCTTCATTTAGAGATAATTCTACCGACAATATAAATTATAACCCTGTTATTGAATTTGACAGGTCGAACACCGAATACATGAGAGGTAAAGGTGGTTATAATGCTCAAGATTACTTTGTTGTTATAAAGTCTAATAATACTATTGATTATTTAGGTACAAATAGACAAGTTCCTTTAGCTGGTAGAGTTTCAGAAGAGTCTGCACAAGTAGATGGAACAGGTTTAGGCTTATGTAACATTTCTGCAAGATTTGCAAATGAAGTTGTAGCACACATGTCTAGTTCAGTACCAACAAATACACCTACTGTAAAAGGATGGGGAAGAGCATTTACAAGTACAACAGAAAGTTATACTGATGAAGTTATTATTTATAATGTAAAATCGAACGCTACTCATACTGGTACCGAAATTTATAAAAACGGTAAAAGAATAGATAATACAACAGCACAAACACAAGGAACTCCTGTAGATTTAAATTTCTACGAGTTTTTAAATCAACAATATTATTTAGGAGTAGGAAGGTTTTCATTAAACGGAAATGTTGATGCTTATGTTGATGGAAAAATTACTGAGGTTATTAGTTATAAATCAGACAATTCAACCTTAGGGCAACAAAAAATTCAATCTTATTTAGCTTTAAAAAATGGTGTTACGTTACACGCAAGTGGTAGCGCAACAACAGATAGATTAAATGATGTAGATTATATAGATACTCAAGGTAATGTAATATGGGATACATCTGCTAATAGCGGGTATAATTATGATATAGCAGGTATTGGTAGAGATGATGATACAGAATTATTACAAACACAATCGGCTAGTGAAAATAAATTTAGTGATGGATCTGGACCAACTAGTGGATTTCTTACAATAGGTCTTACTGATATTTATGACACTAATAAAGCTAATATAGATGGAAACGCAACAACATTTAATGATAGAGAATATTTAGTGTGGGGTAATAATGGTATTGACATAAACCTTGCAGCAACTACTATAAGTGTTGATATGAGTTCTGGAATTTCTGGCTTAACTACACCTGTTACATTTACAGCAATGCAACGTATATGGAAAGTAGTTGAAACTGGAGGTGATATTCCTTCTTGTAAAGTTAGAATACCTCAAAGTGCTATTAGAAATATTACACCTCCTGGTAATTACTACATGTTTATATCTGATAATGGTATTTTTGATCCTACAGCAGACTATAGAGTAATGACTCCAGATGGAAGTGGAAACTTAGAAACAGATTATAACTTCAATAGTACAAAATACATAACATTTGGTTATGCGCCACAAATTATTAGAGAACGCTCTGTTTATTTTGATGGAACTGTTGACTATATTGATATAGAAAACAACCTAGATTTAAACACAAGTGCTTTTACTATTTCTGCTTGGGTTAAAAGAGACGCAGGTACCACAAATGCTTCTATATTTTCAAAAAGAGATGCTGCATTTACCGAGGGTTATGATTTCAGAATAAACGGTTCTGGAAGATTAGAAATGTCTTGGAATGGTGGTGCAGTAACTCTAACATCTTCAGTAGCTATAACTGAAAATGAATGGCATCAAACTGCCGTTATATATTCTGGTGGTACAGCAACTTTATATATTGATGGTGTAGCAGATACTTCTGCATCTTCATTGGCTGCACCAGTAGCAACATCAAGAAAAGCATTAATTGCAGCAGCGGATGGTTACGACCCTAATACTACTGCTTATTTTGCTGGAAATATTGATGAAGTAAGGGTATGGAATATTGCCCTAACTCCATCTCAATTAAGGTATATTATGAATCAAGAATTATCTGAAATTACACATTTCCCAGATCCAGATAATAATATTATAGCACAAATAAGAGGAAGTGTTATACCAACAACCATAACTAATAATGAAATAAGTGCCATTCCATGGAGTAATTTAGAAGCCTATTATCCAATGTCTGTTTACACTTATACTAACACAGATGATATGTCTGGAAATGGTAATCAAGGTGCTTTAAGAAATTTAAATACAGTAGATTATCAAACGGCTCCTCTGCCATACCAAACTCAAGGTGCAGGTTCGTGGGATGCTGATGCTACTTGGTTAAATAATACAGTACAAACCTTACCAAACTCATTATCAATAATTGATGGTACAACACCCATTGATTGGAACATTGTTGAAATAAATCATGATACTTATTTAGGTGCTTCATCTACAGCTGTTAGAACTAGAGACTCTTCTGTTCAAGGATTAATTATTAATAGTGGTGATTTACAAGTTAATGGTAGTACTGCATTAAATACAGGTATTGGTTTAACGGTTACGCATTATTTAAAAATTGATGGCACTCTTGATTTAGAAGGAGAATCGCAATTAGTACAAACAAACCAAAGTGATTTTGACACTAGTAGTTCTGGAACTTTAGAAAGAGACCAACAAGGATACTCAAACACTTACTTATACAATTATTGGTGTTCTCCAGTTGCTCCTACTAGTAATGCTAACCATACAGTTGCTAATGTTATAAGCAATGTTGGTTTCCTAACATCTGGTTATGACGGAACAGCTTCACCAGTTCAAAATGCTGATTATTGGATATGGAAATATTCTGATAGAGCTAATGATCAATATTCACAATGGCAACATGTAAGAAGTACAGGATCTTTATCTGTTGGAGAAGGATTTACTATGAAAGGACCAGGTACGGCAACACCAGACCAGAACTATATCATGCAAGGGCAACCAAATAATGGAGACTTTAGCTTATCAATATCTGCAGATAATGAATACCTAGTAGGAAATCCATACCCTTCTGCACTAGACGCTAACCAATTTATTTTAGATAATATTAGTACGACAGATGGAGGTAATAATAGCACAAACGTTATTAACGGCGCTCTATATTTCTGGGATCATTTTTCAGTGAATAGCCATGTTCTTAGTGACTATCAAGGTGGTTATGCGGTATATACCCTTATGGGAGGTACCGTTGCTATATCTACAGACGCAAGAATTAACGCTACTTATATATCTGGAACAAAGCAACCCGAAAGATATATTGCTGTTGGACAAGGATTCTTTGTTTCTGCTGTAGATGACGGAGGTGTTGCTGGTTTATCACAACCAATTGTTGGAGGAAATATTTTATTTAGAAATAACCAAAGAGCTTTTCAAAAAGAAATAGTTACAGGGACTAACTCAGGTTCTATATTTCACAAATCTGGAGGTAAACAAAAATCAACTGCGTATAAAAATGATGTAGATTCTAGACAAAAAATTAGATTGATGTTTGATTCTCCAGATGGCTATCATCGACAATTATTAGTTGGTACTGATGAAAACGCATCTAATGATTTTGATTTAGGGTATGAAGCACCACTAAATGAAACTAATAAAGAAGATATGTATTGGGAGCTTGATAATATAAAATTAATAATACAGGCTCTGGATAATTTTAGTACTGATCAGAAAATACCTTTTGGTATGACCATAACAAAAGAAGGTTTGGCTTCCATAGGTATTGATGAATTGGAAAACATAGATATCAGTACAGATATATATATCCATGATAAAGAATTAAATACATATCACAATCTAAAAAACGGTAAATACACAATAGTATTAACTCCTGGCGAGTATAATAATAGATTTGAGTTAACTTTTTCTAATGATGCTTCTCTTGGTACTGAGGATATTTCAAGCAGAAGTCTATACACCTATTTCTCAAATGAAAAGGAGAGTATTATTATACATAACCCTAATTCAAAAAACATTCAGTCAATTGAGTTATATAATATTTTAGGGCAACGTATTTTTAATACTAATGATAGTTCTAATAAAGATTATTTTGAATTAAAAATGACTGAAATAAATTCTGGAACTTACATCGTTAAGTTAAAAACTGATGACGGTACTATTTCGAAAAAAGTATTAGTGGATTAGTAAAAATAACACACTTCAAAATTTAAAAAGCCTTAGAATATTTTCTAGGGCTTTTATATTAATATGTATTTAATCGGATTTATTAAACATTTTGTCGATTATTTTAAAAAATATACTATATTAGCTAACCCAAATAATTTATTTAAATATTTAGCTCCAAACTAAATACCTACTTATGAAACATATTGCTATAATTATATTTCTCTCTCTAAGTTTTTGTATGTCCAAAACATACGCCCAACTACACCCAAAACCTAATTGTGGACAAAACTTTAATTTAAATTGGACAACAAGTAGAACAAGTGATGATCATTACTGGCAACCAGGATCACTCTCTAATACATATACGAATGTAAATAACTCTGGAATCGATATTACTATTGAATTTACTGGAGATACTGATAACCTTGGTTATTGGTCAGGACAAACCCCTAAAGTAGGAACACAATCTAGTTATTTATACAAAGGAATCGATTTATTAACAAATGGATTATCTAATGAAGGTATTACTTGTACTGTTACATTTAGTAAACCTGTTTATGCATTTTCTTTTGATATACATCATATAAACGTAATTAACTCCAAAGGAGATAAATATACTTTTACAGGTAAAGACAAAAATGGAAATACAATTTACCCAGAATTTACAAACTCAACTCAACCAACATACACTTCAAATAACGATACTGGTGTTGTTAATGCTACAGCAAACTTATCATCTGGTACAAATTCTATTGTAGGTGTTAATTATGCTGATAATAATCACATAAAGAGTATTTCTTTTTTATGGGAAGATTGTGATACATGCAACCCCAATGAGCTACATGCAACTGGAATCGGTAATATCAGTTTTTGCACTGTACAGACTATAGACTTTGATGGCGAAAATGATTATATAAACAGAGAAGCTTTCTTAGGAGGAAGATCAGAAGTAACTATGATGTCTTGGATTAAACTTGACGATGGCTTTAATAGCGGTGATATTATGGGGCAACGTAATTTTAGGATATATATAGATTCAAATAAACATTTAAAAGCATTTTTAAAATCTAATACTGGTAAAGAAGTTATTTCTCAAAACTTATCAAATATAATTTTGAAAGATAATTTATGGTACCATGTGGCACTAAAATTTAATGGCAATACAGGTGAGGTAGCTTTACTACTAAATGGAGACATTATCTGGAATTACTCAGAGCCCGATTTAAAAGGCTCAACTATTATTGATACTGAAGAATGGAATCTAAATCATGACTTTGAGATTGGTAGAAATACAGAATTTGATAACAACTATTTCAAAGGATCTATCTATGAATGCAAAGTCTTCAATAAAGATTTAAGTATAAATCAATTGCATCAACAAATAAATCAAGAAATTGAAAATAGTCTAGGAAATATTAAAGGAATAATAATACCTAAAGATATTGAAGGTCTTAATTGGAATGATTTAATCCTTTATTACAATATGAAAAATGTAGACACTGGTTTTGTTCAAGATTTATCTAACTCAAATACCAATGGTAAATTGAATAATATGGGGGTATTTCAAGAAAACCAAGATTTCACAGCACCTCTACCCTATATAACAACATCATCTAGTAGTGGAAACTTTACTGGCGCTAATAATTGGATTCATGGTGATGTTTGGGATATAACTGAAAGTATACCTCTTCATTCAATTATTCAAGTAAATGGAAACCTAAAAATCTATGAAGATATAACAACTTTAGGGCTAATTATAAATGAAAATGCTACTTTAAAAATAAATCAAAATTCAGCCTTATATAATTCTTGGTATTTAAAAGTAAACGGAATTTTAGATTTAGATGGAGATTCTCAATTAATTCAAACAGAAAATAGCACATTAGACTTATCAAGTTCTGGAATTTTAGAAAAGGATTTAAAAGGGACAGCTGATAAATTTACTTATAACTATTGGTCTTCACCAGTTCAAAATACAAAAGGTAGCTATACTACTAAGGGTATATTTACTAATGTTGACTTTTTAACAACAGGACATGATGGAGTTCCATCACCAGTATCTATAGCAGATTATTGGATTTGGAAATTCACAAATAATACAAGTGATAATTATTCGTCATGGCTACATGTTAGAAGCTTAGGAGAGATTTTAGCAGGTGAAGGTTTTACAATGAAAGGCCCCGGAACTGGATCAATTAGTGATGAACAAAACTACATTATTCAAGGAAAACCAAATAATGGAGACATTAACTTAACTGTATATGCGGGAAACGATTATTTAATTGGTAATCCATACCCTTCTGCTATAGATGCCATTCAATTCATTAAAGATAATAAATCAAGTAATTCTGATTCTGGAGCAATCAACGGAACACTTTATTTTTGGAAGCATTGGGGAGGCGGTTCACATTTAGCAAGTGAATATCAAGGTGGTTATGCTAGCTACTCACTTTCAGGTGGTGTTCCTGCAGCATCAACTAGTGTAAATAACACAATATCATCTGGAGGTTCTGCAACAGATATACCAAGCAGATACATCCCCTCTGGCCAAGGGTTTTATACAACTGCAGAAACTAATGGTACTATTAATTTTAATAATGGACAACGTGTATTTTATATAGAAGAAACTGAAGACATTGCCTATAAACAAGTTAAAAAGTCTAATAAAGCGACTTCAATAACCAATGATACCCGAATGAAATTAAGAATAGGATTTGAGTCTGTAAATACACTTCAAAGACAGCTTCTAATTACCGTTGATGAAAATGCTACCGAAGGTTATGATTGGGGATATGACTCTAAATACATAGATACTCAAATTGACGATATGTATTGGTTAATTAATAAAGAAAAATTTATTATTCAAGGTATTAATCAGATTAATAAAAACACAAAAATCCCATTGGGGATTCACACAAAAACTGATGGATTAAACAGTATAAAAATTGATAAATTAGAATATACGCCTCAAGATTTAGAAATCTATTTACACGATAAGTATTTAAATATTTATCATGATTTGAAAACGGGAAAATACGAAACTCGCTTAGCATCAGGTGTATATTTAAATCGTTTTGAAATTACTTTTTCTAAAAATCAAACACTTGGTACTGAAGAAAATGAAAATAAAGAAATTGAAGTTTATTTTTCAAATAAAAAAAATAGCATTGTAATAAATAATCCAGCCTCTAAACGTATTGAAGCCATAGAAATGTTTAATATTCTTGGACAAACTCTATTTAAATTTAACACAAATTCTAACAATAGCTATATTGAATATAATGCTAACGAAATTAAAACTGGTAATTATATTTTAAAGATTGAAACTGAATTTGGAACAATTTCTAAAAAAATATCAATAAAATAATAAGTTGAGCTATTAATTGAGTTATTTGAAGTTAGTCACAACCAAAAAATCTTCTCTTATTACTTAACTTATTTCAAGTCCTGAATTGACGTTCAGGACTTCTTTATTTTATTAACTAAAGAATCAAGAGACACTTTTTCCTGTTCTCCAGAAATCATATTTTTAAGTGTATATCTATTTGAGTTTATTTCGTCGTCTCCAACTAGAACTACAAAAGGAATATGGCGTTTATTAGCATGATTCATTTGCTTTTTCATTTTAGCAGCATCAGGGTACAATTCTGCGTTAATACCTTCTAAACGTAATTGTTTTATGGCTTTTAAACTAAAAAGAGCCTCTTTCTCACCGAAGTTAATAAATAATACCTCAACATTTTTTGAAATAGTTTCTGGAAACAATCCTAATTCTTCAAGAACCAAATAAATACGGTCTAAACCAAAACTAATACCAACACCGCTTACATCTTTCATTCCAAAGATACCAGTGAGGTCATCGTATCGCCCACCACCACCAATGGAACCCATTTTTACTGTTTTTGGTGCTGCTACTTCAAAAATAGCTCCTGTATAATAGTTTAAACCTCTGGCTAAAGTAACATCTAACTGTAACGTAGCTATTGATAAACCTAGTTCAGAAATAGCATTATCAATAAAGCTTAACTCTTCAATACCTTTTTTACCTTCTTCAGAAGATGATAAAATATCTTTTAAACTTTCTATTTGAGATTCAAAAGAACCAGATAAAGAGAATAAAGGTTGTAATTTAGAAATACCTTCTTCAGAAATACCTTTTGAAAGCATTTCTGCTTTCACTTTGTCCTCTCCAATTTTATCTAACTTATCTAAAGCAACAGTAAAATCAATCAATTTATTAGAGGCACCAATAACCTCAGCAATGCCGGAAAGTATTTTTCTATTATTAATTTTAATAGTAACACCTTCTAATTTTAAAGCTGAGAAAACCGTATCGTATAATTGAATAAACTCTACTTCTTGCCATAGTGATTTACTTCCAACCACATCAGCATCACATTGATAAAATTCTCTAAAACGCCCTTTTTGTGGTCTGTCTGCTCTCCAAACAGGTTGTATTTGGTAACGTTTAAACGGGAATTCAATCTCGTTTTGGTGTTGTACTACGTAACGAGCGAAGGGCACCGTTAAATCGTAACGAAGGGCTTTTTCAGAAATTGACGGAGTCAGTTTATTAGAATTCTTTTGAGAAAATGCTTCTTGATTAGCTTTAGATAAAAAATCCCCAGAATTCAAAATCTTAAAAATCAATCGATCCCCCTCATCTCCATATTTTCCCATTAAGGTTTCAGAGTTTTCAAAACTTGGTGTTTCAATAGGTTGGAATCCAAATTTATCAAAAGCACCACGAATGGTATTAAAAATATAGTTTCGTTTTGCTACTTGTTCTGGGTTAAAATCTCTGGTTCCTTTTGGAGTTGATGGTTTTTGAGCCATAATATGCCCGTAGAAACGGGAATCTTTTTTAATGATTGTGTTTTTTATTTTATATAGATCCCTGCCATCGCAGGAAATATAAAGCATCTATCTGCTTCAAAGACAAAAATAATTAATGAAAACGTCATTGTGAGCTTTTTCATGAGAAAAAAAGCTTAACAATCTCTTTAACTAAAACTCTTTACTTAATTTTAAACAGATTGCCACGTCGTTACTCCTCGCAATAACGGTTCAATTTAATTTATTAATTTATCAAAATAACGATACAACTCGCCTTTTGTAATTACAGCACCTTGTTCAATCATTTTAAATTTATCTAGATTTTTATCTTCAGAGTATTCTTTATCGGCTTGCAAAAACTCTACATTATCATCCATCAAATTTTCACGAAGCCAATCATACCCTTCTTGTGTAGTAATATCAATCGATTCATTCTTAACATTTACAACAATGGCATGCATATTAGCTTCATCAAAATGAAACAAATACATATGTTGTGGTGCAAAATGCTCTAAATATTCAGCTTTGTTTAAGGCGCCTTCCCAAATTAGATCGCTAAAAACATCTAACTCCATTTCAGCCATTTCTGGCTTATTAGTTTTTAAATTGGTCCACTCTTCGTGGGTTATAGACTGTGTTGCCAAAAAATTAATAAATTCTTGGTGTAATTCTTCAAACTGCTCTTTTGTAAGTCTAGAATATTTCATAAACAAAAATCAATTTTTATATTCTGTAAAAACAGATACCTAATAATTCTATAAAAAAAGCCCCAACTAGGTTGAGGCTTTATACTATGTATTTTTTAAAGTTTATTTTGCTTGAGCAATAACTTCAAAATCTAAATCAACTGACACTTCTCTGTGTAAACGTACTACAGCAGTATATTTACCTAAACGCTTTACAGTTGTAACTGTAATGAATTTTTTATCAATTGATTGTCCTTCTTTTTCTAAAGCCGCCGCAACATCAATGTTGTTTACAGATCCAAATAATTTGTCTCCAGAACCAACTTTTGCAGGTATTTTAATTTCTAATGCTTTAATTGCTTCAGCAGTTTTATTAGCATCATCAACTATTTTCTTTTCTTTAAAAGCACGTTGCTTTAAATTTTCTGCCAAAACTTTCTTAGCAGATACTGTTGCTAAAATGGCTTGTCCTTGAGGAATTAAAAAGTTTCTACCATAACCGTTCTTAACTGTTACAACATCGTCTTTAAATCCTAAATTTTCAACGTCTTGTTTTAATATAAGTTCCATTGTTATGTGTATTTTATTTTAATAAATCTCCTACGTAAGGCATTAAAGCTAAGTGGCGTGCTCTTTTTACAGCTATGGCTACTTTTCTTTGGTACTTTAAAGATGTTCCTGTTAAACGACGTGGTAAAATTTTACCTTGCTCGTTTATAAAACGCATTAAAAAATCTGGATCTTTGTAATCAACGTACTTGATTCCAGTTTTTTGAAACATGCAATATTTCTTTGCTTTGTTTGTATCAATATTAAGAGGCGTTAAATATCTAATCTCACCGTCTTTCTTTCCTTTTGATTGTTGTTCTATAGATGTTGCCATAATTACGCTTTTTGTTTAAGTTTTTCTCTTCTTCTTTCTGCCCAAGAAATAGCGTGCTTGTCTAACTTCACAGTTAAATAACGCATAAAACGCTCATCACGTCTAAACTCTATTTCTAAAGCGTCAATTACTTCACCTGATACGGCGTACTCAAATAAGTGATAAAACCCACTTTTTTTGTTTTGGATTGGATAAGCTAATTTTTTAAGCCCCCAATCTTCTTTTGATACCATCTTAGCGCCGTTAGAAACAAGAAAATCTTCATATTTCTTTACTGTTTCCTTTATCTGATCTTCAGATAAAACGGGATTTAAGATGAAAACAGTTTCATAATGATTCATAAAAATCGTTTTTATTGTTAAAAATTGGCTGCAAAAATAAATAAATTCTATATATTACACAACAATAAGTCTTCCTATTTATTAGCAAAAAAGCGTTAAGTCAAATTTGTTAAAATTATGTTAAAAAGCGCATTTTAACGATGATTTTTGGTTTTTAACCGAATTATTCGTACTATTGTCGATATCTTAACCGAAATAATATAAAATGTTATGACTTTAAACTGTGTAGTAGTAGACGATTCAGCAATACAACGTCTCTCTATTGTTAAGTTAGTCGAGAATCACCCTTCTCTAAACTTAATAGCAGAGTACAGTAGTGCTTTAGAAACTAAAAATGGTTTAAATACGCATCAAGTTGATCTTATTTTCTTAGACATTGAAATGCCAGTGTTGAATGGATTTGAACTTTTAGACGTATTAAACAACAAACCCCAAATTATCTTTGTAACCGGTAAAACTGAGTATGCTTTTAAAGCATTTAATTATGACGCTACCGATTACTTACACAAACCCATTACAAGAGAACGATTTAATACCTCTGTTGATAAAGCTTTAGAACAACATAGATTGACTTTAGACTTTAACGAAGAAGAGGGTGAACATATTTTTGTAAAGAGTAATCTTAAAAAACGTAAAGTTTACATTAAAGACATTAAGTGGATTGAAGCCCTTGGTGATTATGTAAAACTTGTTACTGAAGAAAACAGCTTAGTTGTACTTTCTACAATGAAGTCTTTTGAAGCTGAACTACCAGAAGGAAAGTTTTTAAGAATACACAAATCTTACATTGTGAATCTTGATAAGATTGATAGATTTAACAGCAAAAATGTTGAAGTTGGTGCTTACGAGATTCCTTTAAGTAGAAACAAGAAGACACAACTAGTTGATGCCTTAAATAATATTTAAACATTAACAACTAAATTAAAAGTTATCGACATTTAAAATTACTTTAACCGACCGAAAATCTTTTATACTTAAAAAGCTATTATTAATTTTAATGATAGCTTTTTTTGTTTTTGCTAACGATTGTTGCTTGGGTATCTTTACTAAGATGTTTTTATGAAACTGATTTCTAATTCTAGCTATAGGTGGAGATTCTGGTCCTAAAACATGTTCTTTAAAAACCTGCCTTAAAGATTTAGCATACCATATGGAGGCTGTCTCTACTCTATTATAATCTTTATGCTTTAATGTGATTTTTATCTGTTTATATACTGGCGGATATTTATAATTATACCGATCGTTCATCTGCTCATTAAACATATCAATATAATTATTGGTAGATACTTGCTGTAATATATTATGATGCGGATTATAAGTTTGAATCAACACCTTACCTCGCTCCTCTGTTCGTCCTGCCCTACCCGAAACTTGTAACATAAGCTGAAAACTTCTTTCATGAGCTCTAAAATCTGGAAAGTTTAGCATAGTATCAGCATTCATAACGCCTACCAATTTTACATTTCTAAAATCCAAACCTTTGGTTAACATTTGTGTACCTACCAAAATATCAATTTCTTGCTGCTCTAATGCGGTTATAATTTTTTCGTAACCATATTTTCCTCTGGTGGTATCTAAATCCATTCTGGCTACTTTATTTTCTGGAAACAACTGTTTTACCTCCTCCTCTATTTGCTCTGTACCAAAACCTTTGTTATCTAAATCTTGACTTCCACAAGCTTCGCAATCCTGCTTCATTGCCATATTATAACCACAATAATGACAGCGCAGTTGATTTCTATATTGATGATAAGTTAAACTCACATCACAATTGGGACATTGTGGAGAATGCCCACAAGTTTTACACTCTACAATTGGTGAAAAACCACGTCTATTTTGAAATAAAATAATTTGATGTCCAGATTTTAAGGTTTCAGTCATTTCCTCAATGAGTCTATCACTAAAATGCCCTTTCATGCGCTTCTTTTTAAGCTTATCTTTAATATCAACAAGCTCTATATCTGGCATTAAAACATCATTATAACGCTTTGTAATTTCAACAAAACCATACTTATTTTGTTTAGCATTAAAGTAACTTTCCAGACTTGGTGTTGCTGAACCTAAAAGCACTTTGGCTTGATACATACTAGCTAAAACAACAGCAGTATCTCTAGCGTGGTAACGCGGTGCAGGATCAAATTGCTTAAATGATTGTTCGTGCTCTTCATCAACAATAATGAGACCTAAATTATTGAAAGGCAAAAATATAGACGAGCGTGCACCTAAAACTATTTTCGCACTAGCGGAATTATGCAGTACGTTATTCCAAACCTCAACACGTTCATGAACTGAGTATTTAGAATGAAAAATAGCTACTTGTTTTCCGAAATAATGTTGAAGCCTTGTAATAAGTTGAGCCGTTAATGCAATTTCAGGAAGCAAGTATAATACTTGCTTGCCTTCATTTAAGACATCCTCTATAAGTTTAACATAAACCTCTGTTTTTCCTGAGGATGTTACACCATGTAATAAAGTAACGTTATGAGTTTCAAAAGACGACTTAATTTCACCCAAAGCTGTTTCTTGAGACTTATTAAGTTGTTTTGAATCCTCTGTATCTTTACCTGAATATTGAAACCTATCTGTTTGAATATGATATTCTTCCAGCACACCTTTATCAATCAAAACTTTAATAATAGATGATGACGCACCACTTTCATTCGATAAATCTGAAACTTTTACTGGCTTTTTAGTTTGAGCTGAAATAGAGAACAAAGTCATTACCACATCACGCTGTTTGGGTGCCTTATTTAAATTATCCAATAAACTTTGAAGCTCATTTTCAGAAGTAAAATTAGTATGCAACTTTACATAGCGCACCAATTTTGGTTTGTATTTTTCATAGACTTCTTCATCTACAGAAATAGCCTCCTTTTCAATAAGTCTTTTTATAACAGGTATTACATTACTCTTATCAAGAATATTAGAAATATCATGAATTTTTAAATTTGATTGATGATGTAAAGCCTCGTAAACTAAAAACTCATCATCTTTCAAAGTTGACTCATCAATAGCTTTAACACTATTTTTTGTAATTACCGTTTCACTTTCTAAAATAAAGGCACTAGGCAATGCAGCTCGCATAACGTCTCCTAAAGTACACATGTAATAGTTTGAAATCCAATCCCAAAGTTGCAATTGTGTTTGATTTACAATAGGCGTTTCATCAAGAATTTGTTGGATATCCTTAGCCTCATAAGCTATTGGCGCATTATTATGAATGTTATAAACAATACCTGTATATATTTTAGATTTCCCAAAAGGAACAGCTACACGCATACCTACTTTTAAGAAATCGGCCTCTGATGGCGTTATACTATACGTAAACAGTTTTTGTAAAGGAATTGGAATAATAACATCTATAAAGAAAGACATAAACTGAATGTGATAAATTAAAATTATTCTTCCTTTTTAGGATACTTTTTTAAATACTGGAGTGATGCATTAAGCTCGTAACCTAACAACAAAATATTAGCATTTAGCCACAAATAAAATAAAAGAATTAACAAAGCTCCAATAGAGCCATACAACTTATTATACTGACTAAAGTTTTCTATATACACACCAAACAAATAAGATGTAAGCATGATAAGTAATGTAGTAAACAAAGCACCAATTGAAAAGAACCTAGATTCCTTACCCTCTCTTGTGCCAAAATAATATAGGGTTGCTGTAGCGATGTAAATCATTAAAACAAAAAACAAATATTTAACCACACCCGCCCAAAATACGCCACCAGAATCAACTTCAAAACCTCTATCTTCCAGTGCATGGACAAATCCTTGTACTACATATATTTGAATATAACCCAAAACAATAATAGTTAAAATAACTAAAAACACAAGTATTATTGCTATGCTTAATGCATACATATACTGTTTAAAAACGTTACGCGTTAACTGCTCATGATAAGAATATTCAAAACCAGAAAACACTGCATTAACACCATTGGCCATTAGAAGCATTGAAAGTACAAACACAGATGACAATAAGCCTCCGCGTTCAGTCTGATCTATATTTTCAAAAATATTCTGAAAGAAAAAATCAGAAGTACTTGGTGGCAAGAAAGATTCCAAAAATTGCAAAAATTCCATTTTAAAATCATCAATTGGCACATAAGGAATAATGATTAAAACGAATAACAAAAAAGGAAATATTGCTGTAAAAAAACTAAAAGCTATCGCACTTGCCCGTGTAGTAAGCGCACCTTTTACTATGCCCGTTATATAAAGTACTAATAAATCATAAAAAGATAAACCTTCAAGACCTGGAAGCTTTAATTGCTTAAAAAAACGCACCAATACATTTACTATTGGTACTTCATCAAGCTTTTCTTCAAAGGATTTCGGCATTAATAATTTGCTTTTTTAGTATCAGCAAAGTTATTAAAATAAAGATGGTTTGTAAACTTAAATGTATTATTCAGAAGTAATAAAACTACTTTACAGCTTTTAAACTTAAATCCATATTGTGAACAGAATGTGTTAAGGCACCACAAGAAATATAATTAACACCACATTCTGCATAATGTCTTACAGTTGTCTCATTAATATTTCCTGAAGACTCAGTTAAGCACTTATCCCCAATCAGCTTTACTGCTTTTCTTGTGTCTTCATAATCGAAATTATCTAACAAAATCCTGTAAATTCCATCATTATTTAATATTTCTTGAACTTCAAATAAGTCTCTAGCCTCAACCATAATCTGTAAATTCCTTCCTGTTTCGGCTAAATATTGTTTAGTTGTCTCGATAGCTTTAGTAATGCCGCCAGCAAAATCAATATGATTGTCTTTCAGCATAATCATGTCATATAGTGCAAACCTATGATTTTCACCACCACCAATTTTAACTGCCCATTTTTCTAGTACACGAATTCCTGGTGTTGTTTTTCTTGTATCTAAAATTTTAGTTTTTGTTCCTTCAATCAAATCAACAAATGTTCTGGTTTTAGTAGCAATAGCACTCATACGTTGCATAGCATTTAACACCGTTCTTTCCGCCTTTAGAATAGACTGAGAAGATCCTTCAACATACATTACAACATCTCCAAAGGTAACCTCTGAACCATCTTCAATACGAACATCTAACTTTAAGTTTTTATCAACATAAGCAAATACTTTTTTAGCAAAATTCACACCACCTATAACCCCTTTATCTTTTACCAAAAGTTTTGCTTTTCCTCTGGCATTCTCTGGGATACAAGCTAGGGAACTATGATCGCCATCTCCTACGTCTTCACGTATTGCATTGGCAATAATCATCTTTACTTCTGTATCAAATTGCTCTTGTGTTATCATAATATTGCTAATTAATCGTGAACAAAAATAAGAAATTGATTGACTTTATTATATTTTACATTTACGAATTTTTCGATTTTTTCTTATTTAAATGCATTATTCATAAATAGGAAATACTAATTTTGCTCATATGAATATAAATCTAATAGCTATTGGCAAGACTGACAACAAGCTACTTATCAGCTTAATAGACGAATACATTAAACGTTTAGGGTTTTATGTGAAATTTTCTTTGAACATTATTCCAGATATAAAAAACTCTAAAAACTTAAGTGAAGCCCAACAAAAACAAAAAGAAGGCGAACTTATTTTGAATAACATTACACCAAATACAACTTTAATATTGTTGGATGAAAATGGAAAACAATTAGATTCTATAGGGTTTTCATCTTATTTGCAAAAACACATGAATTCTGGTATCAAACAATTAGTATTTGTTATTGGTGGCCCCTATGGGTTTTCTGAAGACGTTTATAAAAAGGCTAATGGAAAATTATCATTATCAAAAATGACATTTTCTCATCAAATGATTCGCTTATTCTTTATTGAGCAACTTTACAGAGGTTTTACTATTTTACGAAATGAACCCTATCACCATAAATAAACTGTTATTTCCGTCAATAAAAAATGGTTAAAATTTAAATTTTAACCATTTTTACATTCAATATTTTGTAATTATAAGCTTCTCAATGCGTTTTGTAAACTTGTTTTCGCTTTTTTAATTGACGTTCTAAATCTTTAATCGTTTCGCGTACAGAAACTTCAAAATTATGTTCATTTGAATTAGCAAAAATTCGGGGCCCAGGTAAACTTAGTTCTATATTACATATTTTACCTTTATCGTGATCTTTATCGTCTTGTTTAAAATACACGGAGGCACTTATTAAAAATTCATATTTGTTAAATAATTTCTCTAATTTCTCTTTTGTGAAAGCTGAAAGAGTTTCACTTACATCTACATTTACATACTGAAAATTTACTGTCATAATCGTCTTCTTTAATGAGTTAAATTCTATTCTAAGATACAAGTTTTCCAAATACTTTTAGGTAACAAAAATCATAAAATGATTATAAATTTTTCGCTTTAAAAATTAAAGATGTACAATTTCATTTAAAACAGATAAACAGTATTTTTGAAATCATAAAATTTATTCTATGCAACTTGTTTTCGCAACTAATAATCTAAACAAACTTAAAGAGGTTCAATCTTTAATTCCAAAACATATAAAACTCCTTAGTCTAAAAGATATTGGTTGTTTTGAAGAGGTCCCAGAAACACAAAAAACTATTAAAGGAAATGCTATACAAAAAGCAGAATACATAAAAACACATTATGGCTTTGATTGTTTTGCTGATGATACAGGATTAGAAGTTGATTCATTAAATGGTGAACCAGGGGTGTATTCCGCAAGATATGCTGGCCCACAAAGAGACACCAATGATAATATGGATCAATTATTAAAAAATTTGGTAAACAAGAAAAATAGGGACGCTCAATTTAAAACTGTTATTGCTCTTGAATTAGACAATAATATAAAAACATTTACGGGTATTTGTAAAGGTGAGATCACTAAACATAAATATGGAGAAAAAGGATTTGGTTATGATCCCATTTTTAAACCAAAAAATTATTCTATGACATTTGCAGAAATGGATTTAAGCTTAAAAAATAAAATAGGACATCGTGGAAAAGCCATTCAAAAATTAGTAGAATACTTAAAATCTTTAGAATCTAAAATTTAGCTAGAAAAAAACAAATTTGAAGTTGGCTGTTAATATTGTTTGTGTTACTTTTAATTTATGACAGAGGAAGCTATAGAAAAGGAGAATGCTGCCATCGCTAAAGCCTATAAAGAGTTACTAAAAGTAAGTTATACAACACTCTCAGACGAAGATAAAAAACTTATTAGAAGTGCTTTTGAAGTTGCTTTAGATGGCCATAAAAGCCAAAGAAGAAAATCTGGAGAAGCCTATATTTTCCATCCTCTTGCTGTGGCAAAAATTGTAGCCCAAGAAATTGGTTTAGATGCCACATCTATAGCTGCCGCCCTACTTCATGATGTTGTAGAAGATAGTCCAGATTACGAAATAAAAGACATAGAGAAAAAATTCGGAAAAACCATTGCTACTATAGTTGATGGACTCACAAAAATATCTTCCTTAAGCAAGGAAAAAGATATGGACGTATCATTACAAGCAGAGAATTTCCGAAAAATGCTTCTAACTTTAAATGACGATATTCGGGTTATTATTATCAAGATTGCAGATAGACTCCATAACATGCAAACTATGGATTCTATGCGTCCAGATAAACAAATTAAAATTGCGTCTGAAACCTTATATATTTATGCCCCTTTAGCGCATAGAATAGGACTTTACAATATAAAGACAGAGCTTGAAGACTTGGGTTTAAAATATACTGAGCCCGATGTTTATAATGATATCCTTAGCAAAATAAAAGAAAGCAAAGAAGAGCAGGATGATTATATAGCTCAGTTTAGTGAAGTCATTGAAAATTCTCTAAAAAAAGAAAACTTAAACTATATAATAAAAGGAAGACCAAAATCGATATTTTCTATCCGAAAGAAAATGATTGCTCAAGGCGTTTCCTTTGATGAGGTTTATGATAAGTTTGCTATTAGAATTATTTATAAATGTGATTCTGATCCAGTAAACGAAAAATTTATCGCTTGGAAAATTTACTCGATAGTTACAGATCATTTTAGACCAAACCCGATTCGATTACGAGATTGGATCTCTTCTCCTAAATCCACTGGATATGAGGCATTACACATAACTGTTATGGGACCTAAAGGCAATTGGGTTGAAGTTCAAATACGTAGTGAGCGTATGCACGAAATTGCTGAAAAAGGCTATGCTGCACATTACAAATACAAGCAAGTAAACGAAAAAGAAGATAATTTAGAAAGCTGGATTAACCGACTACAAGAAGCTCTTGAGAATCCTGATATGAATGCTGTAGATTTTGTAGAGCAATTCAAATTAAATCTATATTCAAAAGAAATATTTGTTTTCACTCCTGGTGGAGATTTAAAATCACTTCCCAAAGGAGCTACGGCTTTAGATTTCGCGTTTAGTATTCACACAGAAGTGGGGATGAAAACTCGTGGCGCAAAAGTAAATGGAAAGTTAGAACCTTTAAGCCATGAATTACAGAGTGGAGACCAAGTAGACATTATAACTTCAGAGAGCGTAAAACCCAATCCAAACTGGCTAGACTACGCCACTACGGCACGTTCTAGAAGTAAAATAAAATCTGCTTTAAAAGAAGACAAAAAACGTATTGGTGAGGACGGTAAAGAAATTCTTAGAAGAAAACTTAAACAGTTAAAAATTACCCTTGATGAGAAAACCATTAACGAAATGGTTAGCTATTTCAAACTAAAAACAAGTCTAGACTTGTTTTATAGAATTGGAGTAGGCACTATTGATAATACCATGCTAAAAAACTATGCTTCATCAAGAAGTAATGCATTGATGAGTTTTATCAAAAATAAGATTTCTAGGAAACAAACTATTTCAAAAGAAGACCTAGAAAAACAAGAAGTTACTATAAAATATGACTCTTTAGTTTTTGGTAAAGAAGAAGAAAAACTTGATTACAAACTAGCAAACTGTTGTAACCCAATTCCGGGAGATAAAGTATTTGGTTTTTTAACAGTTAACGAAGGTATTAAAGTGCATAAAAAAAACTGCCCAAATGCGGTAAGCTTACAATCTAACTACGCATACCGAATTATGCCAGCAAAATGGATAGATTCAACACAACAAGAGTTTTTAGCAAAAATTGAATTAACTGGTATAGACCATATTGGCTTAGTCAACGACATAACTAGTATTGTTTCTGAAAACATGCACGTGAATATGAAGAGTATCAGTTTTGAAAGTAATGACGGGCTTTTTTCAGGTAAAATTAATGTCGTTGTTAAGAATAATACCATAATAAGAAAGCTTTTAGAAAAACTTAAAAAAATTAATGGTATAGATAAGGTAAGAAGAGTCTAAAAAAGTGTAAATTTGCGACGAAATTATGGATAGTAAGGCAGATTCAAAAAATCAAGAGATAGTAAAAAGCGTATTCACAAGCTTTTTAGAAGAAAACGGGCACCGTAAAACACCCGAACGCTATGCCATACTCCAAGAGATTTATAATAATACAGAACATTTTGATATTGAATCTCTATATCTCAACATGAAAAATAAAAAGTATCGCGTATCTCGTGCTACATTATACAATACCATAGAATTACTTTTAGAATGTAAATTGGTAAGAAAACATCAATTTGGACAAAATCAAGCACATTACGAGAAGTCGTATTTTGATAGACAACACGATCATGTTATTCTAACAGATACAGGTGAAGTTATTGAATTTTGTGATCCAAGAATTCAATCTATAAAAAAAACGATCGAAGAAGTTTTCGATATTGAAATTAATAACCACTCGCTTTATTTCTACGGAAATAGAAAATCAACAACCAATAACTAATTTTTTACAATGGCAGTAGATTTACTACTAGGACTACAATGGGGAGACGAAGGCAAAGGAAAAATTGTTGACGTACTTACCTCAAACTATAACATTATAGCTCGTTTTCAAGGTGGACCAAATGCAGGACACACTTTAGTTTTTAACGGAAGAAAGCATGTATTGCATACCATACCATCAGGAATTTTTCATGATGATGCCACTAACCTAGTTGGAAATGGTGTAGTAATAGATCCTGTTATTTTCAAAGGGGAGCTGGATAAATTGGAAGAGCAAGATGTTGATTATAGAAAATCGTTATTAATTTCTAGAAAAGCACATATTATATTACCTACACATCGATTACTTGATGCCGCCAGTGAAGCTTCAAAAGGGAAAGCCAAAATTGGTTCTACACTAAAAGGTATTGGTCCAACTTACATGGATAAAACAGGTAGAAATGGTATTCGTGTTGGTGATTTAGAATTAAGTGACTGGAAAGAACGATACAGGGCTCTAGCAGATAAGCATGAATCAATGATTGCTTTTTATAATGTTGAAATTGAATACGATTTAAAAGAATTAGAAGAAGAGTTTTTTAAAGCTGTAAAGGTTCTAAAATCTCTGAAGTTTATTGATTCTGAAGAATATATTTACCAAGCGCAGAAATCAGGACAAAGTATTTTAGCCGAAGGTGCTCAAGGTTCTTTATTAGATATAGATTTTGGAACTTATCCATTTGTAACTTCAAGTAACACTACCGCTGCTGGTGCTTGTACAGGTTTAGGAGTTGCACCAAATCAAATAGGCGAAGTCTTCGGGATTTTCAAAGCATATACCACGCGAGTGGGTTCTGGCCCCTTCCCTACAGAGTTGTTTGATGAAGATGGAGCCACTATGGCTAAAGTTGGTAACGAATTTGGTGCTACTACAGGCAGACCAAGACGTTGCGGTTGGCTAGATTTAGTAGCCTTAAAATACGCGTGTCAAGTAAATGGTGTTACTCAACTTATGATGATGAAAGGCGATGTACTTTCTGGTTTTAAAACGCTAAAAGTTTGTACAGCATATAAGTATAAAGGTGATGTAATAGAACATTTACCATATAATATTGAACCTGAAAATGTAGAACCTATATATACAGATTTTAGTGGCTGGAATGAAGATTTAACTGAAATGTCTGAAGCATCGCAAATGCCAAAAGCATTGAATGATTATATTGCATTTTTAGAAAAAGAATTAGAAATTCCTATTACGATTGTTTCTGTTGGACCAGATAGAAAACAGACTATTTTTAGGGAATAATATTTTTATTATAATATTAAATCATAAATAAAGACTACTTTTTAAGTAGTCTTTTTCTTTATATTTGATTTATGAATGATTTGAATTTTAATGTTTTTAATATAATAATTCTTATTGGGATTATTCTCGGTTTTCTTTTTAGTTTAATTATTCTCTTCAATAAAAAACTAAACACAAAAACGAATCGTTTTCTGATACTTACTATTCTTGCTTTATCCTTTAGTAATTTGCAATATTGGTTTATTGATACAGGCTTAATTCCGCGTTACAAATATGAAAATAATACTATTCTTTTCATTCCATTTGAGTTTTTAATACTTCCTTTCTTTTTTCTTTTTATCAAAAGTTACCTAAATAGAAAAATTGATGAATTAAAAAGCATCTATTTATTTATTCCTTTTGTATTAAGCATAGTATACCTTCTTGTTCGAAATTTAATCCATCATGACATTTCAATAATAAAAATCTTTAATACAGTAGTTGAATATATTTCAATATTCTTTTCAATAGCCATAATAATTTTAATATTTAAACTTTTATCTGTCTACAAAAAAGAACATCAATTTTATGACAAACATAATGTTGAAATAAAAACTAATTGGCTGAGTAGAATATTAAATATAGGCATATTACTTTGTTTAATATGGTTTATATCTTTAAGCTTAACTAAAAGTTTCTACAAATCAGGATATTATTATTTATACCCTTTATGGATTGGTATGTCAATATTAATTTACTGGATAGCTTATACTTCTATTAAACAAAAAAAATTATACCAACAAAGAAAAGAAATCAGGAAAAAGACTTCTTTAGTGATTGAGAAAACTACTATTATAAAAGAAAATAAGGAAAATTCTGAAACATCATCTAAAATTCATTCATTACTAATTGACACAAAGCTATATTTAGATCCTTCATTATCACTAAAAATTCTTTCCGAAAAACTACACTTGAGTGAAGGCTATATTTCACAACTTATTAATAAGAGTTTTAAGCAAAATTTTAATGATTATGTAAACTTGCTAAGAGTTGAAGAAGCTAAAAAAATGTTAATAAATTTAGAATATGACAATTATACTATTGTTGCAATTGGATTAGAAGCTGGGTTTAACTCTAAATCTAGTTTTTATACTGCTTTTAAAAAACATACAGGAAAAACACCATCTGAATATAAAAAAGAAGTCCGAAATCTTTAACCTTATAGATATTTTGGACTTTAATACATTTAATTAATAATACTATTGTTTCATTAAATAATCCAAAAATATTTTAAAATGAATCAAACATGTATTAAATTATTTCTTTTATTAACTATCTCTTTTTTGTGTTTTAATTGTGAAAAAGAAAACAGATTTGAAGAAGAACAATTAGAAATCTCAAAAAACCAAGCTCATTTAAATCCTTTTAATGTTACAACCCTTGAGTCTTCAGAAATTCAAGCCAATACTAAATTAACTAATAAACTTAATAAGCTAAATGAAAAATGGAACCCTAGTAATATATATGCAAAAAATGGAAAAGATAAATATTCTGTTAAATATGATTTAAAAGTACATACTAACCTATGCAAATATATAGAAAGTACTGATGGAAACTATCATTCATATACTTTTACAGTAACCCGACCAAATAATAAAGGGAATGTAGAAAACCTGGTAGTCTCTTTAGAACCAAATGGAAGTTATTCATTAGTTTTACTGAATTATGATTGGACAAAAGGAGACTATGAAAGTATAAGGCAAGGACATGTTGGTGAAATATCTGGAAAAATCACCAGTACTTTGATAGAGGATGAAGAGTTAACTGATATACTTTTTGGAAAAGAAAGAACCCCTATTGATTATGACTATACAAATAATATATGTGTTGAATTAATTTATGAATATTGTATTTATGGCAACGAAGACCACATGGGAGGAAGAGAAGAAAACGGAAGTAGATGCCCAGGCTATAGTTCTGAAAATGTACTAGGAAGTGGTGGTGGTTGTACAGGAGGTTCAACTCCATCAGGGGGTGATGATGGAAACAGCACTGGAGAATCAGGCGACTCCACAACAGGTTATGGTGGCACAGGCGGAGGTAATAATACAGGAAGTACTCCTTCAAACAATCCAGTAACCATACCTATATTAGCTTGGGAATCTGTTGAGTGGTGTATGAATTCTGGTCTAGGAGAAGATTATTTAAGTGCTGATACTTTAACTTGGTTACAAGACCAAGATGAATTTGATATAGTACCCATTAGTATTTTTTTAAATGAGAATAACTGTAATGATGCTGCTAAAGAGTTTACTAAATTAGCTATTGATGCATTGATTGGTAGAGAAATTGAAAGTTTTGAAGAAGCAAAAATAATTTTTGAAGCTAATTTTGCTCCAAATACTGATGATACAGAAAAAATTGATCCCAATGAAGAACTAAAATGTTTTGATTTAACAAAAAGGGCAAAACTTACAGTTTATGTTCAACAACCAGAAGAAAACACCGCTGAAATATATACCTTACAAAATGGTCCAGGTCATGCATTTATTGGAATTGAACAAGGCAATATAAGAAGACAATTAGGGTTTTATCCTGAGTCATCTTCTAATGAAGCATTTGTAGGAATTGGCATTGATCATGATTCTGAATTAAGAAATAACTATAATTATTTATATCACATAAGTATCTCAAAAAATATTACAAGTTCTCAATTGACAAAAATCACTGAATACATTAAAAAATTTCCTAACACATATAATGTAAATAAATATGCTTGTGCAGACTTTGCTATTGAAATTGGTAATTTAGGAGATATGAATTTATCTTCAACAACTGTGTCAAAACTTACTTACAAAGGTAGAAGCCCAGGCAAGCTAGGACAGGAGATTAGAGCAATGAATTCTGACGCTAATAAAACAATTTCAAAAATAAAAAGTAATTCTCCTAATAAACAAGGAGATTGTAACTAAATTTACATTAACATGAAAAAAATAACTCTAGTATTATTTATAATTACATTTAATTTAATCTCATGTCAACAATCAAATCAAAAAAAAATGTTAGCTCAATTCACTCAAGATTTATTTGATGAAACAATACCAGCTAATATAATAATTGATAAATACATAGATATAGATTTGAATAAAAAAAGTAGTCTTTCTTTGGATGAAAGAAAAGATTTTGCGAAAAATATAATTATAGAAACTAGAAAAGGAAAGAGTGAAAATATGGGGTGGTTAATACCAAACTATGAAATTAAAAATATTAAAAAACCAAAAGTAGACTTACTTAAAAAACACAAGGATTTAGATAGTCTAGGGGTAGCATCTTTTACAAAATATGAAGATAACATATATATATTATTAGACTCAAATAAGGAGAGAATATTGCAATATTTTCTCCTAAACGATGCAAAAAATAAAATAATTTCATTTAGTTTATTTATAAAATCAGATAATCTGGCTTGGTTTTTTGTCTATTAACTTATTGTAATCTAATATATAAAAACGCTCCAAAACATTTTGGAGCGTTTATTCAATAATATTGTTGCTAGAATTCATACAAAACTCAAAACCTTATTCAAACTAATGAAATCCTATTCTATTTTTTGTTTCTTAATAGTATCAATCTTTGTCGACTCGCAAACAAAGCCCTTAGATTCACTCATATTTGTAAACCAAAATAGAATAAGAACAGACTTAACAAAAATCACTCAAACCCATAAAAGCAGAAACTTTCAAAATATAAAAACACTTGATACAGTTGCCAGTTATATTAAAACTGAATTGTCTAAAGTGTGTGATTCTGTTGTATTTCAACCTTTTTCAGTGAATAGTAATATTTACAACAATGTAATTGGCTCTATTGGTTTAAACCATAAAGAAAGACTTATTATTGGTGCCCATTACGATGTATGTGGTAATCAACAAGGTGCAGACGATAATGCTAGCGGTGTAGTTGGCATACTTGAATTAGCACGATTGCTTTCAAAAGAAAAACTAAATTATAGAATTGATTTTGTGGCATATACTCTAGAAGAGCCCCCTTTTTTTGGAACCAAACAAATGGGGAGCTATATACATGCCAATTATTTATATACTAACAAAATACCCATTAAAGGCATGATCTGTTTAGAGATGATAGGTTACTATGATGAAAGAAAAGGGTCTCAAAAATATCCAATTCCAGAAATGAAATTAATGTATGGAGATACTGCGAATTTTATAACAGTAACTCAAAGCGATAAAAGCGGGAATTTTGGCAATGAAATCTCCACTTCGATGCAACAACAGCATTTAATTAAAACCATAAATTTTAAAGGTAATCGTTCCGTTTCTGGTGTAGATTTTTCAGATCATCGAAATTATTGGTTTTTTAATTTCCCTGCTATTATGATAACTAATACTGCGTTTTATAGAAATAAAAATTATCACACTAAAAATGACACTATTGAAACTTTAAATATTGATAAAATGAGTGCTGTCATAGAGCAACTATTTTTAAGTATAAAACAATTACGGTAAATAAAAGTATTCTAAATCTCTCCAAAACATTTTGGAGCGTTTTTTGTTTGTTAACAATTATACATTATAATTATCGTTATTTTTGCGACAAATATTTTCTCATTTTGAACAAACTACAAACTTTACTTTTTATTCTATTAATTGGTTTAGCACATACAATTAATATACACGCTCAGTCAAAAAAGAAAATTCAAATTGAATACGCAGGTAAATTAACCATTGACGAGGACAATTATCCTGGAGCAAAAATTTTAACTCGAGATGATGCAGAACAAGTTCATATAGAACATGGAGGCAGTAACCTTTGGTGTGATAAAGCGATTCATTACAGTAAAGAAAACTTTATTGAAGCTTACGGAAATGTAATCCTTAAACAAGGTGATACTATTAATATGACATCAGATTATATTGAATATAGTGGCATTACTGAATTTGCTTTTGCTAGTGGTAATGTGGTTTTAGAAAACCCAGACTCAAAAATATCCTCAGACACGCTGTATTTTGACAAGCTTAGGCAACAAGCTTTTTATAAAAACGATGGAACTGTAATAATAGATTCGTCTGGAACTATAACTAGCAAAATTGGGCGTTATTACATGGATGCCAAAAAATATCAATTTGTTGAAAACGTTATTCTTAAAAATGATAGCACTTTAATTGAATCTAATTACTTCGATTTTTATGATGAAAAAAAACATGCTTACTTATTTGGTCCTTCAACAATAACAACCCCAGATAGTAAAACTTACTGTGAAAAAGGTTTCTATGACACTGAAAACAAAACAGGTTATGCTTTAAAAAAGGCAAGAATTGATTATGATAATAGAATTATAGAAGGCGATAGTTTGTATTTTGATAACAACACAAGTTTTGCCTCTGCTACAAACAATATAAAAGTTACTGATACTATAAATGAAAGTATCGTAAAAGGCCATTATGCTGAAGTTTTTAAAGACAAAGATTCCTTATTTATAACTAAGCGTGCATTAGCTATTACTCTGCAAGAACAAGATTCTGTTTATATACATGCAGATAAAATCATGGTTACGGGGAAACCAGAAAATCGTATTATTAGAGCCTATTATAACGCGAAAATTTTTAAAACAGATTTAAGTGGTAAGTCTGATTCTATTCACTCCGACCAAAAAACCGGGGTTACCAAACTTTTAAACATTCCTAGTTTAACCTCAAATGATAAATTTTCTGTAAAGCGCAAACCCATTTTATGGAATCTTGATAGTCAAATGACTGGTGACACTATCCATTTACTCTCTGACAATGAAACTCAGAAAATAGACTCTTTACTAGTTTTTGAGAATGCATTTATCATTAGTAAGGATACAATTAGTGAAAATGGTTACAATCAAATTTCAGGTAAACGTTTAGTGGGACTTTTTAATGATAAAAATGAATTACAACAAGTAGATGTTACAAAAAATGCACAGTCTATTTTTTATGCTAGAAATGATAAACAAGAACTTATTGGTATAGATAAATCAAAATCAGGAAGTATATCTATTCTGTTTGAGGATGGTGATATTGATGAATATACTAGGTTCAATCAAGTAGATGGTGATATGTATCCTGAATCTCAATTCCCTGATAAGGAACGTGTTCTCAAAGGTTTTGATTGGCGAGAAGACGAACGTCCAACAAGTGTAGAAGATTTATTTAGAGACGACCCACCATTAAAACTTCCTATCATAAAAGGTTTGGAAGACTATGTCCCTCAGGAACAGTTTTTCGATGCTGATTTAAAAGAAAGGCTAAGTGCATCAAAAAAGGTATATAAATTTAAAATTCCTGAAAAGAACAATCTTTTACTCTATCCAAATAAATTTGATAACCCAAAATGGTATAAACATGATGTAAAAGTATTGAGTAATAAAGAAAAAGCTCCAAATGGCAAAAATAATGCTATTAAAGTAATTGGTACTGGGCAAAAAGATGGCCATATTGCACAAGCAGTTAACTATAAACAGGGTAATTTTAAATTTAATATTTGGCTTAAAGGCTCTGGGGAAATTAGAATTAGATTTCAAGAAGCAGGAATAGATTACACATCATATAAAACACTTAATATCAATTTATCAGATAGTTGGGAACAGTACCAAATAATATCAGATAAGGAAAATGATGGAAATAATCTAAGATGTATTATTAGCAATATTCAAACAGATGATAGTTTTTATTTATGGCAAGCTGAATTAACAGAAATAAAACAATCAAAATCTCTGAATCAAACAAAAAAATTAGAAGACAAAATAATAAGTAAACACGATCAAAAAAAACTAACTGTCGATAAGTCTCCAAAAAACAATTGATAATTTATGAAGGTAAACTTCTTCAAATATCAAGCTCAAACAACACCTCATCCTTTAGCAATGGAAATCTCTCGTGCTAAAGGTTCTTTTATTTATGATAATAACAATAAGGAATATCTTGATTTTGTAGCTGGAGTTTCTGCTTGTCCATTAGGCCACAACCATCCAAAAGTTATAGATGCCATAAAAATACAATTAGACAAATACATGCACGTTATGGTGTATGGGGAATATATCCAAAAACCTGCAGTGGAACTCACAAAGCTTTTAGCTAAATACTTACCTAAACCACTAGAAAAAACATACTTAACAAATTCTGGAACTGAAGCTATTGAAGGCGCACTGAAACTAGCAAAACGAGCTACAGGGAGAAGCGAAATTATTGCTGCAAATAATGCATATCATGGTAATACCATGGGAGCTATGAGTGTTATGGGTTATGAAGAACGAAAACAAGCATTTAGACCTTTACTTCCTGATGTAAAATTTATTGACTTCAATAATGAAGATCAAATAAAATTAATAACCCACAAAACTGCCTGTGTTATTCTAGAAACTATTCAAGGTGGTGCTGGATTTATAGAGCCTCTAAACAATTACTTAAAAAAGGTTAAAAAAAAGTGCTCTGAAGTTGGAGCACTTCTGATTTTAGATGAGATTCAACCCGGTATTGGGAGAACGGGGAAACTTTTTGGTTTTGAAAATTATAATTGTACTCCAGATATACTGGTTACTGGGAAAGGTTTAGGAGGTGGCATGCCTATTGGGGCATTTACTGCATCTAGCACATTAATGAATCTATTACAAGATAACCCAAAACTTGGCCATATTACAACTTTTGGAGGGCACCCAGTTATTGCTGCCTCTGCCCTTGCAACATTAAAAGAAATTACAGAAAGTGATTTAATAAAAGATACTCTTGAAAAAGAACAGATTTTTAGGCAGCACTTAGTACATCCATTAATAAAAGAGATAAGAGGTAAAGGTTTAATGTTGGCTCTAATAATGGAATCGCTAGAAATTACAAATTCATTAGTTCTTCAATGCCAAGACAAAGGTTTAATTCTTTTTTGGCTACTTTTTGAACCAAAAGCAGTTAGAATTACTCCACCTCTAACCATATCAAAAACGGAAATTATCCAAGGTTGTGCCATAATATTAAAAGTTTTAGATGAAATACAGCACCACTAAAACATATTCAAATTACTGATAATCAAATTAAAACAAGTTAATTCTCTCCAAAAGCACTTTAGGTGTTGATTACTTTGTTAAAAACATTTGTTTAATCTTCAAAACACAAGCAATTAGAAGCTTAAATTTATTCAAGAAGAAACCGACAAATTTGCTTATGGAGTTTAGTCATAACGACAACAACTATTTGCCACTTACCAAGTTTGAATCAATGTTAAAAACAAATCATGTTTTGTTCTTTGATTCTGAAGAATTTGAAAACATCATTCACCATTACCTAAACCAAGGTAAAATAGCCCTAGCAAAAAAAGCTATCAAACTAGGCCTTGATCAACACCCCACTTCAATTAACTTAAGACTCTTTAAAGTAGAGCTTTACGTGTTTGAAGACAAACTTCCTGAGGCAGATTCGCTTCTAAACGAATTACACAACATTGACCCTACTAATGAAGAAATATACATTCAAAAAGCTAATGTGTTTTCAAAAAAAGACAATCATGAGCAAGCCATAGAAGTTCTAAAGCAAGCATTAGAATTAACAAATGATGTGGTGGATTTATATTCTTTAATTGGGATGGAATATTTGTTTCTTGATAAATATGAAGATGCTAAAACGTATTTTATGAAATGCCTTGAAGCTGATATGAACGATTATTCAGCGCTATACAATGTCATTTATTGCTTTGAGTTTTTAAATCAAAATGAAGATGCCATTTCATATCTAAATATATTCTTAGACAAAAACCCCTATTGCGAAGTTGCATGGCATCAATTAGGGAAACAATATTTTACTTTAAAAGATTACAAAAAAGCATTAACATCTTTCGATTTTGCCATAATATCAGATGATACATTTGTTGGTGCTTACTTAGAGCGCGGTAAGGTTTTAGAACAGCTTAAACGTTACGAAGATGCCATAGAAAACTATACAATCACTTTAAAACTAGACGAACCAACATCTTTTGCATTATTACGAATAGGAAGTTGTCATGAAAAATTAGATAACAAAGATTTAGCGCTTCAATATTACGATAGAACAGTTCATGAAGACCCATTACTGGATAAAGGCTGGATTGCAATAACGAAGTTTTATAACAAAAAAGGAGACAGTCAAAAAGCTTTATTTTTTATAAATAAAGCTATAAACATTGATTCTGAAAATGTTGTTTATTGGAAACTTTATGCACAAATAAACCAAAGGTTAAAGTTTTATGAAGAAGCTGAGCGTGGCTATAAAAAGGCTCTAGAGTTAGGTAATTATGAGTTAAACACTTGGCTATCTAGAGGCGATTTACTTATTAAATTAGGCGAATTAGAAGCTGCCATTTTCAATTTCCAACAAGCTTTAGAGTTTTATCCTGAAAATGCAGAATTAGAATATCGTTTAGCAGGCTTATTTTTTACTTTAAAGGAATATGCAAAAGCAACATTTCACCTTAAGAACGGTTTTAAATTAGATGAGGACTATGCGTTTATTATTGATGAACTCTTTCCAAAAATTTCTGAAGAATTATTAGTAAAAAATATACTTAAACAAATATACAAGTAATTATTTCTTCTTTTTTGTATTAATTTTTTTTTAGTGGTCAAATGAATACCTTTGAGATTTCTATAATCTATCACTATGCAAAGAAGTCTTAAAGATTACTTAATTATTTCACTCAAAGGATTAGCTATGGGAGCAGCAGATGCTGTACCTGGTGTTTCAGGAGGAACTATCGCTTTCATTTCAGGTATTTATGAAGAATTGATTACGACTATAAGTAATATAAATGGTTCGCTTTTCAAGACCTTGTTTAGTAAAGGTTTCAAAGCTTTTTGGCAACAAGCAAATGGCAACTTCTTATTAGCCTTATTAACTGGTATAATTATCAGCTTTGTATCCTTTATGCGACTTGCAAAGTATTTATTGGAACATCATCCTGTTTTGATTTGGTCTTTCTTTTTCGGTCTTATTGTAGCCAGTATTTATTTTGTTGGTAAACAAATTACAAATTGGAACCTTGTTAATATTATAGCCCTAATCATAGGTACAGGTATTGCATTTTATATAAGTAAACTGCCATCTTTAGGAACTAACGATAGTCCATGGTTTCTTTTTATAGCTGGTGCTATAGCTATTTGCGCAATGATTTTACCAGGTATTTCTGGGTCATTTATTCTCATCATTTTAGGAGCTTATAAAACGCTCAGTGATGCCATTCACGATATAGACATAAAAAAAATCATCATTTTTGGTACAGGAGCCATAATAGGCTTACTTAGTTTTAGCCATGTTTTAAAATGGCTTTTTAAACACTATCATAATGTCACATTGGCCTTATTAACAGGGTTTATTTTTGGGTCTTTAAATAAGGTTTGGCCTTGGAAAAACACATTGTCATGGCATACAAATTCAAAAGGTATAAAAACGCCTTTGTTACAAGAAAGCATATCGCCTTTTTCTTTTAACGGTGATAATCACATTCTATTAGCAACCATTCTTATGGTTTTAGGCTTTTTAACTATTTTTATTCTTGAAAGACTTGGCTCTAAAAAATAGTAATGGAAAGCACCAGAACACTTACAGATAAGTTATTTCTAATCTTAAAAGGATTAGGAATGGGTGCTGCTAATAAAGTACCGGGGGTATCTGGCGGTGTTGTAGCATTTGTTGCTGGCTTTTACGAAGAGTTTATCTATTCACTAAAAAAAGTTAACAGAACAGCTTTCAAACTCCTTTTTAATGGGAGATTCAAAAGTTTTTACAGGTATATAAATGGTAAATTTCTAGGCTTACTCTTCTTTGGGATGATAGTGAGCTATTTTAGTGTTTCAAAGATTTTAGACTACCTAATTCAACATTACGAACTTTATGTTTGGAGTGTGTTCTTTGGGATGATTATTGGGTCCATTTATTACATAAATAAAGATTTTAAAGATTGGAATTATAAAACTTATACATCCCTTGCTCTGGGAATAATCTTAGGTATTAGTATTAGCTTTTTAAACCCTGCAAAAGAAAACGATAACCTTTGGTTTGTGTTTTTCTGTGGAATTATTAGCGTTTCTGGGATGACGCTTCCAGGTTTTTCAGGATCATTTATTCTTATTCTGCTCGGAAATTATGTGTTGTTATTAGTTGATTCTGTTAATGCATTGTACGATACTGTTTCAGATGTTTTTAGCGGAGATTTTGGCTTTATAGAAAATATTGAACGCATAAGAATGTTAAAAGTTCTTGTAGTATTTACATTAGGGTCTCTTACGGGTTTAGTAACATTTTCTCATGTTCTAAGTTATATTTTAAAGCATTATAAAAGTATTACTCTATCTGCAATTATTGGATTTATAATAGGATCTTTAGGAGTTGTATGGCCTTGGAAAAAAACAATTTATAAAATAAATGAAGATGGAAGCTATCTTCTTGATTCAACAGGGAAAAAAATTATAGAAAATTATCAACGTTATAAACCTGATTTAAATACTGAAACCTATTATGCAATTGGTTTTATTTTATTAGGAATTTTGATAGTTTTGGCACTAGAATGGTACGGACAAAAAACAAGAAAAATTACATGAATAAACTAGGTCTTCTAGGTAAAAACATATCTTATTCATTTTCAAGAGCTTATTTTAAAGAAAAGTTTGAAACTGAAAATATAAACCACACAACCTACGATAATTTTGATATTGAAAATATAGAATTATTCCCTACAATAATAAAAAATACTAAAGGCTTAAAAGGATTAAACGTAACCATTCCATATAAAGAAAAAGTTATTCCTTATCTGGATAAAATTAATAAAAAAGCCAAAGCTATTGGTGCCGTTAACACGATTAAAATCACAAAAAAAGGAAAATTAGTTGGCTATAATACAGATTGTTATGGTTTTAAAAAAACATTAAAACCTCTAATTAAATCGCATCACAAAAACGCTTTAATTCTAGGTACAGGAGGAGCAAGTAAAGCCATAGCTTATACTTTAGATGAGATGGGGATTACATATAAGTATGTTTCAAGAAAACTATCTGTAGGTATTGGATTTTCATACGATACACTAACTGAAGATGATATAAAAAACCATCAAATCATTATCAACTGCACACCTCTTGGTACTTTTCCTGATATTGAAGATTGCCCTAACATCCCTTATGAAGGTATTAGTAAAAAGCATATTCTTTTCGACTTAATATATAACCCAGAAGAAACAAAATTCTTAAAACACGGAAAGGAAAATCAAGCTAGAATAATAAACGGGTTAGGAATGCTTGAGTTTCAAGCAGAAAAAGCATGGTCCATCTGGAATATTAAATAAAACTTTTTCAAGGCAATTAAAACCTTATAGTACTTTGTAATTACTTTACTTGTTAGTATCTTTAATGTCGAAAGTAATTTTGACGAACCTTAACATTTTTAAAAATGTCTGATACTAACAAATCTCAAAAAGTAGAAGAAACTGCAAAAAACAGTTCGAAAGAGAATTCCATAGAATTAAACGAAAATCAAAGTGTTGAAGCTACATCAACTGATGAAGCTGAAACTCTTGATGAATCTACTGAACCAGATAATACTATCACTGACACGCCTGTTGAGAGTTCTGAACCTGTTGAAGAACATGATGAAGTAATTAATGAAATAGAAGAATCAAATGCTGAAGATGCTGAAGATGAAGGTAATAAAGACCGCCACAAAATTGAAGTAAAAGAATACGATAGCATGTCTTTAGAAGCTTTAGCTATTGAGTTGGAGAAACTAGTTAAAAATGAAAAAGTACAGGCCATAAAACAGCATGTTGATAGCATTAATGCAGAATTTAAAACTAAGTTTCAAGCTTTAGTTGATGAGAAGAAAGAAGATTTTATAAATGACGGCGGTAATGAAATAGATTTCTATTACTCGTCTCCTGTCCAAAAACGATATAAAAATGCTTACCGAGAGTATCGGAAAAAAGTTAACGAACATTACCAAAATTTAGAAAAAAATTTAAAACAAAATTTAACTGATAAGCTTGAAATTATTGAAGAGTTAAAAAGTTTAATTAATGTTGAAGAAAACATCAACACGACTTACAAACATTTTAAGGAATTACAAGAGCGTTGGAGAAATACAGGACCTATTCCCAGAGATAAATACAATAACGCATGGAATAGTTATCATCACCATGTTGAACGTTTCTATGATTTTCTAAATATTAATAGAGAATTACGCGATCTAGATTTTAAACACAACTTAGAAAAGAAATTATTAATTATTGAACGTGCTGAAACCCTAGCTAAAGATGATGATGCGATGCGTGCATTTAGAGAACTTCAAGAACTTCATAAAATGTGGAAAGAAGAACTTGGACCGGTAGCAAGAGAATATCGCGAAGAAATTTGGGAACGTTTTAAAGCAGCCACAAAAACTATAAACGATAAGCGACAAGTTTACTATAAAGAAATAGACAAGGTTTACGAAAAGAACCTTGAAAAGAAAGAAGAGATTATTGCTAATATTGAAAATTTTGCTACTGAAGGCACAAACTCACATGGAGCGTGGCAAAAGAAAATTAAAGCTATTGAAGAACTAAGAGAAGCATTTTTTAGTGCTGGTAAAGTCCCTATAAAAGTAAACGAAGCCACTTGGGCTAAATTCAAAGAAGCGGTTCGATCTTTCAACCGTAAGAAGAATGCTTTTTATAAAAACCTAAAAAAAGACCAGTACAAGAATCTAGAGCTTAAGTTAGATTTAATTAAGATAGCTGAAGACAATAAAGACAGTGAGGATTTTGAGACCGTTACCCCATTGATGAAGAAAATCCAAAGTGATTGGAAAAAAATTGGTCATGTTCCAAGAAAAGACAGTGACAAAATATGGAAACAATTCAAAGCAGCCTGTAATTATTATTTTGATAGAATTCATTCCAAACGTAATGCTGCGAGTAAAGAGCAAATTGAAGCTTATACCAAGAAGAATGAACTACTAAATACTCTTAAAGATTTAAAACTGCCAAAGGATAAAGAAAAAGGGGTTGAAATTATAAAAGCACAAATTTCAGAATGGCAAACCTTAGGGCGTGTACCCAATGATAAGCGCTATATTGATGGTAAGTTTCAAAAAACTATTGATGGTTTACTAACTAACTTAAAGGTGGATAAAGCTGAAGCTGAAATGATTAAATACCAAAATAAGCTTGACACTTTAAGTAATCCTGATGATACAAGAAACTTAGATAATGAGCGTAATTTTATCCGCAAAAAGATTGATGAAGTTAAAGGGCAGATAAATCAATTAGAAAACAACTTACAGTTTTTTACTAATGTTGATGAAGACAATCCTCTAGTTAAAGAGGTACATACCAACATAAAAAAGCATAGAGAAGCCTTGGACGTTTGGAAAGCAAAGTTAAGCAAGATTAAAGAATTATATTAATTCACTTTTAAAATAATAATCGTTTTAATTTATCTAATTAAGCTAAAATGCCCTCTATAGGTTTTAACCAAACCCGTATCTTTAACAAGTTCTGCGACAAACCAATAGTCCGAATTAGGTAATAAACTACCATTTAATGTCCCATCCCAAGTACCATTTTTAGCATTTATTACTTTCAGTAACTTCCCATAACGATTATAAATATTTATTTTTGAAGTATTTGTGAAATCTGAACCCAAACCTCTTATTTTCCAAGTGTCATTAACCCCATCATTATTTGGCGTGAAAAATTTTGGAAAACCTAGAATAAAAACTTCTAAAGATTCAATACCGCAACCATTTTTATCTTTCACATAAATGGTATGTGAACCTGCTGGCAAATTTGAAAAAACAGGAGAATCTTGATAAAATCCATTAATATCATTTAATGAAAACTCATAATCACCAACACCCAAATTATTTACTTCATTATTAATTACAATTGTATTATTATCAGACAGCTCAACAATATTAACATCTTCTATGTCAATATCTGCTATCGCAGACTCAATTACTGAAAATACGACTGGAAAAGACTCACAGCCAAAATCAGATGTCGCAGTAACAGTGTAATCACCCCCAGCTACAACCTCAGCAAATGGCAAACTACTTAATAACTCTCCGCTACTATCTTTCCATTGATATGTGTAATTATCACCACCTGAATTAAAGGTTGATAGAGTTATTGGATTATTATCTAAACAATATATCTCCGAATTATCTACTTCAAAATCGGGTCTTGGGTTTACTGTTAAAAGTAGATGAGGCCCAATACCAAAACAGTCTCCATTATCATTACTCTCAATACGTACATAAATCGTTTGTGAAAATGCTTGAGTATTGAAATAATTATTAGGTTGAAGAATTTCATTTTGCTCTAACTGAGCATCATTTAAGTTTTCAAAATAATGGACACTTAAATTTTGACCACTTGGGAACTGGCCTATGAATGATGGTGTAACGGTTTCCAAATCAAAACTATAAAACCCATCATTAAAATCATCATCATCACAAGATACCAATGTTTCCAAATAACCCAAAGGAAAAGAAGTGGTCGATGTTTCTAAATTCACAGTAGAAACACGGTAACAGCCTTCATTATTTTCAACACGAGTATAAATTATACTAGTATTTTGATTATTAAATATTGAAGATATTGGATTGCTTTCTGTATTAGCATCATTTAACGATACATAATAAGAAAATATTAAGTTAGAACTTTTGTTGTTCGTTATAACATCATTAACTTCATTCAAATTAAAATCTGTAAAACCGTCAGTCATTCCATCTTCATCACAGTTTTTAAACACTATAGTATTCTGAATTACAGGTAATTTATTTACCACTACATTAAAAGATGTATCTGTAAAACACACCGTGTTTGTATTGTTTACTATCCTAACATATATTGTCTGACCATCTATAGTAGTATTAACAAAAGCATTTGAAGGTGTCTTTATTGGGTTTGTGTATGATGCATCTGTAAAATATAAAAATGTAAAATCAGATGCTTGTTTCCCGTTTAAAATAACAACTTCATTATTGGTTAAATCAAATACGGTAAATCCATTGGTATTATCACTATCTACTAAAGAATCACATTCGTTTAAGTCTGGTATATTATTAGGTAAAGCAACTGTTTCAAATACAAAAACATTAACAGAAAATCTATTTGCACTTTCACAGCCATTCACTGTTTGTGTTGCATAATAAGTAGTATTTGTTTTTAGTAAATCTGTATCATTCAATGGGACTCCGCTTTCACTTGTGCTATACCATTGTACATTATTTCCTGTAACTATTAAATCAGAAATTGTAGCTTGATTAATATCGCAAAAAAATTGATTAGAATTGCCACTAGGTAGAGGCGTCTTTTCTACCTCTGCGGTAACTGGAACTCTGAATGCTGTAGTACACCCATTAAAAGTAGCGTCAACATAATAAGTAGTTGTCGAATTTAATATTGGCGTGGTGAATGTTGTTCCCGTTGATAATGGTAAGCCTCCAGAAGATAATTCATACCAGTTTATTGTTCCTGCTGATGCTGTTGCAGATAACATTCCTGAACCAGACTCACAAATTACAGTATCATTTAAGGTATTAATAGTTGGTATAGGAGTAACCGTTGCTTCCACAATTGATCTCTGACCCTCAGTACAACCATTAACGGATGCTAAAACATAGTATGTTTTTGAATTACTAAGTGTTGGAGTTGTATATTTAGGTCCATTAAATAAAGGGATACCTCCTGTTTGAGAATCAAACCACAAAACATCCCCTGATGAAGAAGTTGCCTCTAGAATAACTGTTCCATTACCACACCTTACTGCAGGTTGGGTGTCTATTATCTTAGGTATAAAAATACTTGAACTTGTTGCTATATTTAAAATAGGGTCGCCTGGTGTTCCTCCATACTCTACAACATAACCCTTTGGCTGAAAATTACCGCTAGCATTTCCAGTAAGCGTTAAATCATTCCACGAACCTGGTATACCAACTCCTGGTGCCGTAACATGAGCATAATTTTCCCCACCACAACAATTATTAGGTTCATCAGTATTCCAAAAAGCAAAATTTGGAGAAGAACCATTTATTGCCCCATTCCAAAAAACAGTTCCAGCTTCTGGTCCTGTAACCCATTTCCACATCCCTTCAGTTTCCTCATCACTACCACCAATCCAACCTGCTCCTGGTACTTGCTCCCCCGTTAATTGAGCTTCATCAGCTGATGTTATAGTTGCTAAATACCCCTTTAAACCAAAGTATGTTCTGTTCTCTGCGGCAGCTCTCGCAGCTGTCCATATTATACCAACATCAGATACATATTCATAATAATGATCTGTTGAAGGCAAATAATTGGCATCTCCGATAGTTATAGAAAAAGTCTTATCAATAGGATTATTACTGGTACTTTGAAAAACAATTGCTTTTGTAGCTGCTATTAATTTTGTGTAACTCACCAAAGATGAACCAACCCCAAAAAGTGTTAACTTTCCTTGTATGGCATCCCATGATGTTAGTATACTAGGGTGAGAACCTGTTAAAGTTAATCTATCTTCTCCTAAAACATAACCTGTAGATATTTGTATAAACAATGCTTCTATCTCTGTGTCATCAGGATCTGTAATATTAAAATCTGTTACAATATTTATTTGACTATTAGGGCAATATGGCTGATTCCCAGTAGCAGTTAATGTTGGGGCTATGTTTTGAGACCAACAAAACCCATTAGATAATAAAAGAAATAAAACGGTGATTACACTATGTTTTATACTAAGCATTTGGAAACAATAGCTATTATTTTAATTAAATATAGCCTAAAATTAGCGTTAAAGGCAAATGTTTAAGTTAAAAAACATGATAACCAGATTAATAGCTTTTAACTTCTATGATATTAGAAAATTAGAGATTTTCTAATGATTATTTAGCTAATTGCTTTGCTTCCTCCCAAAATACATCCATTTCTGCTAAAGTCATTTGTGCTAATGGTTTATTCAAGGTTTTTGCTTTTTCTTCAAGATATTGAAACCGTTTTGAGAACTTTTTATTGGTACGTTCTAAAGCATTTTCAGGGTTAATATTTAAAAACCTAGCATAATTAACCATCGAGAATATAACGTCTCCAAATTCGCTTTCCATTTTATCTTGGTCTCCCAATTTTACTTCTGTTTTAAACTCGTTTAACTCTTCCTCAACTTTTTCCCAAACTTGATTGGATTCTTCCCAATCAAAACCTACACCTGCTACTTTTTCTTGAATTCTATTGGCTTTTACTAAAGCAGGCAAACTTTTTGGAACACCTTCTAAAACACTGGTTTTACCTTCTTTTAACTTTAAGTTTTCCCAATTGCGTTTTACATCGTCTTCATTTTCTACTTTTACATCACTATAAATATGTGGGTGCCTGTTTATTAGTTTTTCGCAAATGGAATTGCATACATCTGCTATATCAAAATGGTTGGTTTCACTTCCTATTTTAGCATAAAATACAATATGTAATAACACATCGCCTAATTCTTTTTTAACTTCTTCTAAATCCTTATCTAGAATAGCATCTCCTAATTCGTAAGTTTCTTCTATGGTTAAGTGGCGTAAGGTTTCCATAGTTTGTTTTTTATCCCACGGACATTGCTCTCGCAACTCGTCCATAATGGTTAATAATCTATCAAACGCTTTAAGCTGATCTTGTCTGGAGTTCATTTTTGGAATTTTTTTCAAAAATACGATTTTGATGTTTTGGATAATGAGTAATTTGTTTAATAATTAGCTCTTGCCAATATAATCTATAACTTGATTTTGTCAGAAAAAAATTATACTTTCGTTTAACGTCGGATATAAGTCACCTGTGCTGAACTTGTTTCAGTATTAAAACGACGCATATCCGTAAAACCGTTAAACGAACTTTTCCAAAACAAAACAACTTTCAATTTAAAAACAAAGTTAGCGGATACCTGCGTTAGGGATTGCAGTGGCATCCTTTTGTTTGTCTTGAATGAAGAGAATGCTTTTGATTATAGGCTAGAACTATGTTGTGGATTCCTGCGTTCGCAGGAATGACAAAAAACAAAAGATATAACGGAAAACCCGACCCTTTAGGGTAACGCCCAACTTCTCGATAAGATTCCGATTAAAAAATCGACATCACTCGAAGTGACATTATTATAAACTAAAAAATCCAGCCTTTGCAGACTGGATTTTTAAATATATGTGCTTGAAATTTAAGCGTTTTGCTTTTTAATTAAATTAAGTGCTGAACCTTCTTGGTACCATTCGATTTGCGAATCGTTGTAAGTATGATTCAATTTGATAAGATCTTTTGATCCATCTTCATGAATTGCTTCTAGCGTTAATTGTTTTCCTGGAGCGAATTCATTTAAATCTATAAAGTTAAATGTATCGTTCTCTTGGATTACATCGTAATCGCTTTCGTTAGCAAAGGTTAAACCTAACATGCCTTGCTTTTTCAAGTTTGTTTCGTGGATACGTGCAAACGACTTTACGATTACCGCAGCCACCCCTAAATGACGGGGTTGCATTGCTGCGTGCTCTCTGGAAGATCCTTCCCCGTAGTTATGATCTCCAACTACAATTGACTTAACGCCAGCAGCTTTATAAGCTCTGGCCGTATCTGGAACTCCACCATACTCTCCTGTTAATTGGTTTTTAACGAAGTTGGTTTTTTGCCCAAAGGCATTTACTGCACCAATTAAGGTATTGTTTGCAATATTATCTAGATGCCCTCTGAAACGTAACCAAGGTCCTGCCATAGAAATATGATCGGTAGTACATTTGCCATAGGCTTTTATTAATAATTTGGCACCAGTAATTGAATTTCCAAGAGGCGTAAACGGTGTTAATAGTTGTAAACGCTCTGAATCACCTTTTACAGAAACTTGCACATGACTTCCATCTGCTTCTGGAGCTAAATATCCGTTATCATCAACAGCGAAACCTTTTGGTGGTAATTCCCATCCTGTTGGCTCATCAAACATCACTTCTTGTCCGTCTTCATTAATTAACTTATCTGTTAATGGATTGAAATCTAATCGACCTGCAACTGCAATAGCTGCTGTTAATTCTGGTGATGCTACAAAGGCATGTGTGTTTGGATTTCCATCGGCACGTTTTGCAAAGTTTCTATTAAAAGAATGTACAATACTGTTTTTTGGTGCGTTTTTAGGGTCTGAATATCTTGCCCATTGCCCGATACATGGTCCGCATGCATTGGTGAATATTTTAGCATCAAGGTTTTCAAAAATACCAAGAATACCATCACGTTCTGCTGTGAAGCGTACTTGCTCTGAACCTGGATTAATTCCTAATTCAGCCTTCATTTTCAAACCTTTATCTAAAGCTTGTTGTGCTATAGATGAGGCTCTTGATAAATCTTCATAAGATGAGTTTGTACAAGACCCTATTAATCCCCACTCTACTTTTAAAGGCCACTCGTTAGCCGTTGCTTTTTCAGTCATGGCTTTACCAACTGTTGTTGATAAATCTGGAGTAAATGGACCGTTTAATAATGGTCCTAATTCTGACAAATTAATATCAATAACTTGATCGAAATATTGCTCTGGGTTTGCATAAACCTCAGCATCAGCTGTTAAGTGCTCTTTTACTTGGTTAGCAGCATCAGCAACATCTTCTCTATCAGTAGCGCGTAAATAACGCTCCATAGATTCATCATACCCAAATGTTGATGTAGTTGCTCCAATTTCAGCACCCATATTACAAATGGTTCCTTTTCCTGTACAAGACATTGATGTTGCTCCAGGCCCGAAATATTCAACTATTGCACCTGTTCCTCCTTTTACAGTAAGAATTTCGGCTACTTTAAGAATAACATCTTTTGGTGCTGTCCACCCAGATAATTTACCTGTTAATCTTACGCCTATTAGCTTAGGAAATTTCAATTCCCAAGCCATACCTGCCATAACATCTACAGCATCAGCACCACCAACACCAATAGCAACCATACCTAATCCGCCAGCGTTTACCGTATGCGAATCGGTACCAATCATCATGCCCCCAGGAAATGCGTAATTTTCTAATACTACTTGATGAATAATACCTGCTCCTGGTTTCCAAAAACCTATACCGTATTTATTAGAAACAGATTCTAAGAAGTTAAAAACCTCACTACTTACGTTATTTGCATGTTTTAAATCTGTTGCAGCACCTTCTTTGGCTTGTATTAAGTGATCACAATGTACTGTTGTTGGAACAGCTACCTTTGTTTTTCCAGCTTGCATAAATTGTAATAATGCCATTTGAGCTGTTGCATCTTGACATGCAATTCTATCTGGTGCAAAATCTACATAGTCTTTTCCTCTTGCAAAAGCTTTTGTAGGCGTTCCATCCCAAAGATGAGAATATAATATCTTTTCAGATAGGGTTAATGGTTTGCCTACTATTTCTCGTGCTTTGTCTACACGATCAGCCATTTTGGTGTAAACACCTTTAATCATTTCAATATCAAATGCCATGGATTTATTTATTAAGTTTTACTATTGCTTATTTTAGGTTTACTAATATACGAAATTAGGTCACCTTATAAAACCTAAAAAAATAGACTTACTTTATAATGATTTAGTAAAAATCTATTTATCCAAAGTTTAATGATATTTATGAAAATGAGTCAAAAAAAAGCCTGAGTTGTTAAACTCAGGCTTAAATAAATTTATATAACAGAAAATTAGGCTGTTACTAACTGCTTTTGTGAAGGTTTAAATTTCGTTAACACGATTCCATCAACTGCTGCTTCGTATTCTGCCATAGTAGGTGTTCTTCCCAGAATAGTTGATAAAACTACCACTGGAGTTGATGACAATAAAGATTCTCCTTTTTTTCCATCTGTATCTTTTACAACTCTTCCTTGAAATAAACGTGTAGAGGTTGCCATTACAGTATCACCTGGTGCTGCTTTTTCTTGGTTACCCATACAAAGGTTACATCCTGGACGTTCTAAGTATAGCATGTTTTCATACTTGGTACGCGCTAAACCTTTAGGTGCACTATCATCAAACTCAAATCCTGAATATTTTTGTAATATTTCCCAATCTCCTTCGGCCTTGAGCTCATCAACAATGTTATAAGTTGGAGGTGCAACGACTAATGGCGCTTTAAACTCTACTTTACCTTGTTGATTTTCAATATTTTTTAACATTTGAGCTAAAATCTGCATATCCCCTTTGTGAATCATACATGATCCGATAAAACCTAAATCTACTTTTTTAGTTCCACCATAAAAAGATAATGGACGAATTGTATCGTGTGTATAACGTTTAGAAACATCATCATTATTTACATCGGGATCTGCAATCATTGGTTCAGCAATTTGATCTAAATCAATAACTACTTCAGCATAATATTTAGCATCAGAATCTGGCTTTAATGCTGGCTTAGATCCTGAATTTAATTCTTGTATTCTGTTATTAGCTTTATCTACTAAACCTTGTAACATTTGCTTTTTGTTATCCATTCCTTTATCAATCATGATTTGGATACGGTCTCTAGCAATTTCTAAAGATTCAATTAAAGTCTCTTCTTCTGATATACAAATAGAAGCTTTAGCTTTCATTTCTGCAGTCCAATCTGTAAATGTAAAGGCCTGATCAGAAGTTAACGTTCCAATATGAACCTCTATGATTCGTCCTTGGAACACATTTTCTCCACCAAACTGCTTTAGCATTTGCTGTTGTGTTGCATGTACTACATCACGGAAATCCATGAAACTCTTCATATCTCCTTTAAATGTAACTTTTACTGACTCTGGAATTGGCATAGTAGCTTCTCCTGTGGCTAATGCTAAAGCAACTGTTCCTGAATCTGCTCCAAAAGCAACACCTTTAGACATACGTGTATGTGAATCTCCACCAATAATAATATCCCAATCATCAACAGTAATATCATTTAATACTTTGTGTATAACATCTGTCATGGCATGGTATTGGCCTTTAGGGTCTCGAGCAGTAATTAACCCAAAATCATTCATAAATGTCATCAACCTTGGGATGTTTGCTTTGGACTTATCGTCCCATACAGAAGCTGTATGACATCCTGATTGATAACCTGCATCTACAATTGGAGATACAATAGTAGCTGCCATCATTTCTAATTCTTGAGAAGTCATTAAACCTGTAGTATCTTGTGACCCTACAATATTGACTTCTACTCTAACATTAGAACCAGCATGTAATATTTTACCTGGAGTAGTTCCTACAGCATTCTTATTGAAAATTTTCTCAACAGCTGTTAAACCTTGTCCATCAATTGAAACCTCTTTAGAAGGTGCATATACCTGAGGGATATCTATTCCTAAAATTTTACAAGCTATTGTTTGTAATTTTTTTCCAAAAACAACTGCATAAGATCCACCAGCTTTAATAAACTCCATTTTTGGTGGTGTTAATGCTGCTGAAATATCTTTTAATTCTTTATCTCCGTTATATAATTTTTTTGTTTTTGTATTAATAGTTAATACAGTACCCGTATCTACAGAATATGTTTGTTTTAATATTGGTTCACCATCTTTATCTACAATTGTATTACCCTCGGCATCTTTTTGTTGAACCCAGTTTTTTAAATCGATACCAATACCTCCAGTTACACCAACCGTGGTTAAAAAAATTGGCGCAATACCATTTGTTCCTGCAATTACTGGAGCTATATTGATAAATGGCACATATGGGCTAGAAGAAATCCCTGTCCATAATGCCACATTATTAACACCAGACATTCTAGAAGAACCAACACCCATTGTTCCTTTTTCTGCAAGTAACATAATACGTTTATCAGGATGTTGCGCTTTCAGTTCAAGTACTTCTTTTTGCATGTCTTTGTTGTGCTCAAAAATACACTGACCATGTAATTCACGGTCTGATCTTGAATGCGCATCAGCTCCAGGAGATAATAGGTCTGTAGAAATATCTCCTACACCAGCAATATAAGTAACTACTTCAATTTCTTCATCTACGTCTGGAAGTTTTGTAAAAAATTCTGCTTGTGCATAACTTTCAATTAACTCTTTAGAAATGGGACACCCTTTTTTATATGCTTCTTCCAATCTCTCAACATCTGCTTCATAAAGGAATACTTGTGTTTTTAATACTTCTGCTGCTTGTTTAGCAATTTCAATATCTTTATTTAGAATCACTAAATCAAGTAAAACTTCAATTGAAGGACCACCTTTCATATGTGATAATTGCTCAAAAGCAAATTCTGGTGTAATTTCTTCTATTATTGACTCACCAAGAATAATTTCCTTTAAAAACTTAGCCTTAACCCCTGCAGCTTTTGTTGTACCGGGTAAAGTATTATAAATAAAAAACTTTAGAGAATCTTCTCTGTGCTTATTGCTTGAATCTTTAATCTGCGAAATAATATCGCTTAATAATTCAGCTCCATCAATTGGCTTTGGGTGCAACCCTAAAGCTTTTCTTTCTGCGATTTCCTTGATGTAATCGTTGTAGTTCATAAATGAAAGTTTCTATTTTAAAATTAACTTAAAAAAGTGGCGTTAAACCTTATTTTTAAAGGCGACGCAAAATACGAAATTAATGCAATTTTCTAAAAATAAATCAGACAATACAAAGTGTATAAATACTAAATTATTATTGTGCCATTATAATTTAATATCATTTCGTATTTAGCAGTAATTTGGAAAGAAATTTATTGATTTGCTAAACTATTTCTTATTATAAAATACTATCAACATAATTATAACATATACTACCGCTATAACCTTTAATATAGTTGCAATAGATAATAGCGTAATACCAGTTAAAAATCCTATTTCAAAATGAATTATTTATAACAAAGCTCCTATGTAAGTTACCCCCAACCAAAAAGAAATATAATTTAGAGGAATGAAGAACCTTTTGATTTTCATTAAAACAAACTCTTAATAATCAGTTCTTCTGAAATACCTTCTGCTTCAGCTTTATAATTTTTTATAATTCTATGACGAAGAATACTTTGCGCTACTGCTTGAACATTCTCAATATCTGGAGAAAACTTACCATGAATTGCAGCATGAGTTTTAGCAGCTAAAATTAAATTTTGAGAAGCTCTTGGGCCTGCACCCCAATCAATATATGTTTTTATAAGTTCTGGAGCTGCATCAGAATTAGGTCTGGTTTTCCCAACCATAGCTACAGCATATTCAATTACATTATCTGCTACTGGAATACGGCGAATTAAATGTTGAAAATCAACAATTTGATTTGCAGAAAACAAAGCATTAACCTCTGGCTTATCATCATTTGTTGTGGCCTTTACAACATCTACTTCTTCTTGATATGATGGGTAATCTAGATTGATAGCAAACATAAATCTATCTAATTGGGCCTCTGGTAATGGATAGGTTCCTTCTTGCTCAATAGGGTTTTGAGTTGCTAAAACAAAATACGGTAAGTCTAATTTGTAATGATGACCTGCTACTGTAACTGAGCGTTCTTGCATCGCTTCTAATAGGGCAGCTTGAGTTTTTGGAGGCGTTCTATTAATCTCATCTGCTAGAATAATATTAGAAAAAATAGGTCCTTTTATAAATTTAAAATGTCGGTCTTCATCTAATATTTCACTTCCTAAAATATCACTAGGCATTAAATCTGGAGTAAATTGAATACGTTTGAAGTCTAAGCCCAGAGCTTGAGCAATGGTATTTACCATTAAAGTTTTTGCTAAACCAGGTACACCTATTAATAATGAATGTCCGCCAGAAAAAATCGAAATCAATATTTGAGTAACTACTTCATCTTGTCCAATAATAACTTTGGCAACTTCAGTTTTTAAATCTTTAAACTTTTTTACAAACGTTTCAATAGCAGCAACATCTGACATATTAATTATTTTTTAACCAGTTACTAGAAAAATCACAATTTCGATGCTCCTTACTTATTTTAATGTAGGTATCTATTATTTTTTCCTGCTGCCATTTTTCAATGGCCTTTATTTTCTTCTCTTCTAAAGCTAAGTCTTTAATTTTCAGAAAGTCACGAGCATAATCTGCTTTGTGCTCATCAATTCGATCTGTAACAGTTAAAATTTTAAACTTTACTTTGCCTGTTCGGTCTTCCTCTTTTAAAACCAAACTCAGTTCTCCATCTTTCAAATTCTGAATCTGTGCATAAAGTTCAGGATCCATTCTTGTTAATTCAAAGTTATAATCTTGTGTGGTTGGATTTATTAATTGACCTCCATCATTCTTAGTTTCTTTTTCATCACTTACTTCTCTTGCTGCATCAGCAAAAGAAATATCTCCATCAACTATCCGTTTTCTAACATTCTCTAAACGCTCTTTTGCTTCTAGAACAGCTTCAGTTGAAACTTTTGGAGTTAATAATATATGTGCAACATCGTATTCTTGTCCTCTTATTTTCTCTAAGGTAATAATGTGGTATCCAAAATCGGTTTTAAAAGGTTCTGACACTTCTCCAACTTGAAGAGCAAAGGCAACTTGCCTAAATTCTTTTACCATTCTTGGTTGCTTCCTATTTAGAGTATATTTACCTCCTTTACTTGCGGAACCTGGATCTTGAGAATATAAAACAGCTTTTGAACGGAAACTAGCTCCCCTTTCAATTATATCAGCCTTAAATTGTTTTAAACGATCAATAACTCTTTGATTTTCTGCAGCAGACACTTTAGGTTCAGCAATGATTTGAGCTACTTTAAGTTCTGTACCAAATGTTGGCCTTTCATCTTCTGGTATATTATTAAAAAATGTTCTTACTTCTTCTGGCGTTATTTCAATTTCTTCAACAATTTTAGCTTGCATTCTTTGAGCTAATAAGTTAGACTTATTAATTTCGAACATTTCATCTCTAAAACTTTGTTCATCATCTTTTTTGTAAAATTCCAAAAGACGATCCATTGAACCATTAGTTTGTTGAAGAAACTGTTGAATTTGATAATCTACATTTTTTCTTATTTCTGAATCTGAAACAGGTATACTATCTTGGATAGCATGATGTGCATAAAGTTTTCTTTCTAACATTAAACCAAATAATTCACAGTCTTCAATACCCTCAACAGACCCTCCTGCTGCTTTAATCTGATCTTTTTCCTTCTGAAGATCCGACTCTAAAACAATAAAATCTCCAACAACAGCTGCTACTCCATCAACTTTTAATGCTTTAGTTAAATCAACTGAATCAACTTTTTTTTCTGCTTCCTTAACTTCTTCTTCTATTATTTCTTGGGCAAAAGAAAAACTCACAAAACTGAATGCAATACATAAAGTTATAAGTAATTTCAAGTTAATCGTATATTTCAAATTGTTTATTTTTAATTGCATCTTTTGTAATATCTTTTTCTAATTCTTTTATCAGTTCTAATTTTCGTCTATTTATAACTATTTGATCTATAGTTGGCTTCACATACTCTAGTGGTGCAGTATCATTTCTAACTAGAACATCATTAATCTGCATCAAATATACTCCTAATGAATCTTTGAGTTGTACAAAATTAGATTTTTTTAACAGTTGATCTTTATTTTCAGAATTTACCGATGGGATTTTTTTAATAACATGACTTAATTTGATCCATATAGAGTCATTAAATGAATACGATTTAAATTGGATAGAAATAGAATCTAAAGTTTTTATATCATCTTTGTCATAACGTTTAAAGCGTTCTTTAATCTTATCATAATTAATAATATTTTCATCCACATGAATGTAACGAAACTTTAAAAGTTCTTCATTTAATTTAAAGACTTCTTTATTATTAGTATAATACGCCTTTGCTTCATTCATTGCAACTACAGTATCTATGCTTCTTTTTACAAGTGCTTCCAAATAAGCTTTTGTATATAAGTCATTTTTATATTGAACAACTAATTTATTAAATGCTTCTTGTTTTTCTTCAGTCAGATTTAATTTGGCTCCATCCATAAGCAATTGTTGTGTAGCCCACTTATTTATAAAATTCTGAATTAATAGTGTACTATCTTGCTTAGAAGTCCCTTTAGCTACTAAACCAAGAATATCGTCTTGATATAGGTAATTATCATTGACTCTAGCTACAGGAATGCGATCATCGGATTTATTTATAAAATCACATGAGTACACAAATAGTAACAAAATAAAAATCTCTTTAAATCTCACAAACTATTTTTTTAGTTCCTTTTTAATACTTTCAAGTACTTCATTATTCAATTTAATAGGATACTTAGTACTTAAGCCTTCAAGCCATTTTTGTTCTTTGTGATTTTGATAGTCACTGATTACTAAACCTTTAGCTTCATCGAAAGTTTTTTGTTCTTGAGATAAAATATCTTTAACATTTATCAAAGTAAAAGCATCATTATGCTTATATATTTTTGAAATACCTTTTTTGAATTCAAAATCTTTTGGAATTGCTTGATTACTTTTGTCCATGATACCAGAAGTAAAAATAACATCTACCTGATTATTACTATTTATAAGGGATTTTATACGATCTATACTCATATTTTTACTTAACAATTTAGATACTTTTTTAAGCGTTTTTTGTTTTGCTGATGAAGCTACAACTGCATCAACTCTTTTAGGCTTGATATAATTTGCTTTGTTAGATTCGTAAAAATCTGCTATAGAGATTGAGTCTGTCTTTGCTGTATTCCAAATGGTGTTTTCCATTAAATCAAATAACAATAAACCATCTCTATATTCTGCAATTATATTTGCATAATCGTCGTTCTCAAATTCTAGGTTATCTTCTTGATATTTTATTAAGTTATCATTCAAAAAGGCATCATATTTTTTCCTTACTAAGGATTCTAAAGTTTCCTTTTCTCTGGTATTACGTTGCGTATTAGACAAATAAACGCCAAAGTTGTTATAGGTATATTGTTTGTTATCAATTTTAACTAGGGGTTGCCTTCCTTTAAAATCTTGAGGCAATTTCCAAGTTCTCTTAAAATAGTCATCATTCAAAATTGAAATAAAATAATCTAAGTTTGGTCGGTTTTCGCTAATACCATATTTACTTTTTAATTTACTAATTAGGGCGTCATCAATCAACTTAGAACGACTATCACGCTTAACTTTCTCTACCAATTCTGGTTTCATAGCTTCAAAACCAGATACTGGATTCTTATTATGCAACATAATAATATGCCACCCAAACTGAGTTTTAAATGGCTTAGAAATATCACCTTCATTTTCTAAACTAAAAGCCACATCTTCAAACTCTTTAGATCTTAATTGACCTCCAGAAAATGGTTGCATTTTCCCTCCTTTTGATGATGTACTTTTATCATCCGAAAATTGTTTCGCTAAAGCTTCAAAAGCCTCTCCTTGATTTAGTTTTTTATAAATATCCTGAATTCTTACTTCAGGTTTTTCTGCTAGAGTATCTTGCTTATTTTCAATAACCATTATATGAGCAACTGTGCGTTCACCCCGTGATTTTCTTTTATCCAATACATTAACAATGTGGTAACCAAAACGGGTTCTAAAAGGTTTTGATACTTTGCCAACCCCAGTATTAAAAGCAGCGCTTTCAAATTTATATACCATTTTAAAGCCTCCAAAATAACCGAGCTTTTCACCAAAAACTGTTTGTCCATTATGCACTTCTGCTCTAACGATTTCAAAGCCCTCATTTAAAGTTCTGTCACGCAATTTTGTTATTCTATTATATGCGGCAAGAGTATCTTGCGGGTTTGCATTTTCATTTAATTTAATTAGTATATGATTTGCATTAACCTCATAAGACATACGCTCATATGCCTCTTTGACTAGTTCGTCTGTAACTTTAGAATCTGTAATGTAATTTTTAGCCAGTTGCTTTTTATAGTTTGTAAGCTCTCTTATGTAAGATGGCTTTTCATGTAAATCCAAACTTCTAGCCTCTTTTAGCTTCAATTTATAATTTGTAAATAGCTTTAAATACTCATCTATATCTTTCTGAGATTCATCCTGAACCAAATCAAGATTTTTTTTATAAACCCTTAAAAACTCTGAGGCATGAACAGGTTCTTCTGAAACAGTAAAAAGAACATCTTTATCAGTGGATTGTCCTTTTACAATTAACATTGTGCATGCTAAAAATAGAGTGAATAAATATCTTAATTGCATATGGTATTTTTTTTTTCAACGATTACAAAAATACTAATATAAACCTATAATACAAGTTGTTTAGCAAACGATTAAATAAAGCATTTCGTATACCATTTTAAAGTATATTTGAATGGTTTAATCATAAACTTGAAAACTAGTTATAATTCATGCGTAAATTAAAACTAATTTGGGATTTTTATGGTCCCAACGCCAGCAAAACAGCTAAGCATCATGAAATGCACTTAAAGGAATATATTCTGTTGGAAAAACTGGATATCAAAATCACGGGATATGAAACTTTAAGTAACAACCACACTATAGCTTTTCTGGTGGTTAACGAAGACAAAATGAAACCCTTGAGAGATGCTTTAAAACCTCATAGAGGGCAGGTTTATTCTGAACAATAATATGAAATCTAAATATGATGACATAGGAATAAATTACAATGAAACGCGCTCAGCAGATCCTTACATTACAAATCAGCTTTTAAAAAAATTACGCCCTAAAATCAAAGGCCTCTATTTAGATATAGGTTGCGGCACTGGTAATTACACTAGCGTATTTCAAAAAAAAGGGTATGAATTTATTGGGATTGATCCATCCGAAAGAATGCTTAAGGAAGCTAAAACAAAAAACTCTAATATAACATGGAAACTTGGACAAGCTGAAAATATACCCATATTAAACGAAAGTGTAAATGGTATAATTGGTAGTTTAACAATGCATCATTGGAACGATTTAAACAATAGTTTTTTAGAATTAAATCGGGTTTTAAAACCTGATGGACTAATCGTTATTTTTACTTCAACACCTAGACAAATGAAAGGCTATTGGTTAAATCATTATTTCCCAAAGATGCTTGGAGATTCTATGCTACAAATGCCAACTTTAGAAGCCGTTAAAAACGCCCTGTTAAATGCTAAGTTCTTTAATATTGAAACAGAACCTTATTTTGTTAAACCTGATTTAGAAGATTTATTTTTATACTGTGGAAAACAAAACCCGAAACTTTATTTAAAATCTGAAATAAGACATGGAATTTCCTCATTTTCATCATTAGCTAATAAAGATGAAGTAGAAAAAGGTTTGATTAATCTTGAAAAGGATATAGAATCTAATAATATTAATGAGATTATTAAATCCTATGAAAATGATTTAGGAGACTATCTTTTTATTACTGCTAAAAAAGTTAAGTATCCATAACAAGTTTGTATCCAACACCACGAACATTAACAATCTTTACTTTAGAATCAAACTCTAGTTTCTTCCTTAGTTTTGATATAAAAACATCAACCGTTCTACCAATATAATCACCTTCATCTCCCCAAACCATATTTAGAATCACATCACGCTCAACTGTTGAGTTAGCAGAGTTATAGAGCAAAATCAGCAAATCTGTTTCTTTACTTGTTAGCTCTATACGTTGATTGTTTATAACGAGTTCGGTATTGTGCTTATCAAAATGATAAGCTCCTAACGAAATTAAATTAGGATTAGTTTTTTTAGGATTAAAAATCTTCCTTAAAAAATAAATTAATAGTATAACTAAAACTATTAAAGCAAAAATTCCGAGGTAAACCCCACTACCAAACGTTTCTTTTGATGATTCTGAAACTTTATTAGCCAATTTATTATTATCAACCAATTCATCAACAATTGTAAACACAATATTGTAACATGATTTTGGCTGAACTCGAGAATGACAAGGAACTATATCTTCTTTTTCCAAATAATTTACTTCAAAACTATAAGCAATCTGTGAAGTTTTACAGTTTTCAACTTCTACAATGTAATTACTTGCTATTCCAGTTTTATCAACAACCTGCTTAACGGTTGTAACTAAATCTTCAGAATTAAAAACAAAATCTGATTCAAACTGAATACGATATTGATTATTTTCTTTTGTTATTGGCAGAACTCTAGATGTACTATCTTTTGCATGTAACAAAACTTCGTGACCAAGCATACGAAGCGCAACTTCTATATGTTTTTCTTTAGCACTATTTTGCGTAAAACCTGCATGATTAAAAAGAAAAAACAAGCTTAAAAAGCAATAAATAATTTCAAATTGTTTTGAGTTCATACTACAAAACTATTCGAATAAGCGACAATTTATACTGTTTTACACAAAATTTACACTAATTTACATTCAATAGTCACACTCAAGCTACATTTCATATAGATTTGAAAGAAATTAATCAAAAAATTAACGATCTATGAAAAAAACAATTCTAATATCCTTAGCAATTCTAGCTACTTTAAGCTTAGTAGCTTTTACACTTATTAATGAAAATGTAGCAGATATCTCAAAAACTGCAAATATTAAGGCTTCGGAAGAAAATAAAAAAGAGAAAGAAAACAATCGCTTTTCTGATTTTATTTATGACATAGGTACGAGGTTTAGACCAATTAAGAAAAGTGATGTAATTCATGCTACTTCTATCAAGAATTTTGTTGATGAACATGAAATGGGAGAAATCGAATCTGTTAAATCGGTTGAATTTATTATTCTGGAAAAAGATGAGCGAACCGATAAGAGAGCATCAGGAAATAGCGCATCACTTAATAAGACTCAGGTCAATTTCTTAAATGCTTTTGATTATTCTACCAGCTTTCTTATGAAGATTAATTATAAAGATAAAATTTCAACACCGCACTATACGATTGTTCCAGAAGTACAAGCTGAATATATTTATGGTAAAGATGCCTTGGTTAAATACTTTATTAGTAATACTAAAGAAGCAACTGCTAAAATCCCTGAAGATAAATTAAAACCTGCAAAACTATATTTTACAGTGACTAAAAAAGGAACGATTGATGGTGTTTATTTAGATAGATCTTCAGGCTATCCAGAAATAGATAATTTAGTAACTCGTTTAATTTCTGAAACTCCTGGTGGATGGATTCCTGCTACAAACAGCGAAGGAAAAACTGTTGATCAAGAATTAGTTGTTTCTTTTGGGTTAATTGGGTGCTAGGTTTAAAACATATCTTAAAAAAGCTTTGTTATCTTAGATTCTAAAGCTTTTTTTTAAATACTATTTAGGATACTGTTTCTTAATATTACGTATTAAATCCTCCAAGCCATTTAATTTCAATTCGTAAACCTGCTCTAACATCATACCCAATTTTCCTTTAGGAAATCCTTTGCTATGATACCAAACCACATAATACTCAGGTAAATCTATTAAATAACGGTCTTTATATTTTCCGAATGGCATTTTAGTATGCGCTAAATCTATTAAAAACTGTTTATCGGGTAACATAAATTAATCTACAGATTTGAATTTTGAAAAAGTTTTAAGTTCTGCTTTTATAATTTTTTTCCACTTTGCTTGAGCTTCATAATTTCTGGAATAATCAGTTTCATTATCATATTTAGTCTGTAAGCTAGATAATTCAGACTTTATATCATTATGAATTTTTTTTAACTGCTTTTTTACACCATTTGAAATCCGCAATTGACTTATTCGATATCGAAATTTACGCGCATACAATTCTGTAATATCAAAATGTAATTGTTCGTGTCCTAAAATATGATTGTCTGCAACTTCTACCTTATACCAAGACTGTTCTGGATAAAAATGTGCGTGTATGTCTGTATTAAAACTAACAACTTGATTTCTATTAGTTTGTCTTATTGAAAACCCAAAGGTAATTCCAGAAGCTGTTACAGCAGCAGCATCACCATTATTTTGAGGTTTCGCTTTAAAATCAGACCAAGATAGTTTATAAGATTCCCTCCAAGACATAGTGGGTTCATCCTTCTGGAAACATACAAAGCAACAAAGCAAAAGAAGAATTCTTAACATAGATTAAAAGCCAATAAAATATAAAACGAGAAGCTTTAAACCTTATTGCTTTACTTCCACAATTGTTAAATCATCATACTTAACAAGATATACCGAATCATTAAAATAGCCACCAAACATTTTTTTCTTGTAGGCAAATTTATTTTCAACATATTCTGTTAGTGGAGCGCTGTTTACAGACGCATATAAATCTTCAGAAGACACTAATCTCAAAACAACATCCATTGTTAAATCAAACCCTTTTACAGCTCTTTTATTGGGTGTGATATTGTATAATTTATTATACTTTTTAACAAAAGCATTACTATCATCACTATATTCTTTAGACGCTGTAGCAAAATGAAACTGTAAGTTGGATAAATGCATATTATTTATCTGGTCGCCTTCAAAAGCTTTGTTTATACTAGTTGTTAGCAAAACAATTTCTGAAGGAGTAACGTTTTCCTTTTCAGGATCAATTTTATTATTCAAGGATGCTAAAACACTGGTTACATTTGAAGCATAACCTTCATTTTTTGTCTCTAAAAACACATAGTTTTTTCCAGGTTTTAATGCCTCTTCTATATCTTCTTTAGTAACAAAAAATTCATCTTTACCCTCTTTATCTTTTCTAGAGTAAACCAATTTAACAGTATTAAATTCGCGTTTTAGCATACTTGCAATAGCTTTATTTTTACTGTCTGTAATTACAATAATATTATGCGATAATGTATCAGATTTTACAAAATTAACCACCTTCATTTTTAGTAAATCATCCGATGGTCTAGATTGAAACACATTATCGTGCAATTTTAAATTTGTACCAATAGGTGAAATAACTGGCGTGTTATATTTTTTTAATTCAGAGGCAACCTTATTAAAATTTGCTGGCGTTAAAGGCCCAATAACGGCATCAACATTTTCAAAATCATTTTCTCTAGTAATTCTAGCAACTTCACTAACTTCATAACGTGTATCGTAAACATCAACTTTAAGTGACACTCCTAAAGACTTTAATGAATCCAAAGCCATTAAAACACCTGAGTGAAAATCAAGAGAAACATCTAAATACGGATCCTTTTTTAAACTCCTTTTAGCATCACTAATAGAATCAAAATCTACGCGGTGCATCCTAAAAGGCAACATAACCACAATATGCTTTGTATCATAATCGGTAATGCTATTTGTTAAATTAACAACATCTCCTTCACCTTCAATAATACCATCAACAACACTAGAATGTGGAATTTTCAAAATCATACCAGATTTTAAACCGGAATCTTTCAACCCAGGGTTTAAAGCCTCAATTTCCTCTTGCTCCAATCCTAGTTTCAATTTCAACCGGTAAAAACCCTCTTTTGGTAAAACTTTATAATAGCCATATTGCTCATCAAATACTTTCTCAGCTTCCTTCTCTAAATTTGGCACATTAATTACTTCGCCTTCCTTTAAAACCTCTGCCATATTAGGGTTCAAAATCTGTAATTCATCAACAGTTATCCCAAACTTATAAGCAATACGCCATTTCCCTTCCTTGGGTAATACCGTATATTCTTTGGTAGCTTTTACTTCTTCTACAGTTTCTGTAATTTTGTATTTTGGAATTTGCAGCTTATCGCCTTTTTTTAAGGGATTTGCATATAAAAACTTGTTATATTTCTTAATATCATCCTCAGAAACATTGTACTTTTTAGCCAAACTATAAAGTGTTTCTTTACGTTTAGTTTTATGCTCCTTAAATCCCTGAAGCTCTTTGTTTATAGTAACCTTAGGCTTTTTAGCCTTTGAAATAGGAATAATCAAAACCGTATTTGGCTTCAATTCTTTTTTAGCGTCTGGGTTTAACTTATAAATATCAAAAGGTGTTACAAAATAACGCTTTGCAATTCCTTCTATCGTCTCCCCTTTTTTAACCTGATGTGTGCTGAAATTTTGCGCATTAATTGGCATAAAACTAAAAGCGAAAACCAGAGTTAGTACTAATAAAAATCTCTTCATGTTGTTGTAATCTGCTCGATAAATATAATAAAACCTATTTCTAAAACATATACGTCTCATTCTTAATTAAAGATTAAAACGCAATCATTTTTTTAATATAAGCATATAACATGCCAAAATAATTTGGGCGTTACCACAAGGGTCGGGCTTTTTGTTAAAAGTTTTGGCTCGATGCACGCCTCGCCAAAAGCTACCACTTCAATCCCTAACGCGGATATCCGCTAAATTAAAGTTTTCAGTCGCAATAATCTACACTTAAAAATTTCAATCTTCTGTTTTCCGCCTTCTAATAAATCACTCCCATTCTATGGTAGCCGGTGGCTTCGAGCTAATGTCATAAACTACTCTATTAACGCCTTTAACCTTATTTATTATATCATTTGATGTTTTTTGAAGAAACTCATACGGTAAGTTTACCCAATCTGCAGTCATACCATCTGTACTTTCAACAGCACGTAAGGCCACACATTTTTCATAGGTACGTTCATCTCCCATAACCCCAACACTGTTAACAGGTAATAACATAGCACCAGCTTGCCAAACCTTATCATAAAGTCCCCAATCTTTTAAACCTTGAATAAAAATATGGTCTACCTCTTGTAACATACGTACTTTTTCAGCAGTAATATCACCAAGAATTCTAATCCCTAATCCTGGACCAGGAAATGGATGACGCCCAAGTAATTCTGGATCGATACCTAAAGTAGCACCAACGCGTCTTACTTCATCTTTAAAAATAGCGCGAAGTGGTTCTACAATTTTAAGCTTCATAAAATCTGGTAAACCGCCTACGTTATGATGACTTTTAATAGTTGCCGATGGCCCACCAGTAGCCGAAACACTTTCAATAACATCTGGATAGATAGTACCTTGTGCTAACCATTTTACATCTTCTAATTTATTGGCTTCATCATCAAATACTTCAATAAAAGCATTTCCAATAGCTTTACGTTTTTTTTCAGGGTCTTCAATACCTTTTAAAGCATCTAAAAATCTACCAGAAGCATCTACACCCTTCACATTAAGCCCCATACCTTCGTACTGATTCAACACGCTTTCAAACTCATTCTTACGTAATAAACCGTTGTTAACGAAAATACAGTACAAGTTTTTTCCAATAGCCTTATTTAATAATACAGCAGCCACCGTAGAATCTACACCTCCAGAAAGTCCTAAGACCACCTTATCATTCCCAACTTTTTCTTGAATAGCTTCAATCGTTTCTTCAACAAAAGAATCTGGTGTCCAATCTGGGTTTATATCTGCAATACTTACCAAAAAGTTTTCCAGTAATTGCTTACCATCAGTAGAATGATAAACCTCTGGATGAAACTGAATGGCATAAGTTGTTTCTCCTTGAATCTTGTAAGCAGCATTTTTAACATCATTTGTACTCGCTAATAGTACCGCATTTGTTGGTAATGCTTTAATGGTATCACTATGGCTCATCCAAACTTGAGTCCCTTCAGAAATGTTTGCAAAAAATGGTTCACCTTTTTGAATAAAAGACAAATTGGCTCTACCATACTCCCTTGTATTAGAAGGGGCAACCTCGCCACCAGAAAAATGTGCTAAATACTGCGCGCCATAACAAACGGCTAGCATGGGTTTTTTCCCTCTAATCTCTGATAAATCAGGATGCAAAGCATCTTCACCTCTAACAGAATTTGGACTACCAGAAAGAATAACCGCCTTGTATTCTTCTATGTTTTTTGGAATTTTATTGAATGGATGTATTTCGGAGTAAATGTTGAGTTCCCTAACTCTACGGGCAATAAGCTGTGTGTATTGCGATCCGAAGTCTAAAATCAGTACCTTGTCATGTTGCATGCGCAAAAATAGGAATTGATTTGGTTTTGAGGAATTACTGTTTACTCTTTTTTAAACATTTTTTCAACATTCAAAAAACTCCTTAAACACAGGCCATTTTAACGTTGTACCCCTTTTGTCTTACCTGTTAATTTTTATAAGGTTTTATAATTAGTACCTTTAAATCATAACCTAAAATAGAAAAGGTGTTATGAAATTGGTTTTTAAATTAATATTTCTTTGCAGCCTATCTGTATCAAGTCAAAATTTTACTGAAAAGTTGACAGCGTAATAAAACTTACTAAAACACAACCTAACGATACAAATGAAGCTGATAACCCTATCAGACTTGCTATATCCTATAATATTGCATATGGTTTGACATTTTTTTAAATCTAGTTTTTACATGTTTTTCATAAAAACTTTTTATAAGAAATAACATTCAGCTCACTTGTCATCTTATTTTTCTTACTAAAAATTACGTAACTTGCATAGATTCAATAACTATTATTATGGCAACTTACATCTCAGAAGACTTTGTTTCTATTTTTAGAAAGAATAGAAATGGAAAAAACAAAAAATCTGACATCCTAATTTTTGGTGATCCCATAGAAATTATAAGTTACTCCAGTCAAACAAAAGAAACCAAGGTTAGGGTATTAAATCGTTTTTTTAGCCCTTATGAGGGATACATAAAAGGTAAACCAAAAACCATGGAAAAAGGTACTCTAAAAATGTCTATGGTAGATGTACAGCAAGGAGATGGCATGGTGATACAAACTCCAGAAGACAAAATAATTATTGTTGATGGTGGACATAATGTATTATTTACTAGGCACTTCACAGCACGATTCAAATACAAAAGGTCAAATAGCAATAACCCTATTGATGTAGATGCCATAATTATTACGCATGGCGATGCAGATCATTTTAACGGATTAAATGAATTTAAAAAAGCAGAGCATAATTCAAAAAAACGAGTAGCTATTCAACCAAAACGTATATTACATAATGGTTTGGTAAAACGACCAACCTCTGTCCCAGAAACCGATAGATTGGGAAAAACTACAGTTCACAATAATAAAATTTATATCACAGATTTAGTTGAGGATCCAAGAGCTATTCCAATCAGTGAACAAAATTCAAAATTCAAACAATGGTCTAAAACTTTGGATCATTGGGAAACAAGAGCACCAATAACATTCAAAAAAGTACTTCATGGTATGGATGAAGCTGATGTGTTTGACTTTTTTGATGATGAAAACATTAAAATTGATTTGCATGGGCCTTTTCCAGAAAAAGTTACACAGAACAGTCAACAAATCGACGCCTTACCCTTTTTGCATAAGCATGCTCCAGACCCCGAATTAGAAACACAGAATATTGATATTAGTAAACATAAGTATTCTGCATCACATACTATTAATGGTCATTCTATAGCATTTAGATTAACTTACGGTAATGTACGTATCAATTTTACAGGAGACCTCAATGAGGAATCTATGCATGTTTTAGACAAAAAACTTGATGATAGATTATTAAAAGCTGAAGTTTTAAAAGCACCTCACCACGGCTCGCATGAATTTGATTTTAAAACGTTAAAAAAAATGGCGCCAATAGTGTCATTAATATCTTCTGGTGACGATAGTGAGTTTTGGGAATATATGCACCCACGAGCTACTCTTATGAATGCCTTAGGAAAAATTTCAAGAGAAGATCAAGGTATTATTTTTTCAACGGAGTTGGCTGCTTTTTTCAAATATAAAGATACTAGTTTTAAAAATTCAGACTTAAAATCATTCTTCAAAAACAACGATAAAGATAGTTACACAAAAGCTGAACTCACTAAATTATTTTCTAAAAGTATAAAAGATAAAGACCTAAAAAAGTTGGCTTTTTCTGGGTTTGAACGCACAAATTTTGGTTTAATCGAGTTTAGAACTGATGGAGAACGCGTTCTTGTTTTTACACATAGCGGTAAACCATGGGTTAAAGAAGCTTATGCATTTACAGTAAAAAAAGCCGGAAGTGGAAAACGCAAAATTAAGTTTGAAAAACTAAAGACTAGATAGCCAACTCAAAATACTTATACAGTTTTGAATATCAGAAAATTAAAAAGTATTTTAGAGAAATATTAATCTAATTATGAAAAAAAATATTCTAATTGTTATAATATTTTTAATGCCTTTTATTCTTTGTTCTCAGAACACAAAAAATCTTGATAGTCTTTTATTAGTTTACAAAAACCAATCTGTTGGTATTAAAAAAATAAACACCGCTGAAAACATTTTCATTAATTCAAGACAGACTAACCCCAAATTAGCTTTAGAGTATTTACATAAAGGGGTAAGTCTATCAAAAGATTTAAATTTTCAAGAAGGATTAGACCAATCCTACACCAATTTGGGTTTATACTATGTTAATTATCATAACCTAGATTCTTTAAGATTCTATTTTTCAAAAGCCAAAAAAAGCTGTTTAAGAAATGATAATAAGATGCTTCTTTTTAAAGTATTGTACCGTTGGGCTAAAGCTGAAAATCTCGAAGGCAATTTTGAAAAGGCTCTAGACTTAAATAATAATTCCATAAAAATAGCCTATGATTTACAAAATGGACTAAAATTAAGTGATGCTCATCAACAAAAAGCTACAATTTTTCTTGATAATGGCAACTACAATAACGCACTGAGAGAATTAATTTTAGCTTCAAAAGCATTAGATACTCTTGAGAAAAAAAGCCCTTTAAAAGAAGCTATTATAAAAGTAGGTGTTGGTAGAACAGAAACTTTGAGAAATAATTATTTGGAAGCTATTCCAAACCTTGAAGATGGCATATCAATCTTTGAAAATATAGGACATGAAAAATGGTTAGCCATATCTTACATGGAGCTTGGAAACACTTATTACAGCTTGAAAGATTATGATAATGCTTTGCTTTATTACAACAAAGGATTAGAAATTAGTAAAGACAACAAATGGAATTATTTTATTGCTCCTTATTTAGAGAATATTGGCGCCGTATATTTGGACACTGAAAAGTACGACAAAGCTTTAAATAATTTTTTTGCTTCAAATAAGATTTCATCAAAGCATGGTTCTATTAACAACCAAATTATTTTTTTTAATGATATTGCATCTGCCTATTTTGGAAAAAAAGATTACAATAATGCTTTAAAAAACTATAATAAAGCTATCCAAATTGCAGATTCAATTGGCTCTCTTGATAATTTATCAGATAATTACAAAGAACGTGCTGAAGTATTTGAAGCAATACATAACTACAAGAAAGCTACTCTTGATTATAAAAAACACATTCTCCTAAATGATTCAATTTTTGATATTGCAAAAACCAAGCAAATTGATGAATTAAAAACTCAATACGAAACCGAAAAAAAGGAACATCAAATTCTTCTTCAGAATAAAGAAATCGATTTGCTAAAACAAAAGGAGAAAAATAACAATCTACAACGCTTACTTCTAGGTATAGGTTTTCTATTATCTATTATTGGTGTTTATGGTGTTAGGCAAAAATTAAAACGAAATAGACTAGAAAAAGAAAAGTTAGATAACGAACTGGCTTTTAAAAAGAAAGAGCTTACCACGCATGCCTTACATCTGGCTAAAAAGAATGAAGTATTAGAGGGTTTAAAACAAAAAGCAAAAGAATTTAACGCATCTGATAACAGTCAAAATGGGTATCAACAATTAATAAGAACTATTAATTTTGATTTGAAAGATGATAATAACTGGGAAAACTTCACTAAATACTTCCAGGAGGTTCATAAAGATTTTAACAGTGTTGTAAAACAAAAGTTTCCTGAAGTAACTCCAAATGAGTTACGCTTAATGTCACTTTTAAAAATGAATTTATCTTCAAAAGAGATAGCTAATATTCTTAATATTTCTCCAGCAGGTATTAAAAAAGCAAGGTATCGTCTTCGAAAAAAACTAAATATAAATACTGACGATTCGCTTCAAGACTTGGTCTTAAGACTTTAAGAAACAGTGTTTTTTTTTTAAGTGTCTACTATTTGTCGTTTATCTAATTTCAGGGTGTCTACCTCTTGTCTACCCTTAGTTTTTTCATTAAGCAGTTTTATGAAATAGGTTTGTGGTGTCATTAATTTGACAACAACCGTTTTGTGGTCTCTTGCGCTACTATGGTCTGCAGACCTTTAAAGCGCAAGGTCACACAAAACCGTATTATAAACCTATTAACAATGACTATTATGAAACCACAAAACCATTTATTTAAAACAGTCATCTTACTCTTTACAATAAATATAATTATTGGATGTAGTAAAGATGATTCACCAAGCTCAGGCAATGAAAACGGAGAATTAGTGAAAGGACAAGGTATAACTGTAGACGATTTAGACACCTATGCTGGCGATCTAGGTTTAAGTTTTAGCACTAGAGAAATTGCAAAAAAAGGCTATAAACCTACCAAAGCAATTATAACAGTTGATGCTAATACTGGCAATTTTAATCAAACTATTGCAATCGACTCAGATACCTATTTAGCTCAATTATCAATTAAAGCTGAAGACTTAAGTAAAGAGGCTCAGGCACAATTACAAGCTGGTGTTCCCATTGATGTAGATATACATGATGAAAATGATAACTCACTAGCAAGCAAGAGCTTTTCAATTTTGTCTTTTAAAAGCAATCCCGACGCTCAAGAAGTTGATAATAATACTTTAAACGACGTTAGAAATAACTTAACGTTTAAAGAAGACATCCCATATTATATACAAATAGTAAAAGAAAACCAGAATGAAAGTAAATTAGCTGCTTTTGTTGATTATAATGTTGGCGATACGTTTGGTGTCCCTGTCCATTTAAGGGATAATTATGATTTTGAAGATACTAATCCCCTAAAAAATCTCCATCAATTTACATTTAAAAGAATTCCAAATGACCCTGAATATTTTGCTATTATTAGTGGTGTAACGTCAGGTTCTAAGCACTTGTTTTTAAGAATAAGAGACGCTTATCTTTTTCAAGATCAAACTAGGTTTGTTGAAGACACCGACCTAAACACTTTACCTGTTGATCATAGATTTAAATTTGTTCGTGATAATAATAACAATTTTTATAGAATTTCTCCCAAGGAAAAAGGTGCTCTCAGAAAAAGAATAATTAATGGAAGAACACGACTTATTGCTACATCAAATTCAGACTACGAGGCAGCATATTTTAGAATTTTAACAGTAGATATAGACTGGAATATTGAAGTGCTAGACACAAAGTTTCTAACACCTATTCTACCTCCTCCAACTTCTGGATTTACCGAAACCAATACAAAACTTTCTAACTGCACACAAGGTCCATTAACACAAACTTTTACACTTAACGAATCTAAAACCAAAACCTCTCAAGCTTCTTTTGAGGAATCTTTCAGCATGACCTCAAGAAATACAGTAGGTCGTTCTTTAACTTTAGGTGTATCAACAGAAATGGGATTTTTTGGAACTGGTGTAAACGTTTCAGCTGAAGCTACAGCCAGTTATGAACAAGAAACTAGTATAACCAGTACTAACACCCAATACGTTAGCGATATTAATAGTGAAGAGCGATCATTTACAGCCAGCAGAACCATTGAAGTTATACCAGGCACTGCAGTATATGTGTATGACGCGACTCAAATTTATAGAGAGGTAAAAGTCCCTTTTATACAGCGTTACCGTATTAAAGGCACTTATCAAACTGGAGGTACTGAGTTAACTGGTGATGAAATATTTACACAATTTTTATTTACAAATGCCAATGGCGGTTTAGTCACTACAATAGGATCGAAATATATAGAACTAACAGTAAGGGGCACAAACACAATTGGAGATATTCTTCATGTAGAAAGTCGTGCAGATTCTACAGATCCTGATTGTAATTAAAAACCATTATTTTTTTGAGTTAGCAAAAAAGCAAGCCAATAATTGGTTTGCTTTTTTAAATTGTTATTATGGTAAATTCTCCTTTTAAAGGCTCTAAACTCTCTATTAGTTTCGGAATCAACTGTTCGCCATACTCTAAATAAAATTCAGAAAAATTTGTGTTGCGCTCTTGTAAACTCCCATTTGGAAATAGTTCATTTTTAATATCTGTCATTCTTTGAACTTCATCAGAAAGTTTTCTTTTTTGTGCTTTTAATAATCGCTTCTCAAGATTATCAAGCCCTTTTAACTGCTTTATCTCTTGAGCTTTTACTGCTCCAAGAAACGATTTGTCAGTTTGTTCAGTCAGTTTGTATAAATCTTTAAATTGCTGCTTTAAATGAATTGCTTGAGTTGAAAAATCAATATCAATATTCGAAATTTCTCTTACTTTTTTATTGATTAAAGAATCTTTTCTTAAAAATAAGTCTTCATTTGATATATTTAATTTTTGAAGTTTTTTAGTTTGCTTACTGTTTTTAATTAAAACCGAATTTCTCAATAATAGAATAGGAAACACAACGTCTACTTTTTCAAAATAATCTTTTAATTGCATCCAATATGCTAATTCTCCACCGCCACCTATGTAACATAAATTTGGCAAAATCACCTCTTGGTATAAAGGACGCATAATTACATTAGGTGAAAACCGTTCAGGAAACTCAAGTAATGTTTTTTTTATTTCACTCTTGTTCCAAACAATATTTGTGTTAAGTACTTTAAAAACATTTTCGTCATAAACAATACGCTCTCGTATACCTTTATCTAAATAAAAAAGGTTTATCTCTCTTGGGTTTACTTGTATTTTATAATGTTCTGATAATTTTGAAAGCTTCTTATTAGTTTTTAAGACCTCATTAAATGAGGTTTTATTGAATAATTCTGTTTCAAGGTAAGGGATAAATAAACGTTTTAATTCAGCATCATTCGCATCAATAATAACTAGTCCATAATCTTTAAATAATTCATTTGCTAAAAAACGAGTAGCGTCAGCAAGATTATCATGCTCTAAATAGGCGCTTTTAAAAAGACCTTTAATAGCTTCAGCATTTGTTGTAACTCCTAAATCTAGAGATAACATCTCTAAAACCTCATCCAATCCTTTTGTTGAAAGCTCACCTACTGCTCCATTTGCCTCTCTATTCCACTGGAACTTTTTGCCTTTAAAATTGAAATAGTTAATTTCTTCAAAATCATGATCTTCAGTAGCCATCCAATAAATAGGGACAAAATCATACTCTGGATAATTCTTCTTTAATTCATTTGAAAGATTTATTGTTGATATAATTTTATAAAGAAAATATAGTGGCCCACTGAATAAGTTTAATTGATGCCCTGTGGTAATTGTAAATGTATTTTTAGAGCTTAGGATCTCTATATGCTTTGATGTTAATTTAGAAGTGTCAGTATTTTGATATTGTTTATTTAATGTTGAAACTAATACATTTCTACTTTCTAAAGAAAAAGATTTAGATTTTTGATTAATTTGATTTTCAAAATTATTAAGCTTAGGAAAGTAATTATAAAGCTGCTTTAATTCAGGTTTCTCATCCAAGTAATCACAAATTAATGATGAAAAGTACCCAGTTTTGTGAAATGCTATGTGATTTTGCTTCATGTTTTAATTAAAAATCATGTAAATATACAGCTATTCTGTTTTTTCGAGTCTTAAAAATTGGTTAAGAGTTATACAACCGTTCATATATGCTTTTTGGAAATATGATAAAAAGAAATAGCTTTCAAAAAATCCATCTTTACCATAAATTTCAAAAATTGAGTTTATCAAAAAAAATACAATGGCAACTAAAAAAACTCATTAAACATCTAGAATACAGAAATTTACTAGAATTCCAATTATTACTGAAAAAGTTAAAATTTAAATATCTACAAGTAATTTTTTGTATCTTATAGCTGCCTAACAAAAAACTAGAGTCATGAAAAAGTTACAGATTTATAAGCTCATTTTTGTTTTTTCACTAACACTAATGTCTTCTAATATACTTATATCACAACAAGCCGATATAAATTTTAAAGAAGTAGAGTCCAAAATTATAGATAGTGAAACAAAAAAATCTTTAGTATTTACAAGTATTGTTATTCAAGGTTCTAACATAAGTACAGTAAGTAATGGTGATGGTGAGTTTCTTTTAAAAATTCCAAATAGCTTAATTGAAAGCAATGTTGTTATTACGCACTTAGGGTATGAGGATAAAATACTAAAAGTTTCTTCTCTAAAAAATAATGTAAAGATACTCCTTAAACCTGCTACCACTCAATTAAAAGAGGTAAGCATTACTACATCCTCAAAAAACGCAAAAGAAATAGTACAAGAAACTCTTAAAAAGAAAAGTAGTATTTACAATAACGATAGAACATTGATGACTGCTTTTTACAGAGAAACCATAAAGAAAAGAAGAAAAAACGCTTCACTTTCTGAAGCCGTTGTAAAAATTCATAAACAACCATATAACAATATACGAAACGATCATATTGAACTAATAAAGGCCAGAAAAAACACAAATTATTCTAAATTAGACACAATTGCACTTAAGTTACAAGGTGGACCATTTAGTAACTTATATACAGATATCATTAAATATCCTGAATTTATTTTTACTGAAGAAGACATGGATTTTTATAATTTTAGTTTTGATAAATCTACAAGTATTAATGATAGAACAATCTATGTAATTAATTTCAAGCAGAAAGATCACGTAGAGCAACCTCTATATTATGGCAAACTATATATTGTCGCTGAAACGTTTGCACTTAGCAATGCCGTGTATAGTTTAAATGTTTCTAATAAGGAATTATCGAGTAGGTTGTACGTTAGAAAAAAACCAAGAAAAGTTGATGTGTATCCAACAGAAGCTTCGTACCGTGTTAATTATAGAACTACAAATGGCAAATGGCATTATGCTTATAGTAATATTTCATTAACTTTTAAAGTTAATTGGAAAGGGAAGCTTTTTAATAATGTATATACATTAAGTAGCGAAATGGCTATTACAGATTGGAAAACTTACGATACTAATCTTGTTAAAAACAGAAACCAATTAATTCGTCCTTCAACAATATTAAGCGAAAAAGCTTCCGGTTTTTCTGATCCAAGATTTTGGGGTGCTTACAATATAATAGAGCCTGAAAAATCTATTGAATCTGCTATTAAAAAAATTCAAAAACAATTAAAGCGAACGTAATTAAGTTACTCTAATTCGATTACAGAAATGATGGGTTCATGGTCAGATAGTTCAAGTTCAAAATTCTCATGAGAAAGAATTTTAAAATTATTATCGATTAAAATATAATCTAACCTAAACGGATAGTTATACAATTTATAAGTTGAGCCAAATCCTTTTCCAGATTCGATAAAAGAATCTTTCATGGAGTCACTTAAAATATCATAACTCGATGAAAACTGAGTGGCATTAAAATCACCACATGTAATTACTTTACCACCAAAGTTATCAATATGATTTTTTACCAAGACAGCTTGCTCTTTTCTTATTTTTTCAGCTTTAGCAATTCTCTTTATTACAGCAGAATAGCTTTTTGGGTTGTTTAACTGATGCATAGCATCTGATTTATAAGACTCTAAATGTATATTATAAATTCTAATGTATTGGTTGTTAACTTTTAAATCAACATACATAGCGCCATTATCAGAATTAGGAAAATTAACATAGTCTTTATTTGTGATGGGGTACTTAGAAAATATGGCCATAACCGATTTACCACTACCTGCCACTATATTAGTCTTAGAAAAATATGGATACTCTTTTAAAAAATATTTGTATTTGATTGCAGAGAATTCCTGAATACAAAAAACATCCACATTTTTTGACTTAATAAAATTTATAATTTTTAGATCTGTATCTTCATTGTCACCATTATTTTTATTGAATCCATTTGCATTATAAGATAAAAGAGATAATGTTTTAGAGCTTGACGCCTTCTTTAAGTCTTCTTCTACTTGATTATATTGAATAAATGAATCAAAATAAATAAAGTAAATCGCTAAAGCTGTTAATGCTAGTAAAAAATGTTTTTTTTTCTTAATTAACCAATAAACGCCTAATAGTAAATTAAAAACAAAAAGAATAGGGATACCAATAGAGCAAACAAAAGACAAAAGATTATCTGCTACAAAAACATAAAAACAGCAAAAAATTAATAGAATACTTGGTAATAAAACCAAAACGTTACTAAACCCGTTAATAACTCTTTTAGGTTTAGCTATTTGTAACAATTTTAGATTGTTTTAGAATAATGTTATTTGTCCTTCATCTTCTTCTGGATCGTCGGAAGAGTTGTTTTCAGAAGACACCTCTTTTTCATCCACAACCTCTAAATCATCAGCATGCACTTCTTCTGGAGCTTCGTAAGGTAATGAATCCAATAAGTTAACCTGATTCACCTTATCTTTTGTCAATTGATTTCCTTGAGCCGAAATTCCTTTAATATCAATAAATTCTTCTAAATTAACTTCAAGATTATCTTTTCGGTCTTTACCGCGTTCTTTGGCAAAAACAACTTCTGCCATAGGTTTCCAATCTGTAGATACAATTTCCAATTGCGAATTTGGATGCTCTGAAATAAAAGACTCTTCTCGACCTTCTTGTTCAATCAAAAAGCGTTTAACGTAATACAGTTCTTTTTCACCATTAAAATAAATAGCAGAAATAGGTTTTTTAGGAATCCATTTTTCCATTACAATCATATCGTCGTCAAAATGCATCGTTACTTCTGGTGTAACCGTTTTAATAATTCCAGACTGATTAATTATAAGTAATTTATCTTCCCCTCTAAATTCGCCTATAAGTTCGCCTCTACCATCTACATTTAAACGCTGTACGGTATCATCAAACCAAATTTTTCGAGGTTTTAATGTTGAAACACCTTTCTCTTTTAATTCAACACGCTTAACAGGGTATTTAGTAACTAAATTTCCTTTTGATGCACGCCCTTTAATTATAATATCTGCAAAATCAATATCCCATTTTAACTTTTTAATACTACCAGCTTGTCTTAGATTTATACTAACAACTTCTGCTTCTCCATTAGGGTTAGCTGAAAAATACAAATTCACTGAGCCTTTATTACCATTAGTTAAATCATACTCCCTATCTCTAGTTATACTGGTTACAGCAAAACGTTTTATATATGATGGCCCTTTTCTACCATCTCGATAAATCATATTATAAATAGTACGTTTATCTTTTTTCTTGAAAACAGCTACGTGGATAATATCTTTACCAACAAAAGTTTTAGAGTCCACTTTTGTTACCATCATTTTTCCTTCTTTTGTAAAAACTATAATATCATCTATGTCACTACAATCACAGACATATTCATTTCTACGTAATGAAGTTCCAATAAAACCTTCTTCACGATTCACATATAGTTTCGTATTTCTTATAACAACTTTGGTAGCATCTACATCCTCAAAGGTTCTTATTTCTGTTTTACGCGCTCTACCTTCTCCATATTCTTTTTTTAGTCTTTTAAAATAGGCAATTGTATAATCGATAAGATGCTCTAGGTTATGTTTTACCTCAGCAATTTGATCTTCAAGCGCATCAATTTTTTGTTGTGCTTTATCAATATCAAATTTTGAAATACGCTTAATTCGTATTTCGGTTAAACGTACAATATCATCTTCAGTTACTTTACGTTTTAAATGTTTAGTATGAGGCTGGAGACCTTTATCAATAGCAGCAATAACACCTTCCCATGTTTCTTCTTCCTCAATATCACGATAAATTCTATTTTCAATAAAAATACGCTCTAAAGATGCAAAATGCCATTGCTCTTCTAACTCGCCTAGTTTTATCTCTAGTTCTTGTTTTAAAAGCTGTACTGTATTATCAGTAGAACGCCGTAGCATTTCAGAAACACCAATAAAGAGTGGCTTGTTATCTTCAATTACACAACCTAGTGGTGAAATAGACGATTCACAACTCGTAAATGCATACAAAGCATCAATGGTTTTATCTGGAGATAAACCCGAAGGTAAATGCACTAAAATTTCAACCTCTGCAGCCGTATTATCTTCAATCTTTTTAACCTTGATTTTTCCTTTATCGTTAGCCTTTAAGATAGAGTCAATCAATGAAGACGTTGTTGTTCCGAATGGCAACTCAGTAATAACTAAGGTGTTTTTATCTAACTGAGAAATTTTAGCTCTAACACGAACCTTTCCACCTCTATTTCCATCGTTATAATTAGAAAAATCAGCTATACCTCCAGTTGGAAAATCAGGAACAATAGTAAATCTTTTCCCTTGTAAATGCTTTATAGAAGCATCAATAAGTTCAATAAAATTATGAGGTAGTATTTTAGTAGACAACCCAACAGCTATTCCTTCCCCACCTTGTGCAAGAAGTAACGGAAACATAACAGGTAGATTTACTGGCTCTTTTCTTCGGCCATCATAACTGGCTTGCCACTCGGTTATTTTGGGGTTGTAAACAACATCTAAACCAAATTTGGAAATACGTGCTTCAATATAACGGGATGCTGCTGCTCTATCTCCTGTTAAGATATTACCCCAGTTTCCTTGAGTATCTATCAATAAATCTTTCTGACCAATTTGCACCATAGCATCAGCAATACTGGCATCTCCATGTGGATGATATTGCATAGTATGCCCAACAATGTTTGCTACTTTATTATAGCGTCCATCATCAAGATCCTTCATGGAATGCATGATGCGTCGTTGTACAGGTTTAAAACCATCTTCTATTGCTGGTACAGCTCGCTCTAAAATAACATACGAAGCGTAATCTAAAAACCAATCTTTATACATACCAGTGACTCTGGTAATTGTTTCTTGAGGCTCGTTATTATCGTTTATTAAATCGTCATTTTGGTCTTCAGTCATTAAAACTCCTTAATTTTTTGGTTTACCGTTAAGGTAAGTTCTTCCTTTTTTTCTACGTTTTTTTGCTTTAGCTGTTACATCATACTTATGCAAATAGTCATAAGATCTTTGCTTTATTTTTTTATTTTTATTGTACAACATAAAATTAGTTTTTCTAAAAACACCGATTTAAAATCAGCGTTCACAATAATATGTTTAGTTTTCTTCTTCAATCAAATCTAACTCAACCTTTAGATTTTCAATAATAAATTCTTGACGTGTTGGGGTGTTTTTCCCCATGTAAAATGCTAATAACTCTTCTATTGACATATTATCATCAAGCATCACAGGATCCAAACGAATATCATCTCCAATGAAATGTTTAAATTCGTCAGGAGATATTTCACCTAATCCTTTAAATCTCGTGATTTCTGGTTTTGGCTTTAATTTAGCAATGGCATTTACACGCTCTTCTTCAGAATAACAATAAATAGTTTCTTTCTTGTTTCTTACCCTAAATAGTGGTGTTTGTAAAATATATAAGTGCCCTTCCTTAATTACTTCTGGGAAAAATTGCAGAAAGAATGTAATTAACAATAAACGAATATGCATTCCATCAACATCAGCATCAGTTGCAATTACTACATTATTATAACGTAAATCCTCTAGAGATTCTTCAATATTTAAAGCTGCTTGTAAAAGGTTAAACTCTTCGTTTTCATAAACAATTTTTTTGCTTAAACCATAGCTGTTTAGTGGTTTTCCTTTTAAACTAAAAACGGCTTGCGTGTTAACATCTCTAGATTTTGTAATACTACCTGAAGCAGAATCCCCCTCTGTAATAAACAGTGTTGTTTCTAGATTTCTTTCATTTTTAGTATCTCCAAAATGAACACGACAATCTCTTAATTTCTTATTGTGAAGACTAGCTTTTTTTGCTCTATCCTTGGCTAATTTTCTTATTCCAGATAATTCTTTACGCTCACGCTCTGCTTGTAAAATTTTACGTTGTATTTTTTCTGCTGTATCTGTGTTTTTGTGTAAGTAGTTATCTAGGTTTGTCTTTACAAAGTCATTGATATAAGTTCTTACCGTTGGATAATCACCACCCATATCCGTTGAACCTAATTTAGTTTTAGTTTGACTTTCAAAAACTGGCTCCATCACTTTTATAGCTATGGCACTTACTATAGATTTCCTTACATCAGAAGCATCGTAGTTTTTTCCATAAAACTCTCGAATAGTTTTAACTATCGCTTCTCTAAATGCATTTAAGTGGGTACCTCCTTGAGTTGTATTCTGTCCATTAACAAAACTATTGTACTCTTCGCTATACTGTGTTTTACTGTGCGTTAATGCAATCTCAATATCATTTCCACGTAAGTGAATTATAGGATATAACAAATCTGTTTCAGCAATCTTTTCTGCTAGTAAATCTTTTAAACCGTTTTCGCTAAAGTATTTTTCTCCATTAAAAACTATGGTTAAACCTGGATTTAAGTACACATAGTTCTTAAGCATTTTTACAACGTACTCACTTCTATACTTATAGTTTTTGAAAATAGTTTCGTCTGGTATAAATGAAACTTTTGTCCCCTTTCTTCGAGTTGTATCATCAAGCGTTTCTTTATTGATAAGCTCTCCCTTTTCAAATTCAGCTGAGGCTGATCTACCATCTCTGTTTGATTCAACTCTAAAATAATTTGAAAGTGCATTTACAGCTTTGGTACCAACTCCATTCAATCCAACCGATTTCTTGAATGCTTTTGAGTCGTACTTGCCTCCAGTATTCATTTTAGAAACTACATCAACAACTTTTCCCAAGGGAATACCTCGACCATAATCTCGAACAATAACTTTAGTGCCTTGAATGGAAATTTCAATAGTTTTACCTGACCCCATTACAAACTCGTCTATGGAGTTATCTAAAACTTCTTTAAGAAGAATATATATACCATCATCTGGTGAAGAACCATCACCCAATTTGCCAATATACATTCCTGGACGCATACGGATATGCTCTTTCCAATCTAGTGAACGTATATTGTCTTCGGTATATTTGGTTTCTTGAGCCATAAAAACGAGTGAATTTTAAAACTTCTTATCAGTAAAAATAGAAGCTAGCACGCTAATATAGTACAACCTTTCAAAAAATAAAATAGCTGCGATACAAAGTAATTAACAATGAAAAATAAATATTGTTGATTACCTCAACTTAGATTTTATTGCGTTTTTTCAAAGAAACTAATAGAATTCCAGTTATAACTACCAAAGCACCAAATAGTTGCAACAACGTTAATCTTTCATTTAAAAAAATTGCAGCCAAAATAATGGTGGAAATAGGGCCTACTCCTGCAACAATAGCAAAATTTGAGGAACTTATCATTTTAATGGATGCAGATACTAGAAAAGAAGGAATAACCGTTGCAAAAATTGCAATTAAAAACCCTAAGAGATACACCTGCCAAGAAAAACTAAAAATATCCGTTTTACCGATTATACTAAAATGAATAAACACACAGAAACATGAAACTAACATAGCATAGGCAGTGAATTTCATAACACCAAATTTTGGAATAAGCCAACCACTTCCCACCAAATACGATGCGTAGGTAAGTGCACTCAGCAATATAAATAAACCACCAACAATTGATTCTTTTCCAGATATATTTATCTCCTCTGAAAAAGCCAAAACTACACCAAAGTAAGTTAAAACTATGGCACCTGTCTGGATTTTGGTAATTGGTTGTTTCAAAAAGAATTTATTTAAAAGTAGTACTAGCGTAGGATATAAAAATAAAATGATTCGCTCTAAGCTAGCCTTAATGTATGTTAGTCCAACAAAGTCAAAATAACTTGCTAAATAATACCCTATAAAACCAAAAAAAACAACCCATAAGTATTCTTTTTTATCAATACTAATAGTTTCATTTTGATTGCGATACAAATAAGCAATAACTACATAAAAAGGGAATGAAAATAACATACGCAAAAGCAATATGCTTATGGCATCTACTTGATACTTGTAAGCTAATTTTACCATAACAGCTTTAGAAGAGAATAAAACAACTCCTAAAACACCAATACCTATACCTAACCAGAATGTTTTCGCTTTTTGCATAAAACGAAGTTAAAAACACTTATCTCGATAGGCTTAAAGTAAAATTTCAAATTACGATGCTCAAAGCTCAACAATAATAACTTAAAGAATGGAATAGTTACTCTAAACTCAAGAATATAAATAACCTTTTACATTTCTTCTTTTTAAGTTTTTTTTCAATTGTTCTATCTCTGCGCGTTCTTTCAAGGCTGTATTTCTTATACTTAAAAGCTTGGTCATGTATTTTTTTAAAAATAACCAGTTGGCAAACTTTCCAACAAAACCATAAGGAGATTCAAAGTGAAATTTGTCAATCATTAGAGTTCCCATATTAGAGACCTTAAAAATATGCTCGTGTTTAAATGATTTAAAAGCGCCTAAAATCATCTCACCTACAAAATAATTTGGACTTTCAAACGCTGTGATTTTAGTAGTTAAATGCTGTACAAATCCTAGATGTTTAGCTTCCCAACTAACCCATTCGCCTAATTTTATTAGTCCTGAAGTTTTACCAGCAATGGGAATTTCGTCAGTATGCTTTAAAGATTCTTTATGAAAATCTATATTTCTAGCTAAATCAAAACATATTTCTAAATCCGCATTAATTTTAGTTTGAACTTGTATTAAAGGCATGAGTGGTTTTTATTTTTTTTGATAATGTTTAAAGTTTAGTGTTATTTTATTAATCAAAACACACAAAACTAACAAATAGTATCAAAAAACCTACAAACCTTACAGAAAAAAACTAAACATTAAATAAGAAATGCATCACGTCACCGTCTTTTACTATGTAATTCTTTCCTTCAACACGCATTTTTCCTGCTTCTTTTACTTTAGCTTCACTACCATATTCTGTATAGTCATTATAGCTGATTACCTCAGCACGAATAAATCCCTTTTCAAAATCAGTATGTATTACACCAGCCGCTTGTGGTGCAGTAGCACCTATATCTACAGTCCAAGCACGCACTTCTTTAACACCTGCGGTAAAGTATGTTTGCTGATTTAAAAGCTTGTATGCTCCTCTAATTAATTTAGCAGCTCCAGGTTCGTCTAAACCTATATCTTGTAGAAACATTTGTCGCTCTTCGTAATCGTCCAGTTCATTAATATCTGCTTCGGTACCAACGGCTAAAACCAAAACCTCAGCATTTTCATCTTTAACAGCTTCTTTTACTTCATCCACATAAGCATTGCCAGAAACCGCTGAACCTTCGTCTACATTACAAACATACATTACAGGTTTATCAGTAATAAACTGTGATGGTATAACAAAGTCATTATAATCATCATCTCCAAACTCTAAAGCTCTTACAGATATTCCAGACTCCAATCCTGCTTTAATTTTTAATAAAATAGCTTCTTCTTTTTGGGCATCTTTATTGCCAGTTTTAGCAGCACGTTTTACTTTATCTAATTTTTTTTCTGCTGTTTCTAAGTCTTTTAACTGCAATTCCATATCGATAGTTTCCTTATCTCTTATGGGGTTTACGTTACCATCAACATGCACAATATTATCATTGTCAAAACATCTTAATACGTGCAAAATAGCATCAGTTTCTCTAATATTAGCCAAAAACTGGTTTCCTAAACCTTCACCTTTACTAGCTCCTTTAACCAATCCTGCAATATCTACAATTTCTACAGTTGCAGGAATCACTTTTTCTGGAGTAACCAAGCTTTCTAATTTTTCCAATCTTGGATCTGGAACATTTACCACACCAATATTTGGCTCTATAGTACAAAACGGAAAATTTGCACTTTGCGCCTTAGCGTTTGATAAACAATTAAATAACGTTGACTTTCCAACATTTGGTAATCCTACAATGCCTGCTTTCATAATTACTGTAATTTTTGCGATTGCAAATGTAGTTAATTGGAAATATATTCCCTTAACTCTAATAATTTTTAATCGTATTAAATACTTAATACATAATTACTATAAATGATTTTTTCTCAAAACTTCAAAAAAATCATTTACTGCTTTAAAGGCAAACTCGCATTCCTCTCTTGCTATTTTTCTATTTTCATGAATAATTTCATTTCTAATCTTACGTATACCATCTATCTTACTCAAAACTTTTCTGTCTTCAATAGTGATATTATTCAAAATCAATGGTAATTCAACATTGATTAAGTAACTTATAGGTATATTTTTTTTAAACTCCTTAAGTTTTTTATTAGAAACACCATTTGCCAATTTATATTTTGTCAAAATATTCACAACAAGAACTTCAATCATTGTAAACAATTCCAAAATAGAGTACTTAAAATTACTTTTTACATAAAATTCCTCTCTTGCTTTGAGAAGAAATTCATCAATTTGAGATATTTCACCATTTGATTTTATAAATTCTTTTATTGTTTTACCATTTTTTTCAAAATCTAAGCTCATCTTAGAACCAATAGTAAAAGAATTAGGCATTTTTAAGCTTTTTATTGCTATTGCAACACTCATTACAGAATTTAACCTCTCACTCACTTCCTTATCCAAATCTTCTTGTCTGTATAAATTTTTACCATCTCTTATTACAATTAACTCTTCATTTAAATCTTCTGGAAATTTTGTGTGAATATCTCCTGATTTTATTCTATAAATTTTCAAGAAATACTTTAACATATCATCAAATTCATCTTGTACTGAATCCACATTTTCTATATCTTCAACCTCTATACCAAATAATAAATTTGTTATATCTCTAGTCCTAAAAGAATTACAATTAGCCCCTATGGTTTCAACAATAAGTTTTGAATTCTCTATCTGAATAAAAAGTTCATTTTTTGACAATTCTTTTATTGTGTTAGTTTTCAAACTACTTTCAGATTCTTTATCTGAAATTTTATTGACGATTATATCATTGTCATAATCTAAAATTTGTAATGCTTTGACATGTTGTTGAACTCTAACAGAAAAATCATATCCTTTATAATTTAAATACACTCCAAAACCCTCTTTGAGAGTTATTAAACTTGGATAACTAACTAATTTATATAATATTCCTCTTTTCATTTTCTTAGACTTAATTTATTTCATTAAATTGACTTGTAGTAGATGACAAAAATTTCAAATAACATATTACTGATAACTTTTTAACGTCATTTGTAAAACACACCATCAAATATAAACCATGCGTAAAAGTAATTAGTAATTGACAGACAAAGAATAATTAATTAAAAGTTAAATATGAATTATAATGCTAATGCAAACTGAAACATTACTTAATTTGACTCGTTGAATACACGAAATCATTTATTAGTAAAAAATGAGAATTAAAATTACTCTTCTATTTTATCTGTTTAGTTTATCAATAGTTGCACAAAGTATAACCGCAAAACTTATTGATAAATCATCAAGGAAACCAATTCCTTATGCCAACATTAAAACTGGGAAATACAGTGGTGTCATTTCAAACGATGAAGGTTTTTTTACAATTTCCTCTACTAAAGACAATAAATCCATTACCATTTCCTGCATAGGTTATGAAAACAAATCACTCACTATAAAAGATATTAAAGCGCTTAATTTTGTCATTGAACTTCAGGAATCCATTAATAAATTAGATGAAGTTTTTATTAGTAATAAAGCCCTAAATGCTGATTCAATTATTGCTAAAGTAAAAGCAAAACTCACCGATAACTATAGTAATGACTTACAGCAATACAATATGTTTAAACGTACCACAGACCATGTAGATTTTAAAAGCTTAGAGTTTGAAATTGATAAAGCTTCTCATGTAAAAAAGAAACAGTTACAAGACGTAAATAATAGCTTAACGGCCTTGGTAAAGCAAGTAAAAAATAGTAATATGATTCAGTTTTCTGATGCTAAGGGAAAAATATTTACGTTAAATAAAGACAGTATAAAACTAGAGATTGAAAAAGCCACAGAACTTTTAGATTATAAAAACGATTTTTCGATTGATAATATTCAAGAGAAAATGCAAAATATTATACTTACTTATTTAGACACTACAAAAACATACAAGTTAAAAACTGGACTTTTTAAAATAGAAGATTCATTATCCTTAAATGATGATAATTTTAAAGAGAATAATGAAAACCAATACACATTAGACCATTTAAATAGCAGCATAAAATCTTTACTAAAACGTGCGCAATTATACAATGGAGCGTTCTTGAGCAAGCTATTGAACACCGATTTATACGAATACAAATTTGAAGATGTGGGCTATAACAATGGAGAACCAGTTTACATTATTTCTTATGTACCAAAAAAAGGAAAATCAAAATACACAGGAAAACTCTATGTTGCAGATGATACTTATGCCATTACAAGAGTAGATTATGGATATTATAAAAAGCGGCGAGGACAAAAATTTAATCTACGACTGCTATTGGGTGTAAAATACATTGAAAATGTAAGTGAAGGCACCATGATTTTTGAAAAAGATAGCAGTAATCTGTATCACCCAAAATATATAAAACATGTTTATGGCAGTTATTTTTATGTAAGTAGGCCTTTAAAATTTATTGAAAACAGTAGCAAACGAAATAAAGTAGCTTTTGATTTTACAATTGAAGGCGATAATAGAACCAAGGATGAGCTACTCATAACAAAACATAATAGGTTAACATCATTAAATTTTGAAAAAATAAAACAAGTTGAAAAAGTGCCTTTTATAAAACTAAACAAATATGAAAAAACGATTTGGGATAGCGAAGGCGTATTAGAACCCTCTCTGGAAATGAAAGCTTTTGAGAGTTCAGAAAACTAAATACAAGTAAAATTAATTAACTTGAAGCTTCAATTGTTGGTAGTTCGTTATTTTACTTCACTCAAAATTTGAGTCCAAATTGTATTTTTAAATCGTTCTTTAAAAACTCCAAAATGTCCGATTTTATTAGTTTGAAAGTCGATTGGTTTTAGATGTATTGATCTACTTTTTGTATTTATATATTTCTCCGTCATCCAATCTACTGCCTCTTTGGGAGCAAAGTTATCATCATCTATGCTAAAAGCGGTTAAATTAGCCTCTATTGTTTCATAAAAGACTTTATTGATTGACTTATCACTAAGAATATAATTACTTTTCTTACCCCAATTTCGCCATTGATTAGCAACATTATACGGTAGGTTTTCCATACCACTAATTCTCTTAGATTTCAAATAACCAAAAGTCTTAAGTAATAATGGAAAAAGGATATACCAATTGAGCCACATTTTAATTCTACCAATTCCTTTCCAATACTTCCAGTAGCCTGATTGCGCTGCAACTAAAACTATTTTATCCAATTTATTAGATGATTTTGCAAGTCCAATCAGTTGCCCCCCAATGCTATGTCCAAGAATAACCTTCTTTGATTTTGGATAGTTAGTTGTAACATATTGAATTATACTTTCCAAATCATTTCTTCCCCAATCCGCAGCATTTATATTTATCTCCTTAATAGGTTTTTTTAAAGATCGACCTATACCGGTGTAATCAAATGTTATTACCGTAATCCCATTATTTTGAGCATATTTGGCGAATTTAGTGTAATATTCTTGCTTTACTCCTGTGGCTGAGGCAATAATTAAAACAGTTTTTTTATCGTTGCTATTATCGTCAAATAAAGTTGCTGATAGCGTTTCAGTATTATATGATATCTCGATTTTTTTCATTTTTTTCAAATAACTGCCAACATTATAGGCATGATTCCGTTTTAATGAACTATTTGGTTAGATAAGCGAAGTTCGTTTTTTCCTACCAAAACAGCAATACATGTGCTCAAGTAATTATAAAAAAATTTTAAACAAAAAACCCCAAGCTTTCACTCAGGGTTTCCCTATTCTTAACTATATTTTTATAGACTATCCATCAGGATGCATAAAACGTTGTTTTGCTAGAAGCTCTTCTTCAGTTTCTACAACATCTTCATCTGGTACACAACAATCCACTGGGCAAACTGCTGCACATTGAGGTTCGTCATGGAATCCTTTACATTCTGTACATTTATCAGGCACGATGTAGTATAGTTCGTCACTTACAGGTTCTTGAGCTTCATCGGCATCTACTTCCCTACCGTCAGTAAGCACCACTGTACCTTCTAAACTTGTACCGTCTTTGTAACGCCAGTCGTCAGCGCCTTCATATATTGCTGTATTTGGGCACTCGGGTTCGCAAGCACCACAATTTATACATTCGTCTGTTATTATAATTGCCATAGTAATTTTTTATCTTTTAAAATTCATGAACTCCATACAGAATCCTTAAATTTGCAGTTGCAAAAATAAAGCCAAAACCATTCATAACCAAATTAAGAATGCAATTACAAGAAAGAATTAACGCTTTTATAAAATTAGGAGATTTTATTCGGCAATTTTCTAATGAAGATCTTGAAAAAGCAGATAATATTGAACATAACGATATTTTCTTCGATGGCTTTAAACATCAGTTAAAACTTGCCAAAGAGCATAACGGTTGGTTTACTGAAGACAATATAAAGTTTGCCTTAAAATCTTGGTCTGATGCGCTAACTTCAGAAAATTTAAACACGTGGTTAAACCCCTATAAAATAGACGTAAATCATCCTAAAAGGATTGCCATTATTATGGCTGGCAACATTCCCTTAGTAGGATTTCATGATTTTTTGTCTGTTTTAATTTCTGGTCACCATGTACTGGTAAAGCAGTCTTCAAACGATAAGCAATTACTTCCATTTTTAGCAAAATATTTGGAATACGTAGAACCCCAGTTTAAACAAAAAATAGAATTTACTGAAGAAAAACTAGCAAACTTTGATGCTGTGATTGCAACAGGTAGCAATAATACAGCACGCTATTTTGAGTACTACTTTAAAAATAAACCATCAATTATTAGAAACAATAGAAATTCTGTAGCCATATTAACTGGAAATGAGACTGCTGAGGATTTAAAAAATCTTTCTGAAGATATTTTTAGGTATTTCGGTTTAGGATGTAGAAATGTATCTAAACTTTTTGTACCTAAAGGCTATAAATTTGATGCCTTTTTTGAAGCCATTTATCACTGGCATCCCATTGTTGAAAAAGCAAAATACGCCAATAACTACGATTATAACAAAGCAGTGTATTTAATGAGTGAATTTGATATGCTTGAAAATGGTTTCTTTATGATAAAAGAAGATGAAAGCTTCGCATCACCAATAGCTACGATGTTTTATGAATATTATGATGATTTATCTGAATTAACAAACAGTTTAGAAACAAAAAAAGAACAAATTCAGTGTATTGTTTCTAAAGGTTTTTCTAAAAAAGAAATCCCTTTTGGACATACTCAAAAACCACAACTTTGGGATTATGCGGATGATGTAGATTCCATTAAATTTTTATTATCAATTTGACGAAAAAATTATTGAATTCTTAACAATAAATACTTAATTAATTAGGAACTTTGCATCTTTAAATTTTACTACAAAAATGAAGAAACATAACTTTAGTGCAGGACCATGTATTTTACCACCAGAAGTGTTATTAAAAGCTTCTCAAGCAGTTGTTGATTTAGACAATAGCGGGTTATCTTTAATTGAAATATCCCATAGAAGTAAGGCTTTTGTTGACATCATGGAAAACGCTAGAGCTTTAGCTTTAGAGTTACTTGGTTTAGAGGGTAAAGGATATAAAGCTTTGTTTTTGCAAGGTGGTGCTAGTACTCAGTTTTTAATGGTTGCTTTAAATTTATTAGAAAAAAGAGCTGGATATTTAAATTCTGGTGCTTGGGCTGATAAAGCCATCAAAGAAGCTAAAATTTATGATGATATTTATGAAGTTGGTTCTTCTAAAGACGCTAACTATAATTATATTCCTAAAGGTTATGAAATACCTGAGGATTATGATTATTTCCACTGTACATCAAACAATACAATATACGGAACACAAATAAAGGAATTCCCAAAATGCGATATCCCTCTAGTTTGTGATATGAGTAGTGATATTTTTTCTCGTACTCTAGATTTTTCGAAGTTTGATTTAATTTATGCTGGAGCTCAAAAAAATATGGGGCCAGCGGGAACAACTTTAGTTGTTATAAAAGAAGACATCTTAGGAAAAGTATCTCGTAAAATACCATCTATGATGGATTACAAAGTACACATTAGTAAAGGCAGTATGTTTAATACGCCTCCTGTATTCCCTGTTTACACAACGATGTTAACTCTTGAGTGGTTAAAAAATTTAGGCGGTATACAAGCCATAGAAAAAGAAAATGAAAAGAAAGCACGTTTAATGTATTCTGAGATAGACTTAAATCCGCTATTTAAAGGTTTTTCAAGTAAACAAGACCGTTCTAACATGAATGCTACATTCACTTTAGAAAATGAAAACTTAAAAGAAACTTTTGAATCTATGCTTAAAGAAGCTGGAGTAAGTGGCGTAAACGGACACAGAAGTGTTGGTGGTTACAGAGCTTCAATGTACAACGCTTTACCACTTGATAGTGTAAAGGTTCTTGTTGAAGTAATGAGCGAATTAGAAAGTAAAGCTTAAAATAATTAATCGTCATTCCGAACGAAGTGCTGGAATCTGTTTAATAAGATTGCCGCGTCATGCTTCCTTCTAATGGCAAAAAAATAAAAATCTAATTTAAAGTTGAATTATTAACTGTTTACAGAACTTTTAACTTTTAACTTATAATCTATAACTTATATAATGAAAGTATTAGCAAACGACGGAATTTCTCAAAGTGGTATTGATGCCCTAGAAAAAGCTGGGTATGAAGTAAGTACAACCACTGTAGCACAAGAACAATTGATTAACTATATCAACGAAAATGATATTTCTGTTTTATTAGTTAGAAGTGCTACTACAGTTCGTAAAGATTTAATAGATGCTTGTCCGGGATTAAAAGTAATTGGTCGTGGTGGAGTTGGTATGGATAATATCGATGTAGAATATGCAAGAGAACAAGGACGTAGTGTTATCAATACACCTGCTGCGTCTTCGCACTCTGTTGCTGAATTGGTGTTTGGACACTTATATGGTTTAGCACGTTTTTTACATAATGCTAACAGAGAAATGCCTCTAGAGGGGGATAGCAACTTTAAAGGTTTAAAGAAAGCTTATGCTAAAGGAACTGAACTTAAAGGAAAAACTTTAGGTGTGTTAGGTTTTGGTCGTATTGGGCAAGCTACTGCAAAAGTAGCGCTTGGTGCTGGCATGAAGGTTGTTGCTTTTGATCCATTTTTAGAAAAAGCGAATCTAGAACTAGATTTTTTTGATGGTCAGAAAGTAAATTTTGAAATTGAAACTATTTCTAAAGAAGACGTTTTAAAGCAATCAGACTTTATAACACTACATGTGCCTGCGCAAAAAGACTATGTTATTGACGAAGCAGAATTCAATATGATGAAAGATGGCGTTATTTTAGCTAACGCTGCTCGTGGTGGTGTTGTAAACGAAGTAGCCCTAGTTAAAGCTATTGAAAGTGGAAAAGTAGCTAGAGCTGCTTTAGATGTTTTTGAAAATGAACCAAAACCAGAAATGCAATTACTAATGAATCCTGCATTATCGTTAACGCCACATACTGGTGCTGCAACCAACGAAGCACAAGACAGGATTGGTACAGAACTAGCTTCACAAATTATCAATATCTTAGGATAAGATAAATTACCGTGTGACCTAAATAGAATTAATGAGTCCTAACTACAGAAGTTGGGACTTTTTTTGTACATTAAGCCACCTATTTTTATAAACATTATTAATTAATTCATAAAAAAAACATGTCAGGAATTTTAGATTTATTAAACAGCGACCTTGGAAAAACTATCATCAGTGGTGTATCAGGATCCACAGGAACAGATCAAAATAAAACAAGTAGCGTACTTACAATGGCACTACCTGTTTTAATGAAAGCAATGCAACGAAATGCATCTACTCCTCAAGGTGCTGAAGGACTTATGAGTGCTTTAAGTAATAAACACGATGGTAGTATTTTAGATAACCTTGGTGGTTTATTTGGTGGTGGTGTTGATGATGGTGTAAAAAACGATGGAGATAAAATTCTTGGTCACGTACTTGGTCAAAAAAGACAAGGAGTAGAACAAGTTATTGGTCAGAAATCTGGTTTAGATGCTGGTTCTGTGGGCAATATTTTAAAAGTAGCTGCTCCCATATTAATGGGTGTTCTAGGAAAGCAAACGAGACAAAACAATGTAAGTTCCTCAAATGACCTAGGTGGATTATTAGGCGGATTACTTGGGGGAAGTTCTGCAAAACAAGAACAAAGCTTCTTAGAGTCTATTCTTGATGCCGATGGTGATGGTAGTATTGTTGATGATGTAGCTGGAATGGTATTAGGCGGAAGTAAAAAGAAAGGTGGTCTTGGTGGATTATTAGGAGGTCTTTTCGGAGGAAAATAAAACTTAATTTTATAAATTTAAAAAGCGTTGGGTATTCTACCCAGCGCTTTTTTTTTATTAAAACATATCAAAATCAGTATTTAAGGTATTGTTTTTGTAAATTTATTAATCGGGTAACTTAGTTTACTCATCAGAAACATTAGTTAACTCATACTCCTTTTTTTTAGGACGAGAGACCTTATACTTTTGAGAAGTAATCAAAAAAGTTAAATGCTCATGAAAAAAATATTTTTTATACTAATCGTCTCGGTTTTCATTCTTAACTGTAAAACACCAAAAACAGCTTCCACAAAAACTGATGAACATTTAGAGAGTTTAAAAGCAAATGATACCGTTAAGATTACTAATGAGAAGGTTGAATATGAAATTATAATCATTGAACCTGGTTTCAATTTTTGGCTTGCGAGTAGAGCACGCCCAAAAGGTTTTTATTCTCAACAATTTCTGGAAAACAGAAATTGGCTTTATGTTATGGAATGGAATCAGCGTGTGCTACAACCACAAAGATATAGAACAGATTTGTATGAATTACAAATTGATTATCAGCAAGATATAGATTATGGTTACGAGGTTAATTACATGCTTTACAATTATTTTATCTATTTTCAGTTAACCTATAATCAAAGATTAGGTCCTTTTGTACCCAGAATTTAGTTCACTTTATTTACTTTTGCATAAAAATTGTACAATTGAATAAGTTAAAAGAACGTTGGGGCATTGAGCATAACTGGCAAATAGCGATTATTTTAATTGTATTTGCTGTTACTGGATCTACTGCATCTTACATTGGCAAACCCATTCTTGCTTTCCTAAATATTACAACTGAAAAATTTTCAAGTTTTGGGTATTGGACTATTAGAATTCTTTTACTCTTTGTTGTATATCAATTTTTACTTGTGTTTTTTGGCTGGTTATTTGGTCAACATAAGTTTTTTTGGAACTTTGAAAAGAAAATGCTCCGTAGAATTGGCTTAAAACGATTTGTAGATTGATGACTTTCGTTAAAGAACATATTGCGTTTAAAATACTAACATTTTTGTTGGCACTATCGCTATTTGTATCTTCTGCATCAAGACTTATCCATATTTTTGAACATGATGAGCATCAAGTTTGTATTGGTGGAGACACAACCCACATTCACAAAGTAGATTTAGATTGTGAGTTTCAAAAATTTCAAATAACTAATTATTTTTCACCTACAGTAAATAATTATGATTCAACACCAGTTGATTATCCACATAAAGTATCTTACTTAACATACAAATTTCTCAGTAATCTTCAACCATTATCTTTTTCATTAAGAGGTCCTCCTGTTTTAGTTTAAAATTCTAATTTTAAATTAAAACACAATTTAATGAAACACTATTTATTGATTGTGGTGCTCTGTTTTTTAAACTTAGCCCATACTCAAAATTGCACATACACGCTTTTAGGTGAAATAAAAGACTTTCATGACGGTACACCAATGTCTGGTGCAACCATTTACAATGAAACTTCAAACACCTATACATCAGCAGATATCAATGGTAAATTCACCATTGAAAATCTGTGTAATGGAAAGCTAGTGTTAATAATATCACACGTTGGATGTGAAACCAAACGCGTAGAAGTAGACATTGATGGTGATACCTACCAAGAGATAAATATGGAGCATCATTTGGAAGAACTGAAAGAGATTACGGTAACTACCGATTCTAAAATTGAGAAAACATCCATCCAGCAAACAGTTTCTAAAAAGCAGATTGAAACTTTTTCAGATAAATCATTAGGAGATGCATTAAACACAATTAGTGGTGTATCATCATTAAATACTGGTAACACCATTGTTAAACCTATGATTCATGGACTACACAGTAGTAGGCTACTAATTATAAACAACAATGTTCGGCTTTTTGATCAAGAATGGGGTTATGAACATGCACCAAATATTGATATAAACGCTAGTGGACGTATTGATGTTATTAAAGGGGCTAATTCGCTTATGTATGGTAGTGACGCTATTGGTGGATTAATTTTAATACGCCCTGAAAACTATGCAGTTAAAGATAGTTTATTTGGAAGTACTTCGTTGGCTTTAAACACCAACGGATGGGGAGGGAATATAAATTCTGAGATCGTAAAAACCAATAAGAATGGCTTTTACACAAAAATACAAGGGAGTTATAAAACTTTTGGTGATTTTGAATCTCAAAATTACTATCTAAGTAATACAGGTATTAAAAGTATAAATGCTTCAGCTAGAATAGGGTTTAAATCTTTTGAAAAGGGTTTTGATGCATATTATAGTTTTGTGGATAATACATTCGGTATTCTAAGGGCTTCACATATTGGTAACGTTGGAGATTTAGTAAGAGCAATAAATAGTGGAGAGCCCCAATATATTTCAGATTTTTCAAATACTATTAACAACCCAAAACAATCTATTTTTCATCATTTAGGAAAAATTGAGGCTTACAAACGTTTTAAAGAATTTGGAAAATTAACACTACAGTATGATTTTCAAATTAATAGACGAAAAGAATTCGATTTAAGACGTGGAGACAAAGCGAATGTACCCGTTGTAGACCTAAGATTGTTTACAACATCGTTACAACCAAACCTAAGAATAGATGCTTATGAAAATCTAAAAATAAACACTGGGTTTTTATTACGCTATCAACAAAACGATGCCATTTCTGGAACAGGAACTACTCCTTTAATCCCAGATTACGACAAATATGATTTTGGTTTTTATGCTATTGGGGCTTATAATTTAAACTTGCTTACAGAAATTAGTGCTGGTTTTAGATATGATTTTTCTCGAATTGAAGCCTCAAAACGATATAGAGTTACAGATTGGGATGAAACATACAATTATGATGAATTGTTTCCAGAGTTTAATACTGGAGTTATCGAGGATTCAAGGTATTTTACGAACCCAGAATTTTCATTTCATAACATATCTGCTAACTTAGGTTATGCTAGGCATATGAGAAATGACTTCGAATTTATTTTTAATTATGGGTTGGCATCTAGAATGCCTAATCCTTCAGAATTATTTAGCGAAGGCCTACACCATAGTGCGGCTAGAATAGAAATTGGACAGCTAACTATGGAAAAAGAAATTGCAAATAAATTTATGGCTTCTCTTGAAAGAAAGCATCAAAATTTTGGTTTCACAATTAGTCCTTACTATAAATATATATCTAATTTCATTCAGCTGATTCCAATAGGTACAACAACAACAGTTAGAGGTGCATTTCCTGTTTGGGAATACAACCAAACTAACGCTCAAATATTTGGGGTTGATATAGATTTATACAAAACAATCAGTAATAACTTTAATTACACAGGTAGCTTAAGTTTGTTAAGAGGCGATAATTTATCAGAAGATATTCCACTTATTAATATGCCAGCTACAAATTTTTCAAATTCAATAACATATAATAATGAAAAACTAAACCAACTATCAATTGGTTTAACACAAAAAACTGTATTACAACAAAATAGATTTCCAGATTACAATTTTTTTACGTTTGATCCAGTACTACAACAAGAAGTTTATGTAGATATTAGCTCAACACCTGAAACCTATACACTCTTCAACTTTAATAGCTCAGCTAGATTTAAGGTATTTAAAACAAAAACCTTAAAAGTAGCGTTTAATGTTGAGAACCTTTTTAATGTTTCTTACAGAGAACATTTAAACAGACTCCGCTATTTTGCAGATGAGTTAGGTAGAAATTTTAACATACAACTTAAAATAAATTATTAAAACAAAAACCATGAATACTTTAAAATTAAAAAACATGAAAACAATCAAATTATTAGCCTTACTTTTTATTTCGTCTTTAGCTATTGGATGTTCTAGTGATGACGATGGAAATGATGATGACCATGATAGTGAAGAAGAATTAATTACTACAGTAATTTACACATTAGCAAATAATGCAGATAATACAGATGTAGTTACATTAACCTTTACAGATTTAGATGGTGAAGGTGGTGCAGATGGAATTTATGATATTTCTGGACCATTAACAGCAAATGCTACATATACTGGTGGTATTAAGTTATGGAATGCTACAGAAAACCCAGCTGAAGATATTACTTTAGAAGTTGAAGATGAAGCAGATGAGCATGAGTTTTTCTATTCCAGTACTGCTGGATTAACTATTACTAAAACTGACGTTGATGGTGATGGAAACCCTGTGGGAATAGCAACTACTGTAACTACAGGTTCAGCAGCAACTGGTAGCTTAACAGTTATATTGAAGCATGAACCTACAAAACCAAACGATGGAACAGCTACTGGAGCTGGAGGTAGTACAGATGTTGAAGTAAGTTATTCTATTGAAGTTCAGTAAAATCTAGATTTTGTAATACAGTCAAAAAAAGCAACTAAATTAATTTAGTTGCTTTTTTTAATATAAAATATATCTTAATCTCTTAATCTGCTATAAAATTTAAATACTCAAAGCAATTAATAACTTTTTAAAGTAAATCCAAAAGTTAAAAATCTATCTTGTTGCTTTTGGTCTTCTATAACTAGACTTTCAAATGACTGAAGGTAGTTTATTTTAAAGTTTAAATACTTCCAAAGTGGCAATTCTAAACCTATATCTGCTCGCCACCTAAAATTATTTCCCTTTTCTAAAGAAGGCTGAAAATAATTTTCATGACTTAAAATTACTTTATTTTTGAATAAATGGTATTTCCCATTTAACCAAACAGTACAACGAAATGTATTAATAGTAGTTTCGCCATCATATTCAGATTTATTAAAGCCTGCCTTTTTAAATTCAGTTTGTTCATATTCGCTTGAAATGGACAATTTAAGCCAATCCTTTTTCTTTTTCATAACTTGAAAACTAACCCCTGCACCCAATAGAGAACGTAAATCGATTTCTCTACGAAAATTAGTACTTACAAAACCTAAAACAAATGGATATATTTTCTTCTCAGGGTTAAAGTATAAAAAGTTAAGACTCAATATATCTTCATCAGCCTTTTCCTTCCCGAATTCCTGATAAACATAGGAGTTTTGTGTTTTAAACACCCACTTTTTCCAAGGCTTAAAACTCAAATCAGATTTTGCTCGGAAAATTAAAGTTTCCACATTACCATCTTGCCAAAACCCACTAAGAGCAAGTTTTGCTTTCAAATTAAGTGAATCACTTTCGCTTTCGTTAATTTGTGCAGAAAGTAAAATAGGAAACAAGAAAATTATCTGAAAAATCTTTTTCATAATATTTTCAATGTAAAATTTTGAAAAAACTTTTAAACCTATCTTGAGTAATTAGGAGACTCTTTAGTAATAGTTACATCATGCGGGTGACTTTCATTAATACCACTCGCTGTAATCTTTACAAACTGTCCAGTTTCTTTTAAAGTCTCTATATCTTTAGCACCGCAGTACCCCATTCCTGCACGCAAACCACCAACAAATTGATGAATACTTTCGTTAAGTTCACCTTTATATGGTACACGTCCCACGATACCTTCTGGTACTAACTTTTTAATATCATCTTCCACATCTTGGAAATAACGGTCTTTACTTCCTTGTTTCATAGCTTCTACAGATCCCATACCACGGTAAGATTTAAACTTTCTACCTTCATAAATAATGGTTTCACCAGGAGATTCTTTGGTTCCTGCTAAAAGCGATCCTAACATTACAGTGTCTGCACCAGCAGCTATAGCTTTTGGAATATCACCTGTGTAACGTATGCCACCGTCTGCAATTACTGGAACACCTGTACCTTTTATAGCCGCAGCAACTTCTAACACTGCAGAAAACTGCGGAAACCCTACACCTGCAACTACACGAGTTGTACATATAGAACCTGGCCCAATACCAACCTTTACAGCGTCTGCACCAGCTTCTACTAAAAACTTAGCTGCTGCTGCTGTTGCCACATTACCTACAATAACATCTAAGTCTGGAAACTTGTTTTTTACAGATTTAAGAGCTGTTAATACAGTTTTAGTATGTCCATGAGCTGTATCTATAACTACAGCATCGACACCTGCATTAACTAAAGCTTCTGCCCTATCTACAACATCAGCCGTTACACCCAAAGCTGCTGCAACACGTAAACGGCCGTATTGATCTTTATTAGCGTTTGGTTTTTGACTCAACTTTGTGATATCTCTAAACGTTATTAAGCCTGATAATTTGTAATTATCATCAACTATTAATAACTTTTCTATTTTATGTTGTTGAAGAATACTTTCTGCATCATTTAGTGATGTACCAACAGAAGCCGTTACCAAATTATCGGAGGTCATTACATCTACTATAGATTTGCTGTTATCATGCTCAAAACGTAAATCTCGATTGGTAACAATGCCTTTTAGTGTACCATCTTTAGCCACTATTGGAATACCACCAATACTATGTTCGGCCATGTTGCGTTTGGCATCTGCTACCGTTGCTGTTAATGGTAATGTTACAGGATCTATAATCATACCACTTTCTGCTCGTTTTACACGTCTTACTTTTTGTGCTTGTTGCTCTATAGTCATGTTCTTGTGTAGCACCCCAATACCACCTTCTTGTGCTATAGCAATTGCCATTTTACTTTCGGTTACAGTATCCATTGCCGCCGAAACAATTGGTACATTAATAGTGATATTTCTGGTAAACTTTGTTTGTATACTTACTTCTCTAGGAAGTACTTCAGAAAAAGCTGGGACTAAAAGAACGTCATCATAGGTTAAACCTTCTCCGACAATTTTGTTTTCGTGTGCAGTCATGTTGCAATTACAGTTATAATTGCGTGCAAATTTACAATTTTTTTACTCATCAAAAGACCTTTTACAGATAATTATACTCAAGTAACAAAAACTTAACATTTGTAAAAAACTATTAATCAACAAATTATGTTTTTTATTTTTATTTATTCTAAATAAACTTTGTGAAAGTAAAATTCATTTCTATTTTTGCACTTAAATTAGAACCTTATTTTTAATCAGTCTAAATAAAATGAAAACCAAAATCACACTTATTATCCTACTGTTTACGTGCATTTCATTTGCACAAAACAATGAAAAAACTAATGATTCCATACAGAAACTTGACCAAGTACTAATTAGTACTCAAGTTATTTTTGGAAATAAATATGAAGCAAAAAACAGAACAGGTTCTTCTTATTATATTTCTCCTGCGGAACTAGCAAAATTTAATCATACAGATATTAATCGTGTATTAAGATCTGTTCCAGGTGTTAATATATATGAAGAAGATGGTTTTGGACTCAGACCAAATATAAGTTTAAGAGGAACTTCACCTGAGAGAAGTGCTAAAATCTCTATCATGGAAGACGGAATTTTGATTGCTCCTGCCCCTTATAGTGCTCCCGCTGCATATTATTTCCCTTCTGTTGCGAGAATGCAAGCTGTTGAAATTTTAAAAGGAAGTAGCCAAATTCAATATGGGCCATTTACTACAGGAGGTGCAATAAATTTAGTAAGCGCACAAATACCTGATACGTTCCAAGGTAATATTAAAACAAGCTATGGTAGTTTCAATACAGGACAAGTTCATGCTAAAATAGGTGATAGTAAAACTATATTTGGTTATACCTTAGAATATTTAAATTTTAATTCCGATGGATTTAAAAATTTACCTGATGGCAGTAACACAGGATTCGATAAGAATGATTTTGTTGCTAAATTTAGATTAAATTCTAAACCAGATGCTTCAATAAAACAAGCTGTGAATTTTAAATTTCAATATTCTGATGAAGTTTCAAACGAGACTTATTTAGGTTTATCACAAGAAGATTTTGTTGCTAACCCTTTTAATCGTTATGCAAGTTCGCAAGATGATAAAATGACAAACGATCATATTCAATTCACAGCAAGTCATCAATTAGAATTTTCCAAACAATTTAGGATAACCACAGATGCTTACTATAATGGTTTCGCAAGGAATTGGTATAAATTAAATGATATTGTTTTTAACGGAGATAAAGTTGGTATTTCATCAGTAGTAGAAAACCCAGAAACATACCCTAATCATTTTAGTATTGTTGATGGTAGCAGTAATTCTAGTTCGGATGCGCTTATTTTAAAAGCAAATAATAGAAAATATAAATCTCAAGGTATTCAAACAAAATTCGACTACCATTGGTATGGCAAAAATACTTTTCATGATTTAGAGATAGGCTTAAGATATCATTATGATGAAGAAGACAGGTTTCAATGGGTAGATGGTTTTAACATTATTGATGGACAAATGAATTTAACAACTAAAGGTGCTCCAGGAAGTGATGCCAATAGAATAAGTAGCGCTAAAGCCTTTGCTGGATCTATTCTTTACAAATTAAAATATAATCAATTAACGATAACACCAGGTTTACGCTACGAAAATATTACTCTAATGAGAGAAGATTACGGAAAAAATGATTCTAGTAGATCTGGAACTAACTTAGTAACTAGAGAAAACGATTTAGATATATTTATCCCAGGAATAGGCTTCAACTATAAGTTTAGTGCTTTTACATCTTTATACGGAGGCATTCATAAAGGGTTTTCACCTCCAGGTAATTCTCCTAATCAGGAAGCTGAAGAAAGTATTAATTATGAAGTAGGTTCTCGTTTTAACTTTAAAGGTATTCGAGGAGATGTAGTTGTATTTTACAACGATTACAGTAATCTTTTAGGTAGTGATTTAGCCGCAACTGGTGGAACAGGGTCTTTAGACCAATTTAATGCTGGTGAAGTAGCTGTTAAAGGAATTGAATTACTTTTAAACTATGATCTATTAAGTAAAAACGCTAAATTAAGACTTCCTCTTACATTTGGTTACACATTTACAGATACTGAGTTTCTAAACAGCTTTGGTAGTGATGATGATTTATGGGGAGAGGTTACTAGCGGTGATGAATTACCATATATTGCAAAACATCAATTTAATACATCAATATCATTAGAGCACAAATCGTTTGAATTGAATTTAAATGGACGCTTTAACGGCGCTTTTAGAACTACAGCTGGAACTGAGAAAATTACTGATGCTAATGGTGTAACATCTAACATTATATTAGATTTCTCGGGTAAATATCACTTTAACAAAAACATAAGTGTTACAGGGAATATAATAAACCTTTTAGACGAGACTTATGCAGTATCTAGAGTTCCTGCGGGATTAAGACCTGGGCATCCTTTTGGAGCCTATGCTGGTTTAGAATTTAGATTCTAACATAAAGAGAAGAATAAAAAGCACTAATTTTTTTAGTGCTTTTTTAATGAAAATGATTGAAAATTTTCGAAGCTTCGTTATAAGCACTCTCAAAACTAAGCGAATTCAAATTATTCTTATTATTTGAGGTAAAATAAGATAATAATTTTTCAGTGGGCATATTACCTGTCAATTCATCTTTAGCCATAGGGCATCCGCCAAAACCTTGAATAGCGCCATCAAAACGATAGCATCCTGCTTTATATGCCGCATCTACTTTTTCAAACCAAGTAGTTGGGGTGGTGTGTAAATGCGCTCCAAATTCGATATTTGGGTATTTAGGGATTAAATTTGAAAATAAATAATCGATACTTTCTGGGTTTGATGTTCCAATAGTATCACTAAGCGATAAAATTTTAACACCCATGTTAGATAATTTTTCAGTCCACTCTCCTACTATATCAACATTCCAAGGGTCTCCATAAGGGTTACCAAAACCCATTGAAATATAAACCACAACTTCTTTTCCTGATTTATCAGCAATTTCTAGTATTTCAGAAAGTGTTGTAACAGATTGCGCTATGGTTTTGTGTGTATTACGCATTTGAAAATTTTCAGAAATCGAAAAAGGATATCCTAAATAATTAATAGCTTTGTATTTTGAAGCATCATTGGCTCCTCTTGTATTTGCTATAATAGATAATAACTTACTTGAAGTAGCACTTAAATCTAGTTGAGATAACACCTCTGATGTGTCTACCATCTGTGGAATAGCCTTTGGAGACACAAAACTTCCAAAATCAATCGTATCAAAACCAACCCTCAATAAAGACTGAATATATTGTACCTTTTGTACTGTAGGGATAAATTGTTTTATTCCTTGCATAGCATCACGCGGACATTCAATTATTTTGATGTTTTTTGACATTCCTATAAAAAATTCAGTTGATAAAAATACTATTATTTTTAAGAATGTAAGGTTTATATATTTATAACGACACAAGTCAAATATTAATCCTTCAAAATACAATTATGAAAAAAATTACTATCCTTTTATCATTTCTAATTTGCACATTTGTTTATGGCCAAAGTACAGCTATCTATAATATTAAGTTCACCAATTATTGGAATGCTACTGATCATAATGGTGGTAATGCCCTTCCAGGTAATGCGCATTGGTCAGACCTTGTTGGTGCTAACCATAACAGTAATGTAACATTTGCACAAGCAGGAGGCACTGCTACTACTGGTGTTGAAAACATTGCTGAATTAGGTGCTTGGTCTGTATTTAGAAATAACGATATACAGGATGCCCTAGATGCAAACGATGCTGAACAATTTATAAATGCTGGAGACTTGTTTCTAAACGCTGGAACAGAAATAAATTTTACTGTACAAGTTAGTGAAGACTATCCTTTACTTACACTCTTATCTATGATTGCGCCAAGTCCAGATTGGTTGATTGTAGTTAATAGCTTAGATTTAAGAAGTGGTGGAACTTGGCAAAATTCTATTACTATGGACCTTTACCCTTATGATGCTGGTACTGAAGAAGGCTCTACTTATTCATTAAACAATGCAGCAACTAGCCCTCAAGGTGTTATAACAAATATTAGAGGTGTTGCGCCTTTTAATATGGAAAAAGTAGCACAACTTACTATAAACCTAGACACTGTTCTTAGTTCAAGTGAAACTTCTGCGTTAGAAAATATAAGTATCTACCCAAATCCTAGTAAAGGCAATGTTACTATTTCAAACATTCAAAATATGGATTTAGAAAAAATTGAAGTTTATAGTGTTTTAGGTAACCTAGTAAAACAAGTTAAAGTAAAACAAAACCTTTCAAAATTAAACATAGATTTATCAAATACAAGCAAAGGTATATTTCTACTTAAAGTATCTGATAAAAAAGGAACTAGTCATACTCAAAAACTTGTGATAGACTAATTCTTGTATTCAAAACAATTTATTTTATTGAATTGTTAACAAAAAAGGCGTTAAAATGTTAAGTAATCGACTATATTAACATTTTAACGTTTTTTTTCTAATGAACATTCATTTCGGTATACATTTGACTATAAATGTTTTCATCCCAAATGAATATATTAACCTACAAACTAAAATTTCTGGTATTATCGATACTCCTATCGATTCCTCATCTTTTATTTTCTCAGAATAAACAAGAAGCATCTTGTGGTAACATTACCTCTTCAAAATCTCTAGCGTTTTACGAAAGCATTAAACCTCAATTAAAAACATTTGAAAGCGAGTTTTTGTCCACTAATCATTCAAAAGGTACAGTACCTGCTAAAACTATAAATTCCATTCCTGTAAAAGTTTATATCATTAGAAATTCTGATGGTTCGGGTGGTTTAAGTACTTTAGATTTGGATGAGACTTTCTCAAATTTAAATGCTATTTACAATGAAGCAAATTTAGATTTTTTTATCTGTGATGGTATTGAGTACATAGATGATGATGCATTATGTCATTTTAAAAGAGGAGATGAAAAAAGTTTTACAGACACACATTATGTTCCTGGTTTAATAAATATGTACTTTACAAATTATATTGAAAATGAGTCTAAGGAAAGTATTTGTGGGTATAGTGATAACATAGGCAGAAACGACATAGTTGTAATGAAAAATAACTGTGCAACTAATGGCTCGTCGCTTCCTCATGAATTAGGGCACTTTTTCTCATTACTTCATACACATGGAGCTGATAATAATACACAAACAACTGAATTAGTTGATGGTAGCAACTGTGATACGGATGGTGATGGTATTTGTGATACACCTGCAGACCCAAGGTTAAGCTATAAAGTTAATACTTCTTGTGAATACATTGGAAATCAAACCGATGCTAATGGTGATGTTTACACTCCAGATACTGGTAACATAATGTCTTATTCAAGTAAAAGTTGTAGAACACATTTCTCTGAACAACAATTAGCTAGAATGTATGCCTTTTATATGACTACTAAAAATTATCTATCGTGCCCATCATTTAATGCTAATATTAGTGTAAATGAAAGTGAAACTTGTGATAATTCTCTAACCGTTAGTTTTGAAAGCACTTGTGAAAACATGACTGAATGGCAATGGGATATTAATGGTGATAATGAAATAGATTATACTACCAAAAACCCAACACATACTTTTGAATCTGGTATTTATGATGTAACACTTACGGTCTCAAATAAATCTAAAAGTATCAGAAAAAAGTATACTAACTTTATAAAGGTAGGTACACACATAGACCTGTTAGACGAAAGTTTTGAAGATTTTAATATGCTTGAAAAGCACGGTTGGACGAGTAATGATGTTACAGGACATGGATATCACTGGTATTCTAACTTTGGTGATACGCAATCTGGTGAAACGGGTCCTTTAGATTACTTGAATTCTGAAAATAAATTAAACACGTACATCTACGCTGAGGCCTCTGGTGCGCAACCAGGAGATATAACAGAATTTATTTCGCCATGTATTGATGTAAATTATCAAAACAGTGAGCTAGAATTTTCATACCATATGTTTGGTGAAGATGTTGGCGAATTACATGTTGACATCAAAACAGATTCAGGTTATATAAACAATGTAATTGATCCTATTTATGGCAGTCAACAAGACCATCAAACTGACGATTTTATAACAAAAAATGTCAACCTATCATCATACGCCAACGAAACTATAAAAGTACGTTTTAGAGCAGTTAGAGGAAACGGGTGGAAAGGAGATATTGCTATTGACAATATATTTGTAAAAACAATTCATACTCCAATAAGTGATAACATATACAAAGTATACCCTAACCCTATTCAAGGCGATTTACTTTATATTAAAAATAGTGACATAGAAAACATATCTACATTTACTATTACTAACCTAGTTGGACAACCTTTTCTTTCTGGCACTGTTACAAATAGTCCTATTGATTTTAGTAGTCTATCTTCAGGAACCTATTTACTTACCTTGACAAACGGTAAAACTAAAGTTGTAAAAAAGATTATTAAGTAGAAATCTATCGGCTTAGAATCGCTTTATTTATCGATTTTATTAAACTTGGGCCTTCATAAATGAATCCTGTATAAATTTGAACCAAGTCTGCCCCTGCATCTAATTTTTCAAGAGCATCTTCAGCAGAATGTATACCTCCAACTCCAATTATTGGGAATGCTTTATTGCTCTTTTCTGAAAGGTATTGTATAACCTTAGTACTTTTTTCTTTTATGGGTTGCCCACTTAAACCTCCATTACCAATCGTTTCTAGCTGCTCTTTTGTAGCTTTTAAACCCCCTCTATCTGTTGATGTATTACTGGCTATAACACCATCAAGTTTGGTATCGCTTACTAATTCTACAATTTCATCTAATTGATTGTTATTTAAGTCTGGTGCAATTTTTAATAAGATGGGTTTCTGTTTTTCAAAAATATTATTCGCCTTTTGTACAGCACCTATTAATTCTTCCAAATAGTCTTTGTCGTTTAACTTAGCATGACTTCCTACGTTTGGACAACTTACATTCAACACAAAATAATCTACATAAGGGTGTAGCGCGTTAAAACATTCTAAATAATCCTTGGTATAATCTTCTGGTTTTGTAATTGTGTTTTTTCCAATATTACCACCTATAATCAATTTTCCTTTATTGCCTTTAAGCTGTAAAATAGCAGCTTCTAATCCTTCATTATTAAAACCCATTCGGTTTATAATACCTTTATCATCTTTTAATCGGAATAATCTTTTCTTGGGATTTCCAGCTTGACCTTTTGGTGTTACGGTTCCTATTTCAATAAAACCAAAACCAAAATTTGCCAATTCATTATACAAAACCGCATTCTTATCAAAACCAGCAGCTAACCCTACAGGGTTTTTAAATTTCAGCCCGAAAAGTTCTCTTTCTAATCGTTTATTATCTATAACGTATAAACTTCTAAAAATACTTTTAAGACCTGGTATTTTTGATGAAAATTTTATTAAAGAAAAAGTAAAATGATGAATTTTTTCAGGATCGAAAGAAAAAAATAAAGGGCGAAGTATGGATTTGTACATCAGTAATATTTCATGCAAAAATAAGTTGAAATCTTGTAAATAAAAAATAGTGATACAGTTACTTGCTAACGGGTAATAATTGTAAATTACAACCCATTACAGCTATCAATTTCTATGTATATGATTTCAAAAGCACACATTATAAAACGTTTTATTGGTTATGTTACTATCGATACGGAATCCGACCCAAATTCTAGTACAACACCTAGTACAAAAAAGCAATGGGATTTAGCTAATACATTAGCTGAAGAGCTAAAGCAAATTGGGATGACAGATGTTAGTATTGATAACAATGCCTACATCATGGCTACATTGCCTAGTAATGTAGAACACGAAGTGCCTACAATTGGGTTTATTTCTCATTTTGATACCTCTCCAGATTTTACAGGAGCCAATGTAAAACCTCAAATTATTGAGAATTATAATGGTGAAGATATTATTTTAAACGAAGCTGAAAACATCGTGCTATCACCAGATTATTTTGAAGATTTACTTTTATATAAAGGGCAAACCTTAATCACCACAGATGGCACTACACTTCTTGGAGCTGATGATAAAGCTGGTATTTGTGAAATTGTTTCGGCCATGGAGTATTTAATCAAGCATCCTGAAATTAAACATGGGGAAATTAGAGTGGGTTTTACACCCGATGAAGAAATTGGTAGAGGGGCACATAAGTTTGATGTTGAAAAATTTGGAGCAGATTGGGCATATACCATGGACGGTAGCCAAATTGGCGAACTAGAATATGAGAACTTTAATGCTGCTAGCGCTGTGGTAAAAGTAAAAGGTAAAATAGTACATCCAGGATATGCCAAAGATAAAATGGTAAACTCTATGTATATAGCTACTGAGTTTATTAATTCTATACCTCGACTTGAAACTCCAGAACGTACTGAAGGGTATCAAGGGTTTTTCCATTTACATGATATTAAAGGCGAAGTTGAAGAAACAACATTGCATTATATTATACGTGACCATGATAAAGAGCATTTTGAGGCAAGAAAAGAAGTGATGGTTAAATTGACAAACGAACTTAACAGACAATACGGACGAGAAGTGATTACTATTGAAATTAAAGATCAGTATTACAACATGCGTGAAAAAATAGAACCTGTAATGCATATTGTTAATATTGCCGAAGAAGCCATGAAACAGTTAGATATTGAACCTCTGATTAAAGCCATTCGTGGTGGAACAGATGGTTCGCAATTAAGTTATATGGGATTACCTTGCCCTAATATTTTTGCTGGTGGACATAATTTTCATGGGCGTTATGAGTATGTTCCAGTAGAAAGCATGATTAAAGCCACTGAGGTAATATGCAAAATTGCAGAGTTAACTGCTTTGAAGCACTCAAAGTAATTTACAAACTTGACTTTGTAAAAATTTTCATCTACCTTCGTTTAACGTCGGATATAAGTCATTAAAACGACGCATATCCGTGGAACATTGTGCCCAATTAAAAAATCACGTTTCATAAGGTAATTTATGTTAAATGATTGTACTTTTGATACTATCAAATGATAGTATCAAGAATGAACCCACCTTACGAAATAACATCTTTAATTTTAAAATTAATAACTTCTATTTCTGAAAAAATCGGAGAAGTAAATGCTAACTTGTTAGACAAACCTTCACCAAAATTGAGAAAGCAACATAGAATTAAAACTATTCACTCTTCACTTAAAATAGAAGGAAATACGCTCACAGAAGAACAAATAACAGCACTTCTTGAAAACCGAAGAGTTATTGGACCGAAAAAAGACGTTCTTGAGGTTTTGAATGCCATCAAAATCTATGAAAATTTATACGAATACAAACCTTCTGACCAAAAATCATTTTTAAAAGCACATCGAAGTTTAATGGAAGGCCTAATTGAACCTTGTGGAAAATACAGAAATCAAAGTGTCGGAATTGTAAAAGGCGCGAAAGTTGAACATTTAGCACCACCTTTTGAAAATGTACCGCACTTAATGAAAGACCTTTTTGAATACTTAAAAAAGTCCGATGAAATCGAATTAATTAAAAGTTGTGTTTTCCATTATGAAATGGAATTTATCCATCCTTTTTTGGATGGAAATGGAAGAATGGGAAGACTATGGCAAACATTAATTTTAATGGAAAAATATCCGCTTTTTGAGTTTCTACCTTTTGAAACTTTAATTAGCAACGACCAGGAAAAGTATTATAAAGCTTTAGCTGAAAGTGATAAATCTGGAACATCAACTAAGTTTATTGAATATATGTTAAACATTATTGACGTTTCAATAAGTGAATTATTAAACTTCAATAATAGAACCTTAAATGAGACGGACAGATTAAAATATTTTGTTTCCTTAAATAAAACTGAATTTACCAGAAAAGACTATATGGATGTTTTTAAAGATATTTCTTCTGCTACAGCAAGTAGAGATTTGAAAAAAGGAACTGAACTTGGTTTGTTTGACAAATTTGGAAAAAAAAATAAAACAATATATCGATTAAAATAACTGGGCACAACATTGTGTATAATTCATTGCTAGTAAAGGCATACTTACGAAAATCCTCGCGGACTTTCTATTTGGTTTGTATTTGCTAAATTAGTTGCTGAAACACGCAACGAAATCATACACAAACACGTTAAACGAACCTCTCAAAATATTCCCTAAATTTCACCACAACATTCAAAATCACAAAAAATAACATGCGCATAGACATTATAACCGTTTTACCAGAATTACTTAAAAGCCCGTTTGAAGCATCCATTTTAAAACGCGCTATTGAAGCTGGTTTGGTAGAAGTCCATTTTCACAACTTAAGAGATTATACCTCAGACAGGTACAAATCTATAGATGACACTCAATTTGGTGGTGGCGCTGGTATGGTTATGATGGTAGAGCCGATTGATAAATGTATTTCGGCACTACAAGCAGAACGCCATTACGATGAAGTTATTTATATGACACCTGATGGCGAAACTTTAAAACAAGGTATAGCCAACCAAATTTCATTAAAAGAAAACATTATCATTCTTTGCGGACATTATAAAGGTGTAGACCAACGTGTTCGGGATCAATTTATAACACGGGAAATTTCAATTGGTGACTATGTGTTGTCTGGTGGCGAACTTGGGGCTGCTGTACTTTGCGATGCCGTTATTAGATTAATACCTGGTGTTTTAGGTAATGAAACCTCTGCCCTAACCGATTCGTTTCAAGATGGTTTATTGGCGCCTCCAATTTATACTAAACCTAGAGACTATAAAGGTTGGAAAGTTCCAGAATTATTATTTAGTGGTAATTTTCCTGAGATTGAAAAATGGCGCGAAGAACAGGCTTATTTGAGAACCAAGGAACGGCGACCAGATTTACTTGATGAAAATTAATATGAAACAAACGCCAATAATAAAAGAAATAGCGTCTAAAACATTAGTTGGAAAATCTATTTCTATGTCTTTGATGGATAATAAAACATTTGACTTGTTTTCTGAGTTTATGCCAATACGTAACAAAATAAGCAACACTGTAAGTAATGATATTTTTGAAGTTTTGATATATGATGAAATCTATTTTAAAACTTTCAATCCTAATAATACATTTACAAAATGGGCCACTGTAGAAGTTTCGGATGTTGAAGATTTACCAAACGGAACCTCTCTATTAAACTTAGCATCTGGTTTGTATGCAATGTTTACTTACAAAGGGCTAGCAAAAGATATTGGCACATTAATGACTTATATTTACTCAGACTGGTTACCAAAGTCTGAATATGAATTAGACCACAGACCGCATTTTAATATTTTAGGAGCCCAATACAAAAACAATCATCCAGAATCAGAAGAAACGATTTGGATACCTATTAAGACTCGTGTTTAAATCAAACCATATGAATTAAAAGTCTATATTTTCAGGTAAAAATTGGAATTGTTTTTAAAGTTGGTGTGTCATTCCGAATGAGGCACGAAGAGGAATCCCACTTATTAAGGTTTTAGAATAAGATTTCTCTCTTCGTTCGAAATGACAGATCTTGCGAAAGTTTTATAGAAACCTTTTTACTAATTGATAAAACTTACTTTTTTTGATTGTGCTGATTAATCATCAAACTCATGAAAATCATCATTAAACTCACTAGTCATTCCATAATTACTTCCGCCACCATATTTAGTATATTTTGTTACTAAAAACGCTATGAGAAAAATAACTAAAACGCCACCTGCAAGAACTAACCAATCTTCAACCGTAGGGTCATATTTTAATGCTATAAGCATGAATTAAATTATTTTGCTAAATATATAAAGATATATGATTCAAACTGTGTTAAGGATAGAAGCGACATCCTTTCTGCGAAGCTTTATATGTTAGCATTTAAATTTTAGCTTATTTTTAATACTGTAAAAATCCTGAAACAAGTTCGGGACTGCTACGCAGAAAGATACAGCGGATAGCCTGACTTTTTGCTAACACTTTACATGAAACAACCTAAACATATTGCAGCAAAAAGAAACACCCAAAAAAATGTAAATAAAACGTTGCAGATTATGAATTAATACTTATTTTTGCAGCCAATTTCGGGTTAACCTCTGGCGAGAATCGTGAATGTTGTTCTGAATCAATCCATTAAAATTTAAAGATATGGAATCTTTAGTGAAATTTGTACAAGACGAATTTGTAACAAGAAAAGAATTACCTGAATTTGCTGCAGGAGATACTATTACAGTATACTACGAAATTAAAGAGGGTAATAAAACACGTACTCAGTTTTTTAGAGGTACGGTAATACAAAGAAGAGGTTCTGGAAGTTCAGAAACTTTTACAATTAGAAAAATGTCTGGGTCTGTTGGTGTAGAGCGTATCTTCCCAATTAATTTACCTGCATTACAAAAAATTGAAGTTAACAAACGTGGTAAAGTACGTAGAGCAAGAATTTACTACTTTAGAGGTCTTACTGGTAAAAAAGCCAGAATTACTGAGCGTAGACGTTAATACTAATATAGCTGCATTAGCAGTGTTTAAAAGCCTTGAGATATTCTCAAGGCTTTTTTTATTAACAATTGTTAATAACTAAAGTTCATAACGCGTTGATATCTAAATAGTTGAAAAATTTGTTTTTTTAAAATCTGACATTATATTTACCTAAGAAATAATGACAACCTTGGTTGGTTTCGCTTCAACAACGAATTTGCATAATTTTCTAAATAAGGTAACGTTCTTTATATAATTGTTTTTGAGGTATTATTGAGCCACGTGTATGCGTGCGTAAACGATAGACCATGACATTACAAAAAGTACCACAATGCGAAAGTAGTTGATAACTAATGTAATGGAAAGCTTAAAAAAGCAGCAGTATTTTAAAATGCGGTTGTCATGTAAGCAATGTTTATAGCAATTTTGACACGAAAGTGAAGAGGGAGCGACAAGCATCAAGAAAACAATTACTCTGGAATATCATTGTAATAGGTCAATACATTTTGAAAATTACTAAGATGTTCCGTTGAATTAGCAAAAGCTTGAACTGAAAAGGTTTAAATGAAAATTTTAAACAAATATGGGTAGTAATACGCATGAAGTCTCGCTAAGTTATTTCAAGAAAGCCATATCTAAGTAGATTTAGTTCTGCAGGGATATGGCTTTTGTTTTTTTACAAGATTGGTGTTGTTTTTTTATTAAATTCTTATTGGTAAACCAACTTTTTACAATTCTTTTAAAACAAATCTTCTAAAACGTTTTCGTTGGTTTAAATAAACTATTTCATTACCTAATTTTGTATATTCGCATCGCTAAAAATGAATCTGCTATTTTTTTAATTTTTAGCATCATACACAAATTAAAAAAAAACGACACCAATGTCTAAAATCATTTATACTAAAACCGATGAAGCTCCAGCTTTAGCAACACGTTCTTTATTACCTATTGTACAATCTTTTGTAAAATCTTCTGGTATTAATATTGAAACTAAAGATATTTCATTAGCAGCAAGAATTTTAGCTGTGTTTCCTGATTTTTTAACTGAAGATCAACGTGTTCCAGACGATTTAGCAATACTTGGTGAATTAGCAAAAAAACCTGAAGCTAATATTGTTAAACTACCTAACATTAGTGCTTCAATCCCACAATTGAAAGATGCTATAAAGGAATTACAGTCTAAAGGTTTTAATATTCCTGATTACCCTAACGATCCAGGAAATGACGCTGAAAATGACATTAAGGTGCGTTACGATAAAATTAAAGGAAGTGCTGTAAACCCTGTTTTACGAGAAGGTAACTCAGATAGACGTGCTCCAAAAGCAGTTAAGAATTATGCTAAAAAGAACCCACATTCTATGGGAGCTTGGTCTAGCGATTCTAAAACACACGTTGCAACAATGAGCGATGGTGATTTTGCTCACAATGAAAAATCTACTACCCTACCAGGTGCTACCAGCGTTAAGATAACACATACTGACACTAATGGTAATACAACAACATTAAAAGATAGTTTCCCGCTATTAAAAGGTGAAATTATTGATGCAACAGTAATGAATAAAAAAGCTTTAGTTAGCTTTTTAAATGCTCAAGTTGCTGATGCTAAAGAACAAGGTATTTTGTTTTCGCTTCATATGAAAGGAACAATGATGAAAGTGAGTGATCCAATTATTTTTGGTCATGCTGTAAAAGCCTTTTTTAAAGATGTTTTTGAAAAACATGGTGAGACTATTGAAGCACTAGGAGTCAATGTAAACTCTGGTTTAGGGAACTTAATAGAACGCATTCAAGAATTACCAGAAGCAAAACGCAAAGAAATTGAAGCAGATATTGAGGCTACATATAATAATGGTCCTGGCGTAGCTATGGTAAACTCGGATAAAGGGATTACAAATTTACATGTACCAAGTGATGTTATTATTGATGCATCTATGCCTGCCATGATTCGTACTTCTGGACAAATGTGGAATGCTAAAGGTAAACTACAAGATACCAAAGCTGTAATTCCAGATAGTAGTTACGCAGGAGTTTATGCTGCTACTATAGATTTTTGTAAAAAACATGGCGCTTTTGATCCTACAACCATGGGAACTGTTCCCAATGTTGGTTTGATGGCACAAAAAGCTGAAGAATATGGATCTCACGATAAAACTTTTGAAATTCCATCAAACGGAACCGTAAAAGTTCTAGATGCTGAAGGAAACGTGTTATTACAACACAACGTTGAAGAAGGCGATATCTGGAGAATGTGTCAGACTAAAGATGCACCAATCCAAGACTGGGTAAAGTTAGCTGTTACTCGTGCAAAAGCATCTCAAACACCTGCTGTTTTTTGGCTAGATAAAAATAGAGCTCATGATGCTGAATTAATTAAAAAAGTAAATACATACTTAAAAGACCATGATACTTCTGGGTTAGATTTAAGAATCTTATCTCCTATTGAAGCCACTAAATTTACTTGTGAGCGCATCATAAAGGGTGAAGACACCATTTCTGTTTCTGGTAATGTATTACGTGATTACCTAACCGATTTATTTCCTATTTTGGAAGTTGGAACCAGCGCAAAAATGTTATCGATTGTTCCGTTAATGAATGGTGGTGGCCTATTTGAAACCGGCGCAGGTGGTTCTGCTCCAAAACACGTACAACAATTACTTGAAGAAAACCATTTACGTTGGGATTCTTTAGGTGAATTTTTAGCACTTGCTGTATCATTAGAACACTTTAGTGAAGTTAATAACAATGCAAAAGCAAAAATATTAGGTGAAACTCTAGACGATGCTACTGAAAAGTTACTTGAAAATAAAAAAGGCCCTTCAAGAAAAGCTGGAGAGTTAGATAATAGAGGAAGTCATTTTTACTTGGCTATGTATTGGGCACAAGAATTAGCTAGTCAAAATAAAGATGAGGCTTTAAAAGCTGAGTTTACTCCAATAGCACAACTATTAGCTGATAATGAAGCTACTATTGTTAAAGAGTTAAATGTTATTCAAGGTAAACCAACAGACATAGGCGGATATTACGAACCTAACGAAACTTTAATAAATAAAGTTATGAGACCTAGCAATACATTTAATACGATTTTAAAGTAAGGTTTTAGTAAAAACAATATCTTAAAAGCTCCTTATTCTAGGGGCTTTTTTTTATTTTTATAAAAAATTGTTAGATGAAGAACCGCATATTTTGGCTTCTTTGTGCTTTTGGAATACTAACTGGATTCATTAATGCACAAGAAAAATTCACCTTAAGTGGTACCATTTCTGAAGAAAAAAGTAACGAAACTCTTATTGGTGTCAATATTTTTTTTTCTGAAATTTCTGCAGGTACTATCACAAACGAATATGGCTTCTATTCCATAACACTCCCTAAAGGCACATATAATATTGTGGTTAGCTATTTGGGATATACAACAATATCCGAGGAAATAACACTTAATGATGATATCTCAAAAAATTTCAGCTTAACAGACGCTCTTGAAAACTTGGACGCTGTGGTTATCACTGAAAACATAGAAAAACTGAATATAAGAACACCTCAAATGAGTGTTAATAAACTCTCTTCTGCTACAATTAAAGAAATCCCTGTAGTGCTTGGAGAATCAGATATTATCAAAGCTATCACACTATTACCGGGTGTTACAACTGCAGGTGAAGGAGCTTCTGGCTTTAATGTTCGTGGTGGTGCTGCAGATCAAAACTTAATACTTTTAGATGAAGCCATTATTTACAACTCATCGCATCTATTCGGTTTCTTCTCAGTTTTTAATCCAGATGCTATTAAAGATTTAAGACTCTACAAAGGTGGAATTCCAGCGCGCTATGGCGGTCGAGTTTCTTCGGTACTAGATATTTATCAAAAAGAGGGGAATAGTAAAGAGTTTCATGCTAATGGTGGCATAGGCATCGTATCTAGTAGACTTCTTTTAGAGGGACCTCTTAAAAAAGATAAAGGTTCTTTTCTTTTAGGTGGTCGTTCTAGTTATGCACATTTATTTTTACCACTTTTTGATATTGATAATATTGCATACTTCTATGATTTAAACACCAAATTGAGTTATAAATTAAACGATAGAAACAACATATATCTTTCAGGATACTTTGGACGAGATGTGTTTAGAATTGAAGACACTTTTGAAAACACCTATGGTAATTCGGTTTTAAACTTTAGATGGAATCACTTGTTTTCTGATAAACTCTTTTCAAACTTATCTTTAATTTATTCTGATTACGACTATGATTTAAAACTCAATTTTGTTGAGTTTGACTGGGTTTCTGGGATTCAAAATTTCAATGTAAAATATGATCTTAAACACTATTTAACCGATAAAATAAAACTTCAATACGGATTAAATAGTATTTACTACAAGTTTAATCCCGGTGATATCAGACCAACTGTAGAGTCTTCAGGTATCAATCCTTTTAAACTTATCGATAAATATGCTTTTGAAAACGCGATTTATTTAGATGCAGAACACAAAGTATCGAATAAATTAGCTTTATCCTACGGATTGCGCTTTAGTAGTTTTCATCGTTTGGGACAAGATGAATTAAATAATTACGAAAATGACCGTGCTGTTATTTTTAATGAAGATTTTCAAATTTACGAAAAAGCACAACCTATAGGCACTGAAACATTCGACAGAAGTGATGTTATTGAAAGTTTTTTTAATCTTGAACCCAGAGCATCCCTTGCTTATCAACTCAATTCTGAAAGTTCTGTAAAACTTAGCTATAACAGAATGGCACAATATTTACACTTGCTATCAAATACCAACTCACCTACTCCACTAGATATCTGGACACCAAGTGGCAAATATATTAAGCCACAGTTACTAGACCAATATGCTATTGGATACTTCAAAAATTTTAATAATAATAAATACTCTTTAGAAATAGAAAGTTTTTATAAAACCGTAAAAAATAGAATTGATTATATTGATGGTGCAGATTTAGTTGCCAATAATGCCATTGAGCAAGTTGTACTAAACGGAAGATCAAGAGCCTATGGTTTAGAGGTTCTAGCTAAAAAAAATGAAGGCCGATTTAAAGGCTGGTTAGCCTATACCTTATCAAAATCGGAACAACAAACACCGGGTAGATCTCCTATTGAAACAGGAATAAATAATGGCGAATGGTATAGAACACCTTTTGACAAAACTCACGACATATCGTTTACTGGAAGTTCTGATTGGAATGAAAAATGGAAAATGAACGCAAACTTCCTTTTTCAAACAGGGCAACCAGCAACTTTTCCGAATTCTCAGTATGAATACAATGGATTAAACATTCCTAACTTTAGTGGTAGAAATTCAGACAGACTACCAGCTTATCACAGGTTAGATATCTCATTAAATTATACGCCAAAACCTAATAAAACCAAAGGCTGGAGAAGCCATTGGGTTTTTGGTATTTATAATATTTATAACCGAAGAAATGCAGCCTCTATATCATTTGGACAAAATGAAACAACAGGTGGTAATGAAGCAACGCGACTAGCTATCTTTGGTATCGTTCCATCAATATCTTATAATTTTAAACTTTAAGATTATGAAAAACTTATTTAAAATTATTTTTATTACTCTAATCCTAGTGTCTTGTGAAGATGTTATTGATGTTGATGTTAACAGTTCAGAACCTAGATTGGTTATAGATGCCTCTATACATTGGCTAAAAAACACTCCAGGAAATTCTCAATTTATAAAGCTTAGTCTTACTGCTCCTTTCTTTGACAACGATATTCCTGCTGCTTCAGGAGCCGTTGTTTCGGTTTCAGATTCAAATAACAACGTGTTTAATTTTATTGAAGATGGTAATTCTGGAATTTATAGGAATGAAAATTTTAATCCCATTTTAGGAGAGGTTTACAGTTTAAATATTCTTTATAATAATGAGATTTATGTAGCTACAGAAACTATGACACCCGTAGCGTCAATAGATATGGTTGAGCAAAAGGATGATGGTGGTTTTTCTGGTGAAGAAATTGAAATAAAAGCATTTTATACAGACCCTGAAAACACTGAAAATTATTACCTCTTTGAGTTTTCAGTCATTAGTAGAAATACTTCCACTTTAGAAGTTTATGATGACGAATTTACCAATGGAAATCAAATATTTGCGTTTTATTCAAATGAAAACTTAGAGGCTGGAGACGAGCTTATTATAACCAATTCTGGTATTTCAGAACGTACTTACGAGTTTTTAAATATCTTATTACAACAGACAGACGAAGACTCTGGTGATCCCTTTGAAACGCAACCAGCTACTGTAAGAGGTAATTGTATAAACCAAACCAATCCTGATAATTTTCCTTTAGGTTATTTTAGAGTATCTGAAACCGATGTATTAACTTATATTGTTGAATAGATACACAACAATTTTTAAAGTCTCAACTTAAATTTTACGTATTTTTGAAACATGAGTTTCATTAAAACCACCGAGCAAGATTCTAACCACAATCATCTGGAAAAGATGAGTGTTTCAGAACTTTTAAAAAACATCAACAACGAAGACAAAACTGTGCCGTATGCTGTTGAAAACGCGTTACCACAAATTGAAGCTTTAGTTAATCAAATTGTTGAAAAACTAAAAAATGGCGGACGCCTATTTTATATGGGAGCAGGTACTAGTGGGAGACTTGGTATTGTTGATGCATCAGAATGCCCTCCTACCTTTGGTGTGTCTCACGATTTGGTCATTGGTTTAATTGCAGGTGGTGATACCGCCATAAGAAAAGCAGTTGAATTTGCTGAAGACTCAACAACACAAGGTTGGAAAGATTTACAGGAATACAATATCAATTCAAAAGATGTGGTAATAGGTATTGCTGCATCTGGCACGACACCTTATGTTATTTCTGCTCTAGAACAATGTAATAAAAATAGTACCATCACCGGATGTATTACGTGTAATCATAACAGTCCTTTATCCTTAACAGCTAAATTTCCAATAGAAGTTATTGTTGGTCCAGAATTCGTTACAGGAAGTTCTAGAATGAAAGCAGGTACGGCTCAAAAGTTAGTTTTGAATATGATTACCACGTCTGTCATGATTCAATTGGGGCATGTAAAAGGCAATAAAATGGTGGATATGCAATTGAGCAACAATAAGCTTGTTGATAGAGGTACAAAAATGATTATGAAAGAAATAGATGTTTCTCAAGAAGAAGCTTTACAATTACTAAACCAATACAAAAGCGTTCGTAACGCTGTAAAAAATTATAATGATGGAAGAAAATAGAACCGATAAACAAGTATTATTTAAAGGCATAAAAACACTTATTTTTGCATTGTTAAGTTTATTTATGGGACCAATATTATTAAGCTTTGCATTTAGTAAACCCGATGATAAATTATATTATCCATTGCTCATTGTAGGTTGTGCTATTTCTGCTTTAGCTGTTGTTATGCTATTTAAGGGCATAAAAACTATAATGAACAGTATGTTCAAAAAGAAATAACTAAAATATGTGTATTGAATGTCTGTTCAAGTAATTTTGACTCCCTCAAAATTGTATCGAGACCCCTTGTAAATTCAAAAAATAAAATTTACTCGGTAGAAACCTGCTTTGGCGTAGTGGGGTTATAACCAAACTCTTCATCTTGAATTACAATACCTAAACTATCAAAAATGTAATTAATAATAGCGTAATGATGAATGGTATGGCTATTCGCTTGAGCTAATAGAGCGCCATAAGTATAAGCTATTTCGGTTTTTCCCAATCCTAAATCATCAGTCACTAAAACAATATCTTTAATATCAAACGAAGCAGAACTTAACCGTCCTATAATTTGATTGAGATAATCTTGAGCGCAACCGCAATCACACTCCACAGCTTTATTTCTACTTCTAGCCGTTAAATCCACTTTATCATCTTTAACATTAAAAATACAATCGTAAAAATCTAAAATATGCCTAATGTGACAGCCAATACTAGAATAGTAAGGTGATACCGAAGCATCACTTAGTTGTGCATTGGATAAATTATCTAATAAAATTTGAGATTTGCGAAGTGTTTTAAGCGTAGATTGGATAATAAAGTTCATGGACACTAATTTAACTAAATAATTTGAATTTCAAATAAGATTAGTGTTTAGTCCAAACAACTAAAAATCCTTACAAAAAAATTACTTGTCATTCAGATAAAGTAAAAAATCGTTTTTGCAATTCTTTCTTTTACATAATCCTTACACTACCCTGTAACTGTAAGAATAAATTTACTTATAAAAATCATTATCTTAGTTAAATTATTATATGCATTTTTACCTATCAATAAAACTCTACCTTGTAAAAAGCTTGCCAGTCATTAGGCATAAAATAGCTATTTATATTCTACCTCTTTTCATTTTGTTTTTTTGTGGTTGCCTATTAAACGCACAAAAAAATGACAACACAAATTTAGATTCAAAATTACCTAAAAAACAATTTTCCTTTAAAACCTTAACCATTAATCATGGGTTATCTCAAAATAGTGTTATTAGTATAGCACAGGACAGCATTGGTTATTTATGGATGGCTACACAAGATGGTCTAAACAAATATAATGGTAGAGATTTTATACATTACGATAAACAGTTTGAAGACATCACCAGAACTAATTTTAGTAAATTAGGTAAAGTATATATAGATAAGCAAAATAGACTCTGGATAATTACACACTCAGGAAAATTAGAGCTTTACCATCAAAAAACCGATAGCTTTAAGCATATTAAACTTCCATTTGATGCAAGTACAGTGTTTCAAGATAAAGACTTAAATGTCTTCATTGGCTCCTATAACAAAGGTCTTTTCAAAATAGATGCCAAAACAAAAGATACAATTCAAATTTTCAAAAACAATTCAAATAAAACGATATACAATATTATTGAACAGGATAGCAGCATTTTAGTTGCCTCTTCTGGTTATGTATATAATTTAAAAAAAGATAATAGCTATAGTGAATTACCTGTTATAGGCTCTAAAATTGAAAACTTTAGTGTTTTAAAAAAGAATAAAAATGGAGATATCTGGTTGGGGTCTTATGGCTCAGGTTTATTTTTCAAATCCAAATCAAGTAACTTTTTTAGCAAATTTAAAGCACCAAACCTTCCTGAAAACCTAAATATTGAGGACCTCCTAATTGATTCAAAAAACCGACTATGGGTAGCCACTTATGGGAATGGCGTGTACTTAATTGATTTTAAAACAAATGTTATTGAAAACTTTAAGGCCAATAAAAACAACCCTTTTGCTATTCATTACAATGATATGCTTTGTTTATATGAAGATGCTACAGGCATCATATGGCTTGGGTCTGATGGCACAGGAGCTAGTTATTACGACGCACACCTAATTAAATTCAATATCTTAACTAACAATCAAGTACCAAAAACGGTAAATGTTGATATGGCAAGGTGCATTACTACCGATAATCTTGATAATATATGGATTGGAACCTCAGGAAAAGGCTTAACCGTTGTAAATCAAAAAACAGACAGTTATAAAACATTCACCACAGAAAATACTGCTTTAGCCAGTAATAGAATAATTAGTTTAAACTTTATTGAAAATGAGTTATGGATAGGCCATCAAGGGTACGGATTAAATATTATAGACAGTAATGGTAAATATAAATTTTACCCAAAAATTAAAAACCTAACCATTTGGAGTATTGTTAAAGCTTCAAAAAATCAAGCTTGGTTATGTACAGAACAAAATGGCATTATATTATTTGATAAAAATAAAGGAATTTTAAAACAATATAACACTAAAAACTCTTCATTAAAATCTAATAATGTTAGAGCTCTAACTTTAGGGAAAAATAATGATATATGGATAGGGACAGATGATAATGGTCTATTTAAACTCAATAAACAAACTGGGGATGTAAAAAAAATAGATTTAATAAATGATAAAATAAAGTCTTTGTTTATTAAAGACCATATACTTTGGGTAGGTACTTATGGAAACGGGTTAAAAGAGTATGATACAACAAAAAACACTGTAACTATTTTTACAGAAAAAGAAGGTTTACCAAATGATGTTATCTATGGAATTCTTCCTGGTAAGAATGAGAATTTATGGTTAAGTACTAATAATGGTTTAAGTCAATTTATTCTAAATAATAATGAAAAACGTTTTGAAAATTTTAGCGTTTATGATGGTTTACAAGCCAAAGAGTTTAATACTGGAGCATATTTCAAAGACGAAAAGGGCACCTTAATTTTTGGTGGATTAGAAGGTATTAATTGGTTTCACCCTAAACAATTAACATTCAATACTATTAAGCCTAAAACCATTATTTCAAAATTTGAAGTGTTCTCAAAAACAAGAGATTTAACTCCAAACTTAAACTTAAAACACAACGATAATACGGTTACCTTCACATTTTCAAGCCTTCACTTTTCTCAACCTGAACGAAATGCCTATAAATATAAATTAGTAAATCACGATAAAAATTGGATAGAATCTGGTAACTCAAATATAGCGCATTACACAAATTTACCCCCAAACGACTATAAATTCCAGGTTGTTTCTAGTAACTATGATGGTGTTTGGAACAATTCACCTACCTCATATGCATTTACTATTAACCAACCATGGTATTTAGATACTTTGGCTATTTTTAGTTATATAATATTGGGCATCCTATTAAGTTTTGCAATATATAGGTATCTAAAATGGAGATGGCATATTAAAATGCAATTGCAGTTTGAACAAAAAGAAACAGAACGCCTCAAACAATTAGATGGGTTTAAAACAAAACTTTACACAAATATTTCGCATGAGTTTAGAACGCCACTTACACTTATTACTGGCCCTATAGAAAAACAATTAAACAACCCCAAATTATCAAAAATTGATAAAACTGAGCTAACACTGGTACAACGTAATTCTAAGCGCCTTTTAAATTTAGTAAACCAATTACTCGATCTATCTAAATTAGAAACGGGTAATTTAAGTTTATCTGTAAGTCAAGGTAATTTAGGCATCTTCTTAAAACAGCTCGTTAAGGGGTTTCAATTTAATGCAGAAGAAAAGAATATTGCTTTCTCATATAATATAACGCCAATTGATAACGCATGGTACGATAAAGATATTATAGAAAAAATCGTAACCAATTTATTAGCAAATGCTATAAAATATACACCAAACGGTGGTTACATTAATTTTGATGTAAACACACAACAAGGACAAATCATTCTTACCTTTATAAATAATGGAAACACCCTAAAATCTGAAGATATTGGAAAATTATTTCTACGATACTATCAAAAAAACAAATCTACTGATGGTGTTGGTATTGGACTATCTTTAGTTAAGGAACTAACCATTTTATCTCATGGAAATATTGTTGCTCATGCTTTAAATGAAGATGATATTCAATTTACAGTAACCTTACCTATAGAACGTTCGTTTTTTAATGCATCAGAGTTTGCTGAAGAAGCATTTTCTAATACACCAGAAATAGATGAAAATCATGATTTACAAACATCTACAAATACGTTAAAACAGCCTTTAATGCTTATTGTTGAAGATGACCAAGACATCCGCATTTTTCTAAAATCAATATTTAAAAATGAATACATTGTTGAAGAAGCAATAAATGGCGAATTGGGCATAAAAAAAGCTATAAAAATTATTCCTGATATCATAATAAGTGATATTATGATGCCAAAAACTGATGGTATAGCGCTATGCAATACTTTAAAACAAGATGAGCGCACAAGTCATATTCCCATTATCCTCCTTACCGCAAAAAGTGGAAATGACAATGAAATTAAAGGCTTAAAAACTGGAGCGGATGATTATGTAGTAAAACCGTTTAATAGCGAAAAACTAAAAATCAAAGTAAAAAACCTTATTGAATTAAGATTACAATTACAACAACGTTACAGTAATGGTTTAGAACTAAAAGATATTTCAACAACATCTGTAGAACAACAATTTTTAAATAAACTTAAAGATGTTTTAACCGAAAACATTACAAATTCTTCATTTAATTCGGCGGTATTTACAAATAAAATGCACATGAGCCGTATGCAACTTCATAGAAAATTAAGAGCAATTACTGGATTATCTACAACTGAATTTATAAGAAGTGAGCGTTTAAAACTATCCTTAAAACTTTTACAAACTTCTGATCTTTCTATTTCAGAAATTGGCTATCAAATTGGTTTCAATTCACCTTCTTATTTCATAAAATGCTTTAAAGAAAAGTATCAATGTACGCCTTCAGAATACGCTTTAAAGTAGTATTACACTAGATTTTTAGTCATGTTACATATGTTATATACTTTGTTACATACTTGATATCTTCTAAAACACTTTCATTATAATTTTACAACTGAACATAAAAATGATGTTAAGTAATCCATTACCTAATCATTAAAATTAATGCACAAAACCGATGATATAAATAAAGAAGAAAATCAAAACATTTATTTAAGCATCGATCATTTAAAAAAAGGGCATTACTTATTAAACATCACTCTTAAAAATAAAGTAATTAAATCTATAGAAATAAAGAAATAAAGATGCTATTAATTAAGTGAAGAAAAGGGGAATAATGACAATATAACTATGGCAGTTATTCCCTTTTTAAAAAACTAAAATTCTTTTTTTGCTCCTCAATTCTCCCCTAGTCCATGATTAAATGAGCAACAGAAATTAATCATAAATCTAAAAAAAATGAAAACAAAAATCACATTAACATTAGCACTACTTTTTTGCTTTTTAACCAATGCCAATAATATTTCAGTAAGTAATATTACTTTGGAAAACTTAAATGAGCCTGATTGGGTGCAAATAGAATTCGATTTAAGCTGGGAAAATTCTTGGAGACTAAACGCAGGTCCATCCAATTGGGATGCTGCATGGGTATTTATTAAATATCGTGTAAATAGTGGAGATTGGATGCACGCTCAACTAGCACAAACAGATTTTATTGCAGCCTCTGGAAGCACTATAGACATATCTAGTGATGGTGTTGGTGCTTTTGTTTATAGAGATAGTGAGGGTAGCGGCGATTTAAACCTTCAAGATATGCGATTACGCTGGGACTATGGTTCTATAGATCCAAATGATATTATAGATATAAAAGTATTTGCTATTGAAATGGTAAATGTCCCTGAAGGATCATTCTCTGTAGGAAGCTCAACAGGTAATGAAGTTGGTAAATTCTATACATTTCTTCAAAATATTCCTTACAACGTAAGATCAGAAAACGCCATTACAATAGCTGGCGGAGTAGGCAACCTATATTATAGTACCGCTACAGGTGGCTCCAGACCTGGAGACCAATTAGGCCCACTACCTGAAGCATTTCCAAAAGGTTTTAATGCATTTTACTGTATGAAATACGAAGTAACTCAAGGACAGTGGGTTAGTTTTTTTAACACGCTTACAGCAAGCCAAAAAACTGATAATGATGTTACTGGAGTCAATGGCAAGGGTGTAGATACAGTTTTAAATAGAAATTCAATTTCTTGGGAAGAAGGTAGTGCTAGTGCTACAACTACATCACCAGACATTCCTCTTAATTATGTTACAAACAAGCTATTATTGGCTTATTTAGATTGGTCAGGTTTAAGACTAATGACAGAGCTAGAATACGAAAAAGCATGTAGAGGTCCAATTGCTCCAAAAGGAAATGAATTTGCTTGGGGTAATGCAAACATTGCTACCAATACATATACTTTAATAAATGAATCTCAATCAAACGAATTAGTATCAAATCCAGAAACGGGTACAGGAAATGCTTTATATGCCTCGACCAATGGCACTCCAACTGGACCTAAAAGAGTTGGCATATTAGCTGCTAGCGCTGTAAACAAAACTAGAGAAGAAACTGGAGGAAGCTATTATGGCATTATGGAATTAACTGGAAATTTATATGAGCGTTGCATAACAGTTGGGAATCCAGAAGGCAGAGCATTTACTGCAACACATGGAGATGGTATATTAACTCCTAGTGGAGATGCCAATGTTAGTTCGTGGCCTAATGACTATAATACAGGCATAGGCTATAGAGGTGGTTCTTTTTTTAATGGTATAAATTTTATTAGAGTTTCAGATAGGTACGATGCCGCTTCAGTGATATCAATTGGAAACAACAGGTTAGGGTTCCGTGGAGTAAGGTCTATTGATTAAAACATTAACTCATGATTCAAAAATTATATTTTATACCTATACTACTCATTAGCTTTCATTTGAATGCACAATTCATTGGAGGAAGAGATGATGGAAGTGATATAGCTTCCCTAAAAGGTAGTAGATTAACTGGTGAAATAGCCTCATTTTCTGTAATGTATCAAGGTAATCAAGGTGATGGTCACGATACTGAAATGAATCAACTATTTCTTGCAGGTTCTGATGTTAACCTTTATCACGGAAGTTCGGGTGATGGGTTTTCTATAAATGCGTCTACACTAACTATCTCTGGAAGCAACATCAATAAACTATATGTTGGAAATTCTGGTGATGGGCATTCAGAGAATAACGTGCAATCCATTATTAATGGTACAGATTTAAGTATGCTTTTTACTGGGAATTCTGGTGATGGCGCAGATTACCAAGAACTGAATTCTGTATTCCTTGTAGGGTTTATGAACGCTATTTTTGAAGGCGGCGATGGAGATGGATTTTCTAGTGAATTAAAACCAGGAAATTACCTATCTGGTCTTATGCTAACCTTATTTAATGGGGGTAATGGTGATGGGTTTGCTGTAAATAAATTAACCTCGGCATTAACCTTAGACCTTATTGAACAATTGATAGAAATGGATGTACTCTTATACCCAAATCCAGCAAGTCATATAGTAAACATCAAACCAGGCCAAGGAGTAACCATTACTGCAATTGAAGTCTACGATATAACTGGAAAAGCAGTCCATGTAAACTTATCTATAGACCATACTATCAATGTTAGTAGTTTACCAGATGGTATGTATCTATTGAATATTATTTCAGAACAAGGTAACGTAACAAAAAAATTAATCGTTAAAAAGTAACAAAAAAAATATATTTAAATTTTTTGTAGTTAGTCATTAGTTTAGTTAGTGAAATCAAATTGAGCCAAAAGTATTAGAGATTAAGTGTTAAAATATGCTTTTGGTTTAATTTGATAATGTATTCACCACCAACCTCAATTCCCCATAACTAAACTTATCATCCAACTGATGTTTTAAATCCGATAAATTCTCAAAAGTCGTCTTAGGTATCAAAGCCTTCAATTCTTCGTAATGGTCGGCAGGCATCAAATCTGTTATTTTCACCTCACCAGTAGCCATAAAACTCGCCAAATGCCCAATAATCGTATTGGTATTCAACTCCCTTAAATCTGCAATCTCCTGCACCGTTTTGCCCGTTTGAAATAAGGCTAACGATTCCTTTTTAGTATCACCCTTTTGGCGTTTAGGCTTTGTGGGTGCATCAAAAATCTCCACTTCGGCAGCGGTTTCAATATCGTTTGCCTCACAATACCCTCGAATCACTTTTAAAATAGCAGCACCATATTTCTCTACGCGGGTTTTCCCCATACCATTTACCTTAAGCAATTCCGCTTTGTTGGTGGGCAGGGTTTCACACATGGCATACAACGCCTTTTGGGTGAAAATCTGAAAATGCACCAAACCCTTCTCCTGCGCAATATTATTTCGTAATAAGCGTAACGTTTCAAACAGCTCTACATTACTCGTCCCTTCAACAACAGTCTTTCTCGCTTTTTTAGGCGCTTCCTTTCCAGAAAATACAGCTTTGGCCCGCAACTCCAAAAATTTACGTGCTTCAAATCCAGTGTCTAACCCTTTAAAATACAACAGCTTTACCGTCAATAAATCCTCAAAAGCATCCAAATGTTTGGTAATCTCACCACCTACCGCTTGGTTATCTGTAGTAAAGGCAAAGGTTTTTAAAGGCGCTAAAATCTTAGTATCGGTTTCTGCTTTAAAATAAGCAATACCCTTTTTAAAACGCTCTTGAATCAAAACACTGTCTTCAGGCAAACCACCATCCAAAGCAAGTTGTTGTAACTGAGTATTAAACCCATTAGCCACTTTCAAAAAGTTAGTAATACAATCTTTAATAGGTACAAAAATGTCTTCTACCTTCCCTTCTACCACCGTTCTATTTTTATAATACACATCCAAAATCCTGTTCAACGGATACAAAAACCCATAAAACTCAAAAATCTCAGCAATCAAATCCAACTGAAACTGCTTCTGCGAATCCGCCAAAACCGTTTCATCGGGCGCATTCTCCTCAGCAGCCTCATTAAAACGCGTTACATTACCATCGCTAATAATCTGGCTAGCATGTATCTTGCTCTTCAACACCAAACCTTCTAAGGATTTACATCTACTCAAAGCCACATAAGTTTGCCCATGCGCAAAAGCACCAGCCGCATCAATAATAGCCTTTTCAAAGGTTAACCCCTGGCTTTTATGTATGGTAATACTCCACGCCAGTCGTAAGGGCATTTGGGTGTACGATCCTATTTTCTCTTCAGTAATCGCCTTCGTTTCCCTATCAACCGAATAATTAATATTCTCCCAAGTTTCCGGCGTCACGTTAATATTAAAATCATCCTCAGGGCAATGCACCACCACTTCATCGCGGTCCAACAAAATCACCTTTCCAATCTTACCGTTAAAATACCGTTTCGCAGGGTCGCTATCATTCTTCACAAACATTACCTGCGCCCCAACTTTCAATTCCAAATCCACAGCATTCGGGTAGGCATATTCCGGGAATTTACCATCCACTTCCGCCCTATACGTAAACGGTTTCGTAGTTAATTTTACCAGCTCACTCCTATTGGTCGCCTCCGCCTTATTGTTATGTGTGGTTAAACTTATGTAGCCCCCATCAGGAGCTGGCGTAAAATCAGGTATAAAGCGTTTATTCAACTCATCCGCAGCCCTTTGGCTCAAGGCATTGTTGCGTATCTCATTAAGTATTTCAATAAATTTCGGGTTCTCCTGTCGGTAAATATGCTGCAACTCAATAGTAATCGCATTACAATCTCTAAACGCCATACTACTAAAAAAGAAACCGTTGGCATAATGTGTTTTCAACAAGTCCCACTCTTGTTCTTTAATCACAGGGCTTAGTTGTTGCAAATCGCCAATCATCAACACCTGCACACCACCAAACACCTTGTTACGGTTTCTATAACGGCGTAAGGTGCGATCAATCCCATCCAGCAAATCGGCGCGCACCATACTAATCTCGTCAATCACCAAGAGGTCCATACTCTTAATAATATTAATCTTCGTCTTGCTAAACTTGCGGTTAAACCCCTTGCTGGCATTCAAATTTGTATCCGGTAAAATCGGACCAAAAGGCATCTGAAAAAACGAATGTATCGTCACACCCTTCGCATTAATCGCCGCCACACCCGTAGGCGCCACCACCACCAAGCGCTTTAAACTATGCATCTTCAAACGGTGCAAAAACGTGGTTTTACCAGTCCCCGCCTTACCCGTCAAAAAAATAGAACGGTTGGTATTATTAACAAACGCCCACGCCAAATCCAGCTCTTTATTCTCAGCCATCAAACACTTAAAAATTTTAAAAATTGAAGATACTAATTCTGAATAATCTTTAGGGCGGGTTTTTGCCGAAAAAAGCAAAAACCGCGCTATCCACTATATCTTTTGTTTTTGTCATTCCTGCGAAGGCAGGAATCCATAACACGCTCTGTTCAATATTTAAAATTCAGTCCAACCCCTTACAAAAACAAAAGGATGCCGCTACTATCGCTCCCGCGGGGCGTGTCTGCCAAAGCCATATACCTACACAAATTAAAAGCTAATCAAAATAATTAAGTACCAAACACTTCTGTAACATTCTAAACATTCATAAAGTCATTTCGACGAAAGGAGAAATCACATCATATAATCATCATAAAATAATGCGATGTCTCAATCGTACCTCATTTCGACATGACAACAACGTTTTTTATATGGTGCAAATAGAGACGCCACAACTATCGCTCCCGCTGTACTTGTATGTTAAAATCCACTCTCAACAAAAACCAAACCCATTTACAAACGTCATTACAAGGTGGGAAGCGGTCTCATCATAAACCGTCATTGCGAGGAGTCCCGATAGCTATCGGGACGACGTGGCAATCTCATGAACAAAAACCTAAACCACAATAAACTTCTATTTATAAACTATCAATACCTTATTTTTTTTGAAGTTTTGTCTAATGAAAACTTATAAATTTAACAGTTTAAAGAATTTATCTTCAGTTTATCCAAAAATTTATAAGATAATTCTTAATATAAATATATTAGTATTCTCCTTAAGTGTACCATTTTTCTAATGGTAGATAATTACTTAGTTTTTATTTAAAGGTATAAATAGCAAAATATACCTTTTGTTGGGTATGGTTTGCTATTGTACTTGTTATTAATTTTAACTAATAACCAAAACCAACTGGATTATGAAAACTTTATTGACTTTATTTTTTGTGATATTTTGTGTATTCACAATAAATGCGCAGAAACTTAAAACCAAAGTGATTTTACAAGAGACTTATGGATTGAGTTATGACAAAGCAAATGATTTATTTACAATTTGTGAAAAGACGACTTCTTTGAATAAAATATGCTCTCAAACACTCTTACCTAATGATAATATTTTCGTTTTTCAAGAAAAATTAAAAGAAACTTTAGATAAAAGCGTAAGTAGTTTTAAGTTTAAGATCTTTGATAAAGACTTATTGCTCTCAGAATTAAAAAATATTGATTTTACAAAAATCAGTTTTAATTTAGATCCTTCAAAGGTTTCAACAGTACTCCAAGAGGTTGAGTTTAAACTAGACAATGCTCCTGAAGGTTTTCCAAAATTTAAAATTAAAAATGCTTCCAGTGGTGTTTTCGAATTATCTGCTAAAGATATAATCAAGCCTATTAAAATAAATTATGCGAATGATATAGTAGCTAATAAAACTAACTTTATCACTGTTATTCAATCTCAAATTGACTCTAAAAAAGATGAATTAGCTAACTACTTCGAAAAGAAGATAAGATCAAAATTCACTTCGTTATTAGCTGAACTTTACAATACAAAAATTTCAAATAATGCAGACTATAAATTTTTAACATCAGAATCACTTACCGATACTAGTAGCCCTCCAGATAACACATACAGTTTTTACTATTTGTTTAATAATAAGTCTATAAATATTAAAGTTTGTAAAGTAAGTGATGATAGTAGCTGTAAGATCTATGGCCCGTATAGTTTAGAAATATCCGAAAATGAATTTGTAAATAGTATAATAAAACAACACGGTGTTTTTATAGATGGCAATGATAATAATCAAACGACTATTGGTAAGATATACTATATGTTAATAACAAAAAAACAAAACTTAAAGACAGAAGCTTTAAAGCAGGAAATTAATGACTCCATTACAAATATTTTTGAGAAAATAGAAAACGCAAAAAATACATTTAGCGGTCAGTTTGTTATAAACAGAAAAGTTCCTTTGTATAAGAGTAAATTATTAAAAAAAAGATGGTACTGGTTAGATAAATATGGAAAGCTTGAAATTAATGAAAATGTTGAATTGCTTATTGATTCCGTTAATATTCGTTTCTTTAATAATAGAGCAGATGATATCACAATTGTAGGACGTTTAAGTAATGATAAAGAGAATACAAGAGTTTTTACTAACAGAAATTATAGTTTACCCCTACGCGAGTTTACCCATAGAGTACAAACCAATTCCTTAATTGATAAAGACAATGATACACTTACCTATTATTATGATGATATCTTAGATTTTTTACCGTACAAAAAATATAATTATGCCGTAAAGAATGGTGAAATGAAAATTGGGTTAGGAGACAGTACGAAAGTAGTTGAACGTAAAATTGGGGACTATTTCACTGGGATATTCTTTTCAGATTTCTTAGGGTTAAATAACAATAATAGTAATGGTTTAATTATTGCAGAAGGACGAATACGAATACCTTGGCATCTAAGGAACTATAGAAAGGCAACATTGTTTGATAATATTACAGCTTATGCTTCAGTAAATCTTTTTAGTGGTTTTGAAAATAATTCTCGTAAAGTTGAATTAGAAGATACTTTTGATGCTGATGAAACATCTGAAGTTAATGCTGAAAACTTCACAACAGATAACTTTAATTTATTATCTAATAATAATATTGATGCAGGTGTACTTATTACTCCGTATACTTTTGAGTGGAAAGGTGCATCTACGTTTATTCATTTACGTTACGGATTAAGATTCCTAAGAACAGGTATTGAATATAATTTAAAGGAACGTGATACAATAGTGAGTAATAATGTACCTACTATTGAAGAGAAAGTATTAGAACGTAAAAGTTTCCAAGTGTTTTCTATAGGTCAAGAATTAGAAATAAATTTTGAAATTAGGCCACAGTCTAGTGTTGGCGCAGACATGACTGTTGGGTTAAATTGGTTTAGAGCAAATGGGACTAATAAGAATGATGTCGATTTTTCAACAACCAATAATTCTCCCAATTTAAAAGTAATGGCGAATATATATGCCCTAACAAATTCTGAGGATAGTAATTCGGGTGTATATTTTAGATTAGGTGGTCATTACAATTTAGGAACCTACAAGGTATTTCCTCAAATAATGGTTGGTTATGCTACAAATTTGAGCTCTTTTGTTAATAAGTTAAAAAAGGAAGATTAAAATTATTTATACTTTAAATTGATGTTTTAGCTAATCGATTTTTATAAAATTCATAATAATTAAGAGTAGAAATAACACTATTTTTAAAGCTGAAACAAAAACTACTTAATGGCAAAACAAATAAAAACCAAATCTATAGAAGAAAGCCTTTGGCAATCTTGTGATAAATTAAGAGGTTCCGTAGAACCCAGCGAATACAAACACGTAGTTTTAGGACTTATCTTCTTAAAATTTGCCAGCGATAAGTTTGAAGAACGTAGAGAAGAACTCATTGAAGAAGGAAAAGAAAAATATGTAGAAATGAAAGACTTCTACAATATGAAAAATGTCTTTTTCTTAAATGAAACCTCACGATGGAACTTCATAAAAGCAAATGCAAAACAAGACGATTTAGCGCTGAAAATTGATACTGCTTTACACCAAATAGAAAAAAATAATCCTGCACTTAAAGGTGCCTTACCAGATAATTATTTTTCTAGATTAGGATTAGACAAAACCAAACTCGCTTCGCTTATTGACCAAATAAGTGAAATAAACACTATTGCCGACAAACAAAACGATATTGTAGGACGTGTGTACGAATATTTCTTAGCCAAATTTGCCATTAAAGAAGGAAAGGGAAAAGGAGAATTCTACACACCAAAAAGTATTGTAAACCTCATTGCCGAATTAATAGAACCCTACCAAGGTATTATTTACGACCCTGCTTGTGGTTCTGGTGGTATGTTTGTCCAGTCTGTAAAGTTTATAGAAAACCACCACGGAAACAAAAAAGAGGTATCTGTATATGGACAAGAATACACCAATACTACCTATAAACTAGCTAAAATGAATTTAGCCATACGTGGTATTGCTGCCAATTTGGGTGAAAAAGCAGCCGATACTTTTGGTGCTGACCAACACCCAGATTTAAAAGCCGATTTTATAATGGCAAACCCACCGTTCAACCAAAAGGATTGGCGTGGTAAAGACGAACTCATAGACGACCCACGCTGGCAAGGGTACGATGTGCCGCCAAAAAGTAATGCTAATTATGGTTGGATTTTAAATATGGTATCTAAACTCTCCGATAATGGTATAGCTGGTTTTATATTGGCAAATGGTGCACTCTCGGGTGGTGGTGAAGAATATAAAATTAGAAAAAAACTAATTGAAAACAACTTGGTAGAAGCTGTTGTGATTCTGCCACGAAATATGTTTTATACCACAGACATTTCTGTAACGCTATGGATTTTAAATAAGAACAAAGCTGAAAAAACAGTAAATAAAGGAATTGAAACTCGTGAGTATCGCAACAGAGAAAACGAAATTTTATTTATGGATTTACGCCAAAAAGGCGAACCATTTGAGAAAAAATATATTCAGTTTTCGAATACGCAAATAGAAGACATTGCCGATACGTTCCATATCTGGCAAACACGAGTCATTGCGAACAAAGTGAAGCAATCTCATTATAAGGACATACCAGAATATTGCTACGCTGCTTCCAAAGAGGAAGTCATTAAAAAAGACTACTCTCTAGTACCAAGTAAATACATTGAGTTCGTAAACCGAGATGAAAACATAGATTTTGACACCAAAATGAAAGGCTTACAAACCGAACTGAAAGACTTGTTAGCCCAAGAAGAAGCCTCAAAAGCCGATTTGCAAAACGTTTTTAAAGCATTGGGCTATGATTTATAAACGTTTAGGCGATTACATACAACCTGTAAATATTAGGAATAAAGAGTTAGAGGTTACTACTTTGTTAGGTGTAAGTATCAGAAAAGTATTAATGCCTTCTATCGCCAATACTATTGGGACGAATATGAAAACTTATAAGATAATTGAGAAAAATCAATTTGCTTATGGTCCAGTAACTTCTAGAAATGGAGATAAAATTTCTATTGCGCTTTTAGAAGATTTTGAAAAAGCCATTGTTTCGCAAGCATATACTGTTTTTAAAGTAATTGATGAACAAGAAGTTCTACCTGAATATTTAATGATGTGGTTTCGTAGACCAGAGTTTGACCGTTTTGCTCGTTTTAAATCTCATGGAAGCGCAAGAGAAGTTTTTGATTGGGAAGAATTATGCGACACCCAATTACCCATCCCATCCATAGAAAAACAACAACAAATTGTAAACGAGTACAACACGATTACCAACCGCATACAACTCAACGAAGAAATAAATACCAACCTAGAAACTACTGCACAAGCTTTATACAAACATTGGTTTGTAGATTTTGAGTTCCCAAATGAAGATGGAAAACCTTATAAATCTTCTGGTGGTAAAATGTTGTATAATGAAGAGTTGGATAAAGAGATTCCTGTTGGTTGGAGTGTGGAGAGAATAAATACTATTGCCGAAATCATTGATGGTGATAGAGGAAAAAACTATCCTAGTCAAGAACATTTTTCAGAAAAAGGGCATTGTTTGTTTTTAAATGCAGGTAATGTAACAAAAACAGGATTTAACTTTTCAAATATTAGTTTTATTTCAAAAGAAAGAGATGAACTTCTAAGAAAAGGGAAGCTACAAAGAAATGATATAGTTTTAACGTCAAGAGGTACAGTTGGAAATATCGCTTTTTATTCGGAAATAATTGAATATAGTCATCTTAGAATAAATTCTGGAATGGTAATTTTTCGACCTAAAAACAATAGTTATTCATTATTTACATATTCTTTGATGAAAAGCGATTCAATGAAAAAAGATATTTCCAATTTTATGTCTGGCTCTGCTCAACCTCAATTACCAATAAAGGACATTTTAAGAATTCCTATTATTGTACCAGAAAATAAAAGCATATTTTTCTTTAATTCTAAAAGTATAATTATTCAAGATAATATTGAAATAAAGAAAAAAGAAAAAAGAAGTTTAATAAGATTACAAAGTTTGTTATTAGCCAAAATGACTCAAGTTGAATTAAAAACACAAGTCGTATGAGTCAAAAATTTACAGAAGCACAATTAGAAAATGTTTTTGCTGAGTTATTGGCAAATGAAGGCTATCCACATAATTTGGGCACTACCCTAAATCGTGCAGAAGACGAAGTGCTATTGGAAGACGATTTGCGTTCGTTTTTGGCAACACATTATGCTAAAGAAAACATCACTACTACAGAAATAGATGGTATTATTCTGCAATTAAAAACCTTACCTGCTTCAGATTTATACGAAAGTAACAAACGTTTTATGCGTATGCTTTCGGATGGGTTTATTCTAAAAAGAGAAGACCCCAACCAAAAGGATATCTACGTTCAATTAATCGATTTTTCAGGTTTAGAAAAACAAGTTCAAAGCGCAACTGTAGAAACGATTGTAGTTGCAGAACCTCAAGCAAATTATGGAGACAAGAACATTTACAAGTTCGTCAATCAATTAGAAATTGTGGGCAGCCACAAACGTATTCCAGATGGTATCTTATACATTAATGGTTTGCCTTTAGTGGTATTTGAATTCAAAACAGCTATTCAAGAAAACACGACTATTCATAACGCTTATGTACAGTTAACAACACGATATAAGCGAGATATTCCGCAATTGTTTATTTACAATACGTTTTGTGTGATTAGTGATGGTGTGAATAATAAAGCAGGTTCGTTTTTTGCACCGTATGAATTCTATTATGCTTGGAGACGCGTTTCTGGGTTAGCATCAGATGTAGATGGCATAGATTCTATGTTTACTTTGGTTCAAGGCATGTTGCACAAAAATCGTTTGCGAGACATTATTCGCAATTTTATTTACTTACCAGACAGCAGTAAAAAAGACGAAAAAATTGTGTGTCGCTATCCACAATATTATGCAGCTAGAGCTTTATATGAAAATATAAAATTGGCTCAAAAACCAGATGGAAATGGTAAAGGTGGAACTTATTTTGGTGCTACAGGATGCGGAAAGAGTTTTACAATGTTGTTTTTAACGCGCTTATTAATGAAAAGCGAGTATTTTAAAAACCCAACCATTGTTCTTATTACAGACCGAACCGATTTAGACGACCAATTATCATCACAATTTACAAACGCAAAAAATTATGTGGGAGATAATGGCATTGTAAGTGTTGAAAGTCGCAGTCATTTAAGAGAGCTCATGCAAGGTTGCGAATCTGGTGGTGTGTTTTTAACAACCATCCATAAATTTACCGAAGACTTAGAATTACTTACAGAACGTACTAACGTGATTTGTATTTCTGACGAAGCACACAGAAGTCAAACCAACTTAGACCAAAAAATAAAAGTTACCGAAAAAGGGGTTAAGAAAACCTATGGTTTTGCTAAATACCTACACGATTCTTTGCCTAACGCCACCTTTGTTGGATTTACCGGAACACCAATAGATGCAACTTTAGATGTATTTGGTAAAGTGGTAGATTCTTATACAATGACAGAATCTGTAAAAGATGAAATTACGGTAAGAATTGTATATGAAGGAAGAGCTGCAAAAGTTATTTTAAACAATAGCGAACTCGAAAAAATTGAGAAATACTATGAAGAAGCTGCCGAAGCTGGAGCAAATGAATATCAAGTAGAAGAAAGCAAAAAGCAATCGGCAAATATGAATGCTATTTTGGGCGACCCAGACGTGCTCAAAAAAATAGCAGTAGACTTTGTAAATCATTATGAAAACAGAGTTAATGAAGGCGCTACTGTAAAAGGTAAAGCAATGTTTGTTTGCCCAAGCAGACCTATTGCTTATGAATTGTATAAAAACCTAATGGCATTGCGACCAGAATGGGCTGAAATAAAACAAGCTGAAGATGGAGCTGAATTGACAGACAAAGACAAACGAGAGATAAAACCAATGGAACGTGTTAAAATGATAATGACACGTGGTAAAGACGACCCAAAAGCATTGTATGATGCTTTGGGTACAAAAGAATACCGAAAAGAACTTGACCGTCAGTTTAAAAACGAAAAATCAAACTTTAAAATTGCCATTGTTGTCGATATGTGGTTAACAGGTTTTGATGTTCCGTTTTTAGATAGTATTTATATTTACAAACCAATTCAGCAACATAATTTAATTCAAACTATTTCGCGCGTTAACCGAAAATTTGCAGGTAAAAACAAAGGTTTGGTTGTTGATTATATTGGTATTAAAAAAGCTATGAATATGGCTTTAGCTAAATATGGTAAAGGCGACCAAGATAATTTTGAAGATATAGCGTCTTCGCTAATTATAGTTCGTAATCACTTAGATTTATTAGGTAAGTTTTTCCATAAGTTTGATAATAGCAAATACTTTAATGGTTCTGCATTAGACCAATTAAATACTTTAAATCAAGCAGCCGAATTTGCACAAGTAACCAAAGAAGCTGAAACACGTTTTATGGGCTTAGTTAAAAGACTAAAAGCAGCTTATGATATTTGTGCAGGAAGCGAAAAACTCACTCAAACCGAAAGAGATTATACACATTTCTATTTAGCAGTACGCTCTATTGTTTTTAAATTAACAAAAGGAGATGCTCCAGACACCGCACAAATGAATGCTAAGGTGCGAGAAATGATAAAAGATGCATTGCAAAGTGATGGTGTAGAAGAAATATTTAAACTAGGCGAAAACACAGAAGCTGAGCAAGACATTTTTGATGATGATTATTTAGCCAAAATAGACAAGATAAAATTACCAAATACTAAAATTAAACTACTTCAAAAACTACTAGCAAAAGCTATTGGAGAAATGAAGAAAGTAAATAAAATAAAAGGGGTTGATTTTACTAAAAAGATGGATTCATTGGTGGCTAGGTACAATGACAGAAGTGAAAATGACATTTTACGAAGTGAAGTCTATGAAGAAATGGCAGAAGCATTAACCGAAATGATAATGCAAGTACGTGATGAATTCAACGCTGGAGACGAACTTGGAATCGACTTTGAAGAAAAAGCCTTTTATGACATTTTACTTGAGTTATGTGCTAAATATGATTTCACATATCCAGAAGATAAGTTAATTGAGTTAGCTAAGAAAGTGAAAGAATTAGTAGACAGTCAAGCAAAATTCCCTGATTGGAGCAAACGAGACGATATTAAAGCAGCTTTAAAAGTTGGATTGATATTACTTTTAGACGAATTTGGATATCCGCCTGTAGAGAGAGACGAAGTTTATGAGGAAATATTCTCTCAAGCGGAGAATTTTAAGAAAAATGCCCGTTAATAATTTATTTAAATGTCATTCCGAGGACGAAGGACGAAGGAATCTATTAAATTAGTGGTGATTATAGGAGCAGATCGCTTCGTGCCTCGCGATGACAGTAAAAACGAAATGACGTGTAAACATGAAACCTGGATACGTTTACATACTAACCAATAAAAACAAAACAACACTTTATGTTGGGGTAACAGCCTATTTAAAAGAGCGTATCATTCAGCATAAAGAAAAGTACGATAAAAAATCATTTTCAGCACGCTATAACTTAAACAAGTTGGTCTATTACGAAACATTTCAAATGATTGGAGATGCCATTGGAAGAGAAAAGCAGTTAAAAGGAGGTAGTAGAGCTCAAAAAATAGCTCTGATAGAAAGCTTAAATCCTAATTGGGATGATTTTTTTGATGATTTATAACGTCATTGCGAGAAGAGAAGCACGAACGACGAAGCAATCTCATGATTGAATACGATAAAAATTGACAGATTGCTTCGTGCCTCGCAATGACTTTTTTCAATTCAAAACCCGCCTAATAATCTTCTGCACATCACTATTATCCTGTTGCCGTATTAAAAAGGTTTCTAAATCTTCGGTGGTATTAATCTGTTCGGTTTTATCAATAAAACCATAACCCAAATAGGTACCTTGTTCTATCATAATAAAGGCATCTTCGTACTCGTAACGTCCTTTTTGTTTTAAAACCACATCTTTTTTGTTGGTTTTGATGCTCTCTATAGATTGTAAAACACGTTGGTTATACTGCTCAACAGCTTCTTCGTCTTTACAAATCCCATTACAAGTATGTATTTTAAAATGGTTGCAAGTGCTAACGTTTTCCTGTAAATGGCAATACTTTGGGCAGAGTTCAAATTGGCTACACAACTGTTCTATCTCTTGGCGGCATTCTGTTATAGTATGTAAAATCAATATCGGGTTTGGTGTCGCTTTAAGCGTGTTATAGGCCAAATGTAAAATCCCTTTTCTATCGGTATAACTAAAAATAGCATGCATTTTAGGCGCACGTTTTGCCACTTGGTTGTATTCTGGGTAATGCTGTTTTATGGCAGCATCTTCCATAAGTAAGGCTATTAATTCGCTACCAGAGAGTGCAAAATCAATATCGGCAGTCTCACGACACATCGCCAAAGATTTCTTCGTCTTACTATAAAAATGACTTAACACACGCTTTTTAATATCTTTCGCTTTCCCCACATAAATAATCTTCCCCTTTTTATTTTTAAAATAATACACACCAGGCGTATTGGGTAAACTATTAAAAACAGACGTTGGTAAATGAGAAGGCAATGTCGCTTCCTTAGACGATTTTTTTAAGAAATCATTGAACACCGTTTCCGCATGATCTTGAGCTAGTAAAAGTTCAAATAAAATAACAGTAGCTTCAGCATCACCTCGCGCTCTGTGACGATCTGCAATATGAATATGCAACGCATTGCACAATTTCCCTAAACTATAAGATTTATGCCCAGGAATCAGTTTTCGCGCCAACCGAATGGTACATAACTTTTTTCTATTAAAGTCAATTCCAACAGCTTTAAACTCATTCCGAACCGCGTTGTAATCAAAATTCACATTATGCGCTACAAAAATACAATGATCTGTAAAGTCAAAAATAGCCTGTGCAATCTCTGAAAACGTGGGTGCATCAGCTACCATTCCATTATCAATACCCGTAAGTGCTGTAATATAATCTGGAATAAGCATCTGCGGATTAATCAAAGACGTAAACTCATCAATAACCTGTGTCCCATCATATTTAAAAATAGATATCTCAGTAAGCTTGTTGCTTTTACCTGTGGTTTCAACATCTATAATGGTGTATATCATAGTTATAATAATCTGGAGCATTTTTAAGGAGACTAAAGATATTAATTATAATTTGAGAATAAAACAACAACAATAAGTTATGTCTAAACAGCGAGGTACGAGTAACACAAAATCAAATAAAGAATTTGAATAGACTTAGTCATGTCGAACGTAGAGAGACATCTCACACGCATAATAGAACACTATTTAATTCAATAAAAAGCAAAAAAAATCCCGATACAAAAAATGTATCGGGATTCAAAAAAGGCGACGACCTACTCTTCCACAAATGTAGTACCA
>NZ_CANLGU010000007.1 GCF_947490405.1 uncultured Algibacter sp. | reverse complement strand
TCTGCATCACATATCTCATAGGTGATCTGGTCAGGACCGTTATAATCCGCATTTGGGGTGTAATCAATCGTATCATCCGTTGGATCGTTTGGTGTGTTGCCATCGTTTACCGTAGCTGTTCCATTGCTTGGGCCACTAGTGATACTTATAGTACCTGTGCTTGGACCATCGCCTCCAAAATCATCATCATCTAATACGACAATGTTTACCGTGTCGTCTTCATCTACACTTGCCGTATCATCTACAGCCGTTGGCTCACAAGCAGAAACGCTAGCATTAGTAGCATTACCTACTCCTTGACCACTTCCAGAATTGGCAGCATTAGGTACACCTGTTGAACTTACTCCACCAGGTATTCTATCGTTACCATCTAATTGAGAAGAAAGGATACTTAAAGTACCTTCAACAGCGTCAGGACAACCATCACCGTCACTATCCGTGTCTATATGATCTGCAATACCATCTCCATCAGTATCAACAGTAGTCGTACTTGAAGGATTTGTAAAATTTGAAGCACAATCAAATTCAACATTATGTTGTCGCCCACTTGCTGATGCTCCTGCAACCTTTGCTATAACACCCAGACGTATTGTATACGAGGATTTACCTGAATGTTGGGTTGCATAATTAACTTGAGGAAAAGTATTCGTTACTCCAGGATATTCAATAACACCTGAAGTACCTACTACAAAATTGTCAACTGTATTTATCGTTAATTCTGTAGGGTCATCAACGAAATAACCAACAGGCAATTGTGACCAATTTTGCTCACTGTAACTACTGTTGCCATCAACATCATTAAAATTCACAAAAAATTCGGGGATAATCACATCATTAACACCAACTGCTCCTCCAGTAGTCACAAAATCAAACCTAAATTCTGTATATGCTTGGTCTCCTATATTTGCGAGACTAAAAGCAGATTGCGGTTGAAACGAATTAGGATTAGAACCATTATCATCAAGAGTTGGTAACGTAGTTCCATTAAGTTCCACTACAGTTACCAAGGCATCAATACCTAGAGCAACATTTGGGAACCTAAAAGTTTCCCCTTGTAAAAATGTACTATTATTACCATCACCTCCAGGTTCTTCAGTAAATGCATTATTAAAATTTAATACTGTTTGCGATCCACAAGCTGGTTGTGAATTGGTTGTTGTTGAAAAGCCTTCGTCTATATCTAGAATACCATCGTTATCGTCATCGTCATCACATATATCACTTATATTATCATCATCACTATCCAAATTCCCAGATGCAGTAGCATTACATCTATCAACGACAGTAATTTGTAAATTCCCTTGATTAGAACTTACACCTAAATCATCTTCAACACTAAACAAAATAGAAGCATCTCCTATGTAGTCAGTTTCCGGAATAAAAATTACATTACCACTATTATCAACAGTATAAGTTCCAATTCCTGTAATGACTAATGGATTTCCAACAGTACCCTGATTAGCAGGATTACTAGGGTCTATAAGTCTTACTGTTGTCGGGTCTAAATTTCCATCAGGATCACTTGAACCCGTAAGTACATTATCTGAAAATGAAGAATTAGAACTAATTATGTTTCCAAGATTATCAATAACAACTGGAGGTTCATTGACTGTAGTTGTATTCTCTATATCAAAAGTCACCTCTCCTAAGAAGCTTATAGAGTTTTGCCTGTTATTACTATCATTTGAACTACCATTTCTAAAGTTAATTGTACTAATGTTAGTATAATCGACCCTTACAACATATTGAGTATTGGCGGCACTTATTCCAGGTGCAAAATCAACATCACTTTGAAACCTTGTCCATGGTCCATTTTGAGATACCACTAATTCTGTCGCAGGTGTAGTTCCTCCCTCTATAGTATATGAATCTGTTACAATAACTTCAAAATACTCAAAACCATCAACATCTATAGCTTCAACTGCAAAACTATCTAACCTAGCTCTCACACCAACATCGTTAGCATCAATAACTGTTCCATCAAGTACAAATTCAACTTGCCATTCTACATAACCATCTCCAGCACCAGTATTAACAGTTGGCTCAAATCTATCGTCCACTCCTAAAGTAGAATCAATAGTAAATGAATCAGCATTGGGTTCATCCATATTTACTTTATCTACTATAGTTACTATAGCATCAATTAGCACTCCATCTGAAGAAAACTCAATATCTTGATAAATATACTTAGCTCCTATTTGTTCAGCGGCAGCTCCATTTGCTAATAAAGTTGGGCCTTGAGATAAATTAAATGTTGGCTGAGTTTGGGCAAGTACATTAACATTTGCAAGCAATAAAAAAACTAAACAAACGTAAAGCAAATTAAATTTTAAATTAGTTGAGAATCGTGTAAAATATATCATATTACTGAGGGTATGTTATAAACATTAAAAATGTAGAAAAGGGTATTCTTTCGTAAAAAAAGATGAGATTTTCAGACACTATGCTTGTTTGAGAGAATTAAATTTTCGCTAATACATATAAAAAATTAACATTTGTTAATAAAATTTTAAAAACGATTATGAAATCTAAAATTTGAAAATTGATCGTATGATATCAATTAATTTATGATAAAAATATTAAATGCAAATACTACAAACTATTAATACAACTACTCACTGACTACTCGAAAAAATATTTAAAAATTGTTTCTTTAAAAATTTAGACACAAAAACCTTTGTTAGTCACTTAAAAACAAGCATTTTTTTATTAAAGGTTAAAGTATGGTAGTATTGGTTTTAAAATATATGTTTTATACCACTATATTTGCAATCGCTTTTAATTAAACCATATGACATTTATTAAAGAAATAAATAGACGACGAACTTTCGGAATTATCTCTCATCCAGATGCAGGAAAAACTACCTTAACGGAAAAGTTATTACTTTTTGGTGGAGCAATTCAAGAAGCTGGTGCGGTAAAGAGTAACAAAATAAAAAAAGGAGCTACGAGTGATTTTATGGAAATTGAGCGTCAACGTGGTATCTCTGTTGCTACTTCAGTTTTAGCTTTTGAATATGACGGTATAAAAATTAATATTCTTGATACACCTGGACATAAAGATTTTGCTGAGGATACCTTTAGAACTTTAACAGCTGTTGACAGCGTAATCGTAGTTATAGATGTAGCGAAAGGTGTTGAAGAACAAACAGAAAAATTAGTTGAAGTTTGCCGTATGCGAAATATCCCTATGATTGTTTTTATCAATAAATTAGATAGAGAGGGAAAAGACGCTTTTGATTTATTAGATGAAGTTGAACAAAAATTAGGTTTAAAAGTAACCCCCTTAAGCTTTCCTATTGGTATGGGTTATGAATTTAAAGGTATTTATAATCTATGGGAGAAAAATATTAATTTGTTTAGCGGAGATAGTAGAAAAGATATTGAAGAAACCATTGAGATTTCAGATTTATCGTCTTCGGAATTAGATAATTTAATTGGTGAAGATTCAGCAAATACTTTAAGAGAGGAAATTGAATTAGTAGAAGGTATTTACCCAGGTTTTAATAAAGAAGAATACTTAAATGGAAACCAGCAACCCGTATTTTTTGGGTCTGCCTTAAATAATTTTGGAGTAAGAGAATTATTAGATTGTTTTGTAGAGATTGCTCCAAAACCTAGAGCTAAACAAAGTGAAGAACGTTTAGTAAAACCAGATGAACAAAAATTTAGCGGTTTTGTTTTTAAAATTCATGCTAACATGGATCCCAATCACAGAAACAGACTTGCTTTCGTAAAAATAGTTTCGGGTGAATTTAAACGCAATACACCTTATTTACATGTAAGACATAATAAGAAAGTAAAATTCTCAAGTCCTAATGCGTTTTTTGCTGAAAAGAAAGAGATAGTTGATATATCCTACCCTGGTGATATTGTTGGTTTACAAGATACTGGTACTTTTAAAATAGGTGATACTTTAACAGAAGGTGAAGTACTCAATTATAAAGGTGTACCAAGTTTTTCACCAGAACACTTCAGGTACATTAATAATGCAGACCCTTTAAAATCTAAACAACTTTACAAAGGTATCGATCAATTAATGGATGAAGGTGTTGCACAACTATTTACCCTAGAACTTAATGGCAGGAAGGTAATTGGTACAGTAGGGGCTTTACAGTATGAAGTTATACAATACAGACTTGAACACGAGTATGGAGCAAAATGTACTTACGAAAATTTAAACGTACATAAAGCATGTTGGATTGAAGCTGAAGATGAAAAAAGTGATGAATACAAGGAATTCATTAGAGTTAAACAACGATTTTTGGCCAAGGATAAAAGAGACCAATTGGTTTTTTTAGCTGACTCCCCTTTTTCACTTCAAATGAGTCAACAAAAGTACCCAAGTTTAAAATTTCATTTTGTCTCAGAGTTTAAATGATTTGGCACTTTTATGGAAAGAACGTATTTAGTCGTATTTTTTATTTAACTAACTGAATCTAACTCAAATTGATTTACTTATAAAAATTAACACTGATGAATTTAGTAATAAAACGATTACTGTAACCTACGACCCTTGTATATGCAAACAATCCGACACCTACTCCAAACAGCTTTCGGCTGTATTTAGAGATTCTGTAATTCCTTGGATAGATATAGATGCAGCTCCCGTTAAAGATATCGAGAAGCAAATAAGGAAATGTCCATCTGGTACTTTAAAATTTAAAAGCAATAAAAAAGTAGTGGCTTAATAAAAAAAGCCTATGAAAATTCATAGGCTTTTTTAATCTTTTAAGCTTGACCAGTTGGCCCAAAGTTAAGAGGTATTGGTGGTTGCTCGTAATCTTTAATTTCACCATGAGCATTTTCAAATCGCTTCACATTATCTCCTAATGCTTTTAGTAAACGTTTTGCATGTTGTGGAGTTAAAATGATTCTAGATTTAACTTTATTCTTAGGAACCCCAGGCATAATATTTACAAAGTCTACAACAAATTCTGAAACTGAATGGTTTATAATTGCAAGGTTAGAATATGTCCCCTCTGCTACTTTCTCATCTAACTCTATGTTAATTTGTCCTTGGTTTTGTTTGTCTTTTTCCTCAGCCATAATAGTACAATTTAAAAAAGCCCCCAAGTATTAAATATACATGAAGGCTTTTGTTTTTATATATTCCTACCTCCGCAGGAATTAATATTAATTATAATTTAACTCTTGCTTTACTTGCATCATTTCGTCAAATTCTTCTTTTGAACCCACAATGATGTCCGTATAACTTCTCATACCAGTACCTGCAGGAATTCTGTGTCCTACAATTACATTTTCTTTCAAGCCTTCTAAAGTATCTACTTTACCGGCTACTGCTGCCTCATTAAGTACTTTAGTAGTTTCTTGGAAAGAGGCTGCTGAGATAAACGATTTTGTTTGAAGAGAAGCTCTTGTAATACCTTGTAATATTGGCGTAGCTGTTGCAGGTTGTGCATCTCTTGCTACTACAAGTTGCTTATCTTCTCTACGTAGAATCGAATTTTCATCTCTTAACTCACGAGGTGAAATAATCTGCCCTGGCTTAAGATTTACTGAATCTCCAGCGTCTTCAATAACTTTCATTCCAAAGATTTCATCATTTTCTTTAATGAAATCAGCTTTATGAGCTAATTGATCTTCTAAGAAGATAGTATCACCAGAATCAATAATTCTAACTTTACGCATCATTTGTCTAACAACAACTTCAAAGTGCTTATCATTTATCTTCACACCTTGTAAACGATATACTTCTTGTACTTCATTCACTAAGTATTGTTGAACAGCTGAAGGCCCTTTGATATTTAAAATATCATTAGGTGTTATTGAACCATCAGATAAAGGCATACCTGCTTTTACATAATCATTTTCTTGTACAAGAATTTGATTAGATAACTTAACTAAGTACTTCTTAATATCTCCTAATTTAGATTCAACGATAATCTCACGGTTACCTCTTTTAATTTTACCGAAAGACACCACTCCATCAATCGCACTTACAACTGCTGGATTAGAAGGGTTACGTGCTTCAAATAACTCTGTTACACGAGGAAGACCACCAGTAATATCTCCAGCTTTAGCAGATTTACGAGGAATCTTAACTAAAATCTTACCAACATTAATTTTCTCACCATCATCAATCATTAAGTGTGCACCAACTGGTAAATTATAAGAACGAATTGTTTCACCTTTGGAATCTTCAATGTGAAGTGTTGGAATAAGCTTTTTGTTTCTAGACTCAGAAATTACTTTCTCTTGGAATCCTGTTTGCTCATCAATTTCAACTTGGTAAGTAATACCTTGCTCAATATTTTCATACTTCACTTTACCAGCGAACTCTGAAATAATTACACCATTATATGGATCCCATGTACAAACAACATCTCCTTTTTTCAAGTTATCTCCAGTCTTAACAAAAATAGTAGAACCGTAAGGGATATTATTATTACTTAAAACAATACCTGTTTTCTTATCTGTAAGTTTAAGTTCAGATGTTCTTGAAATAACAATATCAATGTCATTTCCTTCATTATCTTTTCCTTTAACTGTTTTTAAATCTTCTATTTCGGCAACACCATCAAACTTAACAGCTAATTTGTTATCTTCTGAGATGTTTCCTGCAATCCCACCCACGTGGAACGTACGTAAGGTAAGCTGTGTACCTGGTTCACCAATAGATTGTGCAGCAACTACACCCACTGCTTCTCCACGCTGTACCATTTTACCAGTTGCTAAGTTTCTACCGTAGCATTTAGCACAAATACCTTGCAACGCCTCACATGTTAATGCAGAACGTACTTCTAAACTTTCAATTGGAGATGCCTCAATTGCTTTAGCAATATCATCTTCGATTAATTGACCTGCTGAAACTAACAACTCATCAGTTAGTGGATTATGTACATCGTTTAATGACACACGACCAACAATTCGCTCTTCTAGTTTTTCAACAACTTCATCATTCTTCTTTAATGGCTCAACTTCAACACCTCTTAATGTACCACAATCTTCAGTATTGATAATTACATCTTGAGATACATCTACCAAACGACGTGTTAAATAACCTGCATCTGCTGTTTTAAGAGCGGTATCAGCAAGTCCTTTACGTGCACCGTGTGTAGAAATAAAGTATTCTAAAATTGAAAGGCCTTCTTTAAAGTTAGAAAGAATAGGGTTTTCAATAATCTCTCCTCCACCTGCATTAGATTTTTTAGGCTTTGCCATTAATCCACGCATACCTGTAAGCTGACGAATCTGTTCTTTAGATCCACGAGCTCCAGAATCAAGCATCATAAACACTGAGTTAAATCCTTGTTGGTCTTCTCTAATACGCTTCATAGACAGTTCTGTCAATTCTGCATTGGTAGACGTCCAAATATCAATAACTTGATTGTAACGTTCGTTATTAGTTATAAGCCCCATGTTATAGTTACCAGTAATACCGTCAACTAAACCATTAGCTTTATCAATCATTCCTTGCTTCTCTGGTGGAATAATAATATCACCTAAACTAAATGATAATCCCCCTTGGAAGGCGAATTTAAATCCTAAAGTTCTAATACTATCTAAGAAATTTGCCGTTTCAGGAACTGATGTTACTTTTAAAATATCACCAATAATATCTCTTAATGATTTTTTAGTTAGGACTTGATTAATGAATCCTGCTGCTTGCGGTACGTGTTGGTTAAACAATACACGACCAACAGTAGTTTCAACAATCATTCTATCAAGCTTACCATCTTCATTAATATCTATAGTTCTTACCTTGATACCTGCATTTAGGTCTACACGTTTCTCATTGAAAGCAATTTCAACTTCCTCCGGAGAATAAAATGTTAAACCTTCACCTTTAATAGGTAATTCTTTAGTAGACTTACGCTCTTTTGTCATATAGTAGAGACCAAGAACCATATCTTGAGAAGGTACAGTTACAGGCGAACCATTAGCAGGATTCAAAATATTATGTGATGCCAACATTAGTAATTGACATTCCAAAATAGCCTCTGGCCCTAATGGCAAGTGTACCGCCATTTGGTCACCATCAAAATCCGCATTAAATGCTGTACATACTAATGGGTGTAATTGAATTGCTTTCCCCTCAATTAACTTTGGTTGAAATGCTTGAATACCCAAACGGTGTAATGTAGGAGCACGGTTAAGTAATACTGGATGGCCTTTAAGCACATTTTCCAAAATATCCCAAACCACAGGCTCTCTTTTATCTATAATTTTCTTTGCAGACTTTACTGTTTTAACAATACCTCTTTCAATTAATTTTCTAATGACGAAAGGCTTATATAACTCAGCTGCCATATTTTTTGGCAATCCACATTCAAATAATTTCAATTCTGGACCAACAACAATTACAGAACGTGCTGAATAATCTACACGCTTACCAAGTAAGTTTTGACGAAAACGTCCTTGTTTACCTTTTAATGAATCTGATAATGATTTTAATGGTCTGTTAGAATCTGTTTTTACTGCAGATGATTTACGTGTGTTATCAAATAGTGAATCAACAGATTCTTGCAACATACGTTTTTCATTACGTAATATAACCTCTGGTGCTTTTATTTCAACCAAACGCTTAAGACGGTTATTACGAATAATTACACGACGGTATAAATCATTTAAATCTGAAGTTGCAAAACGACCACCATCTAACGGCACTAATGGACGTAATTCTGGTGGAATAATTGGCACAACCTTCATAATCATCCATTCTGGACGGTTCTCTCGATTGTTATTCGATTCTTTTAAAGATTCAACAACCTGTAAACGCTTTAAAGCTTCAGTCTTACGTTGCTTAGACGTTTCTGTGTTTGCTTTGTGACGTAACTCATAAGACAATGACTCTAAATCAATTCTTGCCAATAGGTCTATTAAACACTCAGCACCCATTTTAGCCAAAAACTTATTTGGGTCTTCATCATCTAAATACTGATTATCTTGAGGAAGCTCTTCTAAAATGTTTAAATATTCTTCTTCAGTAAGGAAATCCATTTTTTGTAATGGCTCACCTTCTTCATTTTTAGCTAAACCTGGCTGAATTACTACGTAACGTTCGTAGTAAATAATCATATCCAATTTCTTAGATGGTAAACCAAGTAAATAACCAATTTTATTTGGTAACGAACGGAAGTACCAAATATGAGCAACAGGTACAACTAAATTAATATGCCCTACTCTATCTCTACGAACTTTCTTTTCAGTTACTTCTACTCCACAACGGTCACAAACGATTCCCTTATAGCGTATTCTTTTATATTTACCACAAGCACATTCATAATCCTTTACAGGACCAAAAATACGCTCACAGAACAAACCATCACGTTCAGGTTTGTGTGTACGATAATTGATAGTTTCTGGTTTTAAAACTTCACCTCTAGATTCTGCTAAAATAGCTTCTGGTGATGCTAAACCAATTGAGATTTTATTAAACCTCTTAACTGCGTTTTTATCTTGTTTTCTTGCCATAATAAATGGTTGAAATGAATTTAATTAATTAACTACTCCTCTAATCTGATGTCTAACCCTAAACCTTTCAATTCATGCATTAATACGTTGAAAGATTCTGGTAAACCTGGATCTGGCATTGGTTCTCCTTTAACTATACTTTCGTAAGTTTTAGCTCTACCAATAACATCATCAGATTTTACAGTTAAGATCTCACGCAAGGTACTTGATGCACCATAAGCTTCAAGTGCCCATACTTCCATCTCACCAAAACGCTGACCACCAAACTGAGCTTTACCACCCAATGGTTGTTGTGTAATTAATGAGTAAGGTCCTATAGAACGTGCGTGCATTTTATCGTCAACCATATGTCCTAGTTTCAGCATGTAAATCACACCAACTGTTGCTGGTTGATCAAAACGCTCTCCTGTTCCACCGTCATATAAATACGTATGACCATATCTTGGAATTCCAGCTTCATCTGTAAATCCGTTAATTTGATCTATAGTAGCACCATCAAAGATTGGTGTTGCATATTTACGACCTAGTTTTTGTCCTGCCCATCCTAATACTGTTTCATAGATCTGGCCTATATTCATACGAGATGGTACTCCTAATGGATTTAGTACAATATCAACAGGCGTTCCATCTTCTAAGAATGGCATATCTTCTTGACGAACAATACGTGCAACAATACCTTTGTTACCATGACGTCCTGCCATTTTATCACCTACTTTAAGCTTACGTTTTTTAGCGATATAAACTTTAGCTAATTTAATAATACCTGCTGGTAACTCATCACCTACAGAAATAGTAAACTTCTCACGACGTAAAGAACCTTGTAAATCGTTTTCTTTAATCTTATAATTGTGAATTAAATCAGCTACTAACTTATTAGTATGATCATCAGTTGTCCATTTTCCAGAAACTAAATGCGCATAATCATCAACAGCATTCAACATTTTAAGTGTAAACTTCTTACCCTTTGGTAATACTTCTTCACCTAAATCATTAAAAATACCTTGAGCTGTTTTCCCATTAACAATAGCAAAAAGCTTTTCAACTAAAACATCTTTTAGTTCATCAAACTTTCTATCATATTGAGCTTCTAATGCTAAGATATCATCTTTATCTTGAGCTCTCTTTCGCTTATCTTTTACAGCTCTAGCGAATAATTTCTTCTCAATTACAACTCCATTTAATGATGGTGAAGCTTTTAGAGATGCATCTTTCACATCACCAGCTTTATCACCAAAGATAGCACGTAATAACTTCTCTTCTGGGGTTGGATCAGATTCACCTTTTGGTGTAATCTTACCAATTAAAATATCACCAGGCTTCACTTCAGCACCAACGCGAATCATACCATGTTCATCAAGGTCTTTTGTAGCTTCTTCCGAAACGTTTGGAATATCATTTGTTAATTCCTCGTTACCTAATTTTGTATCTCTAACCTCAAGAGAATACTCATCAATATGAATAGATGTAAAAATATCTTCACGAACAACTTTTTCAGATATTACAATCGCATCCTCAAAGTTATACCCTTTCCATGGCATAAAAGCAACTTTCATATTTCTACCAAGTGCTAACTCGCCTTTTTGAGTTGCATAACCTTCACATAATACCTGACCTTTAGTTACCTTATCTCCCTTAACCACAATTGGTTTCAAGTTAATAGAAGTCCCTTGATTCGTTTTTCTGAATTTTACTAATGGATATGTTTTAATATCGCTATCAAAACTTACTTTAGCTTCATCCTCAGTACGATCGTATTTGATTTTAATTTCATTAGCATCTACATAAAGAACTTCTCCAGTACCCTCAGCATTAATTAATACTCTAGAATCTGAAGCGACTTGACGTTCTAAACCTGTTCCTACAATAGGTGCGTCTACTCTTAATAATGGTACTGCTTGACGCATCATGTTTGATCCCATCAATGCACGGTTTGCATCATCATGCTCTAAGAATGGAATTAAAGATGCCGAAATAGACGATATTTGGTTTGGTGCAACATCAGTATAATGCAATTCGTTTGGATCAATCACAGGGAAATCTCCTTCCATTCTTGCAATTACCTTATCGTGTAAAATTTTACCATCTCCATCAACCTCTACAGTAGCTTGAGCGATTAATTTTTCTTCTTCTTCTTCAGCACTTAAATATGTAGGTGTATTTTTAATATCAACTACACCATCAGTTACTTTTCTATATGGTGTTTCAATGAATCCCATAGAATTCACTTTAGCAAATACAGAAAGTGAAGAAATTAAACCAATATTTGGTCCCTCTGGTGTTTCAATAGGACAAAGTCTTCCGTAGTGTGTATAGTGTACATCACGTACCTCAAACCCTGCGCGTTCTCTTGATAGACCACCTGGTCCTAATGCCGATAAACGACGTTTGTGTGTGATCTCTGCTAATGGATTCGTTTGATCCATAAACTGAGATAACTGGTTTGTTCCAAAGAATGAATTAATAACAGACGATAATGTCTTTGCATTAATTAAATCTATTGGTGTAAACACTTCGTTGTCACGTACATTCATACGCTCACGTATAGTTCTTGCCATACGTGCTAAACCAACACCAAACTGAGAGGATAATTGTTCACCTACCGTACGTACACGACGGTTTGATAAGTGATCGATATCATCAATCTCTGCTTTAGAGTTAATTAGCTCAATTAAGTATTTTATAATAGTAATAATATCTTCTTTGGTAAGCACTTGCTTATCCATTCCGATATCTAAACCTAATTTTTTATTCATTCTATAACGCCCAACTTCACCTAAAGAGTAACGTTGGTCAGAAAAGAATAACTTATCTATAATACCACGAGCCGTTTCTTCATCTGGCGGTTCAGCATTACGCAATTGTCTATAGATATGCTCAACAGCTTCTTTTTCAGAGTTTGTTGGATCTTTTTGAAGTGTATTATGAATGATAGCATAATCGCCTTTATCTTGATCTTCTTTATGTAATAAGATAGTTTTTACACCAGCTTCGAGAATTTCTTCTATATTTTCTTTATCAAGAATCGTATCACGATCAAGCACAATTTCATTACGCTCAATAGATACTACTTCCCCTGTATCTTCATCAACAAAATCTTCATGCCATGTATTTAATACACGTGCTGCTAATTTTCTTCCTAAATATTTCTTTAATCCTGTTTTTGAAACTTTAGCCTCTTCTGCTAAGTCAAAAATCTCTAAGATATCTTTATCACGTTCAAAACCAATAGCACGGAAAAGCGTAGTAACAGGTAATTTTTTCTTTCTATCAATGTATGCATACATCACTTGATTGATGTCTGTTGCAAACTCAATCCAAGAGCCTTTGAAAGGAATTACCCTTGCTGAATATAATTTTGTTCCATTGGCATGGAAAGATTGACCAAAGAAAACCCCTGGTGAACGGTGTAATTGTGATACCACTACACGCTCTGCACCGTTGATACAAAATGTACCAGAAGGTGTCATGTAAGGGATAGTTCCTAAGTATACATCTTGAACAATTGTTTCGAAATCCTCATGTTCAGGATCTGTACAATATAACTTTAACCTAGCTTTTAGCGGCACACTGTAAGTTAATCCTCTTTCAATACACTCTTCAATAGCATATCTTGGTGGATCAACGAAGTAATCTAAAAATTCTAAAACAAATTGATTACGAGAATCTGTAATTGGAAAGTTTTCCATGAAGGTATTGTATAAACCTTCATCACCTCTTTCTTCAGACTTTGTTTCTAATTGGAAAAAATCCTGGAAGGATTTTATCTGAATATCCAAGAAATCTGGATATTCCGTTCTATTTACAATAGAGGAGAAATTTAATCTTTCAGCTTGTGTTGACAACATCAATGGACGGAATTTTGATTAAAAAATATTTTGATAGTGTTTTAAACACTAGATAAAACAGCGAAATATCTAACCTACTTAGAAAACTGCTTTTGCAATTTATTTGCGTATATGTTTATATACGCAAAATGGTCTAGGTGTTATCCCGCCTTAATGCGGGATATACCTAAACCTTTGTATTATTGAGTAATTAAGCTTACTTAAGCTCAACCTCAGCTCCAGCCTCTTCTAAAGATGCTTTTAAAGCTTCAGCTTCATCTTTAGCTACACCTTCTTTAATTGGAGATGGTGCATCGTCAACTAAACCTTTAGCTTCTTTTAATCCTAAACCAGTTAATTCCTTAACTAATTTTACAACAGCTAATTTAGAACCACCTGCTGCTTTTAAGATTACATCAAATTCAGTTTGCTCTTCAGCAGCGTCTCCACCACCAGCAGCACCTCCACCAGCAGCAACTGCTACAGCTGCAGCAGCAGGCTCGATACCATACTCATCTTTTAATATAGTTGCTAACTCATTCACGTCTTTAACTGATAAGTTAACTAATTGTTCTGCGAAATCTTTTAAATCTGCCATTTTTCTATCGTTTTAATAATTTTTTAATAATAATAATAATAATATAATTGTAATAAGTGCGTACTGTTTAATACTATCCTTCTTTTTCAGATAGTGTTTTAATAATTCCAGCCAAAGTACCTCCACCTGATTTAAGTGCAGAAATAACATTTTTAGCAGGAGATTGTAATAATGTTACAATTTCTCCTATTAACTCTTCCTTAGACTTGATATCTACTAACATGTCTAATTGTTCGTCACCAATGTAAACTGCTTCCTCAATAAAAGCTCCTTTTAATAAAGGTTTTTCAGATTTTTTACGGAAGTTCTTAATTAACTTAGCCGGTGCATTACCTGTTTCAGAATACATCACTGATGTATTTCCTTTTAAAACTGTAGGAAGGTCTCCAAATTCTTTATCAGAAGCCTCCATTGCTTTTTCAAGTAATGTATTTTTAACAACTGCCATTTGCACGTTTGCTTTAAAAGCTGCACGACGCAAATCTGAGGTAGTTCCTGCGTTTAATCCTGAAATATCTGTTAAATAGATATTTGCATTATTAGCTAATTCTGCAGTTAAGTCCTCAATTACTTGTGATTTTTCTTCTCTTGTCATAATTTAAAGTTTTAACTTAATTAACCAATTTTAGGATCAATCGCTAAACTTGGGCTCATTGTAGAAGACATAAATATGCTCTTTACGTAAACACCTTTAGCGGTTGTCGGTTTTAGTTTCATTAATGTTGTTAATAATTCATTTGCGTTACCCGCAATTTTATCAGCACTAAAAGATGCTTTTCCTATAGCTGCATGTACAATTCCAGTTTTATCAACTTTAAAGTCAATTTTACCAGCTTTTACTTCGCTAACAGCTTTAGCAACATCCATAGTTACTGTACCTGTTTTTGGGTTAGGCATTAAACCACGAGGACCTAACACACGTCCTAAAGGACCTAATTTACCCATAACACTTGGCATAGTAACGATAACATCTACATCTGTCCAACCACCTTTAATTTTATCAAGGTACTCATCTAAACCAACGTAATCAGCTCCAGCTTCTTTAGCTTCTGCTTCTTTATCTGGTGTTACTAATGCTAATACTTTCATGTCTTTACCTGTACCATGTGGTAACGAAACCACACCTCTTACCATCTGATTAGCTTTACGAGGATCTACTCCTAAACGTACTGCTAAATCGACTGATGCGTCAAACTTAGTATTGGTAATATCTTTAATCAATGCTGATGCTTCATCAACAGAATAAAGTTTTCCTTTTTCAATTTTCGCTAAAGCTTCTTTTTGCTTTCTTGTTAATCTTGCCATTTTCTAATGTCTTTAATAGATTAAGAAGGAAATTTTCCTGTTACAGTTATTCCCATCGATCTTGCTGTACCAGCAACCATTTTCATAGCAGATTCAATAGTAAATGCATTTAAATCTACCATTTTGTCTTCTGCAATAGTTTTAATCTGATCCCAAGATACTTTAGCTACTTTTTTTCGGTTTGGCTCTCCAGACCCTTTCTTCACCTTTGCTTGTTCTAATAATTGAACAGCAGCTGGTGGAGTTTTAATTACAAAGTCAAATGATTTGTCTTTGTAAACAGATATAACCACTGGTAATACTTTACCTGGCTTATCTTGGGTTCTGGCATTGAATTGCTTACAGAACTCCATGATGTTAACACCTGCAGCTCCTAAAGCGGGTCCAACCGGTGGCGATGGATTCGCAGCACCTCCCCGAACTTGTAACTTAACTACTTTACCTAATTCTTTTGCCATTTTTAATAATTTAATTTTGATGTTATCTCTTTTTGGAAGCAAGAGACTCATCTATCTTAATGTAACACTATTATACTTTTTCAACTTGCATATAACTTAATTCTAATGGTGTTTTTCTTCCGAAAATTTTAACCATTACTTCTAGTTTACGCTTTTCTTCATTTATCTTCTCAATAGTTCCATCAAACCCGTTAAAAGGTCCGTCAATAACTTTAACCGTTTCTCCCTTAGTAAAAGGAATAGCGACATTTGCTGATTCTTCTACAGCCAGTTCATCAACTTTACCTAACATTCTGTTTACTTCAGATTGTCTTAATGGCACAGGATCACCACCTTTAGTTTCACCTAAAAATCCTATTACGTTAGTAACAGATCTTATGATATGAGGTACTTCACCAGTAAGGTTTGCTTGAACCATTATATATCCAGGAAAAAAAGTTTTCTCTTTTTGAATCTTTTTTCCATTACGGATTTGAATTACTTTTTCTGTAGGCACAAGAACTTGATCAACGTAATCCTGCAAACCTAAACGAGCAATTTCATTCTCGATGTAGGTTTTGATCTTATTCTCTTGACCGCTTACTGCGCGAACAACATACCATTTTTTTTCACTCACTTCAGACATAAAATTCTCCTTTTAACCGTTAATCCATTGAAAGTAAGCTGCAATAACTTTACTAAAAACTGTATCAACCCCCCAAATAGCAAGGGAAAATATAATTGAAAATACAGCAACTAAAACTGTTAAACTTTGTGCTTCAGCCCAAGTAGGCCATGTCACATTATTTTTTAGTTCCCCGAATGATTCTTTTATATAATTTACAATTCCAGCCATGTTATTTCTTTTTTTATCTAAATTGAAATGATACTCAATTTTGTATTGCACGGGTTGAGAGACTCGAACTCCCGACACCTGGTTTTGGAGACCAGTGCTCTACCAACTGAGCTAAACCCGTAAATATAAGTCAAGGTATTCCGAAAAAACGGAATACCTTTAACTCAATATTTATTTAAACTGTATTAGTCTAATATCTCAGTTACTTGACCTGCACCAACTGTTCTACCACCTTCACGGATAGCGAAACGTAAACCTACGTTCATTGCAATTGGTTGAATTAACTCAACAGTAATAGTTAAGTTATCTCCAGGCATAACCATCTCAACTCCTGAAGGAAGCGCAATGTTTCCTGTTACGTCAGTTGTACGAACGTAGAACTGTGGACGGTAGTTATTATGAAATGGAGTGTGACGTCCACCTTCTTCTTTCTTAAGGATATAAACCTCAGCTTTAAATTTAGCATGTGGTGTTACAGAACCTGGTTTAGTAATTACCATACCTCTAGAGATTTGAGATTTCTCAATACCTCTTAATAAGATACCTGCATTATCACCAGCCTCACCTCTATCTAATATTTGACGGAACATTTCGATACCTGTAATAGTAGATGTTAATTTCTCAGCACCCATACCGATAATCTCTACAGGATCTCCTGTGTTAGCTACACCAGTTTCAATTCTACCAGTTGCAACAGTACCACGACCAGTAATAGAGAATACGTCTTCTATAGGCATCAAGAAAGGCTTATCCATATCACGTACAGGCTCTTCAATCCACTCATCACAAGCAGCCATTAATTCCATTACAGTATCAACCCACTTTTGCTCACCATTAAGCGCACCTAAAGCTGAACCAGAAATTACAGGACCATTATCTCCATCATACTCATAGAAGTTTAATAAATCTCTAACTTCCATATCTACTAATTCTAATAACTCTTCATCATCCACCATATCAACTTTGTTTAAGAAAACAACGATACGAGGAATTCCTACTTGACGACCTAATAAGATGTGCTCACGAGTTTGCGGCATAGGACCATCAGTTGCAGCTACAACTAATATAGCACCATCCATTTGTGCAGCACCAGTTACCATGTTCTTAACGTAATCGGCGTGACCTGGACAATCTACGTGTGCATAGTGACGATTTTGTGTTTGATATTCTACGTGAGACGTATTAATTGTGATACCTCTTTCTTTTTCTTCTGGAGCGTTATCAATTTGATCGAAATCTCTTGCTTCAGATAAACCTGCATCAGCTAATACTTTAGTAATAGCAGCAGTTAAAGTTGTTTTACCGTGATCTACGTGTCCAATTGTACCAATATTTAAGTGTGGTTTTGAACGATCGAAAGTTGCCTTTGCCATGTTTTTAAATAATTTTAATCTTAGTTATATAATAATATTAGTGTATTCTATTTTTTACTCTAAATAGAGCCAATGACGAGATTTGAACTCGTGACCTCTTCCTTACCAAGGAAACGCTCTACCCCTGAGCTACACCGGCGTAAAGTTTTTATTCCCTTTTCTTTCTCAAAACAATCTTCAAAAGATTATTTAATTTGAAAGAAGAGATTCCTGCCTTCGCAGGAATTTTTAGAGCGGGAGACCAGGTTCGAACTGGCGACATTCAGCTTGGAAGGCTGACGCTCTACCAACTGAGCTACTCCCGCAATTTTATGATAAATTTACATTCATCAAAACTTCAATATTTCAACAAAAAATCAAAAAAGTCAGATTAACTCCCTCAGGTCGTTGATCCTGATTGGTTACCAATCCAATTAATTTTTAAACACAACTTTACAAAAGCAATCTTTTGACAAGCCTTTATTAAAAATTAAATGTGGGGAGAGCAGGATTCGAACCTGCGAAGACATAGTCAGCAGATTTACAGTCTGCCCTCGTTGGCCGCTTGAGTATCTCCCCAATTAACTTATTCCAATTTTTTTAAAGAACTTGAGCCGATGGAGGGACTCGAACCCACGACCTGCTGATTACAAATCAGCTGCTCTAGCCAGCTGAGCTACATCGGCGTTTTTCATGTTATTTTTATAAAAAAACCACATAAAAAAAGCCCGCTATTTCTAACGGACTGCAAATGTATAGATTTTTTACTTTATTCAAAACATTTTTTAAGAAATTTTATTATAAATGTGCTCTTAATTTTTCTTTTCTCTTTTTTAGTTGTCTTTGTAGTGATGCAACAGCCATATCTGCACCTTCTTCAAAGGTTTTACATTGTTTCTTAACTATTAAGCTATCTCCTGGTACACTTACTTTTGCTTCAAAAATTTTATTCTCTTTATCACTGGTATTTTCAACCTTTAAAAAAACATCAGATTTAATAACTTTATCATAATACATATCCAATTTATCCATACGCTTTTGGATAAACTGAATCAATTTTTGGTCGGCATTAAAATTTACTGATTGTGTGTTTACTTTCATAATACTCTTTTTGGTTAGACAATACACTTAAATACTATTTTACTTTTTACTTCTTGGGTGAGCTTGTATGTGCACTTTTTTTAATTCTGCTATACTATTGTGCGTATAAACTTGCGTTGCAGCCAAACTGGAATGCCCTAGAAGCTCCTTAACAGCATTTAAATCTGCACCTTGGTTTAACAAATGTGTAGCAAAAGAGTGCCTAAGTATATGCGGGCTCTTTTTTACTTTTGAAGATGCCAAACTAAAATACTCATTTATTATTCTGTAAACAAGTGTTTCGTATATTTTAATACCTTTTTTCGTTAAAAAAAGGTGCTCCTTATCTGTAATGGTTTCTAACTCGCTTCTCTGATTTAAATACTTGTTTGCTGTTTGCACTACAGATTTCAATAACGGTACGATGCGCTCTTTATTTCTTTTTCCAAGAACTTTTAACGTTTTGTTATGCAGATCTATACTGGATAGTTTGAGTTCTACCAACTCTATTCTTCTTATTCCTGTGGAATAGAATAATTCTATAACAAATTTGTTCCTTAAACTTTCAAAATCATCAGCAAAGTTTAATTCGTTTAAAACAGTTTCTATTTCTTGTTCTGAAAATGGTACCTGAACTTTTTTACTCGTTTTTAAAGCTTTATGTTTTAATAATGGATTGAGTTTGATAGCTCCTGTTTTAATTAGAAACTTGTAATAGGTATTTAAGGCTGATACTTTACGGTTTACACTTCGGTTTGATAGCCCACTCTCTACCAATGCCACTATCCAACTTCTTATTTGTGAATAGTTGACTTTGTTAATTGATTTTTCGTCGTATTCGTTTTGAATAAAAAACAAAAAGGCTTCTAAATCGGTTTGATAAGCGTTTACAGTTAATGCTGAATATTTTTTTTCTAAGAGTAAGTATTCTGTAAACTGTTGGAACGACATAATTTGGTTTGAAATTTCTAAGTTACAACTTTTAATATTTTTTACGAACGTGTTTTGGGTAGTTTTTTTTAAGGATTTCTTTTATGAGATGCCTGTTAATACACTTCTTATTATTAACAAAACAAAATACTCTTTATGAATAATAGTAAATAAAAAATCCCGCTTTTGGCGGGATTTAAATATTCAAAAAGAAATTTATTAAACTTCTTCTGCGTCTTTTAATGACTGTATGTATTGCGCTTTTTGAACTTGTGCTCTGCGTGCTACAGAAGGTTTAGTAAACTGCTTACGTTCTTGCAACTGATTTTTAATCGTTGTTTTTACAAACTTACGTTTGTAACGCTTTAACGCTCTATCTATATTTTCTCCTTCTTTAACTGGAATTATTAACATAGTGTCTTAACCTCCTCTCTTTTAGAATTTTTCGGGTGCAAATATAAAAAGTAATTTAGAGTTTGCAATTTTTAAAATAGTTTTTTTAGACTTGACTTTGTAAAAATTTTCTTCTATATTCGTTTAACGTCGGATATAAGTCATTAAAACGACGCATATCCGTAAAAACATTAGCCATTATTAAAAAAACCGAGTGAATCAATGAATAAGTTGACAAATATTGTACAACTAACTGTAAAAAAAATTAAATCAAATATAATTTCTTTAGTCTTGTTTCTGTACTCTATAATTATGAAGTTGGTAAAACTTATTCAACCATTAATTAATAAAATTAAAGAAAATGCAATTTCTTTACTTTCGTTACTATGTGCTATAATTGCGCTGTATTATTCACAAAAATCTATTGAACTAAGCGTAATGCAATTCAGTAAAAACTCTATTGCATCCGATAGTCTTTTCCAAGTGCAACTTGATAATTCTAAAAGGTTAAATGATAGCCTAATAAGAGAGGTAAGCAAAATTCAAGAAATTAACTCTGAATTACATAACATTAATAGATTACAATTAAATTCAATTGAGCGTCTTAATATTGCCACAAAAAAAACCTTAGATAATATTATATATTCAGAAAGACCTAATATATCTAATAATGGTTCTCTTAAATTATCCGATATAAATAGTGATGAAAAGTATATTAAACTCGATATTCAGAATATTGGAAAGAGGACTGCAAAATCAATAGCATATAGAAAATATATTATTAGTGAAAGTGGAGAAATAATATATTCAGATACACAAAAAAATAATCCCTTAAATATTTCATTAGAAAGCAACCAAGAATTCGTATTAGGATTTAAGTTCAAAACTAATTTAAAACAAAAAAAATTAAACGATTTTTATTTCTGCTACGAGTTAAGCTATTTAGACTCCAACCTTTCTAAAAAATTCTATTATACTAAATTTACTAAATACAGATTAAATAAAGCACTTGTAGATAAGCCTCTTTTTTATGCGTGCAATACACAAGAAACGATAAAACTACTTGAGATAATTAATACTGATTTGAAAAATAAAAAGGAACGTATATTTTCAAATAGGCCTGAATAATAAAATAACAATGGCTAACACCGTATAAAAAAAATTGCTAGTTTTAGCTAAACCAAAGTTAGTTGCTCGTTTGCTAGCTTCTGATTTTCCTTCGGAAAATCCTCGCACACAAACACGCAACTTTCCATATACATAAACGTTAAACGAACTCCTCAAAAAAACTAACGTTTAGGCTATAAAACTAAATTTAGCAAACACTCTTGCGTTAGTCCCGATAGCTATCGGGAGAAACGGCATCCTTTTTAAAATAGACATGTACTGAATTGCTTTTGAAGTAAATAATAAACAGATAGCTACGTCGCTCGCTCCTCGCTATGACGTTTAAAAAGATATAGTGGGAAAGCCCGACCCTTGTAATAACCTGCATATCGGTAAGCAGGCGCCCAAATTATAAGTTTAAAAACAAAGTAATTTAAGTTACTGGCTTATATTCTTTTTTATCGATAATAATTTTAGCAAGTATTTCTCTGAGTATCTCTGAAGTCCCACCTCCTATTGGCCCCAACCTACTATCGCGGAGTAATCTGGCCATTGGGTACTCTTCCATGTAACCGTAACCACCTAAGAATTGTAGGCATTGATATATAACATCGTCAGCAACTTTTGTGGACTTTAGCTTAGACATGGTTGCTTCCTTTACAACATACTCGCCCTTATCTAATCTGGCTGTTATGGCGTAGTTAAAAGTTTTACAAAACTCCATTTCTGTATATAAATCTGCTAAGCTGTGCCTTAGGGCTTGAAATTTATCGATGGTCTTACCAAAGGCATGACGTTCGCTCATGTATTGAAGGGCGTACTCTAAGGCGAATTCTGCACGTGCGTGGGCATTAACACCCATAATTAAGCGCTCTAAAGAAAAGTGTTGCATAATATATGAAAAGCCTTGATTTTCTTTACCTAAGAGGTTTTCTGTAGGTACTTTTACGTTATCAAAGGCTATTTCTCCAGTATCTGATGCACGCCATCCTAGTTTATCTAGTTTGGTTGCTGATATACCTTCCATATCTCTATCTAAAACAAATATGCTAATACCTTTATTACCAAGCTCTGAAGCGGTTTTTGCGGCTACCACTAAATAATCGCTGGTTACTCCATTTGTTATGAATGTTTTTGACCCATTTATGATGTAATGGTCGCCATCTTTTACTGCAGTAGTTCGCATGCCTGCCACATCACTTCCTCCAAATGGCTCTGTAATTGCTAAACAGCCTATTTTATCGCCTGCTATACTTGGTACTAAGTATTTTTGTTTGATAGCTTCATCCCCTTCAGCATTTAAGTGCGTCATGGCTAAATATGCATGTGCCCAAATTGCTGCTGCAAAACCACCTGAATTTATTTTTTGAAGTTCTTCTAAAAAGATAATGGTGTAAAACAAATCGAGGTTCATGCCCCCGTAAGCTTCTGGGTAATTTATACCAAAGAACCCCATTTCTCCAAATTCTTTCCAGATGAAACGCTCAATAGTTCCTGACTTTTCCCATTTATCGATGTGTGGAACTACTTCTTTCTTTAAAAAATGTTGAAGGCTTTTTCTAAAAAGGTTATGCTCTTCGGTGAAGTACATGCTATTCATTTAGTTTTCTTTTTCGAAGTGCAAATATAATTCAATTATCTTGATTTTATTTACGGGAAAGTCCTTAACTTTTGTTAATTCGTTTATTGTTTTATATCCTTCACGAAGCTGTCGCTGTTCTATGATGTTGTGTGCCAAATCATAATCTATATGAGGGATGGTAACCAAATCGTCAATGGTGGCTATATTTATATTTATTTTTTTAACTGCCTTTGGTGTTTTTACAGTAAAGTGGTTGGTTATTTTTTGAATAGTTTCTGGGGTTAAACCGTAAATATCGTTTAATTGCACATCTGCTATAAATCCGCCTTTTGATTTGTTTCTGAATTTTATAATACGGTTTGACAATACTTTGCCAACACCATTTACATCTTGAAGCTGTAGTGCTGTTGCTGTGTTTAAATCTTGTTTTTGCGCGTAGGTTTTGGGTTTATTATTGTAATTAAAAGAGGGATTGCTTTTAGGTTGAGGGTTTGTAACCCATTCTGGAAATTTAAAATACGGTGATATTGTTGCTAATAGAGAATCTGAAACCTTTGTAACGTTTTGAAACTGTTCTGCTGAGTTAATCCATTTATCTTGTTTTCGGAATGTTAATAGTCTATCTATTTCTTCATTAGACATTCCTATAGTTGCTCCTTTATAATCTGTAATAAAATTAGGGTTGAATGGATAAATTTTTGGTTGTCTTGATTCAATTTCAATGCGCCTTAAAGAATCTATTTCTTTAGTAAATCTTGAAAGTTCTTCTTGATTAATTGGAACTTCTTTGGGTGAAAAATCAACAAAAAAGTAAATACATTGAAAAATTACTATAAGTATTAGTAATAAAAAAATCCCATTCCGTTGTTTTCTTGAAAACGTGAAATGGGATTTCATATAATTTATTTATGTTATTTATTCTTTTGCGTCTTTTATAGCACCAAGATATCTATTTAATTGTTTTTTAACAACTGGGAATAAGAAATATAAACCAACCATATTTGGAAATATCATAGCAAAAATCATAGCATCTGAGAATTTCCAGATAGATCCCATACTAGCTGCAGCACCTATGATTACAAATAATAAGAATAATAATTTGTATGTTAAATCTGCTGCTTTACCTCTACCGAATAAAAATTTCCAAGATTGTAATCCGTAGTAAGACCATGATATCATAGTTGATACGGCGAATAAAACAACTGCAATAGTTAAGAACACATTAGAATAAGGTATATAAGCTGCAAATGCTTGTGACGTAATTCCTGCACCCTCATAAGCAACACCGTCAATTAACACTGCTCCAGAACCATCACCACCGTATTGGAATATTGCACCATCACCACCACCAAAATTGAATATGATAATTACTAAAGCCGTCATTGTGCAGATAACAACTGTATCAATAAAAGGTTCTAACAATGCCACTAAACCTTCAGAAGCTGAATATTTTGTTTTTACAGCTGAGTGCGCAATAGATGCTGAACCAGCACCAGCTTCATTTGAAAAGGCTGCTCTTTGGAATCCTACTAATAAAACTCCAATGATACTACCAACTCCAAAAGCTGTTGGATTAAATGCTTCTCTAAAAATTAATCCGAAAGCATCATCTATAAAAGAAAAGTTACTTCCGATTATGTATAAACATGCTATTAAATACATAACAGCCATAAAAGGAACAACTTTTTCAGTTACTTGCGCAATTCTTTTAATACCTCCAATAATTATTATACCAACTAAAACTGCGAGTACCAATCCTATAATGGCACCAGCACTTGTGCTTTCTAAACCCATCAATTCTTTTAGTACAATAGTTGCTTGGTTTGATTGTGCAGCATTACCTCCACCAAAAGAACCACCAATACAAAAAATTGCAAAAAACACTGCAGCAATTTTACCTACCATTCCAAAGCCTTTTTCTTTTAAACCTTTACTAATGTAGTACATTGGTCCGCCATAAACTGTCCCATCTTCACCAACATCTCTATATTGAACCCCCAAAGTACACTCAACAAACTTGGTAGACATACCTAACAAACCACATACAATCATCCAAAATGTTGCTCCAGGTCCACCTAAAGCAATTGCCAAAGCTACACCAGCAATATTTCCATTTCCTACGGTACCGGAAACTGCAGTTGCTAATGCTTGAAAGTGAGATACTTCTCCTTCTTCACTTTCATCTCTTATTGTTTCTATAGAATCCCCTCCTGGTGTTACATCACCATAAGCTGGTTCCACAACTGGATGATCTACATCATCAAACTTACCTCTTACGACATTTATAGCTGTTTTGAAGTGAAAAATATTAGGAAACTTGAAATAAATAGTAAAAAATAGTGCACTACCAACCAATAATACTAGTACAAAAGGAATGGTAATGGCATCACTTTTGTAAATTGGAAAGAATATAAAATCAAAAAAACCATCAGCTACTGGTTGAAATGCTTCATCTATACGTTGGTCTAAACCTTTTTCGGCTGTTTCTTGAGCAATTATTAAAACTGGAGTTATTAATGTAAAAATTGATAGAAGATATTTCTTCATAAGGATTGTGTTAGTTAGTTTTTATTGAAAGATTCTTACTAGATGACAGCAAGATGCTAAAAAAAAATGATTTTTTAAAACAAAGGCTGTTAAAATAGCAAAATTGCTAATTAATATCGTATTCTGAATTTAGAGCTTCAATTTGCTCAGGACGCCCTAAAACTATAATCTTTGATCGTCTAGCTAATTTCATTTCTGCACCGGGATTTACTGTATATTCTCCGTTTTCATCTTTGTACCCAATAACGGTACATCCTGTTTTTTTACGAAGATCCAAATCTTTAATTGTTTTAGGTTTTTTAGAATCATAAAATTTCTCAACAGCGACTTCCTCAATATTAATATCTGATTTGCCAACAATAGAAAGATTATCTATAAACTCCATTAATCCGGGAACCACAACCAATGAGGCCATATGATCCCCTCCTATTTTATCTGGAAGAATGACATTATCTGCTCCAGCAAATTTTAATTTATTATAAGACGATTCATTAGATGCACGACTAATTATAGTAATCTTACTATTCAATTGTCTTGTAGAAAGTACCACAAACAAATTATCAGCATCGTTAGGTAAAGCTGAAATAAAACATGCTGCTCGATCTACACCTGCTGTTACCAAAACCTCATCTTCATTTGCATTTCCTATAACATAAGGCACTTCATCTAATTGTAATCGCTCTTCCATCTCCTTATCTTTCTCAATAACTACAAATTGCTTTTTGTAAGCTGCTAGTTTTCTTGCAGCTTGTTTACCATTTCTACCATAGCCACAAATAACGATGTGGTTTTTAAAGCTATCAATCTTTTTTTGCATCTTTTTGTGTTTTAATTCTTCAACATCATTTTTGCTTAAAATATATTCAGTGATAATAGATAAAGCATAACCCACTATAACGATACTAGCTAAAATTAAAAAAATTGTAAAAATCTTAGACTCGTCGTCCAACGGAACTACCTCCCCAAAACCAACAGTAGTCATGGTTATAACTGTCATATACAAAGCATCGATCCAGGAATATCCCGATATCATAACATAACCAAAAACACCAACCATTAGAATAATGATTAGCATTAATACAGCTGTATAAATTTTTGTTCTAAAAAATTTTATAAGTGGATTCATAAATCAAAAACCGATGACCGTTTTGTATATATTAAATCTTTAATACGCATCCAAAATGCCAGAAACATGTATAATGCAAACCCAAATCCTACAGTAACAAAGGTTATGTACATAAAAGATGTTCTAACCACTTTTGCTCTTATACCAAAACGGTCTGCAATACGCTGACATACATAATATCCGTGTTTTTGAAAAAACAATAAAGGTTTATAAATACTGTTCATGTTGCAATTTAAGACTTACTTTTTTAGTTTAAAAAGTTTATGCCTTATTTATTGATTAATGAATTTCCTATGGCACATTGCAAACATTTATTTTTGTCACAATACTCTGTTTTGAGTTGAATTAAAGACTGCGACTGTAATGCAGATTTTGAAACTTTTTTAAGTTTATTGAAAGTCTCTATAATCGTATTTTTTTCAGAAGTTATTGTTGATGCCAGTTCAATTAAATCAGTATTTACTTCTTCTCCTTTCTGTTTTGCATAACTAAATTTTAGAGGTAAAATCGTATTAATTAATAATAAATCAATAAATGATTTTGATATCATTTTAGTTGAAGCCTTTGATTCTTTTTGAAAAGTATAATGCGTTTTCCAAAATTCAGAAGTAGAAACTTTGAAGAGCTCATAAAAATCTTCTCTCTGATTTATTTTAACAACTTTTGAAAATAAATTTTGATGTTTGTTGTATAAACTCGCTAATTGAGATAAACGGATTGTTGGAAAGTTTGGTGGTCTAAGCCTAAAAAACTGTAATGGTAAAACCTGACTGTTTTGAAGATTAAATTTTTGCTTTAAGAAATCGTACTCTTTAACCAAATTTGAGTAATATGGATGTTCTACTTCCTCATTTAGCAACCCAGATTGCCCAAATAGCAAGGCTTCAATAATTTGTTGATTAGATTGCGTCTTCCTTATTATTGAAAAATCAATTGAATTACCTAAACTAAAAAAGGCATCGCCATTTACTTTTAATCCAAAATTTTTAGTTAGCATTTTGAAAAGAACCGCTTCCCAATCGTTCTTAGAAGTTTGCAATAAATTTTGGATAGTATTCGATTTTCTATCTAAACGCTCAAAATATAGGCGTTCTAACCAATGATCTAAAACGAATTGATCTGTTAAAGCAAAATCATTTTCACAATTAATCCATTTATCTTTTTTTGATAGTAATTTTTCATAGTTATTTAATAAGGACTTATCTATATAATTCTTCAATTCTAAAGTAGGTATTACTGAGTTATCTTTTCTAAACACCTCTGTATCATCATCCCACACTACATGTAAAATAACATTATCATAAGCTTTATCTTGTTCATGATTATGTAAAAACCAATCTGAAGATTTTAAATGAATTTCTAGATTTCCTGCCCAAAGCTGCTCTCCTATTTTAATTTTTGCGTTAAAGAAATCTGGACCAGAATTAAAGTTATGTTGCCCTACGCTAGAGATAACAATAGCTTCCCCTTTGGTTGTTTTTAGATTATTAAAATTAATTTTCTTGTGTTTCCAGATGTAGTGTAAAAAATCTTCTTGCATGTGGCTGTATGTTTATCTTGGAAACTTTATTGTCCTTTATTTTTTTTGACAACAATAATTTTTGATTGACTATTTTTTCTAATAACATAAAAACCTGAAGCTAAACTCGTAGGCAATTCTATTTCTACAGCGTTGGCATTACTATTATAGATTTTGTTTTGTGGTATAATTTGCCTTCCAACCATATCAAAAACTAAAAGTTTATCACTCATATCTGAATTTAAAATAGTTATCTTACTATTTAAAACGGGAGATGGGAATACTTCCAAACGATTAGAATTTTTACCACGAGAACTAAAATATGGAACAGCAAAATTAAACGCATCTATTCCCACTTTCTTACCTATAATTCTACCTGGAATGTCATCTGCAGGTGGATGTATCCCTCCCCAAATCCTGGATAAACTACATTGGTCTGAAGCATCTTGATAAGTAGCCCATTGTAAGTTGATATCAATTGATGGCCCTTCCTCAAAAACCAAAAATTTATTTTTTTCAGCTTTAAATTCACCCAAGCCTCCTGGAAAAAACTCACTCCCTGTAATAGCTGCAAGCACCTCAGCGGCGGCTCTAGAATATGTTGAATGTCCAGAAACGTATCCTGCAAAAGGTGGTGTTACAAAATTGGGTCTTTGATACGGCCACCAATCTTCAGCTAGAATCCAGCCTACACCTGCCACATCTGTTTCTGTATTGTTTATAAAGTTATGCCCTTTCCAAGTATATAATTTTATTTTATTAATATGCTCTCCATTTATTCCAGATAGCGGATCGTTTTCTGAAACCAATTCGATATAGTCTGGGATTAATTCTATACCTTCCATATTATAATTTGGAGCAGTATTATCTGAACTTTGCCCTCTAGATGCCATATATCTAATTGCTGAAATAGGTCTAATATAATCGTACCATCCTTTAATACTCCATGCTGATATTGCAGCATCATGCATTGCGCCTCCTAAAATAAAATATGATTTTACATCCCATTCTAAAGGACTAAGAGTCTCTCCTTCTCCTTTAAATCGCTTTTCTAAAAAAGGATTATCGTTTACATAATTCAAAATTGTAAACCAATGCCCCGGCGGGGTTTCTGAATCTGGGCCATCTGCCCAAAACTCTGCTAAAACTCTTGCATAATCACCTCTTGGAACAACTTGTTCTTCATACGGTTGTTGCGTGATTGGGTTTATATCTCTTCCCTGACTAATATCTCCTCCTTCAAAAAATTTATAAAAATCAGGATACTCTTCATAATTAGTTGGCAAACTATTAAAATTAATATTGCCTATAGTTTTGGGTGAAATATCCCAGAAAACATTATCTGAGGTATCTAAATGTGATTGCCAAACTGAAACCATGGAAAACCCCCATTTATATGATTTGGAAGATCTCGTATCATTTTCGTTTAGATAAGGTGGAGCATCAGGGTCATTAAAAACACTGTATGTGTTACCACCTCTATTGTATATTGTTTTTTCATTATCTGTTAAAGCAAAACCATTTACAGCACCCCATTCTGGACTTAAAAAATCAATAACATCGCCTTCTATGAGGTTTCCACTTTGATCTACAAAACCATTTAAACTTAGCGGCTGCCACCTGTTTGGATTCGTGGTAAGAAAATCATTCGTCAAATTAGGGTTTAACGGAAAGTTAATTGGTTGATAAAATGCATTATTATAATCGGATTGCTCTCTAGCTCCATCTTGATTTCCATAAGCTATTAATGTCTGACCTATATAGTTCCCTAATGCACGAGCATCTCCAGAAATATAATCAGAATCAGTGAAATTCAAATCGTATCCTAATTGTGCCATGATTAAATCTAATCGTTCTTGTGTTTCTATTACTCCAGGAGAAATCCTGAATCGATGACTTAATAATCTATAAGCAGCATAACTAATAGCTTTTTTTCTTGACTCTTCTACAGATTCTAATGGTGTAAAACTTAAAAGCTCGCTAGTAAATCCTCTTACAGTATTTCCAATTAAATAGGGTCGTGCTTCTTTACTATAAATAGCCCAAGCATCATACACCGCTATACTGGCATGAAATAAGTTTCTAGCATGAACGGTTGGTCTCGCAAAATCGTTTCGAATGGCTTCCAGCAAAGCCTCATTCCATAATCTAGCAATAGATGTGTTTTCTGGAATATTTTGAGTATTTAATATTACCGTTTTAACCACAGGTTCACTAAAACATGAATTATTAAATTCTCGCACAGAAATCCTACCTTCTGCTTCAATATGCCATCTTACTGTTATGGCTTCTGAATTTTGGCCATCCAATAATTCTCCTCCTGTTATTTCCCAGATTGCGGTTGCTTCATCTTCTAAAGGATACATGTATGTTTCCGTTTTGAAAAAAGATGATGTATCTGAACCGCTAATAACTTTCGAGGTTAAATACTCACAAGAACCATCATCCAATATGGCTAAAGGGTTATAATTACAAGACTCTGGATCAATACATCCATAAGCTTTTTGGCTGGGTTGAATATTTAACACCGTATATCCATTTCCTTCAATCGCTTTTATAAAAGTATTAGTCTCTATTAGTTGAAGTGTTTCTACTAAACCAGACGGCCAACTTATTTTTAGTTGATTAATAATAGCATTTGAAGGCAACCCGAAATGAACCGGTTGCATACTTTGACTTAGAAAACCAACACCATTAAAGTAACGGATGATGTTACCTTCTGAAGTAGAGAGTTCTAGTTTAGTTCCAATAGCACTTCTGTTTGAAGTGGTTCCTTCTAAGCTTACTTTAAACCATTTTAAAGTTGAAGTTTCATCAAAATTTAAAAGTTTATTTTCATAAAAAAACGATTTAGACTCTCCATTTGTAACAAATAAATCCAAATCTCCATCATTATCATAATCAAAATCAAGAGCTTCAACACTTTTGGTAATTTCTGCTAATCCCGATGTATTGGATTCATCTTGAAAAGTATTTTGACCTTCCTGAATTAAATTTTTATAATATCTATTTTGTTCATCACCTCTACCTTCAAAACTATAGCCATTTAATATATATAAATCTTCATCACCATCTAAATCAAAATCCGCAAAACGAGCACCCCAAGCCCAACCTAATCCTATTAAATCAAACTCTGAGGCTTTATCTTCAAAGTTATTATTTCCGTTATTTACTAAAAGTGAATTTTCATCTATACCGGTAATAAAAAAATCAAAATCATTATCATTATCAAAATCATTAATAACAATAGCCATATCGTCTATTCCATTATCCAAACCATAGGTTGATGCTTGATCTGTAAAGGACATTCCACTCTGGTTTATATATAAATAATTAGATCGATCTAAATCGTTAGCTACAATAAGATCCATCCAACCGTCTTCATTGATATCAAAAGGAAAAGGTGTGTATCCAAATCTACTTACTGGTTCTATCAATCCACTTGCTTCAGTAACATTTGTAAATGTATTATTACCATTATTCCTGTAAAATGTATTGCCTGTACATCTATTCCAATCGCTAATGTATACATCTAAAAACCCATCATTATTATAATCAAACCATGAGGCTCCTGTATTCACACAACCGTTTACTTCTGGTAGACCTGAAATTTCCGTTATATCTAGAAACGTACCATTGCCTTGATTTAAAAACAGCTGGATTTTAAAAACATGTGTAAACAGTATATCTGGGAAACCATCATTATTTATATCTCCCCAAAACACACCTAATTTGTGTCCCGCTTGTGCCAGAGTAGTACTCGTTACATCTTCTGAAGTTAATAAATTGGTTAAGCCAGAGCTTTCTGTAACATCAGTAAACGTACCATTATTATTATTTCTGAATAACTTGCTTTTTGATGCTTCTGAGGTATTATTTTCAACAGCATTGGCAACAACAAAAACATCTAAATCGTTATCACCATCATAATCTGCTACTGCAACACCATTATTCCTCTCTAAAACACCAACACCAACAACATCTTCAACCCTTTGGAATGTTTGTCCATTGGTTATGTTTACGCTACTCCATAAAAAGATTAGCAATAGTGATATGTTAGTAAAATAAATCTTCATTCAAGCAATTATACAAATATAAAACATTGGTACTAGATAGACTTCTAACATCACACAATTAGGATATGTGAAATACCCAGAATGCGTTAGTTATCAATCATCAAAATTATTCGTTTATAAATCAATAACTTTGTATAAAATTGTTTTCATGGAACAGCTTACATTAACGACGCCTGCACTTTTATTTTCTGCAATTTCATTAATTATGTTAGCCTATACTAACAGGTTTATAGCATACACATCTGCAATTAGGGATTTGTATGATAAATACCAAAAGAATCATGATGAGCGTTTTTTTAAACAAATTAAAAATATAAAACATCGCTTGTATCTTACCAGATATATGCAAATTTTGGGAATTACTAGTTTACTTTTTTGTGTACTGACTATGTTTTTAATTTACATAAAACAAAATACTATTGCAGTTTGGATTTTTGGATTAGCACTAATTTTACTTATAGCATCATTAGCACTTTTAATTATTGAAATACAAATTTCTGCTAAAGCTTGGGAGCATCATATTAGTGATATTGAGAAGAGTTAATTTTTAACCTTTTGGAATATCTTCAGAAGACGTTGGCTTTTGATATTTCTGAAAAGGTTGTTTAAGTAAATCTTTGATATTACTGTTCTTTGCTTCATCGGGAAAAACATCAACTCCATACACAATTTTATCAGTATCTAACTCCATATAAGTTCCAAAAAGCCTATCCCAAACTGAAAATATATTTCCGTAATTAGAATCTGTATATGGCATTTTATAATGGTGATGTACTTTATGCATATCTGGAGAAACTATAACATAACTCAGCAGCTTATCTACTTTTTTAGGTAGTTTAATATTTGCATGATTAAATTGTGTGGCTACTACTGATAATGATTGATATAATAAAACAAGGGCTATGGGCGTACCTACAACAAAAATACCCATTAGTGTAAACACATAACGTATTAAACTCTCTAAAGGATGGTGTCTGTTTGCTGTAGTAGTATCAACCTTATGGTCGGAATGATGTACTAAATGTACCATCCAAAGTGGTTTTACTTTATGTTCTATAAGATGTGGTAAGTACGCACCAATACAATCAATTAAAAAAACACCAACTATGGCATATAACCAAACTGGCATTTCTGGCAACCAATTTAGAATACCAAAATTGTTTGCCATAACCCAATCCGAAGATTTTAGAAATAAGAACGCCAAAGGTAAGTTAACTAAAATAGTGGTTAAGGTGAAGAAAATATTTGGAATGGCATGTTTCCATTTTTTATAATTAAATCCTATTAACGGAATAATACCTTCTATTATCCAAAAGAATGTTAAACCACCAACAATAATAAAAGCACGATGGTGTGAAGGGATAGTTTCAAAGTAGTTTAAAATAGTTTCCAAAATTAATTTTTGTTTTAAAGATACTATTTTATTCTTTTCTTCATATCCTCAACTATATTAAAAGCAGCAGGACAAATGGCAACATTCTTGAGTGTAAGATTAGATATTTGCTGAAACTTTTTTCTATCAGTATGCGGAAACTCCCTACATGCTTTTGGTCTCACATCATAAATAGAACAGTAATTATCGGCTCCTAAAAATGTACATGGCACGCTTTTTAAAACAAAATCATTTTCCTCATCAATTCTTAAATAGGTCTCAATAAATTTTTGCGTTTTCATTCTAAAATGCTTCGCAATTCTATCTACATCTTTATCTGTAAACAGAGGCCCAGTAGTTTTACAACAGTTGGCACACTCTAAACAATCTGTTTTTTCAAATTCTTGATCATGCAATTCCTGCATCGTATAATCCAAATTTTTAGGCGGCTTTTTTTTAAGCTTTGCAAAGAACTTTTTGTTCTCGTTATGTTTATCTTTGGCGAGCTTTGGGAGATTATTTATGATGTCTTGCATGGTGTAAAAATAGTAACTTTCGTAATTACTAGAGATGAATAAACAAAGTAATCTTTAAAATTGAAACTTTAAACTAGAAGATTGCCACGACTTAAAAAGTCTCGCAATGACATACTATGAAAGATATTTTTGGAAAGGCTTTATTGGATTACCACAACGGAAACTATACTGAAGATATCGTTACCTCAACAAATATTTCAGATGAAGATGTTTTACCACTTCCCTATTTGTTTCGAGATTATAAAGACATGCCGAAGATTGAAAAGATGGCTTTAAAATTTTGTAAAGGTTCAATATTAGATGTTGGTTGCGGCTCTGGCAGCCATAGTTTGTATTTACAAGAACATAGTTTTGCAGTAAAAGCTATTGATATCTCTGAGGGTGCTATTAAAGTTGCTAAAGAACGTGGTGTTAGACATACTGAAATAAAATCGCTTTTAGATGAAACGGATACTTTTGATACCATTTTACTATTAATGAATGGGACTGGTATTTTTCAAGAAATTATTCAGGTATCTAAATATTTATCGCATATGAAAAGTCTTTTGAAATCTGGTGGCCAAATATTAATTGATTCGTCTGACATTAAATATATGTACGAAGATGATGATGGTGGTTACTGGATGGATATGAATGCTGGATACTACGGCGAACTGGACTACTTTTTATCGTATAAAGGCAAAGAAGAAACCCCTATAAAGTGGTTGTATTTAGATTTTGAAACTTTAAAATTAGCTTGCGAAAGTGTTGGGTTACAATGTGAGCTGGCCTTAGAAGGTGAGTATTTTGATTATTTGGCGCGAATCACTTCTTAATTCTATCTCTTGTAAAGATTCTTTTAGAATTTTTATTACCATAAATGAAGTTTGATTCATTTAAAACCAAAATTTGTTCAATTACAGTATAAGTTAAACTTTGTATTTCAATAAAATAAGTCTGTTTTTTTAATGATATTTTAAAAATCTCATGATCATTAATAATAATGTCATCTTCTCTAGTTTTTTCAGCTTTTGGAGGTAAATTCATTTCCTTCAAGACTTCAATAAAGCCTTTATCTCCAGAAAAACTAAATCTGTAAACTACATTCTTAGAATCCCCTTCTAACTTCCAATCGCCTTCAACTAGAGATTTTACCTCAGAAATAGTTTTACAACATGTTAAGTTCTGAGATAAACTATTAAAAAAGGATAGCAAAAATATAGCACAAAACAATCTTTTCATTCATTAGATTTTAACGATTACAAATTTATCAATTATGTTAGTTAACTAAAAGCATACAAAATATAAATGCTATTTATGAAGCTGATTTTAGCACAATCTGCGTTAAGGATTGCAGAGGAAAGCCCACAGGTTTTGCGCCTTAGCGCAAAAGCGAGGACTTGGAACGGAAAGCCTGACCCGACAGGGTAACGCCCTAAAAAATTAAATTCTATGAAATCTTCATGAAATTCCTACCTCCGTGGGAGTGATACTATGAGATCCTGAAACGAGTTCAAGATGACACTTCGTGTCAAAAATCAAACTTATACGTAGCGCCTGCTAAAAACTGAATGCTTTGCACTGGGAAATTCTGCCATTTCTCATAAGCTTTATTTACCATATTATTTGCTTTTGCAAACACAGAAAATTGGTCGTTTATATGGTATCCAAGATGCGCATTGGCATCAAAATAACTATCTAAAGCTACTGTAAATGGTGATGTTACAGTTACTCCATCATTTAAGAAAAATTGGTCTTTACGCTCACCTACGTAAAATAGATTTGCTCCCATAAACCAATGTTCATCCATTTGATAATCCAGAAAAAGAGAACCTCTTAAATCTGGCAAGTTCCAAGCTTCTGCCTCATCATCTGTGTTATATGTAAAATATTCTGCTTTAATACCAAGCTTAAAATTTCTATTCACATCTACATTAATCTCTCCGGCTACGCCAAAAGTATCCACATCGTCATAAACAATACCAAAAGAGTTCCCGTAGGTATAGTCTTGATTAGTTAAGGTAATCTCGTTATTTCTAAATAAGGCTTTGTTTCTATCAGCTAAATAGCGTCCGCTAATGTTATAGCTCATGTTACTGGATAGTTTTCCCTTTAATCCAACAAAAGCATTGTATAGCTGATCGGTTGGAGTGATGAATAATGTTGGAGAGACAAACGGATTCTCTGTAGCAAAACCATAATAGGAATTTTGAATTAAATCCCCTTGAATACCACCGTAAGCAATCAATACATCATTAACCAACCTGTACGTTGCTGTTATGTTTGGGTAAATAAATATTTTGTTTTCACCTGCTTCTCGGTCTCTTAGATAATAGATTGAAGCTCCTAAATCTAGCGTTAAATCGTCCTGTTTCATTTGGTAGGTTGGCGATAAACCAACTTGAAAATTCCCATAATTTAGCGCATTATTAGTCGCATAATTTCTATCGAAAGTTCCGCCTATGTAATCAATTTTTATATCCGTTGAAATTTCAACATCATTAATAGGCACATCCACTTTTGCTTTTGCTACGAACCTATTTTCTCCAGAGCCTTGGTTATCACTAAATCGTCTGAAAAAGAAACTTCCAGAGTTGATATAAGTATCTTCAAATTCAATATCACCTCCAAAATGGGCATTAAAAAAAGAATGTCCAACTTCAATATTATTAGCTTGTGCCTGAGCTAATTGTGTTTCATCCACACCGTACCAATTATACATTTGATGCTGAAAACCCGCCTCTACATTCCATGCTAAATCTCTTAATCTACTGGAATAATTCAAGTTGATTTTCGAGTTAGAAAAGTTATCATCAAAAGACACTCCTTCTATACCTCCTGCTGATGAATGATGGCTAACATAGCCTCCAACACTTTCATTTCTTGAAATGGCATGATTTAAATACACTTCACCTAAAATAGTAGTATAACTGCCCACTCCTAATGTAGCATAATTATCAAATAGTTTAGCTGGCGGACGCTTTTCTACTACAGCAGCTTTTCCTTTTGCTGGTGTAAATGTTGATGCTACAGGAAAAGAAAAAATATTATACTTAATCTCTTTTTTTGTTTCTGTAGTTTCATCATCTAAAGCAGGAACTTCCTTTACTTTAAATGCATCAGAAATTGTTGGTGTGTATGGCTTAACAACATCTATAACACCTGTATTTATTGTATCGTTTTCGGTTCTTTGAGCGAAACTTAATGTTATACTTAATAAAAGAATTCCTGTTGATATGATTTTGATTTGCTTACGCATTCTTATATTTTTTTGATTTACGATTGATGATGATATGCCTAGACTTTGCTGAGCATGACCATATAACTTGTATTTAATCTTCTGAAACTATTGATGAATTTGTTTTAGCTTCTTCTCTTTTGATTTTCCTAAGTTCTGTTTTTGCTTCGGAAACCACATCTTCAAATTCTGGAAAATTTTGAATAACACTTTCTAAAATATATGTGGCTTGAAATGCATCATCTAAAGCATAATAATTCTTAGCCATTAGCACCAACCCTTTTGCACTATAGTACTTATATCCAGAAAAATCTTTTGCTAATTTCTGTACTGATGCATTAGAACCTTTATAATTTCCTTCCTTATTTTTAAAATAGGCATTAAAGTATAAAGCTTCAGCTGCTGTTTCGCCTGTAGCAACACGCTCAACTTTTGCATAAGCAGACTTTGCTTTAGTTTCATCTCCTGTTTTCATTGCAGAACGTGCAATAATAATATGGGCATCACTTTTAATTTTATTATCAATTTTTGAACTGTTTAGTACTTTTTCAGCGTAAGCTACAGCATTATCATAACTCTCTAATTGATAATTAGCCTTCATCAAGTTAGACTGTGCAAATACAATATTCTGCGGATAGTTTGCTTCTTCTTCTAAACGTTGCAAAATTGGGATGGCTTTATTCCAGCTTTTACTTTCTAAATAAAACTGAGATAGACGTGATAAAGCCTCTTCTGTAAACTCGCTTTGGCTTGCATCTACAACATACTTGTAATGCGGTGCTGCATTTTCCAACAGATCTTTCTTGTAATACATTTGAGCCAAGTAAAAATGTGATTGCAATGCATGAATTCCATTAGGGAATTGATTTAAATATCCATTAAATTGCCTTATTGCCTTATCTGTATTGTTTTCTAAATACTGCTTCTCTGCAGCTTCGTATGTGGTATTATCTAAATCGGCATCAGTTACCTCAACATAATCCAATTGCTTCACCCAATTAGCATACTCGTCCACTTTACCTAAATCAATATATATTAATCGTGCTGTTGAAACTGCCTGAACCGCTTCTGGTGTTCCTGGGTAATCACCTGCCACTTTTTTAAATTTAGTTAAAGCGCTTTCGTTTTTACTTCCATTGTAATACACCAAACCTTGACGTAACAGTGATTTTGGTACGAAAGAACTCATTCTATACTCGCTATTCAACTGATTGTAAGCTTTCATAGCTTTATCTGTTTCATTTGCTTTTACAAATGAATTACCAAGTTCATATAAAGCATCATCTCTTAATTTTGATTTTGAATACTGGTTTATAAATTGCTCTAACTCTTTTATCTTCTTTGAAGTATTACCAGCGTAACCTACACTAATTGCCTTCTGAAATGCTGGATAATCAGAATCGATTTCATTCAATCTAATTGCGTTTTCATAAGCTGAAATAGCTCTTTGGTATTGACTTGAAACGAAATGAGCATCGCCTAAACGCAGGTAGGTATCATTAAGTCTAACTTTATCTTCTTTTTTATTTGAAATAAATCGATTAAAATACTCTGTAGCTTTTCCATAATTTTTTATTTTGAAATAAGTGTAGGCTAAATTGTAATCTATATTTTCTATCTCTGGAGTTGATGATGCTTCTGATTGTTGCTGAAATTGTTTAAAACCAACCAAGGCATCATCATAATTGGTTAAGTTATAATCGGCTTCTGCTTTCCAAAAGGTTGCTCTCGATGTATATTTGGGTTCTAATGCTTCTTTTAATGAAGCATCAAAAAGCGCTTCTGCTTCTTGATAATTACCTTCATTATATAATTCTAAACCTCTATAAAAAGCTACTTTTTGATAAGCTACTTTATTTTCAAAACTCTTTTTATTTCCCAACAGGTTTAAAGCTTCTTTATAATTTTTTGAAGTTATGTATGAATCTATTAAAAGAGTTTCGATTTCTTCTTGATACGGTGTTTCAGGATATTTTTCAAGGTAACCCGCTAATACCTGTGGCGCTGATTGATACGGGTTTCCTATTTCATAACTAATCTTTGCATAATTTAACCATGCATCTTCTTGAATTTTTAAATCAAAATCCATTTGAGAAGCATTTCTAAAAGCATTTAGGGCTTCCTGCTTTTTTTCTAAATTAATATAACTCTCTCCTAAATGATAATAGGCATTTTGGGCAATAGCATTGGTCCCTCCTACTATTTTATTAAATTCTGAAATCGCATTTTCAAAATCTTTTTGTTTGTAATACGCGTAACCTAATTGGTAAAAATCTGTATTATTCCATTTACCTCTTTTACCTTTATATGCTTTTAAAAAAGGAATAGCTTCAGCATACTGTTCTAGATTAAAATAACTTTCTCCAATGATTTTTGAAAGCTCTGAAACTTCAGCTTCATCACTAGATTCTAATCTTTCCTTTGCAAGCTGAATAGCGTTTTCAAACTTTCCTAATTTAAAATTTAAATCAGCTTGATAATACGATAGTTTTTCTTTGTAACGTTCTTGATCGTTAACTTGCTCAAAGTATTCATTAGCCTTGTCGTAATCATCACCTTCATAAGCCATAAAGCCAATATAATATTTAGCTTGTGAGCCAAATTCTTGAGAGCTTTCTACGCGACTTAAATACTTTTTTGCTGTTTTATAATTTTTAGTTGTAAACGCTGTGTAACCATAATTGAAGTAAAAATTTTCACGCTCTTTTCTGGCCAAAGCGTTTTCATCTACTTTCTTATACCATTTACTAGCATAAGCATATTTCGAGTTCTCGAAGTAGTAATCAGCAACGTCTATAAATGCTGTATTTCGTTTTGTGCTAGTTGGATATTCTTTTACAAAATTCTCTATTAACTGGTCTGCATTTTGCTGATTTAAACGCACAGCGCAATTTGCTATATAATAGGTGCAATTAGACTGTAAAATGGCTTCATTAGCAGTCTTTTTTACATCACTAAACATAGATTGGGCTGCTCGATATTGCTGATTGTTATAAAGCGACAAAGCTTTTTGATAATCCACCAAACTACTTGTATATGCCGCAGATTGCTGCGCAAATATTTGAAAACTAAAACTTACTACAATTATTAGTGAAAGAAAACTTCTTTTAGTCATTCTTGGATTAATTTTAAATTTAGAATCAAAGATAAATAAAGGCTCTTTGTTTTTGTTATAAGTAAAAAACAAAAATCTTTTATTTTAGATTCCCGTTTTCACGGGAATGACAAATTCAACTGAAACCTCGATAAAATTATCTCGGAGTTAGTTTTTATTTAAACTAAATCCTATAACGTAATAATCGTGCCATAATTATAAACCAACTTATTAAATGTTAAAAAAATCCAGAAAACAGCAGATAGAAAATTAAATTTTTCAATCACAACTATTCCAAACTTTTTACGTTTAGTTTTTACTTTCAAGTTTTAAATAATACATTTACCACAGTCAACAAAAAGAACCTTGTTTAGTTTATGTCAACTCCTATTTTACAATTAAAAGATGCTTCTATTTTTCAGGGCGAAAATTTAGTCCTCTCTGATGTTAATGTAGAAATTAACAAAGGAGATTTCGTGTATTTAATTGGAAAAACAGGAACTGGAAAAAGTAGTTTTATGAAAACACTTTATGCCGATTTACCGCTTACAGAAGGAGAAGGCCATATTGTTGATTTCGATTTAAAAACATTAAAAGAAAAAGACATTCCTTTTTTAAGACGAAAATTAGGAGTTGTTTTCCAAGATTTTAAATTATTAAGTGATAGAACGATTAATGATAATCTACGTTTTGTTTTAAAAGCTACAGGCTGGAAAGACAAAGATAAAATGAACGCAAGAATAGAAGAGGTTTTGAATAAAGTAGATATGAAAACCAAAGGCTTTAAATTTCCACACGAACTTTCTGGTGGCGAACAACAGCGTGTGGCCATTGCAAGAGCTTTATTAAATGATCCTGAGTTAATTTTAGCAGACGAACCTACAGGAAACTTAGACCCACAAACAAGTGTAGAAGTTATGGAAGTTTTGCAAGACATAAACAAAAATGGTAATACCATTTTAATGGCTACACATGACTATGCTTTGCTACTAAAATACCCAAGCAAAACTTTAAAATGTGACGACAATCAGGTTTATGAAGTAGTGCAGCGTAAAGGATAATCAATTATGCTTTTTGTAAACGTGAGGGTTTTTTCTAATGCCCTTTTTAAATACTTGCCTAACAAACATTCTTAATCCAGAATCACAATCTAATACTAAATTTTTCAATGTTTCATCTGGTCTTCCTCTGTACTTCGTCACATGAAATTTATCTGTTTCCTTTAAGGGGTTATCACTAAAATAGTAATTGGATATACAACGTCTATATTCATCAACTTCAACTTTATTTACAGAATGCCATGAAGTTTGATGAGTAGCCATTATTACTAGTCGATTAAAACTACTTTCAATCAATATTGGCTCTTTTTTAGGACCATTAGGCCAAAGCTCTAAATGACCTCCATTCTCTTTTTTCCAATTAGGAGTAACATAATAAAGTAAGTTCAATACCCTCCATCTTTCACGTTCTGAATCATGAGAATTATCTAAGTGGGGATTTAAAAAATTATTTTTAGCCATTAAAGACAATCCCCCAGCATATAGAGATTCATCAGCATATAGAGATTCTATATCACATATCTCCCCAATTAAATCTATTATACGCTTATCTTGAAAAGCATAAAGTACTTCCTCTAATAATGGATTATGCCGATTCATTTGAGCTGAGATATATTTATATTCTCGTATACTTTTTAGGCATCTCATTTCTTCCATTTGAGGAAATGATTCAAAACAAGCAACGGCTAATTCTTCAGGAAGCAAATTATCAATATAAAAATGACCTATATCTGGCTTGGTTTCAAAATACCCCCCCTTTAAACGCGACTTTTCATAAACTAATCTATCTAAAATCAAATTTGCTATTTCAATTCTTGATATTTTTCTCATGAGTACTAGATATAGTTAATGCAATTTAAACTTTATCTATTTAAATAAAAAGGAAATATTCAACTTAAAACTGTATTTTTGAGTTTTATTTAAGCCTGTAATGCTTTCTATTTTAATTCCCACTTTCAACTACAATGTTACACCTCTAGTAGAAGAACTTTCCAAACAAGTAATTGATTGCGGTATAACCTATGAGATTTTGGTCATTGATGATGGATCATTATCAGCAAGTAATAGCAAAAATAAATCTATCAATAACTTAAATAATTGCACTTTTGAATCCTTAAAAACTAATATTGGCAGAAGTGCAATAAGAAATTTATTGGCTAAAAAAGCACAGTACAACCTCCTTATTTTTATTGATGCCGGTACGTTTCCAAAACATAACAATCTAATCAATAGATATCTGACTTTTAAAAACAAAAATGTAGTTTGTGGAGGCATGACGCAACTTGAAAACCCTCCCAAAAAACCTTATAAATTAAGATGGTTATATACAAAAAAACGAGAGTTTAAAACTTTGTGTTCTTCTAATTTTATGATAAATAAAGATATTTTCTTTTCAAATCCATTTGATGAAACACTAAAAAAATATGGATGTGAAGATGTTCTTTTTTTTTCAGAATTAGCTGATAAAAAAACAGAAATTCTATTCATTAACAATCCTGTTACACATAATGCAGATGATGATGCTAATAGATTCATAAAAAAAACTGAAGATGCAATAAGAAACCTAATTGTTTTAATTCAAGACAAAAAAATAAATTCAAATAAATATATTATTTCGGAAATTTATTCAGTATTGCACAAATTGAGATTGAGTTTTTTAGTGGCTAAAATTTTTGTTTTTTTTAAACCAGCATTATTAAAGAATTTTAATTCATCATACCCTTCTATTTTTCTTTATGATTTTTATAGATTAGGTTATTTTTGTCTAATTAAAACAAAACAATGACTCCTTTCTTTTCTGTTGTAATACCACTTTATAATAAGGAAGCTTTTATAGAAAAGACCATAAAAAGTGTTCTTAACCAAGATTTACAAGACTTCGAACTTATAATTGTCGATGATGGAAGTACGGACAATAGTTTTAAAATTGTATCAAACTATAAAAATTCTAAAATAAGAATTCTAAAACAGTTAAACCAAGGAGTTTCTGTAGCTAGAAATAATGGTATTGAAAACTCAAAAGGAAATTATATTGCATTATTAGATGCTGATGATTTATGGTCTAAAAACCACTTATTTGAGCTCAAAAGACAGATATTATTTTTCCCTAATGCCGGACTTTATTGTAATAATTATGAGATTTTTTATTCTAAAAGCCTTACACGGCCTGCTAATTTGAACTTCCGTTTTAATAAAGAATGCTTGATTGTTAAAGACTTTTTTATGGCTAGTATAACACAATCTGTCGCATGGACTTCGGCAGTTGCATTTGAAAAAGAGAAATTTAAAAGTGTTGGTAGTTTTAATACATCATTAAAAACAGCTCAAGATTTAGACTTGTGGATTAAAATGGCTTTAAAATATCCTGTTTCATTTAACCCTTGCATAACTATGTCTTATAAATTGTATGTTGAAGAGAGTCTATCTAAAAATGAGTATAATGACATTCGTTACGAATTTATTAACAGCTATAAAGAAGATGAAAAAAATAACTCATCATTAAAAGTCTATTTGGATGTTAACAGATATGCACTTGCTATTAGATGTTTATTGAACGATGAAAACCAAATTTATAATAAGGTAAAAAAGGAAATTAATTATGGTAATTTAAATTTCAAACAAAAGTTACTCATAAATTCACCAAAATTCTTATTACTTATAGCAAAAGGATTACACAATATACTAAAAAAAACAGGGTTTTATTTGAGTGCTTATAAATAGAGTGTAACTTTTTCTTATACCAAATGAAACTTAATGGATGGGTTTAAAAAAGACTAAGTGAATCCATTAAATCAATAACTCACGCCAATCTTTGGTAATATTTTCTATAGAAAATTTTTCTACACTAGTTTTAGCATTATTTTTACATTTTAAATAAAGGATATTATCTTCAATCATTCTATCAAAAGCATTTGCTAATGCAGATACATTATGGTTTTCAACTAAAAGCCCGTTGTATTCATTCTGGATAATCTCATTTGGCCCTGATTTACAATTTACCGAAATAACAGGAGTGCCATAACTTAAGGACTCAATTAAAACTCTTGGAAACCCCTCATAGTAACTAGTTAATGTTGTATAAATTGCTCTTTTAACATAAGGAAATGGGTTTTTTAAAAATGGTACATAATAGACTCTGTCTTTTAGTTCTAAACTATTTATTTTTTCATGTAATAATTCAACATCTTTGCCTTGACCAATTATACAAAGCTTAATATTTTTAGTGAGTAAAATAGATTTCTTATATGCATTTAGTAAAAGGTCAAAATTCTTAACATTGTTTTCTATTCGTCCATACCACAAAATAAATTTACCATCAATGTCAAAATGTTCAGTTGTTCTGGCTTCTGTTATATTGATATCAACTGGATTATATATTTGCCTAACATTTTGTAAATTATAATTTATCTTTATTGATCTCATAATCTCTTTACTGACAGCAACTAGAGTAGTATTTCTATTATAAATTAATTTAGATAGTATCTTACTACTAGGAAAGTATCTTTTTAAATAAAAGCTTCTTACTAATGAAATTTTCCTTTTTGCAAGAAAAATATAATTATATAAAATATACTCTTTAAGAAAACTAGGTCTAGTTCGATTATCAATAATTATATCGAAATTATGATGTTTGAAAAAAGATCTTAATATTTTAAATTTCTTAAAACTTGTTAAACCTCCACCATATTCTCTCTCTAAATCAAATAAATTGCCCGCATATTTATAATCTATATCGCTTTTAGTAATTACTATGTATACTTCATAACGAAGATCAAAAAGTATTTTCGAGAGCATTGCAGTTGACCTTTCTGCTCCTCCTTTACCCAACGAAGTACCAACTACACAAACCTTTTTCATACTTAAATATTAATTTAAAAAGTTGTCGTAATCTATAGTGTCTCTTATAATTCGCTTTCTATCTTTAAAATATTTATTAAAAATACTCCGAGTAGAATCAACCCTATTCGCATTTACCCCTGTTAAATCTGCAATTCCATGAAAAATATCATCAATCATAAACTTAGAATCTAAATTTAGAGATACTTCGCTTTTATTTTGATACTTTTTAGAACACCATAAAACCATAGGAATCTCATAAATATTTTTAGTCAAGTTTTCATCCCTAAAATGTCCTGAAAATGCTATTTCATCATATACCTCTTCACCATGGTCTGAAAAATATAATACGAAACTAATAACATTATGTTTTCTAATTGTTTCAATAACAGTTCTAATAATATAATCTGAATACCTAATGGCATTATCGTAAGCATTTATCTGTTCATAAATATAATCCTCATTGAATTTACTTCTTGGGATTTGATTATTAAAAAACTTAAAATTATCTGGATATCTATAAGCATAATTAACATGTGCTCCTAATGTATGTAAAAAAATAATTTTTTTGTCCCCCTCTTCTAATAAAACTTCGTTCATTTTTTCAACTAAGCTTCCATCAAAAAGAGTTTTTTCTTTTGAATGCTTTATATTCAAAAAAATTGCTTTTTTAGCACCTAGCCCTATTTTTGTAATATGCGAGTCATTAACTCCTATGGGCTTTTGATTTGAAATCCAATAGGTTTTAAAATTTGCCTGATTTAAGAGTTGTAAAATAGAGCCATCATACTTAGCATTTGGATTTTCATAATTACCTAAAGTTAAAGCTTTTGTTAAACTAGCAATAGTATATGTTTCTGGACTTATAACGTCATTATATATTAGTAATTCATCCTCTATTTCTCCTAGTAAAGGTGTTGTATCCCTGTAATAATCATATAATCCAAAATGCAAACGTGATGTAGCTTCTCCAATGATAATGATATAAATTTCTTGATCGTTACTTGACCATTTTCTATGAACGTTTTTAAAATTTCCATACTTATCATTTGCATATTCACCTAACTTCTTTCCTTCTTTATAATATTGAATACTTGCTCTTACTACCATGTAGGGCAAATTATAGATTATTAATTCAGAAAATTTCAAAAACGAAAAAATCACTACAATTAGACCAAATATCTTTATTTTATTGATTTTAAATTTTGAAAAAGCAACCTGCTTTAAATTGAAATATGTATGGATAATTATCAATAAAACAATTACTCCAAATACTATTATTGATCTATCTATATAAAAATCTATAAATTCTATACTTTCACTAGAATTTGAATCTAAAATTACAAAGACAGTAGACGAATTGAAAGTTGTTTGAAACAAATAATAATATACGGTTTCAATAAAAATTATTAAACAAAACACCAAAAAGAAGGGAACAAATATTCTTTTATTTATAGCCTTACTAGCAATGAAATAATGAATACTAATAAAAATTATAGTGAATAGGATATTCTCAATTAAGTTTAAAAAAATACTTTTTGATATTTCATTAAAAAAAAGATCAAATAGAAATGCTAGAGATAAAACTAAGAGATATTTAGATAAAACATTATTAAAAACTTTCATATTAATATTTTGACTTGTCCAATATCAGTCTACAAAATCTTAGCAAATAATTTATCCCTCAAGATAATAAGCACCACAATAAAAAACACAACATACCTAATAAAATGAGCTAGAACAACACCATCTGTTCCGTAAATATCTATAAAATAAACTGAAAAACAATAAAACAATAAAACAGATAATAACTCAGTAGAAATAAAATACCCTATTTGCCTTTTTGCTATAAACTGATAAGATAGAACAATAGCTATAAATTTTACTAAATCACCCAATAACTGCCATTTAAATAGGCTAGACATCCCCAAAAACTCATTCGTATATAGTGCTTTAATGATATATACTCTAAAAACAAAAACTATAAGCATGCCTACCACAAGAAGCGGTAATAACATTTTATAAATTTTGATAATTTCTTTTCTAAAATCAAGTGTATTTGAAATTTTTGAATACATAGGCAATATGTATAATGGAAAAATTGCTGCTGTGAACTGCATATATATTCTTGAAATAGAAGTCATAGCTGTCCAATTACCTGCTTCAACAATACTTTGTTTTTCTTCAATTAAGTGTCTTATCGCAATATCTATTACATTACTAAAAAATATAACAATAATAGTCATTAAACTATAGGACAACAGTTGGTTTTTAAAACTTAAATTGAGTTTTATTCGTTTTAAGTCAATAAAATTATTATAGATTCCTTTACTAAAAATAATGTAAATTATAAATTGTAGTAAAGGAACGCTACTTATAGCAATTAAACTTCCTATTATACCAAATTTATAGGTAAGAAAAACAATTAAAAAAGTACTTAATACTATAATTATCAAACCCATTTTAGAAAATAACTTATATGCCGACAAGCCATTTAGCAAAGCGTATAAAATACCGTTAATAGCTATAAAAGGGATAGTAAATGCTAAGATTTTAAAAACAAAACCATACTGTTTACCTATTCCAAAAATAGCTTCGCTTAAGGTGTTAGACCAAAAAAATAAAGTAATGAACGATACTATTGAAGCTATCGCTGAAAAAACAAAAACGGTGGAGAATAAATTATTTAATTGCCTTTTGTCGTCCTTACACTCTGAAATGTACTTTACTAAGCCATTTGAAGTACCTAAAATAGAAAATTGCTCAAAAAAGCGATTAACATTCTTTAAGTTACCAATTAAGGCAATGCCTTCTGCACCAATTAAAATAGCCAAAACTTTCTGAGAGATTAATGAAAAGAACATTCTAACAACTACCAAAACAGTGTTTACAGATGTTACCTTGAGCAATAAATTATTTTTTATAAAATTTGGGGTTTTCAAGAATAATTCAAAATTAATTAATGTCTTGGCTATGTCACAAGATATAAAAAAGAAGAAGGACTTTAATTCCCTTCACTTTCTACACCAAAAAGAGAACTGCTAAAAATTAGCAAAATAATCCCATAATACATCACATAACTTATAAAATGAGCTATAACTGCACCTTTGATATTATTTAACATATCAATGAAATAGATACTAGTTGTATAAAGTATAATAATTAAAAAAGCCTCTGTTAATATATAATGCCAAAACATTTTTTTTGCCAAAAACTGATAAGCAATAATAATAGATAATATTTTTATAAAATCCCCTAGTAGCTGAAACAAGAATAGATCTTCAACAGGCTCAAACTCTTTCGAAAAAACGGTAACTACAATGTAGTGCTTTAACAAGTAAATCAACAATAATCCAACTGACAAAACAGGAATTATTGTTTTGTAGAAACTAACAACTTCTTTCTTAAATGCTCGGGTACTGCTTATTTCAGAAAATCGTGGCAATAAATATAAAGCAATTAAAGAACTTACAAACATCAAATAGTAATTTGATATTCTTGTCATAGCTTCCCAAAAACCAGCATCCTTATAACCTATATTTTCAATTATATAAGATCTTATTATTATTGCAACTAAAGGTAACAAAACTGCCGAAAAAAAAGCCATTAATGAATATGGACTTAGTTTTTTCAAAATTTCTAAACTAACATGACTAACTTTTATATGCTTTATTAAACTCTTTCTATTAATAATTCCAACCAGTGTAATTAAGAATATTAATGATTCTGCTATTACTACAGAGATTAAAGCGCCATCAATCTTATTTTGATATATTAAAAGTAGAGCAATAGCGACACTTAATATCTGACCGATAATATTAATGATTATGAGAATTTTATACTTTGAAAACCCATTCATTATAGAGAAAGTGAACATATTTAAAGCATAAAAGGGCAATACTATAGCAAAAATTCGTATCACATAAGCATAATCGTTGTATGTTGGAAAAATGATATTGTTAATCCATTCGGACTTGAAATAACAAAAAAATGACACTGTGATAGTGGCAATAAAACCTACATAATAAACTGTAGATAAGGTTTTACTGAGCTTTACTGTGTTTTCCTTGAATTCTGAAACATACTTAACAACACCCTTATACAATCCTAAGGTGGCAACAGTTTGGAAAGAGCCAACGAAGTTTCTTAAATTACCAATTAATGCTAAACCCTCGGCCCCAATAAATATAGCGATAGCTTTGGATGTTAGTATACCAGCTAGTACTCTGGTTAACACGGAAGCGGTTTGCAAAGAAGTAATTTTAACTAAAACCTTACTATTTATATAGTTTATTAATTTTTTCAATTAATATAAATTTCCATTGGCTACTATTCCCTCGTAACACTAATTTGTTTCTTTAAACGCTGAAAAGAATTTATTTATTTTATTACATTCTGCCTAATCATTCAAATATACAAAATGATTTATGTCTCACTTAATTTGGCTTCAAAAATTATAAGAAATTACACCGATTAAAATCAGTATACGTTTATTTGTTTTTTAAAATATAATACACGTTTATTACTAATATAGCAACGTTGGTTATAATTATTGGCTTAGAAATAGGCTCAAGTACTATACCATAAACCACAAATAATAAACACCCAAAAGCATTGACTATTCGTAACTTATTTACAGATTTCATTAGGAATGAGATAAGAACTGTTGCCATAGCAGCATACCCAGTCCATTCTATCCATGAAATTCCTAAAAACTCCAATTTATATTGATTTATTTCGCTTACGCTCTACTTCTGTTAAGTAGATTTTACGCAAACGTAAGTGGTTTGGCGTCACCTCAACATACTCATCTTTTTGAATATATTCTAGCGCTTCTTCCAAAGAGAATTTAATTGCAGGAACAATTTTAGCTTTATCATCAGCACCAGAAGAACGTACGTTACTTAACTTTTTAGTTTTTGTAACGTTAACCGTCATATCATCACCACGAGAATTTTCACCAATAACCTGTCCTTCATAAATATCTTCACCTGGGTCTACAAAAAACTTACCTCTATCTTGTAATTTATCAATAGAATAAGGAATAGCTTGCCCTTTTTCCATAGATACTAAAGATCCATTCTGACGTTCAGGAATACCACCTTTTAATGGTTGATATTCTTTAAAACGGTGTGCCATAATAGCTTCACCAGCAGTAGCAGTTAGTAATTGGTTACGCAAACCTATAATTCCTCTTGATGGGATAATAAATTCACAAACCATTCGCTCACCTTTGGCTTCCATACTAAGCATTTCACCTTTTCGCATCGTTACCATTTCAATAGCTTTACCAGAAACAGTTTCTGGTAAATCAATTGTCATTTCTTCAACTGGCTCGCATTTTACACCATCAACTTCTTTGATGATAACTTGAGGCTGTCCAATTTGCAATTCATAGCCTTCACGACGCATCGTTTCTATTAAAACAGATAAGTGTAATACACCACGCCCAAAAACCATAAACTTATCAGCACTATCTGTTTCTTCAACTTTAAGTGCTAAGTTTTTTTCTAACTCCTTAGTTAATCTATCTTTAATATGTCTAGAGGTAACGTATTTACCATCCTTCCCAAAGAAAGGCGAATCGTTAATAGTAAACAACATACTCATAGTAGGCTCATCAATAGCTATTGTTTTTAAACCTTCTGGGGCTTCCCAATCAGCAACAGTATCTCCAATTTCAAAACCTTCTAAACCAACAATGGCACAAATATCGCCTGCCTGTACCTCTTCTACTTTTTTTCTACCTAAACCTTCAAAAGTATGCAACTCCTTAATTTTAGACTTAACAATACTTCCATCGCGCTTTACTAAAGAAATATTTTGACCAACTTTAAGCTCACCTCGTGTTAAACGTCCAATTGCTATTCGTCCTGTAAAAGAAGAAAAGTCTAACGAGGTAATTAACATTTGTGTAGTGCCTTCTTCAATTTTAGGTTCTGGAATATGCTCAATAACCATATCCAATAAAGGCTCTATATTTTCAGTTTCATTCTGCCAATCATCACTCATCCAATTGTTTTTCGCAGAACCATAAACCGTTGGAAAATCTAATTGCCACTCTTCAGCACCCAATTCAAACATTAAATCAAACACCTTTTCATGTACCTCATCTGGTGTGCAATTTTCTTTATCCACTTTATTTACAACCACACAAGGCTTTAAACCTAAATCAATGGCTTTCTGTAAAACAAAACGTGTCTGTGGCATTGGGCCTTCAAAAGCATCAACTAATAACAAAACACCATCAGCCATATTAAGCACACGCTCCACTTCTCCACCAAAATCGGCGTGACCAGGGGTATCAATAATATTAATTTTTGTGTCTTTATAAATTACAGAAACGTTTTTAGATGTAATGGTTATACCTCTTTCACGCTCTAAATCATTATTATCTAGAATTAAATCACCTGTATTTTCATTTTCACGAAATAACTGACAGTGGTACATAATTTTATCAACCAAAGTCGTTTTACCATGATCTACGTGCGCAATAATTGCAATGTTTTTAATATTAGCCATAATAGTGCCTTATTTTAAGCGTGCAAATGTACGTGTTATTTAGTTAAAAATATGTTATAATTAAAAGCTATTATAATTTTTTAAGCTACGTTTTCGTTAATTTTAATGTTTAACCACTCTAACTAATAGTAAATCTCTCAACATGTCCCTAGTCTCTCGATATACAAAGTTTATCCCATACCTTTATTTTATTGCCATTTCTGCATATTGGTTTACCATTTTAAATAAAAGTGAAGACATAACAGCCTACCCCATTTTATTATTTGGAATTCCGTTTTTATGGCAAATCATCAAGCCTAATAAAAATCTAAATTTAACATTAGGCATCTCATTTGTATGTATCTCATCGTACCTTATACTAGCCTATCTATCAGATATTTTGCAAATAGTATCTCTTTCTCAACCTGTAAAACAACTCATGATGTATGGTGGATTATTTGTTTTCGGAAGCCTCGTTATGGCGCTTTGGATTATAAAAAACAGTCTCAACAAAACGTTGTAAAACCTTTGGGCGTTACCCTTAGGGTCGGGCTTTACGCTATATCTTTTTTGAGAAAAACAAAAAAGGATGCCGCTTCAATCCCTAACGCGGGTAAATCTGCCAACACCAAATATATTTTAGTAAAGCCAGTGCTAATTTATCAAAAACGTTAAAACTCCTTTTTGTAACTTTACGGCTTAAATTTTACATAAATGAAGCTGACGGACATTCCAAAAATAAAGCATACAAATTCTAATAACTTTTTTCTATTATGCGGCCCATGTGCCATCGAAGGCGAAGATATGGCACTACGCATAGCCGAAAAGGTAATATCAATCACAGATAAATTAGAAATCCCTTATGTATTTAAAGGCAGCTTCAAAAAAGCTAACCGAAGTAGAATTGATAGTTTTACTGGAATAGGCGATGAAAAAGCACTAAAAATTCTTCGAAAAGTTTCAGAAACGTTTGATGTACCAACCGTAACCGATATTCATGAAATTTCTGATGCTATAAAAGCAGCAGAATATGTTGATGTATTGCAAATTCCAGCGTTCTTAGTACGCCAAACCGATTTGGTAGTTGCCGCTGCAGAAACCGGTAAAGTAGTAAACTTAAAAAAAGGACAATTCATGAGCCCCGAAGCCATGAAACACGCCGTACAAAAAGTAAAAGATACTGGTAGCAACAAAGCTTGGATAACAGATAGAGGCACCATGTTTGGTTATCAAGATATGATTGTAGATTTTCGAGGTATCCCAACCATGCGTCAATATGCACCAACGGTTTTAGATGTTACCCACTCTTTACAACAACCTAACCAATCTGCTGGAGTCACTGGTGGACGACCAGATATGATTGAAACTATTGCCAGAGCAGGTGTAGTAAATCATGTAGATGGTTTATTTATAGAGACACATTTTGATCCTGCTAATGCAAAAAGTGATGGAGCCAATATGCTACACCTCGATAATTTAGAATCGTTATTAACTAACCTAGTTACCATCAGAAAAACTATAAACAGTTTATAATAAATAGTATCTTAGATAAAAATTGTCTTAAAAAAATACTATGGAAAACAATAAACGAGGAGGAGATGCTCCAATACAATGTGAACTAGAAGCTAATAAAAACTATGCATGGTGTACCTGCGGACATAGTAACGAGCAACCCTTCTGCAACGGATCTCACAGAGCCGAAAAAGCAACACCTTCGATGGTATTTACTGTTGAAGAAAATAAAACAGCTTACCTGTGCACTTGCAAACAAACTAAAAATCCACCATACTGTGATGGTTCTCATAACTAGAATTTAGCTTACAAAACCAATTTACTTATTATAAAACGATTTTCCTTTTTGCTTTTTTGCCTCCTCTAGGATAGCAATAAAAATAGCATCATCAATCTCTTCTACAGATTTATAGCGTAACGATTTAACAACCTTACGATTTTCGCTAACCAAATACGCATCAAACTTATCCAGATAAGCAGAATGCCAAAATCCAATATCCACAAATTGTTTTTTATGACTAGCATTAAGGTAGCACATTGGCGTCTCTCCTATGTAATAACAAGGAATTCGCCATTTGTATTTTAATTCAACCTCAGGAATAGTGTGCTCTATAATAACTTGAATATGCATCAAAATAGAACGGTATGGTTCGGGTTGATTCAATATATATTCTTCAGCTGGATTCATTTTCAAACTTTAATAATTATTAAATTAACAAAAATTTATAAAGCAAAATTCAAAAATATTTATTTACTTTGCAATTCAAAGTACTTTAAAATGGAATCAAAAGATTATTTAAAAGACATAAGTGATATTAAAGATATGATGAATAAATCATCACGCTTTATTTCGCTTAGTGGACTATCTGGAATTTTGGCAGGTATTTATGCTTTAATAGGTGCAGCTATAGCCTATTGGTTAGTAATAACATACAGTAGTGGTGTTTTAACACTTAATGGTTGGGTTTTTGAATCCTGCTTGTTAACCTTAGCCATTATAGCACTTTTAAGCATTAGTACTGGAATACTATTAACTACCCGAAAAGCTAAAAAAGATGGAGCCAAAATTTGGGATACTACTTCCAGACGTTTAGTAATTAACTTCTTAATACCCTTAATAGTTGGTGGTCTCTATATCTTAATTATTTTAAGTCAAGGAAAGTATGGTCAATCGGGTGGTTTAATGTTAATTTTTTATGGTTTAGCATTAGTAAATGCATCTAAGTATAGTATTGGAGATATTCAGTATTTAGGATACATTCAAATTGGATTAGGTTTAATTGGAGCCTATGAACCTGGTTACGGATTTTGGCTATGGGTAATAGGTTTTGGAATTATGCATATTATTTATGGTACTTGGATGCATTTTAAATATGATAAATCATAATGAGTAAAAGAAAAAAACTAGTTATAATATTATTAATTATCATAGTTTTGATTCTAGTATGGATAGAATTAGGTGTTGGTATTTTTGGAACACCTTGGGCAGGAAGTTAAGTTATAATGAGTATAATAACCAACATAAATAAAGCATTCGATCATCGCATTAGATTAGGCATCATGTCCATTCTAATGGTAAATGAGTATGCCGATTTTAATATGCTAAAAGAACTTTTAGGAGCTACAGATGGCAATTTAGCTAGCCATACCAAAGCCCTTGAAAAAGAAGAATATATAAAAGTAGAAAAGCAATTTATAGGCCGAAAACCAAACACTCGTTACTCTACCACAAAACTAGGAAGAGAAGCATTTAAAAAACATATTGACGCCCTTGAAAAATTAATTAACAAACAATAACCCCTTGCCTTTGCAAGAATACAAAATAGAAAACAAATTTTTTTATCAATTTACTTTGTAATCCAAAGTACTTTACTATAAGTGATGAAACATAGAAAAAAACTAATAGCATGGTTGTTTAAAAAATCTCAAAAGATTTATGGTGATTTATTTATAAATCGTAAACCTTGGGGTATTAAAAAAGGGGACCTTTTAAATTATCCTGAAGACTCATTTGGTAAGCACTTAGGCATCTTTCTTAATGAAAACAATTTTGAATTGATCCCAAAAGGAGAACGTCATGATGCATACCATACATTAACTGGTTATAAAACTAAAGTTGAAGACGAAATAGCTTTACAATACTTATGCATTGGAAATGGAAAAAGAAGTTTATATGCAATAGGAGCTGCTGTTTTTGGTGGTATAGTGCTTCCTGAATATTTCAATTACTATTATAAATCTTTTTGCTTAGGTAAAACAGCAAACGCATTCTATCATTTTAATTATAAGAACCTTCTATTGGTTTCTATGAATGACTTAAGGTCAGCCATTTTCTTAAAACATCAAATTAAATCAATGTATCAATATAAAACTATTTAAAATTAGTCAAAAATGAAAAACATTCCATTAATTATCGGCGCCTTATTATTTAGCACCTTGTTTCATAAACAAGGAATAGGCTTAAACCTTTCTATTTTCAATATTTTAACCTTAATTGTTCTAATTATCTACAATAAAAATGCTTTTAAACAAAAAAGCACCATTGCTTATGCAGTACTTTATCTTATCACTGCTGCTTCAATATTTATTTACAATAACTCCTTATCAATAATTGCCAATACCATAGCTTTTATAACATTAATTGGTCAAGTTTCGGAACAAAACTCTTCAATTTATGTTAATTGGTTAAACGGTTTATATACATGCATTGCTGGATTATTTCATAGAAATTTTGGTGTCAACGAAAATGAACAAAAAGTTGAATCAAAAAAAGAAATTGATTATTTACATCTCGCAAAAATCATTGGTATTCCCTTAATTATTCTTACCATTTTTATAAGTCTTTATAAAAATGGTAATCCAATGTTTAATGGTTTAATAAATGATATTGATTTTTCAATTATCAATTTTCAGTGGATTTTGGTGGCTTTATGCGGTTACTATTTACTAAGTAATATTTCAAACCCAGTAATTGTCGATCCTGCAACAATAAATGATGTTCAAACTGGTAACATACTTCCTTATCAAGAAAGCATAGAAACGGATAATCTTAAAAAAGAACATCAATTTGGTTTTATTTTAATTACAGCTTTAAATGCGTTAATAATTATTTTTCTTATAACTGATATTACTTATCTATTATCTTCAAACGATTTAAGAGCATCAGTGTTTTCTAATCAAGTTCATAGTGGTATAAATGCTTTAATTGCTTCAATAATAATTGCTATCATTATTATTCTATACTTCTTTAGAGGAGATCTTAATTTTTACAAAAAAAATAAAAACCTAAAACTCGTTGCTTACACTTGGATTATACTTAACGCCATTCTTGTAATAAATATAATTATTAAAGATGCCCAATATATTTATTACTTCGGTTTAACATATAAACGCATCGGTGTTTTAGTTTATTTACTATTAACGGTTATTGGTTTGGTAACCACTTTTATAAAAGTAAAAGACCTAAAAAACTTTTGGTATTTATTTAGAATTAATACTGTAACTGCTTTTACTATTTTGATAGTATCCTCTACAATAAACTGGGATAGTTATATCACTATTTATAATTTAAATTATGCAAAATCTATGGATTTTAATTACTTGATAGAACTTTCAAACAACAATGCTTTTATTCTCAAAAATTATTTAGATAAAAACAATTTAAATGATAAAAAGACTCTAACCATCAACCGAAAATTTAAAAACTACTTGCGCGAACTCAAGAATAAATCTTGGCAAGAATCACAATTTGACAATTTTAAACTCAAATAAAATATTGTGAATACATCTTTAACTATACTAAAAGCTACAGGACTATCATTCATCATTTTTTGGGCTATAATTTTTTCTGAAGAAAAGTTTATGCTAGATATGTTTCCTTATGTTTTCCTTTCGTTTATACCAATTGGCTTTTGCTGCTTAATAGTTATATGCTTGACTATATGTCCGTTTTTTTGGGCTAAGAATGAATCTAAAGATTCAGATACTATTTTAAAAACCTATTTTCCTTTTTATGCCATAATACTTTTTACGCTTTGTAGTTATGGGCTTATTACATCCAACCTTAATATTTTTTCCGTAGCTTTTATAATCTCAGCCTTTTTTACTTTATTAAAATCTTGGACTTGGTTAGCAAAATCTCATAAAAACAAAAAAGCATGACATATTTTAAAAGACTAATTAATCTATCTATCATAGTAATTATCCTTGTATTATTGATCGATTTCGCAATAACACATAAAACGAAACATTTTGTTTTTGACAATATAGAAACACTAAATAAAAATAAAGTAGGCCTTGTTCTGGGCGCTAGTAAATATACTTCGAATGGAAATACCAATTTATACTACAAATACCGTTTAGAAGCGGCCGTTAAATTATATAAAACAGGTAAGATTGAATTTATTTTAGTGAGTGGAGATAACGGTAGAAAAGGCTATGACGAACCAACTAATTTTAAAAACGATCTTATAAAACGGGGTATTCCTGAAGATAAAATCTATCTAGATTATGCCGGATTTAGGACTCTAGATTCAGTTGTAAGAGCAAAAGAAATTTTTGGACTATCTCAATTCACTTTAATTTCTCAAAAGTTTCATAACGAACGTGCTTTATACCTAGCACAACATTATAATATAAATGCAATTGCTTTTAATGCAAAAGACATTAAAGGGAAATATGGGTTTAAAACCAAGCTCCGAGAATATCTAGCAAGAACAAAAGCCGCAATTGATATTCTGTTTAATGTAAAACCTAAATATTTAGGTAAAAAAATTGACATTGTATGAAAATAAACAAAACATACTTAATATTAACAATAGCTCTTTTTACAATAGAAGCACTCATAGCATTTTTCCTTAAAACTGGTTTTATTCGTCATACCGTTGGTGATTTTCTAGTAGTAATTTTAATCTATTGCCTTTTTAAGAGTTTCTTTAAAATAAACTCTACAAACCTAGCAATTGCCGTATTTCTTTTTGCCCTATCTATTGAGTTACTCCAACTAATTAATATACTTAGCCTACTTGGTATGGAAAACAATAAAACAGCTATACTTCTTTTGGGTAGTACTTTTCAAATTTCAGATTTGATAGCCTATGGCTTAGGAATTATATGTTTTTTAATTATCGATTTAAAATTTATATCACATGAATAATACAAAACACCTCATGTTTTATCGTTTAAAAACTTTTGAAATCATCAGAAATCCAAAGGCTCTTTTTGATGATATACTACAGATTACCTTTAATCCATCATAAAACTCTGAAAACTTGGTTTTTCACTATATTATTTGGTTTTTCTTAAATTTAGGCTTTGAGATAGTTCAATCTGTTCATATCAATCATAAATCGCATGAATGAATTATGAAATTGAAACATATCTAGTATAAGCCATGTTTTAAGAACCTAGCAAAGACTTTTATATTTTAAATTAAGAGGATTAATAGGGTGTATTTAATTCATTAAAAACTTAATCTCGTCTATTTTTCTTTTGGATTGTTCTAACAATATGTGTAGCAGTCCTCCTTGGAACTAACCTTGGTAAAATCGACAAGAACTTATTAAAGCCCCCTGGAATAGCATACACTTTTCCTTTATGCATGGCTTTATATCCATAAAGAGCAACCTCCTTAGCATTTGCCATGTTAAATTTTATTTTATTATCACAAGTATTTTGAGAAACAGTTTGTTGAAATGCCGTTTTTGTTGGGCCAGGGCATAAAGCTGTTACACTTACTCCAGTACCTTTTAATTCATTTGCTATAGCCTCAGAAAATGATAGCATATAACCTTTTGATGCATAATAAATTGACATTAGAGGACCTGGTTGAAATGCTGCCAAAGATGACATATTCAAAATTTTTCCCGAACCGCGCTTTATCATACCATCTAACACTAATTTTGTTAGATGTGTAGTAGTTAATACATGTAGGTGTAACATTTCTGATTCACGTTCCCAATCAGTTTCTGTAAATGAACCGAATAAACCAAACCCTGCATTATTTACAAGTATATCTATGTGTTGGTTTTTAATATCCTCCATGATGCTTTTGGAGATATCAGGGAGACTTAGATCTTTAATCAAAGTTTCCACTTCAACATCAAACACTTTCAAAATAGATTCTTTCGCTTTTAAAAGGTTTGCAGCATCTACATCAATTAACACAAGCTTATATTGATCTTTTGCTAACAAAAATGATAACTCAAGACCTAATCCAGATGCTGCACCTGTAACCAAAGCTGTTTTCATGATGTACTTATTTACAAGATGGTAAAAGTATTACTTTTCTTCTATATAGTCTTGTAAATAACTAAAACGCTCAGTAAGTTTTCCATTTCCCGTAATTTTAGCGCGTTTTAAAATACCATCCTTATCATTATTAAAAAAAGCAGGTATTACGTGTTTTAAAAACATATCTCCAAAACCTTCGCTAGCATCTTGTGGAAGTTCGCAAGGGAGATTATCTACAGCCATAACGGTTATAGCTTTTTCATTTTTATAATCAACTTCAGATTCTGTTTGTGGGTCGTAACCATAAATAGGGTCTGCAATGGTTGAAGCTCTTAACGTTGTTGCTACTGGCCCATCTACATCACAACTTATGTCTGCAACTACTTTAATATTAAAATCTGAAGATTTCACGTCGTTTCTGGTGTATAAGTATGGTGCACCATCTCCGTAGAAATGTCCAGCAATGTAATAATTTGTTACTTTAGCAAAACGCATAAAGTCTGACTCATATTTTTCAGGGTAATTGAAAAAATCAAATACATCAGTTGCTTCTGTTCCATCCAACCTTTTATTATAATCTAATACATCAATTTTACAATACACTGGTTCATCAAAAGTATTGTTTAAATAATTTTCAACAGAAACTGATTTGATGTTCATAGCATCTAGCATTTCTTTAGAGCCGTTAGATACTTTACCACTACCAGTAAGCAATATTTTAATATTTGGCAATTCTATGTTGTTTAATTCTTTTATTAATGCTGCTTGATTTGGCAATGGACCCGCCTTGGGTAAATTCCATGAATTATATTTTAGTCCCCAAGCTCTAAAACCGTTGTAAGCACCTACAATACCTGCATAACGACCAAAACCTATCAATCTAAATCCCTTATCACTTACTATAGTCTCATGGTCATACAACTCAATGTTCTTTTCTAAAATAGCTTGTAACAATTTTCTATTATAGGATTGCTTTTTAATGGTGTGCGAAAAGAAAAAGTATTTTTTATTGGGAATAAGAGCGTCAATGGGGACTTCTTTTACACCAATCATCACATCACAATCTGAAACATTATTTGTAACTTCAAATCCAGCATCGATATATTCTTCATCTGAAAATACGCGAATATCAGAAGCTTCAACTTTGAAAGTAGCTTCTGGATATTTTTCTCTTGCTTTTGCTAATTTTGATGGTGAAAATACTACACGACGGTCTGGTGGGTTTTTGCGTTCTTTGATGATGGCGAATTTCATGGTGATGTGTTGATTTGTGTATTCGTTTAGCTGTTTTTACTGCTAGTGTAAACTGCCAACTGAAACTATTGGAATAATTTTTGCTCTAAATTAGTTGGATTTGGCATGATTTACAAAGATTTTGGTAAATTTGCCGCTTGCGTTAGGGATTAAACGGCATGTTTGAGCTCCTCGCCGAGAGCGAGTAGTGAAAGCCCGACCTCTTGTGGGTAACGCCCTAATGTATATTACTATTTTATTGACAACGGGGTCGACTGGTTTTGACAGCGAGATTAATTGAACGGTAAGCACGTCGTGTAATGGCATTGAAACACGTAAAAGGCTAGACCAAATTTTAAACGGCGAGAATAACTACGCTTTAGCTGCATAATTCGAATTATAGTAGAATTAGCCTAGGCTCACAAGGTGAGCAAGCTTTATGTCTCCGGAAAGCCTTGATTGACGGCGTTCTATTTTGAGGCATCGTAAATGTCAATATAGATTGGGTAGCGCTTTGATGCTCTTTTGAAACTAAAGAAGATAAGTTGTAAGTAGGTTGTCTTTAACCAGTTTACAATCGAAAACCTAAGAATAGACTAAACGTGTAGAAAGCTCTTTGGTTACTTGTTTGGACGAGAGTTCGATTCTCTCCGACTCCACATTCTAAAAACCTATTAACACTTTTAAATGTTAATGGGTTTTCTTATTTCAAAATGTTATTTTTTTATTAAAAATCTATTTATCTTTTAAGTCTATAGTTAAATTTGATAAAAAACTGTTATGACTAACTCAAAAACCACCTTAATTGTCTACTTTCTTTTTACTATTTTTTTTAGCATTAACGCTCAGGAGAAATTGCTTAAAGAAAAAGATTCAACCTTGTCTGGGTTAAAATTTAGAAGTATTGGTCCCGCTTTCATGTCTGGAAGAATTGCAGATATTGCCATAGACCCAAATAACCAAAACATATGGTACGTAGCTGTTGGTTCTGGAGGTGTTTGGAAAACATTAAACTCTGGTACTACATGGAAACCCCTTACAGACAAACAACCATTTTACTCAACAGGATGCTTAACATTAGACCCTAATAACTCAAATACGATTTGGGTTGGAACCGGAGAAAATGTTGGAGGTAGGCATGTAGGTATAGGTCATGGAATTTATGCCAGTTATGATGGCGGTAAAACATGGAAAAATAAAGGTTTAAAAAATTCTGAACACATTTCTAAAATTATTGTAAATCCGAAAAACTCAAATGAAATATGGGTTGCTGCTCAAGGTCCTTTATGGAGTTCTGGTGGAGAACGTGGACTTTATAAAACTACCGATGGAGGCAATACTTGGAAACTTGTTTTAAGTGATAATAAATGGACTGGAGTTACCGATATTGTTATTGACCCAAGAGATGAAAAAATTCTCTATGCAGCAACATGGCAACGCCATAGAAATGTAGCAGCTTATATGGGTGGAGGGCCCGGAACTGCCATTTATAAAAGTACGGATAGTGGTGAAACTTGGGATAAATTGAAAACCGGTTTACCAAACGAAGATATGGGTAAAATTGGTTTAGCTATTTCTCCAATAAATCCAGATGTTATTTATGCAGCTATAGAACTTGAAAGGCGTACTGGAGGCATTTACAAGTCGAGTAATAAAGGTGCTAGCTGGACTAAAATGTCTAATACCGTTTCAGGTGGCACAGGTCCTCATTATTATCAGGAACTCATTGCTTCTCCTCATGTTTTTGATAAACTTTATTTGATGAATAATAGCACGCTTTATTCTGAAGATGGAGGAAAAACATTTAAAACCATGAAAAAGAAAAACAAGCATGGTGATGACCATAGCTTAACTTTCAGACCAGATGACCCAAACTATATGCTTATTGGTACTGATGGTGGTATTTATGAATCTTTTGATGGTTCAGAAAACTGGAAGTTTGTAAATAATTTACCAATAACTCAGTTTTATAAATTAGCTGTTGATGATGCACAACCGTTCTACAACATATATGGAGGTACTCAAGATAACAACTCGCAAGGAGGACCATCAAGAACTTTTAGGACAAATGGTATTGTTAACTCTGATTGGTTTGTACTTTTAGGAGGTGATGGCCATCACCCGCTACAGAACCTGGCAATCCAAATATTGTTTATGCACAATCTCAACAGGGATACTTAAATAGGGTTGACAGAACTACTGGTGAAGCTGTTTTTATTAGACCACAAGAAGGTATTGACGAACCCTATGAACGTAATAACTGGGACTCACCTATTCTGGTTAGTAATCATAATCCGAAGCGTATTTATTTTGGAACACAACGCGTTTGGAAATCGGATGACAGAGGTGATAGCTGGAAACCAATTTCTAAAGATTTAACAAAAAACCAAGAACGCTTAACACTACCCATAATGGGTAAACAACAAAGTTGGGATGCCGTTTGGGATGTATATGCCATGTCCACTTACAACACCATAACATCGCTTTCTGAATCGCCACTAGATGAAAACGTTTTATACATTGGAACTGACGATGGTATTATTCAATTCACTAAAAACGGAGGAGCATCTTGGACAAAAAAATTAGTTAACGAATTACCTAATATTCCATCTTCCGCCTTTGTTAATGATATTAAAGCAGACTTACATGATATAAACACTGTTTATGTTGCTTTAGATAATCATAAATTTGGCGACTATAAGCCTTACTTACTAAAAAGCACTAATGGTGGAAAATCTTGGAAATCTATAACTAACGGCATACCAAAAAATGAGCTTATTTGGCGTATTGTGCAAGACCATTTAAACCCAAATTTGATGTTTCTAGCTACAGAATACGGAATTTATGTAACTCTTAACCAAGGTGAAAAATGGATAAAATTTTCAGAAGGACTACCAACAATTTCATTTAGAGATTTGGCTATCCAAAAACATGAAAGCGATCTTGTAGCTGCTTCCTTTGGTCGTGGATTTTATATTTTAGATGATTATAGCCCGTTAAGAGACGTTACAACAAACACGCTTGCTAACCCTACTCTATTTAAACCCAAAAAAGCATTACAATATAAACCTGTAAGTGGAGGAACATCAAGCCAAGGCGCATCTTATTTTGCAGCTAAAAATCCAGATTATGGAGCAATTTTCACCTACTATCTTCCTGAAAGCTTTAAAAGCCTAAAATCTAAACGCAGAAAAGCTGAAAAGCAATTAAACAAAGAAAATAAAAATATACCTTTCCCAGGATGGGACGCTTTAGATGAAGAAAAAAATGAGCAAGGTGCTTCCATAATCCTAGTAATTAAAGATAGTGATGGTAACTTTATAACAAGAATTAATGCGCCTTATAAAAAAGGGTTTAATCGTATTGCTTGGAACTTAAAGGTTCCTAATAGAACATCCCTAAACATGGAAAATATTAATACTAACACTACTAATTACTACTATAATTTATTCGCTGATGAAGGGTTATATGAAGTTTCTATGTTTTCAAACATAAACGGGAATATAAAGTCTTTATCCAAAACTCAAGTATTTGAAGTAGAAAGAATAAGAGAAAATGTTTTACAAAATCCTTTAAATAATACCATTGAAAATTATATTGAAAGCTTTAAGACATTTAAATCTGAATATGAGGCATGTATCAATAACTTCAACAATGCTAGTGAAAAATTAGAATCTTACAGTAAGGCTGCTATTTATGCTAAAGTTAATCCCGGACCTATAGAGAAGCAGATAAACAGATTGAAAAAAGAAATGCAAGCTCTAAAACAACAACTTAATGGCAATACATCAAAAAAAGAAATTCGGGAAAAAGACTTGCAATCAATATCATCAAGGTTATCTGTAGCTAGTCGTGGTTTTAGTACTACTTACGGACCTACCAAGACACATATGGAAAGTTTTGACAAAGCAAAAATGCTTTTTAATAGAATACAACCACGTCTTAATGAATTTATTAATGACGATATTCCTAAAATTGAAGACATATTGAAAAAGGCTGGAGTACCAACAATTTTAGAGTAGTTTTGTTGTTCGACATTAAAAACAAAAAAAAAGACCTTATAGAAATTATAAGGTCTTTTTTATTAAGTTTTTATAATCTTCAGGAAAATCAATATCAATTAAAATTTCGGCAGATTTTGGTTTGTAACTTATAACATCTGCTAATCTTTCATTAAGCAACTTTTTAGCACCTTTATCACCTTTTAAATTGGATAACATCTTAAAATACTTTCTAGGAAATATTGCAGGAACCCCATTAATCTCTCTATAGGTAGAAGCTATAATTGCTTGCTGATTATCTTTAGAAAGAGCGATAAGTTGGTTTATGTAATTTGAATCTACTTTAGGCTGATCTGCTAACATAATTAAAAGTGCATCTGGCTCTTCTTTCAAATTTTCTAAATGATTAATAATAGAAATAATACTAGAACTTAAGCCTTCATGCCAATTAATATTTTGCACAATACTTACATAATCATCAGAAATTTTCTTCCTAATTATTTCTGAATTTGCTCCCAAAACCACGTATACATTTTCAGCTTTTGACTTTAAAGCATGATTTATAGCTGCTTGTAAAAACGTAGAATTATTAAAAGGAAGTAATTGTTTAACGCTACCCATTCTTGAGGATTTCCCTGCTGCTAATATGACAACAGAAATAGTCATTAGGATTGTGTGCGAATTTTGCCAGAAATGGTTTTAAGATTTATAGGTTTTTTACGTCTAGTAGTTGCCAAAATCTCGGATAGGATAGATATAGCTATCTCTTCTGGAGTTATCGCGCCAATATTTAACCCCGCAGGACTATATATCCTATCTATGAAACTTTCATCTAAATCTGGATGATAATCAAATAAATCGTTTTGGAGTTGTTCTCTTCGTTTTGCTGAGCCTAAAACACCTATATATTGCAAATTACTATCTTTAAATTTAAGTAGGTATCTTAAATCTTGCGCATAATTGTGTGTCATTAAAACCACAGCACTTTCGGAATCTATAATATCAGCATTGAAACCTTCGGGTGTATTTGCTGATACTGATTTAGCTCCCGGGAAATCAGATAATTGTTTTGGATCCTTTATTGATGTAATAACATCTATTTCCCAACCTAAAAGCACTGCTGATTTACATAACTTAACAGCATCATGCTCACCTCCTACAATAAGTAATTTAAAGCATGGTGGCAACTCCTGTTTGAATACTTTGATACCTTTTTTTGAAGTAATATTTCTTTCAACAACTTTTGAGAAAGTAAAAGATTTATTTTGGCAGAATGCGACTTGCGAATAAAAGTCACCTTCACATTCATCTTCTTTTTTGTAATAGGACTGAATTGATATGGTGATTCTTTTTTCTATAGCATTAAAAAACAATGATTTAAACTCATTAGAAACTTTAAAAGGCTCTAATAAAATATAGAGGACACCCTCACAACCTAAGCGATAGCGCCCATCATAAGTCATTATTTTAGATTTCCCCGTTTCAAAGACAGATTGTGCTCTTCGCAATACTTCTTTTTCAACACAACCGCCACTTACAGCACCGGTCATTTTTCCTTCACTCGAAAGTAACATACGTACACCTGGATGCCTATAAGAAGAGCCATCTAAATCTACCACTGTAGCTAATACACTTGTAACTCCTAGTGCCTGATTATTAAAAGCTTCTTGAACTATATGTCTAAATTCATGAATCATACTAAATTCAAGGTAACAAAAATTTATTACTTTCTTAATTAGAAGATAAAATAAAAAAACTCCCGCTATTTCTAACAGGAGTTTTAATTATTTTTCAATGTTGCTTTACAACATCGTATAATACTAAGCTTTAGCTAACCTTTTGCTTTTCTTTCATTTTTTTCAGCAACATAAGTTCATGCTGTATTTCTTCTTTCCTTTGATTGAATTTCCTAACTCTTTCATCGATTAACTCTTGGTTTTTAATCCGAGCTTGACGTCTAAGTTCTGCTTTTTCCAACTCTTTTTGTTGGTCTCTTTTCTGTGCCATTCGTTCTCTAGCTACAGAAAGATATGAAAACCCATACATACTTAAAAATAAGAGGGCTATAATTCCTAATATGACGAAACCATTCTCCATTAGATTAATTATTTTAAATGCTATTAATTGTTAAAAACTTAAAATTTAGCCATTAAGTTAACAAATTTGTAAAAAAATGGCAAATCTTTAATCAAAGAAAGCAAAACCCTATTGCTACAAAAAATAAAAAAGGTAAAGTACTAAAAAAGTAGTTGAAAGAGCAAAATAACGACAAACAGCATGCTTACATAAACAAATACAACTAATTTGAAATTATTTCAAATCCTAACTTCTTCCAATTTAAAAGACCTCCCTTTAACTGATAAATAGAATCGAAACCAATAGCCTTAAATGCCTCTACACTTTTTGAACTACGTTTACCAGAACGACAGTAAATATAAACAGGCACATTAGTTTGAAGTAAACTAATACTATCTTTAAAATGTTCTGAAAAGTAATTGAAATTTATAGCATTTTCAATGTGTCCAGAATTGAATTCTTCTGGCGTTCTTACATCTATCAATTGTAGAGCTATACTGCTATGAACTTTTGTTTTAAAAGTTTCAGGTTTCAAAGTCATAACATCATCTTCAGATGACATACAAGCTGTTAATAGTAAAGTGATTATTAAAAGTAGAAACTTATTCTTGATGGAAATACTATGATTATAAATCAACAACATCTCCGGTCCATTCTAACATCCCTCCTTCAAGATTATAGGCGTTTTCAAAACCTAATTGCTCCATAATTTGACATGCTTGCCCACTTCTATTACCTGAACGACAATAGACATAATAACTCTTACTTTTATCAAGATCTTCAATTTCGTTTATGAATTCTTGTCCTTTATAAATGTCAATATGGATGGCATTGGGGATAATTCCATCTGCAACTTCAGCATCTGTTCTAACATCCAGTACTACAGCATTTTTGTCATTAGCAAGCTGTTCTGACCATTCTTCTTGTGTTAAGTCTTCCATAATTTTGAAATAAATCGTTATGCAAAATTAACATAACTATAATTATAGACGAAAAAAAACCGAAGTTATTACACTTCGGTTTTAGATTATACTCGTTTAATAATTCTTAGTGAGCATTACTTGAGGCTTTTGCTACTTTTATAGAACATCCAATTGCTTTTGTTTCTTTTTGCTCCACTTCTTTTCCATCTAATAAAGCATCTACAGCATTTTCAACATACTTTACTTTTACTGCAGAAGCGTCTCTATGATTATCATCTATAGCACCAATGTATTGTACTACGTTTCCTTTATTTGTTTTTTCAAGCACATAAATATGAGGCGTTTTAGTAGCACCAAATTTTGGATATATCTTTTGCCCTTCATCCATTAAATAAGGAAATGTAAAACCTTTTTCTTTAGCTCTTTTCTTCATTTCTGGTAAAGCATCTCCCGGTTTAACATTAATATCATTTGGCATAATTGCTATAACTGGATAGCCTTTTGACTCATATTTTTCGTTTAATGCTTGAATTCTATCTTCATACATAACAGCAAACGGGCATGTATTGCAAGTAAAGGTAATAATGAACCCTTTAGCATCACTGTAATCTGACATAGAAACCATATTGCCATCAATATTTTTTAACGAAAAATCTTCAGCAACGTCACCTACTTTATACCCCTTATGGCTTGTGTTATTTACAGTAAATGCACTAACCAGCATCAATAAAAGTAGTGCTGAAATTAATTTAATAGACTTTTTCATAATGTATTTAATTTAAAAATTGTTCAACTTCTTTTTCTAATTCTTCATAAGTAAATGATTGTTCAAAAAACTTACTTGTATCGTTTTTATAGATTATTGTTGCAGGTATTGATCCAGACCAATCTTTGCTAATTTTAGGAATCCACGTATTCATATCAATATCATCTAAAGCAATAACTTTTGAAGTCAATTTTTTTTCTTTAATAAACGGTTTTAGTTTTTTATCATAAAGATGTGGAAAATCTAAACTAACCAAAAGTACTTCCACATTTTGATTGTTATAAGTTGAGTTTAATTTTTCAAAGTATGGTAACTCTTTAACACAAGGTGCACACCATGTAGCCCAAAAATTTATAACATGAATTTTATCATCCTTTTTGTTTAAAAACTTCTCAAACCCTTTATAATCATAAACTTCAAGTTGAAAATTATTTACAGATACTTCTTTTTCAACTACTTGCCCTACAGGTTGATTTGAGACTTCGGCAGTTTTCTTTTTTTCCTGACAACTAACTATCATTAAAAGAAAAACAATAATTAATACATTTAACTTCATAAGTATAAATTTAATTAATAGTTCTTTGCATTTCTTATAGTTTAACAAACTTTTATGTAAAAAGTGTTTTAAAGTTTTGTGTATAACTATTTTCATTTCTATATTTGAACAGATTTAAGAATTGAAAATGAAATTTATTTTAAATAATACTTGGTGGTGGTGCTTTCGAAACTAACATTCGTGAAGTAAAATCCTAGTATATTTAAAACTTAAAATATCCAAAAGGCTTGTCATTCACGACAAGCCTTTTTTGTGTAAAAATAGTGTCATTTCCGCGAAGGCGGAAACCATATGGTTTGATTAATGTTTAATGACAAAACATATTACATATACATTATAACAAATAAAAAAGATGGAATTTTGTATATAGGAATGACAGGAAATATAAAACAGAGAATAACTCAATATAAAAAGAAACACACCAGAGGGTTTGCAAATAAACATAGACTAGATATATTAGTTTATTATGAAAATTTTGAAACTGCGGGAGAAGCAATAAAAAGAGAAAAGCAAATAAAGAAATGGAATAGGCAATGGAAAATAAACCTTATTAAGGATTTAAATCCAGATTGGAACGATTTATCACATTTCTTTATATAATTAAATAAAAAAATTTCCGCCTTCGCGGAAAAGACAGTAACTAATTTATGAATAAATACAGCTTATACACGCACCACAAGCGCATCTTAACAGATACCATTACACCTGTTACCGTATATTACAAAATACGAGACAAATACCCCAATAGTATACTTTTAGAAAGTGGTGATTATCATAAAAGTCAAAAAAACTTCTCGTACATCTGTTTCAATCCAATTGCTACAATAAAGGTTGAAAACGAAGTGATTTCAGAAACGTTCCCTGATGGCAGTGCTACATCTATAGAAATAACAGAAGACGTAAACGTAGTTGATGAGATTTATAACTTCACAAAAAAGTTCGATACCAAATCCGAAGAAAATTTCAAGTTCATTAACAACGGTATTTTTGGGTATACGGCTTATGATGCGGTACGCTATTTTGAAGATATACAAATAAGTAAAAAAGACAATTCTGTAGTTATTCCAGATATGTATTATGCGGTGTATCAAAACATTATTGCCATTAATCACTTTAAAAACGAAGCCTATATTTTTGCGCATTGTTATGAAGGTGTAGAAAATAATATTGATGAGATTGATACACTCATCAATGTTCAAAATTTTGCTTCCTATAAGTTTAACGCTAAAGGCGATATAACCTCTAATTTAACTGATGATGAATTCAGAGCTCACGTAGAAGTAGCCAGAAAACATTGCCAACGTGGAGATGTATTTCAATTGGTATTATCTAGACGTTTTACTCAAGAATTTACTGGCGACGAATTTAATATTTACCGCGCTCTTAGAAGTATAAACCCATCGCCGTACCTATTTTATTTTGATTATGGCGATTTTAAAATATTTGGAAGCTCGCCCGAAGCACAATTAATTGTAGAAGATGGTTTAGCCGAAATTCACCCTATTGCAGGAACCTATAAAAGAACTGGAGATTATGAAAAAGATGAAATTTTAGCCGAAAATTTAAAAAACGACGATAAAGAAAATGCAGAACACGTTATGCTAGTAGATTTGGCCAGAAACGATTTAAGTCGCCACGGTAGCCAAGTAAACGTTGGTACGTATCGTGAAGTACAGTTCTTTTCTCATGTTATACATTTGGTAAGCAAAGTAACAGGGCAAAAGCACGATACCACCTCAACCATGCAAGTTGTGGCAGATACGTTTCCCGCAGGAACATTAAGCGGCGCACCAAAACATCGCGCCATGCAACTTATAGAAGATTACGAAAAAACAAGTCGCGCATTTTACGGTGGCGCCATTGGGTTTATGGACTTTCATGGTAATTTTAACCACGCGATTATGATTCGTACATTTTTAAGTAAAGACTATAAATTATTCTGGCAAGCAGGTGCAGGATTGGTATCAAAATCAAACCAAGAAAACGAGTTGCAAGAAGTGTACAATAAACTAGGCGCGTTAACTAAAGCTATTACATTAGCAGAAGATATTTAAAATAAGGGCGTTACCCCAAAGGGGTCGGGCTTTCGGCAGTCGCTCTCTGCGAGGAGCTTCAACAAATGCCTCAATCCCTAACGCGGGGTATACCTGCCAACGGCGTTGTAAAACCAAACAAAAAACGTGTCCGCAAGAGCTGGAGAGATTAGAGATTAGAGATTAGAGATTAGAGATTAGAAAGTTGAATATAGTAGTAAATAAACCAAAATTTAAATAAAAGTTTCTCCACTTTAGAGAGACTAACAGGGGCTTATTATGAAAAAAGTATTAGTTATAGATAATTACGACAGTTTCACATACAATCTTGTACATTATTTAGAAGATTTAAACTGCGACGTTACCGTAGTAAGAAACGATAAATTAACTTTAGAAGATGTAGAACCTTTCGATAAAATTGTATTGTCACCAGGTCCTGGCATTCCAGACGAAGCAGGTTTACTTAAACCAATTATCGAAAAATATGCAGCCACCAAAAGTATTTTTGGTGTGTGTTTAGGCCAGCAAGCCATTGGCGAAGTATTTGGCGGTTCGTTAGTAAATTTAGAAGATGTTTACCATGGTGTTGCAACCAATGTAACCATTAACGTTGATGATGAATACATTTTTAAAGGTTTAGATAAAAATATTGAAGTGGGACGTTACCATTCCTGGGTTGTAAATTCTGATTTACCAGACAGCTTAGAAGCAACCTCTTTTGATGCTAACGGACAAGTGATGTCTTTAAGACACAAAACTTATGATGTTAGAGGCGTGCAATACCACCCAGAATCGGTACTAACACCAGACGGAAAGAAAATATTGGAGAATTGGGTTAATAATTAAAAAGCCCCCAAACCCCCGCAGGGGGCTTAAAAAAATGAAACATAAAATTAAATAACGAATCTAATTCCCTCTCCTTCGGAGAGGGCTAGGGAGAGGCCATGAAAGACATTTTAAACAGATTAATAAACCACGAAACCATTTCAACAGAAGAGGCAAAACAGGTTATTGTAAACATATCAAACGATATGTACAACCCAAGTCAAATAACGTGTTTTCTGTCTGTTTTTATGATGCGTAGCATAACCATAGAAGAATTACAAGGCTTTCGAAATGCACTTTTAGAACTATGCGTAGCAGTAGATTTAAAAGATTTTAATACCATAGATATTGTAGGTACAGGTGGTGATGGTAAAAACACGTTCAACATATCAACCTTATCATCATTTATAACAGCAGGCGCTGGAGTTCATGTGTCTAAACACGGCAATTATGGCGTATCATCAACATCAGGATCGTCTAACGTTATGGAAAACTTAGGCGTTAAATTTTCGAATGATGAAGATTTTTTAAAACGCTGTTTAGATAAAGCAGGCATTTGCATTTTGCACGCACCATTGTTTCACCCAGCCATGAAAAACGTAGCACCAATTAGAAGAGCATTAGGCGTTAAAACCTTTTTTAATATGTTGGGCCCGTTAGTAAACCCATCGTTTCCAAAAAACCATGTGCTTGGGGTTTTTAATTTAGAAGTGTTAAGACTTTACAGTTTTTTACATCAAAATTCTGGACATAATTACAATATTGTTTATGCCTTAGATGGTTACGATGAAATTTCATTAACTGGAAAAGCTAAAATAGTCTCCAATCATTCCGAAAAGCTATTTGCACCAGAAGATTTAGGATTAAAACGCATACCACAAGATGCTATTTTTGGAGGGAACACTGTACAAGATGCTTCAAAAATATTTGTAGATATTATAAGTGGAAAAGGTACAGAGGCACAAAATAATGTGGTTTGCGCCAATGCAGGATTAGCCATTGCAACTAGTAAGCAAATTTCGCATCAAGAAGGTTTTGAAATAGCGAGAACATCATTGTTTTCTGGAAAAGCAAAAGCAAGTTTAGATAGGTTGATTGAATTGAGTTGTTAGTTGTTAGTTGTTAGTTGTTAGTTGTTAGTTGTTAGTTGTTAGTTGTTAGTTGTTAGTTGTTAGTTGTTAAGATTAAAATAACGTTAGAAACAAAAAGAAAATTTGTAGAAAAGTCAAGTCCCAAGTCAATTCAAAAGAATTGATTGTCAAGGCGCAGAATAGATAAAGAAAAGCTCCGAGAACAGGAGAACGCAGTTCGACGCGGAGTTTTCGTATCGGTTTTCTTCTGTAAATCAGAAGAAAAATTCCTTGACTTGATCTTGATTTTTTGGTTCGTTTTGCATCAAGGCAAAATGAACAGAAATAAAAATTATAATGGATATACTAGAAAAAATAGTAGTTGATAAACGAAAAGAAGTCGCATTGAGGAAAGCGTTAATCCCAACCTCTCAGTTAGAACAATCAGTTTTATTTGAAAGACAAACGGTTTCGCTTGCCAATAACCTACGCAATAGTACATCTGGCATTATTGCAGAACATAAAAGACGTTCGCCATCAAAATCAGTCATAAACAACAGTCTCAATGTTCAAGATGTAGCAAAAGGCTATGAAGATGCAGGCGTTTGCGGTATGTCTGTTTTAACCGATGGCAAGTATTTTGGAGGATCGTTAGACGATTTATTAACCGCAAGAGCCAGTTGTAATTTGCCGCTTTTAAGAAAAGAGTTTATAATAGACGAGTATCAAATTTTAGAAGCAAAAGCGTACGGTGCAGATGTAATTCTGCTTATTGCAGCCATATTATCGAGAGATGAAATTAAACAATTTTCAGAATTTGCTAAACGTTTACATTTGGATGTACTTTTAGAAGTACATAACGAAGAAGAACTACATAAATCTGTAATGCCAAGTTTAGATATGCTTGGTGTTAATAATAGAAATTTAAAAACGTTTGAGGTAAGTTTAGAAACCAGTAAAGGTTTAAGCGAGCGTATTCCAGACGATTTTGTAAAAGTATCAGAAAGTGGCATTAGTAATATTGAAGCAATAAAAGCATTACAACCTTATGGATATCAAGGATTTTTAATAGGTGAAAATTTTATGAAAACCGATAATCCTGGAGCAAGTGCAACAGCATTTATAAAAAACCTGCTCTAACCTGCCAAACGGCAGGCTTCCCCAACGGATGAGGAGATTGCTATCTTAAATGGAAAAAGAAAAATACTATGAAAAGAGATACAAAACATACACCGCAACAAGTACTTTCCCCTTTAGAAAAAAGTAAGCTTAAAATTAAAGTTTGTGGTATGAAATACCAAGATAATATTGAAAGTGTTGCAGCGTTACAACCTGATTATCTGGGATTTATTTTTTATAAAGAAACGCCTCGCCATTTTGACACTAAAATTCCTGAAATTCCTGAAGGCATAAAAAAAGTAGGGGTTTTTGTGAATGAAGATGTGAGTACGGTTATTGAAAAGATAAACGAATTTAAGCTAGATGCGGTACAATTACACGGTGAAGAAGCACCTTATTATTGCAGCATTTTACGCTCTACTAACCTACTCTCTAAACCTATAGAAATTATTAAAGTATTCTCTATAAAAGACGAATTTAATTTTGAGGTTTTAGAGGCATTCGAAAATGTTTGCGATTACTTTTTATTTGATACCAAAGGCAAATTACCTGGTGGCAATGGTTACAGATTTGATTGGAGCGTTTTAAACGATTACCCATCTACAAAACCTTTCTTTTTAAGTGGTGGTATTGGTATAGACCAAATAGACGACATTAAAAATTTTATAGTAAGTAAGGCATCAAAATACTGTTATGCTATTGATGTAAATAGTAAATTTGAAACGGAACCTGGATTGAAAAACAAATCCATTTTAAGAGAATTCATTAATAAATTGCATAATAAAAAAACAATGAATTATAATGTAGACGACAAAGGCTATTATGGCGAATTTGGTGGCGCATTTATCCCTGAAATGCTGCATCCAAATGTAGAAGAGTTGCGCCAAAACTACTTAAAGGTTATGGCAGAACCCGATTTTCAAAAGGAATTTGATAAGCTTTTAAAAGATTATGTTGGTAGGCCTTCGCCTTTGTATTACGCAAAACGCCTTTCGAAAAAATACAACACTAAAATTTACCTAAAGCGTGAAGATTTAAACCATACTGGTGCACATAAAATTAATAATACCATTGGACAAATTTTAATGGCGCAGCGTTTAGGAAAAACTAGAATTATTGCTGAAACTGGCGCAGGACAACACGGTGTTGCTACTGCTACAGTTTGTGCCTTAATGGGTATGGAATGTATTGTTTACATGGGCGAAATAGACATTGCAAGACAAGCACCAAATGTAGCTAGAATGAAAATGTTGGGCGCTAAAGTTGTGCCTGCATTATCTGGAAGCCGAACGCTTAAAGATGCCACTAACGAGGCTATTAGAGATTGGATTAACAACCCTGTAGATACACATTATATTATAGGATCTGCTATTGGGCCACACCCGTATCCAGATATGGTAACGCGTTTTCAGGCCGTAATTTCAGAAGAAATAAAATGGCAATTAAAGGAACAAGAAGGGCGCGAAAATCCAGATTACGTGGTAGCGTGTATTGGTGGCGGTAGTAACGCGGCTGGTACGTATTACCATTATTTACACGAGCCAGATGTTGGTATTATTGCTGTAGAAGCTGCTGGTTTAGGTATAGATTCTGGTGAGAGTGCTGCCACATCGGTACTTGGTAAAGCCGGTATTATTCACGGTTGTAAAACCTTGTTGATGCAAACCAAAGACGGACAAATTACTGAGCCCTACTCTATTTCGGCAGGGTTAGATTATCCTGGAGTTGGCCCTATGCATGCGCATTTATCTAAAACAGGTCGTGCCGAATTTTTGTCTATAACCGATAGTGATGCCATGGAAGCTGGCCTAGAATTATCTAAGCTTGAAGGTATTATTCCGGCTATAGAAACCTCGCACGCCTTTGCTATTTTTAAGCATAAAACTTTTAAACCAGACGATGTTGTGGTGATGAGTTTATCGGGGCGCGGTGATAAGGATTTACAGAATTATATAGATTATTTTAAAATTTAAATATGGTTTTACTTGACCTCACAGGTTTTAAAAACCTGTGAGGTCAAGTAAAACATAAGCGTAAGCACATAACAGTGGCGCGTTAGGGATAGAAGCGGCATCCTTTTTTGAAGCATGAAAAAAAGATATAGCGGATAGCCCGACCGTGAGCAAACCTGCAAGGTTTTTTTCTAACCTTGTAGGTGCCAGCGAGGGGAAACGCCATTAAACAGAAAAAAATGAATAGAATTGTTAGTAAACTTAACGAGGACAAAAAATTATTGTCGATATATTTCACTGCTGGTTATCCAGAGATTAATGATACGGTTTCGATAATCCAAGATCTAGAAAAAAACGGTGTGGATATGATTGAAATTGGTTTGCCGTTTAGCGACCCATTGGCCGATGGTCCAACCATACAGGATAGCTCTACGGCGGCTTTAAAAAATGGGATGACTACCGAGGTGCTTTTTAAGCAACTGGAAGGTATTCGTGATACGGTTTCTATTCCGTTGATAATTATGGGGTATTTTAACCCGATGTTTCAATATGGTGTGGAGGCGTTTTGTAAAAAATGCCAAGAGTTAGGTGTTGACGGATTGATAATTCCTGATTTGCCGGTGGATGTGTACCATAATGAATACCAAGCTATTTTTGAAAAATACGGCCTAATTAATGTATTTTTAATTACGCCACAAACTAGTGATGCACGTATACGCTACATTGATTCTATTTCGAACGGATTTATTTATATGGTGAGTAGTGCGAGTACTACTGGCGCAAAATCTGGTTTTGGTGATGAACAAACGGCGTATTTTGAGCGTATTGGTAAAATGAACTTAAACAACCCGCAAGTAATTGGTTTTGGTATTAGTAATAACGAGACGTTTACCCAGGCTACAAAATATGCGAAAGGTGCTATTATTGGTAGTGCTTTTGTAAAGCATGTAACTAAGCATGGGGTAAAAACCATAGATAGTTTTACAAAATCTATATTAAACTAATGCCTTTAAACATTGTTTTAATAGAACCCGAAATACCCAATAACACAGGAAATATTGGACGTTTAGCTTTAGCTTCAGGTTCGCATTTACATCTTGTAAAGCCTTTTGGTTTTGAAATTGATGACACTCGACTAAAACGCGCTGGTCTAGATTATTGGCCACATCTATTGGTTACCTATTACGACAATATTGATGAGTTTTTCAGTATTAATAAAGATAAAACTATGGCTTTTCTTTCCAGTCATGGTTCAAAAAAACATTGGGATATTCCTTTTGAAGATAATATGTTTTTAGTTTTTGGTAAAGAATCCGTTGGTTTACCTAAACCTTTAATTGAAGAACATCAAAATTCTCTTTTCAAAATCCCTCTGTACAGTGAGCATGTTAGAAGTTTAAATTTAGCAAATGCTGTTAGTATAGTTGTTTATGAAGGTTTAAAAAACATTATTTAAATTATGATATCAATTATTTGACTTTTACCTTTTTTTAAAAGAACTTATAAAATGAAACCATCCTAAAAGCATTGGGATAATTTTAGTTAAAAATGCAAAATCCTTATAAATATTATCATGACACTAAAACAATTTTTAACCCTAGCATGTCTTTCTCTCATTATTTTCAATTGTAAAAATAAAGTATCAAATGATACTATTGCAATAGAAAAAGAATGGATAAATTTATTTAATGGGGAAAATCTTGACGGTTGGACTCCCAAATTCTACAAAGAAGATACTGGTGTAAACTATCTAAATACTTTTAGAGTTTCCAATGGTGTTATTCAGGTTAATTATGATGATTATACTAGTTTTGATGAACGCTATGGACATTTATTTTACAACGCTCTATTTTCATCGTATCATTTAAAATTCAAATACCAATTTACCAATCAATGGATGGAGGATGCGCCACATTTTACCTATAGAAATAGTGGTATTATGTTTCATACCCAAGATCCTAAAACGATTTTAAAGAATCAAAATTGGCCCATTTCAGTAGAATATCAAATACTAGCTGAAGCTAATAAAAATGAACCTAGGCCTACTGGTAATATGTGTTCTCCTGGTACTGATATTGTAATTGATAATAAAATAAGTGATTCACATTGTGTAAGATCCTCATCTAAAACTTATAAGTGGGATGAATGGGTTCATGGCGAACTTATTGTTTATAAAGATTCTTTAGTTCAGCATTTTGTGAATGGCAATAAAGTACTAGAGTATAGTAAGCCACAAATTGGTGGCGATATTTTAATTCGAGATTTTGATAGTGCTATTAAAATTGATGGAAAACTTCTTAAAGAAGGCTATATTGGGCTTCAAGCCGAAGGTCAGGGTATAAACTTCAAAGACTTAAAAATTAAAGTTTTGGATTAACGTTTTTTATTTTCTAACATCTTTAAATACATAGCTTCTACTTTAGTTCTCGCCCAAGGTGTACGTCGTAAAAATTTTAAACTGGATTTAACAGAAGGATGATCAGTAAAACATCTGATTTTAATCGTGTAGCCCATATATTCCCATCCATAATGCGCCACCAAATCATTAATAATTTGTTCTAATTTTATACCATGAAGTGGATTATTTGGTTGAGATTCCATTATAACTTTCCGACTAATTTTTTAATTTTTACTGCCTTTTCAAAATGATCTAACTTATGAGTTTGAATCCACCAAGTAGCAGCTTCCATTAGTAATTCTGGATTGTCATTTTTGTTTTTGAAAAATGCATAAAAAGAGATACCCACGTTTTCTCCTTTTATGGCTATCTTTTTATTACAAACTTCAATAATTTTAGCTTTTAAAATCTGTTGCATAAAAAATTAATTACGCCTATCGTTTCGTCGTCTAGAATTATTCTTATTGTTTCTGTTTCGGCTATTTCTATTTCCGCCTGAATTATTCGAATTAGAATTTCTAGGTTTGTTTCTTCGTTGTCTATTTTGTCCTAGTTTAATTGGCTCTGTAGAGGCATTTGGATCAGGCTCAAAACCTTCAATAATTTCTACTTCAATAGTTTCACCTATCAATTTTTCAATACCTTTTAAAAAAGACGTTTCATCTGCACTTACTAAAGATAATGCTTGCCCATTAGCTCCTGCTCTACCTGTTCTACCTATTCTATGTACATAATCTTCTGAAATATTAGGTAATTCGAAATTGATAACATGAGGTAATAAGGGAATATCCAATCCGCGTGCTGCAATATCAGTAGCTACTAACACTCTAATTTTACCGCTTTTAAAACCAGATAAGGCTTTTGTTCTAGCGCCTTGGCTTTTATTACCATGAATAGCTGCTGCCGTAATGCCAGACTTTACCATTTTCTCACAAAGCCTATTGGCACCATGTTTTGTTCTAGTAAACACTAAAACTTGTTTCCAGTTACCATCAGAAATCAACTTTATAATCAAGCCAGTCTTCTTCCCTTTGGCTACACGATATACTTTTTGAGTAATCGCTTCAACTGTTGTGTTTTCTGGAGTTGCTTCAACTTGAACAGGATGATTTAAAATACCATGTGCTAACTTCTTAATATCTTTTGAAAAGGTTGCTGAAAACATCAAATTTTGGCGTTTATCTGGCATCAAATTAATAACCTTTTGAATATCTCTCAAAAAACCCATATCCAACATTCTATCGGCTTCATCTAAAACAAAAATCTCTACACGTTTTAATGATAATAAACCTTGACTTTGTAAATCTAATAAACGTCCAGGAGTAGCCACTAGAACGTCTACACCTCGTCTTATAGTTGCTACTTGCGGCTTTTGATTAACACCTCCAAATATTACGGCACTTCGTAAGTTTAAAAACTCGCTATATTCTCTAACATTAGCATAAACTTGTGCTGCCAACTCTCGTGTTGGAGTTAATATTAACGCTCGAATGGGTCTGTATTTTTCTTTTGGGTTTTCAGAAAGAATATGTAAAAGAGGTAATGTAAACCCTGCGGTTTTCCCTGTTCCTGTCTGTGCAGACGCTAGCACATCTTTTCCTTCTAAAACTGGTGGAATTGCTTTTTGCTGAATGGGACTCGGGGTAGTGTATCCTTTTTTGCTAATTGCTTTTAGCAAGGCTTCGGATAAGCCTAAAGATTGAAATGGCATACATAGTGTTTATGAAGATCCGTGCTGGATTTTTGAGATTACAAACCGTTTATCAATTCAATCCCCTTCTAATTAAAGACACAAAGGTACATCTAATTTTAGAATATATTTTACACACTTGTACTTGTTATAAATTTCTACTACTTTAGCTCAGCTTTTTATTAAAAGCTTGCCCAAAACTATTAAAATATAAACTTAACAAACTTTAAAATGAGACACATTACATTATTATTTATTATAGTATCAACGTTTTTACATGCGCAAAAAATAAAGGTAAAAAGAGGCGAAGTATTTTTGGATGACAATAAAGTTGCTATAATTGAGAAACAAAAAATTAAAGGTGCCAATAACTTTTTAAAAGTATTTGATAATGATAATAAGCATCTATTTAATGCTAAGTTAGTTAGTGAAGAATCTCCCTTTTTTGGAAACCAAAAAATAAGCAGCTATTTTATTATTGAATGCCTTGAGCAAAAGGATAGTATTGGCATTGAAAAATTAGGATTTTACCTTGGAGAAAAACAAGTTGTAAAATATTTAGTTAATAATGGTATATTAACTTCAACTGGTTTTAACACTTCTAAAGTTGATACTAAACTGTCTGAGACTGAATCAAAACCTAGCTACGCTCGAGAAAAGTATGAAATTGATTTGAACTATATTGAAAATGTATCTTATGTAGTGAATAGAGACACATCAAATCCTTTATTTGTTAACGAAATAAAGACCAGTACTACGGGTAGTATTCTAAATGGTTTAAGTATTGTTCAAACCAAATATGAAATCTTTCAAGGCACAGATGAAGCAAGTAAAACTCTAATTGGTTATGGCTACATAGAAAAACCTGAGATAGGAGGAGTTAAATTGATAATTGCAAACTCCAAAAACACACCTTTAGGCTATTTTGATGGTTTTAAACATTTCACGTTTTACCCATTAACAAAGTTAGAAACCAATCTGAGTAACACAAAAAGTTCAGACAGACCAATTGACGGAATATACCAGTTTACTCAAATATTAATTGAAAAAAATAAATTATAGATTTTATGTTATAAATTGATTTGTTTTTATATTAAGTTTTTCTAGTCGCGTTAATGTATATTAACTTAAGATTACTACTCTTTTGAAAATTTATCAAATCAATCTATACCAAAAAACTCCTGATACTGCATCACTCGAAAATCGAAGGTATTAAATTCTGGGTTTTTAGCTTTAAGTTGTTTATAAAGTGGCATTCTGCTTATTGAAATGTTTGCAGCGCCAGAACCTGAGGTTAATGAAACAGTTTTTATAGTTTTAATTGAGGTTTCGACTGCACTCAACCTGACAGGTAACTCAAATTTATGAATTCGAGGTACTTCATTTGAAACGATTTCCAACTTTAAATTATAATCTCTTAGATGCTTTCTAAAGAAATATTCTGGTCCGTTTTTACTATTGCCGCCAGTAAACAATAAAGTATTAATATTTGGGTATTGCTTTAAATAACTAACAATATCCCGAAGTTTAATATTTTTCATCCCCAAATCTGAAGCATCAATTTTATCACGTTCTGCACTTTCAACAATATCGCAAACACCTATTTTGTGTTTTATTAGAAATGCTTTCCGTTGTGCAATAGCTTCATTTGAATTATCATAATGCAAATTCAGATCATGTATTTTATCTATGAATAACCACAATGAATTGTAATAACTTCCGTAGCAAAAATTAACATCCTTTTCTAATAATTCTCCTGTCGAAAATCGTGGTGGCGGTAATGTGCCCACAATTAATTTTGTGGTGTCTTTTTGAATAAATGGTTTGTATGGATGCTTGTGTTTAAACATTTCTGTTATTCTTGAAATAACAAATTTAACAGTTAATCACTTGTTAATAATTTGTTCTAAGAATTATTTTTTTGTAGGTTAAAAAAAGAATTTAAAATTAATTAAGATTCCCGTCTTCACGGAAATGACAAATACTATAATTCAATGGGAAAAGGTGACAAAAAAACAAAACGCGGTAAAATAAACAGAGGCACGTTTGGAGCAAGACGACCACGAATTAAAAAGAAACCTTCAGTTGAACAACAAATTAATGTTGGAAGTAAAGCGAAACCTAAATAGTAATTTCGATATATTTTAAAAGAGGTTTCGACTGCGTTCAACCTGACATATATGATTAATTATCTAGCTCTTTTAAAAGTTTATCGACTTCAAGTATTGTTGCTCTATATAATCGTTTATTGGGTTTTGTCATATGACTAGACTCAGTTTGAACGTCTTTTAAAATTTCTTTTGCATCTTCATTCTTATTTATACTTAATAGAAATTTGGCTAATATAAGTCGCTCTTCATAAAAGGAATATCGAATATCAATTTGTCTTAAATTAGATTCTGCTGCTTCTATTTTACCTTCTCTTTCTAAAGCTAACCCGTATACAAATTGCGTTCTTGATTTTTTGAATTGTGGATGGTCTTTTATCTTCTCAACATAATGAATAACCTTCTCGCAATCTTCAATATTAAAATAAACTTCAATGAGTTGCTTAATCGCATAAAAATTATTCTGAGAGTTATCTTTTAAAGCTTCTAGATAATGCGTGATAGCATTATTATAATCTTTTATTTCTAAATATGCATCAGCAAGATTTAAACGGTTTTGATAAGATTCTGAAAACTCTAATCGCTTTTCTAAATCTTTAACTTTCTTACTAGGATTGATTACATGTGCTATCTCATTGGTTATTTTTTCTGCATCACGTTTGTTATAAACCTGCGTAATTAAGTATATAAGCGAACCCACTACAGGTAAAAACATAATTAACAATGCCCAATAATAAGAATTTCTATTTTGGTACATGTGATAAATACAGTAGCCCTGAAGTGCGATTATTAAGTAAAAATACATTTAAAATAGACTGTTAAAAGTGGATTCCTGCCTGTGTAAAAATCACTAAACTATCGAATAAAAACTAAATCGTTAGCTTTTGACATTGGCTCACTAAAATTATAGCCATCATAGTTAAATCCCTTTAAATCATCAATAGTTTTTGCATTAGTATCCACGATGTAACGTGCCATCATACCACGCGCAGCTTTTGCAAAAAACGAAATCATTTTATACTCACCGTTTTTAAAATCTTTAAAATTGGCCGTTACTACAGGGACTTTTAAAGCTTTGGCATCAATAGCCTTAAAATACTCGTTACTGGCTAGGTTTAAGAATAACTCATCATCTTTAAGCTCTTCGTTTAAAGCTTTCGTTATATCTTTTTTCCAGAATTCATAAAGATTCTTTTTAACACCAACTGGCATTTTTGTTCCCATTTCTAAACGGTAAGGTTGCATTAAATCAGTAGGTTTTAAAACACCATATAACCCTGAGAGGATACGCACTGTATTTTGAAGCGTTTCCAGTTTATTTTCTGGAATTGTATATGCATCTAAACCTCTATACACATCACCATTAAAAGCATAAACAGCGGGTCTAGCATTATCTGTTGTAAATGGTAGTTCCCAAGATTGGTTACGCTCGTAATTAAGTTGCCCCAAGGCATCAGAAATACTCATTAACTTGGATAAACTCTTAGCTGATTTCTTTTTCAACAACTTATTTAAACGCTCAGATTGTTTTAAAAATTGAGGTTCGGTATGTATTGCCGTTGGTAGTGCGGTTTCAAAATCTAAAGATTTTGCTGGTGATAATACTAATTTCATGAATCAAGCTATTTTTCAACTCAAATTTACAACTACTATTTTATTTAAGAAATTTAAGATGAGAATTATTTGTGATTTGGTTATAAATGAAATTGATGCTATTGATTTTGTAAAAATTTTCAGCTACCTTCGTTTAACGTCGGATACTAGTCAGTAAAAACGACGTATATGCGTTAAAACCATTAGGTATAATTTGAGTAAACGAAAACAATATGCAGAAATATATAGATGCAACTCCTGAATCTGGAAAGAAATTTTATCAGGACTTTCACAACAAAGGAAAAATAGTTATGCTTAACTTATTGAAGTTTCGAGAAAAAGCCGACTATAAAAATTTGGAACAAATACAGCCTGACGAAACAATTAGCGGAGAAGAAGCTTATAAACTGTATATGAAAAACACTTTGCCTGAATTAAAAAAAGCAGGTAGCCGAATAATCTATTACGGAAAAAGCAACGATTTTTTAATCGGTCCTGAGTCCGAAAAATGGGATGCAATCTTGATAGTTGAGCACGAATCTGTCATGAAATTTATGGAATTTGCGCAAAGTGAAGATTATTTAAAAAATGCTGGACATAGAACTGCTGGATTGGAAGATTCTCGATTGTTGCCTTCAACTGAAATAAAAAACTACACCTAACAACGTATAAGTTTTATTGCTAGCTTATACAAATACGTTAAACGTACCTCTCCAAAAAGAAAACAACGTTACAATTAACAACTTCAGTTAGTTAACAATTGCGTTAAGGATTGAAGCGGCATCCTTTGTGCGGAGCTTAAAGACTAAAATTTTATTTAAAAAACGGTACTGATTAACTAATGAGATCCCGAAACAGGTTCGGGACTGCTTCGCAGAAAGATATAGTGGAAAGCCTGACCCCTTTTCGGGGTAACGCTTAAAGAAAAAAATAGAACTTTTATTTATGAGATTCCTGCCTTCGCAGGAATGACAGACATATTTACATCTCTTGATGCTTTGCATATGCACGCCACTTTTCGATGCATTGCTGCATATCGTCTGGAATTTCAGTATTAAACTGCATAAACTTGCCTGTTGTAGGATGCTCGAACCCAAGTGTTTTTGCATGTAGTGCTTGCCTTGGGAGTACTTTAAAACAGTTTTCAACAAACTGCTTGTACTTTGTAAATGTGGTACCTTTTAGTATTTTTTCGCCACCGTAACGGGCATCGTTAAACAAGGTATGCCCAATGTGTTTCATGTGCACGCGAATTTGGTGTGTGCGCCCCGTTTCGAGCTTGCAAGACACCAAAGTAACGTAGCCCAAACGCTCTAGTACTTTGTAATGCGTTACTGCAGGTTTGCCTTTTTCAGCTTCATCGTCAAGAAATACGGTGTTTTGGAGTCTGTTTTTTGGATGACGGCCAATATTACCTTCAATGGTACCGTTTTCTTCTTCAATATTCCCCCAAACCAACGCCACATATTCGCGCTCACTGGTTTTATTAGCAAATTGTGCCGATAAATGCGCCATAGCTTCTTCGGTTTTAGCAACCACTAAAAGTCCGCTGGTATCTTTATCTATACGGTGCACCAATCCTGGGCGTTCGCTAGAGTTATTTGGTAAATTATCGAACCTGTAAATTAAGGCGTTTATAAGTGTACCCGAATAATTGCCATGTCCAGGATGCACCACAATGCCGGCTTCTTTATTAACTACCAGAAGGTCATCGTCCTCATAAACCACATCAATCGGGATATCCTCGCCTACCAATAAATTTTCAAATGGCGGATGCGAAAATAGCACTCTTATTTTATCAAAGGGTTTTACTTTGTAGTTGGATTTTACAGCCACATCATTAACAAAAATACTGCCTTCTTTTGCAGCCGCTTGTATTTTGTTTCGGGTAGCGTTTTCAACAAAATTCATTAAATATTTGTCTATACGCAAAGGGGCTTGCCCTTTATCTACGGTAAATGCGTGGTGTTCGTACAAGTCGTTTTCGTCTGGTAATTTCGGGGTATAATCGTCCATAATTATGGTCTGTTACCATTACCAAGTACTAAATCTATCACAGAAGTTTTGGCAAGTTTATCGCCAGCATTAAGTGTTTTTCCTTTGTGGGTGAGTTTTAAAACCATGTCCTTACCAATATTGTCTACATAAGTAACCTTACCAACTTTAAAACCTAAAGCCTCTAAAGTGGGTTTTACTTGCCTAAACGTTTGGTCTATAAGGCCCGCAGGAATATTCATTTTTCGGTAACCAGAAGGGTTAAGCGTAATATATATTTTCCTATCTTCCTTAACCTTTGATCCAGCCAATGGCTCTTGCTCAATTACCGAGAATTTAGGATAATCAGGGTTATAATTAGCCGAATCTTGAATTTTCATTATCAGATTATTGTCTTTCAATTCCACCTCGGCAACGCTTATCGATTTTCCTTTTAAATCTGGTACCGTCTCAAAATCGCCATGATTGGTTGTACTACTTAACCACTGCAATGCTAAAAAACACAAAACAACTACACTCACTACAGCCAATAAAATTTGTTTTAAAAAGGTCTTACTGGTTAGAAATTTTACAATACTCATTTAAAGAATTTTGAATTAGGCAAATATATAAAAACCGAACTGTTTTTTCTTTTGCAAGATATATGATATTTTAGCTTAACTATAAATACATACGTTTTATTGTTGCCTTTTAGATTGCAAACAAACGGTAATTTGTTTTAGGTTTTAATATTTTGGGCGTTACCACAAGGGTCGGGCTTTACGTTACAAGTCCTCGCACCTCTCCCGATAATTATCGGTATCGGGCTGTGGGCTTTCCTCTGCAATCCCTAACGCGGTGCAGAAATAAAATTAAACTTATCACACAAAAATTCGTGTTTATAACCTTTAAAAAAGCTATTATAAATAAAAAAAGATTCCCTACTGCGTGGGAATAACAAAAATAAAATTAATGAAAAATATTGCCATCATCATGGGTGGGTATTCCAGCGAATACAAAATCTCATTAACCAGCGGAAACGTGGTTTACGAAACCCTAGACCGCTCAAAATACACACCATATCGCATTCATATTTTTAAAAATAAGTGGGTATATGTAAACGATGAAGCCGATGAATTCCCTATTGATAAAAACGATTTTTCAATAAACATTGATAGTTTTAAAATTACTTTTGATTGTGTATTTAATGCCATTCATGGCTCCCCAGGAGAAGATGGTTTTATGCAAAGTTATTTAGAACTATTAGAGATTCCGCATACAAGTTGTAACATGTATCAAGCGGCAATAACCTTCAACAAAAGAGACTGTTTAAGTGTTTTAAAACCTTACGGTATAAAAACTGCCGAATCATATTTCTTAAACCTAGGTGATACTATTAATGAAACCGATATTGTTGCCAAAGTAGGTTTACCATGTTTTGTAAAAGCCAATAAAGCTGGAAGTAGTTTTGGAGTTAGCAAAGTACATAAACAAGAAGACTTACAAAATGCCATTAAAGTGGCTTTCAAAGAAGATGATGAGATTATTATCGAATCGTTTTTAGATGGTATAGAAGTATCGGTTGGTGTAATAACTTATAAAGGCAAAACCAAAGTATTACCCATCACAGAAATTGTTTCAGAAAACGATTTCTTTGATTATGAAGCTAAATACGAAGGTAAATCTCAAGAAATTACACCAGCAAGACTTACCAAAGAACAAGAAAATAAGGTAAACAAAGAAGCTAAAAAAGTATACGAAGTTTTAAAAATGAAAGGCTTTAGTAGAAGCGAATTTATTTTTAAAGATGGTGATCCTCATTTACTAGAAATGAATACTGTTCCGGGGTTAACCAAAGCAAGTATTTTGCCGCAACAGGCTGCTGTAGCTGGTATTTCATTAGCTGATTTGTTTGATAATGCTATTGAGGAGGCTTTGAGAAGCCTCACTTAATCCCTACAACAAAAGATAACAAAATACCTAATTAAAGATTTGTATATTTGAGTACTAAACTTCTCCCCTTAAAGGAGATTAAGAGGGATTTTTTATGAAACGTGCTATTTTCCCAGGGTCTTTCGACCCACTAACATTAGGCCATTACGATATCATTAAACGTGGTATTACACTTTTTGATGAAATTATCGTAGCAATTGGTATAAACGCATCCAAAAAATACATGTTTTCATTAGATGAGCGTCAGCAATTTATTATTGATGCTTTTAAAGATGAGCCCAAAGTAAAAGTGGTAACCTATAAAGGACTTACTGTTGACTTTTGCCAAAAAAACAACGTAGAATTCATATTAAGAGGCTTAAGAAATCCAGCAGATTTTGAATTTGAAAAGGCTATTGCGCACACTAACAGAGATTTAGCGCCAATTGAAACTATATTCCTTCTAACTTCAGCAGATACGTCATACATCGCCTCTTCAATTGTGCGTGATGTGATTAGAAATAATGGCGATTATACTAAGTTGGTTCCGGATAGCGTTAGAGTGAAACCATAATTTTCATGAATGCTCTATTAAAATTTAATAGTATCCTTCTTGTTTCATTTATTGTTTTAACATCTTGTAAGTATAAAAAAACTTCAATGAAAGAAACCGATTTTTGTTCAAAAATTAAAAGAGACGATAGCGTATCACTTTCTAAAGAACTAGAGGAGTTCTCTGATGTATTGGAAAATAAGACTGGAGTTTATGTACTTGAAGATGGTAGTGGTTCTATGGTTGCCAGAGCGTGGTTAACGGAATATGCTGAAAAAACTATAGATATTCAATACTTTATATTTTCAACAGACAATGTTGGTCTTATTGCTTGCGATTATTTGGTAAGAGCAGCAAACAGAGGTGTTAAAGTTCGTGTCCTGGTTGACGATATTATGGTGGATGCAAAAGCTTCAGATATACTAATCTTTAATTCTCATGAAAATATTTCGGTTAAAATATATAATCCTGGAGTTAACCTAGGAAAAAACATCTTCCAGAAAATCGGAAAATTTGCAACAAACTTTGTATCAGCCAACCAACGCATGCATAATAAAACTTTTATTGTTGATGACCAAGTTGTTATTACCGGCGGAAGAAATATAGCAAATGAGTATTTTGATTACGACCATGAATATAATTTTAGAGATAGAGACATTCTTTTAATAGGTAAGGAATCTAAATCTGTAAAAACATCGTTTGAAACGTTTTGGAATAGCGAACTAAGTGAAGATGTTACAGATGTAATTAAAGATGAACCTGAAAACTTAAATGATAAAAATAGGTTTAACAAACTCCATGAATATGCTTGTAATCCAGAAAATTTCTGGCCTCAAGTAAGAAAGCGTATTGAGAATTTACCAGAAACATTTAATGCCATTAAAAATTCTGGTGGTTTAGTTTGGCTAGACGACATTTATTTTATTTCTGATTTACCTGGAAAAAACGATAACCCATCTAGTCTATTTGGAGGTGGTATTTCTACTTCTGCTTTGGTAGATTTAGTTAATAATGCCAAATCGTCTATTGATATACAAACGCCTTATTTAATTACTTCAAAAGCTAGTCAAGATTTATTTGAGAACGCTGTAAATCGTGGTGTTAAAATCAGAATACTTACTAATAGTTTAGCTTCTACAGATAATGTTGAGGCTTTTAGTAGTTACCAATCGGATAGGGAAACATTACTAAGAACGGGCGTTAGAATTTTTGAATTTAAACCCGATGCTGAAGCACGAAAAAAAATAATGACTGGAGAACTACAGGAAGAGTTGGAGTATACACCTATTTTTGGACTTCATGCAAAATCTATGGTTATTGACGGAGAAACAACTGTAATTGGAACCTTTAATCTAGACCCTAGAAGTGCAAACTTAAATACAGAATGTATTGTGGTAGTTGATTCTGAAAAAATTTCTAAAAGTGTTTTAAAAATTATGGAAATTGAGTTTAAACCTGAAAACTCATGGGAAACCACCTTAGACTTTAATCCGGATTCTGAAGTAAGCAACTATAAACGTTTAAAAACGTGGACAAGAAAAGTAATTCCTAAAGCTATTTTATAAGTTCCCTTAAAATAACTAATAAAACGTGGCAACCTCTCAACATAAATACAACGATTAAATTTTAGCTTTTACAACTTAAACTAAAACACAATTTACTTTGTTTAAGTTTTTAAGAGTAATCCACGTCATAATTTAGTGTGTAACAATTTAATAATATTATATACATATATAATAGTTAACAACCATAATCCATGTTACACAACATTACATATTTACTCTTTAAATTAAAAGTACGTCAGCCATCTGAAAACGACATTGCTCTTTGGATGGATACTAAGGATGTACTTAAATTAGAGTATGCATTAAAACATGGTAACTACAATACTAGAAAATTAGCTGCAGAGGCTTTAGAGCATGCAGGACAATGTTCTTCTGTTCCTGTATTATTACATGCTATAAATGATAGTGTACAAAATGTATCTATAGCTGCTTTAAATGCCTTAGAGGCTTTAGGTTGTGGTGATGATTTGGTGATTTCTATTACTAAAAAACGCTTTAATTGGGTAAAGGAATTAAGAGATAAAGAAGCCAAACAAGAAGCAAACAAGGATAAGAAATACACCATTTACCGTTGGGAACGTGCCAGTAAAAAATCGTTTGATCGGGTTAAGGAACAATTGAAACGCCCTATGCGGTAATTATATGCAACATCTTCCATTTAGACTAGTAAGTATAGCTTAAATTATGATTTAACTTTGTAAAAAATTTCAGCTAATTTCGTTCAACAATAGATAAGTTTCATTGAAACGGATACTTATCTATGCATTGGTTAGAGCATAACCCACCCGAAAAATCATTACCTTTTAATTGTTAAAGTGTTGTTCCTCCATCAACAATAATTTTCTCATTTCTTAAGACTTGAGACTTATTTGAAATTAGAAATTCGACAATTGGAGCTATATCTGTTGGTTGAACAATTCTTCCAATCGGAGATGTTGACGAAAAATGCTCTAATAAATTATTAATTGCTTCATCACTCATTCCTGACTTTTTCTGAATTGGACTTTCAGTTACCCCAGGACTAACAATATTGATTCTAATACCTCTATCAGCTAGTTCTAAATTTAAAACTTTCGCTATACTTTCCAAAGCTGATTTACTTGCCGTATAAACACTTGTGTTTACAAAAGATTTAAAAACAACAATTGAAGTATTTAAAACAATGCTTGATGGGTTTTTCAAGATTGATATAAACTTTTGGATTGTAAAAAATGCACCTTTAAAATTAGTATTCATTGTTTCATCAAACAATTCTTCAGAAGTTTCTTCAAAATTAGATGCTTTAAAAATTCCTGCATTTATAAATAACCCATCAATTTTCCCAAACTGACTTTTAACCTTTAACACTAATTCATCAATATCACTTAACGAAGACGTATCGGATAAAATTCCAACACAGTTTTTACCTAATTTAAGAACAGCGGTATCTAAATTTTCTTTAGTTCTTCCTGTTATCACTACTGTATAATTTAAACTTAATAGATATTCAGCACAAGCAAACCCAATTCCTGTTGTTCCTCCTGTAATTACAATTATTTGTTTATTCATATTACGATTCCTTTTTGCAAATTTGACAAATAACTATATATTTAACAAGTACTTACTTTTTAGTAAGTAACTAACCATAAAGTTGGAAAACCTAAATTATTATGAAAACAGGAGAAAAAATAATTCAAAAAAAATACCAACAAGCTAAGGAATGTCCAATAACCATATTTATGGAACAAATTGGAGGAAAATGGAAACCTGTAATTATCTGGCTTTTACTTTTAAACGAAGTAATGCGATTTAATGAATTAGATAAAGCTATTGATGGAATTAGTCAAAAAATGTTATCTCAACAATTAAAAGATTTGGAAAAATTAGATATCATTAATAGAAAATCTTACCCAATAATTCCGCCAAAAGTTGAATATCGATTGACTAATAAAGGAAAATCTTTGAAAGAAAATTTGACTTCGATAATGGAATGGAGTAATCAAAACTTGAAATAAATTACACCAGCTAACAAGGTATAAAAAGCATAGTGCGTTTGTGCTAAACCGAGAATTCTATGTGTATTAACTAAGTACGCTAAATATATTTTTTTTGAGTTGCTGCTATTTTTCAAAGAGATTTCTAAACTAGTTCAGGACCGCTTCTCAAAAAGATATAGCGAAACATTTATGTTCATGAATTAAATAATTAAATAAAATTGCATGAATAGTAACTCGCTTAGGGTAACGCCCAAAAACGCTTTTATAACTTGAGTAATACTTAGAAATTGTTGTATTATTTGACTTTGAAAAACATTTCAGCTAAATTCGTTTAACAAACAATAAGTTTCATTAAAATGGAACTAACCTATATATTATGCGTCATTACGAAATGGTAGTAAGTAAAGAAGAAATAATAAATCGAATTAGCGAGACATATTCTAAATTGACTTTTGAATGTCAACAGAAATTATCAAATACCTCTAAAGTTTTAACATTATCAAAAGGCGAAACACTTGTTAGAGAAGGACAATACTCTGATAAAACATTTTTTATATTTTCTGGTTGTGCAAGAGCGTTCTATTTAAAAGACGGGAAAGATATTTCTGATTGGTTTGCTTTTGATAATGATTTTATTAGTTCTATAAATAGCTTTTTTCTCAATATTCCAAGTCCACATTTTATAGAATTACTAGAAGACACCGTACTATTGGAGATATCAAGAAAAGATATAGAAAAACTATCTGATGAGTATCGTGATTTTGAACGTTTAAGTAAAATAGTAGTAACAAAAACAATGCTACAACAACAGGAAAGAATTTCGTCTATGCAATTTCATACTGCAGAACAGAAGTATGATAATATTTTATCCATTAGGCCAGATATTACACAAAGAGTTCCATTAACACATATAGCTTCATATATTGGAATTACACTCGAAACATTAAGTAGAATTCGGAATTTAAAAAACCGAATTTGATATAAATCAAATGACAACTTAATTTTTAAGTTGACTTTTGCTTAAAAAAAAATGAAGCGCATACATTATTTCTCTGGAGTGGTAATTTCCCTTTTTGTTGGAGTACATTTGTTAAATCATTTATATAGTCTATTGGGAGTAAATGCTCATATTGAAATGATGAATGATTTAAGAGTTGTTTATAGAAATATAATTATAGAAAGCATATTACTTTTTGCTGTTATAATCCAAATTTTTTCAGGTGTCAAGTTATTTTTAAAAAAGAGAAAAATTGCTTCTGGTTTTTTTGAAAAATTACAAATTTGGACGGGGCTTTATCTTGCAGTTTTCTTTTTTATTCATTTAAGTGCAGTATTATCTGGAAGAATGATTTTAAATCTGGATACTAATTTTTATTTTGGTGTTGCAGGATTAAATACGTTTCCATTGAGTCTGTTTTTCATTCCATATTACAGTCTTGCAATAATTTCATTTTTTGGACATATTTCTGCTGTTCATTCAAAAAAAATGAAAAGAAAAATACTTGGTATAGAACCTGTTAAACAATCATATGGAATTCTAATAACAGGAATAATTTTTACTTTGATTATACTATACGGGTTGACTAATGAATTTAAAGGCGTAGAAATACCGAAAGAATACAATGTAATAACAGGAAATTTAAATACGAATGCAGAATACCGTATATAATTTATTTCTAGTTTATGATATACTAACGGATTTCTATTTGGTTTTATTTACTAAATCTAGTGTTTAAAAATACCACTAATGATACACGACATTGTTAAAACGGCCATTTCAAAAACGAAATTCAATCTATAACTTAATCTGACAGCTAGCAAACTAGACCGCGTTAGGGATTGCAACGGCATCCTTTTTTTAAAAGACAACTATAAGTTAAGTATAGGACGAAGTATTTACATATTAATACGTCGCTTACCCCTCTCAATAACATTAAAAAAAGATATAGTGGAAAGCCCGACCCTTGTGGTAACGCCCAAATAAAAAAATTAGAACTTATACTCTGAAAGCCCTTTGGTGAATGCTTCTGGGTTTTCGGCAAGGTGATAGCGTGGATCGTCGATACCTTCTTCAATCACTTCTCTAAATTTAGGGCTAGATTTATAAAGCAAGACTTTACAATCTTCACTTAAATGTTTAAGTCTGATTTGTTTTCCTGCGGCTTCGTATTTCTCAACCAGATTAAAAATAGCTTCTATTGCTGAGTGATCGCTTACTCGTGATTCTACAAAATCGATTTCTACTTTGTCTGGATCGTTTTTAACATCAAATTTCTCATTAAATGCTATAATAGAGCCGAAAAACAAAGGGCCCCAGATTTCATAAATCTTAGTACCATCATCCTTAATGCGCTTGCGGGCGCGTATGCGTTTGGCGTTTTCCCAAGAGAATACCAATGCGCTGATAATAACACCTGCAATTACTGCGATGGCTAAATCAAAAATTACGGTTAGGGATGATACGGCAACTAAAACAATGACATCGCTTAACGGGATTTTATTTAAGATTCTGAAACTACTCCAAGCGAATGTACCGATGACTACCATGAACATAACCCCTACTAAGGCAGCGATTGGAACTTGCTCAATTAAACCTGATGCAAAAAGGATGAATATGAGTAACAGTACTGCGGCTACAATTCCTGAAAGGCGTGTTCTACCGCCTGATTTTATGTTGATTAACGATTGCCCAATCATGGCACAACCACCCATACCACCAAATAAACCTGTTACGATGTTTGCACCGCCTTGTGCCATACACTCGCGGTTGGCATCACCTCTGGTTTCGGTTAATTCGTCTACTAAATTAAGTGTCATTAAAGATTCTATTAAACCAATAGCTGCTAATATTAGGGCATAAGGGAATATAAATTTTAAAGTTTGAAGATTGAATGGTACTTTAGAAAAAATATCGGTTTGAAATTGTGGCAAACCACCTTCTAAACCTGTTCCGCCTCCATCGCGAATAAAACTTCCTACAGTTGCTACATCCAAATTTCCGAAGATCACGATTCCTGATACTACTAAAATAGCGATTAAGGCTTCTGGTAGTTTTTTAGTCACTTTTGGCAAGCCAAACATAATTGCCATGGTAAGACCTACTAAACCTAACATAGTCCAAAGTTGAGTTCCAGAAAACCAATCGCCATTAACATCTTTAAACATTCCTAACTGTGATAAGAATATTACGATAGCTAACCCATTTACAAAGCCCATCATTACAGGGTGAGGAATGAGTCTTACAAATTTACCAAGTTTAAAAACACCCGCTAACATTTGAATGATTCCCATTAAAATAACAGTTGCAAAAAGATAATATAACCCGAGTTGCTCACTAGGTTCTCCCATAGCATTTCCTTCTGCGACTAAGCTTACCATTACAACTGCTAAAGCTCCAGTGGCACCACTAATCATGCCTGGGCGACCTCCAAAAATTGAGGTGATTAAACCAATCATGAATGCTGCGTATAACCCAACTAATGGGTCTACACCAGCAACAAAAGCAAAAGCTACTGCTTCTGGGACTAATGCTAAAGCAACAGTTATTCCACTTAAAATATCGTTTTTCGCATTGGCTGTACGCTTTCTAATAAATTCAGTCATGATCGTTTTTTTGAAGCTGCAAATTTAATCTTAATAAGTTGGCTTGCAAGATATAGGGAATATAATTTATTTTCCCAACAAACTAAAACGTTGTAGTAATTAAGATAATTGATCATTCAACCATGTAAGTCCACTTTGTCGCTCTTGAAACAGCTTAATATTGCTATTAATATTACCATTCACATTGATTAAAGTTTCAGTGGACATAACCGCTCCACTAGTTTTAGTAATTACAGCAATAGCTTTGATTTCGTTAAGGTGAACAATATTTTTTTGTGCAGTAAATGTATAAGTGTATGAATTCTTTTTATTAACTAACAATGCAAAAGGAACATCTAGAGTATTTAATAGAAAATCGTGATATTCATCAATCATAACTTCATCCATTACAACACCTTCATCAACAATAACTTCAGCTAAATTATTTTTTAAAATATTAATTGTCCCAAAGGAAAGCTTATGACTACTCATATAGTTGTTTTTTGTAGAGAGTAAAAAAAACAACACATTCAAAAATAAATTATCTAACAATAGCAATACCGAACTAAGTTAGCGATTTTTTTTTAAAGTCTATTAAATTAAGAAATTGTAGATTTATGTCATCTCAAAAACAACCTATGCGTTTATTATTAATATTGTTCATTTTAGTAGTTTCATGTAAAAACCTAAATGACACACCGACTTATGATTTTGAAACTCACTTTGAAAAATCTAAGGGGCTAGAAACAGCAACATACAAACAAACCATTGACTTTTATTCGCATTTAGCCAACGCTTACTCCGAAATATCTATACAGGCTATTGGTGAAACTGATTCTGGTGAACCCTTACATGTTGTTACTTTAAATGGAAATGCTGTTTTTGATTTTTCAGAAATTAGAAAAAATAATAAACGAATTTTACTTATAAATAATGGTATTCATCCAGGAGAATCTGATGGTATTGATGCCACAATGATGCTTTTTAGAGATATTGTAGAAGGTAAAATTGAAACTCCAAAGCAAACTGTTTTAGTAACGATTCCTATCTACAATGTTGGTGGAAGTTTAAACAGAAACTCTACAACAAGAACCAATCAAAATGGTCCAAAATCGTATGGATTTAGAGGCAACGCCCGAAACTATGATTTAAACAGAGATTTTATAAAATGTGATACTAAAAACGCGAGAACATTTGCGAAAATATTCCATAAAATAAAGCCTGATGTTTTTATAGATAATCATGTAAGCAACGGTGCTGATTATCAATACACCCTCACACATTTATTCACGCAGCACAACAAATTAGGTGGAGATTTAGGGCATTATATCCATACTGAAATGATGCCAAAACTAGAAGAAAAGTTAACTCAAAAAAAATGGGATATAACACCTTATGTAAACGTTTTTAATAGCGTTCCTGAAAAAGGGTTTTCTCAATTTATGGATTACCCAAGATATTCCACAGGATACGCAGCACTCTTTAATTGTTTAGGCATGATGGTTGAAACGCATATGCTAAAACCTTACAAACAACGTGTTGAGGGCACTTATGAGCTAATGAAAAGTATGATTGAAGTTACAGAAGAAGATGGAGAAATTATATCTGAAATTAGAAAAAAAGCTTTAGTTGACATCTATAACAATAAGACATATGCTTTAAACTGGAAAATTGATACTACTAAATTCTCCACATTAAGTTTTAAAGGCTTTGAAACTGATAGATTAAAAAGTAAAATAACCAATTTAGAAAGGTTAAAATACGATACTACGAAACCTTTTATAAAGAACGTAAAATATCAAAATCACTTTAAATCAAGTTTGCATATTGAAATACCAACAGCATATATTATTCCCAGAGGCTGGCACAACGTTATTGATTTATTAAAATTGAATCAAGTTGAAATGTCAACTCTAAAAAATGACACTATTATATCTATTGAAGGTTATAAAATTCAATCATTTGAAACCAGAAAAAATGCTTATGAAGGACATTACCCCCATTATAATACTATGCTGAAAACGGATGTTCTTGATATAGCTTTCAGTAAAGGCGATTTAATTATATATACTAAACAAAATGCCATTAGATATTTACTTGAAACTCTGGAGCCAAATGCGCCAGATTCTTTTTTCAATTGGAATTTTTTTGATACTATTTTACAACAAAAAGAAGGTTTCTCTCCTTATGTTTGGGAGGATAAAGCTTTAGAATTATTAGAAAATAACCCAAAACTCAAAGAAGAATTCGATCTTAGAAAAAGGGACCCGTCAGAATTTAATAACAACTGGTATGCCCAATTGGATTGGTTATTTAAGAACAGTGAATATTATGAAAAAGCCCATTTGCTATACCCAATTTATCGAATAAAATAAGGTTTAATCAATAAGTATTTTAATATTAGCATATGAGTTTTCCATGGCTTTTTTAATTTTCTTTTTCCCCAGCCATTTTACTTTGGTAATACCTTCTTTTTCCTGTGGATATAATTTACCATCAAAAGATGTTTGCATTTCAAACCAATAAGTGATTTTTATTCTATAGCGCCCCCTCCGTTTAAATATATGATATGTAGTTTCTAAAGGCTTAATAATCTTTAACCCTGTTACACCTGTTTCTTCCTCGACCTCTCGAATTGCAGTTTCCTCAATACTTTCCTTTTTTTCAATTTTTCCTTTGGGTAAATCCCATTTTCCGTTTCTATAAATAAAAAGTACTTTACCTTTATCATTATAAACCTTTCCACCTCCAGCAATGACATTTGGTGCTTTTTTTAAAAACTTTTTAAGTAATTTTTTTTCGTTTTTGTGTACTAAACATGCTTCTTTAATATCACCATGATTTAGCTTTCGTATCACTCTCCTCAGGATAACAGTCTTTAAGTCATAGTTTTTAACCCCCTTTTTTTCTTTTAGTTCGGTTGTTAAAATTATAGGTTTATCTCCAACAAATATTTTGTACATAAAGCATTTTTTGAGTAATTTCTACATAGTAAAAATATCATTTTTACTACCAAACTCCTCTCAGATGAAAATTATTTTTATAATAATTAATTATTACAAAAAAAGCGAGCTACCACAAATGTAACAGCTCGCTTATTAATAATTAAATCAAACCTTTGTTTTTCTATTTTTTTACTATTATTTTCTTAGTAATAGTTCTGTATTCTGATACAAATTGAACCAAATACATTCCAGAATTAAGTCTACCAGCATTTATTTTCTGCAATCCAAATTCTAAATCTGATGCTACTCCTGACATTACACTTCTACCACTAACATCAATGATATTAAAATTCATAATCTCATCTTCAATTAATTCTAATTCAACATTCAAATTGTTTGTTACTGGATTAGGGAAGAATTTTGATTTACTATTTTGAGCTATAAAATCATTTTTAAATTCTTGGTAACTACTATAATTATTAACAAACCCTTCTAAGCTACCATCGTTTCCTCCTTTAGCGAGCTCTGAACTCTTTCCACTATTTCCACCTCCATAGTATTTATTGAAAAAATAACAAAACCATTTTGAACCAATTACCAAATTAACAGCCCCTCTCACATCAAGTGATGCACATATATTGTTATCTTTAATTAAATTAACAACATCAAAACCTGTTGTTTGCCCCGGAACAACTACTGATAAATCAAGTGTTTCAGGATTATAAACAAGGCTATGAATTCTATAGAACCCCTTATGAGAAACTTCAAAACTAGGAGTTTCAGACACATTTAATATTGTCAAGGAGTATGCTTCTGTCAAAACATATAGTCTTTGGTAACCATTTGGTATAATTGCTTTTCTACTTGTTTTAGCAGAAATAGTAGCTATACCTTTATCTAAACAGCTAATTGGATTTTTAGAATACATTTTTCCAGAAAAAGCTATACACTCTTCAGATTCTTCTACCGTTACCGGAGCACCCGTGGCATCTAAGGATGCACAGATTCCTGTTGCACCTACTAAGTTTAATACATCTACGCCTGTTGTTACACCTAATTCTACAATACCTAAATCTAAATAGTTTGCACTATCTTCTCTGGCATCATATACTAAAGTGTGAATCGTATATAATCCTGATCCTTCTACTGTGAACTCTGGTGTAGCACTTACGTTTTCGATTACTAAGCTAGTTCCTGATGTCAGTACAAAAATCTGACTGTAGTCAGTTGGTACATTGATGTTACCATCTGGTGTAGCACTTATTGTTGCGCTACCGCCTGTTAATACTACTGTAGCTGCATCGGCTGTAATCGTTCCGGCATCAGCTGTACAATCTTCTACCGTTACTGGAGCACCCGCTGCATCTAAGGATGCACAGATTCCTGCTTCTCCTACTATCGTTAATACATCTACACCTGTTGTTACACCTAATTCTACAATACCTAAATCTAAATAGTTTGCACTATCGTCTCTAGCATCGTAAACTAATGTGTGGATAGTGTATAAACCTGAACTTTCTACTGTGAACTCTGGTGTAGCACTTACACTCTCGATAACTAAGCCTGTGCCTGATGTCAGTACAAAAATCTGACTGTAGTTAGCTGGTACATTGATGTTACCATCTGGGTGAGCGCTTATTGTGGCACTACCTCCTGTTAATACTACCGTGTCCGCATCAGCTGTAATCGTTCCTGCATCGGCTGTACAATCTTCTACCGTAACCGGAGCACCCGCTGCATCTAAGGATGCACAGATTCCTGCTTCTCCTACTATCGCCAATACATCTACACCTGTTGTTACACCTAATTCTACTATACCTAAATCTAAATAGTTTGCACTGTCTTCTCTGGCATCATAAACTAAAGTGTGAATCGTATATAAACCTGATCCTTCTACTGTGAACTCTGGTGTAGCACTTACACTCTCGATAACTAAGCCGGTTCCTGATGTCAGTACAAAAATCTGACTGTAGTTAGCTGGTACATTGATGTTACCATCTGGTGTAGCACTTATTGTGGCGCTGCCACCTGTTAATACTACCGTATCAGCATCAGCTGTAATCGTTCCTGCATCGGCTGTACAATCTTCTACCGTAACCGGAGCACCCGCTGCATCTAAGGATGCACAGATTCCTGCTTCTCCTACTATCGTCAATACATCTACGCCTGTTGTAACGCCTATCTCTACAATACCTAAGTCTAAATAGTTTGCACTGTCTTCTCTGGCATCGTAAACTAATGTGTGAATCGTATATAAACCTGATCCTTCTACTGTAAACTCTGGCGTAGCACTTACACTCTCGATAACTAAGCCGGTTCCTGATGTCAGTACAAAAATCTGACTGTAGTTAGCTGGTACATTGATGTTACCATCTGGGTGAGCGCTTATTGTGGCACTGCCGCCTGTTAATACTACCGTATCAGCATCAGCTGTAATCGTTCCTGCATCGGCTGTACAATCTTCTACCGTTACTGGGGCACCCGCTGCATCTAAGGATGCACAGATTCCTGCTTCTCCTACTATCGTCAATACATCTACGCCTGTTGTAACGCCTATCTCTACAATTCCTAAGTCTAAATAGTTTGCACTGTCTTCTCTGGCATCGTAAACTAAAGTGTGAATCGTATATAAACCTGAACTTTCTACTGTGAACTCTGGTGTAGCACTTACGTTTTCGATTACTAAGCCTGTCCCTGATGTCAGTACAAAAATCTGACTGTAGTTAGCTGGTACATTGATGTTACCATCTGGTGTAGCACTTATTGTGGCACTGCCTCCTGTTAATACTACCGTGTCCGCATCAGCTGTAATCGTTCCTGCATCGGCTGTACAATCTTCTACCGTTACCGGAGCACCCGCTGCATCTAAGGATGCACAGATTCCTGCTTCTCCTACTATCGTTAATACATCTACGCCTGTTGTTACACCTAATTCTACTATACCTAAGTCTAAATAGTTTGCACTTTCTTCTCTGGCATCGTAAACTAATGTGTGAATCGTATATAAACCTGATCCTTCTACTGTAAACTCTGGTGTAGCACTTACACTCTCGATAACTAAACCGGTTCCTGATGTCAGTACAAAAATCTGACTGTAGTTAGCTGGTACATTGATGTTACCATCTGGTGTAGCACTTATTGTGGCGCTGCCTCCTGTTAATACTACCGTATCAGCATCAGCTGTAATCGTTCCTGCATCGGCTGTACAAAAATCCAATGTTACAGAAACCCCTGTTACATCTAATGAAGCACATAAATTATTAGCTGTGACAATTGACAAAACATCACCTCCAGTCGTTTCTCCAAATACTACTACATTTAAATCCAAAAAGTTAAGACTCTCTGGTCTTGAATCGTACACTAATGTATGAACGGTATATTTACCACTTTCTTCAACAATAAAACTTGGAGTTCCATTTACTTGCTCTATAACTAAATCTTCTCCTGAGGTTAACACAAATATTTTGCTATAGCCATCTGGAACAACTACATCATCATTTGGAATAGCTTCAATACTCCCTAAACCTCCATTTACTGATCCTGATACACCTCTAAATGTTCCTGCATCAGCTTTACAGATATCACCCAAGGTGAAAGTTATTATTTTGGTATCACAATGTCCAATACCTAAATCGAATCTATATAGACTAGCTGTTAGCTTATAATTACCATCTCCAAGATTCCAAGCGTGGTTACCGGCAGGAAACGTATAGGGTAAAATATTTTCAGTTATCCTGTAAATAGCTCCTGTATCCAAATTTTCAACCACATATCGTGCACTCTGTGAGTGACCATCAACATGCATACTGATGAAAAAATTATTAGGTAAATCTTCTGAAACATATGTACCTCCATCTACTAGGACAGAAGACTCATGTCCGTTTGTAAATTCCAAACCCTCTATGTGTCCACAGCCAATTTGTGTATTAGCTTGGGTAAAAGTTATAAGGAAAATGAAATAAAAAAGGTATCTAGATTTGGGGAATTGGCAAAGTAATTTTGATATCATGACACTTTTGTTTAAATTATTTTCATCAAAGTTAAACAAAAAAATATTCATTTTAACGAAAAACACATACAAAAATGTAGCTTGTTTCCTTACAAATTAAGGGGTAACGAACTATCGTTGAATTTTTTAAAAAAAATACAATTGTTAAAAAAAAAATTATTAAAGTCATTAAACAATTACTTTAAAATAAATTTATGTGTAATTTTACACCATGATTTTTGATAAAAACACTGCAAAGAAAACAGCTGAAGTTTTATTACAAATAAATGCAATAAAACTCAAACCAAATGACCCCTTTACTTGGGCATCAGGATGGAAATCTCCAATTTATTGTGATAATAGAATTATCCTATCTTTCCCTCTAATCAGAAACTACATTCGCGAGGCAATGGGTAAACATATTGAAAAACAGTATGGAAAACCTGATGTAATTGCTGGAGTTGCTACAGGTGCTATAGGTATTGGCATGTTGGTTGCTGAATATTTAGGTCTCCCTTTTATTTATGTAAGACCAGATGCCAAGGGGCATGGTCGAAAAAATCAAATTGAGGGTTTTATTGAAAGTGGTCAAAATGTGGTAGTGGTTGAAGATTTAATTAGCACCGGAAAAAGCAGTTTAAATGCAGTTAAAGCTTTAAAAGAAGCTGACATTAACGTTAAAGGTATGGTAGCTATTTTTACTTATGGTTTTGACGTTGCTGCTGAAAATTTTAAAAAGGAAAATATACATCTAAACACCTTAAGTAATTACGAAAACTTACTTGAAGAAGCCTTAGAAACTAATTATATATCTGAAAAAGAATTGCAAACATTGTCAGAATGGAACACCAATCCTAGTAAATGGAACGCTAATTGATATATCTTATACAAAATCACAATTTATGAATTTAGAATCTCCAAAAATTAACGTTGATAAATCTTCTCAAGATGTTTTCAATTTCTTAACAGATATAAAAAACTTTAAAACTTTGATGCCAGAAAATATTAGCAAGTTTGAAGTTTTAGATGAGGATAAGTTTCTTTTTGCTTTAAAGGGTATGCCAGAAATTGTTCTAAAAAAGAAAGAAGTTATTCCACCGAGTAAAATTGTTTTAGGAGCAGCTGGGGGAAAAATTGATTTTTCTTTAATTGCTACTATCAGAGAAACTAGTGATGCATCCAGTGAAGTGAAATTAGACTTTACAGGCGACTTTAATCCCATGATGGCAATGATGATTAAAAGTCCTATTAGTAAATTTATTGAAACACTTGCAACCAATATTCCGCATGCGATTTAATAAAGTAATCTTATTTGTTTTAAATCATAAGCTTTTAGAATATTATCTTCTAAAAGAACTTTAAGCATTCCTACTTCAGAAACACCTTTGATAATACCAGAAAACATAACACCTTCAGCATCCATAAATGTTGAAGGTTTGTTCTTTCTAAAGAGATGCAATTCATACGCTGCTTTCAATTCTTCATAATTTCTATCCTTAAGTAACAAAAAATAATCTTTCAGATTTTTAATAATCATAATGATTAATTCATCTAAATCATAGTGCTGTCCTGAAATCAATTTTAGCGACGAAGCTTTGGGGAGATTATCAAACAGAGTTTGATTTACATTTAAACCAACTCCTATTATTGTGCCATATATCTTCCCTTGTTTCATGACATTTTCAATTAAAACACCGCATATTTTTTTATCTGCTGACAAAATGTCGTTCGGCCATTTAATACTTATTTTTGGTATTGATAAGTTACTTAGAGTCTTAATAAGTGCCAAACTAATTACCATACTTATGTAAAACGGTTCTTCCAATTCAAAATCTACAACGCCTTTAAACACACTAAACGTTAGGTTTTTAGATGTTTCAGATTCCCAAACAGTTCCCATTTGCCCACGACCATTTGTTTGGCTATTGGTAGATATAGCAGTGTAATCAGCAATTGATTCTGTAGAATAAAGCCTTTTTAAATAGCTATTTGTTGAATCGGTGGCATCAAGTTTGATTATACGCATAGAACGGTTATTATCTTACTCTAAAATCTTATGAATAATTTAAAGTATAAAGAACTAAAAAAATAATAACTTTGCAATAAATTAAATTCAATTAATGGCGAAACAAAAAATAAGCGCAGACCAATTAATATCAGTTATAATCAGTGGGATTGAAGATGTTAAAGGTAAAGAAATAAACATTTTAGATTTAAGAGATATTGATAACACCGTTTGTGATTACTTTATTATTTGTGAAGGAACTTCAAATACACAAGTAAACGCCATTGTAAATTCTGTTCAGAAAAAAGTAAGTAAAGAACTTAAGGACAACCCTTGGCACACCGAAGGGGCAGATAATGCCGAATGGGTATTGATTGATTATGTAAATGTTGTTGTACATGTATTTCAAAAGCATATCAGAGAGTATTATGATATCGAAAGCCTTTGGGGTGATGCAAAAACAACTGTAATAGAAACGAGTTACTAAAAAAACAAATGGCAAACGAAAAGAAAAATATAAAAGACAAAAAACCAAAATTCAGCCCATATTGGATTTATGGTATATTAATAGCTTTATTTCTAGGCTATCAATTGTTTAGCGGTGAAAGCTATCAAAATGCTAACAAAACAACACCATCTGATTTTTTTAAGTATCTAGAAGCAGGGGATATAGCACGTGTTGATATCGTAAAAAACACACGCGTAGCCAAAGTATATTTGACTAAAGATGCTGAAGCTAAAGAGATTCATAAAGGATCAAAACCACAAACATTTATCCCATCAGCTACTGCTTTACCTAATTATAGGTTTGAATTTGGTGATCTTCAGAATTTTGAAAATCAACTTAATGAGATGACTGAAGGTTTATCAACAAAACCAATTATAACTTTTGACACAGAAACCAATGATTGGGGAAATTTATTGATGGGTATCTTACCATTTATCCTTTTGATTGGTGTTTGGATATTTATCATGCGAAGAATGTCTGGTGGTGCTGGCGGTGGAGCTGGAGGCCAGATTTTTAACATAGGAAAGTCCAAAGCAAAACTCTTTGATCAGAATACTGAAGTTAAAACAAGTTTTAAAGATGTTGCTGGTCTTGAAGGCGCTAAAGAAGAAGTTCAAGAAATTGTAGATTTCCTGAAATTTCCAGAAAAATACACAACACTTGGTGGTAAGATTCCAAAAGGCGCTTTACTCGTAGGACCTCCTGGGACAGGAAAAACATTATTAGCAAAAGCTGTTGCTGGTGAAGCTAAAGTACCTTTCTTTTCTCTATCTGGTTCGGATTTTGTTGAAATGTTTGTTGGAGTTGGAGCTTCCCGTGTTAGAGATTTATTTAAGCAAGCTAAAGAAAAATCACCATCAATTATATTTATTGATGAGATTGATGCTATTGGTCGAGCTAGAGGTAAAAACGCCATGTCTGGAAGTAATGATGAACGGGAAAATACTCTAAACCAGTTATTAACAGAAATGGATGGTTTTGGTACAAACACTAACGTTATCGTTATAGCAGCCACCAATAGAGCCGATATTTTAGACAAAGCCTTAATGCGTGCTGGACGATTTGACAGACAAATTTTTGTAGACTTACCCGATGTAAGAGAACGCAAAGAGATTTTTGAAGTACACCTAAGACCACTTAAAAAAGCAAAAGATTTAGATTTAGATTTCTTATCAAAACAAACTCCTGGTTTTTCGGGAGCAGACATTGCTAATGTTTGTAATGAAGCAGCTTTAATTGCTGCCAGAAATGGCAAGAAAGCTGTTGACAAACAAGATTTCTTAGACGCCGTAGATAGAATTATTGGTGGTCTAGAAAAGAAAAATAAAATTATTACTCCTAGTGAAAAACGTGCTGTTGCATTTCATGAGGCTGGACACGCGGTTACAAGCTGGATGTTAGAACATGCTGCACCATTAATCAAAGTTACTATTGTGCCTCGTGGACGTTCATTAGGAGCAGCTTGGTATTTACCCGAAGAACGTTTAATAGTTAGACCTGAACAAATGTTAGATGAAATGTGCGCCGCTTTAGGTGGAAGGGCTGCAGAAAAAGTAATATTTGACAAAATATCAACAGGTGCACTAAGCGATCTAGAGAAGGTCACCAAACAAGCTCGTGCAATGGTTACTGTTTATGGTTTGAGTGATAAAATAGGGAATCTTACTTATTATGATTCTTCAGGACAAAGTGAATACGGATTCACAAAACCTTATAGCGAGGAAACTGCAGAACTTATAGACAAAGAAATATCTAGTATTATTGAAGAACAATACCAACGTGCTATAAAATTACTAGAAGCCAATAAAGATAAGCTAACAGAATTAGCAGAAGTTTTACTAGAAAAAGAGGTGATTTTTAAAGACAATCTTGAGAAAATATTCGGGAAGCGTCCATTTGAAAAAGAACAATCTGAAAACAAAGAAACTGACACAAAAGAGGAAGAAGAATAATCTGAAACTCACATGTTTTGTTAACCAAATGGTAAAAATCTTAAATTAATTGTAAGGTTAATTTAAGATTTTTTATATTTGATGAACATCGGAGGGAAATCGGTTAATAGCTTTACAATAAATGAGTCTTTTTAGGAAAATTTTTGGTTCGAAATCTGATCGTTCAGGTGAAGAATTAAAATCTCATGACCGTGGCAAGTACATGCCAGAAGTCAAGCTACCAATAGATGAAAGGTTTACCATAAACTTTAAAGCTAATGGTGGTAAGTTCTTATATTGTGAAAATTTAAATGAAATTTATAATAATTTAGGACACATTCTTGCCGAAAATGATTGGGAAGAAGAACAAGTTTTATTGTTAGATTCCGAATTGGAAGACAAGTTTAAAAACTCAAACCTACTCCCTACAAAAAAAATAAGTAAAGCCACTTACTTCCTAACTACTTGTGAAAATCTAATTGCTAACGATGGCTCGCTTTTAATCTCATCAAAACAAATTTTTGAAAAAAAACTACCAGAATTACCTTTTAACTTCATTGTTTTTGCCACAACAAGCCAAATAGTTGATAATATTGGTGAAGGTTTACGTGGTATAAAATCTAAAAACAGACAAAGAATACCTACAAATATCACGACCATAAAGCACTTTAAATCTGGAGATGAAAAGGATTTTTTAAGTTATGGTAGTAGTGCAAAAAACCTATATCTTTTACTGTTAGAAGACTTATAGAATGAAAGAAACACTCATCCGATCACTTTCTGGTTTAATCTATGTTTCTTTATTACTTATTTGTGTTTATATCGAACAGGCACTTATAGCACTTTTCTTTATATTTGGGTTAATCTGCATTGGAGAATTCAAAAAACTAATTCAGCTTAAGAGTAACATTCCGTATTTCATATTTATAATACTGTATGCTATTTTTGGATATTGGCAAGCTGTTTTAAACACCAATAAAGGTCTAAGCGAAGCAACTCAAATACTTATGGTGCTCTCCATTTTTGTGAATTTATTTCTAATAAAAGACTTGTTTTCTGGAAAAACCATTCCTCTTTTTAGTACTAAACGATTTTTACTAACTACATTTTATTTATCAAGTTCGTTTGTTTTTTTAATTTTAATTGCGAATTATTATCATAACTATAATCCAAATATTTTATTGGGCGCTTTTATTTTGGTTTGGGTTAATGATTCTTTTGCATACCTAGTGGGTAAAAACTTAGGCAAACAAAAACTTTTCGAAATTATTTCCCCAAAAAAAACAGTTGAAGGCTTTCTAGGTGGTTTATTCTTTTCATGCGTAGCAAGTTATTTTATAGCTACCTTTACAGCAACTTTAACTTTTACAAGTTGGCTTATTCTAAGTATCATAGTTAGTGTTTTTGGCACTTTAGGAGACTTAATAGAGTCTAAGTTTAAAAGACAAGCAAAAGTTAAAGATAGTGGTGTTATTATGCCAGGTCATGGTGGATTAATGGATCGACTGGATAGTATTATATTCGCTGCACCATTTATATATTTATTTTTAAGAATTTTAAATTATGTTTCATAAAGAAGGTCATAAAATTATAATTATAACACTAGTTATAATTGTTGGTTGTTTTCTATTAGTGGATAGCTTTATCGATATCACGTGGTTAAGAACCATCGTTATGGTAACTTTATTAGTTTTTCTAATTTTAATATTACAATTTTTTAGAAATCCAAAACGTAATACACACCTCAATAACAAACAAGTTATTTCTCCTGTAGACGGAAAAGTAGTTGTTATTGAAGAGGTTTTTGAAAAAGAATATTTTAATGAAAAACGACTCCAAGTTAGTGTTTTCATGTCGCCATTAAATGTGCATGTTACTCGCTACCCAATTGGTGGTAAAGTTGTATTTAGTAAATATCATCCAGGAAAATACCTTGTTGCGTGGCACCCAAAAGCGAGTGAAGAAAACGAGCGTACTACGGTAGTCGTCGAAAATAAAACTTATGGTAAAGTACTACACAGACAAATTGCTGGTGCTTTGGCGAAGCGTATTGTAAATTATGCTAAAATTGATGACAAAGCGATTCAAGGTGGTGAATCTGGATTCATCAAATTTGGTTCTAGAGTAGATTTATTTTTACCTATAGATACTAAGATTAAAGTAAAATTAAACCAAAAAGTTCGTGGTGGCGAAAGCGTTATTGCTGAAAACTAATGAGTAATAAAGAGTTGGATATAGAGTTTCAAGAAGCTGTTAATCGCGTAAGTGAGCATACTGAGCCTTTTCCGGCAGACACACTTTTAAAACTCTACGCTTACTACAAAAAAGCTACAAATAACTACAACCGCCCTAAAAGCAAAAAAGCCATTATAAACGCCTTTAAAACCAATGCTTTATTTCAAATAAAAGATATTAGCGAAGATGAAGCTAAACGCGAATACATTAACTTGGTTAATAATTATTTTTTGTATAGAGAATAATAAAAGTATTTGTTTAACTCAAACTAGCTAAACTAGCTTTTAATGTATCAATTTTAGCCAAAGCATCTGCTTCTTTTTTCTTCTCACTAGCTACAACTTGTTCTGGAGCATTATTTACAAAACGTTCGTTAGATAGTTTTTTCTGAACTGATTTTAAAAAACCCTCTGTATAATTTAATTCTTCTGTAAGTTTTTGGATTTCAGCTTCTACATCAATCGCTCCAACCATAGGAATAAAATACTCATTTGATTTTACTCTAAAAGTTAATGCACCTTCAATAGCTTCAGATGTATTTTCGATATTTTCTAAGTTTCCTAATTTAGAAATAACTCCATCAAAAGTAGTATTCGTATTTTCATTATTTATCATTGAAAACCTTATAGCATCTTTAAAAGCTATATTCTTTTGTTTTCTAATGTTTCTGATTCCTGAAATAACTTCTGATGCGAAATCAAACTCAGCAATTATAGTCTCATTTATAGTCTTAAATTCTGGCCATTTAGCAACAATTAATGCCTCTTCTGGAGTTCTTTCTGAAATATATTGCCAAATTTCTTCTGTTAAAAACGGCATAAACGGATGCAATACTTTAAGATTATTTTCGAAAGCTTTAATTACATCTTTATACGTTTTAGCATCTATTGGTTTTTGATAGGCTGGCTTAATAATTTCCAATAACCATGATGAAAAATCATCCATGATTAATTTATATATCGCCATGAGAGCATCACTTAATCGATATTTGCTAAAATGATCTTCAATTTCAATCAAAGCTTTTTGAAATTTTGTTTCGTACCATTCTAAACCTACTTTGGCTGTTTCTGGTTGAGGAATTGCTTCATCTATTTCCCAACCTTGAATTAATCGAAAGGCATTCCATATTTTGTTTCCAAACCCTTTTCCTTGTTGACAAAGCGCTTCATCAAACATTAAATCGTTTCCTGCGGCAGAACTCAATAACAAACCAACACGAACACCATCAGCACCGTATTCTTCAATAAGTTTTAATGCATCAGGAGAATTACCTAACGATTTACTCATTTTTCGACGTTGCTTATCACGTACTAAACCTGTTAAGTAAACATTTTCAAAAGGTTTTTCGTCTTTATATTCATACCCTGCAATAATCATACGTGCCACCCAAAAGAATAAAATATCAGGCCCTGTAACTAAATCGTTTGTTGGGTAATAGTATTTAATTTCTTCATTTTCTGGGTTACGTATACCATCAAAAACACTCATAGGCCATAACCAAGATGAGAACCACGTATCAAGAGCATCCTTATCTTGAGTTAAATCTGATAATTGAAGTTTCTCATTTGAAGCAGCAACCCTAGCTTTATCTAGAGCTTTTTCAATAGTTTCTGCTACTACAAAATCTTCTTTTCCATCACCATAATAATATGCCGGTATTTGTTGACCCCACATCAATTGACGTGAAATATTCCAATCTCGAATATTTTCCATCCAATGGCGATACGTATTTTCAAACTTTTTTGGAAATAACTTAATATCATCATCTTCCAAAACGGCTTTAATGGCAGGTTTTACCAAATCTTCCATTTTAAGAAACCACTGATCGCTTAAACGAGGTTCGATAACCGCTTTGGTTCTTTCTGAAGTTCCTACCTTATTGATGTGCGTTTCAGTTTTAACCAAAACACCATCTCCTTCTAGCTCTTTTACTATGTCTTTTCTAACTACAAAACGGTCTTTACCCTCGTAATGTAACCCGAAACTATTTAAAGACGCATCTTCATTGAAGATATCGATAACTTCTAACTTATGTTTATCTCCAAGATTCTTATCGTTTTCATCATGGGCTGGTGTAACTTTTAAACAACCTGTACCAAACTCAACATCAACATAATCATCTTCAATAATAGGAATTACGCGATTACAAATAGGTACAATAGCTTTCTTTCCACTTAAATGAGAAAAACGTTCATCATTGGGGTTTATGCAAATTGCGGTATCTCCAAAAATGGTCTCAGGGCGAGTTGTTGCAATAGTTAAAGTATCATTACTTCCTTCAATTTTATATTCTAAATAATATAAGTTTCCTTGGCGTTCTTCATGAATAACTTCTTCATCTGAAAGCGTTGTTTTTGCTTCAGGATCCCAGTTTACCATGCGATAACCACGATAAATCAAACCTTTTTCATATAAATCAATAAAAACCTTGATTACAGCTTCACTCATATCATCATCCATCGTGAATTTGGTTCTATCCCAATCACAAGAACAACCCAATTTTTTCAGCTGTTCTAGAATAACGCCTCCATATTCTTCAGTCCAATCCCAGGCATGTTTTAAAAATTCATCACGAGATAAATCATTTTTATCTAAACCCTGTTCTTTTAACTTAGCAACCACTTTAGCTTCAGTAGCAATAGATGCGTGATCTGTACCAGGTACCCAGCATGCATTCTTACCCAATAAACGCGCACGACGAATTAAAACATCCTGAATGGTATTGTTAAGCATGTGCCCCATATGGAGTACTCCAGTTACATTTGGAGGCGGAATAACAACGGTATAAGGTTCTCTTTCATCTGGCTCTGAATGAAAATAATTGTGTTTCATCCAGTAATCGTACCACTTACTTTCTACCTGACTTGCATCATATTTTGATGGAATTTGCATGCTTTGGAATAGTTTTTGAATAATGATGTGCAAAAGTACTTATATTTCTTTTTCTATAAAAACTATAAAAGGTTTATAAAACTTAAGAAAATAAGAGTTCTTTATAGTTTTTGAAGAAAATCAAAGAAAACTGTACGTACTTTTATCTAGGTTAAATATGTTAATATCTCTGCATTACGTCTATTATTTTTGCAGGTTGTAGAAAAAGTGACTATGTTTGACTTAGTTATAAAGCTAAAAATAATATTAACTCCTGAATTACAAGGGGTTTAGAAAACGAAGAAAGAATAACAAAAAATAGAATCATGAAACAATTAATTACTATTTTATTTATTGGTTTAGTTAGTTTTTCAATAAACGCACAAGCTAAAATTGAATTTAAGTCTGAAGTTATAGATTATGGAACTATAGAAAAAGGCGCCGACGGTGTTCGTGTATTTGAATTTACCAATACAGGAGACGAACCATTAATAATATCTAAAGTATCTTCTAGCTGTGGATGTACTATACCCAAAAAACCTAAAGACCCTATAATGCCAGGTGAAACGGGTGAGATTGAGGTAAAATATGATACTAAAAGAGTAAACCCAATTAGAAAAACAATTACAGTTATGTCTAATGCGGAAACACCTACAGTTGCTTTAAAGATTAAAGGTTTAGTTATAGATCCAAGTAAAGTAAGTGTGTTAGATAAAAAAGAAAAAAGTGTGATGCAACAATAAGCTTTACTAAAATATAAAATAAAAGGCTTGAATATTTATTCGAGCCTTTGTTGTTTAAAAAAGTTTCTGCAAAATAAATTTGTAATACATCACTACTCCATTTCTATCAATCTGCATTTTTATTTTCTTACCATCATAGTCATAAAAAATTCTCATAATCTCTTGTAAAGTAAATTCATGAGTTTGCTTACTGTTTATTGCCAAAATAATATCTCCTATTTTTAACCCTGCTTGTTCTGCTGGAGACCCCTTTCTCAACTCCACTATAGCTATTGCAGGCTTTAATATTAACTTATATTGTGGATTAAAAATTATTGTATTATTTCTATTCGTACTACTACTTTTTTTAACGTTATATGTGTTTTTGATTTGTTTTACAATACGCACTCCATTATGTGCCAACTCAATACCACTTTTATTATAGCTAAACTTTTCTTTAAAACTCCTATTTCTCCTCAAAATCATTGTAGCGCTTTGGTAATCGAATATAATATTAAATCGCTTTAAAATATTTCCTGAAATACTGCCGTTCCTTTCTTTAATTTGTGTGGCAAAAAAAATATTTTCTTTATTTGGGAATGCCACATTGGCATCCTTTATAACAAAAGTCTTTAGCCCTAAAGTTTGTACCCTAGACCTTTTACCATAAACGCTTCCATTTAATCCATGACCAAGGAAATCGTTAAAAAAATTTTTACTTGATTTAATGTCTAAAGAGTCATTTTCAAATAGCCACAAAGCATCACTACCTCCCGAATCAATTAATAATTTAACAGGTATGGTTTTGTTATTTAACTCTACTCTTGCATTCAAATAAGGTTTTCCGTTGTAAAATTCCAAATTAATTCTTTCACATTTTTTACACACCCTATTTTTATAAACTTCTCTTTCTGTTAACTTTAGCCATCTTGCCGAATAATTAATTTCAACAATCAAATCCTTAAAAACATCTAAACCAATAATACCATGAATGGGAATACCTAACCTGGGCGCAAAATTTAAATCATTATTGAATACTGCATACAACTCTTGGTTCAATTTTATGGCATCTCCAATTTTAAAAATATTATTCGTTGATTTTAAAGCTTCAACAGATTCACCTCCTCCTAAACCTCTTAAAAATATAGTTTCAGTATTTTTTATTTGTAAGGTATCAGATACATTCAAAAAGTTAAAAATAATAGCTTTACTTACGCCTGTATCTAATAAAAATGATAAATTCACACCATTAATATCAACAGGAATAACAATTAAATTATTAATAAGTTTGAATTTAATTTTATCAGATTGCTTTTTATTTTGAATAACAAACTTATTTTGAGTAAAACAAGTATTACCCATACAGAGGAGAAATAATATTATTAAAAACCTACAGTTCATTTACAATTAAACATTAATCACATAATCAATTTACAAATCTTTATGTATGCAGAATCATTTAGCTTTATATTTTAAAAAAACTTTAAGATAATTTTCTCAACTTTGCCAACTAAACAGTTTTAAATGCCAACTATATCAAAAAAAGGGCATGATATGCCAGCTTCTCCTATTAGAAAACTTGTCCCTTATGCGGAACAAGCCACTAAAGAAGGAAAAAGCATATATTATTTAAATATTGGTCAACCGGATATAAAAACTCCAAATGTTGCTTTAGAGGCGGTTAAAAACAATAATGTAGAAATTTTATCTTATTCTAGATCCGAAGGTTCTGATACTTATAGAAAAAAACTGGCTAAATATTATAATAGTCATAATATAAAAGTTACTCATAAAGACATTATTGTAACTTCAGGTGCCAGTGAAGCTTTGTTATTTTTGTTTAGTAGTATTATGGATCCAGGTGATGAAGTCATCATATCCGAACCCTTCTATGCAAACTATATTGCTTTTTCGACGGCTTCTGGTGTTAATGTAATTCCAGCAATTTGTGATATAGACGATAATTTTGCGTTACCTTCTATTGAAGCCTTTGAGAAATTAATCACTCCAAAAACCAAAGCTATATTAATTTGCAACCCAGGTAATCCTACAGGTTACTTGTACTCAAAACAAGAAATTGAAAAACTTGCTTCAATTGTCATTAAACATGACTTGTTTTTAGTAGCAGATGAAGTTTATCGAGAATTTGTTTACGATGGACATAAACATTACTCTATTATGGGAGTTGATGGTATTGACCAAAATGCCGTAATTATAGATTCCGTTTCAAAACGCTACAGTATGTGTGGTGCACGAGTGGGATGCTTAGTCTCAAAAAACATAAAAGTCATGCAAACGGTACTTAAATTTGCTCAAGCTAGATTAAGTCCACCAACTTATGCTCAAATAGCTAGTGAAGCTGCATTAGACACACCGCAAAGTTATTTTGATGATGTTATAAAAGAATATGTAGATAGAAGAGACACATTAATAGCAGAATTACAAAAAATTGATGGTATAAAAGTTGCTAAACCAAAAGGTGCTTTTTATTGTATTGTAGAATTACCAATTAAAAACTCTGATGATTTTGCCCAATGGCTTTTAGAAGATTTTGAAGTTAACAACGAAACTATTATGGTTGCTCCTGCTGGCGGATTTTATTCTACACCAGGCATTGGTTTGAACCAAATTAGAATTGCATACGTACTTAATAAAGAAAGTTTAATTAAAGCTGTTCGGATTTTAAAAGAAGCCTTAAAAGTTTATAAAGACTAGTGCACATTCAAAACAACATATCTTTAAAACCATACAACACATTTGGTATTGATGTTAATGCAAAACATTTTGTTTCGGTAAGTAATGTTGATGATTTAAAGCAAATTTTATCCTCAAAAAACTATCCAAATAAACTTGTATTAGGTGGCGGCAGTAATATGCTACTCACAAAAGATTTTGACGGCCTCGTTATACATATCAACCTTAAAGGGATTTCTATAATTTCTGAAAATGACAACACCGTAATAGTTAAGGCTAATGCAGGTGAAAATTGGCACAACTTTGTACTTTGGTGTATTGAAAATGATTATGGCGGAATTGAGAATTTATCTTTAATACCAGGCAATGTTGGTACGGCTCCAATTCAAAATATTGGTGCTTATGGAGTAGAATTAAAAGATGTTTTTGAGTCTTGCGAAGCTATATCTCTAGAAACAAAATCGCTACAATCGTTCTCTAAATCTGATTGTAGTTTTGGATATAGAAATTCCATTTTCAAGCAAAAAGCAAAAGGCAAGTATATAATAACTAGTGTTTATTTTAAACTTTCAAAACAGAATCATAATTTAAATATAAATTATGGTGCTATTTCATCTGAGTTGAATATGATGAAAGTAAGTCATCCAACTATCCAAGATGTTTCAAAAGCTGTTATAAGTATACGAGAAAGCAAACTACCTAACCCAAAAGAAATCGGAAACAGTGGAAGCTTTTTTAAAAATCCTGTTATTTCAAAAACACTATTTAATACTCTCTTAGAAAATTTTGAAGATATCCCTAGCTACCCAGTATCAAAACAAGAAGTAAAAGTTCCTGCAGGTTGGCTTATAGAAAAAGCTGGTTTTAAAGGTAAACGCTTTAGAAATTATGGAGTGCATAAAAACCAAGCTTTAGTGCTTGTAAATTATGATGATGCTAAAGGAATTGATATTCTCAATCTTTCAAAATTAATTCAAAAAACTGTTCATCGTCTTTTTGGGATTTCTATTGAAGCTGAAGTAAACATCTTATAATCTAAAAGAAATTTCTAACTTTGATAAAAAGAATTATCATCCAAACACAGAAAAAAACTAATCCAATTTGATTTCACCAATAGAAAAGCAAATAGTTACTTTATTGCAAAATAGCGACAAAAAAGCTATTAGTTTACTTTATGCAAACTATGCTGATGCTTTATTTGGAGTTATCAAAAAGGTGATTTCTGATGATGATACAGCAGAAGATGTTCTACAAGAAACTTTTGTGAAAATTTGGCGCTATGCTAAAAAATACGATGCTAGTAAAGCAAAATTATTCACTTGGCTATACAGAATTGCTTACAACACTGCTATTGATAAAGTAAGGTCTCAAAAAAATAAAAGCAACAAAGAAGTCCAAATGGAGACTTCAGCCGTATATAAAGTAACATCTAACGAATTAAATCAGGATGTTTTAGATATAAAAAAACATCTAAGAAGCTTAGATGAGAAATATCAAATAGTGATTAATGCACTCTTTTTTGAGGGCATGACGCAGCAAGAAGCTAGCGATGAATTAGATATTCCGTTAGGAACAATAAAATCAAGATTAAAAATTGGATTACGTGAATTGAAAAAGATTTACGACCCTCAATAAACACTGTCATGAATGAGAAAATAACTACTTTTTTAAATTCTGGCCTATTAGAAAAATATCTTTTAGGTGACACCACTACTGCTGAAAATGAAATGGTGGAGTCTCATATTGCAAGATATCCAGAAGTCGAAAACGCCTACAACACCATGCAACACAACCTAGAGGTAGTTGCAAAAACTAATGCGACTGAAGCTCCTACACATATTTTAAATAATATTTTAAATGAGCTTGATGATGCACCGGTTTTAAAATTAAACACCTCTGTAAAGCACAAAAAATGGTATAAGTTTAGTGTTGCCGCTAGTATTGCAGCATTAATTTTTGCAGGAACATCGTACTTTTATTACAGTCATAATCAAAAACTTGCAAACGAAAATCAAGTTGTAGTTGATGAATTATTTGACTTACGTAGCGATATAGAGCAGAACAACAAAATGCTTGATAACGTTATGAGACAACTCTTGAAGCTCAACAACCCTGAGACTCAAAAGTATATCATTAAAGGAAATGAGCGTGCAAAAGATTTAAAAACAGTGGCGTATATTAATCCTAAAGAGAAAACATCGATGATTGATGTCGTTTCTCTTCCAGAATTACCAGAAGAACAGTGTTATCAAATCTGGGCAGAATTACAAGGTAAAATGGTTAATTTAGGAATTTTAGATAAAGCAGATAGAAAACTTAGAAACATTCCTTACACGGAAAATGCTCTTGCATTAAGCATTACAATAGAACCTAAAGGCGGAAATAACATTGCTTCTACAGAGAACGCTGTAGCCCAAATAAGTTTACAATAAGGGTTTACACAAATAAAAAAGTCTCATTTTACATGTAAAATGAGACTTTTTTATACAATCTTATTTATTTAATACTACTCTTTATCAAAAAGGGCTTTATGAATAAATCCAGCCACTATAGCACCAGCTATTGGAGCAACCCAAAATAACCAAAGTTGAGCGGTGAACTCGCCTCCTGCAAATAATGCTTGACTTGTAGAGCGCGCTGGATTAACAGAAGTATTAGTAATAGGAATACTTATTAAATGTATTAAAGTTAACCCTAATCCTATTGCTATTGGAGCAAACCCTTTAGGTGCTCTAGAATTTGTACTACCAAGAATAATTAACAAGAAAAACATAGTTAGTAAAAACTCTGCAATTAAAGCTGCTGTCATTGAGTAACCGTCTGGCGACAAATCACCATAACCGTTAGCAGCAAAACCACCAATTGAAACAAAATCAGTTTTATTCGTCAAGATTAAATAGAGTGCTGCAGCTGCAGCAAAAGCACCCAATAATTGAGAAATAATGTATCCTATTAAGTCTTTAGCTTCAAACTTTCCACCAGCCCATAAACCTAAAGAAACAGCTGGATTAAAATGTCCTCCAGAAATATGTCCAACGGCATAAGCCATTGTTAAAACTGTTAAACCAAAGGCCAATGATACGCCTACAAAGCCAATACCTAATTCTGGGTAACCCGCTGCGAAAACAGCACTACCACAACCTCCAAAGACAAGCCAAAAGGTTCCAAAAAATTCTGCAAATAATTTTTTCATAATAAATAGTTTTAATCGGTTAGTATTTAAATGTATAAATAATTAGACCCCGAAACAGAAAATTAGTCACAAGTTTACACAGTTTTGCTTTTAATAATTATGAACTAAAACCCTATCTTTGTAGAAATAATTATTTACTCTCCATGAAACTTTTATTAATAACCATAGTGCTTTTAGGAATAGGTATTGCAGGAATTGCTATTAAAATATGGGCGAAAAAAGACGGTAAATTTGCTGGCACTTGCGCTAGCCAAAACCCTATGCTAAATAAAGAAGGTGAAGCTTGTGGTTTTTGTGGAAAAACCCCTGATCAATTTAGTAATTGCAACGAACCTCAACACTCTTAGTTTTTGCATGGTTTTTCTTGATCTTGTATTCTACGGGTATGTTGCTGTAGTTATTATTCAAGTTGTTTATTATACTCTTTTCTTTGGAAAATTTGCATTTACAAAGCCCAAAAATGTAGTTTCAAAAAATATTGCGGTTTCGGTTATTATTTGTGCTAAAAATGAAGCTGAAAACTTAAAATCTTTCCTACCATCAGTAATAAATCAAGAGTATCCTGAATTTGAAATTGTTTTAATAAATGATGCTTCAAAAGATGGTACCTTAAATATTATTCAAGAATATTCTAAACTACACAATAATATAAAGGTTGTTAATGTAAAACCTATTGAAGCTTTTTGGGGTAATAAAAAATACGCATTAACATTAGGTATAAAAGCTGCTAAACATGATTTTTTACTGTTTACTGACGCAGATTGTAAACCTGTTTCAAAACATTGGATAAAAGAAATGAGCGCGCATTTTAGTAATAAAAAAACTATCGTTTTAGGTTACGGTGCTTACTCAAAAGTTAAAAAATCGTTATTGAACAAACTCATTCGTTTTGAAACGCTTATAACTGCTATCAATTACTTTTCATTCGCTAAATTTGGCTTACCATATATGGGTGTTGGTCGAAATTTAGCATATACCAGAAAAGAATTTTTTGATGCTAATGGCTTTATTAATCACATAAAAGTACGCTCTGGTGATGATGATTTATTTATAAATCAAATAGCAACTCCTAAAAATACAGCAGTTTGTTTTTTAAAAGATAGTTTTACAGAATCTACTCCTAAAAAAACTTTTAAAGACTGGTTTAAGCAAAAAAGGCGCCATGTTTCAACAGCAAAACACTATAAAGTTAAGCATAAAGCTCTGCTTACGCTATTATACGTATCAAACTTTTTATTTTGGTTTCTAGGAACTATACTTCTAGCCTATTTATTTAAATGGAAAATTGTTCTTGGACTATTTATTCTAAGGCTTATTTTTCAATATACCATTATAGGAGTATCATCAAAAAAGCTAAATGAGACCGATTTGATTTTTTTTATTCCATTTTTGGAAGTTTTTCTCATTATTGCACAATTAACTATCTTTATAAATAATCTTATTTCAAAACCTAGCCATTGGAAATAGAGGAAGCCATTAAACGTGCTAAAGAAAACGACCAAAAAGCATTTAATTATTTATTAGATATTTATTGGGATGATGTTTATGGTTTTCAATTGAAACGCACTCATAATGAAAATGATGCTGAAGATATTACCATTCAAACATTCTCTAAAGCTTTTGATAAGATTAAAACTTATAAAGAATCGTATACTTTTAAAACATGGTTAATTACCATTTCTAAAAATATCCATGTCGATTTATTACGAAAGGAAAAAAATTCGATTACCCAAGTTCTTTCAAAGGATGATCGCAAAGCTTTTGAAGTCTTAGACGAGTCACCATCTGCTGAAGATAAGCTAATAACAGAACAACATTTAGCTAAATTACTTCGAGACATTAAAAAGTTAAAACCGCATTACCAAGAAGTTATAAACTTAAGGTACTTTCAAGAATTAAGCTATAAGGAAATTTCTAAAGAGCTTGATGAACCCATGAATAATATCAAAGTAAAATTACTTCGAGCTAAAAAATTGTTGGCTGAAATTATTATGAAAAAATAAATGATTGCTAAACTCAAAAATCTAGGTCCAGGACTTTTATTTGCAGGTGCAGCTATAGGTGTTTCGCATTTGGTACAATCTACTCGTGCTGGTGCAGATTTTGGTTTAGGCTTAATTTGGGCATTGCTTTTAGTTAACCTTTTTAAATATCCGTTTTTCCAGTTTGGTCCGCGTTATGCAACGGCCAGTGGAGAAAGCTTATTGGACGGCTACCTTAAGTTAGGAAAGGGTGTTTTATTGGTATATTTTATAATAAGTTTTGCTACTATTTTTACTATTCAAACTGCGGTAACCATAGTTACAGCGGGTTTAGCCTCTTCACTATTTGGAGATTTTATAAGTATTGAAGTTTGGACGGTTGTAATTCTTGCTATATGCTTAAGTCTATTAATTTTTGGTAAATACAAACTTTTAGATAGGATGATAAAAATTATAATTATCATCCTTACAATTAGTACTCTTGTAGCTGTTAGTATAGCGCTTTTTAATAATACAAATGCAGTCTCTTTAAAGCAAATTTTACCTAAAAACAGTATAGAGATAGCCTTTTTAATAGCCTTTATGGGTTGGATGCCTGCACCACTAGATATTGCAGTGTGGCAATCGTTATGGTCTGTTGAAAAACAAAAAGACACTAAAAATTATAATACAAAATCGGCTTTATTTGATTTTAACGTGGGATACATTGGAACGATTGCTCTAGGTATTGGCTTTGTACTTTTAGGGACTTTAGTTATGTTTAATAGTGGAGAAACATTTAGCAATAAGGCTACTGTATTTTCTAGTCAATTAATAAGCATGTATACCTCTAGTCTTGGAAACTGGGCTTATATTATTATTGGGATTGCAGCTTTTACTACCATGTTTAGCACTACTTTAACAACTTTAGATGCTTCTCCTAGAGCCATGGCCAAAACCACACAGCTTCTTTTTAAAAAGGCCACAAAATTTAATTATGGGTTTTGGGTTGGCTTGCTTACTCTTGGAACTATTAGTATATTTTTCTTTTTAGCCTCGGAAATGGGTTTATTAATTAAGATTGCTACTATTTTATCGTTTATAACTGCTCCTTTTTATGCGATTATTAACTACCTCTTAATTTCTAGTAAGCATACACCAGAATATTGGCGACCATCGAAAACAATGCATATTTTAAGTGTTTCTGGTATTATTTTTTTAATGGGGTTTAGTATTTGGTTTTTAACAACACTATAGTTTTTACTGTGTTTTTTAGCTTACCTAACGGTTGATTAATTTATTGTAATTATGAATTGAAATTCTGCATTGCGTTAGGGATTGAGGCGTTTGTTGAAGCTCTTTTTGTGTTGTTGCACCTATGCAACACAAAAAAGCGACTGCCGAAAGCCCGACCCTTGTGGTAACGCCCAAATTTTTTTAAATAATGCGTATCTTTGCACTCAATATTTTAGAGATATGAACAGCGAAACAGCTTCGAATATATTACCAGAGCGACAAGCGAAACCAAAGTGGCTTCGTGTTAAGCTTCCTACGGGAAAAAAATACACTGAACTTAGAGGTTTAGTGGATAAATACAAGTTGAATACCATTTGTACGTCTGGGAGTTGCCCAAATATGGGTGAATGCTGGGGTGAGGGTACTGCAACGTTTATGATTTTGGGTAATATTTGTACACGTTCTTGCGGGTTTTGTGGTGTAAAAACTGGACGACCTGAAACTGTGGATTGGGATGAACCTGAGAAAGTGGCACGCTCGATAAAAATTATGAAAATTAAGCATGCGGTTTTAACTAGTGTAGATAGAGATGACCTGAAGGATATGGGAAGTATTATGTGGGCAGAAACGGTTAAAGCTGTTAGACGAATGAATCCTGAGACTACCTTGGAAACCTTGATTCCCGATTTCCAGGGAATTGAAAAACATATTGATAGAATTATTGATGTAGCTCCAGAGGTTGTATCGCATAACATTGAAACGGTACGACGATTAACTCGTGAAGTTAGAATACAGGCACAATACGACCGAAGTATGGGTGTTTTGAAATATTTGAAACAACAAGGGCAACGACGTACTAAATCTGGTATTATGCTTGGTTTAGGCGAAACCCGTGAAGAAGTTATTACTACGCTTCATGACTTAAAAGAAAATGATGTTGATGTTGTTACTATTGGGCAATATTTACAACCTAGTAAAAAGCACTTACCTGTAAAACAGTTTATAAATCCTGACCAATTTAAAGAATACGAAGACATTGGATTAGAGTTAGGATTCCGTCATGTAGAAAGTAGCGCACTGGTTAGATCTTCTTATAAAGCACAAAAACATATAAACTAATATGATTCGTATTGCTATCAATGGTTTTGGTAGAATAGGCAGACGTGTTTTTAGACTCCTTCAAAGCTATGAAAACATGCAGGTTGTTGCTATTAACGATTTATCTGATGCTAAAACATTAAGCCACTTACTAAAATATGATAGCATACATGGCATTTTTGATGGTGATGTATCGCATAGCAACCAAACCATTATTGCCAATAAAATTAGTATCCCGCTTTTAAACAAAAACCACCCAAAAGACATTGATTGGACCCCTTTTGAAGTTGATTATGTGATTGAGTCTACTGGAAAGTTTAAAATGGGCTTAGAATTGCAGCATCATATAAACCATGGAGCTAAATGTGTAATTTTAAGTGTTCCGCCAATAGAAGACGATATTAAAACCATTGTTTTAGGTATTAATGATGCGAGTATAGATGGTACAGAAACTATTATCTCTAATGCATCGTGCACCACAAACAATGCGGCACCTATGATTGATATTATAAATAAACTTTGTGGTATTAATCAAGCTTATATTACAACGGTACACTCATACACTACAGACCAAAGTTTACACGACCAGCCACATCGAGATTTACGCAGATCAAGAGCCGCAAGCCAATCCATAGTTCCTACTACTACTGGTGCAGCAAAGGCACTAACAAAAATTTTCCCAGAACTTTCTGAGGTTATTGGTGGTTGTGGTATTCGAGTTCCTGTGATAAACGGGTCTTTAACCGATATTACATTTAATGTTAAGAATACGGTTTCTATTGATGATATAAATAAAGCATTTAAAGTCGCTTCTGAAACTAATTACAAAGGTATTTTAGAATATACTGAAGACCCTATTGTTTCCATTGATATTGTTGGAAACTCACATTCTTGTATTTTCGATTCGCAAATGACTTCTGTTATAGGAAACATGGTAAAAATAATTGGTTGGTATGACAATGAAACGGGATATTCTACACGAATAATTGACTTATTATGTAATTTATCGGAAAAAAAGTGTCTTTTGTCGATAAAATAATTATATTTGTCCGCAACATTATTTTAAAATGTCCCAAATTAAAAACTATATATTGATTGTTTTTATGCTAATCAGCATCACTGCTTTTTCTCAAAAGGCTATGGATGAAGACCCTGAATTGGTACAAAACAATATTAATTACCGTATAACACAGTCGCAAACTGAGTTAGAGAATTATAACTATTATAAAGCTAAAAAGAATCTTGATGAGGCTTTAGAATTAGCTGAAAATGCTGGCAAGAAAAAAAGTCTTGGAATTATTTATGCTGTAAAAGGTAGATTAGAACTCATTCTAGAAGAAGAAGACAAGGCTATTAAATCGTTAAACAAAGCTATTGAAATTCAACGTATTATAAATGATAATGCTAATTTAGGTAGCTCTTACAAAACGTTTGGCGACGTTTATTTAGCAAAAAAGGATTATTACTCTGCATTAGATTCTTATACGGCTGCCAAATCTAAATTTGAAGAAGAAGATTTAAATGAAGAATTAGCTGAAACCTTATTACAGGAAGGGAAAACATACAGTGAACTAAAAAATTACAAAAAGGCTAGAGATGTTGTAGAACAGTCTTTGGCTATTTCTAAAAAGTATGATTATTTAAAAACGCAAAGCGAAGCACTAATTAATCACGCTAAAATTTACAACAAACTGGGTAATGACGAAAAAGCACTTGAAGTTGCTTTGGCAGGCTTACAAATTGCTAAAACGAATAGATTTACAAACACGCTTAATGAAGGTTATGCTGTAATCAGTGATCTATATCATAACTTAGAAGAATACAAACTTTCTAGAGATTACTTACAAACGCATTTAAACCTTTCTGATTCTATAAGGAGTTTAACTCGAATTAACTCGTCAAGAAATCAAGAAACTCAATTTCGTTTAAATGAAGAAATTGAGAAAAACAAAGAAGTAGTTCAGAAATTAGAAAAAGCTGAGGATGATAAAAATCTAGGTACTTTAATTTCTATTTTAAGTGTGGCGTTAATTACTATTTTATCACTTTTAACATTATCACTTTATAAGAATAATAATATTAGATTAAAGACCAATAATATGCTCCACAAAAAGAATGGAGAACTTATTATTGCTAAAGAAAAGGCTGAATTAGCTTCTAAAACAAAGGCCAATTTTTTATCTACTGTAACACACGAGTTACGTACACCGCTTTATGCTGTAACTGGCTTAAGTAATATGCTTTTGGATGAAAACCCAAGACCAGAACAAGTACAGCATTTAAAATCGCTTAAATTCTCTGGAGATTATCTATTAACTTTTATTAACGACATCCTTCAAATTAATAAAATTGAAGCTAATAAGGTTGATGTTGAGCCTGAATCTTTCAATCTAAAAAAGAAAATTAATAATATCATTCTTGCTCTTAATAATCAAGCCTTAGACAATAACGTTAAAATTCATTTTGAATACGACCAAGACTTACCTGAAAACTTTATTGCCGACCAGTTAAAGATTTCTCAAATTTTAATCAATCTCGTTGGTAACTCCATCAAGTTTACCAAAGATGGTGACATTTGGATTCGTGTTTATAAAATTGAAGAAGAAGGTAAAACCTATACATTACGTTTCGAGGTAGAAGATAATGGTATTGGTATTAGCCAAGAAAAACAAGATCACATGTTTGAGAGTTTCTCTCAAGGATCCATTCAAATTAATCGTAAATACGGCGGTACAGGTTTAGGACTTTCAATTGTTAAAGGTTTAATTGATATTTTAAAAGGTAAAATTTACGTTAAAAGTGAATTAGAAAAAGGAACAACTTTCTATTTTGAAATACCTCTTGAACATACAACTATAGAAGAAGCTAAAGAAAATAAAGTTGCTTACTTTGAAGGTAATAAAGAAGATATAGACTTAAGTAAAGTTAAAATATTGGTAGTTGAGGATAACAAAATTAACCAAATGATTACCAAAAAGATTTTAACTAAAATGGAACTTCATTGTGATATTGTTGATAATGGCGAAGCTGCAGTTGAAAGCATCAAAGCCAATGATTACAACATTATATTAATGGATATACATATGCCAGGAATAAGTGGTATTGAAGCAACAAAAAGAGTAAGATCTTTTGATAAAGAGCTTACCATATTTGCCCTTACTGCAGTTACTATTGAAGACAAAATGCATGAATTTGAAGAAGCCGGATTTACAGATATTATTCCTAAGCCTTTTAAACAAGAAGAGTTTGAGAAAAAACTTTACAACGCTCTAGCTGGTAAAAACAAAGCGTCATCAACTAGTGCTTAACAAAATCTGTTATAATTTTATTTAACTTCTCAGGATTATCAATGTTTACGGTAATGGGTAAGTAAAAAAGTTTCTCGCTTAATGCATCATGCTGCTTCAATCGCATAAAATCCTTTTCAGTCGTTACAATTAAGTCTTCTTTCTCTAAGGCAGCTACATCCTCTTTTGTAAAATCATAGTGATCTTTAAAATTTAAATGATTAAAGCTTAATTGCTTTTCATTTAAAAAATTAACTAGAGGCTTAGCATTTGCTATACCAGTGACTAAGGTAAAATGTTTTAAACTCTCCAAAGACTTAGTTTTCACAGCAGAAAATAATGTATCCGAATAAGCAATAGAACTAAAAAATACCTGCTGATGTGGTTTTGCAGCTATCTGCTTTATTATGCCTGCTTTTTCAATAACGTTTATAGTTTTTGGGCATTTGGTTACTACAATAATATCTGCACGTTTTGCGCCTTCTTGTGGCTCACGCAAATTACCAGTTGGCAAAACCATATCCTTAAAATATGGATTATCATAAGTAGTTAGCAAAATATTCAAACCTGCTTTTACTTTTCTATGTTGAAAAGCATCATCTAATAAAATGATATGAGGCTGTTTTTCATTTAATTTTTTAATACCATTTCGCCTATCAGAATCTACCGCTACCAGAACATCATTTTTAAATTTTGAATAGAATTGAAATGGCTCATCTCCAATACTTTTAGCAGAAGCATTTACATCGGCTAATTGAAACCCTTCTGTTTTTCGCTTATAGCCTCGACTTAATATGGCTATTTTGTTATCATCTTTTAAAAGCCTTATTAAATACTCTATCATTGGGGTTTTTCCTGTACCACCAACACTTAAGTTTCCAACACAAATTACAGGCAAACTAAAAGAAGTCGATTTTTTAATATCCCAATCGTATAATTTATTTCGCAACCATGTCACAAAAAAATAGATAGGAACAACAGGAAATAATATTTTTCTTAAAAGCTTCACAGCAACGAAATCATTATGATTTAATATTTACAAACGCCCAATATAATAATTATAAAATCATAACAATTACACAAGACAACTTTATGAGTAATAAATAATTTACTTGTGAAAGTAATTATTTTATCTTTGAATTTAAACAGAATACATATGATTGTACAAGACGTTATAAATCATTTAGAAGAACTCGCTCCTTTAGCTTACGCTGAAGATTTTGATAATGTAGGTCTTTTAGTTGGTAGCAAAACTCAAGAAGTTACAGGGGTTTTAGTTACACTAGACACGCTTGAAGCGGTTGTAGATGAAGCCATTGATGCTAATTGTAATCTTATAGTAAGCTTCCACCCTATTATTTTTAAAGGTTTAAAAAAATTAACAGGAAAAAATTATGTAGAGCGTGTTGTAATGAAAGCCATTAAACATGATATTGCCATTTTTAGCATACATACTGCACTTGATAACGCACTACAGGGCGTAAATGACATGATTTGTAATCAGTTAGAATTAACCAACAAACGTATTTTAATTCCACAAAGTGAAACTATTAAAAAACTAACTACTTATGTCCCAAAAGATGAAGCAGAACAATTACGATCTGCTTTATTTAAAATTGGGGCAGGACATATTGGTAATTATTCCCATTGCAGTTTTAATGTAGAAGGTTATGGCACATTTAAAGGAAATAATAATTCCAACCCAACTAAAGGGCAAAAAGGCAAAACCCACACTGAGGCAGAAACTAAAATCACTGTTACTTACACCAAACATTTAGAATCGCAAGTTCTAAAAACACTTTTCAAAACACACTCATACGAGGAAGTTGCTTACGAAACCATTACACTAGAAAACAAAAACCAAAATATTGGTATGGGCATGATAGGGGAATTTAAAAATCCAATAGACGAATCTAGTTTTTTAAACTATCTAAAAACAAAAATGAAAACAGGTGGTATTAGACATTCCCCATTTTTAGATAAAAAAATAAAAAAGGTAGCCGTTTTAGGTGGCTCTGGTAGTTTTGCCATTCAAGCAGCCATAGCCAATGGTGCCGATGCTTTTGTAACTGCCGATTTAAAATATCATGACTTTTTTACGGCCGAAAATCGTATCCTTTTAACAGATATTGGGCACTACGAAAGCGAGCAATTCACAAAAAACCTTTTAGTAGCTTATCTTACAAAAAAAATTACTAATTTTGCAATCATTTTATCAAAGACAAATACCAATCCTGTTAAGTATTTTTAAAGTATGGCTAAAAAGAAAGAAGTAACTGTTGAAGAGCGTTTAAGAGCTTTATACGATTTACAACTCATCGATTCTCGTATAGATGAAATTAGAAATGTTCGTGGAGAACTTCCTTTAGAAGTTCGTGATTTAGAAGATGAAGTTGCTGGATTAAACATCAGATTAGAAAAACTTGTTGCTAATTTAGAAGTTATTGATAACGATATTGCTGGAAAGAAAAACTTAATTGAAGAATCTAAAGCTTTAATTAAAAAATACAGCGAGCAACAAAAAAATGTTAGAAATAACAGAGAGTTTAACTCGTTAACTAAAGAAGTAGAGTTTCAGGAACTAGAAATTGAATTAGCTGAAAAGCATATTAAAGAATTTAAAGCTCAAATCGAGCAGAAAAAAGAAGTGATTTCTGAAACTAAAGAACGTTTAAAAGAGCGTGAAAATCACTTAAAACATAAAAAAGGCGAGCTTGATGCTATTTTAGCAGAAACTGAAAAAGAAGAGCAAGCTTTAATCGAAAAATCTGAAGCTTACAAACAGCAAATTGAAGAGCGTTTAGTCGCAGCTTACACCAGAATTAGAACTAATGTAAAAAATGGCTTAGCAGTTGTACCTATTGAAAGAGGAGCTTCTGGAGGATCGTTTTTTACCATCCCGCCACAAGTACAAGTAGAAATTGCATCACGTAAAAAAGTAATTACAGATGAGCACAGTGGTCGTATTTTGGTAGATGCAGCCTTAGCCGAAGAGCAAAAAACAAAAATGGAAAAAATGTTTGCAAAACTATAACCCATTTTCAATTATACAAAAAAAGCCTTCAGAAATCTGGAGGCTTTTTTTATGCAAAACGTTTGCACAAAAAAGGATGCCACTGCTCCCGATAGCTATCGGTACTAACGCAAAAACCCACCCCTAACCCCTCCAAGGAGGGGAATCTAATTCTTACTATTAAGAATTTAAAAAAACTTTCACATAAAACCATTTAAGGTTTTGTATTTTTAAACGTCTATTAGAAAAAGAAAAATAAGTTATGAAGCAAATCATTCCAATTTTAGCAATTATCATATTATTCAGTTGCCAAAACAACGCACAATCAAGTAAAAAACAACAAGCCGTAATTAATGCAGATCCAATAGAAGTCTCCATAAAAAACGGAAAAGCCAGAGCTTATTTTGCAAGCGGATGCTTTTGGTGTGTAGAAGCCATTTATGAAAGTGTAAAAGGTGTAGAAGAATCCATTTCAGGATATTCTGGCGGCCACACAAAAAGCCCAACGTACGGCTCAAGCAATACAGGAAGAACAGGACACGCTGAGGCTGTAGAAATTATTTACGACCCCAAAATTGTTAGTTTTGAAACTTTAGTAGATGTATATTTCGCATCACAAAACGTTACCCAAGTAAACGGACAAGGTAACGATAGAGGCTCACAATACCGCTCTATTATTTTCTATCAAAATGAGGAACAGAAACAAATCATTTTAAAAAAGAAAGCAGCATTAGCAAAACAATTAGATGTTGAAATCGCTGCAGAAGTGTATCCGTTTCAAAAGTTTTGGGTAGCCGAAGATTACCATCAAGATTATGAAAAATTGCACCCAAACCATCCTTATATTCAAAATGTATCTATCCCAAGATTAAACAGATTTAAGGCAAACTTCCCTAAGGAATTTTTGAAGAAAGCTGCGCATTAAAAAATATTAAAATTACATATCCACACCCTTCAAGTTTTAAAAACCTGAAGGTTTTTTTTAGCCAAATAACTTTAAAAAATAAGGCTAATTCTTAATCATACATTAGTACTACAAATAGAGTAAGCTTATAGTATATATCTCATGACACTTTTGTTTTTCTTATAAAAAAATATTTATATTTATAGGATAACAACGACAAAAAACTTACCATATCCTGATATATTTTCGGGATATGAAACATAAAAGTTATTTTATAACGAGTTGTAAACAATATGAGACAAACGATATTCTTAATACTATCATTATTGATTTTTCAAGTTGGAATTTCTCAAAACTTAACTGAATCCGATTTAATTGGAGAATGGGAATTTATTGAATTGCAAGATGAGAATGGAGAAAAGCAAACTAAAATTCCTCTGATAAGATTCGGTAGAGATATGGGAATTGAAAATGTGAATAGAGATAGTTATGTTTTCAATAATGGCGGAACATATAAAAGTTTTAATCCATTGAATGTGTCATATGGAACTTGGTATCTTGACAAAAAACTCAAGAAATAAATTTGGAACTACAAATTGCACCGGACAGTCCATATTTGCCATCTCTGAAAAAAGCAAAAATTGTAAAAAAAAGAAAAGACGGATTTTATTATCAAAAACCTGTGAAGAAAAAAATACTGATTTATTCAAAAGACGGAATGACAATAGCGGATAGAGAAGAATACGTGTTAATTTACAAACGGAAATAAATACTGTTTACAACAATGTGTAAAATAATCGCTCAATTTCGGGCTTAATCAAAGGTCATTGCAAGTTTACTAGGTCTGATTTTCCTTCGGAAAATCCTCGCACACAAACACGCAACATTTCATATACATAAAACGTTGGAAACAATAAACGAAATGAGAATACCAAAACTGATTTTACTATATTTCATCATATTTTCTTGTAAAGAGAATAAAGTAAAAACTAAAGTTGAGCTTCCTGTCGAGATACAAAAAACTGAAGTCATCGATGCGGAATCTGACTCTGACTCTGACTCTATCTATGAAAGATATAAATTAGGACAAGTAGAAACTTATGATTGGAATTTGATTTCTGACCGTGCCGTAAAATATGGTTCTGTTTCTAAACAATTTTCTGATAAAGACAGTATACCAAAAGATTTTCTTGAGTTTTCTAAAAAGTTTATATCTAACGTTTCGTTTCAAGAAAAACATATTGATTTTGACAATTTAATTGCTGTTGACAATGGTTGTGACGAAACCTTTGTAATGAGTAAAAAAAATTGGGTTTTTGACAACTGGGATTTTATCAACTTTATAAGAATCGACGATGAAGTTGAAAACACGTTTAACTTTTCTGATTCAATATTTTATTGTGAATATGTAATCAAAGAAGTTGGAACATTTAGAATTTTAGGTTTTGAAAAAAAAGATGATGAATGGTACCTGACTTTATATCACGTGAATGATTGTTAAAATTACTGTTGCCAACAAAATGTATAATTAATTGCTTTGGTAAGTGCCTACTTGGAAAATTCCTTCGGAATTTTCTCTGGCTTGTGAATGTTTACTAAATTAGTTACTTAAACACGCAACTAACCATACATCAAACGTTGGTATGTAATTGCCTGCGGCACGTAGAATCGCGTTTTGCAAACGCTCCCTTTCTACTAATTACATACCGACGTTCACTGTTTGTAGCACCTCGCCAATTTTGTGTATATTTAGTCGAGCCTATGAGAACTCCTCACGAAACTACACACAACAGCGCGTATAGCGAATGAGGCGCAACAATGGCTACCCGTGAGGCGCGCCTCACTATGCCATACACAGTGGACGAGTGTAAGCTGACAAAATACAGTTTCGATTAATGATTGACATTAATAAATTAGAAGGTTTATTTTTTGAAAAATTAGGAGATGGTTATATAAAACATACATCTCTCTACACTTCAAATAACCAAAACAACTATTTTGAAATATGTAAAGACAAGTTAATTGAGGGGGTAGAATACATTATTTACAGAGAATGGTTTGTAAGACCTATTCTAACCTTTGATTTTGATAAAATGGTCGGAGAACAAATAAGTGTTGAAGAATTCCTTGGTTCTCATTTTGACATAAACAATAATAGTTTAATATTATCTGGTCAAAAACAATGGACTTCGGAATATTTCTCATATCCATATGATGAGAATTTTAAAAAAAGACTTTCAAAAAGTGAGCGGAATTATAATACTCCTTATGGATTGTCTTCTTGTTTTGATTTAGAAAAAAACTTAAATATTGGAGGAAATTTTAGAGGCTCAAATTTTGACTTAAACGAAATATTTTTGAACATAAAAAGTGAGCTTCTGGACAAAGAACAACCTCTAATCTTTAAATGGAACAATCAATGGATAAATGTTTACGGATTTGAATTTGACGAAAACGACGAAGCCATTTGGACTTTATTTTATCCAAGATCTGAATTAACAATTATAATATTTCCGATAATGCAAATATAAAAGCCTACACACAACACAGGTTATAGTTCATTGCTTCTGACTTTCCTCACGGAAAGTCAGAAGCAAATTTGCTATCTTCGGTTTTTTGCGGAAAATACTAGCGGATTTTCCGCAAAAAACCATAGCCAAAACCGTTAACAGATATTAGAACGAGCAATTGAAATCTTTAAAAAACATGAAATTATATAAATGAATTTTGAAAAGCAATTTATTTTTTTTTTCAGTGCACTAGGTGCTTTCAATGGATTTTTGTTAGCATTCTACTTTGCTTATATCGCAAATAAGAAAAAGTTCTCAAATTACTTTTTGGCTTTTTTATTACTCTCGTTGAGCATTAGAATTGCCAAATCTGTTTTTTTTCATTTTAATCCTAAATTATCTGGAATCTTCATTCAAATCGGTCTTTCTGCCTGCACATTAATAGGCCCTTTTTTGTACCTGTATCTTAAATCTTATATCAAAAAAGAAACAAGTAACTGGAAACTTCATGTTTTTCCCATTCTAGTAGGAATAATTGTTTTAGGAATTACGTATCCTTACATAGAGCATAAAACTATTTGGAGCACTTATATTGTAAAAACTATTTATCTACAATGGTTAGTCTACATAGTATTATCCTTTAAATTTGTTAAAGCACTTTTCAAAAGGCTTTTAAATAAAACAGAAAATTTATCGAGTATAGATATCTGGTTAATAAGTATTTTTTCTGGGACTACCATAATTTGCGTTTCTTACATCATTGGTTCATACACCTCTTCTATTGTTGGAGCATTATCGTTTTCTTTTATACTTTACCTAATTATCTTACTTTTTATTTTTAGAAATAAAAAAAGCATTTCATTTTTTGAGGAAAAAGAAAAATATGAAAACAAAAAAATTAATAATGAAACTGTTAAACAAATTTCTAAAAGAATAAATGTAGTAAAGAATAAAAAGCTATACCTAAATCCAAATTTAACCATCAATAATGTTGCAAAAGAACTGAATGTTTCACAGCATACCTTATCCCAAATTCTAAATAATAATTTTGATAAATCTTTTTCATTATTTATTAACGAATTAAGGGTTGAAAAAGCTAAAGAACTACTTACTCTTCAAAATCAATATACAATTGAAGCCATAGGCTATGAAAGTGGTTTCAACTCTAAATCAACTTTCTTTACCACTTTTAAAAAAATAACAGGTTATACGCCTTCAGAATATCAAAAATCACAAAAAAAATAAGTTCGATATTATAAATTTAAACTTCTACTCTATAAACTAAGACTCATAGAACAGGTTCATTTTGCATATTTGCTACGAATAACTAAAAATTCGAAAATATGTATAAACCAATTCTCAAAATTATATTTCTCTTCGTTTTGTTTGGTTTTTCACCTAAGCAGAAAAAAATACTTTTCGTAGTCTCAAATCAACATACTTACGGTGATACAAATTTAAATGCCTCTAATCATTTTTCGGAAATTACTTTGCCTTATGATGTATTTAAAAAAAAAGGATATAAAATAGATTTTGTAAGTCCAACAGGAGGTGCTGTTCCTATTGGATATATCAAAACGTCTGACAGTATTCAAAAAAAGTACTTATATGATGCTGATTTTATGAAGTTATTAAAACATACGCTGAGTCCTAAAAATATTAATCCATTAGATTACAAAGCCGTTTACTATGTAGGAGGTGGGGCAGCTATGTTTGGTGTACCAGAAAATAAAGAAATTCAACATATTTCAAGAGCTATTTACGAAAATAAAGGAGTTATATCAGCAGTATGTCATGGCACAGCAGGAATCGCTAATTTACAATTATCTGATGGAAAGTTTTTATATGAAGGAAAACAAGTAAATGGTTTTCCTGATGTTTTCGAAAATAAAACAGCTACTTATTTTAAAACATTTCCTTTTTCTATAGAAGAAGTAATAAAAGGAAATGGAGGGGAATTTATCTATTCAAAAAAAGGATGGGACAATCATTATGTTGTTGATGGTAGGTTAGTTACTGGTCAAGACCCTTCTGCTTCAAGAACAGTAGCGGAAAAGGTTATTGAATTATTGGAAAAGCAGGATAAACTGTTTATTGCTATAAGAGAAAATATTGACTTAAAATTGGAAGTCGATACTTATATCAATAACATAATTGAAGAATTTGGCATCAAAGGCGCAGCAGTAGCCATTTTAAAAGACAATGAAATAATACATAAAGAATATTATGGAAAAGCTAATATTGACTATGATATTCCTGTAAATAATACATCCATTTTTAAAACACACTCATTAACAAAACTTTTTGTTTCTGTTGCTATATTTAAGCTCATACAAGATAAAAAAATTAGCCTTGAAGATCCTATTGGAAAATTTTTAACAGATTTACCTCTAAACTGGAAATCCATTAAAATAAAACACCTACTCTCTCACTCATCTGGGTTACCAACCATGCCAGTCTCAAGGAATTTAACAGAATTGAAGGCTAAGGAAATTATTTTTAACACGGAAATTAAAACTTCTCCTGGTAAAGAATACCACTATAACCGAACCAATTTATGGTTATTGAAACAGGTTATTGAAAACGTAAGTAAGCGAAAATTTCAAGAATTCATTATTGAAAATCAATTTAATGGAAAGGATACAGGTATTTCTTTTTCTGGTGATATTTTAGATATTGTTCCTAATAGAGTTACCGAGTATTACCCTAATAAAAATCATGAACCAAAAATTTTTGATTTTTACTTACCAGACTATTTATTATCCGTAGGTGGGCTTAATATAACGTTAGATGCTTATATAAAATGGGATCAACAATTTGATGCTGGTAATTTTTTAAATCAAAAAAACAAAACTATAATGACCACTCCATTTCCTTATGAAAACGGAAGTTCATTCTTCTCGTATGGCTGGAGATTAGAGTATTTAAATACGATTAAAACTATTGGTTTTAGTGGCGGAGGTATATCAGTATTTAAAAAAATACCTAGTAAAAATATGACCATCATAATTTTATCGAATGGCTATAGATACGACCCTTATATAGAGCGAGTTAGCAATAATTTATTAGGTATTGTAGATAAAACACTAAGTAATAAGGAAAACTTAGTAAGTGAGAAATTGGAAATATCAATAAATAAAAAGAATTACAAAAATGTTCAGACACTTTTAAACCAGCTTAAGAATGATAAAGTATATAAAACAATTGATTTTGAAATGATTATTAACGATATAGGATATAGCTTTCTAAACGCTATTCAGCCTAGATTAATTGAAGCTATAGAAGTCTTTAAATTAAATACCCAAAACTACCCAAAATCTTGGAACTCTTTCGACTCCTTGGCCGAGGCATATAAAATAAGCGGAGATATTAAAAATGCCATAACGAACTATGAAAAAGCTATTGAACTTATTCCAAAAGATAATGATTCAAATATAAAAAGGATCACTAATTATATTAAAAAACTCAAAACAAAAAATTAAAAAAATCTCATCTTAAAATTTGACATAAAATCTTAAAACAACATAAATATGAAAACAAAAATCATCACATTATTACTTTGCATAAGTATATCAGCAACAATTTGTGCTCAAGATTCAGATTATAAATTAATTGAAAAAACCGTGTCTTACTATTTAGATGGTGGCACAAATAACGATTTTGAAACGCTAAAAAAAGCCTTTCACAAAACAGCTACAATGAAATTTATTCGCAATGGTAAATACATTGAAGTTAATGCTATAGAATTTTTTAAAAAAGCTATTAAGCCTGGACCTAAACAGAACAGGAAAACATATGTTTCTTACATCAATATATCAGGAAACGCAGCAAATGCTAAACTTCAAATAGATTATGAAACCTTTAGTTTTACCGATTATATGAATCTTATTAAGATTGATGGGGAATGGAAAGTGGTTAGTAAAATATTTTATAGAAATCAGAACTAATGAAGAACAAAATATCACAATGCTACATCGTAATTATATTATTTGCTTTTTCTAGCTGTAAAAGTTACAAAAGTGTAGATGCTTATGTCGATGAAATAAATCAAAAAGGAGAACTCAATGGTAATGTTCTTGTTGTAAAAAGTAAGAAAGTTTTATATGAAAATTCTTTTGGCGTTGCCCATCCTAAAACAAAAGAACCTTTAACAGCGTATCATCGTTTCGCTATTGGTTCTATTTCTAAAGAATTCCCAGGAGTGGCTGTAATGCAACTCTACGAACGTGGAAAGCTAAAGCTTGAAGACAAGGTGAGTAAATATCTTAAAGATTTACCAGCTTGGGCATCTACAATAAGTATTCAGCAGTTATTTAAATACACAAGTGGTTTACCAAGAGTAGCGTGGGAACGTTATGGAGAAAACAAAATGACTGTTACTCACGAATTGTTGCTAAATGATTTAAAAAAAATAAAAGAACTTGCTTTTGAGCCTGGTACAGACTATCTCTATTCAAACTATAACCCTATATTACTCATTCATATTGTAGAAAAGGTTTCTGGTCAATCTTTCGAGGATTATGTGACTCAGAATATATTTAAACCTGCAAAAATGACCAATAGCTATTTTGCAAAAGCTGCACCTTGGAAAAACGAAATACTACCTGCATATCCTTTTAACAAAGAAAACAAACTAGATGCTTTTAAGATGGATGGGATTAAGTTTTTAATGTTATTTACAGCGCAAGATATATACCAATATCTCCAGCACTTGCATAGTTATCATTTGCTATCAAAAGAATCCGTAAAGCTCCTTTCCGAAAGAGAAGGTTCTCAGTCGCCTTTAGGCGTTTTAGAATGGGACGATGATAAATTAGAGGTTCACCATCATCATGGTGAACAAGGAAGCTATGAAGCTGTAATTAGATATTTTCCTGAAGAAGAATTATATATCATCATCTTAAAGAATCAAAAGGTTTTTAATGTAATGGATATGGCAGATGAGATACACCATATAATAATCACTAATAAATAGCAAAATGAAATTTATAACTAAAATAATTTTAGGACTTACAATATTTAGTCAATTACAAGCACAAACCTTTAACGGTAACGAAAAAGACATTAAAACTATACTAAAAAACACAGAAGACTTTTCAAAATATGTTATGTCCTCTAACTATGAAATGATAGCTGCATCTTATACAGAAGATGCTAAAATATTTCCTAACAATATGAAAATTTTAGAAGGTAAAGACATTATCAAATATTGGATTTTACCAGAAGGAATAAGTACATCATATCACAAGATTACACAAAGTGAAATAACCATTACTAAAGATACAGCTTACGATTATGGTTATTATGAAGCTAAAACTAAAAATACTAAAGGAGAAGAAAAAACTTGGGGAGGTAAATATGTTATTGTTTGGAAAAAAGTAAATGGAGACTGGAAAATGTATTTGGATATTTGGAATAACATTTAATAAAAAAACCAAATATAAAATGACTAAAATTATAAGCGAAATCTTCTTTTTTAAACGTGTTTGTATGCCTTTTTGTATACCAAAATAATGAGAATATAGACAGACATTTACTTTAATAAACTTTACAAAAAGGAGATAACATTAAATCGTTTATTGGATATACTTAATGTATAAATGATAAAATTGTCGAGTATTCTCATCACATTCCTACTGCTTTTTATGAATGTATGACATGAATACTTAAGGAAGATGGAAGTACTATTGTAATTTAAACAAACCAGAAATAAGGTAATGTTTATGAAATATCCAAAGAGATTAATAAAATTGTAAAATCGGATATTTCAATATAATCGAGGACTTAACATTTACTAACATATGGATATAACTAATAAAAAGAAATAAACTTTTTTAAAAACTCAATTCTAAATCTTCGTCGCTTTCAAAGTAAAAATCAAAGGATACAACTTATCTTCAGTAACAAACATCCCAGAATCTGTTTTTATTAAATTAGGTAATACATTATAAGGGCTTTCATCAAATTCTTTTAGGTATTCAATATGTAATCCAGCTTCGGCTAAGGCATTAATCACTTCGCTTAAACCATGATTCCAAGCATATTCTTTACTAATCATTTTTGAGTTTTCATTGGCATAAGTACCTTCATATTCTTCATAAATCACTTCATCTTGCATATAGCCATATTTCATAATAGGTTTGTCTTCTAAATAATCAAACATCCAAACTATCGGGTGAAATTCGGCCATAAAAAATGCACCACCTTTTATCAATCGTTCAGCAATCATTTTACCCCAAGGTTTTAAATCGGGCAACCAACCAATCACACCATAACTGGTAAAAACAATATCAAATTTGTCTTTTACATATTCGGAAGTCTCTAAAACATTACAACACACAAATTCAGCATCAAGCTTCAATTCTTTGTTTAAATCTTTAGCTAGTTTAATGCCTGCATCGCTTAAATCAACCCCCGTACATTTAGCTCCTAGCCTACTCCAACTCAATGTGTCTTGTCCAAAATGACATTGTAAATGCAATAACGATTTCCCTGAAACATCACCTAAAGCTTCTAATTCATAATGCATTAAAGAAGAACTCCCATTTTTAAACCCCTCTAAATTATACATATCACTTTTGGCATGGACTTTTACTTTGTTATTCCACGTTGCTTTGTTAGTCTCAAAATATTTGCTCTTATTAGTCATCTTCAAATGATATCTTTGTAAAAAATCTAAATTATGAAAAATTTACTAGTCATTATTTGTTTGCTATTGCTTAGCAATTCTTGTAAACAAAAAGAAAACAATGTATTGAGTAAATCTGAATTGAGTATTGCTGAAAAAATAGCCAACGCACACGGTTTTGAAAACTGGAAAAACGTATCCGAAATTCAATTTACGTTCAACAAAAAAAGGAATTGGAAATGGCATCCAAAAACTGATGATGTTACATTAACTACAGAAAATGACACGATAAACTACAACCGAAAATCAATAGACAGCATATCTAAAAAAGCAGACCGTGCCTTTATTAACGATAAATTTTGGTTGTTAATTCCGTTTCAATTGGTTTGGGATGCTGGAATAACTATTTCAGGATCTAAAAAAGAAATAGCGCCAATTAGTAAAATTGAAATGAATAAAATTACACTTTTATATGGTTCTGAAGGCGGCTATACCCCTGGCGACGCATATGATATTTATTTTGAAGATGATTATATTATTAAAGAATGGGCCTTTAGAAAAGGAAACAAACCTAAAGCTGGATTAATAAATACTTTTGAAAACTACCAAGATTTTAACGGCATAAAAATTGCACAAGAACATAAAAGAAGTAAAGGCGATTGGAATTTGACACTTACTGATATTAGTTTGAAAATAAATTAATATTTTTTCTTTTAAGTGTAAGTAAAACATCTAAACCCCGACCAAATAGCGTATATAAAGTATAGTATTATTTTTCCGCATCATGCGCCTATATATATCAAAGCTCTTAAACCACTGGTTTAAGAGCTTTTTCATTTAAACCATTTAAATTTTTTAACCTAAAAATCCCTGCTCAACATGCGCCCCATCGCAATAAGGCTTATTTTTAGATGCACCACACCTGCAAAACGCTGTGGTTTTATTCTTAATTACAGAAGAACCATCTTTAGCCACAACATTTAAAGTACCATAAACTAATAACGGACCATTTTCCATAACCTCAACTTTGGTTTCTAAAACCTCTGTAGAGTTATCGCTTTCATCATTCATATAATAACGCAAAGCTCCAGATGGACATTGCTTTACTTGATTTATAATAGCTTCAGTTTTTGCTTCGTCTAATTTAATCCAAGGTCTTAATCTGGGTCTGAATACTTTTGGTAATCCCTTGGCACAAATAGCAGAATGAATGCATTTTTCTGCTTCCCAAACCACCGTTGTTTCTCCGTTAGAATACTCTTTTATTTTTGCCATAGATTTAAGTTTTTACTAAAGATACGAAAAAATCAAAGCGCTTATAAGAGCTTTTTTTAGTCTTTATTTCTAAATTTATATTGCTTATTTTTGTTAGAAACCGAAAACAATCTCACATTGTCTAACTATAAATTAGGTCTTGATTATGCTTTAGAGCAAGACCAGAATGACGAACTATACGTTTATCGAAATCAATTTCATATTCCAAAAGACAAATCTGGAAATGAACTGATTTACATGACGGGAAACTCCTTAGGTTTACAGCCAAAACAAACCAAATCTTACGTAAACCAAGAGCTTGAAGATTGGGCAAATTTAGGTGTTGAAGGGCATTTTGAAGCTAAAAATCCTTGGCTACCATACCACGAGTTTTTAACGAAAAATATGGCGAAAGTGGTTGGTGCAAAACCTATTGAAGTTATTGTAATGAATACGCTCACCGCAAACCTTCATTTTATGATGGCGTCATTCTATCAACCTACAAAAAAACGTTATAAAATATTAATTGAAAGTGATGCATTCCCATCAGATAAATATGCTGTAGAATCGCAATTGCGACATCATGGATTTGATCATAAAGAAGGATTAATTCTTTGGAAACCACGAAAGGGTGAAGAATTATTGGATTATGAAGATTTGGAATCCATTTTGAAATCTCAAGGTGACGAGATTGCGCTCATCATCATTGGTGGTGTTAATTATTATACAGGGCAATTTTTCGATTTAAAACGTATTACAGACTTAGGACACAAACATGGATGCACTGTTGGTTTTGATTGTGCTCATGGTGCTGGAAATGTACAACTAAATTTACATGATTCAGGAGCAGATTTTGCTGCATGGTGTACTTACAAATATTTAAATTCTGGCCCTGGAAGTTTAGCTGGCTGTTTTGTTCATGAACGTCATGCATATCGTAAAGACCTCAACCGTTTTGCAGGTTGGTGGAGCCACAATAAACAAACACGTTTTAATATGCGTGGTGAATTTGATCAGTTACCAGGTGCAGAAGGTTGGCAATTAAGCAATCCTCCAATTTTATCCATGGCAGCAATAAAATCGTCTTTAGATTTATTTGCTGAAGTTGGCATAGAAAAGCTTACCAAAAAATCTAAAAAGTTAACAGGTTATTTTGAGTTTTTATTAAAACAATTAGGCGAAGACACTATAAAGATAATAACTCCCAGCAATCCCGCTGAACGTGGCTGCCAATTATCAATACAAGTAAAAAACGCAGACAAATCTTTACATGAAAAATTAACTAAAGCAGGTGTTATAAGTGATTGGAGAGAGCCCGATGTAATTCGATGCGCACCAGTGCCTCTTTATAATTCTTTTGAGGATGTGTATCAATTGGTTGAGAAGTTGAAAGCTATAATGAATGAATAGTTCAAGATATGTTAAATCAATTCTTAAAACAGAGGAAGATATATTCCTTATTAGAAAAAAATCCGAACCAGGTTTTTGGAATAATATCATTTTTGGTTTATTAAGTTTAATTCTCAATAGAGATAAAGACTATTTTTTAATCACAAACGAGAGAATTGTTTTATTAGTTAAGAATAAACTAATTATAAATTCAAATTATGAAGAGTTTTCAAAAATTCAATTTAATTCTAATAATGATACAATCTCGTTTAAAAACTATAATAGCAATGAACGCCAAAGGAGTCTCAAAAGCCTTAGATTATCTTATGAAGAAATACAAAAAATAAAAAAAGTTTTAAACTAAAATCATGAGATTCCTGCCTTCGCAGGAATGACAATATGAAAGAAACAAAACAAAACATACTAATTATAGGCGCAGGACTATGCGGCTCCCTACTAGCATTAAGATTAGGACAAAGAGGCTACAAAGTTTCTGTTTATGAAATGCGCCCTGATTTGCGGAAAACCGATATTAGTGCAGGACGTTCTATAAACTTAGCTTTTTCAGACCGTGGTAACAAAGCGATGAAACTTGTTGGTTTAGAGGAGAAAGTTAAAGCATTTTGTATTCCTATGCATGGAAGAATGATTCATGACGTACATGGCAACACATTCCAGTCAAATTACAGCGGAAGAGACCATGAATACATCAACTCAATATCCCGAGGCGGTTTAAATGCTTTACTTTTAGATGAAGCCGAAAAACACGAGAATGTTAATATTTATTTCAATAAAAAATGCAAATCGGTTGATTTTGAAAAAACCACAGCACTTTTTAAAGATTACCACACTAAAGATGAGTTTATTGAAGACGCTGATATTATTATCGCAACAGACGGTGCGGGTTCTGCAATGCGAAAAAGTTATTACTTAGGTAAAAAATTCTTATTTAGTTTTTCACAGGCTTACCTGACTCACGGTTACAAAGAGCTTAGTATTCTTCCAAAGCCCAATGGTGATTATAAAGTTCATAAAAATGCGCTTCATATATGGCCTCGAGGAAATTTTATGCTTATTGCCTTACCAAATTTAGACGGCAGTTTTACAGTTACGCTTTTTCTTAGCTATAACGAAGGTGCTTACAATTTCAATAATTTAACAACTAAAGCCATGGTCTTGGAGTTTTTCAAGAAAGAATTCCCAGATGCTTTAGCCATTATGCCTAATTTATTAGACGATTTCTTTACAAATCCAACAGCAGCTTTAGGCACCATTAAATGTTCGCCTTGGCATTATAAAGGCAATACACTTTTAATGGGAGATGCAGCTCATGCGATTGTACCTTTTTATGGGCAAGGAATGAATGCTTCTTTTGAAGATGTTGTTGAGTTTGATGCCATTTTAGATAAAAATTTAGATGATTGGGAAGCTACTTTTAAAGCTTATGAAAACACCCGTAAAAAGGATACTGATGCCATTGCTGATTTAGCTATTGACAACTTTCATGAAATGAAAGGTCATGTAAATCAGCTTGTTTTCCAAGAAAAGCGTAAATTAGAAATGGCTTTAGAAAAGGAATTTCCTAATGCGTATTCATCTAAATATTCATTAGTAACTTTTAATGAAGATATAGGTTATAGAGAAGCGATGTTAAGAGGACGCGCTCAAGATAAAGCCATTTTAAATCTATTGACTGATGGTGTTTTAAACTTAGATGACGACTTAAAACTTACATTAGAAAAAGTAAAAAAAGAAACCGAAGCTATTTTAGAAGATGATAAAATTGCTGGATTACAATAACCCTTTAAGCTCACCTTTACTAAAATGAATCTAAACTTAAATAACAAAAACGCCTTAGTTTGCGGCAGTACTCAAGGCATTGGAAAAGCCACAGCTATAGCACTAGCGCAAGAAGGTGTTAATGTAACCCTAGTTGCTAGAAACAGAGAAAAACTAAAAGCAGTACTCGCAGAGTTACCTGAACACAGAAACCACAACTATATTGTTGCGGATTTTTCTAACCCTAGAGAATTGCAAGAACAGATTATAAAGTTTATTGAGAAGGAACATGGTTTTCATATTGTGGTAAATAACACTGGCGGCCCTAGAAGTGGAAATATTTTAACCGCTAGTTTAGAAGCTTTTGAAAATGCGTTTACCATGCATTTAAAATGCAACCACCTTTTAGCTCAAGCTACTATTCCCTTTATGAAACAACAGGGTTTTGGAAGGATTATTAATGTGATTTCAACATCAGTAAAAGAACCCATTCCGGGACTTGGTGTGAGTAACACCATTAGAGGTGCTGTTGGAAATTGGAGCAAAACATTATCTATTGAAGTTGCAGAGTTTGGCATTACAGTAAATAATGTATTACCTGGTTTTACAGATACGGAACGCTTAACTGAAATTATTAAGATTAAAGCAAATATTGAAGAGCGTTCCATTGAAGAAATGACTGAAATCATGAAAAACTACACGCCTGCAAAACGCTTTGCTAAACCTGAAGAAACTGCCAACGCTATTACATTTTTAGCTAGTGAAGCCGCCAGTTATATAAATGGTATTAATATTCCTGTTGATGGCGGACGCACCAAATCGTTATAATTTTTAACTACGATAACTTTAATAGAATTTAAGGTGTTTGTATATTAGTAAGGAATTTGCGTTAAGGATAGAAGCGGCATCCTTTTTTGCTTTTTCTGCAAAAAAGATATAGCGGATAGCCTGACCCCTTTTTAGGGTAACGCCCAAAACATGAAACAATGAGTACATTATTTCCTCCGATGAATTTTAAAGCTTGGATTGAAGAGAATAGGCATCTTTTAAAGCCACCTGTTGGTAATAAAGTGGTTTGGAAAGATGGTGATTTTATTGTTATGGTTGTTGGTGGACCTAATAGCAGAAAGGATTATCATTACAATGAGACACCTGAATTTTTCTATCAGGTTGAGGGTGATATTGTTTTGAAGGTTATTGATAAAGGAACTCCAAAAGATATTCATATAAGAGAAGGTGAAATATTTTTATTACCGCCAAAAGTGCCACATTCGCCTCAACGAGGTGCCAATACCGTAGGATTGGTTATTGAATACCCCAGAGAGAAAGGTGTTAAAGATGCGTTACTTTGGTTTTGTGATAATTGTGTAACAAAACTTTACGAAGAGGATTTTACTTTAGACAATATTGAGACCGATATGCCTAAGATTTTTGATAAGTACTATGGTGACAAAAACAAACGTAGTTGCCCAAATTGTGGCGAAGTTATGGAACCTCCAAAAAAAGTAAAACTAGAACACTAATACAACTGCCCTAAATGAATTTTGGGTAATAATAACTTAAAGATTCCTGACCTCTCAGGACGTAAAAATGAAACGCAAACTTAGAATTAATGGTCATTCTCACTTATTACCATACCCTGAAGAAATACCTGAATTCATGCGTGAAAAAGGTATTTTTTGGGTAGACAAGGATAGAAAATTCATGCTACAAAAAGGGTGGAAACGCCCCGTTACAGACTCTAGTTTTTTCTTAAATGAAAAATTGGAATGGATGGAACGCAACAAATTAGACCATGCTGTTGTGCTTAATTTATCACAATTATATGGTAATGGTTTGCGTGTTGAGGAAATGAAAAAAGCATTACGTTTTCAAAATGATTTTAACGCGCGTATACAGCATGAACACCCAAGCAAATTTACTTGTGGGTTTGTTGTACATCCTGCTTTTATAAGAAGTGCTTGTTGGGAAATTGAACGTTGTGTTGAAAACCATGGTTTACAACTTCTTTGTTTACCTACACATTATATGGACACTATTGGTACATGGCGGTGTATTTTTGATGAGGAAAACGAACCGCTTTTTGAACTGGCTGACAAATACAACCTTGCTGTTGAAATACATCCTTATGATGGTGAGAAATTTATTAAACTTGAAAATACCTCATGGCGTTTTCATTTAATTTGGATGTTGGCGCAATGTGCTGACGCCTATCATTTTTTAACATTAAATGGATATCAGGATAAGTTCCCGAATATGCGAACCTGTTTTGCTCATGGTGGGCAATTAGCACAAATTAATTTAGGCCGTCGTATTCAAGGTTTTGATGGCAGACCTGATTTATTTGAAGGCAAACACCACCCCAGAAAAGCTGTAGGCCATAGAAATATCTTTTTTGACACTTTGGTTCATGATACTGGTGGACTAGAACTATTGATTCGCAATCATGGTGCTAAGCAAGTTCTAATGGGGCTAGACGATCCGTATCCATTAGGAGAAATGGAAAGTGAACCTCAATCATCTTACCCAGGAAAGTTACTTGATTTGGCTATTGAACGCAATATCATAAACGAAACCGAATATGATGCGATATGGGAAGACAATGTTATTCAGTGGCTGTGTGGTGATGATGATTTGGCTAAACAAAAGTTTATAGATAGAATTATTAAATAGGTATAATCATATAGTTTTTATTGTTATATTTAATCACTAATCAAACTATAAAATTATGAGAAAAATAGGTTCTTACATGGCAATTTTTGGAATTTTAGCCATTGTTTTAAACTTCTTTGATAGAGTACCAACGTTACTTATGTGGATATACTCTTGGGGAGATACAGCTGCATGGGCTATTAAAATTGGACTTGTGGTAGTTGGAGCTATTTTATTTTTTATAGGAAATAAAGCTGAAGCTGACACTTCAGTTAAACCAACAGATTCCACAGAAAGTTAATATTTTAGACGATTATATTTTGCATTTCATACCAGAAGAATTAGACGATTATGTGGTATCTCACTCTGAGGATGAGCCAGAATTGCTAAAATTACTTAACCGAGAAACTTACCAGAAAATATTACAACCTAGAATGCTTAGTGGGCATTATCAAGGGAGGCTTTTAAGTATGATTTCGAAATTAGTGAACCCAAAAAACATATTAGAAATTGGGACTTATACAGGTTATTCTGCATTGTGCTTAATGGAAGGCATAAAATGTGATGGTATGCTTCATACTATAGACATTAATGAAGAACTTGTTGATTTTCAAAGGAAATATTTTGACAAATCTGGTTACGGTAAACAAATTCATCAACATCTGGGAAATGCCTTAGATATTATTCCTAAACTAGATACGACTTTCGATTTAGTTTTTATTGATGCCGATAAGGAAAACTACTCAAACTATTTCAATATTATTATTGATAAATTAAACCCCGGCGGAATCATTTTATCTGATAATGTTTTATGGAGCGGAAAAGTACTAGAAATATCCTTTAAAAAGGATGATACTTCTACGCCAGCTTTGATTGCATATAATGCGCTTTTAAAGAGCGACAAACGTATTGAAACTGTCGTTTTACCTATTAGAGATGGATTGACTATTAGCAGAAAACGCAATTAACTAAATGTATACACTAAGACGCTTTAACTAGACTCAAATTATTTACTGCTCTATAGTTCTGTATATTTTGATTAATTACTTGAAAAAACTCATAGTTATCAAAGGGTTTGATTACTATATCATTATATCCAATATCCATACAACACTGCCTTATTTCATCAATATCTGATGCCGTTAATGCAACTATTGGAAGTGCATCATTAAATTCTCTAATAGCAACCGTAGCCTCATTACCATCCATTATTGGCATATTAATATCCATTAAAACAAGATCATATTCATTAGTTTTCGCTTGCTCTAGAGCTTCTTTTCCATTTTGCACTATGGTACACAAATAACCGTTTTTCTTTAACAAGTTTTTAGTTACTACTTGATTTATCTTATTATCTTCAGCTACTAGAATCCTATACTTACTTTCAGAATTCTCAAGTTCTTTTACTTTAGGCTTAGAATCTGAAGCTAATTTAGGCGTGTTCTTATCCAACTCAAAATCAACTTCAAAACTAACCTTAGTTCCAACATTCAAGGTACTTTCTAATTTAATTTCACTTTCAAATAGCTCGATTAAATTTTTAGTAATTGAAAGTCCTAAACCAGTACCTTGATAGTTTATATTACTATTCTCTAACTGTGAAAAATTATCAAATATCATATCAAACTTTTCTTTTGGTATTCCTACCCCATTATCCTCAACTTCAAAACATAAACCAACGTTTTTAGCATCTAAGCTCAAAAGTTTAACTCTTAAATTGATTACTCCGCTAGATGTGAATTTTACACTATTTCCTATTAAATTAATTAAAATTTGAGACAGTCTTACCTTATCGCATTTAATGTATTCTGGTACATGGTTATCTATTAATATATTAATTTTATTATTTGTTTCTACCAGCCTATAACTAAACGAATTCGCTATATCATCCAACATCTCTTTCAAATTAACAGAAACATTTTTCAATTCTATTTTATTAGCTTCTATTTTTCCTACTTGAAGAATATCATTAACTAAATTCAAAAGATAATCTCCCGAATATTTTAAAGACTTTAAATGTTTTTTATCTCTATTATTTAAATTATTATTTTCAAGTAATAAAGATGTAATTCCAACAACGCCATAAAGCGGAGTTCTTAATTCATGAGATACATTAGAAATAAATTCACTTTTTAATTCTGATGTTTTTAAAGCTTCATCTTTGGCAATTTCTAATTCCTTATTTTTTGCTTCTAAAATTTTACTTAATTTTTCTTTGGCATAATAACTCTTATATATTACGATAATTGAGACTACCAATAATAACAATGTAATGATTATAGCAATATTTATTTTTTTGAATTTATTTGCTATTTCTAATTGATGAAGTCTTTCTGTATTAGCTGTTTGTGCTTCATTCTTATAATCTTCAATTAAAAATTTAGATTTAACTATTAAATCTTGTCTGTTTTTTTCTTCATTAGAAAGCTCATTCTTATAATTATTATGCTGAAGTAAAGTAATATAAGCTTCTGTACTTTTTCCAGATTTAGCAAGAGAAATAGACAATTGCATATATATATTGCTTATTAATGCCAAATCAATGTCTTCTTTGTTACCCTCTAGTAGAAAAATAGCCTCTCTAAACTTTGTATTTGCACTATTAAAAAGCTCTTTTTTTGTATAATATAATCCATAAATATAATTGTAGTAAACTTGTAAATTCAAATTTACTGAGTGTGTTTTTAAATAATCTCCTATTTTTAAAAGATTCATTAAGGCTTTTTCAAGATTGTTATTTTTAATATACAACTCACTCAAATTAATTCTGGCATCAAAGTAAATATCTTGAATTTGCTCTTTTTCAGAAATACTTATCCCCCCTTTAGTTGAAGAAGCTCCAAGTGCTTTCTCAAAATATTTAATACTTTTAGTATAGTCGTTTTGGTCTCTATATATCTTAGCCAGGTTCAAATAAGAACCAGAAATTAAATATCTATCATTTATTTCTTTGATAACATTTAATGTTAATTGATAATGCTTTTGGGCAGAATCATAATTTTCCATTAAGTAATAGATGTTTCCTAAGTTGAAATTTGCTGTAGCACTGCCATAATTGTCTTGAATAGAATCTGCTAACACCTTGGCATTAATAAATTCTTTAAAAGATTTAACGATCTCCTCATTGTTATAAAGAGCTAATGCTGAAGTATTTATATCATCAATTTTCTTAATGATATCTCTATCTGTTTTACCTGAAGTTAACACGGTAAAAGACAGAAAACTTATAAGTAGGATTGTTTTCATATTTCAATAATTATAGATCTGGGACCATAAATATCGCTTAAATGAAAACTACGCATTGGATATTATCGCTGAAAAGTAAGAATAAATTGATAAATAGATGAACTACATATCGACGAATAGATTAAACGCTAAAATTTACGTTTTACGGAACCTGTAAAATCTTCAATATCGTCTTTTACTTTATCAAGTTCTTTTTTAACGTCTTTGGTTATGCTGGTATCAATACCATTATTCTCAGCAGTTTTTGTGATCTCGTGCTTGATATCATTAGTTGCGTCTTTAAGCGTTCGCATACCTTTACCTAATCCACGGGCTATTTCAGGAAGTTTATCAGCTCCAAATACCATAATGGCTATAAATAGAATAAACGCTATTTCTCCGCCACTAATAAATAAAAATGTTGCTAGCTGTATCACACTACAAATATAGTGAGTTGTTTTATTATCAAATGAAATTATTGCAATAAAAAAGCCGATTTTAAAAATCGGCTTTTTTATTTAAGTTTAAAGTTTTTAACCTTTTACTTTTTCTTTAAATTTATCAAACTCGTTGGCTTCAACTTTTCTAGGCCAAGAGTTATTTGACATATCCACGTCGGCCAATTCTAAATCTGGGTCTACAACAAAACTAGTTATAGCCTTATCTGTTCTAAAAACTTTTTTAACCTCGCGCTCATTATATCTCCATATTTGAGCAGGGTACGTTTTTCTTTCTTTAGTACCATCTTCATACTCAATTTCTAAAATAATAGGCATTACTAATCCTCCTGGTTTTTCAAAAGTGACTTCGTAGAAATATTTAGGCGCCTCTTTTAATCGTGCTTTATCTTCTACTGAAAGGTTATTAATATGCTCTTCTAAGAATTTAAAGTCTGAAACGTTTTTAGCATCATCTGGTATTTTTCCGTCTTTAGCCTCTGCATAGTATACTAATTTGTCTTTATAATCTTCAAGATTCATTCTATACTTTTCCGCTGTTTCTTTAGCCAATTCAGTTGGCTTATCTGTTAAGTAATATTGCTTAACACCTTTAACTCCAATATCTGTATAATCTGTTGTATAAAACCATCCTCTCCAAAACCAATCTAAATCCATAGCCGATGCATCTTCCATAGTTCTGAAAAAATCAGCTGGTGTTGGGTGTTTAAACATCCAACGTTGTGAGTATGTTCTAAACGCATAATCAAACAACTCTGGCCCCATAATGGTTTGTCTTAGCATATATAAACCTGCAGCAGGTTTAGTGTATGCATTTGGTCCAAATTTATGAACATAGTCTCCTTGAGACATAATTGGTGAAAGATAATTTTGATCTCCTCCCATGTAAGGCACGATATCCTTTGGAAGGTTTCCTGTTATAAAGTTGGGATCATAATCTAATTCAGCTAAGGTTTCAACAAACGAATTAATACCCTCGTCCATCCATGTCCATTGGCGCTCATCACTATTTACAATCATTGGGAAGAAGTTATGACCCACTTCATGAGTTATAACACCAATCATACCTCGTTTTAATCTTTCAGAATAGGTACCATCTGGTTTTGGACGCCCGTAGTTAAAACATATCATTGGATATTCCATACCCATTTGTGCATGCACCGAGATAGCTTTACTGTAAGGATAATCAAATGTTAATTTTGAATACTCTTCAAGTGTGTTTGCTACAACTCTTGTTGAGTGCTCTTCCCATAATGGGTTACCTTCTTTTGAATATAAAGAAATTGCCATTACTGAACGTCCATCAATATCAACTGCCATAGCATCATAAATAAACTTTCTAGATGTAGCAAAAGCATAATCTCTTACATTTTTTGCTTTGAAATGCCAAGTTTTTTCTTTTGTGCTTTTTTGTGTTTCCGCTTTTTCAGCTTCTTCTTGAGTTACAACAAAAACTGGATTATCAAACGTCTTTGCTGCTTTATTGTAACGTTTTAACTGCTCTTTTGTAAAACATTCTTTTCTGTTCTGCAATTCTCCAGTAGCTTCTAACATATGGTCTGCCGGCACAGTAATTTTTACATCAAAATCTCCAAACTCTAAAGCAAATTCGCTTCTGCCCCAAAACTGCATATTTTGCCATCCTTCAACATTGTCATACACACACAATCGTGGATAAAACTGTGCTATTACATAAGTATTATTCCCATCAGGAAAAGCTTCGAAACCAGACCTTCCTCCTTCTAATATATGGTTATTAACATTATACCACCATTTAATTTGAAATTTAAAAACTTCACCTGGTGCAAGAGGCTTAGCTAAGTTTATGCGCATCATGGTTTGATTTATCATAAAGGGTAAATCTGAACCATCTTCATTCTTTACATATTCTATATTGAAACCTCCATCAAAGCGTTCTTTCATATTTGCTTTAGTAAAAGAATTAGGCCCATTAAAAGCAGCATTGAAACTTTCAGAATTAATATCTGGAGTTTTTGAGTCTTTTGCTCTCATATTTTGGTCTAACTGAACCCACAAATATTCTAAATAATCCTTGGAGTTATTATGATATGTTATTTTTTCGTCACCAAAAATCTGGCTCTTATTCTCATCCAAACGAAGATTCATAACATAATCAACCTGCTGTTGCGTATATGCATAACCAGGAGCACCTGAAGCTGTTCTAGTTTCATTAGGCGTTGCCAGAACATCTTTCATTTGTCTAAATTTGTTCTGGTCTGTATGTCCTTGTTGTCTTTCTTTGGTTTGCTCTTGAGCAAAAGCTCCAGAAAAAAGAAATACAAATGATAAGAACAGATAAGCGTGTTTTTTCATAGTTGTTTTTTTTGATTTTATAAAAAAATGTGTTTTTTGCAAATTTCTTTAGAAGATTGTTACAAAAAGTTATCGAAAATACTAAATTACGTAATAAATTTAATGGCTTTAATTAAATTTTAACAAAGCATTAGGATTTTCATAAGTCAAGATAACACTTTTACTTTTTGAGTTTATTTTAGTTTTAACAATATTTTGCTGGTCCTTTTGTAAATCGAATAAAATACGATTTGTAATCTCGAAAGACGCTATACTTTGTATATCTTCAACTTCCAGATAACATTTTACTATATCACCCTCATATTGTTTACCAATAAAATTAAATGTAACTACTTTATCGTTAATAACTAACTCCATGTTCTTTTTTAGATATCTGTCAATATAAGAATCAATTATTTCGGGATTCTCCTCATCAACAAGCACAATATTTTCATCATAATTTTGCTTAAGTATATTTTCAAAATCATCAATAAATAATCTAGACGTGATTTGAACAGATTGCTTTTCCTGTATATAATTAATTTGAGTAACACTGATGTAGTATTTATGCATTGTAGTAAATGCAAAAAGTGGCAACACTAGTATTATTAATAGAAAAACTCTTAAAGACTTCATCATAGGATTTAAAGATTACTAAAATACTTCTTTTGGTTTTCAAAAAGCATTCCAAAATGATTATTTTTTTTCATAACCGAGGTTATCTAGGTATTGCTCATACTTCATTCTAAGAAAAATTAAAACCTTAAAATCAGTTTGATTTTTACAATGCTTAATAAAATCTGTATCGTCTGCACAGAAATAAAAAAAGTCCATCTTTAAGTCATCTTTCAAGGGGTTTGAAACAAAAAAATCTTCAGATAGTCTTGCTTTTATACTTCTCATTAACTTTTCTCTCTCCTCAAGTTCAACTCTCTTTTTCAACATTTTTGTTCTGCCACTAATACCATTAAGAATAGGGTTTAATGGAATACCTCCTGTTAAAGTTCCCAGCAGCATTTTGGGCTTAAATTCTCCCGCTTCACTTAAACGACGCTCACTTTGTGTGGCAGGTTTACCTGTATAACCAGGGATACCTACATCATAAAAATTTATTGGTGGGTCTCCTTCAACATTTTTAATATCTGATAACAAATCACCTGTTAAAACCTTACCAACAACAACCTCTTCTAGTGTATTAATTTGCTCTTCCAGTTTTACTAAAATCGCTTCACTAGAGATATGCTCTTTTAACACGACAACTTCTTTTTCCTTATGTTGTATCGACGAAAATGTTAGGGTATCATTTAGTTTAGCAATAATTCTAAAACGACCTGCACGATCTGTTATGGTAAAAACTTTAGCGCTTTTATTAATAACGTGGATGTTTTCTGAATTTGTTTTACTTTCTATCTTTCCAGATAATTCTATAGATTGCCCATAAACGCTATTAAAGCCAATCAAAACAAACAATATAAAAAGGCTTTTACTTTTTTTCATCTTGAAGTTCTAAAAACAACTTACTTTGCTTTACTAAAAATTCTATCAGGTATATTTTATTTTCAGGCTCTAAAAGCTCCTGCGACACACCTTTATTTTTTACAAATGCTATAAATTGAGATAATGCTTCCTCTGGGACATTAAACTGTTCTTCAATATCATTTAAAGCATAAACATCTAACAAACCTTTTGGTCTCTCATAGTTAGACTCTACAAAAATGTTTTTTTGGAGTTTTAGCCTTTTTTTCGATTTTAAAAGCAAACCAACAATTTTCAATAAATCGGGCATGTATTTTCGGGCATTAGGATTTGTGATAGAGGTATAATGATCTAAAACAACCGAATTATCAAAGGCTTTATCATCATTATACTCAAAATCAACATCCATATTACCCATATCAATAATCATGGGTTTTACTGTTTTTACATTTGTAATGTCAGTTTCAATATTACCTGTTAACCCAGAAGAAAGTGTAACAGCATCAAGTTGATTTACTTTTTCAATTAAATGAATTTTTAATGTTTTAGACGCTATAATTTCAGTATCAATAGTAATACTAACCGTTTGAAATTGTAATGCAGAAATTTCTATAACATCATTTAAGGCTATCCTCAATTTAAATGCCCCACCAATATCTGTAATAGTTCCTTTATTTGATGATTTATTAAAGATTGTAACCGCTTCAACATCATTATTACTAGAAAGCAATATGCCTTTAACCTCAATTCTGTTAACGGATTGACAGTGTATATACAAAGGCAATAAAAACAATCCTGCAAATAAAAATACGCTCCTCAAATTGGTTTAATTAGAGTATAAAGAACGTATTTCAAATCTTAAATAAAATGTAAATAACCTGTAATGTTTTGTTAAAGGGCGTTTTAGAAATTAAATTTTAACTTTGAAGAAACTCAACACTCTTTTTATTTAAAAGCTCTAGAAATTCCATTTCCTTGCCATAATTAAGTAACGAGAAGTCAAAATCGTCACTTTCAACAAATCTTATAAATTCTTCAACTCTATGCTCTGGAATATTAAAATTGTCAACTAAGAATTCAGAACCAAAATAATATTTAATCGATTCAATAGGCACATCAGGCACACCAACTTTCTTTTTATCTTTTACTTCAGACCTAAATAAAGGCAGTAATAATTGGTCCACTACATTTACAATATTTAGCCCATTTACCATAGGTTGATGTTGCCTATCAATAGTAACATTTTCTACCTCAGTCTTATAATCTTTTTCAAAACCATATTCCTTACTATTCTTAACACCAAAATATAAAGCATCTAATTTTGGCTTAAACGGTGTAGTGTCTTCCAAATCGGTACCTAAATTTCCTGTTAACCCTTTTGTAAATACAATAACCTCATCCAATTTATTAATTTCCTCAATCAAAAAAAGCTTCATTTTTTTTGATTTAAGAATATCCTTGTTAACCTTAAAACTAATATTCTGATATTGTAAAGCACTAACTTCAATATTATCATTTAAAGTCACTTTCAATTTAAACTCACCATTATCGTCTGTAATCGTTCCTTGGCTAGACGAAGTATTAAAGATAGTTATCCCAGAGATATCACTACCTTCCACAATAATTTTTCCAGAGACCTCCACTCTAGTTACAGATTGCGATACCGCGTTAACTGAATAAACGAACAATAAAAGAAGAATAAATTTTTTCATAATTTTTATTTTCAAATTACTACTTTAATTTCTCAATTTAAAGTAAAAGCTATCAATTTTTTTAATGCCAGTAATTAATTAGTTTTATGCAAACTTAAATTCATGAAAAATATAATTATTGCCAGTACATCAACAGTACACGGAAGCGGATATCTAGAATATATTTTAACCGAATTAAAAGTATTTTTCAAAAACACAAAAACCATACTTTTTATTCCCTACGCAAGACCCAGCGGTATCTCTCATAATGATTATACAGCCATTGCAAAAAAGGCATTTAATAAAATTGATATAAACGTAAAAGGCATCCACGAATTTAAAAATCCAAAAGAAGCCATAAAAAACGCAGAAGGTATTTTTACCGGTGGTGGTAATACTTTTGTATTAATCTCTCAACTCTATAAAAATAACCTTATTACTACACTAAAAGAAACAGTACAAAATGGCACGCCCTATTTAGGCACTAGCGCTGGCAGCAACATCTGCGGTTTAACCATAAAAAATACTAATGATATGCCCATTGTTTATCCACCTAGTTTCAATGCGCTTGGTCTAGTCCCTTTTAATATAAACCCACATTATTTAGATCCCGATACTAACAGCACACACATGGGCGAAACCCGAGACACAAGAATAAAAGAGTTCCATTACTACAACACCCAACCCGTTATTGGTCTCAGAGAAGGTAGCTGGTTACACGTTAATAATAATTCCATAACCTTAAAAGGTAAACTAAGCGCACGTGTTTTTGAATATAACAAACCGCCATACGAAATCGATTCTGGAACACAACTAAACCAACTCAACTAAAATACTTTGGGCGTGCCCCTAAAGGGTCGGGCTATCCGTTACAAGTCCTCGCTCGTACCTCGCTGTGGGCTTTCCACTACTATCCCTCACGCGGGCATACTTGCTAACAACAAGCATATTACAAAGTCAAAACTTATCTGCATAAAAAAAGCCTCATATTTCTATGAAGCTTTAGAGCGGGAGACCAGGTTCGAACTGGCGACATTCAGCTTGGAAGGCTGACGCTCTACCAACTGAGCTACTCCCGCCTTTAATTCCGTTGCAAATATATAAACAGTTTCTGCTTATGCAAGAAAAAATTATAGCTTTTTTAAAAAATGATAACCTAGAATATTAAAGCCTTCGTTATAATAAAATTTATGCGAAGGATGGTTACTCACATAAGTATTTAGTTCTATGGTCTCTACGCCTTTTTTAGAGACATAATTATAAATCCAATCAAAAAACTTTTTACCCAAACCTTGCCCTCTATAATCATCATCAATAAAAACATGGTCCGCCTCAACACTCCGTCCAGAATAGTGTCTGGTGCAATACCACAAGCCACAAACACCAATCAATTTACTTTCATCGTAAATAACAGCACATTCATAGTTTTGAGTTATCATTTCTGCAAAACGCCCCTTCAGTATAGCTGCAGTCAATTCAAAACCATTTAACTTTTGTACCAAAGGGATTACTAAATCAATATGTTCTTTTTCTATGATTTTAAATTCAATCGCCATAAAATAAGTTTTAAGTGAAGGTAATAATTCTTAAAAATATTTTAAGTTTGAAAAGCATAAAATCAAAATTCATTAAAACTTCAAACTACATAGTTAAACTTATATCATCTGAAGAAACACATACTGTAAGACACCCTGTTTTAAGAGCAGAAAAACCTGTAGATTCATGTGTTTTTGATGGAGACAATCTCGAAACCACATTACATCTAGGTATTTTACATGAGCATAAATTAATTGGTGTAAGCTCTTTTTTTAAAAAATCAAATTCTATTATTTCTTCAGAAAAAACACAGTACCAATTAAGAGGAATGGCAGTTTTAGAATCTTTTCAAGGTAAAGGTTTGGGGCATATACTTTTAAAACATGGAGAAAACATGCTCAGAGAAAAACATATTACAGCAATATGGTGCAACGCTAGAGAAGTAGCCATTAATTTCTATAAAAAAAATAACTACCAGGTTATTGGAAAATCGTTCATCATAAAAGATATTGGCTTGCACTACACCATGTATAAAAATCTATAACACCTACTTTATACCTAGTGACCTAATTAAAAAACTAGTGTCAAATTAAGTATTATCTAAATTTTTGTAATTTTAGTTACTAATTTTTTTAAAATGAGAGGAAGAAATCTAAAATTCAGGCTATTAATTGGAGTTGCTATAGCTCTATTTTTTGTATTTAAAAGATGTAGCCAAAGAGAAGAAAATCCATATACAGGCAGGATGCAAACCATATCTATGACTCCAGATAAAGAGATTGCTATAGGCTTACAAAATGCACCGCAAATGGCACAACAGCATGGGGGGCTACATCCAAACAACCAATATCAAGCATTGGTTGATAACGTTGGAAACAAATTAGTAAACAATAGTATTGCTAGACAAACACCTTACAAATATGAGTTTCACTTATTAGCAGATCCACAAACCATTAACGCTTTTGCATTACCTGGAGGTCAAATATTTATTACACACGCGCTTTTCTCTAAACTAGAAAATGAAGACCAGCTAGCAGGTGTATTAGGACATGAAATTGGACATGTTTTGGGTAGGCACAGTGCAGAACGTATAGCTGAGAGTGAATATTGGCAAGGGTTAGCAACAGCAGGCTCTGTTGGTGCAGACATGGGAGGTTTGGTAAGTGGTATTGGCCAACAAACGCTTTTAACCAATGGACGTGACGACGAATTAGAAAGTGATGATTTAGGGGTGTTATTCATGATAAAAGCTGGCTATAATCCAAAAGAGATGATAGGAGTTATGGAAATTCTAAAAGACGCTGCAGGTCCCAATCGTGTGCCTGAATTTAAAAGTACACATCCAGATCCAGATAATAGAATTGAAAAAATAGAAGATGCTATTGAAAAATATAGAAATCAATAAAAATTAAAAAGCCTCGATAAACGAGGCTTTTTTGTGAGTGACTAACTCAAATAATTATTTTTTTCTTTTTTTAGATTTTGCATCTGCCAAAGCTTTTTCTAAGATAGCTTCAGCATCCTTAGCGCCATGTAATTGTGCATATTTTAAAGCCGTCATTTTTTTGTCAGACTTAACTTTTAAGTTAGCGCCATGTACAATTAGAAGTTCTAAAATATCAGTTCTGTTAAACTTTGCAGCATACATTAATGGTGTCATTCCATTAGATTTTGCATTTACATCTGCTCCTCTACTAATTAGTTTTTGTACTGTTTCTAAATCGCCTTTAGCGATAGACACACAGAAAGAATTCACTTTAAAAAAAGCTTCAACTTCATAATTAGTAGTAATGTTTGATGGTGTTGCATTTACTGATACAATTGAAAAGCATAATGCGATTGCGGAAATAATGATTGTTTTTTTCATGATGAAAGATTTTAATTTGATTATTGATTTACGTTTTTTGATATACTAAAGAGACGATATAAATTCCAATCTGTTACACAAATAAATATTTATAACACATTTTTAACATTTATTATACAAATATTAACGAAAACGTTTTCTTTTATAAAAACCAATAAAATCCTTGATAATTAAGGGTTTTCAGAGGGTTTTTTAGCATCATTTTATATAAACTTATGTATCTTTGTTTAGTTTTAAATTTTAACAAAAAATGAACAAAAAAGTAATTTTAATGATACTAGATGGATGGGGAAACTCTCCAGATCCTAAAGTTTCAGCTATCGATCATGCTAATACTTCTTTTATAGATTCCCTTTATAAAAAGTACCCTTTTGCTACCCTTAGAACTGATGGTTTGCATGTTGGATTACCAAAAGGACAAATGGGAAATAGCGAAGTTGGACATATGAATTTAGGTGCTGGTAGAATTGTTTATCAAGATTTAGCTAAAATTAACTTAGCTATTGAGCAAGATACTTTAAAGGATGAAAAAGTATTAATTGACGCTTTAAAATACGCTTCAGATAATAATAAAAGTGTTCATTTCTTAGGATTATTAAGTAATGGTGGAGTTCATGCCCACACCAGTCATTTAAAAGGATTTATAGATGCCGCTAATAAAGCTGGGGTAAATTCTTTTATCCATGCTTTTACTGATGGAAGAGATGTAGACCCAAAATCTGGTAAAGGTTATATAGAAGATTTAGAAGGTTACATAAAAAACACAAACGCAAAAATAGCAACTGTAACAGGTAGATATTATGCCATGGATAGAGATAAACGTTGGGAGCGTGTTAAACTTGCCTATGATGCAATTGTAAGTGGGGTTGGTACAAAAACAACAAATCTTTCATCGTCCATACAAGAGAATTATAATAACGAGGTAACTGATGAGTTTATTAAACCATTAATCGTTACCGATAACAATAATGAACCAGTTTCTAAAATTACAGAAGATGATGTGGTAATCTTTTTTAATTTCAGAACAGACCGAGGTAGAGAGTTAACAGAGATGTTAAATCAAAGAGATTTCCCTGATTACGGCACTAAAAAATTAAATTTATATTATGTAACTATAACTAATTATAGTGATGCATTTGAAGGTATTAAAGTAATATTCAATAAAGATAATATTACAGAAACATTAGGTGAAGTTTTAGCTAAAAATGAAAAAAAGCAAATTAGAATTGCTGAAACTGAGAAATATCCACATGTCACATTTTTCTTTTCTGGAGGGCAAGAAGCTCCCTTTGAAGGTGAGTCTCGTATTCTTAAAAACTCTCCAAAAGTGGCTACTTATGATTTAAAGCCAGAAATGAGTGCTTATGAACTAACAGATGCTCTGATACCTGAATTAAAAAAAGCAGAAGTTGATTTTGTATGTTTAAACTTTGCAAATGGTGATATGGTAGGACATACAGGTGTTATGGATGCTGCCATAAAAGCTTGTGAAGCTGTTGATGAATGTGTAAAAAATGTTGTTACTACAGGTTTAAATAATGGATATACAACACTTCTTATTGCTGATCATGGAAATTGCGAAACCATGATTAATCCTGATGGAACACCAAACACAGCACATACAACAAATCCAGTTCCTATTATTTTAATTGATAACGATCTTACTGAAATAAAAGATGGTGTATTAGGAGACGTTGCACCAACAATTCTAAAACTTATGAATGTTGAGCAACCAAAAGCCATGACACAGCATCCTTTAGTTTAGCTATGATTAAAAAATTAGTGTAACTTTACAATTGATTAATGCCTTAAATTAAATGAATTTTAACGATACACTTATTATTGCTGTAGATTTTGACGGTACTATTGTTGAAGATGCTTACCCAAAAATTGGGAAACCTATTTTATTTGCTTTTGAAACTTTAAAGAAGTTACAAGAAGAAGGGCATCGATTAATATTGTGGACCTACAGATGTGGTGATAAACTAGATGAAGCTGTTAAATTTTGTGAAGACAATGGCATTCGTTTTTATGCTGTTAATAAAAGTTTTGCTGAAGAAGAATACACAAATGATATTAGCAGAAAAATAAATGCAGATTTATTTATTGATGATAGAAATATTGGTGGTTTTCCTGGTTGGGGAGAAGTATATCAAATGCTAACAAATACAGTGCCTCCTATTCCGCAGAAAAAGAAAGGCTTTTTTGGGTTGTTTAAATAAGTGGAGTTTTTAAGTATCTTTGCACTCCTATTACTATTTTTATGATTATTGTTAAAACAAGAGAGGAAATTGAGTTAATGCGAGAAAGTGCATTAATAGTATCTAAAACCTTAGGTGAATTAGCCAAAGCCATAAAGCCCGGAGTAACAACACTTCAATTAGATAAAATTGCTGAGGAGCATATTAGAGATCATGGAGCAATTCCTGGTTTTTTAGGGTTATATGACTTTCCTAATACACTATGTATGAGTCCTAATTCTCAAGTAGTACATGGTATTCCTAATGGAGACCCTCTTACTGAAGGCGATATTATTTCTATAGACTGCGGAGCTTTAAAAAATGGATTCTATGGTGATCATGCATACACATTCCCAGTTGGAAAAATTGATCCTGAAACAGAAAAACTACTTCAAGTAACAAAAGAATCTTTATACGTTGGTATCAGGGAATTTAAAGCTAATAATCGTGTTGGCGATGTAGGTTATGCTATTCAAAAATATTGTGAAGATCATGGTTATGGTGTAGTTAGAGAACTTGTTGGCCATGGATTAGGCAGTAAAATGCATGAAGATCCTGAAATGCCAAATTATGGTAGGCGTGGAAAAGGAAAGAAATTTGTTGAAGGTATGGTAGTAGCAATTGAACCTATGATAAATATGGGTACGCACCGCATTAAACAACACAGAGATGGCTGGACCATTACCACACAAGATAACAAACCATCTGCACATTTTGAACATGATGTTGCTTTAGTTGATGGTAAACCAGAGTTACTATCCACTTTTGCATATATATATGATGCTTTAGGTATTGAGAGTGATGAAGAGAATGAGTTTCGTCAAGAGGCTTTAGTGCTTTAATGAAACGTTTTTTTAAACTCATACTAAATACAATCCCAAGACCCTTATTAATAAGGTTAAGCTATATTGTACGCCCAATTTTAGCTTTCTTTTTAAGAGGTAATAAATTTACAGATCCAATAGATGGAAAAAGTTTTAAAACCTTTTTACCTTATGGCTATGGTACACAAAGAACCAATGTGTTATCCCCCTCAACACTTTCATTGGAAAGACATAGATTATTATGGTTTTATCTACAAAACGAAACCAACTTCTTTTCTGAAAAGTTAAAAGTTTTACATTTTGCACCTGAACAAGCATTTTACAAACGTTTCAAAAAGTTGGATAATTTAAATTATGTTACAACAGATTTAAATTCGCCACTAGCCGATGTTAAAGCAGATATCTGCAACCTCCCATTTAAGGATAACGAATTTGATGTTATTTTTTGCAACCATGTATTAGAACATATTCCTGATGATACCAAAGCTATGAAAGAATTATATAGGATTTTAAAACCTAGTGGCTGGGGTATATTTCAAATTCCGCAAGATTTAAATAGAAAAACAACTTTTGAAGATAACACGATAACTGATAAAAAAGAACGCGCTAAAATTTTTGGTCAGTACGATCATGTTCGTGTTTACGGACTAGATTATTTTGATAAGCTTCGCAGTATAGGTTTTAGAGTTGAAGAAGTAGATTACACAAATACACTTTCATTAGAAAAAATAGAAAAATATTGTTTAGCAAAAGGTGAAATTATTCCTGTGGTTTACAAATAATCAACTTTCAGGAAAACCGTTTAAAGCTAACGCTTCAAACTCTTTATTTTCATTTTCAAAAATTAAAAAAACTTTCAATTCTGAATGAATCTTTAAAAATGCTTTAACTTTATCAACTCCCATGGATTTAAATGCAGTGGCATAGGCATCAGCAGTCATACAATTATCTGCAATAACAGAAATACTTAACAAGTTTGTTTTGCTGGGATAACCGGTTTCTGTATCAATTATATGAGCATATCTGTTTCCTTTATCATCTATTTTAAATTTCCTATAAGTACCAGATGTTGCCATGGCTTCATCTTTTAGTGTTATTGCTTTTAGAATAGATTTGCCTCCTTCAAAATTAGGCTCTTCAACTCCTACTTTCCATTTGCTTTGTTTTTCAGCATTTAAGCCTTTAACTCTTATTTCTCCTCCAATTTCAACTAAATAATCAGTAATATTTTGATTTTCTAAAAATTCACCAATTACATCCACACCATATCCCTTAGCTATAGCGTTGAATTCCAAATACACATTTGGATTAGATTTTCTTATGGTATTGTTATGTCTATATGTTTTATCAAACCCTACAAATTGCATTAAACTATCAATTTTTAAACTATCAACAATTTCGATGGTATTTTCTGCACCAAATTTCCAAGCATTAACTACATTTCCTATGGTAGGATCAAATGCACCCTCTGTTTGTCCAAAAATTTCTTTAGAAGCATCATAAACTCTTATAAAATGTTCATCAATTTCAAAGGATTCATTTCTATTGAGTTTAGAAATATCTGAATCAAAAATGTAAGTAGACATTGACTTGTTAATAATATTAAACAGACTATCAAACTCCTTTTGAAAATTTTCATCTGAATCATAGATAATAGAATAGCTGGTTCCGAAAACTGTTCCAGAAACTTTTGTGTTTTTATGTTCTCGATTACATGAAAACAAAACAACAATGGCACATAATACAATTAAAATTCTCATATATATAAAAACAGTTTTCTAATTTAAATTAGTTTCTAAAACTTGAATACCGTTATATTCTAACAAATAATCTTCATTTAAATAAATAGGTTCTTTTTCACCTTTAGTACTACCTATACCAACTCCTGCATATAGTACTTTTGCATCCTTATCTCTAGCATGTTTTTTAAAAGATTCCATCCAAACAACATCATAATTATTTGGGTTTTCTGGTAAAATTACAGCTCGTACTATAACAAAATAGTACTGTTTATTTTTGTCCATACATACAAACTGTGGATGTTTTTTTAACTTACTGTTTACAGCTATAAACTCAAATCCTCTTTGCTCCAAATCTTTTCCAACATGATTCATTGCAAGGTTATGTAATTCTTGTTCGGTTAACGGCTTACTCATGCTACAAAAATACTACAAAAGAAATACTGATGATGACATTTTAAATTTGTTTCGATGAGAAGGTATTAACACATGCTAATGTGGTATTATTAAATAAAAACTATAAAATTTTATGGAAGAAAAATTAAGCAAAAGTAGATAACCGAAAAATTAGCCCTTTGACAGTGAAGTATTTGTTGTAAAATGAAATAATTGTATATTTCCTCTAGCTATTAATTCATGGGGAAATCAGTACAATATCTAAACCAGTTAGAGCTTATTAATGCTATAAAATCTAATGATTCTTACACCTTAGAAAGGTTCTATAATGATAATTACAAAAAGATTGAATTATTAGTTCTGAAAAATAATGGTTCTCTTGAACACGCTAAAGATGTCTATCAAGATGCTTTTATTACAGTTTGGACACACATAAAAAGCAATAAATTTACACCAAAAAACGAGACCGCTTTAGAGGGCTATATTTACAGAATTGCGAAAAATAAATGGATAGATATTTTAAGGTCTAAATCTTTTAAAAACTCTAACACATTAAATTATGAAATTTTAGAGTTTGTTGGAAGCGATGATAGTGAAAGTAATGATTTAAAAAACAACAAACTAAAGTTAACTATGTTAGCTTTTAAAAACTTAGGGCAACCGTGTAAAGAACTATTAAATATATTTTATTTTGAAAAAAAATCTTTAAAAGACGTAGCTTCAAAATTAAAAATAAAAGAGAGTACAGCACGAAATAAGAAATACCGTTGTATGGAAAAACTACGTGCTATGGTATTGGCATCAAAATGATGATAAGTGAAAGACAATAGCAACATATCGCAAGAGTTACTAGAAATCATAGAAAGTTACATTAACGGTACTATGAATACTCGAGAATTGAATGATTTCAACCAGCTCCTTGATTTAGATGAAGACTTTAAAACTAAAGTTGAAGATATAAAAATCATGCTTTTGGGTATTGAAAATCAATCTTTAAAGACTCAGCTTGATGAACTCCATAAAGATATTCCTAAAACTAAGGTTAAAGAATCTCAGGACAAAAAAGTCAGATACCTATACTACAGCAAATTTGCTGCAGCTGCAGCTATAATCATAGCAATAGGCAGTATTTGGTTTTTTAGCACACCAAAAAATGAAAAGCTTTATGCTAAATATTTTAAACTAGATCCTGGTTTACCAACTACAATGAGCACTACTAATAACTTTGATTTTTATGATGGCATGGTTAAATACAAGCATGGGGACTATAAAATTGCCATAGAAAAATGGAAAGTTATTAGTGAAAAACAACCAGAAAATGACACACTTAATTATTTTTTAGGTGTAGCGCTCATGGTTGATAAAAATACTAGTGATGCTATTCCATTTCTTGAACGATCAGTAGAAGCAGAAGATGAATTTATATTTTTAAATGATGCATACTACTATTTGGGTTTAGCATATTTAAAAGAGGGTAATATAGATTTGGCAAAAAAGAATCTTAGTTTAAGTAAAACTAAGCTGAGTAAAACATTACTATCAAAATTAAATAATTAAATCAATGTGAGATGAATTTTATGATATTATCAAGATACATAATTCTTCTTTTCATCTTAATACATTACACTGATGCCTTAGCTCAATCTAGTCCAAAAAAAGAAATAGAACTAATTACTCATCTGATTGAGCAAGATTCTATAGACACTGCCGAATCTATAATTATTAAAAACATTGAAAAACTTAAAGTATCAAAAAAAAACAATGAATTAACAGCATATATTTTCCCTTACGGAAAAATATATATAATTAAAAATGACTTTAAAAAAGCACAATTTATAGCCAAAAACTTATTAAATTTCATTGAAACCCATGTTTCAAATCCTGAAACACGCTATTTAGCAAACTTAGAATTCTCTAAACTATGCTTAGATTTTGGTGAACTTCCTTTAGCATACGAGTACGGTAAGAAAGCCAAAGAATATGCAATAAAATCAAAAAATACTGATCATTTAATAAATTGCGAATATTATTTAGCAGATTACGGAATGAAGTTAGGACAAATAAATTGGCTTGAAAAACATGTAAAAAAAGCCGATAGTATTGTCAACACTAACCCAAATAAAACCTTTAAAATAACTGCTCGTGTATATAACTTATATGGTGCTTTAATGTTTTTTACCTCGAAACAAGATAGTGCATTATACTACTTTAATAAAGCCCTTAAGCATATTCCTAATCTTGAACAAAATGAAGAAAATCGATACTACCTCCCTTCTGCTATTAAGGGAAACATGTCGATAATAAAATTAAATCAAGGCAAACCCTCTCAAGCTAAACCACTAATACAATCATCAATTAAACTAGCAAAACAGTTTCTTAATAGTACAACTAACCATCCTCTGGAAAATCGTGTAAAAAGAAACTTAATGATTGGTTATAATACCTTAAATGGTTTACACTATGATTTAGGAGATTATGAAAAGTCTGATATTATTACAAAACTTGCATATAACTACACTAAAGCAAATTTTCCTGAAAATTCGCAAGAATTTTTTATGGCAGCTTTAACGCACGCAGAAGTAAAAATGCAAAAATATGATTTAGATGAAGCATTAAAATATTTGGATATAGCAAAAAATAGCTTAAAAAATATAAATGGAGAAAATTTTCAGTTGAAAGCTTTTTTGAATGAAGAATATGCAAATGTCTTTAATCTGAAAAATGATTATGAAAAATCGTTAAAATATCGTGTACAGAGTAATATTTATTACGAAAAATCTAACCCCAATGCATACGATTCCAACAAAATGTATCATGCCTTAAATTTAGCAGAAGAATATTCAAGAATAAATGATAAGGATAAAGCTATAAAGACAATTCAAAATGTTTATGATTACTTCTACAAAACCAAAGGGGAAAAAGATTTTTTTATAAATGCTTTAATGTTAACTTTTGCTAAAGTTTATTACAATTTAGGCATGTATACGGAAAGCCTAAATTGGAGTGAAAAAAGCATCGCACTTTACAATAAAAATAAGAAAACAAAATCGCTTGATAAGATTTATTTTGATGAGGGCAAAGCAGGAATTTATATTGTCAATGCTCAATCAAAATATCATAGAACGAAAACAAGAGATACTTTATTTTTAAAAAGTCTTTTATCTAACATAAACATTGCCATCAAAACCATAGAAGAAAGGAAAACATCCATAGTGTCTTACAGCGATTTAAGCACCCTAATTGAAAGCAACACTAAAGTTTTTGATTTTGCTAAAAAAATACACTTAGAACTATTCAAAAAAACAAAAAACACACTTTATTTAGATAGGCTGATTAGCTTACATGAATCAGCTCTATATAACAGAATAAGGGCACGTCTAAACACCAGACCCCAATATCACATTCTCTGAAATACCAGAAAACATAACAAAAAAAGAAAATAAACTAAGATCTTCTTTAAGAAATAAAGAAGTCCACTTTGATTCTTTAGTACCATTGGGCAATAAATGGCAATCATTTTTAGATACTTTGAAAACTAATTATCCAAAATATTACAAAATGCGCTATGCCACCATAGAAGAACCATTAATAATACTTTTAATAAACTTCCTCTAAATACATCTGTAATTCGCTATGTTTATATCGATAAAGACTTATATGGATTAATCTTATCTCCTGACGAAAAGCATATAGTAAAATTAAACATAGAAAATATTGATACAAATATTTCTCAACTAACAAAAAACACGTTTGATTTTGAGTCAACTAGTAAACAATTATTCCATCTATACAACCAGTTGTGGAAACCTATAGAAGATAAAGTAAAAACAGAGCGAGTTATAATTATTCCAGATGGTAATTTATTCAATCTAAGCTTTGAGAGTTTAACATATGAAAAAATCAAATCTTTTAATGAACTTGCTACAAAAAGTCTATTATCAAAATATGATATATCCTATAATTATAGTTTATTATTATTAGGACACAAAAAGAAGAACATTAAGTATGAGAATGATTTTATTGCTTTTGCTCCTGAGTTTAACTATAAAATGAAAAAGAAGTATCGCTTATCCGTTACTGACTCTCTATTAATTGATAAAACATACTTAACATTATTACCGCAACCATTTAGTGTAGATTTAGCGAAAAAGTACTCAAAGTTGTTTGATGGTAATTATTTTATAAATGAAAACGCATCAAAAGAAATTTTTAAAAATGAAGCTAATGAACATAAAATTATTCATATCGGTACTCATGCTGAATCGAATAATATAACACCAGAGTTGTCTCGTTTGATTTTCGCTAAAAGCACTGAGGCTCATGAAAACAACTCTTTGTTTACCTACGAAATTTATAATGAGAATATAAACTCCAACCTAGCTATATTAACAGCTTGCGAAACTGGAAAACCTACTTATCAATCTGGTGAAGGCATGATATCTCTGGCACATGCTTTTAACTATGCAGGAAGTGAAAGTATACTTACCAGCCTTTGGAAAATAGATGAAAAATCAAGTACAGAAATAATAGAATTTTTTTATAAAAACATAAAAGAGGGGCTAGCAAAAGACAAAGCATTGCAGCAAGCTAAATTAAAATATATAAAAAATGCTAAAGGTAGAACCAAAGCTCCTATATATTGGGCAGGTTTAGTATTAATTGGAGATACTACTCCTGTTGATTTAAAATCGTCTTTTCCATCTACTTTCACATGGTATCTTATAAGTGGTTTATTGTTTATTTTAGCAGCTCTTTATGTGCTAAAAATCTCGAGAAAATAATCTAGATTTTACCAACAACTTTTTAGTAGAACTATCGGTCTATATTACATCAGTTCAATTAAGATAAAAATATTATCTATTAAAATCGAACAAATTTAGAATTATAAAATGTATAGTTAGAAACGGATATCTCACTATCCTTTTTTAATTCATACCAAGGTGATATTTTAACATCTTCTAAATTTTTAACCAAATGTACACTTTGAGCAGGTGTATTACCTTGAAACAACAAGAACAACTTATCGCCTTTGTAATTGATAACTTCATCACAAATCATAACAATATGCCCAGGCGAGCCGCCTTTAATTAGCATATCGCCAATCATTAAATCTTTAGCTGAATCAATTTTTGGTAACTCGTTGAATAGTGATAAGGTTCCTGAGTACATATAAATTAAATTCAGATACTTATAGAAATTGTCTTTAGAATAATTTATTGAAGCCTTTTTATGAAATGATACTTTATTACCATTTATTTTTGGTCGATACCCTTCAGCATATTGTTTCCAAGAACAATAGTGGCCACTTGTAAAGTTAAAACCTATTTCATCTTTTCTATCACTATCCCAGAGGTATTCACTACGTATTCTGATTAAGGCATCAGCACATTGTTGTAATCCATTTTTTGGTACTGGAATATCTAAAACCCCTATATGACCACCTTGCCAAAAATATTCGGTATCGTCATAATTTATAATTTTAGTTTCAAAGGGTTTTAGTTTATAATTTCGAAGATAGGCTTGAAAAGAGGCAAACGGGTATTTCACACGTTTATAACCTTTAGGAATATTAACCCTTGTTTTTATAGTAAGACTATCTTTATTAATTAAACTAGGTGTTTCAAGAGTAGTAACAATAGTTTCAATTGTTTTTTTTGCAGGTTTAAACTGAATAAATAAAACTAATAGCAAAGCTGAAAGAAGTACAATTCTAAGCGTATTTTTCATATAGAAACTAGCGTTATAGATAACCGACTTCGTACTTCATTATGAAAAATTTAAGAATTATTTCACCTGTAAAACTTATATTTTTAGTAATTTGAAGTAAAAATTTAGCTTATGAGAACTTCTGTTCGATTAGAAACAGCCTTAAAAAAACTCTACACGGCATTTCATAGCAATACATTAAACCCAGAATGCTGTAAACAGTGTGCTGTTGGAAATATTTTAAACAATACAGATAGTTGGAAATATCTATCTGACTCTCACGGTGCTTTAGAGCTTAATTATATTGGAAAAGTGCATCAATCTTTAGGGAGAAAATTTAATGGTTATTCACCTATTGAATTATTAAAGATTGAACATATATTCTTAAATGCTTGTGGTTATCAATTACCGCTTCATCATAAAAATAAAAAACCTAGGAACACAACTGATAAAACTGTTTTATTTAATGGTTTATGTGCTGTAATTTCTTTTTTATGTGATTTAGATGGAATTGCTAATGTTATGGATTACACCAAATTATTTGAGATTGAAAATGATAAACCAAAATATGAATTAGCTTAAAATATTTTTCACATAGAGACATAAAAAAACCAACTCAATTGAGTTGGTTTTTTGTTTATCTTAAAATTGAGGTTTATCCTCCAAAATCATCAAATCGGATATGTTCATCAGGGATACCAAAATCTTCTCCCATTTTCTGAACCGCTTTGTTCATCAACGGTGGTCCACAGAAATACAATTCAATATCCTCTGGCGATTCGTGTTTACTTAAATAATTATCAATAACACAATTATGTATAAATCCAACAAAACCATCACCAGGAGCGTCAATATCTTCTTTTACTTTCCAGTTATCTTCTGGTAAAGGCTCTGATAATGCTAAATAAAATTTAAAATTAGGGAAGTTCTTCTCTAAATCATAAAAATGATCTAAGTAAAATAGCTCACGCTTAGAACGTCCACCATACCAATATGTTACTTTTCTACCTGTTTCTAAGGTCTTGAATAAATGATATAAATGTGAACGCATAGGTGCCATTCCTGCACCACCACCTACATATAACATTTCACTTTCAGACTCATTAATAAAGAATTCACCATAAGGTCCTGAAATAGTTACTTTATCACCTGGCTTTTGGGCAAATATATAAGATGAGGCTACGCCTGGATTAACATCCATCCATCCGTTTTTAGAACGATCCCACGGTGGTGTTGCAATACGAACGTTTAACATAATCTCACGTCCTTCAGCTGGATAAGAAGCCATTGAATAAGCACGCTCAACTGTCTCACCATTTTTCATTACTAATGGCCAAAGACCAAATTTATCCCATTCAGCCTGAAACTTATCTGGTGTTTCATGTTCTTCAGGGTGTGCAGTAATATCAATATCTGCATATTTAATCTCACATTCGGGAATTTCAATTTGAATATATCCACCAGCTTTATAGCCCATATCTTCAGGAATTTCAACAACAAACTCCTTGATAAAGGACGCAACATTATAGTTACGAACCACAGTAGCTTCCCATTTTTTAATACCAAACACTTCTTCTGGTATGGTAATATCCATATCTTGTTTAACTTTAACTTGACAAGCCAAACGTGCGCCGTGTTGTAATTCTTTTCTTGAAAAATGCGGTGTTTCTGTAGGAAGTGCTTCTCCTCCTCCAGCGTTTACATGACACTCACACTGAATACAAGTTCCACCACCACCACATGCTGATGGTAAGAAAATTTTATTACCACCTAATGTAGATAGTAATGTTCCTCCAGAGGCTACTTCAATTTCTTTTTCACCATTAATGGTAATCTTTACTGGACCAGATGGTGATAACTTTTGTTTTACAAAAAGTAATAAACTCACAAGCAGCAACGTAATTAATAAAAACGCTGCAACTGTTGCTATAACTGTTCCTGTTGTTCCTGCTGCTAAAATCATCATACTAATCTATAGTTTTAGTGTTTTCAGCTAATTCTTTAGCTTTTTCAGTTTCAATTTTAATATTTTCCAATGCTGTTTCTGTAGCAGGCTTTCCTCCTTCTTCATCACCCCCTGTAAGCATACCTCCAAAACTCAAGAAACCAATTCCCATAAGTCCTGTGATAATAAATGTAATACCTAAACCTCTTAAAGGTGCTGGTACATTACTATATCTTATTTTCTCACGAATAGCTGCTATAGCTAAAATGGCTAAGAACCATCCTATTCCTGAAGAAACACCATAATTAAATGCTAAACTTAATGTTTCAATTTCACGAGCTTGCATAAATAAAGACCCTCCTAAAATTGCACAGTTTACAGCAATAAGCGGCAAAAAAATACCAAGAGAATTATATAATGACGGTGAAAATTTTTCAACAACTATTTCTACTAACTGAACCATAGTTGCTATAGTTGCGATAAACATGATGAATGATAAGAAACTTAAGTCATAGTCTACAAATTCATCACCTAACCAAGATAAAGCACCTGGTTGTAATAAATATTGATCTAACAGCCAATTTAAAGGCACGGTTATAGCCAATACAAATATTACTGCAGCTCCTAGACCTACTGCTGTTGCAACTTTCTTAGAAACGGCTAGATAAGAGCACATTCCTAAGAATACTGCAAATACCATATTATCAACAAAAATTGATTTGAAAAATAATTCTAAATGTTCCATATTCTTTTTTTTGATGTAACTCTACAATTCAAAGTTACAAGTCAATTTAATCTTCTATTAAAGCTTTGTTTCTACTACGTTGCACCCAAATAATTAATCCTACAACAATTAATGCCATAGGAGGCATTAACATAAATCCATTATTTTCATATCCAATAGAATATACTCCTGTCTTCTCTATAGGATCACCTAATACTGGGATTCCGAAAAGGGTTCCAGAACCTAATAATTCTCTAAAAAAGCCAACTATCAATAAAATTACTGCATATCCTGCAGCATTACCAATACCATCCAAAAATGATTTCCAAGGACCGTTTCCTAAAGCGAAAGCTTCAAAACGCCCCATGATAATACAGTTTGTAATAATTAAACCTACAAACACTGCTAATGTTTTGCTTAACTCATAAGCGAAAGCTTTTAATACCTGATCAACAATAATTACTAAGGAGGCAACTACAATAAGTTGCACAATAATTCTAATTTTTGAAGGAATGATATTTCTCATTAGAGAAATAACAACATTACCAATACCTAAAACAAAGAGTACTGCAATACCCATAACGAGAGAAGCCTTTAATTCTGCTGTAATTGCTAAAGCAGAACAAATACCTAAAACCTGAATAGTAATTGGATTATTATCGGCTAACGGGTCTGTGATTAACTTTGCGTCTTTTTTTGAAAGTAGTCCCATATTATTTTAACGTTTTAAAGTAAGGTAAATATAATTTCAAATCTTTCTTGATCATTGCAGTAACACCATCACCAGTAATAGTTGCCCCTGCTAATGCATCAACTTCATAATCATCTTTTATTTGATTTTTAGGATCTGCATTTCCTTTAGCAACTTTAATACCTTTAAAGGTACCTGATTCGGTTAGTAAAAGTTCGCCCTCAAAATCATCCATGAAATAGCGTTGCTTAATGTTTGCTCCTAAACCTGGTGTTTCTCCTGCATGATCAAAAAATGCACCTTGAACAACCATATTCTTATCTAAAGCAACATATCCCCAGATGGCATCCCAAAGACCTTTTCCTCTTATAGGTGCTATATAAAATGTTTTACCATCTTTTTCACCAACAAATAAAGGCAACCTTCTAGTCCCTCCATTTTTAGCTTTAGCTTGTTCTTTCTTGATATCTATTAAATATGCTTCTTCCTCTTCTTTTACGTCATCACCTTCGATAACTAATTGTTTTTTGATGTATTTTGAAAATTCATCTGCCACAACATCAGTTCCTACAAAAGTGATATCTCCTGTTCCTTCATTTCCATTCACACCCATAGCATACAGAATATTTTGTTGCTTTTCCATACGCTTATTTTCATCGATATTAGGTCTTAATGACGATGCTGTAAACGCCAATAGAGAACCTACAACTAATACCATCGCTACTGCGAAAATTATAGTATATGAGTTTTTATCTGTGTTAACTGCCATAATTATGCTGTTTTAACTTTTAAACGTTTCATTCTTCTCTTCACATTACCTTGAACTACATAGTGATCAATTGTTGGTGCAAATACATTCATCAACAAAATAGCTAAGAATACACCTTCTGGATAAGCTGGATTAAACACACGAATCATAATAGAAATAAAACCTATTAAAAACCCATAAATCCATTTTCCTTTATTTGTTTGAGAGGCTGTCACCGGATCTGTAGCCATATAAACCGCTCCAAATAAAATACTACCAATTATTAAATGTTGCCAAAAGGGTACACTCATCAATCCATAAAATTTACTTGATTCTCCAATCCAACCTGCATCTACTACACCATTAAATATTAGCCCCATAGTCAGTGCACCAATTAGTGTTGAAATAATAATTCTCCAACTTCCTATTTTAGTGAAAATCAAAAACAAAGCACCTATTATGATTAAGAATTTAGAAGTTTCTCCAACGGAACCAGGTATTATTCCCCAAAACATATCCAAATAACTGTAATCAACAGGGTTATTTGCTGCATAAGTACCTAAAATTGTTTCACCTGATATAGCATCTAAGTTTTGACCTGCTGCAATCATTTGATCACGTTCAACAGCTCCATGAACCCAAACCTTATCTCCAGACATCCAAGTAGGATATGCAAAGAAAAGAAAAGCTCTGATTGTTAGTGCTGGATTTAAAATATTCATACCTGTTCCACCAAACACCTCTTTACCAATAACAACTCCAAAAACTACGGCTACAGCTAACATCCATAATGGAATATCAACGGGAACTATAAGTGGTACTAACATACCTGTTACCAAGTATCCTTCTTCAACTTCATGACCTTTAATTATGGCAAATACGAACTCTACTGCTAAACCAACACCATAAGACACAATTACTAATGGTAAAACTTTCCAAAGTCCAATAACAAGATTATCCCAGGTCCAAAATGAAGCTCCTAAAAACCCATCAGCAGACTCTATTAATCCTTGAGCTAGATAATGCTGATAACCAGCATTGAACATACCGAATATTAAACATGGTACTAAAGCCATAATTACGGTATTCATAGTACGCTTTAAATCATCGGCTGCCTTAATGTGAGTTCCGTTATGGGTAGTCTCATTAGGCATATATAAGAATGTAAAAAGGGCATTAAATCCTGGTAACCACTTTTTATTCTTATTCTTCTCTTTAAAATTGTGTAAATTTTCTTTTAAACCCATTATCCTATCTCTTTAAGCATTAAGTCTAAACCTTCTCTTATAATTTTTTGATGTGGCTGTTTAGAAACACATACAAATTCTGTTAATGCAAAATCTTCTGGAGCAACCTCATACATCCCTAAAGCTTCCATCTCATCTAAATCCTTATACATACAAGCCTTTAAGATTTGCATTGGATAAATATCAAGTGGAAATACTTCTTCATAAGTTCCTGTAGTTACAAATGCTCTATGTTCACCATTTGTATTAGTATTTAATTCATACGCTTTCTTAGGATTCAACCATGAAAACGTTAAAGCTCTAGAAGTAGATATTTTATTAAAAATTGGTTTATTCCAACCAAAAAACTCATAATCATCACCCTCTGGTATTACAGAAACTACGTTGCTGTAATAATCTAAACTCCCATCTGGATTTATTTGTTTACCAGACAATACGTTTCCTGAAATAACACGATCATTACCATCTTTAGCAACGCCTTTATCATAAATTATGGTAGATATCTCACTTCCTGCAAGGGTTTTAAAATATCTTGGTTTTTCAACAGAAGATCCAACTAAGGCAACTATACGCTCTGCATTAAACTTACCTGTTAAAAGTAATTCTCCAATAATTACTAAATCTTGGGCATTAACTGTCCAAACAACTTCGCCTTTGTTTACTGGATTAATTTTATTGATTAATGTACCAACATTCCCTGACGGATGCGGCCCCGAAACTTTGTGTAAACTAACTCCTGTTAATCCTGCTAACGGTGAGTTAGAATTTTTACCAACAGAAACGTGTACTTGTCCTTCAGTCAATTTTCCTAAAGCTGAAATTGCTGCTTGTAACTCAGACTCTTTTCCTTGTAAGGTAAAATCTAAATCAGCTGCCAATGGTGCACTAGCATATCCAGAAATGAATATGGCTTTTGGCGAACTATTCGGATTTGCAATTACGTCATAAGGACGCTGTTTTATAAAAGGCCAACAGCCTGAAGCTAGTAAATGTGCTTTTATAGCTTCTGGTTTTGAAGCACCCACATCAAACTTCCCAATATCTTCGAAAGTTTGCGTTTTATCAGCTTCTATTTTAACAGCATCAATGCGTCTTCTCGGTCCACGCAATACCTCAACTACTTTTCCAGAAACTGGGGATACAAATTTCATATCCTCATTATCTTTATTAAAAAAAACAGTACCACCAGCTTTTACTGTGGTTCCCTCTTTTGCAACAAGTTTTGGTATTATGCCGTGAAAATCTTCTGGCCTTATGGTGTTGTAGTTACTGATAACAGCTTGTTCAACGGTTTTTTCAGCTTCACCCTTAAGTTTAATGTCCAGACCTTTTTTAATACGAATGTCGTTTGACATATTTATTTAATTGAAATTAGTTGTCTAAAAATCGGTGCAAAAATACGAATTAATACTAATATATTTTTTAAATTATAACATCTTTTTTATTTATAATCATTATAAACAATATATATAATTTTAAGGTATGAAATTTGATTACCTTTGTTTATATTCAAGATTATGAACCCAAAACATTTTTTATTTCTCGTTTTATTTTCAACTATTTCTGCCTATTCTCAAGTTGAAGAAGTTAATCCGCCAGATTATATAAAATCTGTAACATTTAAAAGTAATAGCAGTGATTTAGGTGAACTCCCTATTATCAAATTAGGTGAACCTTTCTATATAGAATTTGATGCTTTAGTTACAGATGAACCCGATTTTTATTATAAAATTGAACATTATGATTATGATTGGAAAGAGTCTATCCTCGTAAAACCAGAATTTCTATCTGGGGTAGATAATTTTAGGATTCAAGACTACACGAATTCATTCAACACCTTTCAAATGTATTCGCATTATAAATTATCAATCCCAAATCAGCAAACCAAAAGCTTAAAGGTTTCGGGCAACTACATTATTTCGTTTTATGATACGGATGGTGATGAATTAGTATTTTCAAGAAAATTTATGATATATGAGGATATTGTTATACCCGGAATAAGCATCAAAAGATCCCGAGATGTTAGCACTATTGATTACATGCAAACGGTAGACATTGAAATTTCTTCGGGACCTCAAATAAATAATCCACTTCAAACGGTAAAAGCCTTAATTATTCAAAACAGAAATTTACATACTGCTATTTCCAATTTAAAACCTCAATACACAGTTGGCAACAAACTTATTTACCGCTATGTAAAAGAAACTGCTTTCCCTGGTGGAAATGAATATTTATTTTTTGAAACTAAAGATGTTAGAGCTGCCACCATGCGTGTGGAATCTATTGCTCTTGAAGACATATATCATTCCTATTTGTTCACAGATATTTCAAGAGCCAATTTACCTTATACTTACAACCCAGATATAAACGGACAATTTAAAATAGTAGCTATTGACAGAGAGGATGTATCCATTGAAGCTGATTATGTTCAAGTACATTTCTCACTACAATACCCAGAATTAACAAACGGTGAAAGTATTTATGTTTATGGTAATTATAACAATTATGCTTTAGAAAATTATAACAAAATGACCTTTAACAGTCAAAGAAATCTTTACGAGACAGATATGAAACTCAAACAAGGCTTCTACAATTACAAATATGTTGTTGTCGAAAAAAACGGAACTCTTAAAGAAGGGGCAATAAGTGGTGATTTTTGGCAAACTGAAAACAACTATAAAGTCTTAGTATATTATCGCGATTTAGGTACACGTTACGACAGAATTATTGGATTTAATGAAGTATCATCTACAAATATTTCAAACTAGACCTCAAAACCTCTAATAATATTAAGCTGAACTAGCTATTTAACAATTATTATAGGCTAAAAATGCATTTCATCTAATTTTTACATCAAAGACGTTAAAATTTACGTTAACCACTTAATATTTATTATTTTAGCACACGCAAACACTTGTACATCAATGGTTCAACAGGTTACTAAAGGCATAAAAATTTCGGTCGAAACTAATTTCGAAGGCTCATTTTATAAAAATTATAAAATTCACTACGCCTTTGGATATACAGTAACTATCGAAAACCAAAGCAAAGACTCTGTTCAGCTAAATGCACGCCATTGGGAAATTCTAGATGCCTTAAACAATATTGAAACTGTTTCTGGCGAAGGTGTTATTGGAAAAAAACCGGTAATAAAACCAGGAGAATCTCACACCTACACGTCGGGTTGCTTGCTCACATCTCCATTTGGAGCTATGCAAGGTCATTATAGTATGGTTAATTTAACTACTACTAAAAAATTCCAAGTCACTATACCAACATTTAAGTTAAGTGCTCCTTTTGCTATAAATTAATTTTTTGATTTGTGATTTCCCCGAAATGAGTCGGGTTATAACTTATTGCTTTATATTTCAAACCATCGAATTTGTGAATATAAATATTTCACTACTCAATCTTTCTCCCAATCGCTATAAGAAGTTAGGGGTTTTAAATAAGTTAATCTAAATACACCATTACTTAGCATATCATTGATTTTTTATTTATCTGACTTAGCTAGATTTCTCTAAAGCATCAGTGTATATGCTAAGAATAATTTATATAATAGTAACATTATCCGATTTAAAGAAATTATATACTTAATAAGAATCAACTAAATCTTTACGTTCAAACTTGTAAACTTGATTGCGCTGCTTTACATGAAAAAATTTACAATTCGAATAATGAATAAATTCATAATCATCATTGTAGTCAAACGATGTATCGTTAATATTAAAAATAGTATCACAATCTATATGCCCATAAGGAGAAACACGCCTAAATCGATATTCAGTTTTACTACCTAAATCATAAAGTTCAAACCATGCACCTGCTGCAATTCCAGTAAGCCATTGCCCCCTTTCATGAACCTCATCATTATGTTTGGGCTCTAAAGTTCCAACTAAATTTACTTTATGATTTTTTAATCTATCCAAAAAACAACGTAAGTTTTCACTTTTTTGAGAACCTTCAAATTTCTTAATTACTCCAGTTTCAGAAACCTCAAAAGGGTGATTCTCAGTATCAGCAAGCAACACATTCCCTACTGTACTTGGTGTAAACCACTTAGAGTTTTCCAGCTTCTTTTTTATTTCAGAGTTTGTTACTGAAGCTATTAACGAATCGGTTACAAAACGCGCACAATTACAAGCATCTTTTATAAAAGCGGCATACCGTATAAAGTGTTTGTTTTGCATTGCAGTAATATGGGTTCGTGCTTTTTTATAATTTACAGCATAACAAACCGAAGCCACTAATTTCCCGTCACCATGCGTTAGTTTAGGGTGCGTCCCTAAAAATTCTAAAATAGCACTTAAATTGGCAATTGTACCATTTTTAATTTCTGCTTTTAGTGGAAAATGTAATTCGTTATCAGTATCACTTCCTCGTACTCTTCCATTTGGCTCAGACGTAATGTAACGTCCAAAATCATGATATTCCAAAACACCTGTCTCCTTATCTATGAGCACTAAGGCTGCATGACCCGCACGCAAATAGTTTTTTTTACCAACACCTAAATACCTTAAAAAAGGAGAAAACCATTCTTCAGAAACCATAACAATAGTATCTGGATATGCTAGTGTTAAAATAATACCCGTACTATCCATTAACTACTTGAGTAAGGTTGAATGTTTTAATTGTAACTGTTTTACTTTGAAGATTTTCATAACGCATATTCACAGCATTATCCTGTTTTTCAACTTGAGTTACACTAGTTGTTTTTACAAAACCACGATCCATAATAACACCATAATCCATATTTTCAACATCTTTGTGTTTATGAAATTCCAATAACGAATTGGTGTTCAAATCATTAAATGCTTCAAAATTTTCAAACCATTGCTGACGCTCTTTTTTCATAGCTTCAGTATATAAAGTAGAAGATGACCAAATTCTTGATTCCAAAGGAAACTCAACAAAATGTTTGTGCTTACCATCCCAAACTAGCTCATAAAATTTAAGTTGGGGGTTCCAATCAGCAATTACAATAGTAAAAGGCTCAATATCATTAAGATTGTAAGCTTCAATCGTCTTCACAATATCTTCTGAAACCATAAAATCATTAGCAACAATACCTCGGCTTTTTCTGTAATTTGATTTCCTTTCATGCTTTTCAAAAGCACCATTAAGCAAACATACCACACGATTATTTTCACTAACCCCAATCCATGTACCTCCCATTTTATCTTTTGGAAACAACAACTTAATACCATCAACCGAATAAAAATCAGGAGCCAATGATACTCTATCTGGAGCTTCATCTCGATTAGATGTTAATACAAACCCATTATTTTCTTGAGGAATTATTGTAACTGTACACATAAAAAACGTAGTCTCGAAATGCTTTGGCAACTTACAAAAAATAATCAAAATTTAACGCCATTTTAATAAGTCATGTTCCTTATTAATAATTTGAAAATTCTTAAATTTGCAGCACATTTACTGAAAATTCAATAACGAAAACTCAAAAATCATGGGAAAAGGCTTTTTTAATGTGCCAATTGCGATTAACGAACCGGTAAAATCTTACGCTCCTGGATCACCAGAACGTGACGCAGTTCTTAAGACTTACAAAGCGATGTTTAATAGTAAAATTGATGTACCATTATACATAAATGGTAAACATATATCTACAGGGAAAACCAGAACAATGTCACCACCCCATGATCATCAACATATTGTTGGAACCTATCATTTAGCAGAACAAACGCATGTTGAAGATGCTATTACAACTGCTTTAGAGGCCAGAAAAACATGGGCATTAATGCCATGGGAACAACGTGCTGGAATATTTTTAAAAGCAGCTGAGTTAATTGCTGGACCTTATCGTGCCAAAATAAACGCAGCAACCATGATTGCACAATCTAAAACCATACATCAGGCTGAAATTGATGCCGCTTGTGAGTTTATAGATTTTTTACGTTTTAACGTTCAGTTTATGACAGACATTTACATGGAACAACCAGAAAGCACAAGTGATGCTTGGAATAGAATAGAATATCGTCCATTGGAAGGCTTTACTTATGCTGTAACACCATTTAACTTCACCGCCATTGCTGGAAACTTACCTGCATGTATGGCGTTAATGGGGAATGTTGTAGTTTGGAAACCTAGTGATAGCCAGATATATTCTGCAAAAGTGATTATGGATGTTTTTGAAGAAGCTGGTGTCCCTCCTGGTGTAATAAATGTAGTATTTGGAGACCCCGTAATGATAACTAATACAGTTATGGCAAGCCCTGATTTTTCTGGGTTACATTTCACAGGCTCTACATTCATTTTTAAAGAACTTTGGAAACAAATAGGAAATAACATTCATAACTACAAAACCTACCCAAGAATTGTTGGAGAAACAGGAGGGAAAGATTTCATCGTCGCTCACAAATCGGCTGACGCGAAACAAGTTGCTACAGCAATTGTTCGTGGTGCTTTTGAATTTCAAGGTCAGAAATGCAGTGCAGCTTCAAGGGCTTATATTCCAAAAAGTCTTTGGGAAGACATTAAGGGCTTTGTTATTGAAGATGTTAACTCGTTTAAGATGGGATCTCCTGAAGACATGAATAACTTCATTACCGCTGTAATTCATGAAGGTTCATTCGATAAATTAGCAAAATATATTGATGATGCTAAAGTCAATGTTGATGCAGATATTATAGTAGGAGGAAATTACGATAAGCTTAAAGGCTACTTTATTGAACCAACGGTTATAGTTGCTAAAGACCCAAAGTATACAACCATGTGCACAGAGTTATTTGGTCCAGTAATCACTATTTACATATATGAAGATGATAATTATGCTGAAACTTTAAAACTCGTTGATGAAACAAGTGAATACGCATTAACAGGAGCTATACTAGCAAAAGACAGATTTGCCATAACACAAGCTACCGAAGCGTTACAAAATGCCGCTGGGAACTTTTATATTAATGACAAACCAACTGGTGCTGTTGTAGGACAACAACCATTTGGTGGCGCAAGAGCCTCTGGAACCAATGATAAAGCAGGAAGTGCTCAAAATTTGTTGCGTTGGGTATCGCCTAGAATGATAAAAGAAACATTTGTTACACCTACCAATTATAGATATCCGTTTTTGGGAGAATAATATAATCTTATTAGAAGTAAAATAAAAAGGTGCATTAAGAAAAGAGGTTCTAGTTAAAAAAACCTCTTTTTTTATGCACTGAATTTATAATAAAACAGGTAAATTGGTTTCTGCTGATTTATATACAGCTTCTTGTACTTTTAAGGTTGTTAAATAGCTATCGCCATTGGTTTCAAAAGGCAATCCTGAAATTAAATTATCAATAAAATTTCGCTGAAATATGTAACAACAATCACCAGCAAAACCAACATTATTATGCTCGTAGTTGTGTTCTTTTTCTGCCTCCCCCAAGTTTTGTATTGTTATTTTACCATCATAATACAACCTAATAGATCCTTTCGAACCTTCAACAAGGTATTCTCCAAATGTGTATCTAAAGTTTTCTATATTACTTTCATTATACCTATTAGCATCCCATATAGCTGTGGCATTAGAATCAAAATTTAATATCATTAATCCTGAATCTTCTCCTTTTATCACTGGGTTTAAACGTTTTAAAATAGAAAATACATTTTTAACTTCTCCTGCATGATATCGAAACGTATCAATAAAATGAACTCCTGTTTCGTAAATTAATAATTTTTTATAGTCTCTAAAATAAGGCTGTCTTGATAAATAAGCATCCTCTCCCCATCCATCTCCCATTCGAGATCTAAAATTTAGATTGAATAGGTCTCCAACTTCATCATTATCTAGTAACTTTTTTATCTCTCTGTGCCAAGGTTGAAACCTGAAGTTTTCATGTACAACAAAACGTACATCCTTTTTGGAAACATAATCTACTATCATCTGAGATTCCTCAAAAGTAGGGGCCAATGGTTTCTGACAAATAATATGAACCCCATGATCTGCAGCAAACTTACACATTTCAAAATGTGTTTCTGGCGGCGTAATAATATCTACAAAATCAGGTTTCTCTTTTAGTATCATTTCTTTATAATCAGTGTAATGTTTTTTTACACCATAATTATTCATAATACCTTGTGCCCGCTCTTGATTAGAATTACATAACGCTGTAATTTCCACTTCAGGGATTCGTGTCCAAGCTTCATATTGAAACTTACTAAAATATCCAGCTCCTATAGCAACTCCTTTTAACTTATGCATCACTCAACTTCTTATTTGGATTCATAAAATACCAACAAAATATAGCTACAAAACCTAAAGCCGCAGCTATGTAGAAAAACGGTTCGTCAGTTCCAGTCCATTCGCGTAAATATGGGAAAGCTAATGCAGTTGTAAATGCTCCAATATTTCCAGCCATATTCATCATCCCAGAAACTTTACCAGAGTTTTCTTCGCCAATATCCATACAAAATGACCATGATGGACTTAATGTCATATCTGCTCCAAAAATGGCTACAGATAAACACAGTACTGCACCCAAAGCAGTATCCATATATAAACTAGAAAGTATCCCTATAACAACCAATACAAAACCTATGGTAGCAGGCAATTGTCGAGACAATTTCCACTTTCCCGTTTTATAAATAGCATCAACCATAAAACCAGAGGTCCAATTCCCAACAGCCCCTGCAAGTAAAGGTAACATAGCATAAAAGCCTGTAGCGACTAAACTTAACTCATACTTAGCTTTTATATAAGGAAATAACCATGTTAGCATAAAAAAGAAAATAAAATTACTCCCTATATACTGTATCATGGCTAAAATTACATTTGTTGATCCTAAAATTTTCCCCAAAGCCAAATTTCCACCTCTTTTTTCAACTTCTTGCTGCCTATGTTTCACAATATAGTTCTTTTCAGTATCTGAAAGCCCTGGGTGATTTTCTGGCTTATTTCTAAAAAACACATAAAACATAATCGCAAACAAAATACCTATAACACCAAAGAAGTAAAATATATTTCGCCATCCCCAAGAATCAATTAAATAAGCCACAAGTGGTAGTGCGAAAGCAGCACCTAATCTAGACCCTGAAAAGTTAATACCCTGAAAAGCTCCTCTTTCCTTAGTTGGAATCCAAGAGAACGCAGCTCTTGATATATTAGGAAAAGCACCTGCTTCTCCTGCTCCAAAAAGAAACCTAAAAAATAGCATTGAAATATAATTCCAAGCAAATCCTGTTAATGAAGTAAAAATAGACCATAATATCATAATTCCCGTCATTACTTTTCTAACACCATACTTATCACCCAAAGCCCCTCCCGGAACTTGAAATAGTGCATAACCTAGCGCAAAAGCACTTAACACCCAACCCATTTGAATATCCGTTAAATTAAGATCCCCAGATATAGCATCCTTGGCTGAGGATATACAGACTCTATCTATATATAATAATAAAGTAATTAAGAAAGACCCAAGAAAAAATCGGTATCGTTTTGAGTTATTAATCATGGTTTTTTAGTTTAGTTATTATCTTTTGTAAAGTTTCTGCATTCCCAACGTTTCCTGGAAAAACGATGTAAGGTAATTTAGGAAATCTTGTTTCAGAACCCATTTTCCATAGTGGTATCCCTGGATGAACTTGCCCCAGCACTTTTGATCGCTTCATTCCAAGTCCTTTGGTAGCTATGTCATGTGATGTAATGCCGCCTTTAGCTATTAAGTATTTTGGCTTTACTGTAATACCTTTAACAATATCAACTAATGCATTAGAAATCCTACCAGCTATATCAACATTGGCACGAACATCAGACCCCGTAACTAACTTACGACTAGTATATACAATTACATCTTCTCCTTTAAGAATAGTATCATCAATAGTTTTTAATATATCTTCAATATAATTTGTTTTATTTGAAAGAACTTTAGCTACTTCAACCTCAATAATACTTTCAGGGTTAAAAATAGATAAAGCATTATGTAGTTGTTCTGAAGATTTTTTAACATATGACCCTACTATTATTACCCCCCCATGTAAGCTACTATCAGTAAAAACCTCTTTTGAAGTTAACAACCCTCTGGGTGATAAACCAATGTAAGAAGGCACAAAAGAACTAGAAGTTCTATAAATCATTTGTTTTCCTTGCTTTTCTGCTAATAACAAAGCCTGAGATACTTTATCTAAATCATTATAATTTAAACTATTAAAGATACAGTATGATTTTGGAGGAATAAGGCAAATATGTTCTGCTAGAACCTTAACATCTATATTTCTTACATCTTCGATAGAAAATGAAAGTACATCTGAAGCCTTTACTTCTCCATTTGATTTTTCTTCAATATATTCCTTTAAATTACTCTTTGAATATTTAAAAGAATGGTCTTCTGAAAAAGGTGTTTCATTGACAGGTATCAATTCATTTCCTTCATGTATATAATGTATATCGTTTAATGTTACTCGATTTCCTTCAAACATAACAGGAAGAAATACTGTAGTGGCTGACTCAAGTGTTAAATTTATTTTTAAAGTTTGAGGTTCTAAAGGAAAATGTCCTCTTAAAGTAGAATCGCTTCTACTGATAATTGTAAAATTTCGTTTCGTGATTTCTGAAGCTTTTAATATATTTTTTGCTATTTCTTTATAAATCTCGGAAGTTTTTTGTGGTGTTAAACTCCTTGAATTGGTTAAAATAAAAAATACAGGAGTACCTGCTTTAAACTCTTCAACAAAATGACCTACCTCCCATCCTGAAAGTAAAGGAATACCATATACCGTTTGATTACCTGTTGGATCATCATCAATTACAATGCAAGCTTTATTCATTTCTGAGAATAGAAGACTATTTCCTGAACGATAATCACTTCTATCCTCCTTGGGGAGTTTTTGTAAAATAGATTGTAAATTTTTAGACATTATTATTTATCAATGGCAATGACGCGCGCAGGCGCACCATCACCATCTTTTATTTTTAAAGGTAGAGCAATCAGTTCTACACAATCAGAGTCTAACTTTTCTATATTCGTCAAACCTTCAATAATTACAACACTAGCCAACAAAATTTCATGAATTCTAGTAACCTCTTCAAGGTTATTAACATCGGCTACTGACGGAGGTTCTACCCCTATCATTTTAACCTTATTATCTACGCACCATTTTGCGAGTTCTTCACTAATTCTAGGCAACTCATCTCTGTATTTTTGTGTACCAGCATACTTAGACCAACTTGTCCAAATAATTAAACTATCACCTGCAACAAATTCTTCAACCACTTCTTTTTTTATATGGCTTACTGTTATTAGGCCTTGCGCATCAATATTTCGAGCATCTACAACCCAGGCACGTCCTATAAAATCAGAGACAGGTATATCTTCAATGGTTTGATTACTTACATTAAAATGAAAAGGTGCATCCATGTGTGTCCCAACATGAGAATAAAATGTCAGCGTACTTGCGTTCCAACCATCTTTATTCTTAGTTCTTGAAACTTCTTTTGAAAAACCATTAATACCGTTATGGTAGGTCATGGTTAAGTCTACAACCTTTTTCATTTTAACTATTTTATAGATTAGCAATTACAGAGTCGGCAACATCCGATGTACTTGCGTTTCCACCTAGATCTACTGTTAAAACACCATTAGATGTTGATTTATCAATAGCTTTCATTATATTATTCGCAGCTTCTACCTCTCCTAAATGCTCTAACATGATAGCTGCAGACCATATTTGTCCGTATGGGTTAGCGATATTTTGTCCTGCAATATCCGGTGCAGACCCATGAATAGGCTCAAACATAGAAGGAAATTCTTTTTCTGGATTTACATTACCACTACCTCCTAAACCAAGACTTCCCATAATAGCACCTCCTAAATCACTTAAAATATCTCCAAACAAATTAGTGGTTAGTACTACATCAAACTGCTCGGGTTTTAAAACAAACATCGCTGTAGAGTTATCAATATACATTTGTTGATGTTCTACATCTGGATACTGTTCTGCAACCTCTCCAATAACTCTATCCCAATATGATAGACTATTTATAAGGGTATTTGATTTTGTAATATGAGTTACTTTATTACGTCTTGTTCTTGCCAATTTAAAAGCATAATGTGCTACTCTTTCAATACCTTTTCTTGTAAAAACACTAGTATCTATACCCATACCGTTTTCGAAATCAGGTAAATACTGACCACCCATTTGCACAAATTCACCTTCATTATTCTCTCTTACAATAACAAAATCAATATGTTTTTCAGATCGTATAGGCCTCGTTACACCCGGATAAGTTCTTACTGGTCTGTAATTGACATACTGATTAAAATGTGTTCTCACTTTAAATGTGTAATCCTTTGCTGGTAATGTGTCATCAACAGCTGGAAGTCCTACGGAACCAAAATATACAGCATCAAAAGCTTCCAACTTTTTAATACCATCATCTGGTAAGAATTTATTATTTTTTTGATAATAGCCAGCTCCCCAATCAAAGGTTTCTGTTTCTATTGAAAAATTATGCTTTTTAGCTACCGCTTCAATTACTCTTAGGCCTTCTGGTACAATTTCGTTCCCTATACCATCACCAGGTACTACTGCAATTTTGTAATTACTCACTTGTTTTGATTTTATGTTGATTTATTAATAATTCTTTTGATTTATTGATATGTAACCTAGTTAAAGCCTCTGCTTTATCAGCATCACCTATTGCTATAGCTTCTATTATATCAAAATGTTCCTTTAATGTATCTTTTGGAGCTCTTACCAATCCATGTCCAACAACTCTATCATGTATATCATTGAAAAAATAAATTTTATCTAGAGGTGTGTTATCCGTTAACTTTATAAGTAGTGAATGAAAAGTTTCATCAGCTTTTGCATAAGCATCTACATCAATATCTGTATCACTTGTAAATGGATTAAAACATGCTTTTAATTGAGAAACATGAGACATATTCTTTTTTGTTGCTAATACTCTAGCTGCCATACCCTCTATAGCTTCTCTACAAACATATATATCTATAATTTCTTTGCGATCCAACACACGTAGATACATACCTCTTCTGGGTTTACTCTCTACTAAATACTCGTTTTCTAATGCTAGTAGCGCTTTCATTAAAGGTGTTCTGCTAACACCCAAACGTTCTGCAATTTTTTCTTGAACCAGCTTTTCTCCTTGCTTTAACTCACCATTACGAATCATTTCTTTAAGGCGTTTATAAATAGGTTTACTTAAGTCTGTGTGTTCAATCATTTATTTAATATTGCATTTTGTATACAAAATGCAATATTAAGCTATTATTTTTAGATATTTAAAAAATAATTTTTTAGTTAAACAGAAATAATTTTTTTTGCAAAAAGTGTCCCTTTACTTTAAAGTTCAAACGTCTTAACTATATAAACCAAAAAAAACATATAATTATGAAGGATTTTATGATGATTTTCACTGGAGCAGATTACACAGATTTAGGTCTATCTCCTGAAGAGCTACAAACAAGAATGGGCAAATGGTTTGCTTGGGGTAACAAAATGCAAGAACAAGGCATTCTTAAAGGCGGAGAAGCTCTAACACCACAAATTAGAAGAGTGGTTGGAAAAAACAGAACAGTTACAGATTTAACTTCTGCAGAGGTAAAAGAGATTGTTGGTGGCTATTATACCGTTTCTGCCAAAGACTTTGATGACGTTGTTAAAATAGCACAAGATTTCCCAGATTACGATTTAGGTGGAACTGTAGAAATTCGTGAAATTATGGTATTTGATCGTTAATGGAACACAAACTAATTGACCATCTTTTTCGTCATCATAGCGGAAAGATGGTCTCTGTATTAACTCGAATTTTCGGACTTAAACATCTTGATATTATTGAAGATGCTGTACAAGACACTTTCATAAAAGCAAGTTTAAGTTGGCGAACTAAACTACCGGACAACCCTGAGGCATGGTTAACAAAAGCTGCAAAAAATAGAGTTATAGATATTTTCAGAAAGCTTAAAACTGAACAAAATAACTTACCAAACTTAAATCAAGGTACTGACACTATTGCGTTAAACGATTTATTTTTAGATACCGAAATAGAAGATGCACAACTTAGAATGATTTTTACGGCTTGCCATCCAAAACTAGATTCTAGAGATCGTATTTCGTTTGCTTTAAAAACAGTTTCAGGTTTTAGTATTAAAGAAATTGCTTCAGGACTTTTAACTAAAGAGGAAACCATAAAAAAAAGATTATCTCGTGCAAGAAAAGCAATTCGAGATGCAAATATCCCTTTTAAAATCCCAAGAGGAAAAGCTCTAAAGGAACGTTTAGAAACAGTTTTAGAGGTTCTATATCTTATTTTCAACGAAGGGTTCCATTCCAATACAAAAGAAAAACTTATTAGAAAAGAACTGTGTATGGAAGCCATTAGGCTAACTAAAATTCTTTTAAAAAATAAGCTTATTAGGACATCAGAGACTTATGCGTTATGTGCATTAATGTGTTTTCATGCATCAAGATTAGAAAGCAAAACGAATACAGAAAATGGACTTTTAGATCTAAAAAATCAAGATAGAAGTTTATGGTTTTTTCCATTAATTGAACTGGGTAATACCATGATGAATAAAGCTGTAGAGAATTCCGAATTTTCATGCTATCATTACGAAGCTGCAATTGCCGCAGAGCATTTAAAAGCTAGAACCTTTGAAAATACAGATTGGTATAAAATTTTATATTGGTACCAATGCTTGCAAATATTACAACCTATGCCTACTCATTTACTTACTATGGCTATTGTGTGTATGCAAACTAATGACTTTAAATTATCAAAAAGCTATTTAGAACAAATTAAACCAGACGATTTGCATCAACGCGCTTATTTATTCTACGGAGCTAAAGCAGAGTTTTACTCAAAAACTAAAAATATTAAAAAAGCAATAAGCTATATTAATTTAGCTTTAATGACTGTAACAAACAGCTTAGAAAAAGATTATTTACAGAAAAAAAAGCGTGCTTTGTTAAATAAAAAAAAGTGATTATTTAATAATTATTTTCTTATTCACTTGCCCTTTTTCAGTGTTTAATTTCACAATATATGTACCAGCCGACAAAATAAAAGGAATCGATTCGTTTTTTGAAGAATCTACCTCAAACCCCATTACATTTTGACCTAATAAATTATATAAGTTAACTTTTGAAATATAAATTCCATATTTATTCAGAATCTTTAATTCAGATAATTCTAAATCATAATAAACTAAAACATTGCTTAGAATTTCATCATTATCAATTGATAATCTAGTATTTCTTTGAAAAACAACAGAAAACCTATCATTATAAACTCCCTTATCTAAAAATAGATCAAAAGAATTATTATTTATATTATATGTCTCATTAGTTAAAGTATCTTTTATATATATTGATAGGTGCTCATCTAAGTTTTCTAATAATTCAATTTGAATTTTTACAATACCCGCTTCATTAACTTTAATTCCTAAAGGAAACTCTTGTGCCTCATTAAATTCGTCAACCCCTTGAATCACTAACCTATTTTGGTTAAGAATCCAATACATATCCTCCTTATTAACATCTACCATAAATGAATCATAACCTATATCAAAATTTTCCGAGGCTTTACTATCTGTACCCAGTACAATCTGCCTATGATAACCCATTGGTGAGGTATATTTAAGTGTTATTCTAGGCGTATTATATTTAACCTTGGAAGCTTTTTCTTTTTTGGAACTAGATGATTTGAAAAACTGTGATGTTGCACCATCTTCTCGAGCAAAAACGCGTTGGCTATTTTTAAACACAATATCTCCTCCGTCTACGGTAGCTATAGGGTCACCATTATTATTATCAAAACCATCAATAAGTGTGGAAACAAAAAAGCCTTGATTAACACCTATGTAAGCCCCTGGTATTTTGGTACCTGAAGAACCTGTTGCATTAATTCTCGTATCGTTTGCAATGGCTGCTGCTCCTCCAATTAAATTTCTTGTGGCATAACCACCAACATACTCTGCAAGAAAATGTGAGTTTTCCTCTCCAAAATGATCCCAAAAATATAGTGCTCCATTAAAAACAGTTCCTGTGACATTATTACCCCCATCTGAAATACTCATATGATCTAAAATAAATTCTGTGGCATCTATAGCAGATGGGTATGGGTTTCCAATAAGCCTTTCAACATCACCAGAAGAATTATCTAGCTCTATAGCAACATCACCATTATTTGGCAGTCCTGTAAACACATAATTTTGTTGTAAAGTAATTGGCACCGCTCCAGAAGTTCCTTTCATTGTAAATCCTTCCCCAGGCAATATTGAAGTTGACTCGTCTATCTTTTCCCAAGCAGAGTAATCATCGGCAGTACCATAAAACTTATACAACCAATATGTACTTATAGTTCTAGCAAAACCTGGTGGTGGAATACCTCCACTACCGTTAGGAGAATCGCTAAATAGAAGATCTTGGTAAAATGCTGATAATGTTCCATCATTTATTTGTCCACTTATAGTATGATTCATATTTGTTGCTGCTACTCCATTACCTCTTACATCAACATCTCCTCCTATGGGGCCCACTGATGAAGACCAATAGTTGTAATTATAACCATTAGCAGTTCCTTGCTGGTCTCTTTCGATAAAACCACCACTATTAGCATCAAGAATACTTCCTTCTGTCTGAATTAATTGAGATTCTCCAACCAAATCAATTATACCATCTAACTCTAAATACTTAGAAATTGTTAGGCTATGCCCAGAATTTGTCTCGTTTAAAAATTCATTAGGATTTGCAACAGTAAGTGTTCCTGCTATAGTAACCAAACTATTTAATGTTATATCCCTATTTCCAGAGCTAATATTATTTGTTATTTCAACTATATTCCAATCAATTGGGGTAATTCCATCTAATCCAATAGAATTGGGCAAATAGATATCATCCCCATTCAACCAAGTTGTTGTTGTATCCCAATCACTATCACCATCAGTTTCGTAAGGAAGTGGTGCTGTAATTCGTTGAGAGCTATTCATATTAATTGGTATACCATCTATACCGTTACTAGAACTATCAAAAGCGGTATTAGAATCTAACGGATAATATCCCAGTAAATTACTCCATAATAACCCTCCTGTTATATCCAATTTAGTCTCTAAACCTTTAACACTTGTAGTATTTTGCTCAATATGCTGATTCATCATTTCTCTGATTTGAGCTTCACTTAAAGCAACATCCCAAATTTTAACCTCCTCAATGGCCCCATTAAAAAAATTAATATCGACTGGAGTTGTTGCAAAATTTGCTATATCTGAACCTACAATAAAATAATTAGGCGTATCAATAGGTGCTGCAGATGGTGTGCCAGAAACAACTTCTAAACCATCAATATATAATTTAGCTATAGCTCCATCATAAGTAGCAGCAACATGATGCCACTCTTCATTTGGAATAGCGAATGGTGATGTAATATTTAATACTTCATTATTTGAATTATCATACCAAACTAAATTTGGATAATTATTTGTTAAACTTAAATGATACCCTGTTCTAAGCGAAAGATCAATATTCCCTTTGGATACAATTGTACCGTTAGTAACTGATAACTCCTGAAACACCCATGCTTCCAAAGAAAAGGCACCAGTTAAATCATGATTATCTTGAAAATAGATACATTCGTTAACCCCATCAAAATCAATTAAATAATCAATAACATTAATTGTATAATCCTCAACCTCGCCATTAAAACTTGCGTCGCAACTTGAAGGGTAGCTTTGCCATTTTGTAGCTATACGCATGGTTGTAGAACCTATCTCTGCACTTTCAGGAATTGTTATTGCTAGGGGTGAATTGGAAGTAGGACCGTCTGTTACGTTAGTGGCAGAACCCAAATCATATTCTTCTCCTAAATCATCAAAATCCCCATCATTATTCCAATCTATCCAAGCTATGGTAAATACCTCAAAGTTGCCATCGGTATTTACATTTACAGTTAAATTATGAGTAGAGTTTTTATAAACATTAGTTGACAAATTTGTAAAATCTTCATATCCGGAGGCTTTACCATGAGCATTAGAAATTGTATTAATTTCAACATAGGTGACACTGGTATCAAGGGTTGTACTTCCATTTGAAGCACAATACTCTCCTCTACCTTGTATTAAGAATGTATATGGGTTCTCATCAGTATCATTATTAGCAATAGAAACTGTTGCTAAATGAGTGCCAGAAGTAGTTGGATCGTAAGAAATTGTAAATGTAGTGCTTGCTCCAGCCACAATTGGTGTACTTGGATTAGCTGTTAAAGTAAAATCAGCAGTACTGCCGGTTATGACTATGTAAGGACTTGGGTCATCTAATGTTAAATCAAGAGTTCCTAAATTTTCGATAGTAAAAGTATGTGAAACAGAAACGGCTCCAGTAGCTTCTATATCTCCAAAATCTGTAAAATCAGTTAATGAGATAGCCGTATTTCCATCTGGAATATCTATTCCATTCCCCACTATATTTATTTCAGGTCCAGAATAGGTAGTTTGTAAACCACTTAAATCGATTATTTGGATTTCATGAGATAAAGTATTGTTATTTCTATGTACCCAATGTGCCGCTTCAGTTGTAGAATTCAGATAATAATTCCTCCAGCCTCTTCCATATGCAGTACCTCGTCCACTAGAAGAAGAAGAACCAACTATGAGAGCCTGATTTACATCACTAAGTCCAGCAGTGGTAATATCTATTGCGGTTTCTCCAGCATTTCTGGAGGTATTTTGAAAGCGAGTAACATTTAACCCTGTATTACTAAGAATATGTACAAAATGCCTATTACTTCCCTCAGAATCATGATTATGATGAAAAGTCCAATCTACAGTTTGATCGTTTGAACCAGGATCTGTAACTGGCCATAAATCTGAAATAGCATCATTAACACCACTAGCATTTGTATCTGCTCTAAAATGACTAAAAATAACAGATTCGTTCCAAGAAGAAACATTGGTAGGAGTACCCGTACCATCTGAACCATCCCTTAATGTTATGGACCCTGAATCTAAACTTGAATTCCCAGAATCCCCATGCAAAACAGTCCAGTTAGTTCCTGTAAATTCTACAAGTGTTATATATACAGTTACATCATTGGCATTGGATCCCTTCTGCACCCTCAAAGTTGTACTATCTTCTAAATATGCTATAGCAGTTGCAGAATCTGCATCTTGAGATGTTGCATTATTCATTATACCTGTTATGAAAGGGATACATTTATTAGCACTTATTATTCCTGATATAACTTGGGTTACATTGTTAGCCGTTCCGTCTAAACTAATTGCAAACCTCCCTCTAACTATAAGCTCATTATCTCCACCAGACTGCCCTATGTACTCCCAAATAGAGGTATTAAAACGCATATCTCTACTATCTGAGTTAGATTCTCTATAATAAGTTAAAGTATTTACACTTGTAAGCTGTCTAGCACCAGCCATATCATCTCCGGGTCTATTTCCACTGTTTGTTTGTGGTCCACCATGTGTTTTTCTATTATTATTGGATAATTCAATAGCACTATTTAATGAATTAACAGGTGTAAATGTTGTATTCATTTTACCCGTATTACCTACTTCATCTTGAATGTGTTGTACTTTAAAATCAGCCGTTTGAGAAAATAATTCACAATTAAATCCTATTAAAATAAAGAATAGAAAAAAAACGGTCTGAAAATAGTTGATAGAATTTGGTCGGCTCATATAAATTAGTTTTGGAGCAATAAACTTATTGAGAGACTAACAATTGGCAAAACAATTGATTTTCAAATGTAATAAATATTATCGACATAATGCAAGTTTTTACGACAAATTACATTGACCTGTATTTAATTTCATATTTTTAATACAAAAAATAACATATTATCATTTATATATTAAATGATTGTAGTCTAAATTCTATTGTCTAAAAATTATTACTAACTTTATTTTTTTTAAAAAACGGCATATTATTTGCTGCTTAAGTTTTGAAAATGAAAAAAACAATACTCCTAATAGTCATCGTTATACCTTTGCTCTCCTTTGGGCAAATAAAAAAGGTGTATAGAAAAGCACTTAGAACTACAGATCTAAATGAAAAAATTAAACTTTTAGATCAGGTTATAGCTGAAGAACCAAAAAATTTAGATGCTTACTTTTATAGAGCTATTACAAAGAATGATTTAGGGGACTACAGAGGTGCTATAGTTGATTATTCTAAAATTATAGTTGAAGAACCAGATGCAGACACTTATTTCAATAGAGGAAATTCAAGATATAGCGCCAAAGATTTAATAGGAGCGAGAGAAGACTATGCTAAAGCTTTTATGCTCGACGAAAATTTTATTGATGCTTTGTATAGCTTAGCTTGTGTTAAATTAGATTTGGAAGAATATGAAAGTGCTATAAAAGATTTTTCAAAAGTAGCAGAGCAAGCCCCTATTAACTCCAATGTTTATATTTTAAGAGCTTCTGCATACAATGCCATTGAGCAATTTTCAAATGCAGCAGCAGACTACTCTAGAGCTATTTTAATTGAACCTAGTGCCAACAATTACTATAACCGCGGTGCCTTTTTAATGCAGATTAAATATTATAAGGATGCCTACATAGATTTAACAAAATCGATAAGGCTTAATAAAAATAATGCCTTTGCATACTTTTACAGAGGTGTTGCAAATTTATTTATTGAAAATTTTGATAATGCTATTTCTGACTTTTCTGAAGCTATAAAATTTGACACTATGGATTTTGATGCATATTTAGGTTTAGCCATAGTTTACCAGAAAACCAATCAATTAGCTAAAGCCAAAAGAAATTTTGACAGAGCAAACTCTATCATCATACCAAGTAAAAAAATACATTCCATTGAACAGTATAGGAACACATATTGGTACCAAAACCACTATTTCTTCTTCAATAATACTGTAAATACTTTAGTTGAAATCGAGTAATCATCCTCTATATTTCATTGGTAAATGAACCACTTTTTTGGTTTCATAAAAATCTTCCTCAAAATAGTCGCTTAAATTATAAATAGATGTTGTTTTATAATCTTTAAGCTCTTCTGATAAATCACCTCCTTTTAAATACAAAATACCATTTTTAAGTTCATGATTTTGTTGTTTTGCAATTTTACCCTTTACCCAATGCACAAATGTAGGCATTGCAGCTACAGCTCTACTTATTATAAAATCATAGTTATCATCAATCGCCTCAACTCTACTGTGTGTTGTTTTTACATTATTTAAGCCTAAACCAGCAACAACCTCATCAACAACTTTGAGTTTTTTTGCAATACTATCAACCAAATGAAAAGAACATTCAGGAAATAATATAGCTAGAGGAATTCCAGGAAAACCTCCACCAGTGCCAACATCAAGAATTTTTGATCCTTGCTTAAAACAAATCACTTTGGCAATTCCTAAAGAATGAAGCACATGCCTCATATATAATTCATCGATGTCTTTTCGAGAAACAACATTAATTTTCAAATTCCAATCTTGGTACAAAGTCTCTAATTGTTTAAACTTATATACCTGATCTTCAGTTAGGTTAGGAAAATACTTTAAAAGAAGCTGCATGACTGTTAAATTTTCAACAAAAATATACTTTTCATATCCATTTTTTTACATAAAAACGTTCTTTGTTGCGTTGTATAATACATATATTTGTCGCATAGTTTGTAAATTTGATTGTCAAACTATTTATATTAAACTAAATTATTATGAGTAAGCAAGCACTTTCGTTTTCAAGAAAAGATCCTGCAAAATTTTTCAAGACATTGAACAAAAGGGTTAATGATTATTTTAAAGAAAATAATCTGAAACGTACAGGAAACTGGAAATTATATACTAAAGCCATAGTGATGTTCTCATTATTAATTGTTCCTGCAGTATTAATTTTAACTGTTGATTTACCTGCTTGGTCACAAATACTAGGTATGGTAATAGTAGGTATTGGTATGGCTGGTGTTGGAATGAATGTTATGCATGATGCTAATCATGGTTCTTTTTCTAGTAAAAAGTGGGTTAACAAACTCATGGGAAGTAGTATATACATTTTGGCTGGTAACGATTATAACTGGAAAGTACAACATAATGTTCTACACCACACTTACACTAACATTCAAGGTCATGATGAAGATATTGACGCAGGAAGAATCATCCGTTTTTCAAAACATGCTAAATGGTTTAGATTCCATAAATACCAAAAGTATTATGCTTTCTTCTTATATGGATTATTAACTGCAAATTGGGCCATTACTACAGATTTTACACAAACTTACAGGTATTTAAAGAGAAAACTAGCCTATGGAAAGATGCCCAATCCAGCAACGCAATGGACAAAATTAATTATTGGCAAAATAGTTTATTATTGTATATGGGTTGTATTACCTCTATCCCTTGGGTTTACATGGTGGGAAGTTTTAATTGGCTTCTTAGTTATGCACTATACCGCAGGTATCATTTTAAGTGTTATTTTCCAATTGGCACATGTTATGCCAAATACTGAAATGCCTTTACCTGATAAAGAAGGTAACATGAAAAATACATGGGCTATTCATCAATTATTTACTACATCAAACTTTTCACCTAAAAGTTGGTTTGTTGAGTTTTATACTGGTGGTTTAAATAGGCAAGTTGAACACCATTTATTTTCAAACATTAGCCATATACATTATAACAAAATTGCAAAAATTGTTAAGGAAACAGCTCAAGAATTCAGTTTACCTTACAATGAATACAATACATTTTGGCAAGCTGTTTCAGAGCATTACAATCAATTAAAAACGCTAGGACAAAAACCTAGTTTAGCCTAAAAATATACATACTGATCAAATTTTAAAAAAAATGCAATTATTATCAGATAGAATTTTAGACATGTCTACGTCTGCCACATTAGCTATGGCAGCAAAAGCAAGAGAATTAAGAGGAGAAGGAAAAGATATCATTGGCTTGAGTTTAGGTGAGCCTGATTTTAGTACCCCAGATTTTGTAAAAGAAGCAGCTATTCAAGCTGTAAATGATGGCTACAACTCATATACACCTGTAGATGGGTATGGCGAATTGAAGGATGCTATCATCACAAAATTTAAACGTGATAATAATTTAGCATATAAACCTTCTCAAATTGTAGTTTCTACTGGAGCAAAACAATCATTATTTAATGTTGCAGGAGTAATGTTGAATGATGGAGATGAAGTTATTCTACCTTGTCCGTATTGGGTAAGTTATGCAGATATTGTAAAATTATTTGGTGGCGTTCCTGTTGAAGTTAAAACATCTATTGATACCGATTTTAAAATGACTGCTGAACAATTAGAAGCAGCTATTACTCCGAAAACTAAAATGATGTGGTTTAGCTCTCCATGTAACCCAAGTGGTTCGGTTTACAGTAAATCTGAGTTAGAAGCTCTAGCTGCTGTTTTAGCAAAACATCCTGATGTTTATGTGGTATCAGACGAAATATATGAGCATATTAATTACGGAGAAGGTCACACCAGTATTGCTGAAATAGATGGCATGTACGATAGAACCATTACGGTAAACGGTGTCTCTAAAGCTTTTGCGATGACGGGATGGCGTATTGGATTTATTGGTGCTCCAGAAAAAGTGGCAAGAGCATGTAATAAACTACAAGGGCAAACTACTAGTGGCGCAAACTGTATAGCGCAACGTGCTGTTATTACAGCATTAACAGAGCCGCCTTCGCGAGTTCAATACATGATTGATGAGTTTAAAGAACGTCGTGATTTAATTTTAGACTTAGTAAACAATATTGATGGTTTTAAAGCCAACACACCAGATGGAGCATTTTATGTATTTCCAGATATTAGTCATTATTTTGGTAAAACATTAAAAGGAAAGCAAATAAATAATGCGACAGATTTTTCTTTATACTTATTAGAAGAAGCTTTGGTGGCAACCGTAACGGGTGATGCTTTTGGCAACCCTAACTGTATTAGAATTTCTTATGCAGCATCAAAAGAACAAATTATTGAAGCCTTAAAGCGTATAAAAGCTGTAGTTAGTTAAATCAAAACTACGCACAATAACAAAACCCGCTACTTTTAAGTTTGCGGGTTTTTATTTTTATTTGGCCACCTGCTATCAGGCAGGTTAATAAAAGGGTTGAATCTTTCTTAATTAGTTTTTAATTAAAAATCATTACCATCACTACAAGAAACAATGACAATTTTAAAGTAGTTTCTGCAACACAACTTGTTGCATAACTTTTACTTTTAATGCGTTGTCTGATTCCGAAAATTGAGCTTTTATTTTTACGCTTATAACTACGCTCTACAACATTTTTGTATTGCGAATTTAAAAACCCTGAAGGCTCATTTACATAGTCTTGTTTTTGTTTTGTTAAACGTCCTAATTTTTTTGATGTTAATACTAATTCCATGATTGATTGTTTTTTGATTGATATACTATATTGACGACAAACTTGAGAAAATGTTACAACCCCCTTACTGAAAACCAAACTATTAGCAGACAAACCCGCGTTAGGGATAGTAGTGGCATCCTTTTTTGCTTTTTCTGCAAAAAAGATATAACGGATAGCCCGACCCCTTGTGGGTAACGCCTAAAAATTTAAAAAAATGATGTAAGTATTACCTATTTCTCCAGAAAAATGGTGTAAGTAGAATAAGAACCGTAAAGAGTTCTAAACGACCGATAAGCATTAAAAACGATGCCCACCATTTGCCTGCTGCCGGTAAAGGGGCGTAATTGTTTACTGGACCAAAATCGCCGATTGCGGGCCCTACATTACCTAAAGTTGATGCCGCCAAACCTATAGCTGATTTAAATTCTATTCCCATAATGGAAAACCCAAGCGAGCCTATTATAAATGACAACATGTATAGGATAAAAAAACCAAGAATATTAAAAACGATATCTCCTGAGATGGCACGCTTATTATAACGCACTGGTAATATAGCACTTGGATGTAAAGTACGCTTAAATTCTAGAAAACCATTTTTTATAAGAATTAAATGGCGAACTACTTTTACACCTCCCGAAGTACTTCCTGCTGAACCTCCTAAAAACATGAGACCAAAAAAGAAAACAACCAAAAAGGGCGTCCACATGGTATAATCTGCCGAAACAAATCCTGTTGTAGTAACAATAGCTAATACCTGAAATAAGGCGTGCCTAAATGCGCTTTCTCCTTCTCCCCAAACCATAGGATGGTTTACTGAGGATGCCGAAACATCTGCTCTAAAATATATAATTAAAGCTGCTATGATAGTGAATATGGCAATAAACCAGAAATAGAGTTTAAACTCATCATCCTTAATTATTTTTTGAACCTTACCTTTAAAAGCAAAGTAACTAAGCACAAAATTAGTTCCTGCTAAAAACATAAAAAGAATGATAATGTATTGTATTATGGGTTGTCCATTCCAATAAGCAACACTTGCATTTTTAGTGGAAAACCCTCCTGTTGACAACGTACACAACGCATGATTTATGGCATCGAAAAATGACATACCTGCAACACTTAACAACAAGGTTTCTGCTGCAGTGTAGCCAAAATAAATAAGCCATAATCGTTTTGCTGTATCGGTAATTCTAGGATGTAATTTATCGGCACTTGGCCCTGGTGCTTCGGCTGCAAAAAGCTGCATACCACCAATACCTAATAAAGGTAATATGGCAATGGCTAACACGATGATTCCCATACCTCCAATCCAGTGGGTTAAACTTCTCCAAAACAGTACGCCCTTGGGCACTGCTTCTATATCGTTTAAAATAGATGCTCCTGTTGTAGTATAACCAGACATCGTTTCAAAAAAAGCATTGGTAAAATTAGGAATACTTTCTGTAAACACATAAGGCAATGTACCAGACAACGACATAATTATCCAACCAAAACTTACCACTATATATCCTTCGCGCTTGTTCATTTCCTTGTTATGCTTTCTGGTAAAAAGCATAGCAACAATACCGACTATTAACGTCGTGATTCCTGCTAAAAACATTTGAAACGACACCCCATCTTGGTAGATTAGACTGATTAATGAGGACAACAACATAAAACCACCATTAAATAGCAGTAATAGTCCTAAAAAATGAAAAATAATTTTGTAGTTGAGCTTCATTAACGGAATAGTTTTTCAACACCTTTTATAGATTGTAATAAGCTACAAACTACAACCTTATCACCTTCTTGAATTTTAAAATCCCCTAAAGCGATAACTCCTTTATCATCTCTAATAACTCCGCCAATAATAGCTGATCTTGGGAAATCTACTTTCTTAATATATTTGTTACAGATTGATGACGTTGCCTTTACCTCAAACTCTAATAACTCAGCATTCATATTACTTAGCTTCGTCATAGCAACAACTTCTCCCTTGCGTATGTATCTAAAAATATTGTTTGCGGCTAATAATTTTTTATTGATGAGTGTTTCGATACCTACGGAATGTGAGAGTTCAAAATAATCCATATTTTCAACTAAAGCTACACTCTTTTTAACACCTTTAGATTTAGCCATTAAACACGACATAATATTGGTTTCAGAGTTATCTCCAACTGCAATAAATGCATCCATATCTGCAATATTCTCTTCATCTAAAACATCTACATTTCTACCATCACTTTGTATAACAAGTACGTTTGGCAAATCATCAGCAATATCAAAAGCACGCTCTTTATTAGCTTCAAAAAGTTTAACATTAAACCCTTTATCACTCAAATCTCTAGCGGATTTATAACCAATTTCACTTCCGCCCAAAATCATGACATTTTTAATCTCACTATTAGATTTACCTGTCATTGTACAAAGCTCCTCAGCACCACCTTCAGAAGTAATAAATACTACATTATCGCCTCTTCTAAATTTGGTATCGCCTCTTGGAATAATTGTGTATTGGGTTCCAAAACGTTGTATAGCGATAGGTATAAAGTGTATTTCTGGAAAAATTTTAGCAGCTTCTTTAACAGTTTTTCCAACAAAAGAAGCAGAACTAGACAATGTTAAACCTACCATGGTTAAAGCACCATCTTCAAATTCGTAAGTATCATTAAAGGAAGACTGTTTTAAAGACAATTCAATCTCTGATGCTGCTAGAGACTCTGGCGAAATCAACTCATCAATACCAAATTTTGTAAAGCCTACTTCATCTTTATGACTAATAAACTCTGTATTAGTAATTCTAGCAATAGTCTTTTTTGCTCCGAGTTGTTTAGCTAAAACACAAGCCGTAATATTAATTGTTTCACTTGCTGTAACAGCAATAAACAAATCACAATTATCTACATGTCCCTCTTTTAAAATAGCTATAGATGTAGCATCGCCTCTTATAACTTTTATATCTAAATGCGTATCTGCGTATGCTAAACTTTCCTTGTCTATATCAATTAAGGTAATCTCTTGCGATTCGTAAGACAATAATTTTGCTAAATGAAACCCTACTTCACCTGCACCAGCAATTATTATTTTCATTTTTCTTTATTCATAAAAAGTAGAACAAATATACTACAAATTAGATATTTGAACATGGAATTAATTTAGAATAGCTTTATGTATTGCTTTCATATTAGCTTATATTTGCCAAAAAATTTCGAATTTGTCAAAAGTAAAACCATACAAAAACAGTGATTTAGGTAAAAAAGAGCAGGTTACCCAAATGTTTGATACTATTTCTAAAGATTATGATGGATTAAACCGCGTAATTTCTTTTGGAATAGATATAAAATGGCGTAAAAAGGTAGTAAAAATGGTTAAAGATCTTAATCCCGATACCATTTTAGATATTGCTACAGGAACAGGTGATTTAGCCATAAACCTTGCTGAAACTAATGCCTCAAAAATTATTGGTTTAGACATAAGTAGTGGCATGCTGGAAATTGGTAAAGAAAAAATTAAGAAAAAGAATTTAGACTCTAAAATTGAAATGGTTTTAGGAGATTCTGAAAACATGCCTTTTGAAGATGATACTTTTGATGCTATAACCGTGGCCTTTGGTGTTAGAAATTTTGAAACATTAGAAAATGGTCTAAAAGAAATACACCGTGTACTTAAACCTGGTGGCTCTTTTGTAATTCTAGAAACCTCAGTACCAACAAAAACACCATATAAACAAGGCTATAATTTTTACACCAAAAACATACTACCACTTATTGGAAAAGCCTTTTCAAAAGATAGGAGCGCGTACAAATATCTGTGCGAATCGGCTTCCGTTTTTCCTTATGGTGAAGCTCTAAACAATATTTTACGTAAAATTGGGTTTATTAATGTTGAAGATTTTCCACAAACTATGGGTGTGGCAACCATTTATAAATCGTCTAAGTAATCGTATGAAATACTTTTTTGCATTATTATCATTTTTATTTATCATTGAAACATCTAGTGCTCAGCTTTTTAAAAAAGAAAAAGTAACTTATGATGCAAATCAAGGACGAGGTTCTACTGATAACAATTTACTGCGTTGGGGGTATTTTTTAGGAATTAATAGTTATGACTTTAATTTTGATTATAATGATGACTTGCGTGACATTTATGTAAAGAAAAGTCCAGGATTCAGTGTTGGTTTAATTGGTAATTTACGTGTTAATAGTTTTATTGATTTACGTTTAGAACCTGGTTTGCTTATTACAACCAGAGAACTCTACTATAGCCAAGAGTGGTTTCAAGGTGTTCCTGACACTAAAGCGTCAGACCTTATTAGAGAAGTGAAATCTACTTACGTTCATATTCCATTACTCATCAAAGTTTCAACAAAGCGCATCAATAACTTTAAACCGTTTATTATTGGTGGTTTTTCTACAGCATTAAATTTATCAAGTAACGAAGACAACCCTGAAGACAATAGTAACGGACAATTTAGAAGCACAAGAAATTCTCTTTTTTATGAGATTGGTTTTGGTATAGATTTTTACTTGTATAACTTTAAGTTTACGCCTTCAATTCGTGGTCTTTTTGGTATAAACGACGAGTTGGTTAGAGATAACGATCCAAATAGCCCTTGGACAACCAATATTGCCAACATGCAAACACGGGGCGTATTTATTAACTTTACGTTTCAATAAATCAATTTATTGTCGTCTGAATTCACTCAGCAAAATAGCTGTTGCAGTTGCTACATTTAAACTCTCTGTAGCCTGCAAATCTCCAAATCTTGGTATAGATACTTTTTCAGTAACTATAGACTCTATTTGTTTTGAAACCCCATTAGCTTCGTTACCCATTACAAGAACCCCTTGTTCTGGTAAAGCTTTACTGTAAACATTCTGCCCTTCCATAAAGGCTCCAAAAACTGGCACTTCTATTTCCTTGAGAAAAACTTCCAAATCAACATAAGACACATTAACTCGTGTTATGGATCCCATAGTAGCTTGAATTACTTTAGGGTTATAACAGTCTACAGTCTCTATATTACACACCAATTCTTTTACTCCAAACCAATCGCATAACCTAATAATAGTTCCCAGATTACCTGGATCTCTAATAGCATCTAGCGCCACAATTAAACCTGTTTTTTCAATAGATTTCTGTGTTGGCATTTTAAAAATAGCCAACGCCTTGTTAGGCGTTTTTAAGTAACTAATGCGTTTTAAATCAGAATCTGAAATTATAACCTCATCTTTGGCATTAATATTGAATGACTCTGTACTATATAACTTATGAAGCTTTAAATTAGAGTTTAAAAGCTCAGTTATAGTTTTTACACCTTCAACAACAAAAAAACCATGTTGTTGTCTATATTTTTTTTGCTTTAAACTCGTTATTAATTTGATTTGACTTTTAGAAAGCATGCAACTTTGATTAATTTTTTATAAAGAAAAGAAATTATTGATAAGATAAGCTAAGAGACTGTTTATTTAAATATATTTTAAGAGTAAAAAAATGTATTTTTGATTCTGGAAACGGGATATTTTTAACCAAACCAATCTTTTAAAAATTAGCGTTTAGCAAATTAGGGTGAATTTGAAAAAACAACTTACAAAAATATCAGTTTTCATATTTTTCACAATCGTTTTATACTCTTGTGATGTTGTTAAGAGAGTTACTGAAGATGAACATTTACTAACAAAAACATCAGTAACTGTTAATGGTAAAAACAATAACACTGAGACCATAAACAATTTACTCTATCAAAAACCAAATAGAAAAATAGCTGGTGTTCCGCTTAGACTGCACATATACAACACAGCCCGACCAAACAGAGATTCTCTTTTTAACGCTTGGTTGAATAAAAATCCTAAACGAAAAGCACGATTTATCCGCAGGTATTCAAAAAAACAAGTTGACAAACTAAAACAATCTGCTGTAGGTTTTAATAACTGGCTTAAAAAAACTGGTGAAGCTCCAGTTATTCTGAGCGAAAATAAAAGCAAACGATCGGTTAGACGTATCAAAGATTACTATATTAACAATGGTTGGTTTGATGTTGAAGCGAATTATGATATTGAAAAAAAAGATAACAAACGAGCAGAAATAAAATATAATATTGAAACCAAACAAGCCTTTTTAATTGATTCGATAATAGAAACTATAAAATCACCAATTGTAGATTCTTTATATCAGAATATCAAAAAAAACACTCTGATACAGGCAGGACAACAGTATAGAACTTCTAACTTTGAACAAGAGCGGGATAGAATATCTTCCGAACTTAGAAACTCTGGGGTGTATCATTTCAATCAAGATTACATCACTTTTGAAATGGATACCATAGGCACAAATAAAAAAGTTAATATTAGTCTGAAAATTCAAAATAGAGCAATAAGAACTCCAGATTCTATAAGGCGCGAACCCTTTAAAGTATATACTATTAATGATGTTAATATCATAACAGACTACACCTTTGAAAACCGAAACAAACCATTTAAAGATTCTATTTCCTATGGTGGCTACAAAATATATAGTTATGGAGATATGCGTTTTCGTCCAAAAGCAATAACAGATGCTATGTTTATAGCTCCAGGACAAGTTTTTCGAGATATTGATAGAACAAGAACATATAGATATATAAACGAGCTTAGAACTTTTAAATACCCAAATATTGAATATATAGAGAATCCTGACAACACATTAACAGATACTATCAGATTAACACCACTTAAAAAGTTTAGTTTGGGTTTTAGAACTGATGTGTCTACAAGTGATATTCAAACAGTTGGTTTTTCACTAAATCCAAGTTTAAAAATTCGAAATGTTTTTAGAGGAGCAGAAACACTTGAAATATCAGGAATTGCGTCAATTGGAGCTTCTGATGACCTTAGAGAAGATAACGACCCTTTCTTCGATATTAATGAATTTGGGGCAGACTTAAGACTTACTATCCCAAGGATTTTCTCTCCTTTTTATACTGAGAATATCATCCCTAAATACATGTCTCCAAGCACGCGTATTGGATTAGCAGCAACAAGTCAAACAAATATTGGTTTAGACAAGCAAACCTTAAGCGGGAATTTTAGCTACAACTGGTTTCCAAGTAAAAAAGTAACAAACCAACTTGATGTATTTAACGTACAATATGTTAGAAACTTAAATACTAACAATTATTTTAATGTTTACAATAATTCTTTTAACTCATTAAATCAAATTGCTAAAGATGTAGGTTTCACTACAGAGAACTTAGATATTCCAGATGGTGCTGATGCATTTATTGATTATGCCTTAGATAATCCCACACCAAACGAAATTTCATCTACTCAAAGACAAACTATAAATAACATTGCTGAACGTCAAGATAGATTAACAGAAAACAACCTTATTTTATCTTCAAGTTTTAGTTTTACTAAAGACCAAAGAACGAATCTGTTTGATAACGATTTTTCTATATTTCGTTTTAAACTTGAATTGGCAGGAAACTTACTAGCTACAACTTCAAAAATTTTAGGTCTTAAAAAAGACAATGATGGACGTTATGAGCTGTTAGATGTAGCTTTTTCACAATATGTAAAAACAGAATTTGACTATATAAAACACTGGGATTTAGGAAAGAAAAATGTACTAGCAACACGTGCATTTTTTGGCATAGCAATACCCTATGGTAACTCAAACAGTATTCCTTTTGCGAAGAGTTTCTTTGGTGGAGGACCAAACGATAATCGTGCTTGGACAGCCTACAACCTTGGCCCAGGAAGCTCTGAAACCACAAACGAATTCAACGAAGCAAATTTAAAAATTGCTTTTAGTGCAGAACAACGCTTTAATATTTTTGGAGACCTTAACGGTGCACTCTTTGTTGATGCTGGAAACATATGGAATGTTTTAGATAATGTTGAAGATGATAGAGCCACATTTTCAAGTTTTAAATCGCTAGAAGATATTGCTGTTGGTTCTGGCTTTGGATTACGCTACGACTTTAGTTTTTTCATTTTCAGGTTTGATGTTGGCTTTAAAACCTACGACCCATCTTACAGAGATGAAAACAGATGGTTTAATGACTACAATTTTGCTAATGCTATTTACAACATAGGTATCAACTATCCATTCTAAGTCTTTTTCAATATCAGCTATAACGTTTTAGTCCATATTTAGTCGTATCGTACTCAAAAACAACCAGTAATTACTTAAAAAATCATTACTTTTGATTCTCAATAAATTATTAATCATTTTAAATAAATACAATGGCACATAATATAAAACCGGGAGTAGCTACAGGAGACGAAGTTCAAGCTATTTTTAATCATGCTAAGGCAAACGGTTATGCCCTACCCGCAGTTAATGTAATAGGATCAGATACTATAAATGGAGTTTTAGAAACCGCAAGAGACTTAAATGCTCCTGTAATCATACAATTTTCAAACGGTGGCGCTCAGTTTAATGCTGGAAAAGGATTGAGTAATGATGGGCAAAAAGCTGCTATAGCTGGTGCCGTTGCTGGAGCAAAACATGTCCATACATTAGCAGAAGCTTACGGTGTTACAGTTATTTTACATACAGATCATTGCGCAAAAAAATTATTGCCTTGGATAGATGGTTTATTAGACGCTAGTGAAATACACTATAAAGAAACTGGTAAGTCGTTATTCAGTTCTCATATGATTGATCTTTCTGAAGAATCTATAGAAGAGAACATAGACATTTGTAAACAATACCTTGAAAGAATGTCTAAAATGGACATGACATTAGAAATAGAATTAGGTATTACTGGTGGTGAAGAAGATGGTGTAGACAATACAGATGTTGATGACTCCAAATTATATACACAACCAGAAGAGGTTGCTTATGCATACGAAGAGTTAAGTAAAGTAAGTCCTAGATTTACAATTGCTGCAGCCTTTGGTAACGTTCATGGTGTTTACAAACCTGGAAACGTAAAATTAACACCAAAAATTTTAAAGAACTCTCAAGAATATATCACTAAAAAATACGGCGTTGAGCATAATCATATTGATTTTGTATTTCATGGTGGATCTGGCTCAACTGTTGAAGAAATTCGCGAAGGTATTAGCTATGGAGTTATTAAAATGAATATCGACACCGATTTACAATATGCTTTCATGAGTGGTATTAGAGATTATATGGGCACTAAAGCAGAGTATTTAAAATCTCAAATTGGAAATCCTGATGGTGAAGATGTTCCAAATAAAAAATATTACGACCCTCGTGTTTGGCTACGTGAAGGTGAAAAAACATTTGTTACGCGTTTAAAAAAGGCGTTTGAAGATTTAAATAATGTAAATACACTATAGTTTAAAGTAATTTACTACAACAAAATAAAAGAGGTTCTGCTTAAAACAGAACCTCTTTTATTTATAACTCTAAAAAACAAATAGTTACAAAAACACAATCAAATAAAATCATTTAGGCGTTACCACAAAATTAAAAAAAGGTTTAATTTTGTGGTCAGGCTTTCGGCAGTCGCTTCCCAATAAAAATTGGGAGAGCTTCAACAAATGCCTCAATCCTTAACGCAATTTATCGATTCATCTGATAATTTGAGTCTAAAATCGTAAATTGAAAATCTAAAATCTCAAAGCATTATGTCTTGGTTTAAAAGAAAAACAAAAGGAATTACAACAAAAACTGAAGAGAAAAAAGACACGCCCAAGGGGCTTTGGTACAAGTCTCCTACAGGTAAAATTGTTGACACCGAAGAATTAGAACAAAATTTTTACGTAAGTCCAGAAGATGGATACCATGTGAGAATTGGCAGTAAAGAATATTTCGAGATTCTTTTTGACGATAATAAATTTAAAGAATTAGATGCCAACTTAGAATCTAAAGACCCTCTTAAATTTGAGGACACAAAAAAATATCCTGAACGTTTAAAAGCAGCGCAAAGTAAAACAAAATTAAAAGATGCTGTAAGAACAGCCGTTGGAAAATCAAAAGGCAAAGATTTAGTTGTTGCTTGCATGGATTTTGCATTCATTGGTGGCTCTATGGGTAGTGTTGTAGGAGAGAAAATTGCTAGAGCTGCAGATTATGCTTTAAAAAAGAAATTACCATTAATGGTAATTTCAAAATCAGGAGGTGCTCGCATGATGGAGGCTGCCTTATCTTTAATGCAACTCGCTAAAACGTCTGTTAAATTGGCACAATTAGCCGATGCAGGCTTACCGTATATCTCATTATGTACAGACCCAACAACAGGAGGAACAACAGCATCCTTTGCCATGTTAGGCGATATTAATATTAGCGAACCAGGAGCTTTAATAGGATTTGCAGGCCCAAGAATTGTTCGAGACACAACAGGTAAAGAATTGCCTGAAGGTTTCCAAACCTCAGAATTCCTTCTAGAACATGGTTTTCTAGATTTTATAACACTTCGAAAAGATTTAAAAGATAAAGTGAATCAATATTTAGATTTAATAATGAATCAACCTTTACGAGAATAAAAAAAAGCGAGCTATTTGGCTCGCTTTTTTTATGCGCTTTTAAAATACACACAAAATTCGGTACCAACATCTACTTCACTAGTTACCTCCACTTTACCTCCCATAGATTCGATATGGTTTTTAGTTATGAAAAGTCCTAGTCCAATTGAATCTCTATTCGTATGAAAGGTTTTATATAATTGAAATAATTTGTCGCCATACATCTTTAAATCTATACCCATCCCGTTATCAGCTATTCTAAAAATAACATAATTACCTTCAATTTGTGTTGTCAGTTTTATTTGAGGTTTTCTATTATCCGACCTATATTTTATGGCATTAGTTAAAAAATTAAGTATAATACTATCCACATAAGCTGGTACACCTTTAATAGATAATCCTTCATCAACATCATTTATAATTTCAGTATCAGTATTTCTTGCAACTGCTGCTATATTATAAATAGCCTTTTCAACATAATCGTATATATTTAGAGATTCCAATGCATTGGTTTCTACAGTTTTAATTTTTGCAACTTCTGTTAAATGAGATACGGTTTCTTCAAGATTATCTATGGCTTTTGTAAGTAATTCAAAGTTTTCGTTATCCTTCAACCAAGAGAACTCGTCCTCTAAAAACCCTTTTACAATTGATAAATTCCCAGAGTGTGAACGCAAATTGTGTGTTATAATATCTGCGAATGAAGACAGCCTTTCATTCTGTTCTCTAACTACTCTAAGCATTAGTTTGAGTTTATCTTGGTTTAACTTTCTACTCGTAATATCAGAAAATTGCCAAATCATTTGAGTTGGCTTACCATCTATTGCAGATATTAACGAAACCGATATTAAAAACCAGATAACAGAACCATCCTTATGAAAATAACGTTGCATAACACGATATCTATCAATATTCCCCTGCATTAATCGTTCGTATTTTTTTAGATGCACGCCCAAATCGTCTCTAAAAACAATATTATCTATCGACATGTTATAAAGTTCGTGATTGGTATACCCAAGCATATCACATAAACTATCATTAACCTTAATCCAATCGCCATCTAGTGTTAATATGGCTATACCGTTATAAGTATTATTGAAGATTTTTTCTAAGGAGTCGTAAGAATCTGGAAAGCTTTTTTTTGAGAAAAGAGACTTCATGGGCAAGTGAACTTCATATTATTCAATTAAAAGCCAATAAATAGTTACCCTAGGGAGGTACTTTAAAAATCAATGTAAAAGTTACATAAAAAAACAATTAAATACAAAAAAGATGCTATATTTGCCGCTCGAAAGAAAGGCTTTCGTATACATAAAAATCATTTACAACAATATTAGCATGTATTTATCAAAAGAAGCAAAACAAGAAATGTTTGCAAAACACGGTAAAGGAAAAAACGATACCGGTAGTGCTGAAGGGCAAATTGCATTATTCACGCAACGAATTAATCACTTAACTGAACACTTAAAAAAGAATCGTAAAGATTATAATACAGAGCGTTCTTTAGTAAAATTAGTAGGTAAGCGTCGAGCTTTACTTGACTATTTAACTAAGAAGGATATCTTAAGATACCGTGCGATAGTAAAAGAATTAGGATTAAGAAAATAATCTTAAAAAATAAAAGACCACGCTTTTCGCGTGGTTTTTTATTTTTTGCGTTAGGGATTGCAGCGGCATCCTTTTTGCGAACTTTAAAAGACAAATTAGTAAATTTACAACTAGTTTATCTTAACTGGATGAGATCCTGAAACAAGTTAGGGACGCTTCGCAAAAAGATATAGCGGAAAGCCCGACCCTTTTTGGGGTAACGCCAAAATAATTTAAATACGTTACGACGTCATTACGAGGAGGTAACGACGTGGTAATCTTTCCAAAAGGAGCAGATTGCCACATCACGAAAAAGAAAAGCGTGACTCGCAATGACAAAAATAGAAGAAGCTAGATCCCGAAACGAGTTCGGGACTAAAGGTTTTTCATTGGTCACACACACAACAACTACACAACACAACGACCATTGTTTAACATGATTTGAGCAGTTTTATGCTTGAATTACAAGAAAAAATTTATGATTCCAAAAGTTTTTAAAGAGGTTATTGACCTTGGTGACGGTAGAGAGATTTCTATTGAAACCGGAAAATTAGCAAAACAAGCACATGGTAGTGTTGTTGTGCAATCTGGAAAATGTATGTTATTATGTACAGTTGTTTCCAATTACAAACAAGCAGATGTTGACTTTTTACCATTAACGGTAGATTACAGAGAGAAATTTGCTGCTGCAGGACGTTATCCTGGTGGTTTCTTTAAAAGAGAAGCTAGACCGAGTGATGGTGAGGTTTTAACAATGCGTTTAGTAGACCGTGTTTTACGCCCGTTATTCCCAAAAGATTACCATTCTGAAACTCAAGTGATGATTCAATTAATGTCTCATGACGATGATGTTATGCCAGATGCTATGGCAGGTTTAGCGGCTTCTGCTGCTATTCAATTATCAGATTTTCCTTTTGAGTGTCCAATCTCTGAAGCTAGAGTTGGTCGAGTTAATGGAGAATTCGTTATTAACCCAACACGTGCGCAATTAGAAGAGTCTGACATCGATATGATGATTGGCGCTTCTGCTGATTCAGTAATGATGGTAGAGGGTGAAATGGATGAGATTTCTGAAGAAGAAATGACTGAAGCAATTAAGTTTGCACACGAGGCTATTAAAGTACAATGTGCTGCTCAAGTAAAATTAGCTGAAGCTTTCGGTAAAAAAGAAGTACGTGAATATGAGCCAGAACGTGAAGATGCTGATTTAGCTCAGAAAATCCACGACATGGCATACGACAAAGTATATGCTGTAGCACAAGCAGGTTCTGCAAAGCATGAACGTAGCGCTGCATTTGGTGAAATTAAAGAAGAAATTAAAGCATCTTTCTCTGAAGAAGAGCAAGAAGATTTTGGTGGATTAATTTCTAAATACTACTCTAAAGCTGAAAAAGCGGCTGTTAGAGATTTAACTTTAAATGAAGGTTTACGTTTAGATGGTAGAAAAACTGATGAAATTAGACCAATTTGGTGTGAGGTTGATTATTTGCCTTCTACACATGGGTCTTCAATATTTACACGTGGGGAAACTCAAGCTTTGGCTACAGTTACTTTAGGTACAAGTAGAGAAGCCAACCAAATAGATATGCCATCTTACGAAGGTGAAGAGCGTTTCTATTTACACTATAACTTCCCTCCTTTTTCTACGGGTGAAGCAAGACCTATTCGAGGAACATCGCGTCGTGAGGTAGGACATGGTAATTTAGCACAACGTGCTTTAAAAGGTATGGTTCCTGAAGATTGCCCTTATACTGTACGTGTAGTTTCTGAGATTTTAGAATCTAACGGTTCGTCTTCTATGGCAACAGTTTGTGCTGGAACCATGGCCATGATGGATGCTGGGGTTCAATTAAAGAAACCTGTTTCTGGTATTGCAATGGGGTTAATCTCGGATGCTGATTCTGGAAAATACGCTGTGTTATCTGATATTTTAGGTGATGAAGATCACTTAGGAGATATGGACTTTAAAGTTACTGGTACTGCAGATGGTATTACAGCTTGCCAAATGGATATTAAAGTAAAAGGATTGTCATACGAGATTCTTGTAAATGCTTTAAAACAAGCTCGTGATGGTCGTTTACATATTTTAGGTAAGATTACTGAAACTATTGAAACACCTAATGCAGAAGTTAAAGATCATGCTCCTACTATGGTTTCAAGACGTATTCCTAATGAATTTATCGGTGCTTTAATTGGTCCTGGTGGAAAAGTAATTCAAGAAATGCAAAAAGAAACTGAGACAACTATCGTTATTAATGAAGATCCTGTTACTGAAGAAGGTATTGTTGAAATTTTAGGTGTTGGTAGTAAAGGTATTGATGCTGTTATGGCAAAAATAGATTCTTTATTATTTAAGCCTGAAGTTGGTAGCGTTTACGAAGTAAAAGTTATTAAAATGCTAGATTTTGGTGCTGTTGTTGAGTATGTTGAAGCTCCAGGAAACGAAGTGTTATTACACGTTAGTGAATTAGCATGGGAACGTACAGAAAATGTATCCGATGTTGTAAACATGGGTGATGTTTTTGATGTAAAGTACTTTGGTATAGATAAACGTACTCGTAAAGAAAAAGTATCTAGAAAAGCTATTTTACCAAAACCAGAAGGTTATGTTGAAAGACCACCAAGAGATAACAACCGTGGTGGACGTGATAACAGAGGTAGAGATAATCGCGGACGTGATAACAGACGTGACGATAGACACCCTAGAGGAGATAAGAAAGAAGAGTAATTCTTTTATTAATCTATAATTCATAAAGCCTGTTTCTTAATTTGAAACAGGCTTTTTTATTTACATTTGTATATAAATTAGTACTTTAAAATCATTTTATGGTCATAACACTATTCCCTTTAATTCATAAAAATCAACACGTTATTTCCATTAATTTTGAGTTTAATCTTGATGTAAAAAACTACATTAATGCTATTGAAGGTGTGTGCTGGAGTAAAACACATAAAACATTTTATATAGCCAATACCTTTTTAAATAAACAAAAGTTATATAAAGCATTAAGACATAAAAATTGGTATGTAAATTATAGTGCACTAGCATCTAAAAAGGTACAAACGAAAAAAAACAAAGAAGACATTAATACTCTTAAACTACCTGTTTTATTAGAAGTTCAACAAAAAGAATTAGAAAAATTTAAAAAATGGATGCAACAAAAACGACTTAGCACCAATACAGTAAACACTTATTTCGAAGTAACCTCATTCTTTTTAAGATATGTACAACTTAAACAAAACCCTGTAAGTACAAGATTAATTGAGCAGTTTAATTATGATTTTATAGTAAGGCCTAATAAATCTATTTCTTACCAAAATCAATGTATTAATGGTATTAAAAAATATTTAGACTATAAAGGTGTGTTGTTATCAAATTTTGAAATTGAGCGCCCAAAAAAACCTAAAAAACTACCCGAAGTTTTAAGTAATACTGAAATAAAAAACTTGTTAGATAGCATTATAGATTTAAAGCATAGAACTCTACTTACTTTAATTTATTCTTCAGGATTACGCATTGGAGAAGCATTACAGTTAAGAATTACAGATATTGATAGTAAACGTATGCTTATACATATAAAATCTGCTAAAGGTATAAAGGACAGATATACTTTACTTTCTCCAAAATTTTTAGGATTACTACGTTTATACTACAAAACATATAAACCAAAAGATTATCTATTTGAAGGACAATCTAGTGGTTTGTATAGTACTTCTAGTGCACAAAATATTTTAAAAAAAGCAGCTAAAAAAGCCAACATTACCAAACCTATTACGTTGCATACTTTACGCCATAGTTTTCCTACACATTTACTCGAAAACGGAACAGATATAAGGTACATACAAACTTTATTAGGGCATAGTAGCCCAAAAACTACAATGATTTACACACATGTAAGTGAAACCAGTATTCGAAATATAAAAAACCCTTTTGATAATTTATAAAATTGTATTAGATTTAAATATTGTATGAATTATTCTATGTTTTAATGAAAATAAGCTGAATAAAAAATCTAAAAACTTCAGCTTAGCTATCCATAATGGATTAATAAACAGAATAAACATACTTATATAAACAAGTTGCCAGTAATGCGAAAATGAACAAAGCGATAACATTTATATTAATCATTTTGACATTTGGTTGCGGAACCAAAAATCTTCACGAAAGTCGGATTTACATTCAGGACGACAAAATTTATGGCGAACTTGAAAATGGACTTCCCGACAAAGACAAACTTGTTGAACTCAAAAACAAAAACGGAACTGTAAGCGGAATTGGAAAAATGGCAGTTTCAAAAGACAATGTTAGTGATATAAAATGCGGACTTTGGAAAGAATACGACTCGGACGGAATTTTATCATCAGAAGGAAATTATAAAATAAGCTCTTTTATCGACTGTGGAATGGGCGGAGCTTTCCGAGCTTTCTATTATTACAGAGTTGGAGAATGGAAATACTTTAAGAAAAATGGAAAATTGGACTTTTCACTCGATTTTGTTCCTAAAAAGCACCATATAGATACAAGATGTGAAGACGGAGACGAAATGATTTTTGGAATTATAGAAACCATTCCACTAAACTATTGGGACAAAGTGGACGCTAATAAAATTTACGAATTACAAAAAATAACTTTTTCAGACCATTATGCAAAAACATCGTTTATTCCTTTAAACGGAAAAATATATATTGAGATGGAAAACAACTTATAAAAAATAAAGCACTACTGGCAACAATGGCTATAATTCATTGCGGTTGAATTCCTAATCGGAATTCAACGCTTATTTGCTATCTTTCGGCTACGGCGGAAAGAATCCTGCGGATTTTTCCGCAACGAAATCATAGCCGAGACCGTTGTGTGTCATTCAAAACCAGTCCCAAATATGGATGAAGACTTTAGAATGTATTCAAGAATTGGATATTTCCACCATGATACTCTTTTGGAGATTGCTATAGACAGCTTTTTAAAATTTGAATCGTTAAAAGAAGAATTTGAGATGCTCAAGAAGAAAGGGCATGTTGAAGCCGATAATTTTAAAGTCTATAAAGAACAAGAAAAAATAAATGAATTTGAAAATTCAATAGTAAAAGAAACAATTAAGATTGTTATTTTTTTGGGTGCATTTTTAGAGTCATATTTTTTTGAGTTATCTGCGGTAGCACTTGGACAACAATACACTGAGAGTCATATTGAAAAGTTAAATCTAGCAAGTAAGATTGTTTTGATTCCCAGACTGATATCGGGGCAGGGAATTGATAAGAGTTTAAACTTTTGGGGAGAAATTAAGGGTTTAATAAGATGGAGAAATAAAATTATTCATAATAAAAGCAAAGATTTAACTGAGTTTTTCAAGAATATTAAGCCCGATAACTATAATCCAAAACCACTATACGAAGAGTTTGATATCCTCGAATTCTTAAAATCAATAAAATCATTATTTAGAGAACTCGATAGAATTGACCAAAAAGGAATGCATTCGCGAAGAATAAGTTTTAATATGGAAAGAATAAAAAAATGGACGGAATAAAAACGCCACACAACAATGGCTATAATTCAGCCTTCCCTAGTTAGCACAAAGAATATTCCCTACTTTTAATATGGCTCGATTTCTAAACCGAAAAATCCTACCGGATTTTCCAGGCCGAAATCATAGCCGAGACCGTTGGCAATAATTAAACTCACGAATATGAAAAAAACATTCTTACTGATATTATTCTTCATTTTCTCAATTACCGAAACTTACGCTTGTAGTTGTATTGAAACGAGCGAATCTTTATCTAAAAAGGTTGAAAAAGCATTTACTGAAGCTGATTTAATTATAAGCGGAAAAGTTGTTGAAATAGAAATCGTGAATAAAGCAAGACTGAAATCTTCTGCTGACCCAATCATTTACAAGTTTGAAATCACGAAAACTATTAAAGGAAAAATTGAAAAAGAAATTATTGAAATCGTATCTAAAGCAAGTGGAGCAAGTTGCGGATATAAATTTGAATTAGGAAAATCTTATTTAGTTTATGCGAGAAAGTCTAATTACTTTTCTTCTAAAACAAAAAACGAATTTGATTTTGTAACTGGACTTTGTGACAGAAACCAAATACTGAAAAATGTTGACAAAAAGGAATTGAGGAAATTGAATAAACTGAATTATAAAAAAGAAAAATAACTATTGCCAACACCGTATAAAATTAATTGCTAGTTCTAGCCTACTTACGAAAGTCCTCGCGGACTTTCTAACTGTGATTTATTTGCTAACTTTAGTGCTTAAAACACGCAACTAATCTTATACAAACACGTTGTACACAATTTAAGAAACCCTAAAATGACAATAGAATACGACAAACCATTGAGATATTTAAAACCTCTAAAA
>NZ_CANLGU010000006.1 GCF_947490405.1 uncultured Algibacter sp. | reverse complement strand
CTTATACCATTACGGATCAATGTGGTAACGCTGTTACTGCTTCACAAACTATCTTTGTTGAAGATACTACTGCACCTACTGCCTCAAACCCTAATACTATTACTGTTCCTGGGGGACCTGCACCGGCGCCTGATGTAACAGTAGTGACTGATGAAGCGGATAACTGTGGTACTACTCCTGTGGTTGCTTTTGTCTCGGATGTGTCGGATAACGGAAACTGTCCTGAAACTATTACTAGAACATATAGTGTAACGGATACTTGTAATAATCAAATTCTTGTTACTCAAACCATATTAATTACGGACCCTATAATGCCTACTGCTTCAAACCCTAATGGAATTGATGTGCAGTGTATCGATGATGTTCCTGCACCTGATGTAACAGTAGTTACTGATGAAGCAGATAATCAAGGGACTCCTGTGGTTGCTTTTGTCTCGGATGTATCTGATGGAAATACATGTCCTGAAAGGATTACTAGAACATATAGTGTAACTGATATTTGTAATAATCAAATTCTTGTTACTCAAACCATTACTGTTAATGATACTACAGTACCTACTGCTACTGGAGCTATTGCTAATTCTACTGTGGAAGGTTGTACTGCTGCTGACGCTACTGCTCCTGTAACTTCTGTTGCTGAGTTAGAAGCCTTAGGACTAACTATTGCGGATAATTGTACTGATGATGCTAACCTTGTTGTTACTAATACTGATACTAGTAATGGTAACTGCCCTATTGAAGTATCTAGAACTTATACCATTACGGATCAATGTGGTAACGCTGTTACTGCTTCACAAACTATCTTTGTTGAAGATACTACTGCACCTGTAATATCTGGAGTAATACAAACAACAACTGTTGAAGGATGTATAGCTTCAGATGCAACGCCAGCTGTAAGTACAATATCTGCCCTTAATGCACTTGGGTTGACAATAAACGATTCTTGTTCTTCTGATACTAATCTTATAGTGACTAGTTCTGATACCGCTTCAGGCTCTTGTCCAATTCAAGTTATCAGAACTTATACAATTACTGATAGTTGTGGAAACTTTGCTAATGCTAATCAAACTATTTTAGTCGATGACACAACTGCACCTGTACTTACATTACCTGCTAATGTAACAGCTCAGTGTAGTGACGATTTATCAACTACTGCTTTTGGAGTTGCTACTGCAATTGACAATTGTGATTCAAATCCAGTTATTGCTTTTACCGATGTTATAACCAACGGTAGTTGTTCTGGAGACTTTACAATAACGCGTACTTGGACTGCAACAGATGCTTGTGGTAATGTTGCAAGTGGAAATCAAATAATTTCAACACAAGATACTACGACTCCTGAATTTGATCAAACAAATCTTCCGGGTGATATAGTTGTTGAGTGCAATTCAATTCCTCAGCCAGTAACATTAACAGCAACAGATAACTGTGGTACTGCTACTGTAACAGTAAATGACGTAAGAACTGATGGTAATTGTCCAAACAATTATACCATAACCAGATCATATACAGCTACTGATGACTGTGGTGTAACTAACACTCATGTTCAAACTATTACTGTGCAGGATAGTACACCTCCTTCTTTTGTTGAGTCCTTACCAAATCCAAATATAGTTGTTCAATGTGATGACATTCCTCAACCAGAAATGTTAACAGCTATAGATATTTGTGGTTCAGCTATAGTCTCTGTGACTGATTCAAGAACTGATGGTGATTGCCCAAATAGCTATTCTTTAGCAAGAACTTGGGTTGCAACAGACGAATGTGGTTTAACAACAACTTATACTCAAAACATTATTGTACAAGATACCACACCTCCAATATTTGTAGAGTCTTTACCAAGAGACATTACTGTTGAATGTGATGATATACCAGAAGCTTCAACTTTAACAGCTACTGATAATTGTGGAGATGCCACAGTAACTGTAAGTGACGTTAGAACTAATGGTGATTGTCCAAATAGTTATTTCTTAGCACGAACCTGGGTAGCAACTGATGAATGTGGTTTAACAACAACACATACTCAAATCATTACAGTTCAAGATACAACAGCTCCAAAACCTGCTTCATCTTTCGAAATAGAATTAGATGTAAGTTGTACTGATATTCCAGAAGTTCCAGAAATTACATTTACTGATAATTGTTCTTCTAATGTTGTTGTTGTATTTGATGAAACAAACACATTTGATGAAAACGTCATTGCAGATTACCAAATAATTAGAACTTGGACTGTTAGAGATGCATGTAACAATGAAGAAGATTATACGCAAACATTAAATGTATCTCTGGATGAAATATTAAATGAAGTAGTTGCTGAAGACAGATGTTTTGATAATGGTGTAGTTAATTTAGATGACTTTTTAGCTGAAGGAACATTTGGAGGAACATGGGAATTGATTGAAGGTAACCCAGTTGCAACAGTTAATGGAAGTATCTTTGATCCTACAAATCTAGATTCTGATTATTCTGAATCATTCAACCCTAATACAGATGGTATTGAGTATGTATTAAGATACACTGGATTCCAAGACGGCTGTATCAATATTACCGATGTAATAATGGTTATTGATGCAAAGTGTAGAGTATTACCTTGTGGTGAAAAAGATATTGATATCTCAACAGCCATAACGCCAAATGGAGATGATTATAATAAAACTTTTGATATTGAAGGTATTACTCTATGTGGATTTCAAGCTCATGTAAAAATATTTAATCGTTGGGGAGCCTTAGTTTACGAATCTGATAATTATAAATTAGGAAGTGAAAGAGATGGTGATGGTTTTGGTACAGATTCTGGGTTTGGTAAATGGGATGGTACCGCTCCTAAATCTGCTATTGGAAACAATGGTAAATTACCAAACGGAACATATTATTATATAATACAACTAAGAGATCCTAACTCAGGAAAACTTGAATTAAAACCAATAACAGGTCCAGTTTACCTAGGAACCAAATAACAACCTTAACCTATGAAACTTTTAAAACATAATATAATCGCTATTGCGTTGTTAAGCTGTACGGTTGGTGTTGCGCAACAATTACCGCAATTCACACAGTATATGTATAACACAATCTCTATTAACCCCGCTTATGCAGGTAGTAGAGAAGCTTTAAGTGTAGTTGCTTTACATAGAAGTCAATGGGTTGGCTTTAAAGGTGGGCCTATTACCCAAACACTATCCATACATACACCGCTTAGAAATGATAGGATTGGTGTTGGATTATCATTTATTGAAGATGATTTAGGACCTCAAAACTTCACGTATCTTTATGGTGATTTCTCATACAGTATTCCAACTGGAACAGATGGTAAATTAGCCTTTGGTTTAAAAGCTGGTTTTACACAATTTAGTTTTGATGCTGACTTTCGCTTAGATATAGACAATCAAAATGACGCATTAATTTTTGGTACAGAAGATCGATGGGCACCAAATATTGGTGCAGGTTTGTATTGGAGTACCAATAAAGTTTATGCTAGTATATCTGCTCCAAGAATATTAAATAATGATGCCAACAATGCAAACGATTTTGAAGCATTAGATCGTATTAGTTATTATTTCACAGCTGGTGGAATCATTGATATTAACAAAAATTTCAAGTACAAACCTTCTGTATTAATAAAAGCAACAAACGGTGCTCCTGTATCATATGATTTAACTTCAAGTGTATTATTTAGAGAAAAAGTTTGGCTTGGTGGTACATACAGAATAAATGAACAAACTGCTGCTTACGGTTTTTATGGAGGCTTTCAGATATCCAGACAACTTTTGGCGGGCTATGCTTACGAAAAACCAACATCAGAATTAAGACGATTTACTACAGGTACACACGAAATAATACTTAGGTATGAATTTAAATTCCTTAGTTCTAAACTAAAATCACCTAGATATTTCTAATTATAATTTTTCTATGAATACAAAAAGTTACATATTAGTTTGTATGGCATTAATGCTAAGCTTATCAATGTTTCCTCAACAAGGAAAACAAAAAAGAGCTGATACATTATTCAATAAGTTTTCTTTTGTAAAAGCGGCTAAGCTTTATAGAGAACTTGTTCAAGATAATTATAATAGAAACTATGCTATGAGAAAGCTGGCTGACAGTTATGCTTTTTTAAGAGATCCAAGAAATGCTTCAAGGTATTATAAAAGTGTAGTTAAGCAAAAAGATGTTCCTATAGAATATTACTACAAATACGCTCAGTCACTTCGAGGTATGAAGAAATATGAAGAATCTCAAAAATGGATAAAACGTTATAAAGATTCTGGTGGTGTTGTAAATGCTAATGATTTCTCAAAAGACGTAAACTTTATTACTAGTGTATTTGGTGCTAAACAACAATATTTTTTAGATAGGGTTCGATTTAATTCTAAGTATAGTGATTTTGGTGCTTTTGAGCATGATGGCAAAGTCTACTTTGCTTCTGCAAGAGATGAAGGTGTAACAGTTAAACGTTTATATGGTTGGAATGAGCAACCTTTTTTAGATGTTTATGTTGCTGAAGCTGGAAGTAAACGAAATGTAGATCATACAGCTAAAGTTAAAGGTGATATTAATTCTATTTATCATGATGGGCCAGTAACCATTACAAAAGATGGTAAAACCATGTACTTTTCTAGAAATAACTTTAAAGATGACATTGAGTTAAAAGACAAGAATGGTCTTACTAACATGAAAATCTATCGTGCAACTCTAGTTGATAGTTTATGGACTAATGTGATAGATTTACCTATTAATGGCGATGAGTTTTCTACGCAACATGCAGCACTAAATATCGATGACACAAAATTATATTTTGCATCTGATAGACCAGGAACTCGTGGTGGCTCAGATATTTGGTATGTAGATATAGCTCCTGATGGCACACTAGGCGAAGTAAAAAATGCTGGAAATGTTATTAATACTGAAAGCGCTGAAGGCTTTCCATTTATAAATAATGAAGGGGTTTTATTCTTCTCCTCAGACGGACACACAGGCTTAGGACTTCTGGATATTTTTGCGACAATAAAAGGAGATGATGAAAAAAGTATTGTAGACGTTATAAACCTAGGGATTCCAGTAAATTCTAACAAAGATGATTTTGCTTTTAGCATGAATCAAGATGGCATAACTGGATACTTTGCATCCAATCGTCAAGGTGGTCGTGGAAGTGATGATATTTATGCTTTCCATAGAGAACCTGTATTACATGTAGAAGGTGTAGTTACTGATGCTATTAATACGAATCCTGTAGCTGGAGCAAAAATCACGTTATTTGATAAAGATGATAATCAAGTAGCCTTTATGGAAACTGATGAAAATGGATACTATCAAATAAATATTGACAGAAATAATGATTACAAAATTGTTGCTAGTCAAGATAAATACATTGAAGATTACAGAGAATTTACATCAAAGAATATTCAAACTGAGTTAATAACTATTAGTGCAAACTTATTGCTAAATCCAGTACAAGATGTTGTTAAACTAGCTGATATAAGTTTAAACACCATTTATTTTGATTTTAATAGCCATGACATTAGAAAAGATGCCCAAATAGAGTTAGATAAAATTGTGAATTTAATGCAAAACGATTACCCAGAAATGGTAATTCGAATTGAATCACATACAGATTCTAGAGGTAAACTTTCTTATAACGATAAATTATCTATTGATAGGGCCAACTCAACCTACGAGTATTTAATTTCTAAAGGCATTGACCCTGTTAGAATTACTGAACATCAAGGGTTTGGTGAGCGAAGGTTAACTAACGGTTGTGAAGACGGACAAGATTGTGAAGAAGAAGAACACCAATTAAACAGGCGTACACAATTTATAGTCGTTCAAATGGAGTAAACAACGCAAGCCTAATTGCGTAAATACATACAGAATAGTATTTTTAATTAAATAAGACCCCAAATGAAATTAAAAAACTACATAACAACAAGTTTAGCTGTACTTGTCAGTTTTTGCGCTTTAGCACAAAACGACATGATTAAAAAAGCAGATAATCTATTTAATAATTTTGCCTTTGTTCAAGCAACAAATGCTTATCAAGATTTAGTAGATGATGGTATAAATACAGACTATGCCATTAGGCAAATAGCCGACAGCTACGCTTATATGAGAAACCCTGACAGCGCTGTAGTTTATTATAAAAAAGCTGTTAAGCAAAACCATGTTCCTATTGAATACTACTACAACTATTCTCAAGCACTACGTGGTGTTAAAGACTACGAAACCTCACGTGAATGGATGAAACAATTCAAAGAATCTGGAGGTGATATTAAAGAAGAAAAATATTTGAAAGACTCAGATTTTTTAAATTCTATTTTCAATTCAAAAAAACAATACTTTTTAAAAGACGTTAAATTCAACTCTAAATACAGTGATTTTGGTGCTTATGAGCATGATGGTAAAATTTATTTTGCATCATCTAGAGATAAAGGTGATTTAAAAAAGCATACCAATAGTTGGGATGAAGAACCTTTTCTAAACGTTTATGCCATAGATAAAGATGATAATGATAGTATTATTAATGGTAAATCTAAGCTAAAAGGGAAAGTAAATTCAGTTTATCACGATGGCCCAATCACGATAACTAAAGATGGTAAAACCATGTATTTTTCTAGAACAGATTTTATAAAAAATGTTTTGGGAAGAAATGGTGAAGGCATTTCTAACTTAAAGATTTACAAAGCCTCACTAATTAATGGAAAATGGAAAAATATTAAAGAGCTTCCTTTTAATAGTAATCATTTTTCTAACGGACATCCTGCCTTAAGTCCAGACGGCTCTAAGCTTTATTTTGCTTCTGATAGATCTGGCGGTATAGGAGGTTCGGATATATATTATGTAGAAATTAATAACGGAGATTATAGCAAACCTAAAAACTTAGGTCCCATTATTAACACGAATAAAAACGAAAGATTCCCATTTGTAAATAGCGAAGGAGCTTTGTTTTTTTCTTCGGATGGGCACCCAGGGCTTGGTTTATTAGATGTTTTTGGAACCGTTTCGGATGAGAACAATACTATTTTAAGTGTTATAAATTTAGGCACACCCGTTAACTCTAGTAAAGATGATTTTTCATTTTTTATGAATGAGGATGGCTTATCTGGATATTTTGCTTCCAATAGAAAAGGTGGTGTAGGTAAAGATGATATCTATGCCTACGATAGAATTCCGCAATTGAACCTTAATGGAACGGTTTACGATAATATTAACAGTGCGCCAATTGATGATGCTACAGTAACCTTGATCAATAATAAAGACGATATAGTTGGAACTTATAAAACCAATAATAAAGGTCAATATGCTATAACTATTGATAGAGATTCTGAATACTTAATTAAAGTAAATAAAGATGATTTTATTGACAGTGAGAATTCGGTGAGTTCAAAAAATATTGATAGAAATGTAAAAACAATTACAACTGACTTTTCTTTGAATCCTATACCGAAACAATTAGATGAAACCGAAAAAACTATAGCTTTATCCCCTATTTATTACGACTATAATAGTTCTAAAATTAGAAATGAAGATATTCAAGTATTGAATAATATTTTGAATTCAATGTTGAATACACATCCAAATATGACTATTAAAATTGAATCTTATTCAGATTCTAGAGGTAGTACAGATTATAATCGTAAACTTTCGTTAAAGAGAGCTAATTCTGCTTATAATTACCTTATTAGTAATGGTGTTAATCCTGCTAGAATTATTGATTCTAAAGGCTATGGAGAAGAAAATTTGATTAATAACTGTGATGTTACATCAAATTGTACTGAAGCAGAACACCAATTAAATAGGCGTACACAATTTGTTATTGTAAAAATGAAATAGTACTCCACTAACTTAATTAGATTAAACCATTAAAATAAAAACAATTTTAATGGTTTTTTTTTGAAAAAAAGATTTTTAACTAACAATCAATTAATTACTAAATTAGAAGCTTAATCTAATTTGTCAATTAATGAAAAAAATATGTTTAGTTATCATCACTATATTCTTGTTTTCGTGTGTTAACAAAACTAGTTCTGCTGAAACAAATGAGATTAAAAATAATAACCCATTAAACATAAATAAGACATCTATAGTCTTACTAGGTACAATTCAAGATGCTGGTTCTCCACAAATTGGATGTTATAAGGCTTGCTGTAAAGAGGTATTTGAAAACCCTGAAAACTCCAGACAGATTGTGTCTCTGGGTTTAATTGATACATCTAACAATAAAACTTATTTATTTGAAGCCTCACCAGATATAGTTAATCAAATGAAAAAATTGACACTGTTAGATAAATATAATGAAACTGGGCTTGCTGATGGTATCTTTTTAACACATGCACATATTGGGCATTATACAGGTTTAATGTTTTTAGGTAAAGAGGCTATAGATGCTAAAGAGACTCCTGTTTATACAATGCCTAGAATGAAAACATTTTTGGAAAACAACGGTCCTTGGAGTCAACTTACAGCTAGAAAAAATATTATCTTAAATGAAATAGCCGATGAAAAAGCTATAGAACTCTCTGATGAAATTCATATAACTCCTTTTTTAGTTCCGCATAGAGATGAATATTCTGAAACTGTTGGTTACAAAATAGTTGGGCCTAATAAAAGTGCTTTGTTTATTCCTGATATTGATAAATGGCATAAATGGGATAAAGATATTATTGCTGAAATAAAACAAGTAGATTATGCTTTTTTAGATGCTACGTTTTATAGTGGTAAAGAAATTGATAATCGAGATATTTCTCAAATTCCGCATCCTTTTATTATTGAAAGTTTAGATCTTTTTAAAAGCTTGAGTGCAAAGGATAGAAATAAAGTAATTTTTATTCATTTTAATCACACCAATCCTGTTATTAACCCAAATAGCCCTGAAGCTAAAATGGTCACAAAACAAGGATACAGAATTGGAAAAATTAATGATGTTTTTGCATTATGATTTATAAGTATTAACTTGTTTAAATAAACTATACTTTGTTTTAAATCAAATAATTTAGCAAATATGCCAGCGTTAGGGATTGAGGCATTTGTTGAAGCTCCCCGACAAAGGAGGGAGCGACTGCCGAAAGCCCGACCCTTTTGGGTAACGCCCAAAAAAAGCATAAAAAAAAGCCCTTTCGCATTATGAAAGGACTTTTTGTACCTAAAGCTAAATTTAATAACAATTAAGTTATTAATTTAAGTGCTTTTAACACTTTATTTTTTTATAAATATATTGGTGTAATACCATCTACCTTCTGCATTTTTCTCTGCAGAGACATCAAAATTTGTATAATCACCTTCTAAATTTTCTTTATGTGCTTCGCTTCTAAGCCACGCCTTTACAACACTTTCTGCAGAACTATACCCAAAAGCTACATTTTCTGACACTGTTTTTGCGCCAGCATTGGACTTTAAATAATTACTTCTTGTAAAAAAATTAGCGTGTGATATTTGATCATTGTCAACCATGTAATCTGTATGAGTGAAAGCAACAGATTTAACAATAGACATTTCTTGTAAAGGGTTTAACCCTAAGGATAATCTATGATTATTAATAAGTTCTAAGATTTCAACTTCTATGGTTTTGGTTTCTGGTATAGCAGAACTTAATTCCAAAGCTTCTACTTTATCATCTAAACTGTCGGTTGTACAAGACGATAGTGTAAAAACAGCCAGCAATACCAAAACTGGTAGCTTGGTTAGTAACTTCATAGGTTAAGTAAATTTAGATTTTGGTTTTGTAAAATTAACCGCCTAACCTGAAGTAAATGTTAACAAAGTGTTAAAATCGATTAAAAACATGTATTTTATCGATTTTATATGTTTTTAATCGACTAAATACAATATTTGTGTAAGCAAAGTTATATTGAAATGACCGTTCAAGGAGATAGTCGATCTATTTGCCAGTTGTAATCTTCTTTTAATAGGTATCGAATACGATCATGAAGTCTGTTAGGGCGACCTTGCCAAAACTCAATTTCAACAGGTTTAACGATATACCCACCCCAATAATTTGGTCTTGATATGTCTTTGCCTTCATATTGCTTTTCTGCATTTAAAAGTTTTGTTTCTAAGAACACTCTATCTGTTACAATTTCACTTTGATTAGATATTAAAGCGCCTAATTGACTACCTCGAGGTCTGGATTCAAAATACCCATCGCTCAAATTATCAGGAATTTTTTCTGCTTTTCCTTTTATTATAACTTGTCGTTCAGCACCATGCCAAAAAAAAGATAGACAAACATTAGGGTTAGCCTTAATAGCCTTTCCTTTTTCACTTTTGTAATTAGTATAAAATATAAAACCCTCATAGGTGTATTTTTTTAGAAGCACTACCCTATTCTTTGGAAAACCATCTAATCCTATAGTAGAGATAGTCATGGCATTTGTTTCATCTTCTGCAAAGTGTTTATCAACTTCATGAAACCATTTTTGAAACAACTCTAGAGGATTTTCTGGTACCTCTTTTAAAAGGAGCTCACCCTTTTGATATGTTTTTCTGTAATTGCTTAAATCCTTTTCCATAATACTGCAATTTACGCGTTTTTTAAAATAATTAGAATACATTTTTTTATTATATTATAGCAAACTATGCTTCATGAAATTTGTTTGTAACACAACTATTAACAAATCAATTAGTGGGTTGTTGAGTGTTTTAAAAAACAACACATCATTAAATTCATTTAAATAATTAAAACCAAATGTGTAATTCCTTTATTTTAAATATCATATGATCTAAAATTTATAATAACATAAATTTAATATGATTCTGTTTTAAAATTGTAATATTATACCTACCTTAGTAAAACCAACCATTATCTCAATTTATGCGTTTTGTAAACTATTCATATAGTGAAACAGCAAATTACACAAAGTTAGAAATGCCTTTTGGAACGTATTATTTATGTGATAAGTTTTTTATAGGCGAGTTAAATGAAGGAGTTCATTTTGATTGGAAAAAAACAGAACAAGTTGTAAAGAAAATAATTGAGCATTATGGTAAGGGAACAAAAATAGGTTTCATATCTAATCGGATTAATCATTACTCAATAGATCCTAGCAATTGGACTAAAATTGCTGAGAATTACAACCTTATAATTGCTAGTGCAATTGTTATGTATAATAACTCCACATATATGAATGCTTCAATTGAAAAGCAGTTTGCTAAAATAAGTATAAAGCGGTGTATGTCTTTGCAAGAAGCAATTGTGTGGATGTTGAGTTTAAAAGAATTTAATTAAAACTCAAAAGTTTTTCCGTCCTCTGCCAACTCAACATTATCAAAAACTTCAGAAGCTTCTTCTTTAAACGTTTCAATGTTTCCATATCGCGTAGAATAATGCCCCAATATTAATGTTTCAACATTAGCTTTTCTGGCAATAGTTGCTGCTTCTTTTGCAGTAGCATGTTTTGTTTTAACGGCTAAATGAGCATGCTGTTCTAAAAAAGTAGATTCATGATACAATACATTTGTATTTTGTATGATCGGAATAATATCCTCTTTATACATCGTGTCACTACAAAATGCATAACTTTTGGGTTTTGGACCAGGTTTAGTAACCGTCTCATTTTTTATAATAATGCCATCTTCATTTTCAATATCGAACCCTTGACTTAACTTTCTGTAATAAGCAACATTGATATTAGCCTCTTGAACAGCAGTTATATTTAGTTTTCTTAACCCCTCTTTTTCTTTGAATAAAAAGCCATTAGTATACACTCTATGGTTTAATGGTATAGTATGTACCTCTACTTTTTCATCTTCAAAAATTAATTCAGATGTTTTTGAAGTTAGTTCATGAAAAATTAAATTATAATTCGTCCAAGAATCGGCCAATTTCATTTGCAGCGTTACAACTTCTTTTATACCCTTTGGACCATAAACATGTAAGTCTGCTTCCCGAGTTAATAATCTAAATGTAGAAATTAACCCTACTAAACCAAAAAAATGATCGCCATGCAAGTGTGATATGAAAACATGTTTAATACGGTTAAACTTAATTTTGTGTTTCCTTAGTTGTACTTGAGTCCCTTCACCACAATCAATTAAAAACATGTGGTTGTTTATTTCTAAAACCTGAGATGTTGTATTATTTAGTGTTCTTGGAGTAGCACTATAACAGCCTAAAATTGAGAGTTTCATAATGCCAACATTTTATAGTTTATAGCATCTTTTTTAGCTGAGAATTTACTTTTAAAAGAAAATGCATATGGTGTATCACCATATTTATTTAAATAATCTAATCGCTGTTTAGCATCTTGAAAAGTTGGTTCGTAACCTTCTGGAATGTACCAAAACGCCATATGCACCATTTTCATTTTACTAAACCATTCTTTTTTTCGTTTAAATACCTCAATATGACCCGATTTATAAGTGTAATTAAAAAGGGATACTAAACTCTCCCAAACCGACATATTAATGAGCAGCGTATCATCTTGAAAAATCTCTGCACCTAAATCCTTGTCTTCATCTTGCATTCGCCAAATAAAACCTTCAGCTTCATCAGCTATGGCATTTATTTTCTCAACATTATTAATAAAATCTTGCATTATAGGGTCGTCCATTGGAGCTAACCGCTTTGCGATGTTTACTTGAGCAAGGTGGTAGATCATCTTAAAAACCTAAATCGCGTTCCATATCTTCCATTTCAATAATATCGTGTGCTTCTTGCAGTGTGGGTACAACAACTAAATCATCAGGAATAATATCTAAGTTAATTTTATTAGAAACTATAACTAAAGAGTGTTTTGCAGCTTTGTGGGTTTTTGATAAATCTAAAAACTCAACAATTTCTGCTTTTGTTATACTATCTAAACTGGTTAATGCTACTATAATATTATTATTCTTAAACTTTGGATACAAAGCATGTAGTTTTTTAACTAGCTCTATAACTGTAGCCTTTTCTTGAGTGATTATGGATGTATTACCAACTTGATCAAAAATCATTATTTATTGTTTTATTTTGGATGCCAGCAGATAAATAACTGCCATTCTTACTGCTACTCCATTTTGGACTTGGTCTAATATAATAGATTGTTTTGAATCTGCAACATCACTTGTAATCTCCACACCTCTGTTAATTGGTCCAGGATGCATGATTGTTATTTCTTTATTCAGAGAATCAAGCAAATCTTTATTAACACCAAATTGCTGAGTATATTCTCTTGTTGATGGAAAATAACTAATGTCCATGCGCTCATTTTGTACACGAAGCATATTTGCTACATCGCACCAATTCAATGCTTTACGCAAATCTGTCTCAACTTTTACTCCAAGTTTATCAATATACTTGGGAATCAAAGTTTTTGGACCGCAAACCATAACCTCTGCACCTTGCAATTGCAATGCAAATACATTAGACAGAGCCACTCTACTGTGCAGAATATCGCCAACAATAACTACTTTTTTTCCATTAACATCTCCGAGCTTTTCTCTTATAGAATAGGAATCCAATAAAGCTTGAGTAGGGTGTTCATGTGCACCATCACCAGCATTAATTATACTAGCATTGATATGCTTTGATAAAAATACCCCTGCTCCAGGATTAGGGTGTCTCATAACTATCATATCTACTTTCATAGATAAGATATTATTTACCGTATCAATTAAAGTCTCCCCTTTTTTAACAGAAGATTGTGCCGATGAAAAATTGATAACATCAGCAGATAGTCGTTTTTCAGCAAGTTCAAAAGATAATTTTGTTCTGGTAGAATTTTCAAAAAAAAGGTTAGCAATTGTAATATCTCTAAGCGACGGCACTTTTTTAATAGGTCTGTTTATCACTTCTTTAAAATGATCAGCAGTTTCAAAAATAAGTTGAATATCTTGTGAGTTAAGATATTTTATTCCTAATAAGTGATTTACACTTAATTCGCTCATTGCTTTTAATTATTTTTCTATTAAGTAAACAGTATCTTCGTTATCGTATTCTTTCCAGTTAACTTTTACTTTTTCTTCATTAATCACATCTACTTGCCTACCTCTGTAATTTGGTTGTATAGGTAAATGCCTACTAAAACGTCTGTCTATGAGGGTTAGTAGTTCAATTTCATTAGGCCTACCAAACGACTGAATAGCCGTTAATGCTGCCCTAATACTGCGCCCTGTATGTAATACATCATCTATAAACACAATATTCTTATCCTCTACTAAAAAGTTAATTTTAGTAGTATTAGCTTCTAATGTTTTATCACCTCTCCTAAAATCATCTCTATAAAATGTAATATCTAAATGTCCTAGCTGAATATTTTCAATCTTGTAATCATCAGTTAAAATTTTAGCTAATCTATCTGCTAAAAACACACCACGAGGTTGTAAACCAATTAAAACTGTATTAGAGAAATCGTTATGTTTTTCAATAAGTTGACAAGCCAATCGATGAAGAATGATGTTTACCTCTTTTGCGTTAAGTAAAACTTTCTGACTCATATACTATCCAAGCGTAGTTGGGGTACAAAGGTAATGCAAAAATTTAGAAGTAAAAACCATAAATAGAATCTTTATTTGGGCGCAACCCAAAGGGTCGGGCTATCCGTTACAAGTCCTCGCTCATGCTTCGCTGCGGGCTTTCCTCTTCTATCCCTTGCGCGCTTACTCGCAGCCTTAGTATACAATCATTACAGATTACCCATCTATACTTTAAGGTTATAAAATTAAAAAAGCCTCACATTACGTGAGGCTTTAATCTATTTAAATGTATTGAGAATTAATTACTTTTTCCCGTCCATTTTATCTTTAAGAGCTTGTAAAGCATCGTTAGCATCACCTAAAGTTGGTTTAGCTTCGGCAGCTTGAGAAGCTTGCTTCTTAACTGCTGCTTTTACATTCTTAATTTCTTCTTCTTTAAAGATAGCTGTATGAGAAGCTACAACACGTTTAAATTCTTTGTTAAATTCAATGATTTTAAACTCTGCAGATTCACCCTTCTTTACTTTACTACCGTCTTCTTTTTCTAAATGACGAGAAGGAATAAATGCAACAATATCATCATTAAATGTTACTGTAGCACCTTTGTCAACGATTTCAGTAAGATCAGCAGTATGTGTAGTTCCTAAAGCAAACTCAGTTTCATACTTATCCCAAGGGTTTTCAGTAGTTTGTTTATGTCCTAAAGATAATTTACGTCCTTCAACGTCTAACTCAAGAACAATAACATCCAACTTATCACCAACGTTACAGAACTCACTTGGATGCTTGATTTTCTTAGTCCAAGATAAATCAGAGATATAAATTAATCCATCAATACCTTCTTCTAATTCAACAAAAACACCAAAGTTTGTAAAGTTACGTACAATACCCGTGTGCTTAGAACCAACTGGGTATTTACCTGTAATATCTGTCCATGGATCTGGCGTTAATTGCTTAATACCAAGAGACATTTTACGATCTTCTCTATCCAAAGTTAAAATTTGAGCTTCAACTTCATCACCAACAGTTACGAAATCTTGTGCCGAACGCAAGTGTGTAGACCAAGACATTTCAGAAACGTGGATTAAACCTTCAACACCATCAGCAACTTCAATAAATGCACCGTAATCTGCGATTACAACTACTTTACCTTTTACTTTATCACCAACTTTCACCTCTTCTGCAAGAGCTTCCCATGGGTGTTTAGATAATTGTTTAAGACCTAATTGTATTCTTGATTTGTTTTCATCAAAATCAAGGATTACAACATTTAATTTTTGGTCTAATTCTACGATTTCGTTTGGATGGTTAATTCTAGACCAAGATAAATCTGTGATATGAACTAAACCGTCAACGCCTCCAAGATCAATAAATACACCGTAAGATGTAATGTTTTTAACAACACCTTCTAATACTTGACCTTTTTCTAATTGACCAATAATTTCTTTCTTTTGTTCCTCAATATCAGCTTCAATAAGCGCTTTGTGAGATACTACTACGTTTTTGAATTCATGGTTGATTTTAACAACTTTAAATTCCATAGTTTTATTTACGTACTGGTCGTAATCTCTAATTGGTTTTACATCAATTTGAGAACCTGGTAAGAATGCTTCAATTCCAAAAACATCTACAATCATACCTCCTTTGGTTCTACATTTAACAAAACCATTAACGATTTCACCAGTTTCGTGAGCTTTATTTACTCTATCCCAAGCTTTAATTACACGAGCTTTTCTGTGAGATAACACTAATTGTCCTGTTGCATCTTCACGCACATCAATTAATACCTCTACTTTATCTCCTTCTTTTAAATCTGGGTTGTAACGAAATTCGTTTAAAGAAATAACACCCTCAGATTTTGCATTAATATCAATAATTGCATCACGATCTGTAATGTGAACTACAGTTCCTTCTACAACTTCATCATCTAAAGTGTCAACGAAATTTTCTGCTACTAGTTTTTCAAATTCTTGCAATTGTTTGTCGTCAACCTCATCAATACCTTCTTGGTAATTGTGCCAGTTAAACTCTTTTAAGAATTTTTCAGGATTTGCTTGAGCTTCAGATACTACTGGAGCCTCTGCTGTTTGTGCTTCAGTTGCTTCAACCTCAGCTTTTTTTGCTTTTTCAGCCATTTAAGATAATTTAATAATGCCCATACGTACGTATAAACATTACGTTTTGTATTCTGTTATGCCTCGGAAGTTTTAAGCGACTAACACACAGAAGTGTTATTTAATTTTAAGTTTCATTCCTTTTATCTTTCCGACGATTCGCTAAAAGGAGTGCAAAAATACATATTATTGATATAATTACCTAAAAATGAACACATAAAATTGATGTGACTTTTTTATCAAAATTGAGTCAAATAAACAAATACAATATCTTAGTAATAATTAATTGTAACAATCGAATATTTTATTATATTGTTCAATACAAATTAACACTTAAAAAATTTCAAAATCATGGTTAAAGCAAAGTATCAAGAAGTATTAAGCTTAGGAGAAGAATTAAATATTAAAGACGGTAATGTAACTGAAGAAAATGGTGTCCTTAAAATTAAAGGAACAGCTAACACTCAATACGAAAAAGATGTTCTTTGGGATAAAATAAAAGCTATAGGTGGTGATAACCCATCAGATATTATGGCAAACATTAGTGTTGCTGATGAAAGTGTTTATGCAAGGCATACTGTAAAAAGCGGAGAAACTTTAGGTAAAATAGCGAAACAATATTATGGTAATGCTTCAAAATACAATGACATTTTTAAAGCAAATTCAGATATATTAAAGAATCCTGATTTAATTCATCCAGATCAAGAATTAATTATTCCAAAACTTTAATATAGTTTTACACACAAAATAAAAAAACGAATCTTTAAGTCTATAAAGATTCGTTTTTTTGTTTCTGCTACTTAGACTATCAAAATCATTCTAAATCTTCAATAGTCATTTTCGCTAATCGTAAAATTTTATTAAACTGCTCGTCTAGGGTTAAATTAGAATTATCTATTTCAATAGCATCATCAGCTTTGGTTAACGGAGAATCTTCTCGATTAGAATCAATGTAATCGCGTTCCTGTACATTCTCAAGTACATCTTTATATTCTACTTGATCTCCACGCTCTATAAGTTCTTGATAACGTCGCTCTGCTCTAGTTTGAGCTGAGGCTGTCATAAATAACTTAAGCTCAGCATTAGGAAAAACTACAGTACCTATATCTCTACCATCCATTACAACCCCTTTATCTTGTCCCATTTTTTTTTGTTGTTCTACTAGTTTTTGCCTCACTTTAGAAACAGCAGCTACCTTGCTTACAAAACTAGACACTTTAAGTGTTCTAATTTTATTTTCAACATTTAAACCATTTAAATAAACTTCGGCGTAGCCTAAAGCTTCATTAAATTTGAAACTTAAATCTATTTGCGGTAGTTGATAAACTAAGGCTTCAGAATTAAAATCACTTTCATTTATTAGTCCGTTATTCATAGCATAATAGGTAACAGCTCTATACATAGCGCCTGTGTCTACATAAACGTAACCCAATGCTTTTGCAAGTTGTTTTGCAACTGTACTTTTCCCTGTAGATGAAAACCCATCTATTGCAATCGTAATCTTATTCATTTTCAAGTTTAAAGAAGCTAAAGTACTTAAAGTGTTGTAAAGTTGAAAGCATACAATTCTAAATACGCTCTTTATTGTAAATCAATTTGTAGTCCAAAAAAGTTTGAATTTGCTGCACTTGTATATTTTGCATGGGTATAGCTAAAGCGCATTTTATTCATTTTAATAGAAATACCTGCAGATAAACCTGAGAAATTTCTTTGATCAATTATTCTTAGTTCTTCACCCCTTCGAAAGTTATACCCTAAGCGAATATTAAATCCACCTTCTGGAAAAATTTCAGCACCTAAAATAGTGTGCCTTATAACTTGCCCAAGAAAACCCACTTTTTCCGAAGATTGATTACCAGACAAGTCGCTTATTGCTCTTGCTGGGTTTGGTGTAGAAATAGGCCATTGTTGTAAATTTTCTAAAGTCACATGCCAACGAATGGGAACATTCTCTAAACGTTGCGACATTCCAAATGCCACCTCAAAAGGTAATCTTTCATTTAAATCAGCATAAGTGGTAATTTGTGATCCTAAATTTCTAACTACCAAAGCTGCATTAAAATCTAAATCTTCATTAATATAAATGAGTCCTAAGTCAACAGCTGCTCCAAGAGAACTATATTGCTCTAATGTGGATGTTATTAGTTTTACGTTACCACCAAAGTAAAAATCAGAGTAACCTACCTGTGTAGCATACCCGAAAGACAATGCAGTTTCGTTACCAGTAAAAGCCCCCGTTGAGTTTCCTGCTTCATCGTAACCATCAAAATCACCATAATTGATATATGTAATACCAGCGTGAAATGTTTGTGTTCGCCTATCTATAGTATATGCATAAGCGGCTGTCCCATATCCAATACCACCAAGATAACTGGTATAATTCAAAGCTAATTGATTATCCATTTCAACATTAATGGTTGCTGGGTTAAAAATAGCTTGAGTTACATCGTAATCAACATTTGTTAAGACTTTACCTCCTAATGCAGCTTGACGAGGTGATGCAACTAAATTAAGAAATCGATAAGTGGTTTCCCCTCCTACTTGCGCCAAAGAGAGAAAAGACATGGTTAGACAAAAAAACGTAATAATTTTTCTTAGCATATTTACGGCGCAAAGTAACTAAATCTATACTAGAACGGTGCTATGCATTATTTATTTTTTTAAAGCATATATTTCTATTTTAAATATAACTTTTGACCAATAGCAAGCGTATTATTTTTCAAGCCGTTTAATTGCTTAATTGTTTTAATACTTACCCCCGTTTTTCTTGAAATTAAATAAAGTGTTTGTCCTTTAGATACTATCCAGATATCTTTGGTTTTCTCTTCCTGTAATTCTTCAAAGTTTCTAACACGAAGTTTCTGCCCCACACTAACCAAAGTTGTTTTTAAATTATTAGCATCTTTAATTTCTTTTAAACTCAAACCGTATTGTTCTGATATATCTAATAATTTTTCCCCTGATTTAACGATATGATAGTTTAATCGGTCTAAAGAGTTGTCTTCATCAGGTCTTTTAGCTTTTACTATAGAATCAGTACCTTTTGAATCAGTAAAAATAAATTCACCTGTTTTTAAATTTAATCTTGCTGGCTTACCATTTAAGAGAACATCTTTATATGCAATTCTAGCTTGCGCCTGTAAATTAAAGCCACATACAAGAATAGTAACTATCAGTACTAAATTTTTATATTTTTTTTGCATTCTTAACTTTTTGATTTGTTATGGCAATGTCTATAACATCGCTCATATCCGACACATAGTGAAATGTTAAACCTTTAAGGTATTCAGGTTTTATTTCCTCGATGTCTCTTCTATTATCTTCGCACAGTAAAACTTCTTTAATTCTAGCACGTTTTGCTGCAAGAATTTTTTCTTTAATACCACCTACTGGCAATACTTTTCCTCGGAGTGTAATTTCGCCTGTCATCGCTAAACTCTTCTTAACTTTTTTCTGAGTGAAAAGTGAAACCAAAGAGGTTAACATTGTAACACCCGCACTTGGTCCATCTTTAGGCGTAGCACCTTCTGGCACGTGTATATGAACGTTATATTTATCAAAAACAGTAGTGTCTATTCCAAATTTATCGGCATTAGATTTTATGTATTCCATGGCAATAGTGGCAGACTCTTTCATAACCTTTCCAAGGTTCCCTGTAATGGTCATTGTTCCTTTACCTTTTGAAAGAATTGATTCGATAAACAAAATATCTCCACCTACACGAGTCCATGCTAAACCTGTAACAACTCCTGCTACATTATTATTTTCATATTTATCACGCTCTAATTTTGGACCACCTAATACTTCAGTAATATCTTCGTTGGAAACTTTAATATTATAATCTTCTTCCATAGCAATATTTTTAGCTGCATAACGCACCATTTTTGCTACTTGTTTTTCCAAACCACGAACTCCAGATTCACGTGTATAACCTTCAACTATTTTTTCTAATTGCGGTTTCCCAATTTTTAAATGTTTATCAGTTAAACCATGCTCTTTTAATTGTTTTGGGAGTAAATGGCGTTTAGCAATTTCTACCTTTTCTTCTATGGTATAGCCGGTAACATTGATAATTTCCATTCTATCTCTCAATGCCGGTTGAATAGTAGACAAACTATTAGATGTAGCAATAAACATCACCTTGGAAAGATCGTAACCCATTTCTAAAAAGTTGTCGTAAAACTCATTGTTTTGTTCTGGATCTAAAACCTCTAACATGGCAGATGAAGGATCACCTTGATGCGAATTTGATAACTTATCAATTTCATCTAAAACAAAAACAGGGTTTGATGTCCCCGCTTTTTTCAAGCTTTGAATAATACGCCCCGGCATAGCACCTATGTATGTTTTTCTATGTCCACGAATTTCAGCTTCATCTCTTAAACCCCCTAAAGAAATACGTACATACTCGCGCCCTAATGCTTCAGCTATTGATTTACCTAATGATGTTTTACCAACTCCAGGAGGTCCATAAAGACATAAAATAGGCGATTTCATATCATTTCGAAGTTTTAAAACTGCTAAATACTCTATAATTCTTCTTTTAACATCTTCTAAACCAAAATGGTCTCTATCTAGAATTTTCATAGCACGTTTTAAGTCGAATTTATCATTACTAAATTCGTTCCATGGTAAATCTAAAAATAATTCAAGGTAATTTCTTTGAATAGAATATTCCGCAACCTGCGGGTTCATACGTTGCATTTTTGCAATTTCTTTCTCGAAATGTTTTGCAACTTTTTCGTCCCAAAGCTTATCCTTGGCCTTAATGCGCATCTCTTCAATTTCACCATCATGACTCACTCCACCAAGCTCTTCTTGAATGGTTTTCATTTGTTGATGCAAGAAATACTCACGTTGCTGTTGACTCATATCCATTTGAACTTTAGACTGAATATCATTCTTAAGCTCTAATTTTTGAAACTCAACATTCATGTACTTTAACGTTGCAAGTGCGCGTTTCTTAAGATCATTAATCTCAAGAAGTTCTTGCTTTTCAGCAACAGAAAGATTCATATTAGACGATACAAAATTGACTAAAAACGAATTACTTTCAATATTTTTTATAGCAAAAGACGCTTCACTTGGAATATTAGGACTCTCCTTTATAATTTCTAAAGCTAAATCTTTAATTGAGTCAATGATTGCTGAAAATTCTTTATTTTTTTGAGCAGGTTTTGCCTCAGTAATATCACGAATGGTAGCATTCATATAAGGTTCTTCTGTGAGTACCTCTGCTACTCTAAAACGCTTTTTTCCCTGTATAATTACAGTAACATTGCCATCAGGCATTTTTAAAACGCGTAGAATTCTAGCAACCGTACCAGTTTCGTGAATGTCTTTTGCAGTTGGTTTCTCTACCTCTTCATCTTTTTGAGCAACAACTCCAACTACTTTTCCGCCCTTATTAGCATCATTAATAAGTTTAATTGATGCATCTCTACCTGCTGTTATTGGTATAACTACTCCTGGAAATAGCACCGTATTCCTCAAAGAAAGAATAGGTAAGGTCTCTGGTAATTCTTCATTATTAATTGCTTCTTCATCCTCTGGTGTCATTAAAGGAATTAACTCTGAGTTTTCATCAAATTCCTGAAGTGACAAACTGTCAAGGGTACTGAATTTAGATTTCTTCATAAATATATTTAGGTCAATCTGTCATTAAAACAAAATTGATCATTTTTTATCTTTTATATTAAACGTGTTAAAATACTGAATATAAGAAATTTAAGATTTAACCAATATACAGTATGACTATAAATTCAATAGTTATGCCATACATGATTATATATTTCAAATCTTAAAAATTCAAAACTTATATCTTCCCCATTTTCTTTAAAGCAAATAAAATAAGTATTGGAATAGCTAATAAAACTATCATGAGTAAATTGGTTTCAAACAACCAAGGTGATAATAATAAAGTGATTAAATATCCGCCAACTGCACCTCCAAAGTGTGCATCATGCCCAATATTACCAATTCTATTTTTCATACCATAAATTGAATATAATAAATACCCAATACCAAAGATGTATGCTGGAATTGGAATTGGTATAAAAAACATATAAAGACTCATTCCTGGTTGTAGCAAAATTGCTGAATAAATAATACCACTCACAGCGCCACTGGCTCCTACAGCACTATAGTGGTACTCATTTTTATGAAAATAGAGTGCTAACAAACTTCCAAATATAAGACTACCAAAATATACGATAAGAAATTGAATAGGGCTAAGTAAACTTATAACAACATCTGCAAAAAAATAAAGGGTAAGCATATTAAATAAAAGGTGCTGAGTATCTGCATGTAAAAAACCTGAGCTCAACATTCTAAATTGTTCTCCACGTTTTACACCTCCAACATTAAATTTGTACTTCTCAAAAAAACTATAATCACTAAATCCCTTATAAGAGATTAATACGTTTGCCCCAATTATTATAATGGTTACTAGATCTAATTTGCCCATGTATTATAAACGTTTGTTTTTAATTAAGACACCATTTATCAATTGAATTCACATAAATAAAACGCTCTTTTTTACTTTCTATTTTAGCGTAAAAAGAAACCGGAGGCGATGCTATGCTATATTTTCTGCTTCATATAAAGAAAAAAATTATCATTTTCTTAAATCTAAATTCAAATAACAAATGGTATACATATATTTGCTTTTGCAAATCTAAAACTTATTCATGCAATTTCTAGCTTATATTCTGGTTTATCCACTTTTATGGATAATTTCCATTTTACCTTTTAGGTTGTTGTATGCGTTATCTGATGGTTTTTATGTATTGGTTTATTACATTATTGGCTACAGAAAAAAAGTTGTTTTAGATAATTTAAAGTTAGCACTCCCCGGTAAATCTAAGAAAGAAATTTTAGCCATAAGAAAAGGTTTTTATCATCATTTATGTGATATGATGTTTGAAGCCATAAAATCTATTACTATTTCTGAAGCTGAAATGCAAAAACGTTACATATTTACTAACCTTGATGAAATCCATCAACTAGAAAAAGAGCAACGAAGTATTATTTTATTTATGGGACATTATGCGAGTTGGGAATGGATTTTTATCTTACAAACCCATATAAAACATAAAGGTTATGCCGTTTACAAGCGACTTAGTAATAAGTATTTTGATGCGCTTGTAAAACGTATTCGTGCTAAATATAATAGTTACTTAATTACTACTAAAGATACATTTCCAACCCTTATAAAAGCTAAAAAGAATAACGAATTAACGCTTAATGGTTTTGTTTTTGATCAGTCTCCAAAACTCAAAAAAGCTATCCATTGGCAGTATTTTATGGGAAAAGAAGTACCTGTACATGTTGGTGCAGAGGTACTTGCAAAGCGTCTGGATATGGTAACGCTTTTTTTAAAAGTTAAAAAGGTGAAACGGGGTTATTATGAGGCTACTTTTACTGATATTATTAGAGATTGCCAAAACTATCCTGATTTTAAACTTACAGATTTGTACTTAAATCGTGTTGAAGAGCAAATACATGAAGCTCCTGAATATTATTTCTGGACACATAAACGCTGGAAGCATAAAGGCAAGAAACCCCTGTAGTTTTAAATGCAACACCTTGGCAGATGACTTAGCCCCGATTGAAGCGGCATCCTTTTTAAAACTTAAGAAACAATATTTTTTGATTTTAAACTGTTAATTAACAGATTACCACGTCGCATACTCCTCGTAATGACGTAATTTTAAAAAGATATAGCGGAAAGCGGGAAATAGCTTCTAAAAAATTACTTATAGAGCTTATTAATTAAATGAAAATCTGCTAAAACTAAGGCTGCCATAGCTTCTACAATTGGTACTGCGCGAGGTACAACACATGGGTCGTGACGTCCTTTACCTTGCATTTCTACTGTATTACCTGCTTTATCGATAGTTTCGTATTTCTGGATTAAAGTTGCTACAGGTTTAAACGCCACATTAAAATAAATATCCATACCGTTACTTATTCCACCTTGAATACCTCCAGAATGATTGGTTTTAGTAGACCCATCGTTATTAAACGCATCGTTATGATCGCTACCATACATGGTACTTCCATGGAAACCACTGCCATACTCAAAGCCTTTAACAGCGTTTATGGATAACATGGCTTTACCTAATTCTGCATGTAATTTATCAAAGACAGGCTCTCCTAAACCTACAGGTACATTTTTGATAACACATGACACTATACCGCCAACAGTGTCGCCTTTACTCCTAACCTCTTTAATGTATTGTTCCATTTTTGAGGCCATATCTTGATCTGGACAACGCACAATGTTGGTTTCTACTTTTGTAAGGTCTATATCTGTATATGGTTTATCCAGCTTCATGGTGCCAACACCAGAAACGTAAGCAGTAATCTCAATACCTTTTAACAGCTGTTTTGCAATGGCTCCTGCTACAACACGACATGCCGTTTCTCTTGCAGAACTTCTTCCTCCACCTCTGTAATCTCTAACACCGTACTTCTTATCATAAGTATAATCTGCATGACTAGGCCTATAACTATCTTTTATATGCGAGTAGTCATGAGATTTTTGATTGGTGTTTTCTATAACAAAACCTATGGAAGTTCCTGTTGTAACACCCTCAAAAATTCCTGAATAAAACTTTACAGTATCTGGTTCTTTACGCTGTGTAACAATAGCTGACTGACCAGGTTTTCTTCTATCTAATTCGTTTTGAATTTTATTCAAATCTAAGGTTATCCCAGATGGACAACCATCTATTACACCACCTAAAGCAGGTCCGTGAGATTCTCCATAAGTTGTTAAATTAAATAGTTTTCCGAAGGAATTACCAGCCATAGCCTAAAATTTTTTGCTAAAATAATGCTAATACGCTTAAATAAGAAATCAATCTTTAAGATAAAGCCATAAACTTTTGCTACGCGTAACAATTAATTAACAATATACTGATACATAGTTAATTATTACATAATGATTAAGTTATACTAAAACTTATTATTTGTACTGTTAATATTAGGCTAGAATTGAAAATAAAAAGAAAAATTGAAGTTGCGGTTATTTCTGATGTTCATTTAGGAACCTACGGATGTCATGCAAAACATTTACTAACTTATTTGAATAGTATTGAGCCTAAGAAACTTATACTTAATGGCGATATTATTGATATATGGCAGTTTAGTAAACGATACTTTCCTAAATCGCATTTAAAGGTTATTAAGAAAATTATGACCATGGCATCCAATGGTGTTGAAGTAATATATATTACTGGTAATCATGATGAAATGCTAAGAAAGTTTAGTGACACTACTATTGGTAATATTTCTATTGTAGATAAAGCTGTTATAGAATTAGATGGTAAAAAGGCTTGGATTTTTCATGGGGATGTTTTTGATATTTCAATACAAAATGCCAAATGGTTAGCAAAACTTGGCGGCTATGGCTACGACTTGCTTATTCTTTTTAATCGATTACTAAACTGGTATGCTGAGAAACGTGGTAAGGAACGTTATTCATTATCCAAAAAAATTAAAAAAAGTGTAAAAGGCGCCGTAAAGTATATCAATGATTTTGAAAAGGTAATATCAGAATTGGCGATTGAAAACGATTATGATTATGTGATTTGTGGACATATTCATCAGCCAAAAATGGAATATTTTGAAAATAAAAATGGCAAAACAACCTATTTAAATTCTGGAGATTGGGTTGAAAACTTCACTGCACTTGAATACCAATTTAAACGTTGGAGAATCTACAACTACAACAAAGACAAACTCGCTCCTTTTGTAGTTTATGATGACGACGAAGATGAATTGGAAGTTAAAGATTTAATTGCTGCCATCACTATTATTAAGCATACTGAAAATAAAAAATCAGACTAAAGCATCTTTTAAAATGCTTATAGGATGTTTCGCGTTACGGTTTGTACCGTCTTTAATTTGATGCCTACAACTTGTTCCGTTTGCAGAAATCACAACTTCTGCTGAAGCTTTTCTAATTGCTGGAAAAAGTGTTTGTTCGCCTATTTGCATGCTTACTTCATACTTGTCTTTTTCATATCCAAAACTACCTGCCATTCCACAGCAACCACTTGGGATGATAGTTACTTTATAGTTTACCGGTAAATTTAATACTGCAAAACTTGATAATTGATTTGCCATTGCTTTTTGGTGGCAATGCCCATGAAATTTGATGGTTTTAGACTCTGATGTGAATTGTTCTGGTTTTATGTTTCCTAGTTTTACTTCTTGTTGGATAAATTCTTCTATTAAAAAGGTGTTTTTTGATATCGCTTCCGCGGAAGTTTTATCATCTGCCAATTTCAAATATTCGTCTTTAAAAGATAATATTGCAGAAGGTTCTATTCCTAGAAGAGGTGTACTCTCTGAAACGTTGTCTTTAAAAAATAAAACATTTTTGTTTGCAATAGCCTTTGCCTCATTTAAAAAACCTTTGGATAAAAAAGAACGACTACTCTCCAAATGAGAAACAGGAACAACCTTATAATTTAGAGCCTCCAGTACGATTAAAGTGTCTATAGCAATTTCCGATTCTAAATAATTCACAAACTCATCAACAAACAAATAAACCGTTTTGATTGGGTTGAGTGGATTTTTATTATCAATCCAATTCGAAAAATTATCAAAACCTGTAAAAGATCTAGATATTTTTGGCAGGCTACGTTTTTGGTGTATTCCTAAAACTTTTTTTATAACCCCTCCAGAAAATGGATGTTGAAATAACGCATTATAAAATTTAGGTACTCTGGATGCTATTTTATTATATTTTGTTGAATTTGCAAAGAATTTATCTTTAAACTTAAAACCATTAACTGTTTGATATTGATATTGAAATTCAGCTTTTAAACTCGCTACATCTACACTGCTTGGACATTCGCTGGTACAGGCTTTACAACTTAAACACAAATTAAAAACCTCTTTTAATTCATCATGATTAAATCTGTTAACTTTATCAGAATGTGTTAAAAACTCTCGCAGAGCATTTGCTCTAGCCCGAGTAGTGTCTTTTTCATTTTTTGTAGCTCTATAACTTGGACACATGGTCCCTCCAAATTCGGGTAGTTTTCTGCAATCACCAGATCCGTTGCACTTTTCAGCTTCTCTTAAAATACCCAACGATTTTGAGAAATCTAAAAGCGTTGCAATTTTGGGTTCTTCCCTATTTTCTTGGTAACGTAGTGCTTTATCCATTGGTAGAGCATCTACTATTTTACCAGGATTGAAAATATTATCGCAATCAAAAGTTTTCTTTATACGCTTAATAATGTTGTAATTAGCCTCCCCAATCATCATTTCTATAAACTCTGAACGTACAATACCATCACCATGTTCCCCACTCATAGAACCATTATACTTCTTAACTAAATGGGCCACATCAGTTGTTATTTTTCTAAATAACTCAACATCTTCTGATTGTTTTAAGTTTAAAATAGGACGCAAATGAATTTCTCCAGCTCCTGCATGTGCGTAATAAACGGCATCTTGTTTATAGTTTTTCATGAGCTGTGTAAACTCAGAAATATAATTTGCCAAATCAGGTAAAGCTACAGCTGTATCTTCTATACAAGCAGCAGATTTTTTGTCGCCTATAATATTACCTAAAAGCCCTAAACCTGCACTTCTCAATTCAACAGCTTTATGTATATCTGCACCAAAAAGTTTTGGATAGGCATAACTTAAACCTGATGTCTTAATAGTTTCTTCAAGATTTTTAGCTAACTCTTTTACATGTTCCAAAGTATCAGCCTTTACCTCGCACATTAAAATAGCCTGAGGATCACCAACTATAAATTGTCTATTTTCTTGCTGCGTTTTATTGTGCTTTGTACAATCTAAAATGGTTTTATCCATCATTTCGCAAGTGTAAAGATTATGTTGCATTAAGGGGTGAACTGCTTTCATGCAGTTTTCTATACTCTCAAAATGAGCAGCTACCAAAATGGATTCCTTTGGTGGTAACCTATCTAGTTTTAGAGTAATTTGTGTTGTAAACGCTAAAGTCCCTTCGCTTCCAGATAGTAGTTTACACATATTAAATTTCTCAGAAGACTTGTTAAAGATTTCAGATTTAATAAGCTCATCAATAGCATAACCAGTGTTTCTTCTATGAATTTCTGGTTTTGGGAAATTTTCAATAATTTCTTGTTGTACAGATTCCGATTTTAATTCATTATAAATAGTTTTATAAATCTGTCCTTCTAATGAATGCTTATTAACTTTTTGATGAAAGACTTCTGAGGTTATTCCTCCAAAAACCACTTCAGTTCCATCGCTTAAAATAGTATACATTTGCAAAACCTTGTCTCTTGTAACACCATATTGAATAGATGTTGTTCCAGAGGAATTATTACCTACCATTCCGCCTATCATACAACGATTTGATGTGGAGGTATTCGGACTAAAAAAGAACCCAAAAGGTTTTAAATAATTATTTAATGCATCTCTTACAACTCCTGGCTGTACCGTAACCGTTTGCGCTTTTTCATCAAGTTTTATAATTTTTGTAAAATACTTTGAAACATCAACTATAATGCCATCACCAACACATTGTCCTGCTAAGGATGTTCCTGCTGTTCTTGGAATTAAAGCGGTTTTATTAGTTTTTGCAAATTGAATTAATAACTTAATATCGGATTCATTTTTTGGATAAGCCACCGCTAGTGGCAGTTTTCTATAAACTGAAGCGTCAGTAGCATAAATAGATTTTATTAAATCATCATGAAATAGATCACCGGAAAGCTTTGATTTTAAATCGTTTAAAGACATTGCGTTAAAAAAACTATGGTATCCGTAAATATAAAGACAAAAATGGCGTTATTTTTGCAAAAGCATTAAGAATATATAAAAATGGTCTATTTTTAAAGATTGACCGTATATTTAAAAAACTAACAAAAAACTTTATTTTATGAAAAAAGTATTTTTATTATCAATTGCAGTATTAGGTTTTGCATTTACATCAAATGCACAAGACATTTCAGAAAACGCACTTGGTCTTCGTTTAGGTGACAGTGACGGTTTTGGAGCTGAAATATCTTACCAACGAGCTCTTGGAGAAAACAACCGTTTAGAGTTAGACCTTGGAATTAGAGATGGAAAAGGTTATGATGGTTTTAAGTTAGCTGGTTTATACCAATGGATTTGGTTACTTGATGGTAACTTTAACTGGTACGCTGGTGTAGGTGGTGGAATTGGATCTTATAGTTTTGACAACGTTCCTGATGGAGTAGATGATAGCGAAACATTTATCTTTGCTGCTGGTGACATCGGTATTGAATACAATTTTGATATTCCTTTACAGTTATCACTAGATGCTAGACCAGAACTTGGTTTTGGTGATTTTAGAGATGATTTAGATTTTGATATCGCATTAAGTATTCGTTATAGATTCTAGTTAAACTTAAAAAGTATATTTAAAACCTCGATAGTTTACTATCGGGGTTTTATTTTTTTAGATAAACCATTTTATAGTCTTGAGAACAGACATTAGCAGTTTTGCCCGCGTTAGGGATAGTAGTGGATAGCCCACAGCCAGACGAAGGAAGTGCGAGGACTTGTAACGGATAGCCCGACCCCTTGTGGGTAACGCCCAAATTTTTTTTAATTGGAAATACGGGGTTTTACAACACCAAACACTTAGCCAAAGTATCTTGATAAATAGCCTCATATTGTGGCACAATAGCATGTAAGTCAAACTTTAAAGCTGCTTTACGAGCATTAGCTTTAAAAGTTTTTAAGCGGTTTTCATCACTCAAAATATGTAAAGCATTTTTAGTCATATCATCAATATCTCCAACATCACTTAAAAAACCAGATTCTCCATGTATATTTACTTCTGGAAGCCCTCCTGTATTACTTGAAATTACAGCGACACCTGATGCCATGGCTTCTAGAGCTGCTAAACCAAAACTTTCTGTTTGCGATGGTAGCAAGAATAAATCACTGAAACATAATATTTTATCTATTTCATTACTTCTACCAAAGAAAACCACTTTATCAAAAATACCTAATTCTTGACAACGCAGTTCAACACTTTCTTTTTCAGGGCCTTCGCCTATAAACATTAGTTTTGCTGGTATTTCCTTTTGAATATTATAAAAAACACTTATAACATCTTGAACGCGTTTTACTGGGCGCAAATTACTAATGTGCGTAATAATTTTTTCTTCGTCATTTGCCATCATGCCCCGTTGACAATCTGTAAAACTGTGATTATACTTTTCTAAATCGATAAAGTTTGGTACTACATTTATATCATTTTTGATGTCGAATAATCGTAAAGTATCATCTTTTAAACTTTGAGATACTGTAGTTACAGCATCAGATTTATTGATACTAAATGTAACTGCTGGTTTATAAAATGGATGACTACCAACAAGCGTAATGTCTGTTCCGTGTAAAGTTGTTACTATTGGTACATAAATACCTTCCTCTTGCAACATTTTTTTTGCCATATATGCTGCATAAGCATGAGGGATAGCATAATGCACATGAAGTATTTCTATCCCATGTTGCTTTACCATATTTACGAGTTTACTGGATAATGCCAGTTCATAAGGCTGATAATGAAACAACGGATACTCTGGCACATTTACCTCATGGTAATGCACATTATTGCTTATAAGTTCTAATCGAACAGGCTGATTGTAAGTAATAAAATGTATTTCATGCCCACGTTTAGATAGCTCTAAACCTAATTCTGTTGCAACTACACCACTACCACCAAACGTTGGGTAACAAACTATACCTATTTTCATTTATTAAATTTTAAATACTTCTAATCTTCTATCGCTTCGTAAATTAAACGTTGAATTTCAGTTCTTATATTTTCTCTTAACAATAGATTTTTTCCAGCATGCGGATATGTTCTATTTGCTAAAAACACATAAACTATTTCCTCTTCTGGATCAGCCCATGTGTAAGTTCCTGTAAACCCTGAATGCCCAAAGCTTGTCATTGAAATACAGCCACAAGTAGGACCTTCATCCCCTAATTGTGGTTTATCAAATCCTATACCTCGCCTATTGTTATCTCCACAATAATAACAGGTATTAAACTTATCTATCGTTTCAGGTTTTAAATAACGTTTACCACCATAATATCCTTTTTGTAAATACATTTGCATAATCTTTGCAACATCATTTGCATTACTAAATACACCAGCATGTCCACCTACTCCACTTTGCATTGCAGCTCCCATATCATGTACATATCCATGTACTTTTTGATAGCGATAATAGTCATCAACCTCAGTTGGAATAATCTTTTTACTACTAATCTTATAATACGGATTATACAGGGTATAATTTGCACCTAGAGATTCGTAAAAATGTGACTGAACTAATTCATCAAGTGTTCTGTCGTAATGTTGTTCAATAAATTTCTTTAAAATATAGTAAGGAAAGTCACTATAGCGATAACGTTGGCGCTCTAATAATTCTGAATCTTTGATTATTTCTGGTAGAGAATCTTGATAATCAGTTCTTAAAAATAAATTTTTAGCGACTTCAACATTAAATTTATCACTTCGCTCCGTTCGGTAATATTTCTTACTTGGACGTTTGGTTACACTATCTAAGGTATGATAATAAAAAGGCTCCCATGGCCTTAAACGCGCATAATGTGATAACATGCTTTTTAATGTAATATGCGATTTATTGGAGTTTTTATATTCTGGCAAAATTGAAGAAAGCTTTGTATTTAAAGACACTATACCTTGCTCTTCAAGCTCCATCAACAAAGGTAATGTTGATAATATTTTAGTTAATGAAGCCACATCATAAATATCATCAAACGCTACTTTTTCCTTTCCTTTATAAGTATGTTTCCCAAAGTTTTTATTATAAATCACTTTACCTTTTCTGGCTACTAATAATTGAATTCCTGGTGTCATCATAGAATCTACAGCTACTTGTGCTATAGAATCAATTTTCATTAATTTTTCTGAACTCATCCCAACACGCTCAGGAACACTATATCCTAATCGTTTCAAAGAGTTGTTATGAATACCATCACCCTTATTAAAGTAACTACCAATAGAAACGGGTAAATTACCTTTTGAAGGAATCGCCCCAAAAATAAGTTGTGCTGATTTTTGTTGAGCTATCTCACTGTTTTGATAGCTAACAACAATACTTTCTATATTTTCTATTGTCTTTAGTTTTGAAAGCGTATAAGGTTTTACAAAAACATCTAAAATAACAGTGTGTGTTCGTGCTATTTCGTGTAACCAAACTAACTCTTTATTACTAAACTTGTAAGCTTCCCAAGGATCATCATTTGAACGATGAAAACCAATAACCACAGTATTATATGGCTTAAGGTTTTTAGTTAAAGAAAATAAATTATCTGAAGCTACTATATGAACTTTAGCATATTTTTTTAATTCTTTATATAAAGCAGAACCAGAATCATCACCCAACTCTACATAAGCAATACGCTTTGTTTCCAAACGTCTTAGAGGCAACAAATCGTTTTCATTTTTAACTACAGTGATCGCGTTTTCAAGTAACTCTTCGTATAATATATCATCTTCAAGTCGATTCAAATCTTTTGATAAATTATAAAGACCAATAGGCTCATAATTATCAAGACCAACCTTATATTTTGCTTGAAGTATTTTTTTAACTGAATGTTCTAAGCGAGCTTCAGTAATCTCACCTTTTTCATAAGCTTCAATAATTTTTGATACACCAATACCAACATCTTCAGACATTAGCATCACATCATTACCTGCTTTAAATGCTGCCAAATCTATGTCGCCTGTTTCACTAAAATCTGCAGCACCCTTCATCGTTAGAGCATCGGTAAAAATAAGCCCTTTGAACCCTAATCGTTCCTTTAATATATCTGTTACTATATGTTTTGATAATGATGAAGGATAGCCCTCTCTAGCCTCTAAACTAGGAACATTTAAATGAGCTACCATAACACTTGATAGTCCTTCCTTAATGAGTTTTTTGTAAGGATATAACTCAATGGAGTCAATACGTTTTTCGTTAAAGCTTATTGCTGGGAGCGTATGGTGTGAATCTTGATCTGTGTCTCCATGACCAGGAAAATGCTTTGCGTTTGCCAATACACCTGCACCTTGCATCCCTTTCATAAATGCTGAAGCTTTCTCAGTTACATTATCTCTATCTTCACCAAAAGATCTGTTTCCTATTATTGGGTTTTTTGGATTCGTATTAATATCGACCACAGGTGCGAAATTAAAATGAACACCCAAACGCTTACAATGCTCACCAATTTGTTTTCCTGTTTGTTCTATTAATTTATTGTCTTTAATAGCACCAAGAGTCATGTTCCAAGGAAAAGCATAAGTAGAGTCTAAACGCATACTAAGTCCCCATTCAGCATCCATACCAATAAGCATTGGTATTTTAGAAAGAGATTGTAATTCATTATTAAGTCTCGCCTGTCTATTTGGGCCACCATTCGAGTAAATGATTCCACCTATTTGATGCTTTTTTATAATTTCAACTACCTTATTTTTGGTGGCTTGATCTTGATTTGACATGACTTGCACCATATATAATTGACCTACCTTTTCGGCTAGAGTCAAGGATGCATAAACACTATCTACCCATTTTTTTTGTGCTTGGTAATCTGAAGTAAGTAATGGATTATCGGTTGTTTGACCAATTATAGGTAATATAAATAAAAAAGAGAGTATTGTAATATAGATTTGACGCATAAAAGATTAATTAATGGGGATTAATAGTTACGTATAATGTACTAATAATCATGCCAAAATAATACTTTAAAAGGAAGATAAAAAGACTTTAAGATAGATTTATAAAGAAGTTTGTAACAAGCTTTACTTTAAAAAACGGGCATGCCAACTTTCGCTTGCAGGAACTTCCCAGTTTTCCTTAAACTCTGCTATAGTACTAATTAAATTGTTAAATACAATCGTTTTTTTTGAGACCGCATTCTCTTTCGCCATCTTCCTAAAGTCAGAAAGGGTTTTATGAGCTACGAACTCTCCTTGTTTATAAGAAACATTCATTTTATCCATTAAATCAACATTATAATCTTTCTCTAATTGTTGAATAAAATGGACTGAAGCATCAATTGAACAACCAGTTGCCATATTGATGTTTTGATTCAAACCCAAAACTATAAAACGCTTATATTTAATTACATATCCTGCTTGCAAATCGCTACCATGTGCAGTCCAGTTTTCAATAAAAACATTAAGTCTGGATTTAATATCCTCGAGCTCTACTTCTGAAAACGAACGATTGGCTTGGTATATCCAAACACGAGATTCTTCTGGTAGTGTATTAAAATCTACTAACATGATACTTTAATCTATACTTTCTAAATACTTAACAACCTTTTTCTTAACATATTTACGTTCGCTTAAATCGAACATATTAATCTCCTTATAATAGATGTTAAATGTTTTATTATAGTTAGATTTTTTTAATAATTTATAACCTTCAAATTGTTCTTTTATTAAAAAAGTATGTGTTTTATCAAATGCATCTTTTACTTGAAAATATGAAACTGCGTCATTATTAAGTGAGATTAATTCAGCTTCTAATTGTAAATCATTTTCGTCTTTTGGTGCAGGAGGTGGCGGTGTATTAGCTTCGTATTCTTCAGATTCATCAATGATTTCGTCTAATTGTTCATCGCTAAAAATAGCCATAAACTCTACACCACAAACTGATACCATTTGGATTCCGACCTCTTCTCCCAATGCTTCAAAATCATCCATACCAGCATTTTCCATGGCTTCAGATTCTGCTTTTCGCTTGTTATAACTTTTAAGTAAACATAATCCTAAAGCCACTTGCTTTTGGTTCATTGTTTTATCAGGCGTAAAAGAAGCAGTATCATTTTTAATACATTCACAAGTATCTTCAGCCATAAGCTGAATAATTTCTTCTCTGGTTTTGTCTTGAGCAAAACTATTTACAACAAGACATAAGCATAATAATAATGGTAGTTTTTTTAACATGGCAAAAATTTTATAAATCTTGGGCGTTAGCAATTAATTCAGCGATATCCATAACATCAACATCACTTTCTTTTTCTTTGGCTTTTATACCATCTGTCATCATGGTATTACAAAAAGGGCAACCTGCAGCAATAATTTCTGGTTTTACATCTAAGGCCTGCTCAGTACGTTCTATGTTTACTTCTTTATCTCCTTTTTCAGCATCTTTAAACATTTGCGCTCCTCCTGCTCCGCAACACAATCCATTACGCTTACAGTTTTTCATCTCAACTAACTCAGCATCTAATTTTCGAATTAAATCTCTGGGAGCTTCATATATATCATTTGCACGTCCTAAATAACAAGGATCATGAAATGTTATGCGTTTACCTTTAAATTTACCACCTTCAATGGATAGTCTTCCTTCATCAAGTAATGTTTTAAGAAACTGCGTATGGTGCATCACTTCATAATTACCTCCTAATTCTGGATATTCATTTTTAATGGTGTTAAAGCAATGTGGACAAGCTGTTACTATTTTTTTTACTTCGTAAGCGTTTAGGACTTCAATATTAGTAACTGCTTGCATTTGGAATAGAAACTCATTTCCTGCACGTTTTGCTGGGTCGCCAGTACAACTTTCTTCAGCTCCTAAAACAGCAAATTCTACATTCGCCTTATTCAATAATTTAGCAAATGCCTTAGTTATTTTTTTGGCTCTATCATCAAAACTTCCTGCACAACCTACCCAAAATAATACTTCAGGGTGTTTGCCTTCAGCCATGTATTCAGCCATTGTTTTTATTGTCATTTCAAATATGATTTGAATTAATCTTCACTTTCCTTTTTGCTTTGAAGCATCAAATTTTGATTATACTCCTTTGCTTTTTCTAATAAACTAGACGGTATTATTTGATAAAACAATGGTGAATCTGGGTCGTAATTAATCATAACCCACTTATCATTGGTTGAATTATCCTTAAGGATTATTGTCATCCTATCCCGCATCAACATTGCCAATGTATTATCTGAAACAAAATCAATATCTATTCCTTTTGTTTTCATCATTGAAACCATAGTCCCTTTTGATGCTTCATCAAACTCTTGTTTATTAAATGTCATATTCATTTCCATATCATAGGACACAAAAGCATATTGAAGTGTATCGTTTTCAATTTCAAAAATTTCAGAGATCCTGTACTCTGGTGTTACTTTAGGTATATCAATTGAAAAATCTTCATTACCTTCAAACATACTTTTAAAAATACCTTTCATTGATTCTTTAGGAACAATTTCAAATACCTTTGGGTGAGTCATATCTAGTATCGCATCATAATCCCTATTGTTAATATCATTAAACATTTTCAGAGCCATACTATCTACTACTTTAAGCGCATTTTCACTAGACTGTGCTGTAACACTTACACATGCTATTAGTATTAGCATTATAACACTAACTGCTATTTTAAAATTGATTGTTTTTTTAATCATAACATTATTCATCTTTCCAGTTTAATCTATCCATTTGATTGTAAGGCCAAGGTGCTCCATTGTTTTCAATATTTGTCATCATATTGTTTAACTCAGTTGGAGCAGCAGATTGCTCCATAACCAAATAACGACGCATTTCTAAAATAATTGATAGTGGATCAATACTTACAGGGCAAGCTTCTACACAGGCATTACATGATGTACAAGCCCAAAGCTCCTCTTTAGTGATATAGTCATCTAGAAGTTGCTTTCCATCATCTTTGAATTCACCTTTATTTTCATCAATATTTTTACCAACTTCTTCCAAACGATCACGAGTGTCCATCATGATTTTCCTTGGCGATAATTTTTTTCCAGTTTGATTCGCAGGACATTCGCTTGTACAACGTCCGCATTCTGTACAAGTATAAGCATTTAGTAACTGTACCCAATTCAAATCTTGTACATCACTGGCACCGAATTTAGCAGGAACCTCTTCTTCTACTCCTTCAGCAGGAGCAGCAAAAGGGTCAACATTAGGATCCATCATCATCTTTACCTCATTAGTAACTGCTTCAAGGTTATTAAGTTGTCCTTTGGGTTTTAAGTTTCCAAAATATGTATTAGGAAACGCCAATAAAATATGCAAATGCTTAGAAAAGTAGAGGTAATTTAAGAATATCAGAATGCCAACAATGTGCAACCACCATGCGCCTCTTTCAATAACATGCAAAGTGCTTTCTTGTAAACCAGAAAACCATGGTGCTATGTATTGACTAATTACGTTTCCAGAATTTATGGATTGAAAATCCAAATCTATGGCATTCATAACTAAAAACAAAGTCATTAATACCATTTCAAAGTATAAAATGAAATTACCGTCGTTTTTAGGCCAACTAGTCATTTCACTTTTCCAAAACCTTGCTAGTTTTAAAATATTTCTACGTGCCCAAAAAATAATTACAGAAATAAAAACTAGTACTGCTAATACCTCAAAAGTACCAATTAAAAAACCATATACAGATTTAGATAATACTTTTAAGCCAATACGATGTGTACCAAATATACCATCAATTATTATTTCTAAAACTTCAATATTTATTATTATAAACCCAACATAAACGACTACGTGCAACAAGCCAGAAATTGGACGACGCACCATTTTACTTTGGCCTAGAGCAATCATAGCCATGTTTTTCCACCGCTCAGATTTATTATCGCTTACATCAACATCCTTTCCAAGTTTTATATTCCTGATAAGCTTTTTTACATTTTTTGAAAAATAACCAATACCAGCAATGAGTATGATTGCAAAAAGTATGTTAGGCAAGTAGTTCATAATAAAATTTAGTTCTTTTGGTCTTCTGTAGGTTCTTTATAGGGTATTTCTTTTTTAGATAATATACGTCTATAGCGGGCAGGGTGTAATTTTATATCACGTATTAAATCTTCCATCTCTTTTGACGCTGCTTCAAGGTTATTATACAAAGCGTCGTCATGCAAAAGTTTTCCAATAGAGCCATCTCCATCATTTATTTTACTACTAATATCTTTAAAATTTTTAATCGTAGCTTCAAGTGTTTTAACCGTTTCCTCTAGGTTAGCATTGGCAAGTTGCGCTGTTGTTTTTGATAAATTTGAAGAAATTTCATCTACGTTTGATAATGTAGAATTAAGTTTCTCCTCATTTTTCACCATTATCGTGTTCAAGGAATTAGATGTTTTCTTAAAATTCTGAACAACATCATTTAAACCAGAAATACTGGCTCTTAAATTTGCTTTAGTTTTATCATCAAAAACCTCATTTAGATTGTTTAGCAATGAATCTGCACCAACCATCATTACCTCAATTTTTTCTTGTAATGGTGTTAATCGCTGATTTACTAAATCGGTTAAACCTGCCTTAACTATGCCTTGAAGTTCGGCTCCTTCTATAGCACTTTCTGCTCCATCAAAAGCTGGAATAATGGCTATAGCTTTACCTCCTATTAAGCCTGTTTCGTATAACTCTGCTTTACTATTTTTTGAAAATTTAAAATCGTTATCAACTAATAGTTCTACCTGTAATACTCCAGATCCATCACCCTTAAAATCAATACTTATTACCTTACCAACGTTAAGCCCATTAATGGTTACAGGCGTAGATGGCACCAAACCTTCAACATTATTATAGGTCGTGTAAATTGTTAGCGAAGAACTTAGTAGGTTTTGACCCTTGAGGTAATTGAAACCAAAAATAAAGAGAATAATTCCTAAAAATACTAATATACCTGTTTTAACTTCTTTTGATATTTTCAAACTGAATTTCTTTAGAGAAACAAATTTAAGATAAATATAAGAAGAAAACCTTTAATTGGCTTTGGATTTTAAAGCATCTATTAAAGCTATTTTTTTTCCATCTTTAAAAGCCACTACAAAACTTGAATTGTAACCTTTGCTTCGGGCTTCTTGCTCTAGGGCTTTAGTTTCCTCATAATCAGAAGTACTACCATAAAAATACTTATACAAACTACCATCTTGTATTCTAGAAATTGTCTGTAATCCTTTAAAATTGTATGATTTAGTTTCTAGTGCTTTTGAACTTGCTGCTATTTGAATTTTGAACGTAATGTTTCCAGAAACTTGCTCTTTAGTATCTGCTTTTACTATGCTTGTTGGAGCTGAATTAATATTCATGTATTCCAGATACTTTTCAACAGCAACAAATAATGATTTGGTCATAAGTTGTTTACCCTTTTTCGAATTTAAAAAGTCTTCTTCCTTTAAATGTGTAAGAAAACCTAATTCTACGAGTACACTCGGCATATATGAATATGCTAAAACATAAAATATATTTTGTTTCACACCTCTACTTTTTCGTTTTGCAGTAGTTTGAAATTCATCTTCAATTAATCTTGCTAGTTTAATGCTATGATCCAAATAAGCTTCCTGAGCCATTTCCAATCCTAACAAAAATTCTGGAGAATCTGATCTAAAATCTTTGTATACCTCTAAGTTATCCTCCAAAGCAATAACTGAATTTTCACGCTTTGCAACCTCTAAATTTTGCTTGTTTTTAGTAGTTCCCAAAACATAAGTCTCAGAACCATAGGCAGTTCCTTTTTTACCAGGTTGCGCATTACAATGTATAGATATAAATAAATCAACATCCTTTTTATTGGCAAGATCTGGACGACTCCTTAAAGTTGGAAAAACATCTTTTTTACGTGTGTAAACAATTTTAACATTAGCTAGGTTGCTTTCTATCATTTTTCCTAGAGCAAGAGAAACATCTAAAGCAATATCCTTTTCTGTTGACTTGTAACGCCCCGTTCCAGGAGTTCCAGAATCTCTACCACCATGCCCAGGATCAATCATAATAACAAATGGCTCTATTGCAGATTGTCCATATAGTAGCGTATTGCAAAAAAATATTAATACTAAGGATACGAAAAGTAAAATGTTGTTCGTTTTCATGTGGTGTTTACAGTTGTTTTCAATCAAAGGCAATGAATATCATTTTTGGGCATCATTTTTGATATTTCAAGAATGAAATCTATGCGATTTTAACGATCAAAAAACTCGGTTTATTTTAATTTTAAATTTTTACTAGAATATTAAATTAATCCCAGAAAAATATATGTAATTTTGGCTTTTCAAAAACCGAGCCATACTTTTACAAAAATACATTTAAAAGCGTTGCGTACAAACAACTTTAAAATACTTTTTGCATTAAGTTTTACAGTGTTTATTAACACGTTAAGCTTCTCTCAAGATATTCCAAACAAAGGAAAAACGATTGAAAGAACAGCCAAAGATAGTTTGGTTACCAAAATAGATAATCTTCCTATAACCTCACCTTCTGAAAAAACTCAAGACACCATAGTTAACGATTCTGTTAAACCTAAAAAAGATCTTTTAGAAAATATTGTAAAATATCACGCAAAAGACTACACCAAGTTTAGCAATAAACAACAGAAATTATATTTGTACAACGAAGCAAATATTGATTATGGTGACATGAATATTAAAGCAGGACGCATCACTATTGACTATAACAACAATACGGTTTACGCTAGAGGAATTACTGATACAATTGAGGGATATACACAAAAACCCGTTTTCTCTCAAGGCACTAATGTTGTTGAACCAGATTCTATTATTTTCAACACTAAAACTCAAAAAGCACTAATTTATAATTCTAAAACAGAACAAGGTGAAGGTACTGTTATATCTGAAACCACAAAGAAAGAAAATGATTCTGTTTACTTTGTAAGAGACGCTAAATACACAACTGCAAAAAACCTTGACGACCCTGAGTATTATATAAAACTCAGAAAAGCGAAAATTGTACCAGGAAAAAAAATCGTTACTGGGTTAGCCAATCTTTTCTTTTATGATGTACCAACACCATTGGGACTCCCATTTGGTTTTTTTCCACAGAGTGAAAAACATACTTCTGGGGTTATTATTCCATCTTTTGGAGAACAAAATAGTAGAGGATATTTTTTACAAAATGGAGGTTATTACTTTGCAATAAGTGATTATATAGATTTGGCTGTTCTTGGTGATTATTTTACCAATGGAAGTTATGGAATACGAACCGAATCCACATACTCAAAGCGCTATAGATTTAGGGGGAATATAGGTATGCGTTATGAAAATTTAATTACCAGTGAACGTGGGTTTCCTGATTTTGCTAAAAGCACAATTTACAACTTTAGATGGTCTCATAGTCAAGATTCTAAAGCTAATCCAAGCTCTCGTTTTTCAGCTTCTGTCAACCTTGGAAGTAGTACTTATTATAGACAGTCCGTAAATCAGGTAAATACTGGAGCTTTTTTAAATAATACCCTAGCCTCTTCTATATCGTACTCAAAAACATTCCAGGGAGAACCTCAAGTAAATTTTAGTGTTACAGCGACTCATTCCCAAAATACAAATACCGAAACTATAAATATGACGCTTCCAACATTTCAAGGAAGTATTAGTAGAATGTACCCTTTTGCTTCTGAAACTGGCACAAAAAAGGGAATTATTCAAAACGTTAATTTACAATATAACATCCGTGGGGAGAATAGAATTCAGACTACTGACTCTCTTTTCTTTAAAAAAGAAATGTTTGATGATGCCAGAGCGGGATTTCAACATTCTATTCCTTTAACCACTAACTTTAAGATTTTCAAATATTTTAGTGCCAGTGCCAGCACAAACTTTAATGAAGTATGGACATTTAACACAATAAATAGAACTTTTGATAGTACTACAGGACAGACAGTAACTGAAGATTTAAATGGTTTTGATTCATTTAGAACCTATAATTTCAGCACAAATATAGGCACAACAATTTATGGTATGTTTAATTTTGAAAAAGAAGGTGAAGACAGAAAGATAAAAGCAATTCGACATGTTATGAGGCCTTCCATTAGTTATAATATTAATCCAGCATTTGACCAATATTATGATACTATTGAAGGTGATGAAATAATTGATGCCAACGGTAATACCAGGAGAGAACTTATTGAATACACAAGGTTTGAAGGTGGTGTTTTTGGATCTCCAAATCAGAATTTTTCCAGTTCAATGGGTATTTCTGTTTCAAACAATATTGAAGCAAAGGTACGGGATAAAGATAGTACAGCAACAGAACCAAAAAAAATCATTCTACTTAATAATCTAAATTTTTCAACATCCTATAACTTTGCTGGCGATTCATTACAATGGAGTCCCGTAAGAATGAATGGTAGTACGCAACTTTTTAAAGACAAAATGAGTATTAACTTTAATGCTACCCTAGACCCTTATGCATTAGATAATAATAACAATAGAATCAATAAGTTTAATATAGATAATGGAGGAAGTCTTTTTAGATTAACTAATGCTAGTTTAAACGCAAGTTGGACATTAGCTAGCAGAGAGGGGGATAAAAAAAATAAAAAAGACAGAGGTGTAGAAGAAAATGTACGCAGCGGTGGTCGAGCTGATGATTTATTTGGTGTTTCTGAAGATTTCGCAAATCAACAAGCGAATAATCAAGACCAAGATAACGAAGAAGGCCCTAGTGAGCTATACAACTATACCATACCCTGGAATTTAAGGGTAGCGTATGCAGTAAATTATTCTAACAATAGGCGTCAAAATGAAATTTCATCCCATTCTCTTATGTTTTCAGGAGATATAGAGCTCTCTCCTAAATGGAGTATAGGAGCTTCCTCTGGTTATGATTTAAAAAATGCTGGCTTTACTTTCACACAATTACGTTTTGAACGTGATTTATTAAGTTGGCGTATGAATTTCACTTGGGTACCATTTAGCGATAGAAGTTCTTGGAATTTCTTTATTGGTATAAAATCAAGTATCTTACAGGATTTAAAATACGAGCAACGTAGACAACCCGATATTCAATTTTAATTTTTTTCAAAAATGAAAACTATTATAACTACTCCTAACGCCCCAGCTCCTATTGGACCTTACAATCAGGCCATATTAACTGGCAATACACTATATACCTCTGGGCAAATAGCAATAAACGTAGAAACTAACAGCTTAGTTATAGGTAATATTAAACTTGAAACCAATCAAGTAATGCTAAATTTAAAAGCTGTTTTAAAAGCTGCTAATATGACTTTTGAACATGTAATAAAAGCATCCATATTTATTAGTAACATGGATGATTTCGCATTAATAAATGAAATTTACGGAAGTTATTTTAATGACGATGATGCGCCTGCTCGAGAAACGGTTCAAGTAGCAAGATTGCCTAAAAATGTTAATGTAGAAATTAGTATGATAGCAGTTAAATAAAACTTAAACTGTAGTTTTAGAAAACCTTACTAACAATTCTTTTATCTTGTTTACTTCAAGCGGTTTAGATAAGAAATAGTCTATACCTGATTCTTTCGCTTTTTCAATATCCTTCTCAAAAGCACTAGCAGAAACAGCAATTATAGGTGTATTTTGTTTTTTATATTTATCTGTGTTCTTTATTAATCTGGTTGCCTCATATCCATCCATACCTGGCATGTAGATATCCATAAAAATCATATCAAAATCTAAAATTTTATATAGATCAACAGCTTCTTTGCCGTTTTTTGCAAATGTGCAATCAGCTCCTTCCCTCTCCAACAAAAATTTAATTACTTTCTGGTTCATTCTATTATCCTCTGCAATTAAAACACTAAACTTTTCAGATAAAACAGGAGCTAGTGATTCTTCTTCAGCTTCTAAATTAAGGGTCTTTTTTAGCTGCAAACTAAAATAAAAGGTTGTTCCTTCATTTTCTTTACTCTCCAATTCAAGATCACCTCCCATGAGTTGTACCAATTGATTAGAAATTGACAACCCCATACCGCCACCTCTATAATCTTTCATCAAGCTATTACTAAAAACATTCTCAGGAGTATTCAATACGCGTTTAACCTGTTCAGGCTTCATTCCTATCCCTGTATCCTTAACATAAAAAGTGATATACTGAAAGTTGTCTATGCCAACCAACTGATCAATTATAACAGATATTTTTCCAGCATTAGTGAATTTTATGGCATTGTTTATTAGGTTTATAAGAACCTGTTGGATTCTAGGGGAATCAGCCATTACTAAAAACTTATCCTTTTCTTCATGCAGGAATTTATAATCAAATTCTAAACCTTTTTCCCATGCCTGAAATTCAAATACTTTAAAAAGTTTTGATAAATCAGACTTTAAATCTGTGGTTTGTAACTCCAAATTAAAATTGCCTGATTCCACTTCAGTATTATCAGTAACCATATTTACTAATTGAAGTAAATGCTTTGATGAATATTCTGCTATTTCAACTTGCGCCATCTGATCATCATTCAGGTCTGTTTGCTTAAGCATATTCATCATACCTAGTACTGTATTAAGTGGAGTACGAACCTCGTAGCTCATATTTGCCAGATAAATGGATTTATGACTTCCCATTTCTTCTGCAACCTCTAAGCTTAATTTTAATTCCTCAATACGAAGCCTTAAATTTGCTCTAATAACATCATTCTTCAATTGATTTCTAAAAAAGAATTGTAAGACAAAAACCTGAAGTATTGCTAAAATAAAAAGAAATATAGCGGCACTTTCAGCGTATATTTTTTTCTCCAAAAAAAAATACCCAATAAGTAAAATGGAAGTAATGGATGCAAAAATGAAAAAAGACAATTTCTTCTTCATTTTTATGCGCTTAATAGATTTAGGGAAAATCTTCATTACCTAGTGCTTTTAACAAACATATCTATAAATATACGAATTAGCAAAAGTATTATGTGATGAAGCTTACTATTTTTATGAAATTTGTTATTGTTGATAAGTCCCGTAAGGCATTGCTATATAACAAAGAGAGAGTTTTAAAAAATTGAATTATTACACAATTGCTCCTGTGGAACCCTCTTGACTTGGAATTAACTCAAAGATATAATCTGGTGTAATATTAGCTTCTTTTCTGTGCGAGACGTATAAAATGGCAGTATTGGTTTCTTTACAAATTTTATTTACTAATTGGGCAAGTAATACAGCGTCATTATCATCTAATCCATTTGTTGGTTCATCTAAAATTAGTAGTGAAGGATGTTTAACCATGGCACGTGCAATTAAAACTAATCGCTTATGCCCATTCGCTAATGACTGAAAACTTTTATCTTTAATATTAAACATATTCAAAACATCTAACCATTTATGCGCTATATTAATTTGAATATCTGTTGGATGCTTGTAGAGACCAATTGAATCCAAGAAACCAGAAATAATCATGTTTTCAATAGTGTCTGGTCTTCGAAAACCTAACAGCATTTCAGATGAAAAAAAACCAATATGCTTTTTTATATCCCAGACAGATTCCCCACTACCCTTTTTCATACCAAATAAAGTCATATCTTCTGAGTAACCTTTGGGATTATCTCCAGATATTAAAGACAAAAGTGTACTCTTGCCTGAACCATTTGGACCAATAAGCTGCCAGAATTCACTTGGTTTAATTTCCCAGGATATATTTCGTAGAATTTGCCTTTCTCCATAACTTAGGTTTATATTCTTTAAACTAATTATGGGATTATTAATTTCAGCTATATTCTTGTAAGGCTTTGGTAAATGGTTTATGAAATAATTGTTCTTATTTTCAAAATTGTTATCATATGCCTTAAGCTCTCCCTTTTCATAATTATATATTACATCAATAAAAGGTAATAAATCCCTTTTACGAGTGGTTATTTGAATTATTACAAATTCATTTCTTAATTGAAAAAGTTTGTTTTCTATATCTGATTGAGATTTTATATCCAGACAATCAAAAACATTATCTAATAAAACATATTCAGGCTGATGCTTAAGGATATGATTTAGCAACGCTTTTTTTCGCTCACCTTCAGAAGAGTTTTTTAAACTATTACTAGTTTTAGTTTGTATGTGAGATCGTTCATAACGAATTTCTTTTTCTATAAAACTCTTTAGAGCTATATCTGATAAAACACCTTCTTTTAAATTCAGTACCTCTGGAAAAAGCATTCCAGTATTGATTTTTTTTAGGAGTTCTTTTTTGTTCTCTAAATTAGAAATATAAATAGCTGTATGCTTCAGCAAAATATAATGTTTTACTTATACATTTTATAGGTTTTTAGTATGAAAAGGAACTAAGCCATCAATAGGTCTACGCTCAAAGTTACCAACCGTAAATCCCATTTCTTCTGCTACTTCTTCAATTTCTTTTCTAGAAAAATAAGCAATAGAACCTGCAAAATGTATCGGAACTGTTTTTAGTTCTTCTTTATATTGCATAATCATATTTTTTGCAAATCTTCGTATACCATTCTTTATAAGCTCTACTATATAATCAGAATCTTTTTGTAGAAACATAAACTCTGCGAAATTTGCCAAATAAGCATTAGGACTAGGCTGCTTATAAAGGTTATATTTTATAAAATCTGATTCTAAATTATACTTTGCTCCAAATGCTATTTTGACATTTTCTGGCATATGATTAAAGTAATAGTCGCGTAATAATTCTTTACCGTAATAGTTTCCAGAGGCATCATCCATAAGAATATAACCTAGAGAATCTACACGTTGGTGTAATACTTCGCCATCATAATAACTACAATTTGAACCTGTTCCCATAATACAAACCACAGCGGCTTCTTTAGGGTTACTAATAGTAGCATAAACGGCTGCTAGCGTATCTTCATTCACTTCTACATGTGCGTTGGGAAAAATATCTTCTAAAACACCTTTTAGAAGCATCCTCGGATTTTCAGTACCACAGCCAGCTCCATAGAAAAAGACATGAGTTACTTTACCACTATTAGTAATCAAATCATCACTTTTCCTAATGGTTTTATATAATTTTTTTTCGCTCAAAATAGCTGGATTAAGCCCTTTGGTGCGGACTTTTTCCATTAATTTGTTTCCATCAGAATCTACTGCTAACCAATCAGATTTAGTAGAACCACTATCAACTATTAGAATCATAAGTTATTTAGATAAAAAAACTCCACAGATTACTGTGCTCATTACACAATAACTCTGTGGAGTTATTATAATATAATATATTATTTTACTGAAGCAATGTGTTGTGCTAAATCAACTAATTTAGTTGAGTAACCAAATTCATTATCATACCAAGATACTAATTTAAAGAAATTGTCATTTAAAGCAATACTTGATCCAGCATCAAAAACGCTGGTTTGTGTTTCTGAAACAAAATCTTGAGAAACCACACCTTCTTCTGTGTATCCTAAAACACCTGCCATAGCTCCTTCAGAAGCTGATTTTAAAGCGGCTTTAACTTCGTCCCATGATGCTGATTTTTCAGTTCTAACTGTTAAATCAACAACAGACACATCTGGAGTTGGCACTCTAAACGCCATACCAGTAAGTTTTCCATTTAACTCAGGAATAACTTTACCTACTGCTTTTGCAGCTCCAGTAGATGAAGGTATAATATTTGCTAAAGCACTTCTACCACCTCTCCAATCTTTTCTTGAAGGGCCATCAACTGTCATTTGAGTTGCAGTTGTAGCATGAACTGTTGTCATTAAACCTTCAACAATTCCGAAGTTATCATCAATAACTTTTGCTAATGGCGCTAAACAGTTAGTTGTACAAGATGCATTTGATACGATAGTATCACTTGCTGTAATTTTATCATGGTTTACTCCCATTACAAACATTGGAGCATCTGCAGATGGTGCAGAAATAGCTACTTTCTTAGCTCCTGCTTTAATATGCGCTTGTGCTTTATCTAAAGTAGTAAAGATACCTGTACAGTCTAAAACAACCTCAGCACCTACAGCATCCCATTTTAAATCCTCTGGGTTACGCTCAGCTGTAATTCTTATTTCATTTCCGTTAACAACTAAGTTTCCGTCTTTTGTATCAACTGTACCATTAAATCTTCCGTGTACAGAATCAAATTTTAATAAATATGCTAAGTGATCAACATCTAACAAATCGTTGATTCCTACTATTTCGATATCAGGTCTTGCGGCTGCTACTCTGAAAGCAATTCTACCAATTCTACCAAATCCGTTAATTCCAATTTTTAATTTTGACATGTTCTTATTTATTAATGTTTATGTGCTCATGATATCTGAGACACGAAGTAATTCTAAATTTATTTTTGTTTTTCCTTTAATGGCATTATCCAGTGGTGTAAGTTCCATTTTAGAGTTTATTAAGCCTACCATGTAATTCGTTTCGCCATTAAGCATAGACTCTACTGCTTTTACACCCATTCTACTTGCTAAAACCCTATCAAAACATGATGGAGCCCCTCCACGCTGCATATGACCTAGCACAGAAACTCTTACATCATAACCTTCCATGTTTTCATCTACATATTCTTTAAGCTCAAAAATATTTTTTCCTATTTTATCACCTTCAGCTACAATAACTATACTTGATGTTTTGCCTGTTTTCCTACTTTTATTAAGCGATTCTACCAAACGCTCTAATCCTAAATCTTCTTCAGGTATTAAAATCTCTTCAGCACCTCCTGCAATTCCTGTATTTAATGCTATGTGCCCAACATCACGCCCCATTACTTCAATAAAAAACAATCTATTATGTGAACTGGCTGTATCTCTAATTTTATCAATCGCATCAACTACTGTGTTAAGTGCAGTATCAAAACCTAATGTATGTGAAGTTCCAACAATATCATTATCAATAGTTCCAGGAATCCCCATCACTGGGAATCCAAACTCCTGATTAAATATTAAAGCTCCAGTAAATGAACCATCACCACCAACAACTACTAGTCCATCAATACCAGCTTTCTGTAAATTCTCGTGTGCTTTTTGACGACCTTCTTTAGTTCTAAACTCTTTAGAGCGAGCAGATTTAAGTATCGTACCTCCTTTATTAATGATGCCTTTTACACTTCTAGCATCCATATTTTTGAAATCTCCTTCAATCAACCCTTCATAACCTCTGTAAACACCAACGCAATCAACATTATGATAAGCACAAGTTCTAACCACAGAACGAATTGCTGCATTCATTCCAGGAGAATCTCCTCCAGAAGTTAAAACTGCTATTTTTTTTATTGCTTTAGACATGAATTTCGAAATTTAATACAGTAAAATTACTAAACAAAACCCATATATCTATAGCATTTACAGTAAATTAACGTTACTGAGAAAACTATAACGTTTTAGTTGATAAAAAAAAGTTAACAATGTAAAAAACAGCTTAAAAAAGCATTATTTTTTTGATGAAGTTTTAAAAGAAATGTAATCTGGAGTTGATTTTTCTACTTCATTTCCTGAAGATTCTTCTACTGTATTTTCGTTAGCTTTAGATTTCTTAAATAACTTTCTTATCAGTTCTTTAAATGTATCAAAATCTACATTATACGAAAGACCAATACCTTGAGTGTAACCAATCTCTTCTCCAAAATTTCTAATGCTATTTTCTCTATTAAATACTTTTGCAGTAAGTGTCCCTTCTTCGTTTAATAGAAAATCTACTTCTACATCTCCAGCTATTACCGTTTCTGTTGCTCCACCAACGGGCACACCTACTTTTCCGTTAATTAAAACACGATCACTTATTTGAGTTTGCAATGTAACCCCAAACCTATCATCTGTCTGGTAATCTGGTCTATTTTGACCAGCTTCATAATTTAAACCTACGTTTAATTTACTGTCTCCAGAGGTAAAAATACCATTCAAAATACCATTTAAACGTTCTGCGATAGTACCCGATGCATTTAAATCATTAAACCCATTTGAAAAAGACCCTGTTGATACTAAAAACAAGGCTTGTCTATCTCGTTCATCTTGAGACTCTAAACGGTAATTAAGCTCTGATTTTATAGTTGAATTCACATTTGGAAATTCAAAGCTAAAGTTTGGATTTAATTGCTCTAAATTACCACTTAGGTTAATATTAAGTTCCACAGGAATACTTCTATTTATGGGATTATCCAATAAAGGTGATGGATTAGCTTGTGTTTTATATACAGCAAGCATGTTAATTTCGGGTAGTGCTGGTTCACCTTCCCAGGCAATTGTTCCTCCGGGTTGCACTATAAATTGCTTTTGTATTAACCCACCATAAGCAAAATTATAAACCCCTTCAAATACGGCATAATCTCCCCACATATCAAACTTACCGTTAGTATTAATCTCTACTAATAGTCCTCCACTACCTCGCCCTTTTAAAGCATGCCCTGTATTTTTATCTATGATAAGTTCAACCTCAGCATCTTCAGTAACATCTAAATCAAAATCAAGCTCTAGTCCTTTTATTTCTTCAAAAACAACTTCTTCCCCCTTTTTTCTCGCTTCCTTTTCCCTTTTAGTTATGAAATGTATATAAGAATTATCACCGAAGGATTCTGAATCACTTAAAGGGATTTTAAAAACGGTGCCGCGTTTTGTTTCACCAACAACACTAATAACCAACTCGTCTGTAGGCCCATATATACTGGCTCTTCCTCCAATAAAACCTGTGCCGTAATACAAAGACTCTTCGGTTTCTTCAGTGTCTAAAACCAATAACCTTGGAGTTACAATATTTAAACCTAAACTCCAATTAGAAAAGTTTACATGACTCAAGCTACCATCTAGCAACCCTTTTGAGTTATGTTTAGTATCAGTTAATCTAATGTTATTAAAAACAAATGTTTGATCTTTTAAAGTTACTGAAGCATTGGTATTAAAATCATAATCGACATTTAAATAAGGAATACCTAAACCACCATTTTTAACAATCAAATCCCCATTTATATCTGGTCTTTTTAAGTCTCCTGTAACTTTTACTTCACCATTTGCTTCTCCTCGAATATCAGATAAAACCCCATCCAATAATGGGTTTAAAGGAAATAAATTGAACGCATTAAAGTCTAATGCAACATTTATTGTAGAACGTTTACCTAAAACCGAAATGTCTCCTTTTGCACTAAACGATTTAGTAATATCATTTTTAATATTAGCATTTACTTTATAGTTGGTAAGTGATTCATTTCCTGTTATAGTAGCATCAAAAGACCCTAAAAGAAAATTATTAACTTTAAAATCATCAATTATAATAGTTGAATTTGGAAGATAACTGCCTTTTTGCTGTAAAACATCTAATTTTCCATTTACATTACCCGCAAGGGATAAGCTATCAATATCTGGAGTGATTTTAGCTAAATCTACATTTCTGAAGTTCAGTTTTATATCTTTTTGAGTTGAGTCTTTGAGAAAACCTGAGAGTTTTATTTCTTCATCTTTATGATTGATTCTAAACTTATCTAACCTGAATTTTGTAAGCTTTTTATCAAAAGATACCTTATGGAATTTATCTTGGTTTTCATTAATAAACCATTTATTGTTTTTTATAGTAACATCTGATTGTTTGAAACCAATAACAGATTCATTATCATTATTTATTGTATGATAAAAACTTAGATTATAAATATCGCTATTTCTCTTTCCTCCATTAAACTCAGAACGCATAAATAACGTATCATTTACTGTTACGTTGATTAAATTGAATTTTGAAACATCATAATATTTTGTATTTAAACTATCAATTTCCACATAAGTATTAAATAAAGGGTTACTATTATCAACCTGCAATTCAATATTATTAGCGAAATTTTCAAGAAACTTAATTTTTGGAGATTTGAATGTAAGCTTGAAATTTTCTTCTTTACTTTCTACACGGCCTCTTACAAATGTATTTTTGCCAAGTTCTACTTCCGGAAAAACAACCTCAACTATTTTATTATAAATTCTAAAATTAAAGTCTATGCTTTGATTGTTATCAACTTCATGCGGAATATAATTAGTGTAAATATGTCCTATTGAGTTTTCAAACAGCTTTTTTATATCTTTAAGAAAGAAACGGCCTTTTAATTCGCCTTCGATAATATCAGGAGAATTGAATTCTACAAAACGTATATCTTTTTCAAAACGAGACGATACATCAAAACGGTTAAAATAATAAGTGTCATTTTCATTTTTATACATGGTATTTCTGAATGCTATTTTACCATGTGCATCATCAAGACTACTACTATTCATGTTCATCTTGACCTTACTTTTAAAAATTGAAATACTATCTTTTTTTACAAAATTTAGTGTGTTTAAGTTAGCATAATCAACTACGGCTTCAAAATCATATTTTTTAACGGCTTCTGAAAAGTCCACTAAACCTGTAAAGTTTAATTGAAGATTTTTATCATTTACATTTAAATTACCATCAAAAATTCTATTTTTCACATTACCGGCAACCTTAACATGTTTATAGTTATAATCGTTATAAACCAACTCAAAAACTTCCCCTTTAACTTGAGTGTCAATCTTTTCAGCAGTAAAGCCTTTACCATTAACATCAAAGTCTAAAGACGCTACACCTACTTTTGGGTCGTTTAAAAACGTTCCAAAATCAAATGTTTCAAAAATCACTTTTCCTCTGTAATCGGCATTATCAATATCATTAATTTTAGTGATTTCTAAATTAGAATCTACAAACCCTAGCTCGGTATCTATTTCTATATCTGCAACTACATTAGTTGATGTAATTTGAGAATTACCTCGAATTGTAAAATACCCTAATCTATCAAAAGATGTTGGTATAGCAGCTCCTAAAACATTTGGCAAGAGTGCTTTTAAATCTTTGTATGTGGATGATAAGTTGCTAAAATCACCGTTCATATAAAAATCGTCTGCTTCTTTACTAAATAGGTTTTTAAAATTTATGTTACCATAAACTCTGGTATTATAGTTTGTATTTAGCTTTAAATTACGAGTATTTAGATCGTTTAAAGTTCCTGTTAAATCTGCGCTAAACTTTGCCGATTGATTAATACCAAACTCATTATAGAAAGTATTAAGTTCGTCTAACAAGATATTAGAGTCTTTGAAGCTGGCATCAACCTGAACCTTATCTACAAAATATTGCAAGTCTTCTCGGGCATACAAAAATTTCAAATCCCCTTTAAGAACCGATCCTGGAGTTTTAATTTCAAGATTTGCAAAGGTCATATCTTGCAAGGTATACGCAAAATCGGTCATCATATTTTTAACCTCTACACCTCTACTATCTTTAAACGACAGTGTATTTATCCTAGCACTAACATCACTTCCATTAATTAGGAAGTTAGTTGCATTAATATTTAAATCATCAAAATGAAGCACTTTAGTGGTTTCCTTATTTTCATCGGAAAGCATAAATAGCCCATCATAAATTGACACGTCGCTTGAGGATAACAAGAAATTACTTTTCCCTGTTCTTGGATTATCATCTTCAAATCTATCTACAAAAATATCCAGATTTGTATCTCTAGAACCCTTATAGGTTTTGATGTTAAAAACAAGTTTCTCAATATCAATATCACCGAAAACCAATTTTCCTTGAGATAAATTTTTAAAACTTAGAATGGATGTGTTAAGCTCTTGGATGCTAATTAGCGTATCTTTTTTATAATCTTCAATATAAATATTCTTAATTTCTACATCTCCATTAAATTGTAAACTAACTTTCTCAATATTAATGTTTGTTTTAAAATCATCATTTAAACGCTTTGTAGCATATTTACCTAAGCTTGTTTGAATAGCAGGAATAGAAAGTACCAGCACCAAAATGATGAATAACAATAACAGAATACCTGCTATTTTTGCTAGTATTTTTAAGATTTTTTTGATGCCCTTAAAGTTATAACTTAATTAAGAATAAACTACTTTTGTATTTACGAGTAATAATAACTGTTGAGATGTTTATTCGTTTTCAAAATTAACAATTATTGTGCCTAATATTTATTAATGTCTTCAGAAAATATTTATATTCTAGGAATTGAGTCATCTTGCGACGATACAGCTGCTTCTATAATCCATAACGGACGTATTTTAAGTAATGTTGTTGCTAGCCAGAAAATACACGAAGCATATGGTGGTGTTGTACCCGAATTAGCTTCTAGGGCACATCAACAAAACATTGTACCTGTAGTACACCAAGCCATAGAAAAAGCTGGAATTAACAAATCGCAATTAAAAGCTATAGCCTTTACTAAAGGCCCAGGCTTAATGGGAAGTTTATTGGTAGGCACCTCATTTGCAAAATCTTTAGCTTATGGATTAAACATTCCGTTGATAGATGTAAACCATATGCAAGGACATATTTTGGCTCATTTTATTGATGAAGACGGATTTGAAAAGCCTCCATTTCCTTTTCTAGCGATGACTATTTCTGGTGGGCATACTCAAATTGTGAAAGTCGACAATTATTTTGAAATGACTGTTATTGGTGAAACTATTGATGATGCCGTTGGTGAAGCTTTTGATAAAAGCGGAAAAATTTTAGGCTTAGGTTATCCCGCAGGACCAGAAATCGATAAACGTGCGGCTCTTGGAAATCCAAAAGCGTTTCAATTTACCAAACCAAAAGTAGATGGTTTAAACTTTAGTTTTTCTGGGTTTAAAACAGCTGTTCTTTATTTTATTCAACGTGAAGTAAAAGCAAATCCAAATTTTATTGAAGAAAACCTTAATGATATTTGTGCTTCTATTCAATACACTATTATTGGTATTTTAATAGATAAGCTAAAGCTAGCCACAAAACAAACAGGAATAAACCATATTGCTATTGGTGGTGGTGTGTCTGCAAATTCTGGAATTAGACAAGCTTTAAAAGATGGCGAACAAAAATTTGGTTGGATTACCTACATTCCTAAATTTGAATTTACAACTGATAACGCTGCTATGATTGCTATAGTTGGGTACCTGAAGTATTTACAAGGTAATTTCGCTGAACAAGATGTTGTGGCTAGTGCTCGATTGAAGATTTAACTTATCACTAATTATAATTAGATGAAAATTACTAAACCTCATGTTCTTTTTTTTATTCTAGGTTTTATTTTTTTATTTTTTGGTTTGATTCATTTTAATTCTGATAACTACTCAGATATCAATATTCATGATACTTACTTAGTAATAGCTTATTTTCATTTATACACTCTAATATCAATAATATTTTCCTTCATAGGCCTGATGTATTATATTCATTCAAAATTCAAAATCCCTTTGATTAAATACTTTACTTATATTCATGTTATTGGAACTTTGGTATGTATTGCTTTATTTTACATTAATCCATTATTTCATAGAAAAGATGATTTTCCTTTGCTTGATGATTCTTATTCAAACAATTCTCTTACAATATTAATAGGAATAATTATTCAAGTAATATTTATTATTAACTCGTTTACAAGTACTATAAATCATCTCTTTAAAAAAAACAATAAGTTATAAACAATCCCTTCTTAAAAACTTATTTCAGCTTTCTTCATATAGCTCAGTATTCCTTTTAAATTTGAAATTGAATTTAAAACCTACATTATGCACAAACAATTACTCACTTTATTATTTATAGGAATAACAACTATTTTAACAGCTCAAACTTCAACTGAAGCTGAACTTCAAATCCTTAAAACACCCAAACAAATTGAAAACTATTTGGAAATAAAAAATTCAAAAAAAAATAAATTAATCACTTTTAATGAAGAGAAACATAAAACCATTTTAGCTAAAGACTTGTTTAAATTACATGTTGGAGCAACAAAAGTTAATGAGGGAGAATTTGAAAAAACGTTTTATAAAGTGATTAATAAATCAAAAAACACATATCACAGAGTCGCCTATATATATTTAGATGCTTCAAAATATAGTATTCCAGAAATTAACAATTTAAGAGAAAAAATTATTGCACAATATAACAATGGGGCATCATTTGATTTTTTAGCAAAACAATACTCAATGGATAGTAACGCTAATAAAGGCGGAGATTTAGGTTGGTTTTTGAAAGGAGATATGCATTCTGATTTTGAAAATGAAGTTTTAAACGAAAATCACAGTTTGAATGATATCTTTACAATTGATATCCCATCTGAAAAATGGTATTATGTTGTATTAAAAACACATGAAGCAAAAGAAATTTCAGAAATTGATGTTTTAAAAATTGTTGAAGCCAAAGAATAATGCAACTTTTCTATAGCCCAGACATAAACGAAAATACTACGGAATTCACTTTTAATAAGGAAGAAAGTAAACATATTACAAAAGTACTTCGAAAAAATATTGGTGATGTATTGCATATTACCAATGGCAAAGGCTGGCTATTTATTGCTGAAATTATTGTGCCCAACATCAATAAGTGTACTGCGACTATTATTACTAAAACATTACAACCAAAACGCGATTACACACTCCATTTGGCTGTTGCTCCTACAAAAATGAACGACCGTTACGAATGGTTTTTAGAGAAGGCTACGGAAATTGGTATAGATTCAATTACGCCGATTATTTGTGATCATAGCGAACGAAAAGTAATTAAACAAGAACGTTTTGAGCGTATTTTACAATCGGCTATGAAGCAATCTTTAAACTGCTACTTACCAAAATTAAACCCAACTTTATCGTTTAAAGAGTTTATTAATCAAAATTTTGAAAGTGATTTATTTATCGCGCATTGTGAAGAAACAGAAAGAAAATCATTGAAACAACAATTAAAAACCAAAACAAACACAACCATTTTAATTGGTCCTGAAGGCGATTTTTCTACTAAAGAAATAGCTAAAGCACTTGAAAACAATTTTATTCCTATAACTTTGGGAGAAACTAGATTGCGCACAGAAACTGCAGCCATTGTTGCTTGTCATTCTGTTGCTTACATCAATCATTTATAATGCTACTTTAACTCCCCCTGTAATATCTAAATTATCGTTTTCAACTAATAATACTAAAGATATTTCATCTTCATCAGTTACTAAGTCTGGAATAGTAATTATAGATTGGCCAGTAAAAGTTTTTAAATCCAAATAAAATTCTTTAGCAACTATATTTGTGTTTTCAATTACTCTATTTCTGTTTTCACCACGTTTAACATTAGTTATTTTTTTATCAATGACTAAAATAACTCTTAGATGTTTCTTTGTAATTGCTCCATTAACTTGAAAACTAAAATTTACATTTTTGTTTTCCATTTTCACATTTGAAATTCTAATGTTATTATTATTTTTTTCTTTTGAGTAATAATCTAATTTACTGTACATGATTGCTTTATTTGAACCAACAAAATGTTCCCTGCCATTAATTACTAATTGTGGTGTATAAATACTACTGCTTTTAAACTTTTTGCTGTAAGCACGCTGTTTATCACTAAAAGTTTTTTTGCTAAAAGGATCCTTCCAACCTATGTAATTCCAATAATCTACATGATAAGAGAGTGCTATTACATTATTGCTAAATTTATTATTAACTTCGGTTAATAATTCATCCGCTGGCGGACAACTTGAACATCCCTGAGATGTAAATAATTCAAGAACAACTATATTGCTCTTATCTTCACTCATATCATAGTACCCAAATAAGGCTAGTATAATTAGAGCAAAAAATATTTTTTGCATAATATTTATTTTTACTTTTGATGAATATGAAGTATAGTGGTACAAAACATAGAAAGCTTACAATAGTAATTTTATTTAGTATACTTTCAACATGTATTTGCTATTCGCAAGAAGTAGCTATTTTAAAATACAAAGGCGGTGGTGATTGGTACGGAAACCCTACTGCCTTACATAACCTTATCCAGTTTTGTAATGATAACATAAATACCCAAATAAGCTCCAAACCACAGACTGTTGAAACAGGAAGTTCTGATATTTTTCAATTTCCATTCTTACACATGACAGGGCACGGGAATGTGTTTTTTAGTGAAACTGATGCTGAAAACTTACGCAACTATTTAATCTCTGGCGGGTTTCTACACATTGATGATAATTACGGTATGCAACCATACATTACCAAAGAATTAAAAAAAGTGTTTCCAGATAAAGATTTAGTAGAACTACCAACAAATCATCCTATTTTTAATATTGAATACAAATTCCCTAATGGGTTACCAAAAATACATGAGCATGATGGCAAACGCCCACAAGCTTTTGGTGTTTTTGATAATGATCGGTTAATACTTCTATTTACATATGAAAGCGATTTAGGTGATGGTTGGGAAGATGCGGAAGTACATAATGATCCCGCTGATGTTAGAGAAAAAGCATTAAAAATGGGGGCTAATATTGTAAAATATGCTTTTGAAAATTAGATATATATGAAACTAAGTTACTATTGTAGTGCTCCTTCCTGTAAAAAACTAAATTATATAAAGGTAAAATCAAATAATCGTTTTGATTTAAAAAACGAAATTGGTCTTGAGATAAACGAAAGGTGTGAGCATTGTGGAAACCATACAAAAAGACACATAAACAGATTACACGCTTCACCGAATTACTATATTATCTTGGGAGGATTGGGATTAGCCATAATAGTAACAATATTACTTTGGGACTTTGGATTTGTTTCTACTTTAAGCGGAGCAATCCCTATTGCTATTTGGATGAGTGAAGAAAAAAAAGCAAGTACTTTTAATAAAGTACTTATACGTGATTAGTTTTAAAAACTCAATAATACCCCTGATATAATTGCAGCTCAACCACTACAATACTAATTTCAATAAACAAACTTTCCCCATTACTTTGGTATGCGATAACGTTAACAATGCTCCTAACATAGGAAGTTTATTTAGGATTGCTGATGCTTTTGGTATTGAAAAATTAATACTTTGCGGAGAAAATATTCAGCTAGGTAGAAAAATGGCTAAAACATCAAGAGCCACAGAAAAGGTTATAGATTACGAAATGAATCTTGACGCTTCAGAAGTCATTAAAGATTTAAAAAGTAAAAATTACCAGATTATTTCATTAGAAATCACTGATTCTAGTCAACCAATTCACAAGGTTCAATTTTCAAAAGAAAAACCGATTGCTCTAATTATTGGTGATGAGAATTTTGGAGTTTCTGAAGACATTCTGAAAAAATCAAGCACCATTATTCATATTGAGATGTTTGGACAAAATAGTAGTATGAATGTGGTACAAGCCACTAATATTGCTTTATATGAAATTACAAAGCAACTTTTGTAAACTGTTTTATATATTTACTCTATGAATTCTAACACCATATCCACTGGTATTTTGAAAGCTATTGGTATTATTATAGGCGTAGCTGTACTGCTATATTTTTTATACCAAATTCAAGCTGTTATTGGTTACATAGCAATAGCTGCTGTGATTTCGCTTATTGGAAGACCCATTGTTCTATTTCTAGAACGTCGACTTAAATTTAAAAATACCATAGCTGTAATTGTTTCTATGGTATTGCTATTAGGTGTTTTTATTGGCTTAGTTTGGTTGTTTATTCCTTTAGTAATCAAGCAAGGACAAAATTTATCATTACTAAATATTGATGAGCTACAAACAAATATTGAAAACCTTTATTCTGAAATTATCACATATTTTGATTTACATCAAATAGATGTTGAACAATCTCTAAAAGATTCCAACCTTCTTTCAAAAATTGATTTTTCATTAATACCAAATTTTTTGAACTCGGTTATTAGCGGACTAGGTAGCTTTAGCATTGGCTTATTCTCTGTGTTATTTATTTCATTTTTCTTTTTAAAAGACAGTAGGTTGTTTGAGAGTGGCGTACTGACTTTTATACCTGATAACAAAGAATCGCGTTGGAAAGCCTCTTCAACGAAAATTAAGGATTTACTATCTCGTTATTTTGTTGGGCTTATATTCCAAATTCTTATACTTTTTATAATTTACACAATTGGTCTATTAATTATTGGCGTAGAAAACGCTGTGGTAATTGCATTTCTTTGTGCGCTTTTAAACCTCATTCCATATGTAGGACCTTTAGTTGGTGCTTTTTTAATGTTAACACTCACCATGACAAGTAATCTTGGTGAATCTTTTAGCGATGTAATTTTACCAAAAACATTTTGGGTTTTTATTGTGTTTTTAATTGGGCAGTTAGTTGATAATTTTGGAAGCCAACCCATCATTTTTTCAAAAAGTGTAAAATCGCACCCACTTGAAATATTTTTGGTAATACTCATTACTGGAATTTTATTTGGAGTAATTGGTTTAATTATAGCTATACCAGCCTATACAGCCATAAAAGTGATTTTAAAAGCGTTTTTATCCGAAAATAAAATTGTAAAAAAGCTTACTAAAGATCTTTAAGTTTTATTTTGAATAAGACTATTTTAAATACTGAAATACAAGAGTTTATAAATTTAAATTTAGATTCAAATATTAATGCTTTAATTTTAAAAGGTATTGCATTTGATAAAGTAGAAGTTAAAGCTATTGCAGAACAAATTGAAGCAAAAAAAAGAAGTAAAACCAAACTTTCCACTTGGTTCAATACTCAAAATATTTACTACCCAAATAAGTTAAATATTGAACAAACCTCTTCTGAAGTTTCAGCAAAATACAAATCAAAATTATTAGAAGGAAATTCTATAATAGATATAACGGGAGGTTTTGGAGTAGATTGTTTTTACTTTTCAAAACAATTTAAATCGGTTACACATTGTGAAATAAACACATCACTTTCAGAGATTGTCAAGCATAACTATAAGCAATTAAATATTGATAATGTTGAAGTAGTACCAGCCAATGGTATTGAATATTTAGAAAATACATCTAAAACCTTTGATTGGATTTATATTGACCCCTCTAGACGACATGATAGTAAAGGTAAAGTCTTCTTTTTAAAAGATTGCTTGCCAAATGTTCCAGAACACTTAGATATCTTATTTGAACATTCAAAAAATATCATGATTAAAACATCGCCTTTATTAGATATATCGGTTGGTATTAACGAATTAAAACATGTAAAAACTATTCATATTGTTGCAGTAAATAACGAAGTAAAAGAACTGCTTTGGGTTTTAGAAGCTAATTTTTTTGGCGAGGCCTCAATAGAAACCATCAATATTAAAAAAGATACTAACGAGTATTTCAAATTCAATTTAATTACAGAAAAAAATAACGATGCTAAATTTAGCTTACCACTAGCCTACTTGTTTGAGCCTAATGCTGCTATTTTAAAAGCAGGTGCTTTTAATCAAATTTCTAATCAGTTAGAAGTATGTAAACTTCATAAACATTCTCACCTATATACTAGCAATAAACTTACAGATTTCCCTGGTCGTGTTTTTAAAATTGAAAGTATAATACCTTACAACAAAAAAGAGATTAAACGGCTATTAATAAAAAAAGCAAACATTACCACAAGACATTTCCCTGAAACGGTTAAGCAAATAAGGGCTAAATTTAAGATTAATGACGGCGGAAGCGTGTATCTATTTTTTACTACAGATTTGAATAACAAGAAAATTGTTTTAATTACTAACAAGATATAAGTTATGATGCTTAAAGAACTTACTGGACAGTATTACATTACTGGTACTAATCAAAATGCAGAATTAACTACTTACAAAGGCATTCTTGATTTAATAGTCGATGAAAACAATAGAGTTAGGGCAAAATGGTTAATCAATGAAACCCAAGAACAATTTGGTTACGGTTTTTTTAAAGACAATATTCTTGTCATTAATTTTAATTACAAAAACGACAATATAATCTTTAAAGGTGTTGTAGTTTACAAGTGTATTTCAAAAGATCTTCTAGAAGGCTTTTGGTCTGAAAAGCATGCTGATCCTAATTATATTGGAGAAGAACACTGTTTTAGACTAAATAAACTAAAAGAAACCATCAATTAAGAACGTGGTTTATTGATACCTCTATCATACATTACAATGCTTCCTGCAATAGATACATTAAGGCTTAATGTTGACTTAAATTTTACTAAAAAATGGGATTTCTCAATAGCTTGCTTAGATAATCCGTGATCCTCTGCTCCTAACAAATAAACGCAGCGTCTTGGATGATTGAATGTTTCTAAAGGTTCTGCTCGCTCAGTAAGTTCTACACCAACTATTCTAGTACCTTTAGGTATATTACTAAGAAAATCATCAAATGTATTATAATGAAAGTATGGCATCGCTTTTACAGCATCATGTGTGTCACAAGCCTGTTTTGCATAACGATTACCAATTGTAAAAATAAAACTAGCTCCTAAGTTTTGAGCGGAACGCCATAAGACTCCTAAATTTTCCGGTGTTTTTCCATTTTGAATACCTATCCCAAAAAATTCATTTTTAAAATTATCATTCATAGAAGACAAAAATAGAAAGAAATTAAAACAAAAAAGCTCCAATATTTTCATATTGAAGCTTTTTGTGAGCCCTGAAGGATTCGAACCTTCGACCGCCTCCTTAGAAGGGAGGTGCTCTATCCAGCTGAGCTAAGAGCCCTCATAGAAAACATTTCTGTTTTCTGGTGTGCAAATATAAAATTAACTAGATATCTAACCAAAAGAAATGTTTTAAAATTTCAACATATTCTTTCATTATTAAAATCAATAATCATTTTTATATTTAAATAGAAAATAAAAAAACCAGAGAATATACATTCTCTGGTTTAATTCAGTAATTCTTCTAAAATATTTTATTAGATATTCTATTTCTTTTAAGAACAGTATCGGTTTTTATATGGAATTTAAATTATGCTTTTTTAAATCTACCAAAAAAACCTTTCTTTTCTGGAGTTCCATAATAACCATATTTAGCACCATAGCCAAAATTTGATTGCTTAACATCATTGACCACAAGCATCATATTATTCAATTTATCTTCAGCGTGTAATTCTTTGGCAAAGTTTAATATTTTCTTTTCTGTATGGTCTGCCCTAGTTAAATATATAGTATGACCAGCATATTGACTTATGAGCAAGGTATCCGTAACTAACATTGAAGGTGCAGTATCTACAATAACATAATCATATTCTTCTGATACTTTATTAAATAAATCTTCAATTCTATCACTCATCAATAACTCAGCTGGGTTTGGTGGCACCTTACCAGAAAGTAAAATATCGATATCAATGTCATTAATTACATAGTTATTAATCGTATCTACTATTTTTACTGATTTATCAGCAAGATACTCCGTTAAACCTAGTTTTTCATTTTTAGCCTTTTCCTTTTTAATAGCTGAATAAATTTGAGGATTCCTTACATCAGCTCCTATCAATAAAACTCTCTTGCCTGTATTTGCCAAAGTGAGAGCCATATTCAAGCTAAAAAATGATTTTCCTTCACCATTTATAGTAGAGGTAACAAAAACTATATTATTATATTTATGCTCATTTTTACTTCGTTTTATAAAGTCAAAATTTGTCCTTATTATTCTAAATGATTCTGATAAAATAGATCTATCATTATGTTCTATTAAAGCTTTGTCACCTTTATCTATTCTAGGAACTTCTCCTAAAACCATGATGTTTTTTATTATTTTTTCTAAATCTTCTTTGTTGTGAATTCTGTTATCTAATAATTGCAATATGAAGATTATCCCAAATGGTATTCCCAAACCTACAATCAAAGACGCCATAAAAGTTATTTTTCTATTGGGAGATACAGGAAAATAATTTGTGTGCGCTTCATCTATGATTTTAGCATTGGGAGATGTTGAAATTAATGATATAGTAGCTTCTTCTCTTTTTTGTAAAAGATAAAGATATAAAGACTCTTTTATTCCCTGCTCCCTCTGGATGTCTCTGGACTCTCTTACTTGACCGGGTACTGCATAAATTTTTTGGCTAATTTTTGCTGATTGATTTTCTAAACTTTTTATTTGAAGTCCAATTGACTTAGCAGAATTATCCAAACTTTGCTTTAAACTGTTTTTTAAATTATTTAGTTGTTGATCTAACGTTACAATGATTGGGTTTTTTTCACTTGAGCTTTTAAGTAGCTTATCACGTTTATCAAGCAATTCATTATATTTTGATGCCATTGAATTTATGGAACCATCTGCAAGACCCACATTACTTGGAATACGTGTTAAAACATCATCGTTAATCTGATTTTTCATAAAATTAACCATACTGTACTCAGTCTTACTAGTTGCCAAACTTTGTTCTGTTCTAGTGCTAGCATTTAAATATAAATCGGCTTCAGAAGTTACATTAGTTAACTTATTACCTGTTTTGAATTGTTGAATTTTGTTATCAACCTCAGATAAATCCGTAGCTATTAAATCGATTCTCTTATTTATAAAATCTGCGGTATTATTAGATTTTTCATTTTTAGCTTCTATAGATGTCCTATTATATTCATCAACTAGGGTGTTTAATATTGCTTTAGCTTTGTTAGGAGAAGCGTCATTCAATGACAAATTTAGGACCTTGGAAAGCTCAGAAGCCTGAGAAATCTTAACACGACTTTTATAATGTTCCGCTAAAGCTTCTAATGATTTTATTCTTATATATATTGTTTGTCCTATAAAATTATCTATTTTCTTTGTGTTAGGGGTGAGAATTATATCCCCAATTGGTGTTGGGAAATTTTTACCAAAAACATACTTCTTTGATACTTCCTCATCTTGAGATTTAGGCGTATAAATAAAATCAAAAGTTGTTGGTGATGTTATGTAGACATTAAAACTAAAATTTGATTTGTAAACAACAGAATCTGATTCAATAAAAGTTATATCTACAGGCGAATTATTATTTGGAAAATATTGTGTGTCATGAAATCTTCCTTTTACAAAAAACTGCCTATTAAGGTCTAGTCTTTTTACGACACCTTTCATTAAACTTCTAGATTTTAGAATTTCTATTTCATCTTCAATCTTCTTATTTTCCGAATTGGATAATTGTCCTAAATCTTTTAGTAATAAGTCTGCAGGGTTTGAGACGCCATCATCATCCATTAACATTATTTTAGCATAAGCATTAAACTGTGGTGTTTCATAACGCAAATAAAAAAAAGCTAATGTTGAAAAAATTAAACAACTAAGCACAAACCATTTCCAATGTTTTAGATACGATAGAATAATTTTTTTTATATCTATATCATCTTGTTTATCAGATAGTGTGTTTCTGTGATTTCTAATTTTTGCTTCCATAAAATTATTAATAACAATACTAATTTCTGGTCAATAAAATAATTGATGATGTTATAATAATTGATGCAATAGATATTGCTGTATTAACTCTTCCATCAAGAAACGAATCACTTTTGGCTGATCTATTAGGCTCAATATACACAATGTCATTCTGAGTCAAATAATAAACAGGTGAGTTAAATAGTTCTTTATTTGTTAAATCAACTCTGGTATACGTTTTTGTACCATTAAAATCTCTAATAACTAATACATTTTTTCTCTGCCCTTTTATATCTAAATCACCAGCCATTGCAATTGCCTCTAATAAAGTAATTCTTTCTCCTGATATTTCATATCTACCAGGTGAGTTAACTTGACCTAAAACAGAAATTCTAAAATTTAAAATTCTAATATTGATAATAGGATCGTTAAGATATATGGAAAGTTTTTCTTTAAAAAGTTCTTTAGCTTCTTCAACTGTTAATCCTAAAAGTTTAATCTTTCCTAATACAGGATAGTCTATGTTACCGTCAATATCAACTAAATAATCAACAAGTTCGACGGATTGATTACCTCCTCCTCTATATAAATTAAAGGGTTTTACAGCTTCTAAATCAAAAGTTGACACGAATATACTGACTATATCATTTACTTTAAATTTAGGTGCAAATGTATCAGTATCAACAATTGTTTCAAAATCTTTTGCAGTTTGAAAATAAACTACATTCTTTTTTGAAACACAAGAAGTAACAAAAAAACAAAATAAAAGTAATAACGGTAATAATGAAACCTTTTTCTTAGAAAGTGATATGTTCATATTTATTTAAATTATTTGGGGCCTTAACCAAAATAAATATACAGATTTGTTTGACTCTGTAGGATTTTAGATTGATTTATATTCTACATTTTTATTAGAACTATTATTAATAATACCTTTAGCTTTTTTATAAATCTTAACTCTAGTATCAAACTTCTCATATTCAGAGTTATTCGATTTATATTCTGGAATTAAATTCTTCATTTTCATCACAATATTATTGTTTTGAAAACGATTAGTTATACAAAGCTCTTCTATTTCAGCTTTAATTTTAGCGTAATCTAATTCCCTAGTTTTACTAATTAATATTTTCTTGTGATAAGTAGATAAAGTGTTTTCACCATTAGCCAATAACTCTTCATATAATTTCTCACCAGGTCTTAATCCTGTAATTTTAATATCAATGTCTTCAGGATATCTTAACCCTGATAATTTAATCATATTTTTGGCAAGGTCGTAAATTTTTACCGATTCTCCCATGTCAAATATAAAAATCTCTCCACCTTTACCCATTGTACCTGCTTCAAGTACAAGTTGAGAAGCCTCAGGTATAGTCATAAAATATCTCGTAATATCTTTATGAGTTAGAGTAAGCGAAGATCCATTTTCTATTTGCTTTTTAAACAATGGAATCACAGAACCGTTAGATCCTAAAACATTACCAAATCGAGTTGTAATAAACTTGGTTTTGCTTTCTTTTTGAAGACAGCTTATATACATTTCAGCCATTCTTTTGGTGGCTCCCATAACACTAGTTGGGTTAACAGCTTTGTCTGTAGAAACAAAAACAAACTTTTTAACGTTATATCTAGATGAAGTGTCTGCAAGTAGTTTTGTGCCATTAACATTAATTTTAATGGCTTCATATGGAGATTTTTCCATCAACGGTACATGCTTGTATGCTGCTGCATGAAATACCATAGTTGGTTTGTGGTTTTGAAAAATAGAGTCTATTCTTAATCCATCTCTAATGTCAGCTACGATTGCTGTATAATTGTGTTTCCCATCTCTCTTTAAATCTTGCTGAACATCATATAATGCAGATTCAGCTTGATCAACTAAAATTAAATGCTTAACATCAAAATTCGATAGTTGCTTAACAAGTTCACTACCTATAGAGCCCGCTGCTCCTGTTACTAGAACTGTTTCTCCTCTAAACTCATTTAGTAGATTAGGATTATCAATTTCTATAGGAGGACGTCCTAATAAATCTTCAATTTGAACTTGTTTTATTTGTTTAGTACTTAACTCTCCATTAATCCACTGCTCAATAGGTGGTACTTTAGTAACTTTTACATCAGAATCTGCTAACTTATCAATAAGTTTCATCAACTTATTTGTATTAGTATTTTGCTGAGCAACAATAACTTCATCTATATCATTGGAAACAACATAATTCTCATCTAAAAATTTATATGATAAAATAGGAACTCCATTTATAAGTTTTCCTTTCTTTTTAACGTTATCGTCTACAAATGCGATAACATTAAAACTAGAACTAGCATTATTTAATAACGCATTATAGGTTACAATTGCTGAATCACCAGTACCATAGATTAATACTCTTTTTGTTAAAAGTAATTTACATTTTAAATACTTGTAAGTCATTTTAAAAAGTAATCTACTTGCACTTAGTACAACAAAACTTAACAGCGCATGTATTACGATTATTGATTTTGGTATTGTAAAGCCTGAAACTAAATCTGTCGCTCTATTCAACAATACTAAAGCAATAGATATTAAAGACATTAATACAACAGATTTAAAAACATTTACAACATCAGTAAAACCTGTATGCCTTATAACACTTTTAAATGAGCCAACTATTAAAAAACTAACTGCTGAAACAAATAAAACAAAAGGGAGTTCTAATACAAATTGATTTAAATCGAAATCAAGCGTAAAATTAAACCTTATAAAATAGGCTAAGAAAAACGTTGCAAGTATTAAAACTAAATCTATACCAAAAACAAGCCATTTAGAGGCATATTTTTGAGAAAAGTAACTAAAGTAGTTCTGTATCATAATTTATAATTTGAGGGTGTTCTTAATATTATTTACAACTCTAGTCAAATCTTCTTGACTTAAATTGGAGCCACTGGGTAAACAAAGTCCTTTTTCAAACAAGGTTTCAGATACCCCATTGGTAAAATGCAAATATCCTTTGAATACAGGTTGCATATGCATGGGTTTCCACAGTGGTCTTGATTCTATATTGTCTTTTAATAATTCTAATCTTATTTTTTCTCTAAGCTCGTATGATTTGGTTTCAATACAAGTAATCCATCTATTAGAAAAGAAACCATTTTGTTCATCTAAAAAAGTAATATCATCAAATTGTGATAAATGCTTTTTGTAAAAATCAAAATTCTTTCTTCTAGCACTTACTCTATCATCGATAACTTCCATCTGCCCTCTTCCAATACCAGCTAAAACATTACTCATTCTATAATTGTAACCTACAGATGAATGTTCGTAATGTGGTGCATTATCTCTAGCTTGGGTTGATAAGAAAACAGCTTTTTTCTTAAGCTCGTCAGAGTTAACAATAAGAGCGCCTCCTCCAGATGTAGTTATAATTTTATTTCCATTGAATGATAATATTCCTGCGTCAGAAAGAGCTCCACATTTTCGGTTAAAATATTTACTACCTAGGGCTTCAGCACTATCTTCAACTACAGGTATGTCGTATTTTTTTGCTATGGCGTTAATTTCATCAACCTTATAAGGCATACCGTAAAGATGTACGGCTATCATAGCTTTAGGTTTTCTATGTTTTTCTATACGATCTTTAATAGCTATTTCTAGCAACTCTGGAGAAATATTCCAAGTGTCTTTTTCACTATCAATAAAAATAGGTGTAGCTCCCAGATATAATATAGGATTTGCTGATGCTGAAAAAGTAAAACTTTGACATAAAACTTCATCTCCATTTGTAACTCCTAAAATCTTAAGAGCTAGATGAATAGAAGCAGTACCTGAACTTAAGGCTGCTACATGCTTGTTTCCACCTAAATAGGTTTGTATGTCATTCTCAAAACCATCAACGTTTGGCCCTAAAGGAGCAATCCAATTTGTTGAAAAAGCTTCGTTAACAAATTTTTGCTCTGACCCACCCATGTGAGGCGATGATAAATATATTTTCGTTTTAGTCAACATTAAAATTTTGCAATTATTAAATTTTTAGTGCATGTACATAGGCTTATACCACAACAAATAGCTATGTTAATTTTAAACATGAAATGTAATCTGGATATTTCCCTCTTGTACATAAAACAAAATCAATTTACTTTTTAATAACTTAAATAAATCAATTTACTTTCTAATTGGTTTCAAAATAAATAAACTATATTTCGCTTTTGCGCTAATATGTTATTTTTGAGAGTTTTAAAAATATTTTAAATCCTTTTTAGAAAACTAAATCAATAATGCTATTAATCAATCTAATTCTGTTTAACGGGGTAAATTTAGTAATTGTTTTAATGCAAGAAGAGTAGAATTAGTTTAATTCGCTAAAACAGTAATTAAAATCGGTTAACTACATTTAACACTCATGAATAAAGGCAAAACCAAGCATATTATCGAAAAATTTAACAAGCGATTATTTACTGTATGTTTTTGTTATTACATTTGTCTGATATTTGGTATGCTATATTTCTTACTCCCTAAATGCTCTAATTGTATAGTGTAATACAATTTTTAACCTAACACTTAAGTGAAATGGCACAAACTACTCTATTAAACCAAAAGGCAACTCCAACCAAAGTTGCTATAATCTTGCCTTGTTATAATGAAGAAGAGGTTTTAAATTACTCCTCCAAAAAATTATTAGAATTATTAAATAGACTAATAGAAGAAAAAGTTATTGACAGGTCTAGCTTTTTATTTTTTATAGATGATGGTAGTAAAGATAAAACTTGGGATATTATCGCTGATTTATCTCATAAACACGAGAATATTAAAGGTTTAAAGCTATCTAGAAATTTTGGTCATCAAAATGCGGTACTAGCAGGTTTACAAATAGGACACCAAGAAGCAGATTGCACAATTTCTATAGATGTTGATTTACAAGATGACATCAATGTTATAAAAGATATGATTCTTGCTTACCAAGCTGGAAATCAAATAGTTTATGGTGTAAGAAACGAAAGAGCTACTGATACTTTTTTTAAAAAAAATACAGCATTATTATTTTATAAACTTATAAAGGGCTTAGGTGTTGAAATAGTATATAACCACGCAGATTTTAGGTTAGCAAGCAAAAATGTGATTGAAAAACTTTTTAATTTCGATGAAGTAAACTTATTTTTAAGAGGTATGTTTCCTCTTATAGGTTTTAAAACTACGAGTGTGTTTTATAATCGTTTGGAAAGAACTGCAGGAGAATCTAAATACCCATTTAAAAAAATGTTAGCTTTTGCCTGGGAAGGTATTACTTCTTTTAGCATAAAGCCTTTGAGACTTGTTACGCGATTGGGAATGCTAGTCTTTCTTATAAGCATACTATTAGCATTTTACTCGTTATATTCATTCTTTTTTAAAGATACTGTTCCTGGTTGGACCTCGATAACCCTTCCAATATATTTTATTAGTGGAATACAACTCCTTAGTATGGGAGTTTTAGGTGAATATATAGGAAAAATATACAAAGAAACTAAAAAACGTCCGCGTTTTATAATTGAAGAAGTGATTTAAGTTTCAAATTAAAAAATCACTGATTTTCATCTAAAAAAAAAGAAATGACTTCAATCATAAATAGAACTAACGTTTTTTTATCAAACCTAGACTTTAACCAATTTGTAGAAAGATTTAAATCATGGCAGATTTTAGCAATCATTCTTTCGATTTATTACTTAGGTTTTATTCCAGGTGACAATGAAGAAAATTATCTACAACTAGCTAAAGCCTTTTATGATCCAGAATGGATAAAGAACTCTTTTGTTTTCTCCGAATCTTCTGGAGCTAGATTATTATATCAATACATCGTTGGATTTTTTCTAAGTTATTTTTCATTTGAAACAGTGACTATTTTCTTCAGATTGATTTTAATCATTGCCTACTCGCTTGTTTTAAGTAAAATATACAAGAAAATAAAGCTTAACAATCTTTGTATTGCAGCACATTTAGTCTTTCTTTTCCTTGACCACCAGTCTCTTTTTGGTGGAGCTTGGATGTTAGTAAGTATCGAAGCCAAAGGATTTGCTTATTTGTTTGCACTTTTAGGTTTATATAATATTTTAAACAAGAGAGATTATAGGGCTATCGTCTTTCTTATTATAGCTACATACTTTCATATTTTAGTAGGTTTTTACATGTTCGCATATCTTATGCTAACTTTAATATCGTTAGATAAATTATCTATAAAAAACTTAAAATCTATCATATTAAAATCGCTAATTTACTTTGTTGTAATAGGACCATTTGTAGTATATCTATTATCTGCCACTCAAGTAGATCCTTCGTTAAAACCAAATTCAGACTGGATATATACACATTATAGAAACCCGCACCATACAACTCTCTTTAAGTCTTTAGATTATTTTTTACATAACCATTTATTTGGAGTATCTTATGCTATAATAGGGTTAGTAATTTTAGTTTATTTAAAATCTCATAAAAAATCAAATTACGAGTTATCATTTCTTTATAATTTTGCAATAATTTCTTTGTTTATAACACTACTTATAGTTCCAATATCGTACTTTGATAAATCTGGAACTTTTTTAAAATATTACCCTTACAGAATCAATACTGTATCTACATTTGTATTGACGCTTTTGATAACCAAGTCGCTATATAATGCTATTAAGAGTAATTATTTAAATAAAATATACTTTTTTTTAATTTTGGTGTTTTGCATATCCCTTATGCCTCTTTTATTATCACGTATTAATAAATCTCTTAATTATTTAAAATTAGATGAGTTTGATGATGTTTGTTATTACATAAAAGATAATATTGAAAAGCAAGCTGTAATATTTAGTCCTCTTGAAGAGTATAGCATGACGAGAAAAATGGAAAGAGACAGGTTTGTATTGTTTAAATTTGTTCCAGCTGATTTAAGTAAAATCCATGAATGGTATAATCGAGTTGAAGCAAAAAAAGGGGCTGTAAAGAATATAGATTCTTTAGAGAAACTAAGTAAAAAATATAAGATTAATTATTTATTAACCAATGAAGAAAGCTTAGGGGAATATCTTAACTTAATTTACAAAAACAAACAGTATTATTTATATAAGATTAATAATAAAATTTAACCATTTTATTTTAATCTAAAACGCTATTTATATATTAGCTATTTATCTTTAATAAGATAACGATTATTTTTTTTAATCGAATAAATACATTTTTTATTTAATCTTTAAATAAATACAACTACTAATGAGTAATTACAAGTTTACAGTTTTTACAGCAACCTATAATAGAGCAGATAAAATACATCGTGTATATGATAGCTTAAAAAAGCAAATATTTAAAGACTTTGAATGGTTAATAGTTGATGATGGATCTACAGATAACACAGAGGAAATAGTTCTCAAATGGATTAATGAATCAAACTTTTTTCCAATACGATACATAAAAAAAGAAAATGGCGGTAAGCACACTGCTTTTAATATAGGTGTCAAAGAGGCTAAAGGAAAACTTTTTTTACCATTAGATAGTGATGATAGCTGTGTGCCCGAAGCATTAGAAGTGTTTAATATAACTTGGGAAGGAATTGAGGATAAATCAAATTTTTCAGCTGTTACTGCATTATGTAAAGATGAAAATGGAGAAATTGTAGGTCAAAAATACCCAAAAGACATCTTTGATTCTGATTCTATAGAATTAAAATACATTCATAATGTTGATGGTGAAAAATGGGGTTTTCAAAGAACAGATATTCTTAAAGAGTTTCCCTTTCCTGAACCCGAAAACCTTAAGCTTTATCCTGAGGGAGTTATTTGGAACAAGATTTCTAGAAAATATAAAACAAGATTTATAAATAAAGCTTTAAGGATATATATCCCAGGAGAAGATAGCTATACCTCTGCACCGGTAAAAAAGTTTTCTAGAGCTCTAGCCATTGGTCATACAAGTATTTTAAATGATTGTATTGACTACTTTTGGAGAAACCCCATAGCATTTTTTAAAACTGCTGTTCATTATACAAGATTTACATTGCATAGTAAAAATCAATTTTTCAGTAATCTAAACAACAACCTAGCACGACTTATAGTTGTTATTTCTTTGCCCATAGCTTTTCTAGTTTTTATGAAAGATAATTTAAAAAAATAAATACTTCATAAACTAATATTTTTAATAAAAAAAATAATGAACAAAATAATAAGAGCAGATTTATATAGATATGGTGCTGAAAACAAAGTATTTAAAGGGTTAAAAGAACCTGGATTTAGATATTTATATTTTCTCAGAAAAGCTTCAGAGAAAAATAAATTTTCTTTACTAGGATTGTCTTATAGGTTAATTTTACGGAGGTTAGGATATAAATATGGTTTTCAAATACCTGTAAAAACTAAAATTGGAAAAGGTTTTTTTATTGGTCACTTTGGTACTATTGTTATAAATGAAGCTGTAAAAATTGGAGAAAACTGCAACATAGCACATTCAACGACAATTGGAAAAGCTAGTAGAGGGAAATTAAAAGGCACTCCTACTTTAGGAAATTATGTATGGATAGGGACTGGCTCAGTAATTGTAGGTAAAATTACAATTGGAAATAACGTATTAATAGCACCTAATACATTTTTAAATGTAGATGTTCCTGATAATTCATTAGTAATTGGTAATCCTGCCAAAATAATAGAAAAAATAAATCCTACAGACGGGTATATCAACAACATACATCCCCAATTATAACTTCTATATGAATAACAAAGCTTAATAAAAAAAGAGGTTTGGAATATCCAAACCTCTTTTTTTATTACCGAGCTAACATCGCTACTTGTCAACTGAATTTAAAAATTCTTCTAAGTCAGAGTATCCATCACCATCACTATCTCCTTTTCCATCAGAATTTAAGTTTCCAAACATAATATTTTCCCATATATCTGCCATACCATCCTTATCCGTATCATATCCCGCTGGCCTAGTATTCTCTGGTATTGTTGGATAACTAATCTGACTTAAATCTGTTTTATCTGGCAAATCACCATTATCTTTACATTGGTAACAAGTTTCGTTAATTGGGTCTGCAACATATTCAGAATCATTTCTATCTAAATAAACTCCATAGGTACCATCTGCTTTTAGATATTTATTAGCTCCAACATCGGATAAAACTGATGTATACGCATTATCTGTACCTAATCGCCTAATTGGAACACCAAGGTCTGGAAATTCAGTTGATTGCCTGTACAATGCCTCGTCCTGAGGCGTCACTGGTGATGACTGATCTAAGCTAGATCTCCATATTACAAATAAGTCTCCCCAATTATCATTACTTGGTTCTAAGTTCCCAAACGGATCTATTCTTCTATTACCTGATGAATAAACTAACGGAGATCCATTACTAATATATTCTCCTATCTTGTTATATCCTCCTCCACTAATTTTTGAAGCGGATCCTGCTTTATATGTATTATTAATCAAGTTAGACTTTGATTGATTAAAAAAAGTACTTAATCTATTTCTGTAGTTATAAATTACATTTTCAACAATTTCTACTTCAGAAATTCCTGACACATTAGGAAATCTATGATCTACATGTGCAAATAAGTTATGATGCACACTATTTTTCCCCCCTAAAGCATCTCTGGGTGCATCAACAGCACTTCCTACTATTCCTCCAGTATGACAATCTGCTATAATAGACCTTTGTATTGTAAAATCTCCAGTTCCATTGTTTCTATCATTATTATCTTGTACAGTAATTCCTGGAGTAATCCAAGCATACCTCATTGACACATGATCCAAAATACAATTATTAGAACCCGAACCATTCATAGCAGCACTTTTTTGAGAACTTTCAAAATAATCTGTATTAACTATTCTTATGTATCTCATAATCAAGTTTTCAGCCTGATAGAAACCAAACCACTTACCTTGAATTGTTATACCACCTTCTGGTGCAGTTTGACCTGCAATTGTCAAATTATTAATCCCCACGTTAAGTGTAGAGCTACCTGTGTTAATAGTACCACTTACATCAAAAACAACTGTAACTGGGGTATTGTTGTTACTAGTGGTAATTGCCCACCTTAGCGTACCAACACTTCCGTCATCAGCAAGTGATGTTACATGCCTAACATCACCACCTCTTCCACCAGTTGCATTAGCTCCAGCTCCTTCTGCAGTTGGAAATGCTTTTAATTCTGTTGCAATATCTTCTTCCCTTGGTTGTACAATTATTGTAACAGTAGCAGTATCACAATTATTTGAATTAGCGCTATCACAAATTGTATATTGAAAAGAATCTTGCCCTGAAAAACCGGGGTTTGGGGTATATATAATAGAATCATCTATGAGGTTGTTTGGTGTTTGATTATTATCAATAGATAAAACACCATTAGATGGATTTGTATTTGAAAAGTCAATAAATGTAGGAATATTTACATCGTTTACATACGGCTCTATATCTAAAGCAATATTTTCTAAAGTTGAGACATCATCATCTTCCAATTCAACCTGAGGGTCTTGACCTTGATCCTCAGTATTAACTTCTTCAGTTTCATCCTGTGTCTCTTCTTCAGCTATTAATGCAGACTCATCTATAATGAATGCTTCTTCGTTATTGCAAGAGGGCAAAAAAAGTAAAAAAAGTAAAATAACAGTCAATGTTTTGGGATTTAAAAGTAGGTTTTTCATTTTAGTAATTTAGGTTTAAATGGGGAATCAAATATATATACTTTAAATCGGATTTTTATGCATTTCATCGAAAAAAGTGATTTTTTTGTAATAAATTTAATATAAAATGCATTTTGTCGATTTATTTTCAAGCTCATATACGTCTAGAAATAAAAAAAAGATCATGAATTTTAATAAATAAAACATTTTGGCGCGAATTTAGGTCGTTAATCGGATTTTTAAAAGAGTTGTTAATAAACTTGTGATAAGTAATTATATGTAAGATTTTTTGAGCTTGTATAATAGTAATAACATAAATAATTTTAGTGAATGAATAATTTAGTAAAAAAACTATTTGAATTAAATCCCTTTTTTATTTTATCAAACTTCTAAAACCTGTATTAACATTCTAAGTTATCACTCAGGAAATACTATTTTTACCGATTAATAGATAGATAAATGATATTTTAATGATTTTAATCGTAAAAAACACCTAGTTAATATAATAATGGTTAATCTTTAGATATTTTTTTTAATATTTGCGGCAGCTATTAAAATAAACCCAAATTATAATGACAAAAAATCTACAAAACAAAACCGTCTTGGTAACTGGAGGTGCTGGATTTATAGGCTCTAATCTATGTGAAAAGCTCCTTGCTAATAATATAAAAACTATATGCTTAGATAACTTTTCTACTGGAAAGAAAGAAAACATAGAACCTTTTCTTAAAAATAATCTCTTCACATTAATAGAAGGAGATATAAGGAACCTAGATGATTGTCACAAGGCAAGTAAGAATGTAGATTTTATATTACATCAAGCTGCTTTAGGTTCTGTCCCTAGATCAATAAATGACCCCATTACAACTAATGATGTTAATGTATCTGGATTTTTAAATATGCTTGTAGCTGCCCGAGATGCTAAAGTGAAACGCTTTGTTTATGCAGCAAGCTCATCTACTTACGGAGACCATGAAGCATTACCAAAAGTTGAGGAGGTTATAGGAAAACCTTTATCACCTTATGCAATAACTAAATATGTTAATGAGTTGTATGCTGATATTTTTAATAAGGCTTATGGGTTAGATACCATTGGGTTAAGATATTTTAATGTTTTTGGCAGAAGACAAGATCCGGATGGTGCATATGCTGCAGTCATACCTTTATTTGTAAAACAATTTATAAGCCATGAATCTCCTATAATTAATGGAGACGGTAGTTATTCTAGAGATTTCACTTATATAGAAAATGTGATTCAAATGAATATTCTGGCAATCACTACAGAGAATCAAAATGCTTTAAACACAGTTTATAATGTAGCTTATGGAGAAAGAACTACATTACTAGAATTAGCTACATTGCTAAAAAAATATCTTTCTGAATTTGACGAATCAATAAAAAATATTGATATAAGACATCGTGAAAATCGAGTTGGTGATATACCCCATTCTTTGGCATCAATTAACAAAGCAAAAGAGTTACTAGATTACAAACCAAGATTTGATATTAACAACGGTATTAAGGAAGCTGTTAGTTGGTATTGGAAACATCTATAATAAAAAATGAAAATCAATAAAATTTGTTGTATTGGGGCAGGATATGTTGGAGGCCCTACAATGGCAGTTATTGCTAAAAAAAACCCAAATATCCAAGTAACCATCGTAGATATTAATTCTGAAAGAATTGATGCTTGGAATAATGAGGATTTATCGAAACTTCCAATTTATGAACCTGGTTTATCTGAAATCGTTAAAGATACCAGAGGAAAAAATTTATTTTTCTCTACCGACATAAATAAAGCTATTGACGAGGCAGAAATGATATTTATCTCAGTTAATACTCCTACCAAAACATATGGAAAGGGAAAAGGTATGGCTGCGGATTTAAAATACGTGGAGTTATGTGCAAGAAATATTGCTGAGGTAGCAACTACTAATAAGATAGTTGTTGAAAAGTCTACCTTACCAGTTAGAACTGCCGAGGCTATAAAAAGTATACTTCACAATTTGGGTACAGATGTAAATTTCAGTGTATTATCTAACCCTGAGTTCTTAGCAGAAGGCACTGCTATTCAGGATTTATTAAATCCAGATAGGGTATTAATAGGTGGTCAATCTGAAGATGCTATAGAAAGCTTAGCCAATATTTACAAGAGCTGGGTTAATGATGATAAAATTTTACGAACCAACATTTGGTCGTCTGAATTATCAAAACTAACTGCAAATGCCTTTCTAGCTCAACGTGTTTCTTCTATTAATTCTATTTCAGAATTATGCGAACATACTGAGGCTAATGTTCAAGAAGTTGCAAAAGCTATTGGTATGGATTCTAGAATTGGTTCTAAATTCTTGAACGCTTCTGTTGGTTTTGGTGGCTCATGCTTTCAAAAAGATATCTTAAATCTAGTTTATATTGCCCGAAGCTATAATTTAAATGAAGTAGCTGATTATTGGGAACAAGTAATTTCAATGAACGATTATCAAAAAAGGCGTTTTGCAGATCGTTTGATAAAAACATTATATAATACTGTATCTGGGAAAAAGATAGCAATGCTAGGTTGGGCATTTAAAAAAGATACTAACGATACTAGAGAATCTGCAGCTATTTATGTTGCAGACCACTTGCTAAATGAACAAGCTAATATTTCAGTTTACGACCCTAAAGTATCAAAAGAAAAAGTAATCGTTGATTTAAATTACTTGAATACTAGAACTGAAAAAGAAAATGAGAACGCAATAAGCTTTACTTCTGATCCTTATGAATCTTTTGAGGGTGCACATGCCATTGCAATAATGACTGAGTGGGATGAATTTAAAACCTTTGATTGGAATAAAATTTATAATCAAATGAAAAAACCTGCTTTCATATTTGATGGTAGAAACTTATTAGATAAACAAAAAATGAACAAAATTGGATTTGAATATTATTCAATAGGCCAATAAAAAAATAAATATCATGAATAAAGATAAAATTGCAATAATTGGTTTAGGTTATGTAGGATTACCTCTAGCAAGACTTTTTGCTACTAAGTTTAATGTAATAGGCTTTGATATAAATAAAAATAGAGTTGATGAATTAATGAATGGTAATGACGCAACTATGGAAGTTGCTTCAGAAGATCTAAAAGCTGTTTTGAAACAGTCATCTGAAGATGGGATGGGATTATTTTGCTCATCAGATATTAATGATATTAATGATTGTAATTATTACATTGTTACTGTACCCACACCAATAGATAAAAATAATAGACCAGATTTAACACCTTTATATAAATCTAGTGAAACGGTTGGAAAAGTATTAAAACCAGGAGATATAGTTATATATGAATCTACAGTTTACCCAGGAGTCACTGAAGATGAATGTATTCCAGTTCTAGAAAGAGTGAGTGGCTTGAAGTTTAATAAAGATTTTTATGCTGGTTATTCACCTGAAAGGATAAATCCAGGCGATAAGCTTCATACTGTAGAAAAAATATTAAAAGTTACAGCTGGTTCTACTCCAGAAGTTGGAGAAAAAGTAAATAATTTATATGCGAGTGTAATAACTGCAGGCACTCACCTTGCTCCTACTATCAAAGTTGCTGAAGCTGCAAAAGTTATTGAAAATTCTCAGCGCGATATCAATATTGCATTTGTAAATGAACTTGCAAAAATATTTAATTTAATGGATATTGATACGCACTCAGTATTAGAAGCTGCTGGAACAAAATGGAATTTTTTACCCTTTAAACCCGGTTTAGTTGGTGGACATTGTATTGGTGTAGACCCTTACTATTTAGCACAAAAAGCCCAAGAAGTAGGTTATCATCCTGAAATTATACTTGCAGGACGTCGCGTAAATGACGGCATGGGACAATATGTAGCAGCAGAAATTATAAAACTATTAATTCAAAAAAACATAAATGTAAAAGGCGCAAAAGTTCTTGCACTAGGAATTACTTTTAAAGAGAATTGTCCGGATGTTAGAAATACAAAAGCTGTTGATGTAATAAATGAAATTAAAAGTTATGGGGCTGATGTATTGGTTTACGACCCTTGGGCAAACCCTGAGGAGGTTGAGCATGAATATGGTATAAAAACTACACAAACAATGCCTAATGACAAATTTGATGCTGTAGTGCTTACTGTTGCCCACAAAGAATTTTTACAAGAAAATTTAAGAGACCTATTAAATTCTAATGGGGTTATTTACGACGTTAAAGGCGTTTTGAAAGATAAGGCTGATAAATCTCTGTGATTTTACAGAGATTATTTAGGCAAACAATATATTTATAACCGCTGTAAAAGATGTCTAGAATACAAAAAACACTTTTAAATGCTAAGGTAAATGTATTGTTTTACGTTTTATCTGTATTTGTTGTATTCTTTACAAGAAAGATTTTCCTTGATAAGCTTGGTGTTGACTTTATGGGGCTTACGGGCACTGTAGGAAGTATTTTAAACTTTCTAAATCTTGCTGAACTTGGAGTGAGTACAGCTATTGGTTTTGCATTATACAAACCTCTATTTGATAACAATAAAGAAGAAATAGATAAAATTATTGCCTTAATGGGCTATCTCTATAAAAGAGTTGGTCTTATTATATTGATTGCTGGTTTTATACTATCACTTTTTTTTGGTAAAATTTTTAATGATTCTTCATTCTCATTAATACTAATAAATTATTGTTTTTACGCATTCTTAATATCTTCACTTTTAGGGTATTATTACAATTACCACCAGAGTTTACTTTATGCAGATCAAAAGGGATATTTAATAAATTCTTATTTACAAGGTTCACGATTAATTAAGCAATTACTACAAGCTCTTTTAGCCTATTATTATCAAGACTTAATATTATGGATAACCCTAGAGCTTGTCTTTTCAATAATTTATACCATAATCATTAGATATAAGATTAAAAGAATTTATCCTTGGCTTAACATAAATGCTAAGTTTGATACATCTGAAAACAGAGAACAATATCAAAAAATAATAAAAAAAGTCAAACAAATCTTTGTTCATAAAATATCTACATTCATAAGTTTTGGAACGGATCAAATATTAATATTTTCCTTGGTCAATATTAAAAGTGTAGCTCTCTTTGATAATTATAACATGATAATTATCTACCTCAATAACTTAATTGCTCAAATTTTTGGAAATACTAATGCTAGCGTAGGAAACTTAGTAGCTGAAAATGACAAAAAAAATATTTTAAAAGTATTTTGGGAATTAATCGCAATTAGGGTTTTAATAGCTGGTTTTATATTTGTAAATCTATACTTCCTTTTGTCTCCATTTATAAAGCTTTGGTTGGGCAGTGAGTATATTTTAAATGATAATATTATTCTACTAATATTAGTTAATGTGTTTATTTTAACGATAAGAAACCCAATAGATAATTTCATTAATGCTTATGGATTGTTTGCAGATACTTGGGCTCCAATCGTTCAAATTATAATTAACCTCTTTATCTCTATATATTTTGGTTACAAATGGGGAATTGCTGGAATTATGTTTGGTACAACAGTTAGTATGACAATGATTGTAATATTATGGAAAACCTATTATTTATTTAATAGTGGATTTAAAGAAAATGTTCTTCTTTCGTTTTGGATTACTTTTTCAAAACATATTTTAGCTTTTATAATGGCATATTGTGCAATCTTTTATATTTATAACAACTATATACAAACAGAAATAATTAATTTTTTTGATTTAGTATTTATTGGTATTAAGGTTAATTTGCTATTAGTTTTAATATTTATTCCTGTATTACTATTACTAAGTCAAGGTTTTCGTGATTTTTCTCATAGATTAAAAAAATACATTCCGTTTATATGAATCCTAAAATTAGTATAATCATTCCTGTTTACAATGCCGAAAAATACATTGCAAAATGTATTGAAAGTATTGTTAGTCAAACCTATAAAAATATAGAAATAATCCTAGTAAATGACGGCTCAATAGATAGTAGTTTGGCTATATGCAATAGGTATAAAAATCAAGATTCTAGAGTTATTGTAATTAATCAAGAAAATGAAGGAACCAGTAGTGCAAGAAATAAAGGACTAAAAGTTGCAACAGGCGAATATATTGGCTTTGTGGATGGAGATGATACTATTGAGAGCAAAATGTATGAAATTTTAATGTCAACAATTTTAAAGCATGATTTAAAAGTTGTTGAGTGCGATTTCTTAAAAAGTACTAGCTATAAAAAGCCAAATTACGATAATATAAATATAGAAATTCAAAGTATAGACAAAGCAATTTCAAGAATAGAAAAGCCTGGGTTTTATAATGTCTGGACAAAATTATTTGATTCCGATTTGTTGAAAAATATTCAATTTGCCCATGGCAAAGTCCACCAAGATGCTTTGTTTGTATCAGAAGTGTATAAAAAAATTGAACGTTTGGGGTATATTAATCTTCCACTTTACATATACACCTCAGACAATGAAAGTATTACTAGAACAAATTATAATGCAAAAAAAGTTGAAGGCATTGAAGTTATTTTGGAAACAAATAATAACCTTATAGAACTCACCACAAATGATGAGAATAAAGCTATACTTAATAATATATTAGTTAAGTATTTAACTTATAACTATATTGAATTATTCAGCAACCCAGGTTTAGATAAAGACAAGTACTATCGTAAAAAGATTAGAAAATTAATTCAAGATAAATCAAATTTAAAAAATGTAAATACTCACACTAAGCTTATTAAACTTCTTCCAATTAATATTTATTCAATGTTTCACAAAATTAATGCTTATCGCATTAATAAATATAATTAGTATTATGGATTTTAAAGTTAGTGTAGTTGTTCCTGTTTATAATGTAGAGAAATATCTTAAAAGATGTGTTGATAGTCTTTTAAATCAATCTTATGAAAATTTAGAAATAATATTAGTTAATGATGGTTCTGTTGATTCTAGTGGAAGCATGTGTGATAAGATGCAAAAAACTGATCCACGAATTAAAGTAATTCATCAAAAAAATGGAGGTTTAAGTGCTGCCAGAAATACAGGATTAGAAAACGTAACTGGTGACTTCGTTTCGTTTATTGATAGTGATGATTGGGTTGAGTTAAATATGTATGAAGAAATGATGAGTTATGTTGTTAAGCACGAACTTGAAATTATTGAATGCGATATTCAATCTACTATGGATCCTATAAAAACGGATGAAAAGAAATTTATTATAGAAAATAAGCAAGAGAATGCTCTTAGAATTATTGAAAATCAATTTTTTTCAGTTTGTAGAAGAATTTATAAATATAGTTTAATTAAAGATTTAAGATTTATTGAAAACTATATTTATGAGGATATGATTTTTACCTCATACTTTTTCAAAAGGATAAATAAAGTGGGCTACATAAATAAACCTTTTTATAATTATTTTATTGAGAATAGCTCAAGTATAATGCATGGTTCTTATAGAGAAAAAAACGTAAAATCTATTGATGCAATAAGGATTTTTCAAGATAATATTGAAAATTGTTTCCACAGTAAAAAAATTCATAACGCAGCTAGTAAATACATTACTTTTTTTGCTTTGCACCATTATCAAGAACTTTTTAACAATAAAAAATTTGATCCTGAATATAAGCATAGAAAATTCTTAAAAGCATTAATTAAGAAAAACTATAACTCTAATTTAGATAATAATATCTATACCAAAATTGCTAGATATAGTCCTTTTTTTCTATTTAGAGTTTTTTCTAAATTAGATGCACTTAGAAAAAAGTTGATAAACTAATTAACCACCAAAATCAATAAAAATGAAAGTAGATTTTACAATTACATCTTTGAGACGTGGTGGTGGTGAGAGTGTTTTAGTTACTATAGCAAATAATTTGGCAAGTCGAGGATATGAAATAAAAATAATAACTTATTCATTGCCTCACGAGTACGAATTAAACCCTAAGATTAAAATTGTAAAACTCCATAGTGGTATCATTAAAAATCAAACATTAAGATATATACATGAGTTATATAAATACTATAGGATAAAAAACAACAGACCAGACGCATTAATTTCGTTTATGACCCAAACCAGTTTAAGCGCTATTTTAATTGCTAAATTATTTCGAATCCATATCATAGCCTCTGAACATACAAATCATGCGCGAACTAGTACAAATAAACGTTTGGTTAATTTTACAAGGAAATATATTTATCGATTTGCTAATTATGTTACAATTCTAACTTCCTATGATTTAGAATTTTATAAAAAAAATAAATCAAACGCAGTAATTGTTACAAACCCTTGTACTTTTAAACAAGTAAGTGATAGTATTATTCAAAAGGAAAAAATCATTCTTGGAATAGGAGGATTGCATAAGTACCATATTAAGGGGTTTGATAATCTATTAAAATTAATAAAACCCGTATTAGACAAACATAAAGATTGGAAGTTAATGCTGGTTGGTGAAACCAAAATTAGTGGATATGATTTTTTGTATCAGTTAGCCAAAGACTTAAAAATCGAAAATCAAGTTGTTTTTGCTGGTTTAAGAGATGATGTTCAAAATATAATGTCAAAAAGTGAAATATTTGTTTTGTCATCAAGAAATGAAGGATTACCAATGGTGTTAATTGAGGCTATGTTTCAAGGAATGGCGTGTGTTTCTTATAATTGTGTAAGCGGTCCTTCTGATATTATTGAGAATAATATAAATGGTATTTTAGTAAGTGATCAAGATCAAACCGAAATGGCTTTCCAAATTAATAGATTAGTTGAGGATAAACAATTAAGAGATAAATTATCTCGTAGCACAAGTAAAATAGCATCAAAGTTTGATGAAGATTTAGTTTGTAATAAATGGGAAAGCTTAATAAAAAGTGAATTATAATTGAAGAAAAAAATTATCGATATATGCCTACTTTTTCCTGTTACTGCGAGTGCACTTAACTTTCAGGGATGGGTATCTATGTTTTTATCTCCAACGATAGGTCAAATCTTATCTTATGGCAACATTCTCTTAATTATGATTGGCACAGTATTTTTATTAAAAAAAAGAGCTCCACATACAGAAACAGGAAATCTTTGGCTACCTTACTTCTTAGTTTTTTACCTTATGGTTTCTGTTGCAAGTGTAATTAATGGATATAAATATGCTATTTTATCCTCCATAGTTCCCTTGATATTCTGTATAGGCCACTTGAGTTACTTGCGATTTAGGGAAAATATAGTTAAACTAGAAATACTCTTAACAATAGTCTTTACTATTGCTAATTCTTTATTAATATACTTTGTAATTATTAATTTTGATTATGATTTTTATCAGAAGGGTATACAATTAAGTTATGGTTTAGACAGAGCACAAGGAATTTATGGAGATGCTAATAATGCAGCTTTTGTAGGTGTTCTTGGATATATATTTGTTTCTAAATGCTTTAACCCCAAGACTAAAATACAGTTTTTATTAAAAATTGCTTTTTTATTAATATCTGCTTATGCTACTTTTTTAACATACTCAACTACAGGTTTTGTTGTTTTTATAATGTCATTTGCGCTATTAAATTTTAAGTACCTAAATAAAATAAGACTTCTACTCCTGCCCTTTTTACTAGCAGGTTTTTATTTAGTAATGATTAATCTAAGTTCGTTACTAGATGGTGTGGATTTGAACCCTAGACAGAAAGAAAAAATCCTAAATTTCGAAAACCTTATGAAACTAGATTTTGATAACGTTAGTACTTCTGGTAGAGATGAGTTTGTAGAACAATTAATGGAATATATATATGAAAGCCCATTGCTTGGGAATGGATTGGATTTTGGAGCGCATCATCACGGGCATAATACATATTTGTCAATTTTTTCAGATGCTGGTATTTTTCCATTATTACTCTTTTTATTTTTATTGTTTAAATACTTTAAAAATATCATGCTAGTTACTTACGAACAAAGATTCTTTGCCCTATCAATTTTTTTAGGGTTTTGTTTGTTCATGTTAAGTTTACAAACTATTATTAATCAACCCTATTTATTAGTGATTTTTGTATATCTAGCATATTTTATAGATTCTAATATTCCTAAATCTAGTTTGTCATGATTAAAACTAAAAACGATTACTTACATTATTTAGCATCAGACAAACGTGCATTAGGTATTGAAAGCGAGAATATTATTAAAAAAATTATTGCACCAAACTACATATGGGAATTTCAAAAAAGATTACGAAAAGTAGAATATTATAAAAATTGTAAATCAAATAATTTAATTGGTGAAGTTTTACATAATTACCACAAAATTAAACTTAGAAAACAAGCGCTTAAATTGGGGGTTTCAATTCCGGAAAATGTTTTTGGTCCTGGACTGTCAATAGTACATTATGGTACCATTGTAATTAATAGTAATGCAAAAGTTGGTGCTAATTGCAGAATTCATGCATGTACAAACATTGGCGCATCTGGGGGTAAACCAGAAGCACCACAAATTGGAGATAATGTATATATTGGTCCTGGAGCCAAAATATATGGAAATATAACCCTTGGCAATAATATAGCTATAAGTGCAAACGCAGTTGTAAATAAATCTTTTGAAGAAGACGGCATTTTACTTGCAGGAAATCCTGCTGAAAAAATAAAAACAATTGATATTAAAAGGATAATTAAGCACATATAATATGTTTAAATCATTTATATGAAAAAGAAAAAAATACTTTTTATTTTACCAACTTTAACTGCAGGAGGTGCTGAACGTGTGATTTCATTTGTTGCTCAAAACATCGATAGAAATAAATACGATAGCAAACTTTTAGTTACGGGTTATAAAAAGGATGCTGCATATACAATTGAAAATATAGACTTAAAATTTCTTGAAAAAAGTAGAGTTCTAAATGCTGTCCCTCAAATATTTTTGTATTTATTAAGACATAAACCAGATGTTGTTGTCAGTTCAATTGGGCATCTTAATACGGTTATGGGATTAATGTCTCCTTTTTTTCCAAAAACTAAATTTATTATTAGAGAAGCGAGTGTCATTTCTTCAATGAATCAAGTACATAGTGAATCAACAAAAAAGGAATCTTTTAGTTTGCACGAATATTTATCACATAAAAGTTATGGATTGATTGATAAAATTATTTGTCAATCAAACGACATGGCACAAGATTTTGTTAATATATTTAATGTTCCTGAAGATAAAATTCACATTATAAATAATCCAATAACTAATTTGGCACCAATAAAATCTACTAAAGCTAACAACTCAGAAGTTGTTAATTTTATTACAGTTGGAAGGTTAAGTAAGGAAAAGGGTCATTTAAGAGTTATTAACTTACTTTCCAAATTAAATTTTGATTTCCATTATACTATAATTGGTGATGGCCCCTACAAAGATGAAATATTTAATATTATTAAAGCCAAAAGTTTAAAAAATAAAGTTACTTATATACCCTTTACAAAAGAGGTGTCAAAATATATGGGGCTAAATGACTTATTTTTACAAGGGTCTTATGTGGAAGGTTTTCCTAACACTGTATTGGAAAGTTGTATAGTTGGCACACCCGTTTTGGCATTTAATGTTCCTGGTGGTACTAAAGAAATCATTTCTCATAATGAAAATGGTTATTTGGCCGAAACAGAAGAAGAGTTTCTCTTCTATCTAAATAATAGAAAAGAATTACTACCTGAGAGAATAAGAAGTTCAGTAGAATCCAAATTCAATAAGGAAAAAATTGTTAAACAATACGAAGCGTTATTCAATTAAAAATGAAAGAACAGAAACCCATTAGAGTTTTGCAAGTTTTAACTATAATGAACCTTGGAGGCGCAGAAACCATGATAATGAATTATTATAGGCATGTAGACAGAAGTAAAGTTCAGTTTGATTTTATGCTTCATAGAGAAGAAAGAGGTTTTTTTGATGATGAAATTGAATCTTTAGGTGGTAAAATTTACAGAATGCCTCCTATTAGCCCTAAAAATTACTCAAGTTATAAAAGTAAGTTAAATACTTTTTTTGATACCCACCCAGAATATACAATAGTGCATTCTCATTTAAATGCCCTAAGTAGTATAATACTAAAAGTTGCTAAAAATAAAGGAGTCCCAGTAAGAATTGCTCATAGTCATTTGGCAGTAGAGCCATATGTAATAAAAAAAATATTCAAAAAGAATACAGATATTACTGCTACCATTAAAGACGCTATCCAATCTTTAGTTAGGCATAAAGTTCCTAAATATGCTAATCATTATTTTTCTTGTGGGATAAAAGCTGGAGAATGGCTCTTTGGAAAAGCGAATGCTAAAAAAGTAAAGGTTATTAATAATGCTATAAATTCCTCACTATTTATTTTTGACGAAAAAAAATCTCATAAAGTTAAGAAGAGATTAAATATTTTGAATAAGAATGTTATAGGTCATGTAGGACGTTTTAATGAACAAAAAAATCACTTTTTCCTGATTAAAATTTTTAATGAAATTTATAAAAAAGATAAAAATACTATACTAGTACTAGTTGGTACTGGGAACTTAATGCCTCAAATAAAAGCTGAAGTTGAAAAATTAAATATTAAAGATCAAGTTTTATTTTTAGGCTTACAAAAAAATATCCCAGAACTCCTTCAAGGTTTTGATTTCTTTCTCTTCCCTTCTTTATATGAGGGGTTACCTGTAACATTAATTGAGGCTCAGGCATCAGGTATACCTATTTTAACTTCTAGTACAGTAACAACTGAAGTTAATATTACAGGGTTAGTAACTTTTCAGGAGCTTGATGCACCAGAAAAGCAATGGGCAGATGAAGTATTAAATCGTATCAATTACAATAGAAATGATACTTCCACCAAGATAAAAAATGGTGGATATGATATATATGAGAACGCAATGCAATTGCAAAATTTTTATTTAAAAACAAACTCTAATGTGCGGAATTAACGGATATATAAAATTTAAGCAAGAAAGTAAAGAAACTTTAACTGCGAATATAAATGCAATGAATGACTTAATAATTCATCGCGGACCAGATGAAGATGGTGTGTTTGTTGAGTCTAACAAACCATATTCGATTGCTCTGGGAATGAGGAGGCTTTCAATTATAGATTTAAGTTCTGGAAAGCAACCTATTTTTTCTGATGATAAACAAGTGGTTATTGTTTTTAATGGTGAGATTTATAACTACCGAGAATTAAAGACTAAACTGATAAATGAAGGTGTAACCTTTACTACGACTAGTGACACCGAAGTAATACTAAAATTATATGAAAAGTATGGTGTAGATTCTTTTAAAGAACTGGATGGTATGTTTGGTTTCAGCATCTATGATAAACGTATAAACAAACTCTATATAGCACGTGATTTCTTTGGTGAAAAACCATTATATTATTATAAAGATGAAGAGCATTTTGTTTGGGCTTCAGAATTAAAATCTGTTGTAAATTTTATAAAGACAAAACCAGCGATTAATAGTATTGGTCTTAATCTTTATTTTAGACTAACCTACATTCCTGCACCTTATACAATTTATGAAAACATACATAAATTAAAACAAAATCATTTTATAGAGTTTGATTTAAACACTAATGCTTTTACTATAAATACCATAGAACAAGAAGTAAAGAGTAGTGATAAAAAAGCAGCTATTTCTCTAGAAGAAGCAAAAAAAACTACCAAAAAATTAGTTTACGAAAGCGTAATCAGCAGATCGGTTTCAGATGTGCCTATAGGAACTTTTTTGTCTGGTGGTGTTGACTCATCAGTTGTATCACTATGTCTTTCACAACATTCCCAAAAACCAATAGATACATTTTCAATAGGTTTTGAAAAAAAATCATATGATGAAACAGATAAATCAAGAGTTGTTGCTAAACTTATTAATAGTAACCATCATGAATTTATAATCAATGAAAAGGATTTGACTGATGACGTCAATAAAATACTTTTAAACTTTGACGAACCGTTTTCTGATTCTTCCTCGCTCCCAACCTATCTTGTTTCAAATAGAACTAAAGAGCATGTAAAAGTAGCTTTAACAGGTGATGGTGGTGATGAAGTTTTTGGTGGTTACAATAAGTATTATATCGGAAAATTAAATACTAACTATACTAATTTAGTGCCTAAAGGAGTACATAATTTTATAAAAAGAACCACAACTCCCCTTTTAAAAACTTCCAATGACAATAGAGGAAGGCGTTTTCAAATTAAAAGACTTCTAAATTCTATTGATTATAGTGGTGGCGATTACTATTGGGATATATTATCGCTGGGTTATCAAAAAGAGGCACTTAATGATTTTCTTTTACCTAAGTACATAAATCAAGACTTATTTTCAACATACAAAGAAGATACAGGAATTGAACACCCAAAAAGCCTATCAGATTTCAGGTTTATTGATAAAGTAACAAGTTTAGAAGGAGACATGCTTGTAAAAGTTGATAGAACTAGTATGTTAAATTCTCTTGAGTGTAGAGCTCCCTTTTTAAACAAGAAAATTTGGAATTATACTAATCAGCTCCCAGAGAACTTTTTAATGAAAGGTTGGGACAAAAAGTTTATTCTAAAAGAAGCTTTTAGAGATCAGTTTCCAAAAGATTTTTTAGATAAGAGTAAAAGTGGCTTTGGCGCTCCTGTTGGAGATTGGTTAAAAGCGGGTTTAAAGCCAGAATTAGAAAGCTATATCTCAGAAAAAGAACTCATAGATCAAGACATTTTTCATGTAGATAATATGATAAATCTGGTAAAGAATCATATATCTGGTAAAGAGGATAATACTTTTAAGGTTTGGACATTTTATTGCTTTCAAAAATGGTATTATAATACCTATGAAAAAATTTAATTTCAGTACGAGGAGTAATTTGTAAAGTTAGCTGAATATTAACTTACATTTTTTGAGAAAATATTACTTTAATTTTTAAGTGTAATAAATTAACAAAAACAATTAATCTTGCAGTAACCAAATATTTTTCAAACAAAAACCAATCAATAAAAACAATAATATATTTTGTTATAAGTTTGCACACATGAAAAAAAAGATAATTAGAATTACTACTGTATCTGGTTCCTTGAGGGATTTATTGCAAGGCCAATTAAAATTCATGTCAAATTATTTTGATATGGTGGCAATTTCATCATCTGGAGGTTCTGGTTGGAATTTAGATAAATATGGAGAAAGTGAAGGAGTTAAAACGATTCCAATTGAAATGACTCGAAAAATAACTCCTATAAAGGATATTATTGCTGTTTACAAATTGTATAAAGTACTAAGAAAAGAAAAACCAGATGTAGTCCACACACATACACCCAAGGCTGGTACACTTGGAATGCTCGCCGCTAAACTGGCAGGTGTCCCCTACAGATTACATACAATTGCAGGTTTGCCATTATTAGTTGCTACAGGAAAAAAACGAATATTATTAAATTTTGTTGAAAAAGTTACTTATGCCTGTGCGTCAAAAATCTATCCAAATTCTAATGGACTGAAACAAATTATTTTAGATCAAAAATTTACAACAGAAGATAAACTAAAGGTTATTGCAAACGGTAGCTCTAATGGGATTAATGTTTCTGACTTTAACCCGAAAGATTACAGTGATACTTTTAAGGAAAATTTAAAAAGTGAACTAGGTATAAAACCAAATGATTTTGTTTTTTTATTTGTTGGAAGATTAGTCGCCGACAAAGGGATTAATGAGCTTATTGGCGCTTTTGATGAACTCTGTAAATCAAATATAAAAAACATTAAATTATTACTCGTAGGCTCGTATGAAGAAGAACTAGACCCTTTAAGTAAAAATACCTTAGAAATAATTAATACGAATCAAAGTATTATATCATCTGGCTGGGTAAATGATGTAAGACCATATTACGCTGTTTCTAATGTTTTAACATTCCCTAGTTATCGAGAAGGTTTCCCAAACGTTGTGATGCAAGCTGGAGCCATGGGATTACCATGTATTGTTACTGATATTAATGGCTGTAACGAAATTATTATTGAAGGCGAAAATGGAGCAATAATACCTGTGAAAAATAAAGAAACTCTTCGTTTAAAAATGTTAGAATTCTCAAAAGAAGAATTAACATTTCATAACAATGACTGTAGGGATTTAATTGTATCTAGATATAGCAGGGAATTTGTTTGGAATGCGCTATTAGAAGAGTATAATAATCTTTTAGGAGACTAATTCACAGGTTTATTGTAATAAAAAATTAGTAAAATTTAACTATAATAATGTATAAGAAAGTACTTAAGAGAATATTAGATTTTTTGCTAGCTCTAATAGCTCTATTGATACTATTTCCCGTAATTATCATAATTACAATAGCACTGTTATTCTATAATAATGGAAAGCCTTTCTTTTATCAAGAAAGACCGGGTAAGGATGAGAAAATTTTTAGAATAATTAAATTTAAAACGATGAATGATAAAACTGATGCTCAGGGAGTTCTCTTGTCCGATACACATCGTTTAACCCCTGTTGGGAAGTTTATAAGAAAAACATCACTAGATGAAATTTTGCAATTAATCAATGTTGTTAAAGGCGATATGTCATTAATTGGTCCAAGACCCTTATTACCACAATATTTACCGTACTATTCTGAAAAGGAAAAATTAAGGCATACGGTAAGACCTGGTATAACTGGTTTGGCGCAAGTAAATGGTAGAAATCAAATAGATTGGGATACAAAACTAGGTTTTGATGTAGAGTATGTTGAAAATATTTCTTTAAAAAGTGATATTGCAATAATTATAAAAACAATAAAAAAAGTAATAACAGCTAAGGAGGTTTCTGTTGATACAACTGATGTTGAACCTTCTTTAGATGAAATTAGAAAAAATAAATAAATGCTAGATTATAAATTATTAGATAAAATATCAAAGGAAGTAGGAAACTCCTTTTATATTTTGAATGAAAGTAATTATTTGAAGAATATTACCGATTTGAAAAATGCTTTCTTAAAATTTCACGATAAAATAATTATTGGTTACTCATACAAAACTAATTATATTCCTAAGTTATGTAGATTAGCAAAAGAAAATGGTGTATATGCTGAAGTTGTTTCTGATATGGAGTTAGATCTCGCGTTTAAACTTGGTTATAAACCTGAAAAAATCATTTTTAACGGGCCGCTAAAAAAAGAAAAAGATTTAGAAAAGGTTTTGCTGGGGAATGGAATAGTTAATATAGACTCTTTTCACGAAGTTAATCTACTCAAAAAAATTGTAACTAGAAATGCAGAAGCTAAAATCAGTGTCGGGTTAAGAATAAATATGTCTTTAATTGACGAAAATGGTAACTCAACAATTCAAGAAGGTTTAAAATATGGAAGATTTGGATTTGAAGATTCTGATGAAAATTTAGGAAAAGCCATAGAGATCATAAGAGGTTTAGGTGTTACTATTAATGCTTTACATGGACATACATCATCTTCTGACAGAAGTTTGAAGAATTTCGGCTCCATAGCAAAAACATTGTGTAGAGTAAGAAATAAATATAACTTAAATGATATTGCTTATTTTAATGTTGGAGGTGGTTTTTTTGGCCCTATGCCAAAAGGTCTTTTAAATAGAAAAACCCCTGCTTTCGAAGAATATGCAGACACCATTTTTTCTGTTTTCAATGATGATGAGTGGTTTGCAAACAATAAGCCGTATATTATATTAGAGCCAGGTGTCTCAGTTGTTTCTAACGCCCTATCCTACTTTGCAAAAGTTATGGATATCAAAAAAATAAGATCAAAAAATTTTTTACTCATAGAAGGTGGTATTTATAATGTAAAACCCACCATGCATCGATTAAACTTACCTTTCAAAGTATTTTCAAAAAGTATTAAAAATACATCCCTTAAATTTGATGTAGTTGGATCTACTTGTATGGAAAAAGATGTTGTACTCTCTGAAGTTGAAATTTCTGGAGTAAGTGTTTCTGATTATATATCAATAGAAAATGTTGGAGCTTATACTGTTGTAAAAACTCCAGAATTTATAAATTATATCCCTGCTATAGTATCAATTGAAAAGAATGAAATAAGTATTGTTCGATATAAACAAAACTTATCAAATGTTTTACAACAATATAATTTAAACGCATAAATTACTACTATGAATATTCTATTTACATGTGCAGGTAGACGAAATTATCTTATTAATTACTTTAAGGAAGCATTAAATAAGGAAGGTAAAGTATTAGCAGCTGATGAGCAAATGCTTGCGCCTGCAATGGTAGATGCTGATATTGCTATAAAATTACCTAGTATCTATGCAGAAAATTATGTTACAGAAATAATTGAAGTTGTAAAAAACCATAAAGTAAATGCAATTATTTCCTTAAATGATTTAGAATTGCCTATTTTATCAAAAAACAAAGACTTAATTGAAAAAACAGGAACAAAAGTAATAGTTTCGAATGATGACGTTATTTCAATAGGTTTCGATAAATGGAAAACATATAATTTTATAAAAAGTTTAGGATTAAATACTCCTAATACTTTTATAAGATTGGATGAAGCCATAGCGGCTATAGAAAATGGGAGTTTAAAATTCCCTCTTGTTTTGAAGCCTCGTTGGGGAAGCGGTTCTATTGGAATAGATTTCCCAGAATCAATTGAGGAATTAAAACTTTCATATAAACTTCAAAAAATAAAACTTAAGAAAACTATTTTAAATAAAATAAGTCAAGAAGACCAAGATTTCAATATTTTAATTCAAGAAAAACTAAATGGTAAAGAGTATGGAATGGATATTGTTAATGATTTTAAAGGTGATTTTTTTGGTGTTTTTGCTAAAGAAAAACTTGGGATGCGTTCTGGAGAAACTGACAAAGCCAAATCTATTATTGACGAAAGGTTTGAAGTTTTAGGTAAAAAAATTAGTGAAGGTCTTAAGCATATTGGAAATGCAGATAGTGATGTATTTGTAGTAGGAGACAAACTTTATCTATTGGAAATTAATCCTAGGTTTGGTGGCGGATACCCTTTTTCTCATGAAGCTGGAATAAATTTAGCGGCCATTTATATCGAATGGTTAAAAGGCAATAAGAGCGAAGATTTAAAACATTTTAATAATTATAAAGAAAACATTACCTTTTCTAAGTGCGATAGACTAATTAAAATAAACAACTAAATATTAATAAATCAATAATTCTAATTAATAGCAAAAATAGAATTGATTTAATGTCCATTTTAAATGATTCAAATAATAGCAAAAAAAGATGATTGGGACTCTTTTCTATTGGATTTTGACGAATATGATACTTACCATACCTTTGATTATCATAAAATAGCAAAACAAGAAGAAGACTCTATTATATTTATAAAATATACTGAGGGTGATATAACCATTGGTTTACCTCTCGTTATTAGAGAAATAAGTAATACTATCTATAAAGATGCTACATCTGTTTATGGATATTGTGGCCCACTTTCAAAAGGAGTAAGCGAAAATTTTGATAATAAAAATTTCATAAAGGAACTTCTTGATTATTTCAATAGTAATAATATTATATCTGTTTTTTCTAGACTTAATCCTTACATAGCAAATCAAAAAGAGATTTTAGCTAATCTTGGTGCTTTGTCTATGTTAGGTAAAGTAGTTAATATCGACCTAACACTAGATAAAATACAGCAACGACAAAATTATCAGAGGCGGTTAAAGAATCACGTTAACAAAGCTAGAAGAAATTGTAGTATTATAGAAACTAAAAAAGCTAGTGATATTTACGATTTCATCAAAATTTATGATGAAAATATGATTCGAGTAAATGCTCATGAATCTTATTATTTTGAAGAGGACTATTTTATAAATCTTTATAAGAGTAAAGATTTTGAAACAGAGATACTATTTGCATTAGACAATGAAACTAAAAAGATTATTGCAGGTGCAATGTTTTTTAAAGTAAATAATATAGTACAATATCATCTATCAGGAACTAAAAATGAGTTTTTAAACCTTATGCCTACTAAAATCCTTATTGATGAAATGAGAATTAGAACTACTGATGCTGGTTATAAATTTTTAAACCTTGGCGGCGGCCTAGGAGCTAGCGATGATGATTCCCTATTTTGGTTTAAGTCTTCTTTTTCAAAAGACTTTCATTCTTTTTATCTTTGGAAATTAATTGTAAACCAAAACGCATACAATACAATATGTGATAAAATGCAAATTAAAAATAAAAATTCTAGTTACTTCCCTCTTTATAGACTCAAAGAATATTAAAGTTTGTTTTTAATATAACCCCAAAATAGATTAAACTTTAACCTATGCATGAGAATTTAAACAAAGAACTTTATTCAAACAAGTTGTTTAAGGTTTGGGTTGATAAATATAATTTAATACCATTAGAAGAATATTTTTTAAAAAAATATCTCTTAAATAAAAATGGAAAAGTCATTGAAGCTGGTACCGGTGGCGGTAGATTAATTTTTGAAATTGAAAAATTAGGTTTTAAAAAATTAGATGCTTTTGATTATGTAAATAATATGATCAACTTTTGTAAAGAAAAAAAAAAGCAACTAAAATCTAGAGTAAATTTTAAAGTAGCAGAGGTTAACGACTTATCATATTATAATAGTTTAGATTTTGATTATTTAATATATCTACAACAAGTTTTATGCTTCATAGATAAAGAAGATTTACCAAAAGCATTTAGTGAAGCGCATAGAATTGGAAAAGAGAATAGTATTTATTTATTTTCTTTTTTAAACTGGAACTCTAAAATTTATAATCCTTTTCTAAGTATTCTTGTGAATTTTTTCAGAATACTTAGAAACGAAAAGACTAGTAAGTATCAACTGCCATGGCTAAATATTGGTGGGAGATTTAATAGAAAATTTTTGAATAGAAATCAGCCTCAAAATTCGTGGTTCAAAGAAAAACACGTTAGAGATCTTCTAGAAAAAAGTAATTTTTCAGTTATTGAAATAAAGAGTAAAATGAGTGATTTGGACAAAGTCGGTCATATTCATGTTGTATGCAAAAAAAGATAAGTTTTTAATATTTATGAATTTGATGGAAACTAAAAGTACACCATTCTCTACCAATACTTTTCAAAAAGTATGGAAAAAGCATTTTATCAAAAACAAAAAAATTGAAAGCTTTAAGTTTTTAGAAGGATTAAATTTTTACAAAGGAAGATTCTCCATTTTTTTTAATATAGGCAGAAATTTAACTAAGGGTAATAGCTATACAATAAAAAACTATAAAGATTATAAAAATAAAGTTTTTATGATTTATGATATTCTTCCACATTTAAATACTCAAATAAATGATTTTCCAAAAAATTTAGGCATATTAAAATCTACTCAATACCCTGGTTTTTTAATTGATTTAAATCAATATAATACTATTGATGACTATTTGTTAAACACATTCAGTAAAAATACTAGAATGAAAATGCGCAAATTTACTAAGCGACTTGATAAATGTTTTAACATATCCGTCAAAATGCTCTACGGGAAAATTGATAAAGAAGAGTATAATAAAGTGTTTGATTATTTCATGACTTTATTGCAAAAGCGATATTCAGAAAAGCAAATATCTTATAATAATATGCAACCAGATGAGTGGAGTTTTTACAAGGAAGTTGCTCTCCCCTTGATTGAAGAAAAAAAAGCCTCTTTATTTGTGGTTTATGATGACCAGACACCAATTGCTATAACGTATAATTACCACACAGATAGCTCTTTAATTGATGCCATTACTGTTTTTGATATTGATTATTCAAAATTCAATATTGGTTATGTGAATAATTTGAAACTCTTAGATTGGTGTTTTGATAATGATATAAAAACTCTAGATTTTTCCAAAGGGTATTTCGACTATAAAAAAAGAATGAGTTCTATGCAATATGATTTTGAATACCATATTATATTTGATAAGAAATCAATCCTATCAAAATTAAAGGCCTATGGTTATCACAATTTTTTTAAATTAAAAGCGTATTTACGTAATAAAAATATTGATATTAAATTCCATAAATTCACTTACAAAATAAAGTACAAAAACCAATCGAAATTAAAAAAGAAAATCGAAATCACTAAACTTGACTGCCTTCCAAGTTTAGATAAACTAAGCGAAGTAGATATACTCCTTACTGAAGATAATTCTTTGTTAAGAAAACATGTCTATGACTTTCTTTATCTAGTTGTTCAACCTTATAATGAAATCAAATCATACAAGATTAAAAGTAAAGAAGGCATTTATATTTTATCCAATGGTAAACTAAATCATCAGATAAAAATTTTAGAATAATTAATAAGTTAAATGGATAAAAAAATTATAATGATAGTTGGTGATTGGTATTATCCTAAAATGGTATATCAAAATTTAAAGACTAACTTTGATATTCAGCATATCATTGTTGATAATGGCGAAAGCACATCTAAACTCTTAAAACGTAGAATTAAGAGACTAGGTTTGCTACAAGTAGTTGGTCAGTTGTTATTTAGGATTTTTGTAGTTTCTTATATAAATGCAACTTCAAAAAAACGGTTTCAAAATATTTTAGATGAAAATAATATCAAACAGTCTAATTATGATTTAAACAAGACTACTCGAGTAAGTTCTATTAATTCTGAAGAGGGAAAAAAATTACTTAAAAGTTTAAACCCTGATATCATAGTAATTGTTACAACCAGAATTTTATCAAAAAAGACTTTGCAATCTGTAAACGCAAAATTCATTAATATTCATTCAGGAATTACACCAAAATATAGGGGTTTGCATGGAGCATATTGGTCTTTAATAAATAAGGATAAAGAAAATTGTGGTGTTACGGTACATTTTGTTGACGAAGGCATTGATACGGGTAATATTCTTTATCAAGACCTTATAACTGATATAATTACACCTAAGGATAATTTTATGACTTATACTTATTTGCAATTAGCTAAAGCTCTACCTCTACTAAAAAAGTCATTAAAGGAATTACAATCGGATAGATTAATTTCTAAACCCAATACACAGGAACAAATCAACAATACCCCTTACTATCACCCTACCTTATGGTTTTATTTGTATAACAGATGGTTTAGAGGTATTAAATAATATAATTAATTGGATATTATCTCATTAATAAAGAATATAAACAACCTGTAATTAAGCTTGAATTTCTTTTTTAATTGTCTTAATTAAATCCCCTATGTTCTCCATAGACATTAAATCCATTAATTTGAATTTAATATCGAAGGATTTTTCAATATCGTTCATTATCAATAAATGAGTTATAGACTCCCATCCATCAACATCTTTTGCTGTTGTAGATTCATTTAACTCAAAATTATCGTGCTCTAAAATCTTAACAAACGATTTTCTTATAGTAATTATAATTTCTTCTGAATTCATCTTTTAATTTTTTATAATATTTCTTAGCGCTTTTCTATCAATCTTTCCATTTTTATTGTGAGGGAAATTGTCAATAAAAAACACTTTCTTAGGAACCATATAATCAGCAAGTTTTGTGTTCAAATATTCTAATAACGCTTTAGTATCAAATTGGATACTTTCAACAACGATTACAAGTTCATCATTATCACTAGTGTTTTTAACATCAATGACTAAAGTGTTTTTTGACTTTGTAGATTCATGGTTTCTAACATGATACTCAATTTCACCTAACTCAACTCTATATCCTCCTATCTTAACTTGGAAATCTTTTCTACCAACATACATATAATCACCATCATCATCCATAAAACATAAATCTCCAGTTTTGTAAAACCTTTTAGATATTCCATTGGCTGTTTTATGTGTAAAAAACGAAGTGAGGTTCAATGATTCATTTTTGTAATACCCACTTGTTAATTGATTTCCAGACAAACACAACTCTCCCACTTGGTTGTTAGAGGCTATATCCTCTTCTTCATCTAAAATTAAACAATCTACGCCTTTAAAAGGCTTCCCGATAGAAAGAACGCCGTTATGAGATTTATTTTTTTTATTTGATTTGTATTTATAATAATTACTGCAAACTGTAAATTCTGTTGGCCCATAATGATTTAGCACTTTACTATTAGGCACACATTTAACCCAATCATTTACAATATCCTCATAGAGCTTTTCGCCTCCAAAAATTGAATAACGAACTGATGGTGCGTTAATTTCTGAGAAATAAGGTCTTAGGTAGTAAATTATTGAAGGCACCATCTTTAAAACAGTTAACTTATGTTTTTCTAAAAGTTTATAAACATGAAAATATTTTATAACGTTTGAAGGCACGGTATATGAACAAGCTCCAACTAATAGTGCTGGTAATAGGGCCGTAAGCGAAGCATCAAATGTTAAGTCATACATTTGTAAACATCTGTCTGCTGCTTTTAATTTATACTCTTCATCTCTATCAAGTGCAGTAGCCAACGCGTTTAAGTTTTTAAAACTAATAGGGATGCCTTTAGGAGCTCCTGTACTCCCACTTGTAAATAAAACATAAGCTAAATTAGATTCATTAAATTTAATTGATTCAAATGTGCTATTATTTGTATTTGCTTCACTTACATTATGTGTTTTAAAGTCCGAGTACTCAACTTTACTTGATGAATCAAAAATATGTTTTATGTTAATGGCATTTAAAATTTCTAGATTCCTTGTCTTAGGAGCAATTGGATTTACTGGAACATATGCCTTCCCTTCCATCCATAATCCAAAAATAGTAGCGTAAGTTTCTAAATCGTCATTTATAACCAATCCTATGTTGTTATCAATAACATCTATATTGCTGGTAATAATTTTACGTACTTTAATAACAGAATCTAATAAGTCTTGATATGAGTAAAATTTATCATCTATACAAAATGCATTTCTTTTTGCATTAAGCTCAAAAGATTTATGTAGGCTATAAATTAAATTCATCATTAATTTAGAAAAAGTTACCGTCTTGGTCTGTCATCATTGCATTATTCATGTCTACATCAATATCATTATGAATAAGTGATACTAAAGGTTTAACGTCAGCATAAACCTTATGGAAATTGCTCATAACATACTCGCCTAATACTGTGTTTTCAGTTTGAAGTATTGTGCATTCAGTATCAATTACAGCTCTTATTAAAACCTTTGCACATTCACTATAGAAGTTTTTATCAGAAATAAAATATCGCACTATAAATCTATTATTAGATATAAAACCAGAAATAAAACCAATTATTTCGTCATTATTTTTAACTACAAGGTTAGAGTTATACATTTTATCGGAAATAGAGCCTAGTAAACATTTATAACCAAGTTTATCCTCTTTATTATTTATAACATGATATTGATTATTGTCTATTTGCCAATTAATGTATGCTTTATCTTTTGGCACAATATCATTTACACAGTGTTTATTCAAAAAATCCCATAGTTCATCATTTAAATGCGAAACACTTTTATAGTTTATTAAACTTTTATTTATTTTTGTTTTACTTCTGTTAAGCTTTGCAATAATTTTTCTAGAAAATCTATCAGCAAGTTTTATTAACGATGCTGCTTTTTTCAAGCTCTCTTTTTTATATATTAAAAGCTCATAATCTAAACTAAAAATAATAATATACCTTTTTCGTTTCGAAAATTCTGTAAAAGGTTGTTTTTTATAATAAGCCTTAGTGTTATCTCCTAAAAATTTCACTAATACATTATTTTTACTAGCATTGAGGGATAATTTTTTTATGTAGGTAGAAAGTACAGTGTCTTTATATTTATCAGCTACCCACCACCTTTGGCTCCAAAATACTTTTTTTGTTAGATTATTATTTGTTGTTATCAAATCAGGCACAAGATACACTAGAGCAATAATTTTTTTTCCATCATAAGCAAACACAGCCAATGTATCATCAGCATTTGCACGATCATTTTTAAGCATCCATTTTGCCTTATTCTTTGAAAACGGGGCATCCATTTTACCATTCCAAAATGTATTATTTAGAATGGCATCTTCTAATTTATGCTTTGTTATTGTAATGACTTCTAAGTTATTCATTTAGGTTTTATAAGAAGATGATTAAGGGGTTGTAATCAAAAAGTATTATCGTTTATGTATTGTTACTATTTTAATGTGAACTTTTTAAACTTCTTGCGACTTGATTTGCAACCTGTTCATGTCCATAGCAAGTCCAATGATGATCAAAATCGAACGTCCAAGAGTTACTATCATTACTCGAGTCTAATGAAATAACTTTAAAACCAACTTCTTCGCATTTGGTAATAAGTTTTTTACTTGAATAAGGGTGAAAAACTAGTATTTTATCAGTTATGCGATACTTAGTTTTTATATAATTTAACAAACCGTCTACTTCATTAGCATGTTTTAATGTTCTCTCTTTAGGCACGTACTTTTTTGGTGGTTTTTTACTTTCAAAATTCAATGGAAATCTATTATAAAAATAGTACATAAGTTTCCAATTGTATAAGACTTTTTTAATCCCTGGAGATTTCATTTTTCCATGAATCACTCTACTCTTAGATATGTCTAATTGAGTAATATCTTGCTTTTCACTTATTTCTTTTACGCTTTCGTAAAAATCACTATCATTTATATATAAGAGACTTTTAACTGGGTTTAGTGTATCCATTTGTTTTGCAATTTCAAAAGCTTCAATAAAAGAAACCCCAGATCTAGCTGTTTCCAAAAAACTATACTCATTAACTCTATCTTCTAGAAGAGGTGCTTGATGACACTCATTTGGATTCATAAAATTCTCTACAAAAGAATCTCCTATAATTAACACTAGATTATCATAGCTTTTAGGCAACTCCCCTGGCCAACCAAGTTCGTTTATTAGCCACGTATGCTCTCCATTTAATGAGTACCCAGTTTGGTTTGGATAATACTTCTGAATTCCATCACCATCAATTATTCTTTGAGGCACGTCTGATACGGCGTGGGTTATTCTAACAACAACTTCACCTGCAATCATTGCTGCAATTATAAATAAAACTATATTTCTAATAAATTTAAGCATATTCTAAAATTGGAAATAAATAAATTCTTGTTGTTCTCCAGTATAAGCAAACATAAGCACTATCAGACCTACATAAAATCCCCATCTTATTGGCTTATTCATAAAATCCACATTTTCAATTGCAAACTCTGAGTTTCTACCTAACCATTCGATAATTATAAAAAATAGCAGCAATGATAAAATTGTGACTGGGAATATCTCAAAATAACTGAATAAAGAACTAGAAAATATTCCTTTTAAGTATAGAAATGCATGAGTAACCGAATCTGCTCTAAAAAACACCCAAGCAATAAGGGTAATAAAAAATGTTATTGCCATTTGCCTTATTTCTTTAAAACTAGGTAGATATTTGCCTTCAGCAACAATATTAGTATTTACTCTATTCTTATTTGTAAGAAGTAAGGGTAAAAAATAAATAGCATTTAATGCTCCCCAAACTATAAAGGTCCAGTTAGCTCCGTGCCAAAATCCACTTACTATAAAAATAATAAACGTATTTCTTAGTTTCATCTTGATTCCTCCTCTACTTCCTCCTAATGGAATATAAAGATAATCACGAAACCATGTGGATAATGATATATGCCATCTTCTCCAAAACTCAGCAATATCCCTTGAAAAGTATGGAAATGCAAAATTTCGCTTTAAATCAAAGCCAAATAATCTGGAAACACCTATGGCTATATCTGAATAACCTGAAAAATCTCCATAAATTTGAAACGCAAAGAAAAACGCTCCTAGAACTAATGTACTTCCAGAATAATCTTCATAATTATTAAAAATTATATTAGCATACTTGGCGCAATTGTCAGCTATTACAACTTTTTTGAATAATCCCCACAATACTTGTCGCATACCGTTAATTGCTAAATCATATTTAAATACTCTTTTAGAATAAAACTGCGGTAAAAGATTAGTTGCTCTTTCAATAGGGCCAGCTACAAGTTGAGGAAAGAAACTAACAAATGCCGAAAAAGCTATAAAATCTTTAGTGGGCTCTAACTTCTTGTTATAAACATCAATTGTATAACTTAATGTTTGAAATGTATAAAAACTAATTCCTACGGGAAGTATTATATTAAGTGAGTTGATAGATAAAGGTTGTCCTAAAAGTGTGAAAGAATCAACTAAACTTTGAATGAAAAAATTATAATATTTAAAGAATCCAAGAAAACCTAAATTTACACATATACTAATCCATAGTAATGCTTTACGTTTAGATTTTACTTCTGTTCTTTGTAATAGAAGCCCAATGGTATAATCAATAATTGAACTAAATGCTATGAGGGATAAGAATCTCCAATCCCACCATCCATAAAACACATAACTAGCAATTGCAATTAGTAAATTTTGGGCTTTTAAGTATTTTGCAGTAACAAACCAATAAAGCACAAAAACTATTGGTAGAAAAACAAAAAACTCAATAGAATTAAATAACATATAAAGTATTTATAAGTAGGTTATTATTTAAGTTTTAAATATAATTGAGCAAATATCTCTTAACAAATGTAGTAAATCAAAATTTTTCTATGAATTACACAATAATTGCCTTGATACACATGTTTTAAAATAAAACAAACAAAAAAGCTCCCTTTAAAGGAGCTTTTCTATGTAATAGCTGCATTATCAGTGCTTTATAAATCATTGAATATAGAATGCATCAAACGTTTTTTATCATTGATACTTTCTTCTAAAGAAATCATCGTTTCTGTTCTATAAACGCCTTCAATATCGTCTAATAAAAAGATAACCTGTTTAGCGTGTTCAGTGCTTCTTGCTCTAATTTTACAGAAAATATTAAACTTACCCGTAGTTATGTGCGCTACAGTAACATAAGGTATTTCATTAATGCGTTCTAAAACAAATTTTGTTTGAGAGGTATTGTTTAGATATACGCCAACATAAGCAATAAAAGAATATCCTAGTTTTTTATAATCTAACATCAAAGAGGACCCTTTGATAATACCTGCTTCCTCCATTTTTTTTACACGAACATGAACTGTACCTGCCGATATTAATAACTTCTTTGCGATATCAGTGAAAGGAATTCTTGTGTTATCGATTAACATGTCAAGAATTTGATGATCAATTTCGTCTAATTTAATTTTTCCCATAATTAATTATTCTTAAATATGGAGTAAAATTAATACATTTTCATTAAAAATAAGTCAATATCGATAGCTTTTATTTCGATAAAAGCAATAATTTTTCATTATTTAATATTACGAAAACGTTTTCGTAACCTAATTGCAACAAATCTCCAGAAGCAGTCAATACTTCAGATCGATTAGCATCAATCTCTTTATGTCCAAAAAATTGATTAAGCTTTTCAATCTTTTCAATTTTTGGCATAAATTCTAGTTTACCCTCCTTTAAACGCTCCTGATACTGAATTCCTATATCAACTAATTCACCATTTACTTTAGCATTTCTAATAATGACATCCAAAAAGGATTTATCATTCTCTGGAATGCTTAAATAGGATTTATAGTTGCTTCCATTAATTTCGTTTTTAGAAATATACTCCAATGATACTATATATGACATGTAAATAAACTTTCTTGTTATATCTCTAGCATAGTCATTTTCATAGTGTCCAGCTTCAAAGAGTATTGTGGGCACATTTTCCCTCTGAAACGTATCACCCACACAATTAAGGTTAAAAGCATCATCATAAACACCTACTTGATTTGGAATTGTATCTTGTAAAGCCCTGTGCATTACACCAATAATTTCCATGGCCACTTTTCGATTTGGCGTTATTGTACAATCTATGTCCTGGGCAGGTGCTAAAAATGATACTGTGGCAGATTTATTTCCTTTTCCGGCACTAAATATAGTACGCTGTCCGTGTAAATTATAGCAAAAGTTAGGCTTAAAGGATTCAAAAATTTTACGCAATACTTTGCTCTCAGGCTGAGATAATTTTTGAGCGTCTCTATTTAAATCTACCTCATTCGCATTTATTCTCGTGTAAACTTCAGCGCCATCTGGATTTAAAATAGGAATAACATATAATGTACAAGCTTCTAAAACGTGTTGAAGTCCAGAATCTAAATTTAAAAACGTATTAAAAAGATCAAATAGTGCTTTTGTAGTAGTGGACTCATTTCCGTGCATTTGAGACCACATGAGAATTTTTTTAGCACCATGACCAATTTTTATTCCATGAATAGGGTTATTTAAAACAGATCTGCCTATTGTTTCAACATGAAAAGACTGCGGTAAATTTTCTAATAAAGGCTCTATGTGTTTATTAGTAATATAACGGTGCGACAAGCTATTTTCTTTATGCTCAAAAAACAATTTATTTATTCTCTCTGATTGCATGTAATTTTATTTGTGTACAAATGTAAACATTTAGTAATTTACATATGTAAACGAGTAATCACAAGTAAATGTTTACAATTATATACAAATGTATGTTAGCAGATGTTGTGTTATTATAGAAAATCAATTTGTGTTTATTTTTATCAATTAAACATATTAAAATCAATGAATTAAAACACAAAATATAAAGTAATCATTTATTTAAATGAAATTGTTTAACACAATAAAAAATGGTTTTAAGGGTTATATTGTTACATTTGTAATCACAAAAGATATTAAACCAAATTTACATTGATAAACACTGAGGATTTTATAAAAAGACTGCAAAAAATCATTGATTATTACAATGAATCAGCATCTTCTTTTGCTGAAAAAATCGGTGTACAGCGTTCCAGTATTTCACATATTTTATCAGGAAGAAACAAGCCTAGTTTAGATTTTATTTTAAAAATACTTTCTGCCTACCCTGAAGTAGATTTATATTGGCTTTTTAATGGCAAGGGCGTTTTTCCGTCAAAACAAGAAATTAAGGAAATCGAACAAACAAACTTAAAAGCCGCTTTAGATGAAAACAAATTACTTTCAGATAACAATAACAATAAAGAGATTGAACGCATTGTTATTTTTTATTCAGACGGAAGTTTTAAAAATTTTGAAAATTGATTGTAGACTTTAGTAATTTTGCTTTTAAACTACAATTTATGCGTTTTTTAATTCTCATTCTCTTTTTAGGTTTTTTTAGCTGTTATAACATAGATAGAAACTGTAAAGACTACAAAACTGGAACATTTCGTTTTGATTATGTAGTTAATAACATTCCCAAAACTGGCACATTTAAACGAACCAACAAGCATAGCATCAATTTCTATGATGGAAAGACAGATAGCTCTGAGGTAAAATGGATAAACGATTGTGAATTTGTATTATATAAAATCAACCCTAAATCAATTTCAGAAAAGGATCCTATTCACATGAAAATATTAACCACTACTGATAGCTCCTATACATTCGAGTACTCTAAAGCATCTTTTAACGAAGGCGAAACCAAAAGAAAAGAAAAAGGATTAGCCATAAAAGTTGATTAATTTAAAGGATATAAAAACGACTCTGCAAGAGTAAATCGCAACTGTTTATCTTGGGTGATTTCATAGGTTAAGAAGATTTCTCCCCAAAATTCACCATCCGAAAAATCAGCTATAATCCACTTATGATTCAACATTTTTACTGTATTGATTAACATTTTTCTTCCTTCGCTTGAAGCATAAGGGATTATTGGATGCTCGCCCTTAACAACATTTAACTTATACAACTCATCTTTTATAAAAGGAATTAACTCATCAATATTATAACCGTCATTTTCAAAATAACTAATTGCATCTTCATTTCTGTCTAGATTAAAGTGTGATACTTCCAAAAAATCATTTTGTAGCACAGCAACAGAATCTTTATATTTTTGAAGCTGAGTGTTGGCTATGTCTAGTTTTTTATCAACATCTTCAAAAATACGCTTAGAGTTTACGTACTGAAACAATACAAGTAATGCTGCAAACACAAATAAATACATGAAAATTCTTTGTTTCATTTTTTTAAATTTTAAACTGTTATTTGAAGTTGATCGTAAGCCAAAAAGACATTTTCTGGTAATGATTTCTCAACATCTTCATGAAACCCCAACATATGGCTAATGTGTGTTAAATAAGCTTTTTTAGGTTTTACTTTTTCAATAAAATCTAAAGCTTCCTCTAAATTAAAATGCGATTGATGTGGTTTTATTCGTAAAGCATTTATAACTAAAACCTTTACGTGTTTTATTTTTTCAATTTCTTTGTTAGAAACTGTTTTCATATCTGTTAAATAGGCAAATTCTTTAAACCTAAAACCAAAAACTTGAAGGTTAGCATGTTTACCATTTATAGGAATAACACTCAAATCTTTCAATTTAAATGGCACATTCTTTTTTATTCTATGCGTCTTTACCTCTGGTGCTCCTGGATATCTATTTTTCTTAGCAAAAACATATTCAAATCGTTTTTTTAAAGATTTTACAACACGTTTATGAGCATAAACAGGAATATCGCCTTGTCGAAAATAAAAAGGTCTAATATCATCAAATCCAACAATATGGTCCGAGTGCTCGTGAGTAAACAAAATGCCATCTATTCGTTTTACACCTGCTCTTAGCATTTGATAACGAAAATCTGGACCACAATCTACAACATAAGTATAATCGCTCCACTCAACCAAAATAGAGACTCGCAAACGTTTGTCTCTTGAATCTTTACTTAGACAAACGGGATGATCACTCCCAATTACGGGAATACCTTGAGATGTACCAGTTCCTAAAAAAGTAATTTTCAAAAGCTTTTGGTTTTGCACAAAAATAAGTTTATTTTTTTGTTTGCTATACATATTTGGTACCTTTGTAAAACAAGACGTAACCTATAAACAATATGGAAATTACCATTACTGGAGATAAAGAGTTTGATGATATTCCATCGTTAAAATCCAAAGCACTTCGCATAAACTTAAACGAAAATATTTACGGAACATTTGCCGAAATTGGTGCAGGTCAAGAAACTTGCCGTCATTTCTTTAGAGCAGGTGGTGCCTCAGGAACTATAGCAAAAGCCATGTCGGCTTATGATAAAGATTTTAGTGATGCTATTTACGGAGCAGAAGACGATGGTCGTTACGTTACCGAGGCGCGTTTACGAAAGATGTTGATTCACGAAATGGATCTTATGGAGAACAGGTTGACTCGTGAAAAAAATCCAAATAAAATCTTTTTTACATATGCCAACACCGTTGCAACGATTGACTTTGCGAAACAATTTAAAGGACATGGTTGGGTTGGAATAAAATATCAAGTTGAAGCTGGGGCAGATTATAATGAAATTATTTTGCATGTACGTTTCAAAGAAACTGACGCTAGACTACAACAAGAAACACTTGGAGCTTTAGGAACAAACCTAATTTATGGTGCATTTTACAAATATAATGAACCCAAAAAATTACTACGCTACCTCTATGACCATTTAGATAAAGACCAAATAGAAATAGATACTATAAACTTTTCAGGGCCTGTATTTAAAGACGTTGATAACCGATTAATGAGTTTGCAATTGGTTAAAAATGGCATGACAGATGCCGTAATGTTTGGTCCAGATGGTACCAATGTTCTTCCTGCTAGAATATTTTACAAGAAAAATATTTTAGCACTTCGTGGAAGTTTTAGACCAGTAACAAAAGTAAACATGGCTATGTATGAGAAATCATATGAAATGTTTATTAATGAAAATAAAGTTGATGAAAAGAAAACCGTTGTTGTTTTTGAAATAACACTTTCTAACCTTAGGGCTGAAGGTGAAATAGACGAGCAAGATTTTATTGATAGAGCAGATTTATTATGTTCACTTGGTCAATCTGTAATGATTTCCAACTTCCAAGAGTATTTTAAAGTAGTTGAATACTTCTCTAACTATACCAAAGCAAGAATGGGATTAGCCATGGGAGTTAGTAATTTAGTTGATATTTTTGATGAGAAATACTATCGCCATATTAGCGGTGGAATTCTAGAAGCTTTTGGAAAATTATTCTTTAAAGATTTAAAAGTTTACCTATACCCTATGCTTGACCCTAAAACAGGAGAGCTTATTGATAGTGAAAATCTAAAAGTTTATCCTAGAATGAAGGAGCTTTACAAATTTTTCAAATACAATGGTAAAGTTATTGACATAAAGGACTATGATAAAAGCATCATGAACATCTTTTCTAGAGAAATATTAAGAATGATTTCTGAAGGCGAAAAAGGATGGGAAGATATGGTTCCTGAAGGGACAGCTGAGTTAATTAAAGATTATAGATTATTTGGTTATACTCGGAGACCACTAACCCTTAATAGGAAACGTATTTTAAAGAAAAAATAAAAAAAATCGGCTATTAAAAATAGCCGATTTTTTTATGCTAGTATTTGAGCTGCGTGATCTTTAGTTTTTACTTTTTCAATAACACGTTCTACCACACCATTTTCATCAATTAAAAATGTCATTCTATGAATACCATCGTATTCTCTACCCATAAATTTCTTTGGTCCCCAAACTCCAAATGTATTGATTACAGTCTTGTCTTCATCTGCTAAAAGCGGGAATGGAAATTCATATTTGTTTTTAAAATTAGATTGTCGTTTTGCAGAATCCGCACTAACACCTAACAGCTCATAACCTTGTTTTTGTAGTTCTTTATAGTTGTCGCGTAAATTACACGCTTCTACTGTACAACCTGGTGTACTTGCTTTAGGATAGAAAAAAACAACTAATTTCTTTCCTTTATAATCAATCAAAGAAATTTCATTTCCTTGTTCATCTTTTGCTGTAAAATTAGGTACAGCATCACCTTGTTTTAATGTATTCATAGCCTTAACTTTGATTTTTATCAAAAATACGATTTATGACTAAACAAGAAAAGGTAAACTTTGTTATTAATACACTATATAAACTTTACCCTGAAATCCCAATTCCTTTAGATCATAAAGACCCATATACGTTACTGGTAGCTGTACTGCTCTCTGCACAATGTACAGATGTTAGAGTAAATCAAATAACACCTATCCTTTTTGAAGTAGCAGACAATCCTTATGATATGATTAAGCTTTCTGTAGAAGAAATAAAAGCCATTATTAAACCTTGCGGTCTATCTCCAATGAAAAGCAAAGGCATACATGGTTTATCAGAAATTTTAATCGATAAGTATGAAGGTAAAGTACCCCAGAGTTTTGAGGCTTTAGAAGCTTTACCTGCTGTAGGACACAAAACGGCTAGCGTAGTAATGTCTCAAGCATTTGGCGTGCCTGCATTTCCTGTAGACACACATATTCATAGATTGATGTATCGATGGAATTTAAGTAATGGTAAAAATGTAGTGCAAACTGAAAAGGATGCGAAACGCTTATTTCCAAAAGAGCTATGGAACGATTTACATTTGCAAATTATCTGGTATGGCCGTGAATATTCACCTGCTCGTGGATGGGATCTAGAGAAAGATATTATTACTAAAACTATTGGAAGGCAATCCGTTATTAAGGAATATAACAAATCAAAAAAGTCCTGATTTAAAGAAATCAGGACTTTTAAAAAACTTAATTTAGAAGCGCTTCAAACTTCATTTTATTACAATTTATAACACTTAAAGCCTTAGAATAATTTAAAAGAAAATTAACCGTTTCTTCTCTCGGTTCAAGATTTTCTACGTTTTTAATAGAATTTTCAGAGTAAAGTTTTGCCATTTTTTAAAGTTAAGGGTTTATTTACACCAATAACGAAGCAAAATTTACTTTATTGTATCAATTAGTCAAAACAATATTATGCTTATCTATAATCTTGCGTAAATTAATTAAAGCATAACGCATTCTACCCAAAGCTGTATTAATACTAACTCCAGTTCTATCAGATATCTCTTTAAAACTCATGTCATTATAAATGCGCATTAACAACACTTCTTTTTGGTCTTCTGGAAGTTCATCAACCAAACGCCTTACATCATTCTCAACCTGCTCCTTAATAATTGTCTTTTCCGCATTTAAACTAGTGTCACTTAACACAGAAAAAATACTAAACTCACCAGCATTATCAAACTTTGGCATTCTGTTGTTTTTTCTAAAATAATCAATAACTAAATTATGAGATATACGCATTACCCATGGTAAAAACTTCCCTTCTTCATTATACGCGCCTCGCTTAAGCGTACGGATAACTTTTATAAATGTATCCTGAAAAATATCTTCAGCAACATCTCTATCGTATACCTTGGAATAAATAAAACTGTAAATTCTTTGTTTGTGCCTCTTAATTAGAGTTTCTAGAGAACTTTCATCTCCTTTAATGTAGTTACTAACTAGAATAGCATCTGTGATAAGTTCTTGTTGCATAATATTTACTTTTAATGCACGAAGTATAGTCTTCGTTGCTTGGGGTTATTAAGTTTAAAAGTAATTTTATGCTATAGATGCGTGTGTATTAAGTTATTAATAATTCCAAATATAACAACAATCATTCCTAAAAAGCAAAAATTCACATCTTTTTTTAACAATTTATTCGATGAACGGTAATTTTCTCTCTTGCTATAGTTATCTTATCTTTGCAGAATTATTCGCTTAAAAAACCTATGAATACTACTATTTCAGAAGTAAACCCTAAAGAAAACATCATTATTAAAGGTGCCAAATTGCATAATCTAAAAAATATCGATGTTGTAATACCTAGAAATAAATTAGTAGTCATAACAGGATTATCAGGCTCTGGGAAATCTAGTTTAGCTTTTGATACGCTTTACGCGGAAGGACAAAGGCGCTATGTAGAAAGTTTATCTAGTTACGCACGCCAGTTTTTAGGCAGATTAAACAAACCTAAAGTTGATTATATAAAGGGTATAGCTCCAGCTATTGCCATTGAGCAAAAGGTAAATTCCACCAATCCGCGTTCAACCGTGGGCACAACAACTGAAATTTACGATTACCTAAAACTACTCTTTGCTAGAATAGGAAAAACCTATTCTCCTGTTTCTGGTATAGAAGTAAAAAAGGACACGGTTTCAGATGTTATAAATTATATTAAAACCTTTAATGAGGGTGAAAAACTCCTACTCCTAGCTCCTATTCATCTTGAAGAAGGACGCACTATGGAAGACAAACTTAAAACATTACAACAACAAGGTTATGCCAGAATTAAAGTTAATACAGATGTTTTAAGAATTGATGAAGCAAAATCATTCTCAAAAAAAGACTCTGTTTTATTGGTAGTAGACAGAATCATCACCAAAAGTGATGAAGATTTTTTAAACAGACTCGCAGATGCTATCCAAACCGCTTTTTTTGAAGGTAAAGGAGAATGCATCTTGGAAGCTTTACGTGATAAAAACCAAAGACCATTTAGTAATAAGTTCGAATTAGATGGCATAAGTTTTTTAGAACCAAATGTACATTTATTCAGTTTCAACAACCCTTATGGAGCTTGCCCTAAATGCGAAGGTTATGGCGATATTATTGGTATTGATGAAGATTTAGTTATACCAAACACTGGACTTTCTGTTTACGAGAGTGCCATTTTCCCTTGGCGAGGAGAAAGCATGAGTTGGTACAAAGACCAATTGGTAAATAACTCGCATAAATTTAACTTTCCTATTCATAAACCATTTTTTGAACTAACGGATGCTCAAAAAAAACTAGTCTGGACTGGAAATAAATATTTCGAAGGTTTAAATTCATTTTTTGCAGAATTAGAATCTAAAGCCTATAAAATCCAAAACCGTGTCATGCTGTCGCGTTACCGTGGTAAAACAAAATGTAAAACTTGTGACGGAAAGCGATTAAGAGAAGAGGCTAATTACGTTAAAATCGAAGGGGCTACTATAACAGATTTAGTAGAAATGCCTCTAAACAAATTGGCTGTTTTTTTCAATCAATTAAAACTTAACGATTACGATGCGAAAATTGCTAAACGACTTTTAAAAGAAATTAATAACAGGCTAGCTTTTCTATCCAATGTTGGGTTAGATTATTTAACTTTAAACAGAAAATCCAATACACTATCTGGTGGAGAAAGTCAGCGCATAAATCTAGCTACATCTTTAGGAAGTAGCTTAGTTGGGTCAATGTACATATTAGATGAGCCTAGTATAGGGTTACATCCCAAAGATACCGAGCGTTTAATTTCCGTTTTAAAATCCCTGCGAGATTTAGGTAACACAGTTATTGTTGTAGAGCACGATGAAGACATTATGAAAGCCGCAGATACTATTATAGACATAGGTCCAGAAGCAGGAACTTTTGGTGGACATGTAGTTGCTGAAGGTACTTATACAGATATTTTAGCTTCAGAATCACTTACTGCAAAATACTTAAATGAAAATTTAAAAATTGAAGTCCCAAAAGCCAGAAGAACATCAAAATATCATGTAAACATTGTTGGAGCTCGCGAAAACAACCTAAAAAATATTGATATTAGTTTTCCGTTGGGTATGCTCACTGTAATTACAGGTGTTTCTGGTAGCGGGAAAAGTACACTAATCAAAAAAATTCTATACCCTGCACTACAAAAAAAGTTAACCGATTTTGGAGATAAACCAGGGCAATTCACGTCTCTTGAGGGTAATTTCAGCAACATCAATCAAATTGAATTTGTAGACCAAAACCCTATTGGTCGGTCTTCTAGATCAAACCCTGTAACATATATAAAGGCTTACGATGATATTCGTGCCCTGTATTCTAAGCAAAAACTCAGCAAGATTAGAAACTATCAAGCAAAACACTTTTCGTTTAACGTAGATGGCGGACGCTGTGAGACTTGTAAAGGCGAAGGTGAAGTAACCATTGAAATGCAATTTATGGCCGATGTACATCTAGAATGCGAAACCTGTAAAGGCAAACGCTTTAAAAAAGAAGTGCTTGAAGTAACATTTGCCAATAAAAATATTGATGATATTCTAAACCTAACCATCGATGATGCCATTGCGTTTTTTGAAGCCACAGAACAAATAAAAATCAAAAACAAGCTACAACCATTACAAGATGTTGGCCTAGGCTATGTTACGCTTGGTCAAAGCTCTTCTACCCTTTCTGGTGGTGAAGCGCAACGTATAAAACTGGCATCATTTTTAGGCAAGGGATCCAATAAAGATAAAACCCTTTTTATTTTTGATGAGCCCACAACAGGACTTCACTTTCACGACATTCAAAAACTCCTTAAATCCTTTAATGCTTTAATCGATAAGGGACATTCTATTATTGTAGTAGAACATAATATCGATTTAATTAAGTGTGCAGACCACATTATTGATTTAGGACCAACAGGAGGTGAAAACGGTGGAAACCTAGTAGCTTCAGGAACTCCCGAAGCCATTGTTAAAATTAAAGCTTCTGAAACTGGGAAATATTTAAAACAGAAACTTCACTAATATTTTAATTTGGGCGTTCCCCAAGGGTCGGGCTTTACGTTTCAATCTTTTTGCTCGTGCCTCACAAAAAGGATTTCCTCTGCAATCCCTAACGCGGTAATCAACAAAATTTATTGCTAAAAATTAATCTACTAGGTATTAATAAAACAAAAAAGCAAAAAGCCCTAGAATAAACATGGTTAATGGTATTACAAACAATAGAAATGAAAAGGAAGCTATACTCGCTTTTACAAAACTTCTAAACCAGCCTTGTACATAAAAGCGCTTTAAAGCCAGAAGTAAATATATAAATGTAGAAAGCGCCACTAACCAATCAATCCAATCAGGAATATCATAAATAAAATTAATTCCAATTATAATACTAAATACAGTAAACAAGAAAGAAAAATAATAAAAACTAAACACCAAATGATGCGCATAAAGTCCGCTTTTTCTATAAAGTAATTTTATTATAAAAGCGAAAATCGGTAATAAAAAAAACATCGCAATAGGTATGGTATCATAAAAGGTTTGTAGCACACTCCCACCCTTTCTATATCTATAAAATTTAAGCATTTGTGTATAAATGCGTTTTGTAAAATATCCCGCATCCTTATCCATACCCATATACTCATAAATAGTATCGTTAGGCGCTTCTATTTCTATCAAAGAATCAACAGTTTTCTGGTTAAAATCAAAACTAGTTCTCCAATCTTCATCATCAAAACCTTCCTTAGCTACAATCGAGTCTATTTCTTCTCCTGTAACTCCAGTAATAAACTTATTATTCTCCAAAACTTTTTTCAACTCCGCCTTAGCAACAGAATCTTTAATTCGTTTGGCTTCTAACTTAGCTAGGTTTATAGAATCTCTAACACTTTTATCCTGGATGGTATCTATAACCGCTTCCTTTTTTAAAGTTTTAGATAATTTTTCATCTATAGTTTGCACTTGACTACGCTGTATAAATGAAAACAAAAAGAAAAATACGACTGCGATAAACAAATACATTTGTGCAGGATGCAAGTACAACAGGCGCTTTCCCTCTACAAACTTTCGTGCTAAGTAACCTGGTTTTCTTAGTAACGGAATAAAACTTTTAAAAAAACGGGCATCAAAAGAAAAGTAATTACTTATGGTGTTATAAAACAATACTTTAACAGTAAGTTCGTCCTTGGCTTGTTGGCCGCAGTGCGGACAAAACTTAAAACTGTCTTTAAACTGCTTTTCACAATTTTTACACGTTTCTTTTTTGCTTTTCATGTACTCGAATTAGTCTTTATAAAAATAGTAAAATAAATCTTGCTGTAACGAACTTGATTTAGTCTAACAATTACAAGTTTTCTCACTACGTTCTAAATAACAAGAAAACACAATAACCTGTAAAACAAAATCTTACATCTTTGGCACGCAAATTGAAAACTAGTATTGCAGTAGTAAAACCCGAAAAGCTACAGCTCAAAAATTTAAGAGTGGTTTGAAATTTCGGAACGTTTAATTTAAATCCTATGATTATGAAAAGAGTATTACTAGTATTTGCAGGTTTGTTAATAGGATTAACAACTGTATCAGCAACAGAACTAAACAGCCAAAAATTAAGTTCTAAACGTGATATAAAGAAAAATTACCGCTACACGCAACCCATTATGTTTATGGAACGTGGTATTGAATTTTTAATTTTCCCAGACGGAAGTTTCGATTTTAATACCAATGCCCAAGATGGATATTATGATGATGGGTATCACTACAGACGCAACACAAGAAGAAGTAATGTGAGTATGACATACCGCGGACCAAACGGTAATATTATCTACAATGCTAATAATAGAGGTACGTATATTTTAAGAGACCGAAACGGCACCGTTAGGCGAATTGGTAATGTGTATTTAAATTATGATAGATTTGGTAGAATTACCCGAGCAGGCTCTGTATTTATGAATTACAGCAGAGGCAGACACTCTAATCTATCTAGAGTTGGCGGATTGCAAGTTAATTATAACCGATGGGGAGAAATTGTTTTTGCCCGAGGACAAGTAAACCGTTTTAATAGAGACTATTGCAACTATTGTGGAGTAACTGGATGCGACATGAACCATGATTTTAGAAATACAAGAAGCAATGGACAAGACCATGGAAACCATAACAACCATGATGACGATTGGTTTGACGATGATAATACAGACTGGGACGATGACGATGGTGTTTACGATGATGGTTACTACTATTTTAAGCAAAATGGTAAAGTGAAGAAACACAAAAAGAATAAAAAATATAAAAGATAATTTTTTGAGATTAGTTATTGGTTAAAAAAGAAAACCTCAAAGTTGTAATAGCTTTGAGGTTTTTTAAATAGATGGTGTTAATTTTTTAACTCAAAAACTAATTTTCCAATAAACACAAGGCTTTTGATAGCTCTTCAGTTTTTTGGCACGCTGTTTGTAAATACATAAACGTAACCCTTAAAATTTACAATTATGAAAAAGATAGCAATTTTATTAGCAAGTTTACTCCTAGTGGGATTCTCTGTTAATGCAGACACGAAAAACGCAGAACTAAACACAACAGCCACTTATTATGGAGGTTATAGCAATTCTTTCATATTTGTAGAAAATGGTATTGAGTTTTCAGTATTTAGAGATGGTCAATTCGATTTTAATATTCTAAGAGGTAATTCTCGTTTAGGTGTAAATATTAATTCTAGAAACGTAAATATTAGCTTTAATTCTGGCTTTGATTATAACGCTTATGTACAATATGATGAGTTTGGAGCGATTATCCAGATAGAAAATATTCCTATTTTTTATGATAATTTTGGACGTATCATTCAAGCTGGAAATGTAAACATCTATTACAATAACTTTGGATACATAAACCGTATTGGAGGCTTAAATGTATTTTACAGAAATAATGTGTTTTCTCATTACACAGGATTTATTAACGTGTTTAATAGAGGATATATTTATAGACCTTGGCACCGTTTTTATAGCATTCCTGCTTATGATTACTGTGTAGTGTATAATAGACCTTACAGACAGTTTTATAATCCGGTACGCTATACTTACAGAAGACCATTTTATAACAACTACAGACCTAGAACTGCTATTGCGAGTAGACGAGGTAACGTTATACAAAGAAATAGAAGTTATGCTACTGTAAACCGAAGCAAAAGAAATGTTACGCAAGTAAATAGACGAGCAACATCTACTAGAAGATCTGTAGCAACGAATAACAATAATTCTAGAAGAAGTGTAGCTAGTAACAATACAAGAAGAGGTAATAATGATGTAAGAGAAAGACAAACTAGCAAACGTGATAATGGTACAATAAATAGAAACGTTACAAGACGCGAAAATGCAGTTACAAGACAATCTAATTCTAGAAATAATTCTGAAGTAACTAATAGAAGAACCCGTGAAACCGTTAATAGAGACAATAATAGAACGAGTACTAGAAATAATGAGGTAAGACGCCAACAAAAAACTAGAACCGTGCAAAAACCAAAAAGCACAAATACTCGTACATATAAGAGAAGTAATAACAATACTACTAGAAATACGCAAATAGCTCAACGTAGAACGGTTAATAAACCTAGAACAACGCAACAACGCACAGTTAAAAGGTCTACACAAACCAGAGCACCTAGAGCAACACAAAGCAGAAGTAATTCTAGCAAAAATACAAGATCGACAACAACACGAAGACGATCATAAAAATTTTGGTTGGTTAGTTTGGAAAGCCCTACGAAATGTATGCCTCAAAGCATCATCGTGGGGTTTTTCGTTTCAATAAATTTTTTTGTCATTCCGCGAAGGCGGGAATCTCATTTGAAATAATTCTAACTTGTATGGAAATAAAAATCACTTCAACCTTAAGTACTTTCGTATTAACACAGATACATCCTCAGAAAAATTAAATCGATACACAACATAAACATACAGAGCTGTTGTTAATATAGACTTTAAAGCGATATTTACAATAGGATGAAACGGAAACTCCCAAAAATAAAGTAGTAGTGCTGTGAGTAATAGTAGTAACGCTATTTTTAAAGTTACTGCAGTAAAGGGAAAAATTTTAAATTTCGTGTAAACAAAAAATAATTTTATTGAATTGTATAGAACAACTGCTATAAACGTCGCGATACCTGCGCCATTAATCCCCAAAACAGGAATAAAAATTACATTTAAAAGGATCATGACAACAACAAGAAATACACCTAAAACTAGCACCATTCTATAATAATCACTATTAAATAAAATAGCATTATTACTTCCCAACAGATTATCAAAAAGCTTAGAAATACTTATTAAAAACACTACAATTAATCCGCTACTAAACTCTTCAGGAATAACTAAATATAGCTGATTGATATTGAGTATAATTAATAAAAAAATTAAACCACCAATAATAAAAAGATTCAATGAGCTACGCTTATATAAATCTTCTAAAGCATCAAAATCCCTTTCATTCAAAAACTTTGCAGACAAAGGCAATAAAATCTGATGCATCGCACGTTGTGGTACAGCAATAACCGTAGCTATAAAAATAGCCACTTGATAATAAGCAATTTCTTTGATTTTAACATAAGAACCTAGCATAACTTTGTCTACATCCAATAATATAGTTGCTATGGAACCCGCTATAATAATTAAAAACGAATATTTTAAGATATCTTTTGAATTGGGAATACGCTTAAAAATTATCACAGGAAGTTTTATGGTAAAAGCATAGATTTTCATCACCAGCATTCTTATAAAATACATCACAACAAGACCTATCATAAACTGGTCTAAGTCAATAACCTTAAAGTGCAATAATAGTAACAATACCATAGCACCTACTCTATGAAAAACTTCTTTCATAAAATTTCCAAAAACAGTTTGCATTTGAACTTTAGCCCAAGCAAAAAAGATTTCAAAATAAGCTAAAGAAATAGCTATAATTAAAGTGTGCCACAGGTAGCCTTTTATAATATCATTCTTCTTTGAAAGAAAGCCAGATATAACATCATGACTCATATAAGTAACTAATATTATAGGGATTATAATAAAAAAAGGCAGCACCAACGTAAGCGTTAAAAAACTATTTAATGACACTCTTGTTTTAAATGAAGAATAAAATTTCACTATGGTATTATGCATTCCAAAAGCCATAAGTGGCATAACAACATAGGCCAAAGACAACATATACCCTACCATACCGTAATAATCATCACTTAAAAATTCAGTGTATAGAAATAAGGTATTAATAGCCCCAATAAAAAAACCTAAATAGGTAGAAACAACATTTTTAAAGGATTGTGAGGCAACGACTCCCATTATAATAACTTAGCTAAAGATTTTGTAAGCGCCTTTCTGTGATACTTTTGCAAACCAATTGGATAAGATTGCAAAGTGTTATTTTTAAACGCTTTGTAATGCTCTAATATAATTCTTTTTAACGAGTCATAATCTGAGTAATTAAAGTAATGACCAGTATTCGTTTCTTTTATGATTTTTTCAACATCAGAACTCTCTGGCCCTATAGCTAGGATAGGCCTATTAGAAACCATATACTCAAATAACTTCCCTGGAATGATAGAGCGGGTATCTTCAGAATCAATTTCAATGAGGAGTAATATTTGGGATTTTTTTTGAAACACAATAGCCTCATTATGTGAAACATAACCCACTTCGTTAACACAATTACTTAAGTTGTTGTTTTTGATGGATTTTAACACATGATCACTAACCGAACCCACAAAATTAAGCTGAAAATCATTAGAAAACTCAGTTTGCTCCTCCATTAAATCTTTTAGAACCCTCCATAATACTTCCGGGTTTCGTTTAGATAATAATGAGCCAATATGTGATAAAGAAAACTTAGAATCCATTTTGAAATCAATACTATCCGCATCATCGTAGCCATTTGTAATAACTTCAATAGGCTTATTGGTGATGCTTTGAAACTCTTTTTTAGTTACAGAACTTGTCACAACAACTTGATCCGCATTGTTTAAAACCTGTCTCTCTAGCAATTTATGCTTTGCCTTTGAAGCAGAAGTCAACTTAAGCTTTTTGTGGTATCCAATAGTTGTCCATGGATCTCTGAAATCTGCCAACCACTTAATATTTAATTTTTCTTTTAGTTTAAATCCTATTAAGTGAACGCTATGTGGTGGTCCTGTAGTAATAATAGTTTCAATATGTTCTTTTTGAATATAATCCAGCAGAAATGATACCGAAGGTTTAACCCAACCTATCCTAGCATCAGGAATAAAAAAGTTTCCTCTAACAAAAAGCATTGCTTTCTCTATGAAAGACTGTTCTTTCTCATCAGAAATAATACCTTTACTTATAGTTTTAGATGATGATTTTGAAAGAAACCCAGCCCATCTATAAGGCTCATTTATACGGTGGTTAATCACTGTAATATCTTCAGACACTTCGGAGGCAAGACTCTCATCAACTAAGGGGTAATTAGGGTTTTCTGGAACAAATACAATCGGCTCAATATCAAATTCTGGTAAATACTTTACAAATTTTAACCAACGTTGAACTCCTGGTCCGCCTGCTGGTGGCCAGTAATAGGTTAAGATAAGCACCTTTTTTTTATTCATTCTTTTTTTTGAACTCATAAAACAGACCACTAATTAATAGCAAACCAAATAAAATAGAACTTGCTAAAGTGATTTTGCTTCCAGTTTTAACCACATCTGGATCAAATTTAAACTCTATGACGTGATTGCCTGCAGGGATTTGCATTCCGCGTAATATATAATTTACACGTATATGACTAACTTCGTTACCATCAATAAATGTTTTCCACCCTTCAGGGTAATATATCTCAGAAAACACTGCAAAACCTTCATTTGGTTTATTAGATTGGTATTTTAAATAATTAGGTTTGTGCACTGCTAAACTTATAGTTGATAAGGAATCAACCTGGTAATTTGATTTAATATTTTTTAAGGATTCTACTGCTTTATGTGATGTGTAAACAGCTTTATTTTTATTATCCAAACTATCTAGCGCCTTAATCTCTGCATCTGCAGACACTACTTTTGCTAAGCGTTTAACAAACCATGCATTCCCATTGGCTTCATCATTTTCATAAGGAAAGGTTGCGCCTTTTTCATCTTGAGCAACAATGTATTTTGTATTTAGCATATTCAATACATTGATATTATTTCTAGCGATGTAAAAATCGAATACCTCCCTGTAGCGTCTCAATTCTGCTGCATTATAACCATTTAGTGAATTATGAAAATAAGATGGTTTTGAACGACCAGAAACTAAATCATAAACACGATAATGACTCTTATCATTCAAAATATATTTATCTACTTCACTAGCTTGAAAAGGCTTAGACATTTTAACACTAGAAACAAAGTCATCATTATTAACATAGCGCCTATCTACACCAACTAAATCAAATAGAATTAAAACAGCAAAAGCTACTATAACCCATTGTTCTTTTAGCTTTTCCTTTAAAAACAAATAAATAGCACTAGCCGATAAAATGACTAAAATCAAGCTTCGAATTGTGTCTTGTGTAAAAATAGCTTTTCTGTCAGTTTTCAATGCATCCACAAAACTTTGTCGATAAAACCCATCATTAACTCCTACAAAATCAAATAATGACGATTTAAATAGTAAAAACACTAAAGCTAAACCGCCAGTTATGATTGTAGTATATTTTAGAGCCTTTAGCTTATCCGCTCTCTGTTCAAAGTCATTAAACAATCTAACCAAACCGAAAATAGCCAAAGCAGGAATGCACAATTCTAATATAACTTGAATAGAACTTACAGCTCTAAACTTATCATATAAAGGAAAGAAGTCTATGAAGAAATTTGTTATCGGGTTGCTATCAGGCTTTGCATTAGTAACCAAAAACCAATTCTTCCCAAGAGATAAAACCCAAGAAAAAATAGTACCCCCAACTAACCACCATTTTAATCTTCCTTTGACTAAAAACAAAGCAAATACGAATAAAAACAAAATCACTGCTCCAACATAAGCTGGTGCCTCTACAATAGGCTGATCACCCCAATATGTTGGTGCTTGTTTAGCTTCTTGAGCTGCTTGTATGGTACTTGCTCCTAATTTTCTAAAAGCCTCATAAGTTGCAGAATCTTTCCCAACATCTTCTGAATTTCCACCACCCATAAAACGAGGAATAAACAAGTTAAATGTTTCTACTATACCATAACTATAACGCGTAATATACTCCCTATCCAATCCTGAAGTTAACTCTTTTGGGGATCCGTCTGGATTAATTGTTAGCTCGCTTTTGCCTCGTTTACTTTCTTTTACATACTCTTTAGTAGCCAAAAAGTTAGTAGCATTTAATGCGACAGACAATACGACTGCAGCTACTAAAACGCCAATGGATTTAAAGTAATGTAGCAACATCTTTTTTTTGAAAGCATCAATAAAATAAGCTATACCTAATATTATTACTAAAAACATGAGGTAATAGGTCATTTGAAAATGATTTGCCACCAATTCAAGTCCCATTGCAACTGCTGTTAGTAAAAACCCAATAATATACCGTTTTTGAAACACAAGCAAAATACCACTTAAAACTAATGGCATGTAAGCAATAGCATGTGCTTTACTATTATGACCAACTCCTAGAATAACAATTAAATACGTAGAAAAACCAAAGGCTATTGCGCCTAAAGCTGCAAGCTTAAAATCTACTTTTAAGACTAATAGAAATATGTAAAAACTTAATAAATACAGAAATAAATAATCTGCTGGTCTAGGTAGAAAACGCAGTATAGAATCAAGCTTTTTTATATAATTATGCGGATACCTAGCACCAAGTTGATAAGTTGGCATACCTCCAAAAGCACTATTTGTCCAGTAAGTTTCCTTGCCTGTTTCAGCTTTAAAATCCTTTTGCTGCTTACTCATGCCTATATACTGTACTATATCACTTTGATATATAACCTTTCCTTTTAAAACAGGATTAAAATACACCAGAGAAATGATTACAAAACCTAGTAGTACTAGAACGTGAGGTAACACTTTTTTAAAAGAAAGTTGCATGAAAAAGTTTTAGGAAAGCTCGTTACGAGCATTAACAAATTAAATTCTTAATTCCGTAAATATAAAGTAGAGGTTACAATAAATGAAACTTTCCATAAATAAAAAAACAAAAAAATTAAGAGTTGTTATCTACAAAACTAATATATTATATGTATGAGTTTTGCAAAAAAGATATTAGATGTTAGAAGAAAGTAAAAACCAAATATCTATTCTATTTCTTCATAATCTACATACTCCCCTACATCTTTATTGGAGGTTTTAGTATTTGGAATTTTATCAATAGTTATTTCACCTTCTTTTTTCTGAGTATCTTGCTTTTGCTGCCCTTTATTAAACTGTCCAAATTGATCACCAAAACGTTGTTCAGCTTTTTTAGCTGCATATTTAAGTAAAAAAGGCGCAAAAATTCTAGATAGAACCTTAATTCCGTAATACACTAATGCAATTATAAGTATGGTTCTTAATAAACCCATTTTTAACTTTTATTAATAATGACTACAAAAATACAATTCTATTGGCTTAAAAAACGTTGAAGTATGATAAAAAAAGTATAAAATATCTATATTTGAAAAAAGCCTAAAACGCTTCTAGTAAAGAAATAATTAAATTAATAATTATGAGCCCATTCAAATCTACTTTATTAATCCTACTAATTTTAACTTCTACACAGGCTTTCTGTCAGTATACTGACGTAATAAACTCTAATAGACCTGGAGTTTCGCGCAGTGCATTTTCCGTCGGCACTAATGTTGCTCAATTTGAAGTTGGTCCATACACAATAAAAGAAGAACGAACTCCTACAGCAGCTTATGAAGTATCAGGGTTTGGCGTTGATTTTGCTGCACGTTATGGACTGCTATTGGAAGAATTAGAAATTAATATTGAAGGTACTTACCAAAATGATACTAAAACGTTTACATCAGGTTTTTCTTCTGAGGATAAACGCGCTAACTTTAGGTTTCTAGCTGTAGGTGCGAAGTATTTAGTTTTTGATCCATATAAAAATGCTGAAGAGGATAAACCAAACTTATACAGTTGGAAAGCTAACCGACAATTTAAATGGAAATCTTTAATCCCTGCAGTTTCTGTATATGTTGGTGCCAATTATGATACCAAACCCAATCCTTACACCTATACAGGAATAGAAGGTTTTAGTCCAAAAGTGATGGTTGCAACTCAAAACAACTTTTCTGGTGGATGGGTATTTGTAATGAACTTAATAAAAGATAGAATAGGAACGGATCAATCAGATTTTCAATACATATTAACTTTAACACATTCTTTTAGTCCTAAATGGGTTATTTTTGGAGAAACTCAAGGTATACAAAGTGATTTTTATGCTGACAACCTTTTTAGATTTGGAGGTGCTTATTTAATGGGGAAAGATTTTCAATTAGATACGGCTGTTACATTTAACACAAAAGATACACCATCAGTATTTAGTGTTAATTTTGGAGCTTCATACCGATTAGATTTCCATAAAGACAAAGAGATTGATAATGGTACATCTGCAAAAGACGAAGGACAAAGAAGAGCAAATAGAAAAGGCAAGAGCAGTAATAAGAAAAGAAAAAAAGAAGCTGAGCCTACTGAAAAAATTAAAAAACAAAAAAAGAAAGATATAGATTTTGATGATTAACCAACCATCAATTTGCATCAATATAGTATGATAAAACTTAAAGAAGTAAAAACTAAAAAGGATCTTAAAGCATTTGTTAAGTTTCCTTTTAAGCTATATAAAGACTCCAAATATTGGGTTCCTCCCATTATAAGTCAAGAAATTAAAACATTTAACAAAAAAGAAAACCCCGTTTTTAACGATGCCGATGCACGAATGTTTTTAGCATATAAAAATGGTGAAATTGTTGGAAGAATTGCTGCAATTGTTAATTGGCTTGAAGTAAAAGAACAAAACCAAAAGAAAATGCGTTTTGGTTGGTTTGACTTTATTGATGATTTAGAGGTATCAAAAACCCTTTTGAATAAAGTTGAAAGCATAGGAAAATCATATAACTTACAATATCTAGAAGGGCCTGTTGGATTTTCGAATCTTGATAAGGTTGGTGTTATGACTGAAGGATTCAACTCTATAGCACCTATGATTACTTGGTATAACCATGAATATTATATTAAACACTACGAAGCTATTGGCTATATTGTTGAGAAATCATATTCTGAAAGTAGATTCCCTTTTAAAAATGTTAAACCTGAATTTTTTAAAAAAGCGCAAGAGCTTATTAAAAGACGCTACCAACTCAAACCATTAAAGTTAACGACTACAGAAGAGGTGATGCCTTATGCAGATAAAATGTTTGACTTATTTAACGAAAGTTACGCCTCTTTATCCTCATTTGTAGCTATTAACGATGTTCAGAAAGCGTATTTTAAAAAGAAATTTATAAGTTTTGTTAACCCTGAATATATAAAGTTTGTTATTGATAAAGATGACAATATGGTTGGTTTTGCTATTGTAATGCCAGCATTTGCTAAAGCCTTGCAAAAAATAAATGGTAAATTATTTCCTTTTGGTTTCAGACATATATTACATGCAAAAAAACATAGTAAAGATGTTATTTTCTATTTAATTGGTATTCATCCGGACTATCAAAATAAAGGTGTTCATGCTGTTATTTTCAATGAGTATTATGAAACATTTAAAGAAAAAGGCATCGAAACCTGCTTTAGGACGCCAGAGTTAGAAGACAACGAAGCTATCCATAAAATTTGGAAGCATTTTGACCCTGAAGTCTATAAACGCAGGAAAACGTATCGAAAAAATATTACATAAAAAATCCGATTCAATTATTGAATCGGATTTTTTAGTTTTCTAATACTTTTTATTACTCACCCATTGCTGCCATTAAAGCTGCAGATAGGCGCTTGTAAGTCCCGTTATCTAATCGATCTCTAATAGCATCAAATGCATCTAATGTTTCTTCAACATCTTGCAAAGTATGCGTAGCTGTAGGAATCATTCTTAATAGAATTAATCCTTTAGGTATTACAGGATAAACTACTATAGAACAGAATATTCCGTAATTTTCACGTAAATCTTTTACTAAGGCCATCGCCTCAGGAATACTTCCTTTTAAATATACAGGTGTTACACAACTTTGTGTTGTTCCAATATCAAAACCACGAGCTTTTAAACCAGATTGTAATGCATCAACAATTGTCCATAAATTCTTTTTTAATTCAGGCATTGTTTTAAGCATCTCTAAACGCTTAAGTGCACCAACCACTAATTGCATTTGCAAAGATTTTGCAAACATTTGAGAACGTAAATTATACTTTAAATAATCAATAATTTCTTTATCTCCAGCAATAAAAGCACCTGTACTTGCCATAGATTTTGCAAATGTTGCAAAATATACATCAATATCATCTTGAACACCTTGTTCCTCTCCTGCTCCTGCTCCTGTAGCTCCTAAAGTTCCAAACCCGTGAGCATCATCAACAAACAATCTAAAATTGAATTTCTTTTTTAAAGCTACAATTTCTTTCAAACGTCCTTGCTCACCACGCATCCCAAAAACACCTTCAGAAATTACTAGAATTCCTCCGCCAGTTTGTTCAGCCATTTTAGTAGCACGTTCTAAATTCTTCTCTAAACTTTCAACATCATTATGCTTATAAGTAAAACGCTTCCCCATATGCAAACGCACACCGTCAATTATACACGCATGTGCATCAACATCATAAACAATAATATCATCTTTAGCAACCAAAGCATCGATAGTTGAAACCATGCCTTGATAACCAAAATTTAAAAGATAAGCAGCTTCTTTACTTACAAAATCGGCCAATTCATTTTGAAGTTTTTCATGTAAATCTGTATGACCAGACATCATTCTCGCTCCCATTGGATATGCAGAACCATATTGCGCAGCAGCTTCAGCATCAACCTTTCTAACTTCTGGGTGGTTTGCCATACCTAGATAGTCATTTATACTCCAAGTAATAACATCTTTTCCTTGAAATTTCATGCGATTTGAAATTTCTCCTTCTAACTTAGGAAATACAAAGTAACCTTCAGCTTGAGATGCCCATTTACCTAGAGGTCCTTTGTCTTTATAAATTTTTTCGAATAAATCTTTCATTTATATAATAATCTTATTGCTATTAATTTAAGTCGTAACTAAATATTTGGAAAGGCTTTTTAAGAAAATAACTCAACTTTCTTTTAAGGAAAACAAATAAGCTCTTATTATTCTAGTTAGTTGCTGCAAAATTAAATATTTATCTGGTTTGAACATAATTTTTGATGCTCAATTATTGATAAAACAAAAAAAGAGACGATTTTTTTACTTCGAAGCAAAAATTCGTCTCTTAAAGTATATTTAAAAATGTCTTATTTTATGTATTGTATGCTTTGAGCTGCAGCTTCATTAACACTATCAAAGAATCCTTGATCGTTCATCCACTTATCACAATAAACTTTACTCATATATCTGGCACCATGATCAGGATATATTACCACTACACAATCATCTTTCTTAAAACGATTTTCTTCTCCTAATTGCAATAAAGCCTGCGTAACTGCACCTGAAGTATAACCTACAAACATACCTTCTGTTCTAGCAATTAATCTTGCTGTGTGCGCGCTATCTTCATCAGTTACCTTTATAAATTCATCGATAGCATCAAAATCTGTAGCTGTAGGTATCAAGTTTTTACCTAAACCTTCGATTCTATAGGGATAAATTTCTTTTTCATCAAACTCTCTAGTTTCATGATATTTTTTTATGACAGAACCAAAAGCATCAACTCCTATAACCTTTACATCAGGATTTTGCTCTTTTAAATACCTAGCTGTTCCGGAAATGGTTCCACCTGTTCCGCTACATGCTAACAAGTGCGTTATCTTTCCTTTAGTTTGCTCCCAGATTTCAGGGCCTGTAGATTTGTAATGTGCATCAATGTTTAATTGATTGAAGTATTGATTGATATAAACAGAACCTTTTATTTCTGCATGTAGACGTTTTGCAACCTCATAATAAGACCTTGGATCGTCTGCACTTACATGAGCAGGACAAACATAAACCTTAGCCCCCATTGTTTTTAACATGTCTATTTTATCTGGCGATGATTTAGAACTTACTGCTAATACACAATCATAACCTTTAATAATACTCACCATAGCTATACTAAATCCTGTATTACCAGAAGTTGTTTCTATAATAGTATCACCAGGTGATAGAATACCTTTTTTTTCGGCTTCTTCTATAATGTAAAGTGCTATTCTGTCTTTGGATGAGTGTCCTGGGTTAAAGGATTCTACTTTTGCATAAAAGTTACCTTTAAACTTGGAAGCTATTCTATTAAGTTTAACAAGTGGGGTATTACCTATTAAATCTAATACATTATCAAATACTTGATTTCTGTGTTTCATATAAGCTTTTTATAAACATTGACTAAGTGGTAACATAATCAGTGTTTAAACCGCACAAAAATAAAACATTTTTTTTTATTAACCATGAATTCCCTCTAAATCTAGAAGAAATGCATACTCTAACGCAACTTCTTTTAGGCTTTCAAAACGTCCTGAGGCACCTCCATGACCAGAATCCATATCTGTATGAAGCAACAAGGTATTAGAATCTGTCTTCATCTCTCTTAACTTTACAACCCACTTTGCAGGTTCCCAATACTGTACCTGTGAATCATGCAAACCGGTAGTAACCAAAATATTTGGGTAAGCTTTTGCTTCTATATTATCGTATGGCGAATACGATTTCATATAATTATAATATTCTAATTGATTTGGATTTCCCCACTCGTCATACTCACCTGTGGTTAAAGGAATAGAATCATCTAACATAGTTGTTACTACATCTACAAAAGGAACAGCTGCTAAAACACCTTTATACAGTTCAGGATTCATGTTAATAACAGCTCCCATAAGTAAACCACCAGCAGAACCTCCGTAAGCATATAAATGCGCTTTTGATGTATATTTTTTTTCGATTAGATATTTTGAACAATCAACAAAATCAGTAAATGTATTTTTCTTGAACAGAAGCTTACCATTTTCATACCATTCTCTGCCTAAATACTCCCCGCCTCTAATATGTGTAATGACATAAATAAAACCTCTATCTAATAAACTTAAACGAATGCTTGAAAAAGAAGGATCTACTGTTGAGCCATAAGCCCCATAAGCGTATTGAAGTAGTGGGTTTGTTCCATCCAGTTTAATACCCTTTCTGTACACAATAGACATAGGAATCTTTACACCATCTCTAGCGGTAGCCCATATACGTTTTGATTCGTAGTTTCCTTTCTTGAACTTCCCCCCTAATACTTGCTGTTCTTTTTTTACCTCACTTTGTTTAGTTTTTAAATTATAATCAATTATTGAACTTGGCGATGTTAATCCATTATAGCCATAGCGCAATAAATTACTTTCAAAGTCTGAATTATTGCCAATGTATGCTGTATATGTTTCCGAATTGAATGGTAAATAATAATCTTCTTTACCATTCCAATTTATAATTCGTAGCCTATTAAGTCCGTTTTCACGCTCGTTAATAACCAAATAACTCTTAAAAATTTCAATATCTTCTATTAAAACAGATTTTCTATGTGGAATAACATCTTTCCAATTTTCTTTAGTTGTACAATTCGCGCTGGTTTTAGAAATTTTGAAATTTTTTGCACCATCAATATTTGAAATTATATAGAAACTATCATTATAATGTGCAATATTATACTCTAAATCCTTGGTTCTTTTTTGAAAAATTGTGAAATCCGAATCTGGATTATTTGCATTCAAAAAACGATATTCAGAAGACAAGGTACTTGAAGATCCAATAATGATGTATTTCTTAGATTTTGATTTATATACGAAAGTATTAAAGGTTTCATCGGCTTCGTGGTAAACTTCTTCATCTTTATCAGAATCTGCATTTAATTTATGCCTAAATATTTTATGAGAACGCAGGGTAACAGGGTCTTTCATTGCATAAAACAACGTTTTATTATCATTCGCCCAAGTTATACTTCCAGTAGTATTTATAATCTCATCAGAATAAACCTCACCAGTGATGAGATTTTTTATTTGAATGGTATATTGCCGTCTACTTACTATATCTGTAGAAAACGCAGCTAATGTATTATCTGGACTTATAGCAATACCTCCTAGATTAAAGTAGGCATGCTTTTCTGCCAATTTGTTGCAATCAAATAAAATTTCTTCATCAGCTTCTAATGTTTCCTTTTTTCTTACATAAATGGGATAATCTTTGCCCTCTTGATATTTAGTAAAATACCAATAACCATTTAATTTATAAGGAACAGAGGTATCATCTTCTTTAATTCTACCTTTCATCTCATCAAACAATACTTTCTGAAAGGCTACAGTATGTTGCATATTAGCCTTAGTATAATCATTCTCAGCATTTAGGTACTCAATAACTTCTGGGTTATCTCTGTCATTTAACCAATAGTAATTATCAATTCGAGTGTCATTATGAACCGTTAGTTCTTTAGCAATCTTTTTAGCTTCTGGTGTTGAGGACATTGTTTTCAATGAAAGTAAGTTTAAACTTAAAAATTAAGCCTTCAAAAATAGAAAAATTAAATAGCTTTGTAATTCTAATTTTTAAATTTAAAATTATGTTTGGAGATATGATGAGTATGATGGGCAAACTTAAAGAAACCCAAAAAAAAGTTGAGGAAACAAAAAAACGTTTAGATACTGTTTTAGTTGATGAATCTAGTAACGATAACAAACTTAAAATTACTTTAACAGCCAATAGAACCATAAAGTCTATTGAAATTGATGATGATTTACTTAAAGATAAGGAACAACTTGAAGATTATCTTATACTTACCCTTAATAAAGCCATAGAAAAAGCAACAAATGTGAATGAAACTGAATTGGGGGCAGTAGCTAAAGAAGGGATGCCTAATATTCCTGGTATGGATTTGTTTAAATAGTATTTAAGCAAATTTCTTGCTACATATTTAAATAAATATTCAATTTAACACAAGATTCGCATATAGAAGTATATGTAATTATGAATTTAATTGTTTCATCATAATAACTAAGCTTGCAGAGTTCTAAAAAAAGTTTCTAAAACCTTATTAAATGTAAATAAAACCGACAAAGTGTAAGCAAAATTTCATAAATCTAAAAGTTTGGTATTTAGTCTAAAAAAACAACTCTCAAAGACGTCATCCGATATATTTGTAATTGTAAATTGTAAAAAACTAATTTTATATTATGAAAAATCTTACCAAATTATTTTTATTAGCTATACTTGTTGTATTAGCTTCGTGTCAGAATGAGACACTAAACGAGGGTGCCTCTTCAATCGTTGAAGAAGAACTTTCTATGGAAGACCAAATCTTAGTCTCTGATGGGGAAGAAGACGAAACATTCGTTCTAAACCAAGATTTAAATGCTGAAATGCCAGCTCCAGCACTTACATTTTCTACTTCAAGTAGTCTTTCAAGTGCGGAATGTACTCCTGACCTTGAAGCTTTAGAGTTAAGTTTACCTGAAACTATAAGTGTAACAACGACTTCTAATCCTGGGCCTAATTCTTATTTTGAATTTGACATTAATGACTCTAGCTTAGCTGATGCTAGTTTGGAAGGATGGTGTGTTGATGTAGATTTAGATTTAGGTGTTGAAGGACCTCTTAACTTTGATGTATATTCAAGTTATGAAGTACTTCCTGAGGGATTATTTGAAAATGTAGATAATTTTGATCTTGTAAACTGGATATTAAATCAAACATTTATAGGAGAAGCAAGTCCAAGTGGTGGTACTTATACATATGGTCATGTACAATGGGCTATTTGGGAACTTATTGATGATAGAAACTGTGCTTTATGTACATATTTAACAGACCCAACTGGTCAATGGTTTTTAACTAGACCAGAAGAAGAAGCTAAAGGTATGGAAATTGTTCAGGCTGCATTAGATAACGGTCAAGATTTTGTTCCTGGATGTGGTCAAAAAGTAGCTTTAGTTTTGGTTCCTGAAGAGAGAAAACAATCAATTATTTATATGGTTGATGTTCCAGAAAAAGAAATCCCTTGTAGTGATTGTGAAGGAAAAGTTACTAAGTTAGAATTAGAATTTGATTGGCACAATACTAAGAAAATCGATATTGTTCAAAGATATGAGAATACATGTTACGGAAAAAGAGTTTACTGTAATAGATATGCTCAACCTGGTGAGATAATTAATATCTCAGGAAAAAATCATGATGGAACTTTTGGTAGTTATATTTATATATACATCAACAATTGTTACTACACAAAAATTAAAACTAATTGCGATACTAAAATTGGACCTGGATATTTTAGAGGTGTATTTAATGTAATTAGTGGTGAAAGTAGTCATGGAGGTGAGCTTTGTGATTATGTTGAGCCAGAACATTGTATAAGATACTGGTGGTAATGACCTGTTAGCTACAATAAATGTAGAATGGTCATTATGACACGAATAACTATTAAAGGAATCCATTTTAACATGGATTCCTTTTTTTGTACCTTAGAATTAAAAAAAATCTGGCAAAAGCTTTAAAAACTTACTATGTTTTACTTTTGTGTAATCTAAATGTGTAACAATTCTGAGTTTACCACTACCCATGCTAATTATATAAATATCTCTTTCAGATAATTTTTTTAAAAACTTACTTTCATCTATATCTGCATTGAGTTCAAAAATTACAATGTTAGTTTCAACTGGTTCAACAACTTTAATAATAGGGAGTTTGGTTAATTCAGTTGCTATCTCTTTTGCTTTTATATGGTCCTCTTTCAGTTTCTCTATATTATTTTCAAGAGCATATAGACCTGCAGCTGCTAGGTATCCAGCTTGACGCATATTTCCTCCAAAAATCTTTCTAAGCCTAATTGCTTTATCCATAATATCAGAACTCCCAATTAAAATAGAACCAACTGGACAGCCCAATCCTTTACTTAAACAAACTGAAATAGTATCGAAAACTTCTCCGTACTGCTTGGGTGTCTCATTTTTCTCAACTAAAGCATTCCACAAACGAGCTCCATCTAGATGAAAGCCTAACTTATAATTTTCACAAACCTCCTTAATCTTTTTAATTTCATCAAAATCCCAACAGGCCCCTCCACCTTTGTTTGTTGTATTTTCAATTTCAACTAAACTAGTTTTACTATAATAATAAGCTTTTGGATTTATAGCTTGTTCTACTTGTTTTGCAGTAAACATACCTCTGTCGCCATCAATCAATTTACAAGATACCCCACTATTAAAAGATGCTCCTCCAGATTCATAATTATATATGTGCGCATATTTATCACATATAATCTGATCGCCAGGGTTTGTATGCAGCTTAATTGCTGTTTGATTAGCCATAGTGCCACTTGGAAAAAACAATGCCTTTTCTTTTCCAAACATTTTAGCTACTTTATTTTCTAGTTTATTTATTGTTGGATCTTCCCTAAAAACATCGTCTCCTACTTCAGCACTAATCATGGATTGCAACATTTTGGGAGTTGGCTTTGTTACTGTATCACTTCTTAAATCAATAATCATTTCAATATGCTTTATGAATTAGGGATTAAAATTATCATTAATTTTAAACTTAAAATAGCTTAAGTTTTATATTTATTCAATGTTAATTTTCTTTTACCAGAGGACAATTGAGGGATTTCATCAACATATTCAACTTGTATTTCAGCATTATCTCCTAAGTATGATTTTAGAAGATTTATCATTTCTTGTTCACGCTTAAAAACCCCATCTATATTTATTTTAACCCGATACTTTTTTTCTCCTTCTTGAATAAACTGAAACTGCTTAAATTCTGGAAAATATTCCAATTCATAAACAACAGTCGTCATAATTCTTCCTTGTGTATCATAAATGGTATCCATTCTTCTCCCTTCAACCTTAAAAAAAGAAGGTGCACCATTAAAACTATTTTTATCAATATTCATTACAGCCAAATCACCAGTATCATATCTAATTAAAGGCATATGGAAATTAAATAAATCAGTAACTACAACGCGACCAATATCTCCATATTTAACTGGTACATCCTCATTAATATCTAAAATCTCGATATAATAACTTGCCCAATTAATATGGAAATACTCCCCTTCATTTTTTATTTGCTGAGATAATATACCGTTTTCCATGTTTGAATAGCGCGATAGTGCATCAATACCGAAATATTTTTTTATAGTTTTTTTAGTTTTTTCACTTAAAGGTTCGGCATTGGCAATAATAGAAGTAATATTTGCCTTAAAAGGTTTTGCATTTATAGAATCTAAATATTTACAAATTTCTCTGAAGGCTGAAGGATACCCAATAAATGCTTTGTTTGAACTTCCTGCCTCAATTTTATTAATAATCTGAGGTATAGATGATGTGTCTAAATTTTTAACATTAATAGTTATTATATTCTGTAAGAAAGAAGCAAGTCTACTTTTGGTTAATAAATTACCCCAGGCTCGTATGTAAAATAATTTTTGTCCTATTCTATAACCTGACTTTTCGCCAAAGTATAGGGTGTCAGCTGTATTCCTATGCTTCTTATTTTTATCTTGTAAGACTAAAAAAGGGGTTCCTGTGGAGCCACTTGTGCTAACTTCAAAACTGTCCTTGGCTCTATAGTTCTCAGAAATAAACTGATTCATTGATTCCCTCAGAATTAATTTATTTACAATAGGGAAATCTGATATAGATTTAGAGCCTTTATATGACTCATAAAAAGGGACATTATGCTTAGCATGACTAAGCAAATTATTTAAATACTGATTTCTTTTTTCTATAGATTTATCACTATGATAATTTTCTAAAACAAACTTAATTTGTTTATAATGAGATTTAACTTTTGACCCTTTAAAAAAATCAATAACCCAAAATGAATGATACCTAATTATCTCTAATAACTTTGTCATCTAATTTTATAAATAAACTGGTTAACAAATAAACAAAAAAAGCTTTTAAGTACTTTTTTGTCACTAAATTATTTTCTTTATAAAAATTAGTCTTGAATTCATTCAGATGCCTATTTTTGTTAAAAACAAATTAGATATGATAACATCAGATCAAATTAAAGATCTTAATACCCGCCTAGACAAACTAAGGCACTATCTTTGACATAGATGCCAAATTAATTGAAATACAAAACGAAGAAGAACAAACCTTCGATCCAAATTTCTGGAACGACCCTAAAGCTGCTGAAGTTATTATGAAATCACTTCGTGTAAAGAAAAAATGGGTTCAAGACTACAAAGATCTAAAAACACTTATTGAAGATCTTGAAGTTATCTATGAGTTTTTTAAAGAAGGTGAATCTACTGCTGAAGATTTAGAAAAAAGATACAATAAAGCTGCTATACTCATAGAAGATATCGAGTTTAGAAACATGCTTTCTGAAGAAGGTGATAATTTAAGTGCTGTACTGCAAATTACAGCAGGTGCTGGTGGAACTGAAAGCTGTGATTGGGCTAACATGCTCATGAGAATGTATTTGATGTATGCCGAAAAAAGTGGGTTTAAAGTTAAAGATCTCAACTATCAAGAAGGTGATGTAGCAGGCATTAAAACAGTAACTTTGGAAATTGAAGGTGATTTTGCATTTGGATGGCTTAAAGGAGAAAACGGTGTGCATCGTTTGGTTAGAATATCGCCTTTTGATAGTAATGCAAAACGACACACAAGTTTTGCTTCTGTTTATGTTTACCCGTTGGTTGACGATACTATAGAAATTGAAATAAACCCAGCAGATATCGAGATAACTACGGCACGCTCAAGTGGTGCTGGTGGTCAAAACGTGAATAAAGTTGAAACGAAGGTCCAACTTACTCATAAACCATCAGGTATTCAAATATCGTGTTCTGAAACGCGTTCTCAACATGACAATAGAGCCAGAGCCATGCAAATGCTAAAATCTCAACTCTATGAAATAGAACTTCAAAAGCAACTTTCACAACGTGATGATATTGAAGCTGGCAAAATGAAAATTGAATGGGGAAGCCAAATAAGGAATTATGTGATGCATCCTTACAAACTAGTCAAAGATGTTAGAACATCTCATGAAACAGGTAATGTTGATGCGGTAATGGATGGACAAATTGATGAATTTCTTAAATCATATTTAATGATGATGGGACAACAAGTTGAAGATGATAATCAATTATGAACAAAATTAATACGATAATATTTGATCTAGGAGGTGTTTTAATCGATTGGAATCCAGAGTATGTATTTCTAGATGTATTTAAAGGAAACCGAAAAAAAATGCAATGGTTTTTTGATAATATTTGTACTAGCGATTGGAATGAAAATCAGGATGCAGGTTATCCCATGGCTAAAGCCACCGAAGATCGTGTTGCTTTATTTCCTGAATACGAAAAAGAAATACGCATGTTTTATGGAAGATGGGAAGACATGTTGGGCAATGCGATAGCTGGTACCGTAGCCATTTTAAAACATTTGATTAATACTAATGACTACAAAGTTGTAGCATTAACTAATTGGAGTGCAGAAACCTTCCCTATTGCTCTCGAGCGTTTTGAGTTTTTACAGTGGTTTGAGGGTATTATCGTTTCTGGTGAAGAAAAAACACGAAAACCTTTTGATGAGATTTATAATCTCACATTAGAAAGATTTAATATAAATGCTGAAAATGCTATTTTTATTGATGATAATTTAAGAAATATTGAAGCTGCAAAAAACCTTGGTATCAATGGTATTCAATTTAAATCTCCAGACCAACTTATCAAAGAATTAAAAACAACATATAATATTAATATTAATGATTAAAATATATCATAATAACAGATGTTCTAAATCTAGATGTGGCTTAGAAATTTTAGAGAAGTCTGGAAAAAAATTTCAAGTTATTAAGTATTTAGAAAATGTTCCGTCTGCAAAAGAACTTAAGGATATTATTGAGTTACTCAAGATAAAACCCATACAATTAGTTAGAAAAAATGAAGCCATATGGAAAGAAAACTTTAAAAATAAAGAACTAAATGATTCTGAAATTATTTCTGCTATGGTAAAATACCCAAAACTCATTGAGCGACCAATTGTAATTAATGGCAAAAAAGCCCTAATTGGAAGACCACCAGAGCTTATATCTTCAATTTTGTAATTACTCCTGAAATTTATAATCAAAAAAAAAGGAAGCTAAAATAGCTTCCTTTTTTATATTTAATTCTTATTATGCTTGTCGTTTAGCTTTCTTTTCTTCTCTTATCTCCTTTAATCTTTCGATTAAAGAGCCTCCAATCCAATAAGGGATTACGAATGTTAATAAAAATATCATTAACCAAAAACCTATTGTTAAAATAGTTAAGAATGCCAAAAAACCTAAATACTGGTCAAATTCAAACATAGTAAAGATTGTGTTTTAAAAATCTTATGCAAAGATAATGCAAAGTGTATTTCTACACAATACCAAAAGTAAAATTATTAACAGACTTTTTAACTAGTCCAAATTTGGTTGTGGTGTCATACGCAAATAAGGCTTAACCTCCTTATACCCTTTCGGAAAAATATTTGGTATATCTTTAGTGGCTACAGCAGGAACTACTACACAATCGTCACCATTATTCCAGTTTGCTGGTGTCGCTACTTTATGATAAGCCGTTAATTGTAAAGAATCAATAACACGAAGTAACTCATTAAAATTCCTACCAGTTGATGCTGGATATGTAATAATAAGTTTTACTTTTTTATTATCATCAATTACAAAAACAGAACGCACTGTTAACTTGCTATCAGCATTAGGATGAATCATATCATACAATTCAGAAACATGTCTATCCTCATCAGCTATTATCGGAAAATTCACTGTTGTATTTTGAGTTTCATTAATATCTTTTATCCAACCATTATGGGAATCTAATCCATCAACACTTAATGCAACTACTTTTACATTACGTTTATCAAATTCATCTTTGTATTTAGCAACAGTACCTAATTCTGTTGTGCAAACTGGAGTATAATCTGCTGGATGAGAAAACAAAATCCCCCAACTATCTCCTAACCATTCATGAAAATTAATTGTCCCTTCAGTGGACTCTGCAGTAAAATTTGGAGCTTGATTCCCTAGCCTAATTGTCGCCATAATATTATTTTTAATGTGTTTGTAACTTTTATTAACCCCACTAAATTAATAGATTTAAATAATTATTACAGTTATTTAAATGTTAAAAAGATATTGTAAAAAACTAACAAAAATCATAATTAAAAAAAGCCGAAATGAATTACCTTAGCAAATTAAAATTTAAGCACTATCAAGATGAGTCACAGAATTGAAAAAGATACTATGGGCGAGGTAAAAGTACCCGCAGATAAACTTTGGGGAGCACAAACTGAACGCTCAAGGAATAACTTTAAAATTGGACCTACTGCATCAATGCCTTTAGAAATTGTTTATGGTTTTGCATACTTAAAAAAAGCTGCAGCTTATACAAACTGTGAATTAGGTGTATTAGCTCCAGAAAAACGTGATTTAATAGCTAAAGTATGTGATGAAATTTTAGAAGGAAAGCATGACAATCAATTTCCTTTAGTTATCTGGCAAACAGGTTCAGGAACACAGAGCAATATGAATGTAAACGAAGTTATTGCTAATAGAGCGCATCAAATAGCAGGAAAAACTATTGGTGAAGGTGAAAAAACCATTCAGCCTAATGATGATGTAAACAAATCACAATCATCAAATGATACCTTTCCCACTGGAATGCATATTGCCGCATACAAGAAAGTAGTAGAAACAACTATTCCTGGGGTAAAAAAATTACGAGATACACTCAATGAAAAATCAAAAGCATTTAAAAATGTCGTTAAAATAGGGAGAACACATTTAATGGATGCTACTCCAATTACTCTAGGACAAGAATTATCTGGTTACGTTGCTCAATTAGACCATGGTTTAAAAGCTTTAGAAAACACATTATCGCATTTAAGTGAATTGGCATTAGGAGGAACGGCAGTTGGAACAGGATTAAACACGCCTAAAGGATACAGTAAGAGAGTTGCAGAATACATTGCTGAATTTACAGGATTACCTTTTGTAACTGCTCCCAATAAATTTGAAGCTTTAGCTGCTCATGATGCTTTAGTTGAAACCCATGGTGCCTTAAAGCAATTAGCCGTATCCCTAAATAAAATAGCCAATGACATTAGATTGATGGCCTCTGGACCGCGTTCTGGAATTGGTGAAATTATTATTCCTGCAAACGAACCAGGAAGTTCAATTATGCCAGGAAAAGTTAATCCAACGCAGTGTGAAGCCTTAACTATGGTCTGTGCTCAAGTCATGGGTAATGATGTAGCAGTTTCCGTAGGTGGATTACAAGGGCATTATGAATTGAATGTTTTTAAGCCTGTTATGGCTGCCAATGTATTACAATCTGCTCAGTTAATTGGAGATGCTTGTTTAAGTTTTGAAGAAAATTGTGCTATAGGTATTGAACCTAACCATGAAACTATCAAAAAATTATTAAACAACTCTTTGATGTTAGTAACAGCTCTAAATACCAAAATTGGTTACTATAAAGCTGCTGAAATTGCCAATACAGCACATAAAAATGGTACAACTTTAAAAGAGGAAGCCATAAATTTAGGTTATGTAACATCTGAAGATTATGATGCTTGGGTAAAGCCTGAAGACATGGTAGGAAGTCTTAAATAAAAACTCAAAAAACTATATTATAATAAAAAAAGACAGGTAAATAATTTTACCTGTCTTTTTGGTTGGTTAGCTATCAATCCTTTGTAAATTGTAATCCATAAAGGAAATCGAGTCAAATATATAACTAACTCCACGTTTTGATATTAACATTTGTTAAATTAGGTGTAAAAAACAATTTTAATTTAAATTACAACTCGATTTTAGCAACGTTTCATTTACCTTTTTTATCATCCTTTTTGATTTTTCTTCTGATTCTACTTAGCTGAACCGGAGTGATACTCAAATAAGATGCTATTTGATATTGAGGAATAAGTTCGTCTATTTTTGGAATTTTTTTACGAAGTGCTAGATATCTGTCCTTTGCATCCAAAGATATGAGTTCTAACTGACGCTCTTCATATCGTATATAAACGTGCTCAAGGATTCTATTATACAGGTTACTAATAGTTATATCCTCCTTACATAATTGTTCAATATCATGAAAATTTACTTCATAGACACTACATTCAGTAAGCGCTTCATATGTAAGTTTAGAAGGTTGATTTTGTATTAAAGCTGTAAGAGCACCAACGAAACTAAAAGGCATAAAAAAATTCTTATTAAACTCTTTTCCGTTTTCGGTACTTAAATATGCTCTCATCATTCCAGTAGTAAGCATATATATTTTACTAGGTATTTCGCCAGGTCTGGCAATTAACTCACCAGCTCGAAGCTTTTTGTAAGTTGCTATTCCCGTAAGTTTAGAAAATGTTTCTTCAGACACATCTAAAAACGAGTTTAGAAATATTAAGTTAGGGTTCATACTATTTACATTTTAAAAACATCTCCATTTGTGGTTGGTAACATAAATGGTTTTGTTATTAAAAAGACAGGTTGGTTATAGTCTCTTTAAAAAGTTAATGGCTTGAGTATTAGATAAAAATAATATGTTTTAGAAATAATCCATTAATTAATCTATAATTAGCATATAAAATTGTTTACCTGTTAATTGAAATACTATCATTTAATATAAATCCATCTAAAAACATAGTCTTCCTAAGTAATATTATTAAATAAAAAAAACCTCAAACATTACGTTTGAGGTTTTTTACCTTAAGTGATATGTAAACTATGCTTACTTTAAAGTAAATTCTGAACTAGATACTAAATTTTTTGCATTAAATACATTAACTATATAACGTCCTTTTTCAAATTCGTTCTTTGAAGTTACAAACTCACATACATTCAAACTAGAATTTTCATAGTTAAACTTACTTATTGTACTATAGTTTAGTGTTTTCTCATCAAAAGCAACTTGTTCGTTTAAACCTAAAGTATTGTTCTTTGGATCAATAACTTGTACATACAATTCTTGATCTCCAGCTTGTACTAAAGTATTTTTAGCCACTGTAAAACAAACTCTAATTTTATCAGCTCTTTTAGCTCTTTCAGTAGGGATTAGCTTCCCTGAAGTTCGTTCAATAACTCCAAATCCTTTTAATCCTACTGTATTTAATACCGCTGCATTTTCAACAACTTCAGCTAAAGCATTGTTTTGAACTAGTAAAGAATCTGTAAAAACAGTGCGCTCTTCCAAACGTACACGAGTACTGTCTAATGATGTTGCCAAATAAGAGTTTTCAACTCGTAATGAGTCATTTTGAGCCAATAACACATCCATTTCTTTCTGTAAAGATTGGTATTTTCTTTTATATCTCCATAAACTCTTTACATTAGTTTCAGAGATTTTTAAAGAATCAATTAATCCTTGAATACGACCTCTTGCTTCTATCAAGTTAGCATTAGCAACCTCATTTTCTCCTATAGCATCATCATATTGCTTTGCCATAGCGTTTAAATCATTCATTACTAATTGCTTCTCTTCTGTTAGCTCATTTTGCACTTTTTTGCTACTGTTGTATAAATTCATTGTATAGAATCCTGTAGCTAAAAATAAAACTAGTGCAATACCAAGTCCAACTTTAAGCCCTGTGTTACTCTTATTGTTTTCCATAATTACTTGTTTTAATTGTTTAAGGTTAATCTAATTTTGTTTCTTCTCTAAATGCTGTAAATAATCATTTAATATCAATTTTCACAATTTATTTATTTTTTATGAATAAACAGGTTTCATTTAATTAAAACACGTTTAATAAATTTTTAAACAATTGCTCTGGCTCATCCAGATTATATCAACATATCAAATATTAATTAGCATTTATAACATATACGAACAACTTAAAAGTTTGGATGTTATGCACATTATTTTAGGCTTTTCAAAAGGCATCTACACCTTTTAAAATCAAAGAAAACTATGAATATAAAAGGTTTTAATCAATACATTTAAAATTTTGTTAAATACAAAAAACAACCAATATTTAAACTTTAGTTTTATGCATTATAATGTTAGAATCAATAAAAAATAGTTATGACTACTTAATAAATTTACTCCCATTTCTTTATAAAATCATAAAATATCCAAATATAATTTTTAGTTAATTAGAAAAACACCTACTTTTACATAAGTACTTATATAATTATTAATATGGATGCTTTAAAAGGTTATGGTGAATTAGGTTTAGGTTCTCGATTAAAACGTGTTAGTGAGTATCTAATGAAAGAAACACTATTGGTTTACAATCATTTTAATATAAATTTTGATCCTTATTTATTTCCTATATATAAAATAATATCAAATAAAAATGGGGTTACTAATTCTGAAATTCAGAATTCACTAAAATATACACAACCAGCAATTACACAAGCTTTAAATAAACTGAATAAAAAAGGTTTGATAAATTTAAAGAATGATAAATTAGACAAAAGAAAAAAAATAATTCACTTATCTGAAAAGGGTAAAAAAACACTAACGCAATTAAAACCCATTTGGAAAAGTATTGATAAGATTATAAAGGAATATACATTAGAACAATCGTCTTCTCTAATAAAACACCTTAACACTCTTGAAAATAAGCTGAATGAAAAAAGCTTTAGTAATACTGTTATTGAAGACGTAAAAACGAGAGTAACTCGAGATATAAATATTGTTTCATATAAAAATGATTTTTCGCAACACTTTTATAATTTGAATGTTGAATGGTTAAAAACCTATTTTTATGTTGAACCCTATGATGAAGAGGTTTTAAGTAACCCAGAAAAGTATATTATTAATAAAGGGGGACATATTTTTTTTGCACAATTAGAAAAGGACATTGTTGGCACTGTAGCTTTGATGCCTATAGGTAATGATGGGCATTATGAACTCACTAAAATGGCAGTATCTCCTAAACATCGTGGACATAAAATAGGACAAAAACTTATGCAGTTTTGTATAGATTATGCAAAATTGATGGGTTTACCAAAGCTTATTCTCTACTCTAACCGAAAATTAGAAAACGCCATTTATATATACAGAAAATATGGCTTTATTGAAGTCCCAGTAGAACCAAATAGTCCCTACAAACGTAGTAATATTAAGATGGAGTTGGTGTTTTAGTTAATTCATAAAAATTAGAGTTAAAAGTTTGATATCATAGAATCTAATTCATCACAATATCTAAGTTTTTCATCACAAAGTGCTATTAGAGTTTCTATCATTAACTGATTTAGTTCTTTATCATTAGGGCGAATATTATAAGCTAATTTAAATTCAGAATAAGCTTCTAACATTTTATTACTTTCCAATAGGTATTTACCAGAATCCATTAAAAAATTGAATGCTTTATCATTTTTATAGTTATGATATGCACTCATTTTTTTATTATACTCATTTGAATAATTATTGAATTTATTATAGGTTAGATTTATAACCACTAAAAAGCAAATTGTTATCAAAACAGTTAGTAAACCCATCAACTTTTTATTTTCAATAATACTAGTTTGTAGCTTAAAACCTCTTGAATATTTTGGCAGGGAAGTAAATGAAGATGGTCTTTCTTTTTCGAACATCTTCTTTCTAGGATTTCTAGAATAAATCCATTTTTGCAACCCAAAACCTATGTAACCACCCATGACTTACCTTTATATTATATGTCATAAATATCAAAAAAATGTTACATGAAATAGCAGATAATCACTGATTATTCAAAGCCTTCAAAGAATCAATTTGCTTCTGTAATCTCTCAATTTCTTCAGATTTCTTATCTACTTGTGGCATTGCGTTTATTGAATCAACAACTTTTTGAGCAATATCAATTTCTTTAGTTTCTTCAACAAAATAATAACCAATCTTTTCACTAGAACGCCATGCTTCATTTAACTGGTCATAAACAGTTTTATTCCATTGGCTTGGGTGTTTCACATCAATCCAAACCACATCTCTATATTCACTATCAATAAGTACTAAGTCTGGTGTTGCAGAACCATCAAATTGTTTTGAATCGGTATCACTTATTGAAGATACGGTTCCCATAAAAAACATACGCTTTTTGCCTGCAATATCCTTTATGTATGGTCTAAATTCAACTGGTGTATTGGCTGTCCAATCATATTCTTTTCTCGATTCTTTTACTTTTAAAGGCATTGCCGAAACACCAGCATACCCTTGTTTTTTAGCAGCATGATTATAATAATATAATTTATCAGTACCATCAGCAGGAACAAAAACACTAAAGCTTAAACTAGTACGTTCGTCTCCTACCGGCTCTAAACCAAACCAGTGGTATAAGCCACTAAAAGCACCTGTTTCTGTACCTGAAAAATCAAAATCTGTAACATAAGGTTGTTGATTCTGGTCTTTTGGCATTTCAGGGATTTTCACAGCAGTTTCCATGTTCCAAGGTAATGGATCACTAAACCCACCTAAGAATTTTAAGGACTCTGCTTGTAATCTTGATACTTTTTCAGCTAAAGTATTTTGTCTTGTTAAATACTTATGGTTTTTCATATTCTCAGGACTAACATAAGTTCCTTTTCCTATTAAGATACGCTCTATATAATCATTAAAATCATGTTCACCATTATCAATAACCATAACACCTCCAAAGGTTGGGTATGGAAATAAAAAACCTTTCCATTTTATTAAACTCACTACTTGAACCCATTGTCCTGAATCGTTTTTCATATAATACGTGTCACTTGGTTCCATTGTGAATAGTTGGAAAAAATTGAAACGCTGTACTACAGCATTATAAGTGTTTCTACTAAATTTTAAGGATTCACCAATTGAAAACGTCACAGGAATTCTATTTTCGCTTGAAAACCTTGGAAAAGGCGTTGTACTTGATACAGCAAAAACTTCTTCTGTATTATCAGTCATACCTTGCCACATATACTTTTCTGTTGGTTGAATGGCCATAGTCCATTTATTCTCGTCACCTATCCTAACTAAGTGTGGTAATGATACATCTTTAGTCTCACCTACACTTTCATTGGCCATAGAAAAAACGTTTCTTAAAGGCTGAATACGTTCATTTTGAGTTAAAGGTAATTCACCAATTTCAACTTTGTTTAGATGGTTAAACACATTGTACGTTTTCATGTAATCATACATTTTAAAATGCCAACCAACTACATATAAAATCCCAAAGAATATCACTAATAATGCTAAAATCCCTAATCGACCTCCTGTGCTTGCCGACTTTCTGAATTTTCTTAAACCTAAAAATAATACAATACTACTTAGTAAGATTATGAAAATAAATTTTCTTACAAATAACAACGCTGGTTGATAATCATCACGTAAAACAAATAATGCTATAAGTAGAATGAATGAAACGATAATAGTTATTGCTTTTTGCTTCTTTCCTTTATTCCAGTATGTTTTTATCATAATTTTTGTCATTCCTGAAAAGCAGGAATTTTATTAGTTTAACTTAAATATTTAATGGATTCCTGCTTTCACAGGAGTGACAGTTACAACAACCCTTTATCCTTCAAGCGCTCTCTTGCACTCTTTTCCTCTACTTTTGGTTTTTCATTAATTTCTTCAACAACTTCTTCTGCATCTTTCGTTTTTAAGTCTTCTATAAAGTCTTTTCCCTTTTCAATAGTATCTTGAACCATATCTTCAATGGAGTCGCTTTTTTCTTCGATGACCTCACTAGATTTAAAAATAAAATTTGCTAAATAAGTTCCAGCTATCGTTCCAACAATCATAGAAGCAAAAATGGATATAGTCGCAATATCAATAGGAATTAAAAAACGTGTTACTACTATTCCGATTAAAAACAGAAACCCAATAAAAACCAATCGTAATAAAAATGTTTGCTGATATACAAAACCTGTTTTGTCTTCAGGTTTCATTTGAAGTTCTTTCGAATTTATAATTTTATTAAAAAACCTATAAAGTCCGTTTCCTTTGGATTCTCTCCAATATAAAAAGATTCCAAAAAGTATAGCGCCAATAAATACAATGAGTTCTAGTGTCATAATTTTTATGTATTACTTGTCATTCCGCACTTGATGCGGAATCCATTAATATATCCAATCCGAAGACAAATCATTCCAATTCTTATTCTCTTCTTCAATTAAATCTATTTTCCATTCTCGATTCCAGTTCTTTAACTGTTTTTCTCTCTTAATAGCATCATCAATATATTGAAATTGTTCAAAATACATCAATTTACCCAAACCATATTTTGAGGTAAAACCTGCTGCCATTTTACGTTTATGCTCAAACATTCGTCTTTCCAAATCATTTTTTACACCAATATATAAAGTTCCGTTTTCCATATTTGATAAAATATAGACATAGTATTGATGATAATTCCCTATCATGCTTTATTTGGATTCCGCATCAAGTGCGGAATGACAAAACGTTTCAATAAAATTAGTCAATAATCATTAAATATTGTTACTAATCGTTTCTATTGCCCATTCCTTAAACGAATCATCCCAAGTTTTAAAACTGTTATAAAACGCTTCTTTATCATACCAATACCAATATAAAACGTCTTTTTCTGAAATATTAACGAGTAACTTCCAGATTAGATCTTGATGTTTAGCATCTAATGAAGAATGCGGTTGATGTAAGGCCTCAAAAAGTTTTTCATCAACAATATCAGCTATTTTAAATTGATTGCTCGTTTCTAATTTTTCTAGATAGCGCTCAACACTCATAACTTTTTTTCTAGCTTTAATATCTAGTTTATTTAAATAACTTTTAAACAAAATTGGGTCATTTAAAATATCTTTTATTGGATGTTGAGACTTTTTAAGATGCTGAACCATTTCAAATTTCTTGATACGCTGATAGCGTTTGGTTTCAACTACTTTTTCTAAATCATACTCAATAATAACATGGTCTCTGAGTTTATCCATAAGCTCAGGCTGCTCAATATGATATATCAACACATCATGGTTTGTATCTTTTATAGCTTCTTTATGCCAAGTTTCATCTTCAAAAACGATTATGGGTTTTATAAAATCTCGTAATACATAAACACCTCCAAAAGCTCTTGTATAAAATGAATCTGTTGCAAATTGTAATTGGTGCAAGTCCAAATCACGTTCACGTAAATCTCCATAAGCCTTTGCTAAAGCTAAAAGCTCTTGATGTAAATTTTCATCTATAAAATTATTACCAGTATTGAATCTTTCTACAAGCTGTAATTGCTCTTTTTGAATATACCATAATCTATCAATCAAGTGAAAGTTGATGGTTATCTTATCATATTTCAAAACATCCAGCGGCTCATAAAACGCATCAACGCCTTGATCGAAATCCAAACAAATTGCACAATCTCTTGTGATATCTTTAATTTTTTCACCATGAATTTTAAAGACAAATTTCATGATATCTCTATCAAACGTATGAAACGGCAAATACACAGGTTTCCCTTTTTGAAGTGGTGAAATTATAATGCCATGTGGATTTGCTTCTCCGTTATTTAGATAACTATTATCGTCTTTTTCTTCAGCGATTTCCGGACTCCACCCCATACCATCAATATGAAAAGTCTTAAGCTTAGTTTCTGTAAAACCAAGTTTAACCAAGCATTTGTTATAACGCTCTACAAGTTTCCCGCTAACGGGAATAAGTTCACTTCTATATAATTTGGCTTGTTTTAGTTTGTCCATATTAATCTAATAACTTATGAATTATAGCATACTGCAACAATACAATGGTTCTTGTATCTACAATTTCTCCATTATTCAACATTTTAATAGCTTCTTTAAAAGGAATTTCCAATACCTCAATATCCTCACCTTCATTATCTAAACCACCACCTTCATTCACTTTCATATCATCGGTGTATTCACCAATAAAAAAATGCATTTTCTCAGTCATCACTCCAGGAGAAGAATAGGCTTCATAAATCTTTTTAACTGATTTTAAACGATATCCAACTTCTTCTTCAGTTTCTCTAATTATACAAGCTTCAGGGTTATCTTTATCCAACATGCCTGCGGCAACTTCAACCAACATACCATCTTTATTATCATTCAAATAGGTTGGCATTCTAAATTGCTTTGTTAAAATTACAGTTTGTTTTTCCTTATTATAAAGAAGAATTCCTGCACCATCTCCTCTATCATAAACCTCACGCATTTGGTTTACCCATTTGCCATTAGGCATCAAATAATCAAAATTGACTCTATTGAGAATATAATAGTTGTCTGAAAGCAGCTTCTTATTTATATTTTTAATCTGCTTATTTTTCATTACCAAACGTTTTTCTTGCTTCAGTTTCAATATGTAACTGATTCACTCTAGCATCTACTTTTCGTTTAAAATCAGTATCAGCAATAGTTGCTACATTATCTAAATAACGCACGACTTCTTGTCTTCTAATCTCAGAAAAATCTAAGCCTTTCATATTGCCTCGCATCAATTCTTGAAGCATATTAAACTTAGTATCATAATCTTGTTTAAAATAGATTTCTGGATTTTCGAACCAATCTTCTTCCAAATCAAAATCGGTTAATCGCAATGAAATAGCTGATTGAATATTACGCACATCACGAGATGAAAAGAACGGAAATACTGCTTGCATTTCTTTATACAAGTTTGCATAAAATAAATGTTGATTGGTTTTAAAATGTTTTTCTACACTATCATAAACCTTATGAACACGAGCTTCAGTAGGTTTATCAACATTACTCAAAATATCTCCCATATTTTTTGCTAACCCTTGATCTTGCAGATAACTATAATTTTCTGGCCCTTGCATATTTACAAAATCTGGCATGGTGTCATCTAATTTTCGCCACCATAAATGATCTTGATCTAGGAAATCATGTTCTGTTCTTGCTCCATCAATTTTAAAACGACCTTGAACACGAGAAATAACTGCTTTATCTAGCATTTCTGGCAAGTTTGTAAATAAACCTATAGAACTATTACCATAGTTAACTGCATAAGCGCCTTCAGTATATCTTAAAAACACACCAATAACTTCTTTCACGCCAGCCGAAACACCTTGAGCAGTTCGTTCTTGTAAATTATTTTCGGCATCATCAATAGGTGCGAAAATTAATTTTGAAGGGTCTTGCATAGGTTTCATCCACGCTACCATTTTTTCAGCTGAACCACCTTGGAAAGTGGAAATCAAGGTATCTGGCATTGGGTGGAATAAAAACGGAATATCCAACGTATCACAATGCTCCTTTAACCGTGTAGCAATGGCTGCAATTAACATACTTTTTCCTGTTCCCGGAATGCCATAGCCCATAAACACAGGCATAAAACCACCTAACTCTTGAAACGGGTTTTTCTTAGCCGTAAAATCGTAGCTTAACATACGCTCTGTTAAACGTCGTGCAAAATGCTTTGCATCTCGGTTACCTACAATTTGTTCAAACTGTATTTTATTAAATTCTACACTTTTTGCGGTACCTTGAAATACATTATTCCAACCCGAAACTGCAAACTCCGATTTTTCTAACTTATACGTTCTATCTTCAATAGTTTCAGTGTATTCTAAACTACTTTTTCGTAACTGAATTTCATCAATTAAAGCCTCGAAATACACTACCGTGAAATCGATAACATCTTTATCAGACTTTATGATTTCTGGATGATCTAAATACTTGTCATAATAAAATAAACTACAGGAAATACCTTTTATAGGCGACATTAAAGACACTTCAGGAATACCAGCAAATTTCTGTTTCATCACACTTAAATCATCTGACGCATGCGGTTTTAAATCGTGTAATATTTTATAGGCTTGAGCAAATAACATAAACGCCGTGGCGGTGAGCATTTTGCTTTCAAATTCTCGTTTTCCGTTACTATCTAAAGCTGATTTATTTTCATTTAAACTAGATAATCCTGACGCATCGTAATAACTATCTTTTATCCATATACCTAGTGTAATACCCTCCTGAACCGCGTATAAAGTTTGATTCAAATAAATAGGAAGCGCTACAGAATCTGGCAATAACCTCTTTTTTAAACCTAAAATGGTTTTTGAAACCGAAGTTACACTAACAGAACTGCCATTATTTGCTCTTGACAAGTACAGTAATATCGATTCATCTTTGGCATCTTTATCTCTGTTTTTTGCACGAGATCCTTGCTCCCATTGTATACTTTTAAGGTATGAGGAAGCTTCATCGCGAAGCATATCAAGTTCAGTTAATTTTATAGGAAAAGTTGAGTTGTGTTCCATATTACTTGTTTTTCAGACTTATTTTGTGTGCAGAATTCAATTATTTTAGTTCCAGAAGTTTATCAATGTATCTATATTCTTATCATTACCAACATATATATTTGTCCAAAATATTTCATCATTAATTCTTGCAAAAACTTTGTAATAACCAGAACTTAAATTTTCTAAATTAATAGATAAATTTGTACCTGCGATATCTAAAAAACTTAGTTCTGCTTGTGATGAAATTTCAGAAAAACTATATAAACTAGTATTAAAAATTTTTGAAAAATCTTCGTCTTGAAACTTTTTTAGAGGGTTAGCTTTTACCAGCCATACATCAGAAAAAGCTTCTGCATTACTTCTTACAACAACACTTCCTATAGCTGGATTTGGGTAAACAAAAATTTTATCATCCAATATATTTGGGTTTCCTAATACAATTGAAGGACCAAATTCTGAAGCTCTAGCATACATTCCCGTAACTAAATCAATACGTGTTGACTCATTATTACTTGTTGTAGAAGTTGCATCATCATCACTTTTACATGAAACAACTAGAACTAATACAAAAAGAATCTTAATTTTAAATTTCATTTTTTTCTATTTTCAAACCTGCAATTTCAATAGGTGATTTTGCCAGCTCATTCATCATTTCAGGTGTTTTGTTATATAATAATTGAATAATACGATGCGGTGCTAAAACGTATTTTTGTTTAAAAACATCATCCCATTTTTGTAAAACTTGCTTATTAAAAAAGCCACCATCTTTAAATTCACTTTTCGATTGTACTTCATCTACGCTAAGAGAAAGCGCATAAGACTCTATAGGGATTTGCTTTTTACTAATACTCTCTAAAATAGTGTGTGTTACTAGGTGCTCATCTTTGGCGAAAACATTATGCAATGGACCTAAATCTATACGTTTTAAAAGTTTTGGAGATATTTTAGGAAGCTTCCTGTCTATAGTGTATGCCAAAGTATCCAAAGACATATCTCTGTCTGCAACCGTTTTTAAAACATTATAAATCTCTTCTCTATAATCAAGTATTTTGTTGCCATCATAATTAAAATACATGAAGCAAATAAACGGACGGTTATGAGACACATCGTAAAAACTCCAACTTGTAACTAAATCTGCTTCCGCATGTTCTGGAGCACTAAGAATTTTACCTTGTACAAAACGATTAAAAATATATTGTTTATTTACAGATGTATAATATACAATCGAAGAAGCTTGAAACAGTTTGCTTTTTTTTACAGGTTCTTTTTTACGTAAAAGCGTATCTAAAAACTCCTCTTTAAGTGTTGCTATAGGCGTTAATCTTTCTAGATATTCATCACGCAATTCTAAATCGTTAAACAGGTAACGGAATTCTAAATAATTTGGAAATCCAGAATCTGTCAAATCCACTTTCATATTATCCTCATCATCATACATGTACTTAACACGCATGGCTTCAACGGAATACAATAACAAATCGCAATATTGCTTAAACAATTGCACCTCAATATCATTACATATTTTTTCTCTTTGAACGGCTACAATCAATTCTTTAAAAGCAAAATCTACCATTTTATGATAAAAAACGTATTGCGCTTTGGAATCGAGTATAGCTGAATCTAAAGGTGTTACGATGTGGTTTATTGACATTAATTTTCTTTTAACACGAATTTTTATGAATACTTAAAAAGTTTATTCGGGCGTTACCACAAGGGTCGGGCTTTCACTACTCGCTCCCGCCTAAGGTCGGGGAGCTCAAACATGCCGTTCAATCCTTAACGCAGATAGAACCTAGATTAAACTTAAAGTTATATTTGAAAAAGATTCCCGCCATAGTTTATCTTGAACGTAGTCATAAAGCGGGAATAACATATTCTTTAAGACAGTAAATCGTCGTCGTTTGCTTCTGGTTTTGTTTTTCCTTCTGGCTCACCATCATCTCCTGAAGGTTGGTTGGCATCAGCATTGTAATAGTCTTCAAAAATTTCTTTCATATCGATACCATAACGCTCAGCAAAATTCTTTTGGATCTCACCATCTTTTGCACGAATTTCTTGTAAAGCCTCAGCATAACTACTATAAACGCCTTGCATTACTTTCTCGTGAACTGGAATATTATCCATCATATCTTGACGCGCTTTAGCACTTGCGGTATGCATAGATGCTAGCGTTTCGCCAATATGCTCATCGGTTTTTACGCCTAAATGCTCTAAAATAGCAGCGAATTCTTGGTCTGTTCTGGCTTTTAATGCCACTACATAACCATCATAATATTTAAGACGCTCTTCTGTATCAGACTTTAACTTAGCACGATGTGTTTGAAGATTGCTACGTAAAGACGTTAATACTTTAATAGTTAAATTGTGCTTATGAACAAAACTATCTTTACTGGCAGCTAATGTTGTGTACGCATTTTTAAGACCTTCAAGTTCTTCAACTTTTTGCTCTAGCTGTGTAACCTTACCAATAGCTTCTGCATATTCTGCAGATTGTTTATCGGCAATATCTTCTAACTCTTGGCGCGCTTGTTTTAGTAAAGCATATTGCTCTTCTAGCTTCGCTTCTACTTCTTTTTTCTTCTCTAAAGCTTTTGTGTGGTTTTTTGAAGCTTCAACTATAGCATCTTTCAACTTTTCTTCTACTTCTTTAATCTCTACCTCTCGGTTTTTTAAACGTGTAACAGCTGCTTGAGATTTATATGATAATTCGCTTAAAAGTGTTTGTACATCGGCACTTTCTATACGCTCTTGAAACATAGCTTTGGCCTTGTTATCGGCTCCTGCTCTAACTTTTTCAGCTGTTTTTAAAGCATCTTCAGCTTTTTTAATTTTACTTTTACGTCCCCAAAGGTTATTCCACCAAGTATCTGGTTTAGCCTGTGCATCTTCTAATTCGATTTTAGCACGCTCTAATGCTTTTTGTGCATCGTCTATTACCTTTTGCTCGGTAGGGTTTAATGCAGAAAATTTTTCGAATATAATCCCTACTTCATCCTGATAATCTGTAAGGTCTTTAATGGCATCTAAAAGCGTTGTTCTGTCTTTCTCAGCCATATGAACCACATCATCCAAAGTGGCATTTAATATTTTTTGACGTACCTCAGGATCATCTTCTTGAGATAATTTAGATTTCATAGTGTCTATGGCTTTTCCCCAGTTAACATCTACTTTCTCTGTTTTTTCGTTGGAATTAGTTTCTAATAAATCAAAATCATCAGACATTGTATATTTTTGGTTTTAAGTTGAACAATTTTATGGATAAGCAATTTCGTTAAAAAATCTCAATTTTAAAACGTAAATGAGTATTTACTTTCAAAATTTTGTATATGTTAATCAATGCTCTAATCATATGTATTGTAAATTAAGAAATTGTTACAGTTAATAAAAAAATTCAGACGTTTTGAAAGAATACATTATCTTTGTTTATAATCAAATATCTTTGATGCATTAAATATGCTAATAAATTACTCTCTTTTTAACCCTAACACCATTGCTTTAATAAAACAATCAGATATTGTAACGGTACTCATTATTGTTACTATCTTTTTTGGTATTTTATTGTTACTAGGTATTCGAAAATCTTATAAACTTAAAAAAGAAAACGAACGCTTAGATGCAATGAATACTAAGATTGCTGAGGAAGAAGATAAGCCTTATCAAGACTTTACTGATGGGCATATGTATGGAGGAAATTAAACAATTAAAATTTGATATTTATTTTTTTAATTTTATAACCCATATTTTAACATTAATAAAAAAACTATTAATAGTATAAACCTTTCTGACTATAAGTTAGGCTCTGGATATATATCTATAGAAATAAACAACCCCAATAAATATGAAAACACTTCTTATTCACACAAAATTATTATTTCAAAATAATCTTGAAGTTTTAAATTCTTTAGAAAACGAAAAAAATCTTGGTAATCTGATTAGTATCTTATCTGTTGGATTTTTAACCCTTTTGCTTTTATTAACTATAAGTCTGTTCAATACTTATAAATTAAAAAAAAGAATTAAACAATTAGAATCTCTAAGATAGATTAGTAATTAAAAAGCCTGCAATTGCAGGCTTTTTAATTACTAATCTATCTTACTAGTTTCTTATACTTAATTCGTTTAGGCATCAAATCGCCACCTAATCGTTTTTTCTTGTTTTCTTCGTAATCCGAAAAACTGCCTTCAAAGAAATACACTTGCGAATCGCCTTCAAACGCTAAAATATGTGTACATATTCTATCTAAGAACCAACGGTCGTGACTAATTACTACGGCACATCCTGCAAAGTTTTCTAAACCTTCTTCCAATGCTCTTAGCGTATTTACATCAAGATCATTTGTAGGCTCATCTAAAAGCAATACGTTACCTTCTTCTTTAAGCGTCATAGCCAAATGTAAACGGTTACGCTCTCCACCAGAAAGTAATTTTACTTTTTTGTTTTGCTCTCCACCGGAAAAGTTAAATCGACTTAAATAGGCTCTAGAATTTACTTCTTTTCCACCCATCATGACCAATTCTTGCTCATCACTAAAGTTTTGCCAAATGGTTTTCTCTGGATCTATATTAGAATGTTTTTGATCTACATAAGCTAATTTTGCAGTGTCGCCAACAACAAACTCACCTTTATCAGGTGTTTCTTCTCCCATTATCATTCTAAAAATAGTGGTTTTACCAACACCGTTTGGGCCAATAATACCAACAATACCCGCTTGTGGTAGGTTAAAGTTTAAATCGTCATACAACAATTTATCATCATAGCCCTTCGCCACACCCTTAGCTTCTATAACATTGGTACCTAAACGCGGGCCGTTAGGTATGTATATTTCTAATTTTTCGTCAAGTTGTTTTTGGTCTTGACTCATTAACTTATCGTAATTTTTTAAACGTGCTTTCTGTTTGGTTTGTCGCCCTTTAGCACCTTGACGCACCCAATCCAACTCACGCTCTAATGTTTTTTGACGTTTAGATGCTGCTTTACCTTCCTGAGCCATTCGCTTAGATTTTTGATCTAACCATGACGAATAATTCCCTTTCCAAGGAATACCTTCCCCTCTATCCAATTCTAAAATCCAACCTGCTACATTATCTAAAAAGTATCTATCGTGCGTTACAGCAATTACAGTACCTTTATATTGTGCCAAATGATGCTCTAACCAATGTACAGATTCTGCATCCAAATGGTTGGTAGGCTCATCTAATAATAGCACATCTGGTTCTTTTAACAATAAGCGACACAACGCTACACGACGACGTTCACCTCCAGACAATACGCCAATTTTCTTATCACCATCAGGCGTTCGTAAAGCATCCATAGCAATTTCAAGCTTAGTATCTAGCTCCCAAGCATTTGCCGCATCAATTTGATCTTGTAATTCTGCTTGACGGCTCATAAGCTTTTCCATCTTATCTGGGTCGCTGTAAACTTCCTCTAAACCAAACTGGTCGTTAATATTATTATATTCATCAAGAATAGCCACAGTTTCAGCAGCACCTTCTCGTACTACTTCCATCACCGTTTTATCTTCATCAAGTTGTGGCTCTTGCTCTAAATACCCTACAGAGTAATCTTGAGAAAACACCACATCACCTTGATAATTTTTATCTACGCCAGCAATAATTTTTAATAAGGTGGATTTACCAGAACCATTAAGACCTAAAATTCCAATTTTAGCCCCGTAAAAAAAACTTAAGTAAATATTTTTTAAAACTGGTGTATTGGCACTTTGAAATGTTTTTGTAACACCGGACATTGAGAAGATTATCTTTTTATCGTCGCTCATATTATATGTTTATCTATTGAATCTTTTAATTATTAAGCTCTTTTAAAATACTGAAATCATCAATCGTGAATTTAAAATTTTTAAACCCGTCCTTTTAAAGCATTAAACACCCATGCTATTGCAAAAAAACCAATACCCACGGTAGCAAAACCCCATCCAGCAACCTCATGATATCTGTAAGCCCCCATTAAAATAAGTGCAACACCCATAATAATCATTAAAATTGTTGCCCATGCTAGTACTGTATTTTTATTCATCGCCATAATCTTTTCTTTTTTTTTGGTTAGTTGAAAAGCAAATATCGTGGTTTTAAACAAAAAAAACATCTATTTCTAGATGCTTTTTCACTATTAATTGCTCTTAATTCTTAATCCATTGGTACTTCAATTACAATAACCTCAGTGTTTTTAGTGGCAGTTACAACAAGGGCTTCAACATCCCAAACCCCAATAGCATCTCGTGTATGCAAGGTATGTTCTTCAACTTCAACTGCACCATCCACAATAAAAACATAAAACCCGTTATTTGCATCTTTAGGACTTAAGGTAACCGATTTACTCGCTTCCAAATCCGTTCTATAAATATAAGCCTGCTGACTAATTGGTAAGGCATTATCCACTAGCTTATCCTTTGGAGATACTACAGTTTGCAGCTTATTTTTGCTTTCTAAAACGTCAAAATTTCGCTGTTCGTAATTGGGTGCAACACCTGTTTGCTCTGGAATAATCCATAACTGTAAAAAGTTAACAGTATCTGTTTGACTGTCGTTAAATTCAGAATGTGTCAATCCTGTTCCAGCGCTCATCACTTGTACTTCACCAACTTCAATCGCACGTTTATTTCCCATGCTATCTTTATGCGATAATGCGCCTTTTAGTGGAATGGAAATAATCTCCATATTTTGGTGCGGATGCGTTCCAAAACCCATTTTGGGTTGTACTACATCGTCATTTAGCACTCTTAGTTTTCCAAAATTCATACGTTCTGCATTTTGATAGCTTGAAAAACTAAATGTATGGTGCGATTTTAACCAACCGTGATCTGCATACCCTCTTGTATCTGCTTTGTGAATTATTGTTTTCATAATAATAAGCCTCCCTGAATCCCTCCAAAGGAGGGACTTTCTTTTTAATTAAACTTTATTTTTAAATTTTTACTCAAATTTTCATTCTTCTTTAAGATCATTCTCCAAACCCACCCCTAGCCCCTCCAAGGAGGGGAATACTTACTCATACTTTTTCAAACCTACAAGGTTTCAAAAACCTTACAGGTTATGGAGTTAGGGGTTTGCTTTAGGGGGCTAGAAACCCCATTTTCCCCATTTGATAATCGCGCATGGCCTCCATAATTTCAGTTTGTGTGTTCATTACATACGGACCGTAAGTGGTTACGCGTTCGTTATTAGGTACGCCCGAAAGAAACAACACCTTGCTGTTTGCTGCATTGCCTTTAATGGAAAACCCTTCGCCATCTTGATTAAATTCAATTAACTGATTTTCATTTAACTTTAAGCTTTCTGTAGCATTAACCAAAACATCACCTTTTAATAAATACACGGTAGATTGATGTGTTTTTGGTACTTTAATATCAAAATACCCATCGTCTTCAACATCTATCATAAAAGCATTCACCGCAGTTTGGGTTTTTATCCTTCCGTAAACACCATCCAATTCTCCTGCTATAATTTGGATGTTTACTTTACCGTCATCGGACGAAACTACTCTAAAATCGTCGTTAGCGACATGTTGATAATTGGCTTCCATCATTTTCTTCTCCGCAGGTAAGTTCAACCATAATTGAATCCCTTCTAAAATTCCTCCTTTTTGCACAAAGCTTTTTGTTGGTGCTTCAGCATGAATAATACCTCTACCCGCTGTTGTCCATTGTACATCACCAGCGTTTACCACACTTTCGTTTCCTAGCGAGTCTCTATGCAATTGTTCACCTTGAATTAAAAAGGTAATTGGTTCGAACCCGCGATGCGGATGTGGCCCTAAATCAAACGGATTGTTTTGTTCTGAAATCTCATAAGGACCGTAATGATGCAATAGTATAAACGGATCGATATTATCAATAGTTCGTGTGGGTATGGGTTGCCTTAGTTGAATTGGACCCATATTTACAAAATCACTTCTTCCTATGCTTTTTATTGTATTTAGCTTCATAATATTTTCGTTTTTAATAGTTTCCATGGAAACTATTAATTTAAATTTTTTTATCTTATTTTATCTAAAAGATTGCTTAACGTAGCAGCTTCCTCTTCAGATAAATTATCTAATAAATCATCTTTTAAATCTGCCTCTATTTCTTTTAATAATGATAAACCAACTTCTGTAATTTCAATATGTACAACGCGTCTGTCTCCAGGACATGGTAAACGTTGAATTAATTGTTTATCACAAAGTTTGTCCATAAGCCTTGTGGCATTTGGTGCACGTTCTAGCATGCGCGCCTTTATCTCTTGAACTTTAAGGGGTGCTCCAGCACCACGAAGAATTCTTAAAATATTAAACTGTTGTGGCGATACACCAAAAGTTTTAAAAAATTCGTTATGAATACTATTTATCCAATTAGCGGTGTAAATGATGTTTAACATCGCTTTTACTTTGTTGTTTGCAAACTTAGATTTTATGTCTTTTGAAATATCTCCCATGCGTGTAATACGATTATAGTGCTTCTGTAAAAGTTTTTGCTTTGTTTTTTAAAACAGTATTCAACTCCGTATTTGTTATTTTTCCGTCTGAAAAATTATCAAAAAATGATGGAAAACTAAAATCTGCAACTATATTACCTCCCATAAAAGGAAAACGCCCTTTGGCTACGTCTAAAACTGTGGCTCCTCCTCTAGCGCCTGGAGAGGTTGCCATTAAAAGCATTGGTTTTTCACTCCAAAGTTTGCCATCTATTCTAGACATCCAGTCAAATATATTTTTAAACACGGTGGCATAAGCGCCATTATGCTCAGCAAGAGATAATATAATACCGTCAGACGATTTAATGTGCGCTAAAAATGTTTTGGCATTATCTGGAATACCTTTTTCGTTTTCTAAATCGATACCATAAATAGGTAATTCAAAATCGTTTAAATCTAATATATCTACTGATACATCTTCAACTAAGCTAGATGCATAAATTGCTAGTTCTTTATTTATTGAGGTTTTACTGTTAGTACCTGCGAATGCTATTATTTTTTTCATGTTTTTATTTCAAATATATTAATTCTACTCATTATTATGATTACCATTCATGTAATCATTAACGCTAAACAAATTAAGCGTTGGTTCTTTTATAAAAAATATAAGATACTGCTAATGCTATTAAAGCTACCACTGCTGTTCCTTGTTGTCCATCGCCAACCATGTAGTGTGCAAAAAATGCTAAAACAAAAGCATAAAAGAAACCTGCATACGCCCACTCTTTTAATGTGTTATACCCAGGCATCCATAAAGCTACTAAACCTAATAGTTTTATAATAGCATATGGATATATTATATATGTAGGATACCCAAAACTTTGAAATGCTCCTTTTATCATATCATGCTGAAAAAAGTACATACTTACCGAAAATAGCATTACAGCTGTTAATAAAACTGTTGCTACATAATAGATTATTTTATTTGTTTTCATTTTGATTGTTTTTAATTAGATGACAAAACTACGTAAAATAAATTTATATTCCAAGGAATATATTTCCATGTTATTTATTTTGACGATTTTGTTGCTTATGAACTGTTATAAAACGCTATTTTGCAAAAGGTAACTGATTATAGTTTAGACCTTTTGATAGTTGCTATACCCGCGTTAGGGATTGAACGGCATGTTTGAAATCCCCGACGCAGGAGGGATTGAGTAGTGAAAGCCCGCCCCCTTGTGGGTAACGCCCTAATTAATATTGTATTTTTTAAAATTAATAGCTTTTAGGAGCAAAAATGGTTTTGTAACTTCGTGTACAAATAAATACATCTATGGACATTAACTTCAATAAAAATGAAGATCATAATAAACTTTTGGTTTCTGAGCTTAATAAACGACTAGCAAAAGTGAGTTTAGGCGGTGGGAAATCGCGTATTGAAAAACTACATAGTAAAGGCAAACTTACTGCTAGAGAGCGTATAGACTATTTGTTAGACCAAAAGGCGAATGCGATAGAAATTGGTGCGTTTGCTGGTGAAGACATGTATAAAGAGCATGGTGGCTGCCCATCGGGCGGTGTGGTTGTTAAAATAGGTTACATTAAAGGCAAACAGTGTATTGTTGTTGCCAATGATGCGACGGTTAAGGCTGGTGCTTGGTTTCCTATTACGGGGAAGAAGAACCTTAGGGCGCAAGAATTGGCCATTGAAAACCGACTACCCATTATTTATTTAGTAGATTCTGCTGGGGTGTATTTACCAATGCAAGACGAAATTTTTCCTGATAAGGAGCATTTTGGACGCATTTTTAGAAACAACGCTAAAATGAGTAGTATGGGTATTACTCAAATAGCGGCTGTTATGGGAAGTTGTGTTGCTGGTGGTGCGTATTTGCCTATTATGAGTGACGAGGCTTTAATTGTGGATAAAACAGGGAGTATTTTTTTAGCAGGTAGTTACTTGGTAAAAGCTGCTATTGGTGAAAGTATTGATAATGAAACCTTAGGCGGTGCTACAACACACTGCGAAATTTCTGGTGTGACTGATTATAAAGCGAAAGATGACAAGGATGCGCTAGATAAAATTAAAACTATTGTTGATAAAATTGGAGATTACGACAAAGCTGGTTTTAATAGAATTAACGCTAAAAAACCTAGTGATAACCCAGAGGATATTTTTGGCATTTTACCTAAAAGTCGCGCGGACCAATATGATATGTATGAGATTATAAAACGTTTGGTTGATAACTCTGAATACGAAGAATATAAAGCGGGTTACGGACAAACCATTATTACGTGTTACGCACGTATTGATGGTTGGGCTGTTGGTATTGTTGCTAACCAACGTAAACTGGTAAAAACTACGGGCTCTAAAACGAAACCAACTGAAATGCAATTTGGTGGTGTGATTTATAATGACTCTGCTGATAAAGCTACGCGGTTTATTGCGAATTGTAACCAGAAGAAAATCCCTTTAGTGTTTTTACAAGATGTTACAGGGTTTATGGTGGGTAGTAAAAGTGAACATTCTGGTATTATAAAAGATGGTGCTAAAATGGTAAATGCGGTTAGTAACTCGGTTGTACCAAAATTCACCGTTATTATTGGTAACAGTTATGGTGCTGGCAACTACGCCATGTGTGGTAAAGCTTACGACCCACGATTGATTTTTGCATGGCCTAGTGCAGAACTTGCCGTAATGAGCGGAAATTCTGCTGCTAAAGTATTACTACAAATTGAAAAAGCTTCGCTGCAAAAACAGGGCGAAAAAATTACGCCTGAAAAGGAAGAAGAATTATTTAATAAAATTAAAGACCGCTATGATAACCAAGTATCGCCCTATTATGCTGCTGCTAGAATTTGGACCGATGCTATTATAAATCCGCTAGATACTAGAACCTGGATAAGTATGGGTATTGAAGCGGCTAACCACGCTCCTATTGAAAAACCATTTAATTTAGGTATTTTACAGGTTTAGTTTTTTAAAACTGAAATGATTTCTGGTAATAGACTTATTGCTGTTAATACTATAGCGTTATTTTTCTTTTTTTCTCCTTTTACTGAAGAAACGTTTGATGGCACTTCATTAAAATTATAACCTAATACTTATTCAAAAAACCAATAATGAGTGAAGCTATCTTTTTATTGAGTGAAGACACAAAAAAAGAGGCTTCAATAAAAAAAGCCTCTTTAATTTATTTTGAGATTCCTACTTACGCAGGAAATAGTTACTTTATCTCAGTACTAAAAGGAAATAATAACTGTACACCTTTTTTCTGTGATAAGCGTTTCACTTCTTTAATCAATTTATAGTTTTCGTCTCCAAGTTCTTCAGCTAAAATTTGTTCTTTGGCTTTCGCTAGTCCAAAGGTTTCTAACATTTCATCTAGATTCTTTTCGAACACTGGATATTCCCTGATTTTATAGTCGTCAATTTCAGCTGCTTCTGCAGCATATTTTAGAGCCAGATCTAAACCGCCTAATTCGTCCACTAACCCCCTTTCTAAAGCATCATTTCCAATCCAAACTCTTCCTTGGGCTATTTCCTCAACTTGTTCAGCGGTAAGATTACGTCCTTCTGCTACTCGCTTTGTAAACAAGCTATACACATCAATAACGCCTTCTTTTATATATTTATATTGATTCTCATTTAAAGGTTCAAAAACACTGTATGTCACTGCATTAGTATTGGTAACCACTTGTTCTGCATTAATACCCATATTATCTGCTAAGTTTTTAAAGTTTGGTAAAGTTCCAAACACACCTATACTTCCAGTAATAGTTGTAGATTCAGCGATAACTTTATCAGCATTGGTTGCAATATAATAACCACCAGAAGCTGCCAAATCTCCCATAGACACAATAACAGGTTTTACTTTTTTAGTTAACTCTATTTCTCGCCAAATCAATTCACTCGCCAAAGCGCTTCCTCCTGGAGAATTCACTCGTAATACTATTGCTTTAACCCTTTCATCATCTCTAGCTTTCTTAATAGACTCATTCATAGTGATGTGTCCTACAACTCCTATTTCACCTTCTCCATAAATAATATCTCCCTCAGCATAAATGACTGCAATTTTATTTTTACTAGAATATGATTTTAGTTTAGGTGCTACATGTTGCGCATAATCTTCAACAGAAACATGATGCAATTTTTTGCCTGTAGTAATACCAACCGCGTTTTTTAAACCATTTATATATTCATCATGATATGCAATTTTATCAACCAAATTTGATTTCACAGCCAAGTTTGGTGTTCTTGCCAATAAGCTATCTGCAATTATATCTAATCGCTCTACTGGAATATTTCTAGCTTCTGAAACTTCTTTTTTAATTTCTGACCAAAGTCCATTTAGATATACTGAAATTTGCTGACGATTGTTATCACTCATCTCATTTTCTAGAAATGGCTCTACTGCACTTTTGTATTTTCCATGGCGCACCACTTCCATTTTTACTCCAGATTTTTCTTGAAAATCTTTAAAATATAATCTTTCAGTATATAAGCCTTTAAATTCCATCATCCCAACGGGGTTAATATAAACCGTATCAGCAACAGAACTTAAGTAATAATCTTTTTGTGTGTAAATATCAGCGTATGCCACAATAAACTTTCCTGAATCTTTAAAATCTAGCAAAGCATCACGTAACGTTTTGGTTTGTGATATACCTGCCATAATAAAATTATTTTCTATAGAAATGCCTTTTATTTTATCATCGGTTTTAGCGTATTTTATAGCATTCACTAAATTGAATAATCCATTTTTCTTATCTTCATTTAAAAAGGGATATTCCTTGTAAATAGTTTTACCTGCATAATCTTGTATTGGGAAATCTAATTTTAAATTTAAAACAGAATTTGGCTTTACTTCTACTAACTCTTCTGAAGTCCCTCCAAATAGAGCTCCAAGAATTATTAATCCAAAGAAACAAATTATTAGGAATACAAAAATCCCTGTTACTGTTGAGAGTACACGTTTTATAAAACTCATAGTATTTTTAATCTATATTGAAAGATGTTAAATAATATTTAATGCTTCCAAGGTTTTTTTGCGATGAATTTTACCTGATTTTGTTTCTTTAAATCTTGGTATCGCGTGAATCTCTTTTGGTTTTTCATATTTATCTAAATCATCAAAAATAGATTCATCTAGATGATTACTTTTACTTTCAATAACCAAAATGAGCTTTTCTCCTAGAGTATCATCAGGTCTAGATGCTAAAAAGAATTCTCCATTAATTTTATCTTGAAGTTTACTTTCAATTTGCTCAGGAAATAATTTTATACCTCCAGAGTTAACTACATTATCAAAACGTCCTAACCATTCAAAGCTTTTATCAGAAATGATATTTACAATATCATTCGTTACAATTTTATCATTTGCTAAATTAGGTGCATCAATAACCAAGCAACCTCTTTCGTCTTTAGAAACTATGATTTCAGGAAGTGTTGTAAAGTATGTTTCGCCTACTTGTCCTTTAAAATTATTAAGTTTTTTAATAGCAATATGGGAAACTGTTTCTGTCATTCCATACGTTTCATAGACATTAGGTTTCTTGTCTTTTATTAAATCAACTATTGACTTAGAAACCCTTCCTCCACCAACAATTACAGTTTTTATGTTTTTTAAGTATTTGGCAAAAAACTTGAGCTGCATTGGAGTAAAAGCACAAAACTCATAGTCTTTTTCGTAATCAATTAGAGGCTGAACTGCAGGTTCTACCATATCTAATTCTAATCCTAAAATTATAGCTCTGACAATCATCATTTTACCAGCAATAAAATTTGAAGGCAAGCAATGTAATATTTTACTACCTGGCTTTAAATTAAAAAAATCTCCTGTTGCTATAGCCGAATTTACCATAGCTTGTTTTTTAATTTTTATTTTTTTTGGCCTTCCTGTAGAACCTGATGTTTTTACAATTACATAATCTTTTGCATCTAACCAATCTAAAAGAAAGTTACCGAGTTCCTGCTGATAAGGCAAGCCTTCTTTTACATAGCTATAAGCTATTTCCATAAGATCATTGTACTTGTAGCTTAAACCATCTAACTTAAATTTTCGGTGTACGTTTGTGTAATTTGGTGTCATATTTATTCTAATATTTTGTAATCTTCTTTTGGTGGTTCAATAACTGGTCCCAAAAGTTTATCTTTCCAATTGGTCCATTTATATTTTTTAGTAAGTATAAAAATCAGGATTGGAAACACGACAAATACTGGAACAAATATTTCTACTAATCCCATTTCTGAGGGGTCTGATAAATCTTTTAGTACAGAATCTGTTTGAAAAGCCGTCCAATCTGCTGTAACTAAAAGCGCCGTAAATAAGTTGTTGGCTGCATGAAAGCCTAATGCCAGTTCCAAGCCATCATCCATAAGTGTTATAATACCAAGAAACAAACCTGTTCCGATGTAATATACCATAATAACTGGTCCTAACTTATCTACTTCTGGATTTGCGATGTGCATTAAACCAAAACCCACCGATGTAATAAGCAGTGGCAACCACTTATTTTTAAAGAGCACTCCCAAACCTTGCATTAAATACCCTCTGAAAAAATACTCTTCAAAACTTGTTTGTAATGGTATTAACAAGATTGCAATAGCTGCAAGAATTAAAAAGGGCTGAAGTTTAAAATTCAACTCATAATCTTCAGGAGTCATGTAATAATCTATGAGTACAAAACTACTTGACACCACCCCCCATAAAATGAATATAAACCAAAAACGTTTCCAATCTATTTTTTCCCTAACTGTAGTTAGACGGGTTATTGATTGTTTATGTAATACTTTTGAAGAAATAAACACGCCAATTAAACCAAAAACAAATGACAATAACATTAGAAAAAGAAATAAATTACTTCCAAGTATATCAATCATTTGAGGAATATCAGTTGGCATATTTACAGAACTGTCTCCAAAAATTTTCATTGCTAACATAGCCAGAAGCGGAATCATACCAACTAATTGCCACGAAAAAAACACAATAACAACACCAACTAAATATCTCCAAATATCATATAAACCTTTATAAGCTTGTTGTATGTAACCCATATTATAAATTAAATTTCCAATTCGTATTTTTTCTATACTGCAATGTACCATTTTTTACTTTTAATGGACTTTCAAAATTATTAGTAAACAAACCTCCTGTTCCTAAACCTTGTGGCATTTTAGTCTCTTTAATATAAGTATATTGAGCAATAGCATTTAATCCAACATTACTTTCCAAAGCACTTGTTATCCACCAGCCAATATTTTGGCTTTCTGCAAATTTTATCCATTCATCACTACCTGTAAACCCACCAACCAAACTAGGCTTCAAAATAATAAATTGTGGTTTGATAGTTTGTAACAATTCTTGTTTTTTTGTTACATCAAAAACTCCAATTAATTCTTCATCTAAAGCAATTGGCAGAGGGGTTTTTTCACAAAGCGAAGCCATTTCATTAATTTGCCCTTGTTTTATGGGTTGCTCTATAGAATGCAAATCTAAATCCGACAATACTTTTAATTTTTCTAAAGCTTCAGAAGCACAAAAAGCACCATTAGCATCAACTCGCAACTCAATATCTGTCGATGAAAATTGTTTTCTTATAGATTTTAAAAGATTTATTTCTCTTTCAAAATCTATAGCACCTATTTTCATCTTAATACAATTGAAACCATTCTCTATTTTATCTGCAATTTGAGTCTTCATAAAGGTTTCGCTTCCCATCCATATTAAACCGTTTATAGGGATTGAATCTTCTCCTTTTGTAAATTTTGAAGTAAATATGTTAAAAGCATTATCATTTTCAAGTGATTTAAAAGCTGTTTCTAACCCAAATTGAATACTGGGAAACTCGATTAATTTTTCAAGTAAAGTCTCAAGGCCTAAATGAATATTTGTACAAGTCCATTTTAATGTATCTTCGTATTCTGGAGTATCATCAATAGATAAACCTCTGAATAGACCACATTCGCCTATACCTTGCTTTCCATTTAATTCTAAAAAAACAAACCAAGTTTCCTTTGTTTTTAGAACACCACGAGAAGTACCACTAGGTTGTTTGAAGTTAAGAGAATACTTTTGGTAAGATGCTTTCATAATTTGGTTATAAAAATACACATTACTAATAAAAAAAGGTGCCTTTTCAAGTTATAAAGCACCCTTTTATATATTTGTAATTAAAAGCTCTATTGGCAATGATTATTGCTAAATAAAATTAACTTTACCGCTTTCCATATTGTAAACGGCTGCTACAATTTTTATTTGCCCTTCATTCTCCAATTGTGCCATTTTTGGTGATCTTTTTCTAATATCCTCCACAGTTTGTATAGCATTGTTTTGAATAACACTATTAGTAAAGGCTATATTTTTAGAAGATACTTCTCCGTTTTTCTCCGTGGCTTCTACTGATGGCTTTATCTCGTTTAACAAATCGTTTAAAGCATTCATGTTCATTGAAGCTGCATCTGTATTATCAATAGCATGTTTAACTGCTCCACAGGCTGTATGCCCCATAACTATAACTAGTTTTGATCCTGCAACAGCCGTAGCAAACTCCATAGAACCTACAATATCTTTATTTTCAATATTTCCTGCTACCCTTGCAACAAAAATATCTCCGATACCTAAATCAAAAACATCTTCTACAGGTACCCTACTATCTACACAAGATAGCACGATAGCTTTTGGATATTGCCCTATTGTGGCTTTTCTTCGTTGTGCAGAATGATCGCGACGTGTTAAATTATTAGTCATGAAGTTTTCATTACCTTTTTTTAAGCGCCCAATAATCTCATCTGGCGACATATTAGCTTGCTCCTCTGCTGTAAGTATACTTTTAACAGCTGATTGTTCAATTTCTGGCTCTACAATTTTAGATTCAGATACTACATCTTTTTTGTTTTCTTCACAAGAAATAAAACTAAGGCATATTAATACCATAAACATTGTTTGTAAACTCTTTTTCATAGCTATTTATATTAAAGGTTAATATTAAATTTTAAAAATTATGATGAAAACTTAACTGCAATTGCCCTTTACCCCAATTAACCGTTTTTTGATTCATCCAACCTAACTGGAATCTTTGTCCTGGTTTTAAAACATAACCCAGACCTAGATATGTTCTATTTCTATCAAATAATTCTACGGATTGATTATTTCCTATATTGGTTTGTCCATTGATAAAAAGCTCATTGTAGAAAGCTGCATAAATGGCATCTTTAGTTAAATCCTTTTTATTAAAAGGAATGTTTATAAATAAATTATACCTGTAACGTGTTCTAAAATCTTGATTTTCTACAAATCGCTGCTCATACCTAAACCTATGTGTTAATAAAACTCGATTTAACAGACGTTGAGGAAGAAGAGCTTCTTGGTAAATTCTATTTTCGCTTGTTGTATCATTACTGTCACCAAAAGTTCCAGTTGTAATATTAGCGTATCCCAATGTTAGTAGTACGTTTGAATCTTTTGGTGTGTAAGTTAAACCTGTTCTTACTAAAAGCTGTTCTAAATCACCAATAGTATTCCAGTTTCGATATTGTAAATCTCCTTGTATTCCAAATCGATTATTTTCAAACTGTTTATTAAAAAAGTACATATACCATGCACCTGTTTTTGATTGATCTATTTGTCCTTGGCAAAACAAGCTTGACAAAGCAACGAATAATAATAGTTTGTATTTCATTTTTAATTGTTTTAATCTCTATTGTAAAAGTAATACTATTAAATCTTAGAATAAATTAGTCTCTATTTCTTTTCTTTATAAAGAAATAGATAAATTAAATAAAGGATTTAAATCATTAAATCTCTATAGATTGGCCAATTTTCAGTAAGGTAAGCGATTTTAACTCTGCATCAAATTTTGCTTTTGCATTAACTGAGTCAATTTCTATATAGCCAAAGGTATCATAATGATAACCAAGTATATTATCACATTTTAAAAAATCTGATGCTATCATAGCATCATTAACTCCCATTGTAAAGTTATCACCTATAGGTAAAATTGCTAAGTCTAAATCGTATTTATAGGCTTTCGGAATTAATTTCATATCATATGTTAAAGCCGTATCACCAGCAATATATATCGCTTTACGTTTTGTTTTTATAACAAACCCTCCTGGTTGCCCTCCATAACTACCATCTGGGAAAGAGGATGTATGTATAGCATTCACATATCGTACGTTGCCAAAATCAAAATTCCACTGACCACCATGATTCATAGGATGACCTGCAATACCTAACTTTTCATAATACGAAACAATTTCGAAGTTAGAGATTATCTTTGCTCCTGTTCTTTTGGCTATACTCTCAACATCCAATATATGATCTTGATGTGCATGTGTAACCATTATATAATCTGCTGCTAAAGTATTTATATCGATTTCAGAAGCTTTAGGATTTCCTGTTATAAATGGATCTACTATTATATTGATATTATCTATTTGAATACCAAGACTCGCATGACCGTAGAATGTAATTTGCATCTGTTATTAAGGTAAAATATGTTATTAAGTAAATTTACTAAAATGGTAGTAAATGTCCAATTCCCATTAATGTAGCTATTAAAACTGTTGTTAAAGCTAGTTTCTTTAGTTCAGGATCAAATAATTTAGGATCCGTTATTTTGTTGACTCTTTTTAAGTGAAGAAGTAGAGGGATGTAAGTAACACAAAAAATTAAATTATATATTGAAGTAAAATATAGCAATCCAAAGAGTCCAGAAAACACGATAGCTCCTACTACCAGCATGTTATGGTAGATTTTTACTTTTGCCTCACCTAATTTAACAGCTAAAGTAAATTTACGAGATTTTTCATCAGTTAACCTATCTCTCATATTGTTTAAGTTAAGCACTGCTGTACTTAAGAGACCTATTGTAAAAGCTGGTAAAAAAGTAACATGGTCAAGCTTTTTAGTATATAAAACGTAAGAACCAATAACGCTAACAAATCCAAAAAAAACGAAAACAAAAACATCCCCTAACCCTTTATAGCCATAGGCATTGGTTCCCATAGTATAACGAATAGCTGCAATTATAGCACCAATTCCTAAGACAAAGAAGAACAAAGTAAAATAAAAATGCTTTACTCCAAATGCAGAGTGAATTAGTGTTATAGCCAGACCAATTGATATTACTATATTCAATTTAATACCATTAAGTAACTCTTCTGATGATATTTTTCCAGATTGAAGAGCTCGTTCTGGACCTATACGCTCATTATTATCAGTACCCTTTAGTCCATCTCCATAATCATTAGCAAGATTAGAAAGAATTTGAAAACTAACTGTAGTTAAAATAGCTAAAGAAAAAATTTCCCATGAAAAAGCACTATTATAATAGGCAAAACAAGACGCCAAAACCACACCCGCAATTGATAAAGGCAAGGTTCTTAAACGCATTGCAGATATCCAAATATTTATACTCTGCATCATGGAATCCATTTTTTATCAAAATTAGGTTTACGCTTTTCTAAAAAGGCATCTCTACCTTCTTTTGCTTCATCGGTCATATAAGCCAAACGCGTGGCTTCACCAGCAAATACTTGTTGCCCTACCATACCATCGTCTGTCAAATTCATTGCAAATTTCAACATTTTTATAGACGTTGGCGATTTAGCTAATATTTCTTGTGCCCATTCGTAAGCAGTACTTTCTAATGCTTCATGAGGAATTACAGCATTAACCATCCCCATCTCGTAAGCTTCTTGTGCAGAATAATTTCTACCTAAGAAAAATATTTCTCTAGCTTTTTTTTGCCCCACCATTTTTGCTAAATAAGCAGAACCATAGCCTCCATCAAAACTTGTAACGTCTGCATCAGTTTGCTTAAAAATAGCATGTTCTTTACTAGCTAGTGTTAAATCGCAAACAACATGTAAACTATGTCCACCACCAACGGCCCAACCTGGAACCACAGCAATTACAGCTTTAGGCATAAAACGAATTAATCTTTGGACTTCTAAAATGTTTAAACGATGATAACCATCTTCTCCTACATAACCTTGATGACCTCTTGCTTTTTGATCACCTCCGCTACAAAATGAATAGATGCCATCTTTAGTCGATGGTCCTTCAGCAGATAATAATACTACTCCAATATTAACATCTTCATTTGCATCATAAAATGCATCATATAGTTCACTCGTAGTTTGAGGACGAAATGCATTTCTAACATTAGGCCTATTAAATGCTATTCTTGCAACTCCATTACTCTTTTTATAAGTAATGTCTGTGTATTCTTTAACAACGACCCATTCAGGTTGATTCATACTAGTTCTTTTTATTCAAAAATATATCTATTTCATTAAACAAACGGTTTCATATCAAAACTTTTTAAGCAAAATAAAACCATTCTAATCATATAAATATCAAAAATCACTTTTTTTGATTAAAAAACACATAAAAAAGATAGTGGATATTTATGCTTTAACTATTTTTTAAGTATCAAATTGAAGATACCACAAAAATACAAAATAGGTATAAGTACGTATTGTATGTAATATAATATTTACTAATTTTGTAATAATAAAACCAGATATTAACATGTTATTGATAAAAATTTGTTTTTTATCGAATAAAAATGTATTTTGTCGAACTTTTAATCCCAATCGCCTATGTTATTAACAATTACTCTAATTCTTTCTGGACTTATAATTATCAATTTACTTCTGCTAAAATTTAGTTGTAATAAAACGGTTAAGTCGTCAAAAATTGATAAAAAACCTGTTGTTTTAAGAACACGTATTACAATGCCAACTGCATCGCAAACATTAGCGCCTACTGGTAGTTAAATAAATTAAAGTGACTTCACTATTATTTTGTGTCTTACATATAGATTCAAAATAAATATTGTTTAATATGCTTTATCTAGCTTTTTTAGTTGCGTCAATAACTTTTGCACTATTTTTTCTTTTACACGTAAGTATCAGGAATAAGAATCGGTAAGCAATTACCAGTTTATTGATTTCTGTCCTTGGCTTTTCAACCATTCATTGGTTTTACTAAACGCCATATTACCAAACCAATAACCTCTATTAGCACTTAATGGTGAAGGATGCCCCGAAGTAAATACCTTGTGCTTGCTCTCATCAATTAACTTTACTTTCTTCTTAGCATAACCTCCCCACAATAGAAATACAACATTTTCCTTTCTATTGCTGATTGTTTTAATAACGGCATCGGTAAAAACCTCCCATCCTCTTTTTTGGTGGCTTCCAGCTTGATGCGCTCTAACTGTAAGAGTTGCATTTAGTAATAATACGCCTTGATCTGCCCAACGTAATAAGTTTCCACTTTTTGGATATGGAATACCTAAATCTGTTTCAATTTCTTTAAAAATATTAATAAGAGAAGGCGGATGAGACACACCATTATTTACTGAAAAACATAAACCATTGGCTTGTTTTGGTCCGTGATAAGGATCTTGACCTATAATAACTACTCTACAGTCATTAAAATGACAATGATTAAAAGCATTGAATATTTGATTTCCTGGGGGAAAACATTCATGGCTTTTATATTCAGACTTTACAAACTTTGCTAAATCTGAAAAATAAGGCTTATTGAATTCTTCTTCCAAATATGGCTTCCAGCTTTCATGAATATTAACATCCATATAATATTTCTAATTAAATATTCGTACTAACAACTCTTTAAGTAAATCACCTTGAGGAACAGCATTTGAGCCAACACCTTTACTCTTTACATCAAATTCTCTAAGTGTTGAAACCACAGCACTTACTTTTCGCATTGGAAAGTTTCTAGCAGCACTAATATATTCATTAACAAAATACGGGTTAATTCTTAAAGCAGAAGCAACACTTCTAGGCGACTTATCCTTTAATCCATGAAAATGAAGTAATTGCGAAAAGAAGTTAAACAGAAGCGATACCGTAACAACCATTGGGTTATCTTTTGGATTATCAGCAAAATAATTAACAATTTTATAAGCTTTAACCGTATTGCGTTCTCCAATTGCTTTTCGTAACTCAAAATTATTATAGTCTTTACTAATACCTATATTTTCTTCAATATGATCTGGTGATATTTGAGTACCCTCGGGTAAAATAATTTGAAGTTTTTCTAGCTCGTTATTTATTTTACTCAAATCTGTGCCTAAAAACTCAACTAGCATTTGAGCGGCTTTTGGCGATATCGTATATTTTTTTGGAGATAATATTCTACGAATCCAATCGGCAACTTGATTTTCATAAAGCTTTTTGCTTTCATAAACAACACCTGTTTTCTTTAGTGCTTTATACAAAGCCTTACGCTTATCTATTTTTTTGTACTTATAATTTATTACTAAAACTGTAGATGTTTGTGGATTATCAGCGTAACTAGCAAGCTTTTCAATGGTTCGCGATAAATCTTGAGCTTCCTTAACAATAACCACTTGGTGTTCAGCCATCATAGGAAATCTTTTGGCATTACCAACTACATCCTCTACTGATACATCTCTGCCATATAATATCATTTGATTAAAACCACGCTCTTCTTCATTTAATACCGTTGCTTCAATAAAATCGGAAATTTTATCAATATAGTAAGGCTCCTCGCCCATCAAAAAATAGATAGGTTTCAGGTTTTTATTTTTAATGTCGGTAACTAATTGTTTGACGTCGTCCAAATCAGAATAAAAATTTCTTTCAAAATCACTTGATGTGATATTATAATGATAAATTTGTGAAGTGCAGCATTTGAATTTTCCAACATACACATTTCGATTCAAAAATAACGAAAATAAAGTTTCTATTTTCGATAGTATTCGCAAAAAATTTGTGGTTTTACAACCAGAAGAATGGGTGCGTCAGCATTGTGTTCAATTCTTAATTCAAGAAAAGGGCTATCCAGAATCTTTAATTAATGTTGAAAAAGAGTTGACTATAAATAGTTTAAAAAAACGCTACGATATTGTAGTATTTAATTCAGATGGTAGTATTCATATCATCGTAGAATGTAAGGCGCCAAAAATACGTATTAATCAAAATACATTCGATCAAATAGCGCGTTATAATTTAGAGTTAAATGCTGCTTTTCTTATGGTAACCAATGGATTAAATCATTATTATTGCCAAATGGATTTTGAGAATGAACGCTATCAATTTTTAAAAGATATTCCAGAATATATTAAATGAAAGTAGCCATCGTCATATTAAACTGGAATGGAAAAAAACTACTCGAACAGTTTTTACCTTTTGTTATTGAACACTCAAAAGAAGCAGCAATTTATGTGGCAGATAATGCCTCCACTGATGACTCTGTGAATTACATAAAAACCACATTTCCTACAATTACTATTGTTCAAAACAAAGAAAATGGCGGTTATGCAAAAGGCTATAATGATGCGTTAAAAAATATTGAAGCCGATGTATTTTGTCTTTTAAATAGCGATGTAGAAGTGACTCCTAATTGGTTAACACCCGTTATTAAAACTTTTAAAACCCAAGACAGTACCGCTATTATTCAACCCAAAATATTAGATTACCACAACAAAATGTATTTTGAATATGCAGGAGCCGCAGGCGGATTTATTGATAAATATGCATATCCGTATTGTAGAGGGCGAATTTTTAACACTTTAGAAAAAGACCAAGGGCAATACAACGATACCTCAGAAATCTTTTGGGCTTCGGGTGCTTGTTTATTTATTAGAGCAAAATTATTTAGAGCACTAAATGGTTTTGATGAATCCTTTTTTGCACACATGGAAGAAATAGATTTGTGTTGGCGTGCAAAAAACAATGGCTACCATATAAAATATGTAGGTGCATCAACAGTCTATCATGTTGGCGGTGCTACATTAAAAAACACAAACCCCAAAAAAACATTCTTAAATTTTAGAAATAGCCTCTTTACACTTACTAAAAACGCAAATGGGTTTATTTTAGGAAAAGTATTTATACGTCTTATTTTAGATGGTATTGCTGCTTTAAAATTTCTACTAGAATTTAAACCTAAGCACACTTTAGCAATCTTAAAAGCACATTTTAGTTATTATTCGCATTTAAACAGGCTATTAAACCAAAGAAAGGTCTTAAAAAGCAAAATTAAGTACTATCAAAGAGCATCTATCGTGTTCGATTATTTCGTAAATAAAAAAACGAATTACAAAAGTTTATAACTCGTTAGTAAAAGTTTTGTTAAAATGTTTAAAAACACTGATTTTTATATACTTTTGTGCTAGTATTTTAGAAAAAATTAATCCTTAATAATAATCATGAAAAAAATTCTATTACTTAGTGTATCTGCCATGTTGTTTTTAAGTTCATGTGTGTCTAAAAAATTATACACAGACCTTCAAGCAAAACAAAAAGAAACTCAAGATTTACTTAACTCTGCAACGGTAAAATTAAATGCCTGTTTAGAAGATAGAGCTTCTGCATCTGCAAGAGCCACAGCTTTAGAAGAGCAAGTAGCAGATTTACGTAAAAGTAATGACAACCTAACTGTGTTATCTGCCAAAGGCGCTAGTAATGTTGAAAAAACATTAGAAAGCATTAAAGAAAAAGAACTTAAAATAACACGTTTACAAGATGCACTTACTCAAAAAGACAGTGTAACATTAGCTTTAGTAACAAGCTTAAAACGCGAAGTTGGTATTAACGACCCAGACATTGAAGTTAATGTTGAAAAAGGTGTTGTTTTTATCTCGATAGCTGATAAGTTATTATTTAAAAGCGGAAGCTACAATGTAACCACAAGAGCTAAAGAGGTTTTAGCTAAGGTTGCTAAAGTAGTAAACAGTAAACCAGATTTTGAAGCTATGGTTGAAGGGCATACAGATAATGTACCATACAGCAAAGAGCCGTTAATAGATAACTGGGATTTAAGTGTAAAACGTTCTACATCTATCATCAGAGTATTACAAGAGCTTGGTGTAAACCCAAAACAACTTATAGCTGCAGGTCGTGCAGAGTTTGTACCTTTAGTTGATAATGATACTGCTGAAAACAGAGCAAAAAACAGACGTACACGTATTGTTGTGCTTCCAAAAATCGATCAGTTTTACGACATGATTGAAAAAGAAATGAAAAACTTAGCTGCTGGTAATAACTAGTAATCTTAAAATATAATTTTAAAAAGCTCAACTACTAAGTTGGGCTTTTTTGTTTTTAAAACTTTGGGCGTTACCCTAAGGGGTCAGGCTATCCACTATATCTTTTTTAAACATAATTGCGAGGAGTACACAACGTGGCAATCTTTTAAATTATAGTTTTAAACCAAAAATTATTGCTTGTTAAATTTTAAAAAAGGATGCCGTTTCTATCCTTAACGCGGGCTTATAAACTCCATTATAAATTTACTAATAGGGTTGAAGCCAATTACTTGAATTTGTAAAAAAATTCAACTACCTTCGTTTAACAACCGATAAGTTTCACCAGTGCTGAACTTGTTTCAGTATTGAAACGGAAACTTATCTATGCATTACCTGTAATGCAAAAAAACCCTGCTATCATTAAGGTTCGTGCTGAAAAGCCAACGCTCAAACAGCACATTTATTTTTTGCCGAACGCTTCTGCCAATGCTAAAAAATAAAAGAGCTGTTTTTTTGCCAACGCTCACGACTAAATTTGTAAATTTGAAATGATGCAAACGACTTTAGAAATTGAAAAAAACACAGATACTTTACCAAGTAAATACGCTGATATACTTGGAGTTAAGTACACTTCTACTGTTTCTAAAGAACATAAAAAAGGAAAAGGTCAATTTTTTACACCAACTGCAATTTCCAATTTTATGGGAAGTATTGCAAGCGAACCAAAATCTAAAAACATTACTATTCTTGACCCAGGTTGTGGAACTGCGATTTTGACTTGTGCACTCGTAGAAAACCTTATTGAATTTGAAATTAATTCAATTCAATTAGTCGCTTACGAAACAGATATTACACTTTTTCCATATACAGAACAATCTTTACAACATTTGAAAAAATGGACTAAAGAAAAAGGTGTAAAGTTTAGTTACACACTTCTGACAAGTGATTTTATAGAAGATATGGCAAATTCAATGGAAAACCACATTGAAAGTTTTGATTATATAATTTCAAACCCACCATATTTTAAACTCGCAAAAGACGACAAAAGAGTAAAGCTTTTACAAAATTTAGTAAAAGGGCAACCTAACATTTATTCTTTCTTTTTGGCTGTTTCAGTAAATCTCTTAAAAAAGAATGGCGAATTAATTTATATCATACCAAGAAGCTTCTCTTCTGGTCAATATTTCAATTCATTTAGAGATTACTTTTTCAATAACATAAATCTAAATTTTATTCATCTTTTCAAGTCACGAAGTGAAACTTTTGATAGAGATAGCGTTTTGCAAGAAACATTGATTTTAAAAGGAAACAAAGACAATTCTACAGAAGTAATAATCTCAACATCAGAAGGCTTAAAAGATATTCAAGAACCATTGCAAAAGACTTTTGATATTAGTGATTTGATTGATTTAAAATCAAAAGCAAAAATACTTCATTTACCAACTACAGAATATGAAGAAAACGTTATTCAATTATTCAAATCTTGGAAAAACAATTTAATCGACTTTGGTATTCAGATTTCAACAGGTCCAGTAGTTTCATTTCGTTCAAGAGAATTTTTATTTGATGCTTATGAAAACACAACCGTATTCCTTGCACCTTTATATTGGTTACATAACGTTACCAAAATGAAAGCCGATTGGCCAAATTTCATTGCTAATAAAAGTCAGTACATAAACAAAACTGATGTTTCAAAAAAAATGCTGACTATCAATAAAAACTATGTGTTTTTAAGACGATTTAGTTCTAAAGATGATAAAAGTAGATTGATTGCTTCACCGTACTTTTCGAGATTTAACGATACTGATTACATAGGAATAGAAAATAAGCTCAATTACATCTACAGACTTGAAGGAGAGCTTCAAGAAAATGAAGCTGTTGGAATTTCGGCAATCTTAAACTCTAAAGTATTTGATACCTATTTTAGGACTTTTAATGGAAACGTAAATGTTAGTGCAACAGAAATACGACTAATGCCATTTCCAACTATTGAGCAAATAAGAAAAGTTGGTTCAATACTTATCGAACAAAACAATTTTTCCGAAGAAAAAATAAATTCCATTGTTGACGAATGGTTAGAACAAAATATTTTAGCAGTTAATGAATAAAATTGAAGAAGCCCAAATCATCCTAAAAGATTTAGGATTACCACAATCACAGCAGAATGAAATGTCGGCAGTTACACTTTTAGCTCTTTGTAATATTAAAGAAACTGACAAATGGAAAGATGCCGAAAAAATAAGTCTTGGAGTTAGTAATGGTGTTATGAAATTCAGTTCTGATTTTTATAATATGAACTATGCACCAAACTCAAGAGAAACATTTCGCAGAAAAGTTCTTCATCAGTTTATACAAGCCAGAATTGTAGATTACAATCCAGACGACCCTACTATTCCTGTAAATAGTCCACGAGCACATTATGGTATTGCAAAAGAAGCTTTAGCAGTTATTCAAACTTTCGGTTCGAAAAATTGGGAAGAAAATGCAACTGAATTTAGAGCATCGGTTGGCGATTTATCTAAAAAGTACGCAAAAAACAAAGCTGTAGCTCGAGTTCCTGTTAAGCTACCAAATGGAAAAGTTTTGAAATTATCACCAGGAAAACATAATGAAGTTCAATCTGCAATAGTTGAGCAGTTTTTACCTGAATTTGCAGAAGGAAGTGAGTTACTATATTTAGGCGATACAGAAACAAAAGACCTTTATACCGATAAGAAAACTTTGGCAGAAATTGGAATACCAATTGACCAACATAGCAAACTACCTGATGTGGTTCTATATCATCGTGAAAAGAATTGGCTTTATTTAATTGAAGCAGTTACTTCTCACGGACCAGTTTCACCGAAAAGAGTTCACGAATTAGAAGAACTACTTGAAAATTGTGATGCTGGAAAAATATATGTTACTGCTTTTCCAGATTTTAAGGAATTCAAAAAATGGTCGAAAAAAATTGCGTGGGAAACTGAAATTTGGATTTGTGAGATGCCAAGTCATATGATACATTTTAATGGCGACAGATTTATGGGTCCAAGATAATAAGCCAACGCTCAAAGCCATACACATTTCAAGTCGCGCCAGCCAAAGCGCCACCAAAACTGTAAAAGAGTATGTCTTCTGCCAACGCTAGCAAGTTTGTGGAAAAGCACTACAGGTAACAATGTATAAAAAAAATAGGGCAAAAAGTGCTTAACCGAAAGGTCTGTGTGTATTTGCGAAGTCGCCAAATTTTTAAATTTGGTATATTTAAAACAAGAAAAGATAAATAACAAAATTTAAAAATTCGGCTTTAGCTTAATCCGAAAAGTATCGCTTAGAACTACCCTACTTTTCTTATACTAGACCGTTAAACGAACCTCTCAAAAAATCGTTTTATTCTGAATTAAGAACTACAACAGCTAATATACCCGCGCTAAGGATTGAGCGGTATGTTGGAGCTCCTCGCAGAGAGCGACTAGCGAAAGCCTGACCTCCCGATAGCTATCGGGATGGTAGCGCCCACAAAATGATTCTAAAAAATCTCTAAACTCCCTTTTCCTTCTCTTAGTACCAAAGGTGTGTCTTCAGAGAGGTCTATTACTGTAGATGCTTCATTATCGCCGTAACCGCCATCGATAACTAAATCGACTAAATCTGCCCATTTTTCTAAAATAAGTTCGGGGTCTGTGGTGTATTCTAAAACTTCATCTTCATCGCGTATTGAGGTTGAAATAATGGGGTTGCCTAATTGTTTTACAATATCTAAAGCGATATTGTTATCTGGCACCCTTATCCCCACAGTTTTCTTTTTCTTAAAAGGGTTTGGTAACGATTTTGATCCTGGAAGAATAAAGGTATATGGCCCAGGAAGTGCACGTTTTAAAATTTTAAATACTGATGTATCTATTTGCTTTACATAATCGCTAAGATTACTTAAATCGTGACAAATAAATGAGAAGTTAGCCTTTTCTAACTTTACACCCTTTATACGAGCAACACGCTCTAGAGCTTTTATATTAGTAATATCGCAACCTAAACCATATACGGTATCTGTTGGATAAATAATTAACCCGCCTTTTTTTAAAACCTCAACAACCTTACTTATTTCTCTGGGGTTAGGATTCTCTTCATAAATTTTTAAAAAACTAGCCATATTAATTTATTCCATCTCAAGGTTATAAAGTAAATATATCTTTAATTTATGAGATTCTTAAAGTTTGCACTTCAAAATTTAACTCTAGTAAAAAAAGCTTTTATAAATATTTGGCTAAGTATAGTGTTTTGTATGTAATATAAGAGAACACACCACTTTTAAGTTAAGAGGCTATACTGCGGCAGAAAAGTAATTATTGCCTTCGCCCTCCTCCAGCACCGCCTTGCATACCTTGACCTCCCCCTCTTTGTCTATTACCTGTATTATTACCTCGCATTTGATTATTAGCTCTACCTGGGTTTAACTCAGCTTTGATTTCTTTTTGATAGTTCTTCCATCGTCTTAATTGATTTTCATCCAATAACATTGTTAAACTTTCATTAAGCTTTGTCTCTTCTTGCATTACAGACAACCTTACGGGTTGTAACTTCTCCCTAACAGAACCACGAATAGCCTTCATTTTACTTCTGTCACCGCTAACTTGCAAGGTCTTCATAACATCATTCATATACACATTAAGCGTATCAAAATTTTCTTTATTTAATAATGCAATTTCATTGATAGCAGTATTGTATTTTGAAATTTCTGAACCTACACCAGCAATTAGAGCTTTATTTTTTTTCTTTATTTTTATTTTATTGATGGCCTGATCAATATCGTAATTAAACACCCCAGCCATTTTTGAAGCATTGAATTTTGGTCTTTCTTGACGTTGCTGCTGTTGGCCTCCACCACGATTTTGTGCGCCCATTGCTCCGCCTCCTTGACCACCACCACGTTGCGCATAAGTTAAACTGAAACTAAAAACGGAAAGTATTAAAAGAATGTTTTTCATAAAATCTAATGGTTTATTAATGATTTAGATGCCATCTTTTAAAAAAACACTCGCTACATATATTAAATTTTGTACCTCAAAGCTATGGTAGCATAGTAAATTAAAGCATTAACCTATAATTTCAAGTTTAGCAAATCGTAATAATAATTTCTTTACGCCACCATGTTGAAAATTAATTTCAGCTTTTATATCTGCACCAGCACCTTCAATTTTCATAACTTCTCCTGTTCCAAAACGAATATGTTTAACAATGTTGCCAATAGCCAATTTACTATCAAACAAATTGGTATTACTAGTACTACTCCCATTTGTTTTAGAGACAGGTTTTAAATTTTTAGGTGTGGTTACTTGAAATTTCTCAGGTTCTTTTTTTGCTGTTTTTCCCTTTTTAAATACGGGCCTTTTTGCTGGTTTATATCTAATTTTATTAGGTTCAACATCACCAAAAATATCAGCCGATAGCATTGGGTTAAAGCGACGCTCTTCAATTGGTGTTATAATATCTAAATATTGTTCATCAATTTCTTCAATAAATCGGCTTGGTTCAGAATCTATCAATTTACCCCAGCGATATCTGGACAGTGCATACGTTAAGTAGGCTTGTTTTTCGGCTCTTGTTAAGGCCACATAAAATAATCGGCGCTCCTCCTCTAGTTCACTTCGTGTATTCATACTCATAGCACTAGGAAATAAATCTTCTTCTAATCCTACAACAAACACATTAGGAAACTCCAACCCTTTTGCTAAATGTATGGTCATTAAGGTAACATGATTTGGGTCTCCTTTATCGGCATCTAAATCTGTATCTAGCGCAGCTTCCTCTAAAAATTCTGCTAAAGACCCAGTAGTATTAGCGATTTCTTTTTGGTTTTCAACAAAATCTTTAATACCATTTAAAAGCTCTTCAACATTTTCCATTCGGGTAACACCCTCGGGCGTACCATCTTTATTAAATTCCCTTATTAAACCACTGGTTCTAGCAACATACTCGGATAACTCAAAAGCATCAGCAGTCTGATTCATAACTTGAAAACTCTCAATAAGCGTTACAAAATTTTGAAGTTTTATTTTTGTGCCTGAGTTAACTTTAACATCGGTTTTATCAATGTTTTTCATCACCTCAAAAATGGTTTTCTTATAGCCATTTGCAGCCACTATAAGCTTATCCATAGTGGTTTGTCCGATACCTCGAGGCGGAAAGTTAATTACTCTTTTTAGAGCTTCTTCATCTGCTGTATTAATAATTAAGCGTAGGTAAGACAACACATCTTTAATCTCTTTACGTTGGTAGAAAGACAAACCGCCATAAATTCTATACGGTATATCTTTATCTCTCAAAGCCTGTTCCATAGCTCTTGACTGAGAGTTTGTTCGGTATAAAATGGCAAAATCACTATTCTGAAGCTGATTATTCATTTTATTTTCAAAAATAGTACTGGCAACAAAACGCCCCTCATCGCCATCAGTTAAAGAACGATTGACTTTTATTTTTTCCCCCTCGTCATTTGCTGTCCAAACAATTTTATCAAGTTTCGTTTGGTTTTTATCTATAATAGAATTCGCTGCGTTTACTATATTTTTAGTAGAACGGTAGTTTTGCTCTAATCTAAAAACCTTTACATCATCATAATCTTTCTGGAAATTTAAAATATTATTAATATTGGCGCCACGAAAAGCGTATATACTCTGCGCATCATCACCTACTACACAAATATTTTGAAATTTATCTGAGAGCGCTCTAACAATTAAATATTGAGAATGGTTAGTATCCTGGTACTCATCAACTAAAATATACTTAAATCGGTTTTGATATTTTGCTAATACTTCTGGAAATCTCGTAAGTAATTCATTGGTTTTCAATAGCAAATCATCAAAATCCATTGCTCCAGCTTTAAAACAACGCTCTACATATTCTTTGTAAATATCACCCATAAGTGGGCGTCTAGCCATAGCATCAGCCTCCTTAAGTTCAGGATTCTGAAAGTATGCTCTAACCGTTATTAAGCTATTCTTATATGAAGAAATTCTTGACCGCACTTGTTTGTATTTATAAATATCCTTATCAAGTTTCATTTCCTTGATAATGGAAGCAATTAAACGATCAGAATCTTGTGTATCATAAATTGTAAAATTGCTAGGATATCCTAATCTATCTGCTTCGATACGCAAGATTTTGGCGAACACCGAGTGAAACGTTCCCATCCATAAATTCTTAGCTTCACTAGCTCCAACAATAGTTGCAATACGCTCTTTCATTTCGCGTGCAGCCTTATTGGTAAATGTAAGCGATAGAATATTAAACGGATCGATACCCTTACTCATCATATAAGCAATTCTATAAGTAAGAACACGTGTTTTTCCAGAACCCGCGCCCGCAATAACAATCATAGGTCCTTCTATCTGCACCGTAGGCTCTAACTGCGCATCATTTAATTGGCTTAAATACTTTTCCAAATCATCTTCAATTTAATCACGTGAAAATAACTAATGTTAGGCGTTTTTTACTTCAGAATTATCAATAATTATAAACAATTCAATCTTATATTAGTCTTTAACAAAATTTGAATATCTTTAAGCTTCAAAAAAATAATTTTTTAATGAAAAACCTTTTTTTTCTGTTTCTTTTTCTATGTGTTACAGCTTCTACGCTTGCACAGAATCAACTAGAAAAAACATACATAGATATTGAACAGAAAGTTATTGAATGGCGGCGCGATTTTCATCAAAACCCAGAGCTGTCTAACAGAGAATTTAAGACATCAGAAAAGATCGCGAAACATCTTAAATCTCTAGGTTTAGAAGTACAAACAAAGGTTGCTCATACAGGCGTTGTTGCTATTTTAAAAGGAAAATCAGAAGGAAAAACCATAGCGTTAAGAGCAGATATCGACGCACTTCCAGTTACTGAGCGTAATAGTTTATCATTTAAATCGACTGTAGAAACCGCATTTTTAGACAAAAAAACTGGGGTTTCTCATGCCTGCGGACACGATGCTCATACCGCTATTTTAATGGGTGTTGCAGAAATACTAACTAAACATAAAGATCAAATAAATGGTACTGTGAAATTTATTTTTCAACCTGCAGAAGAGGGTCCTCCTCCCAATGAAAAAGGTGGTGCTAAACTTATGATTAAAGAAGGTGTTTTAGAAAACCCAAAGGTTGATGCTATTTTTGGATTGCACATTCGTTCTGGTGTTGATGTAGGCCAAATTCATTACAAACCTGGTGGTGCTATGGCAGCTGTTGAACGTTTTACAATTAATGTAAAAGGAAAACAAACCCATGGTTCTGAACCTTGGTTGGGCGTAGATCCAATTCTTATTTCTGCAAAAATTATTGATGGACTTCAAACAATTATAAGTAGAGAATCTGAACTCATTAACGAAGCTGCTGTAATTAGCGTTGGAAAAATAACAAGTGGTGTACGCTTTAATATTATTCCTGAAAGTGCAGAACTTATTGGCACAGTTAGAACACTAGATCCTGAAATGAAACGGCATATTATGACACGTATGGAGGCTATGACAGAGACTATAGCCAAAGCTTATGGTGGTGAAGCAAGCATCGTATTTGAAAATTTTACTGCTGTTACCTATAACAATCACAGTTTGGTTTCAAAGATGTTACCCTCTTTAAAAACAGCTGCTGGAGAAGAGAATGTTATTCAAATCAAAGCTGAAACCATCGGTGAAGACTTTTCATATTACCAAGAAAAAATACCTGGTTTTTATTTTTACCTAGGCGGAAAACCTAAAAACGTTGAAAAAGCGCCATTACATCACACTCCAGATTTTATGATTAACGAAGATGGACTGCTTTTAGGCGTTAAAGCATTAACTCAAATAACTTTTGATTTTTTAAACAATTAACATGGATTCAATACTAGATTTTTTATCAAATATAGCATGGTGGGGCTGGATTCTTATTTTCCTTATCTTAGTTGCTATTCGCGATATTTTTTTTCAAAAAAAGCATACTATAAGTCATAACTACCCCATTGTTGGTCATTTACGATATTGGCTAGAAAGCATCGGTCCAGAAATGCGCCAATATTTTGTAGCTAATAACCGTGAAGAATTGCCTTTTAACAGAATTGAACGTGGCTGGATTTATGCTTCAGCAAAAAAAGAGAATAATTACGAAGGTTTTGGCACCGATAGAAATATATATGAGCATCAGCACATTTTTATAAATAATGCTATGATGCCTTATAAACTACCTGAAAACCACCCCAATAAAATGGATAAAACATTTTTACCATGTGCTAAAGTTATGGGTGCATTTAACAAGCGTAAAAGACCATTTAGACCTGCATCTATAATTAACATTTCGGCTATGAGTTATGGTTCTTTATCAGCAAAAGCAGTTGACTCTCTTAATAAAGGTGTTAAAATTGCTGGTGCCTACCACAATACAGGTGAAGGAGGGCTATCTCCTTATCACAGTAATGGTGGTGACGTAGTCTTTCATTTTGGTACAGGTTATTTTGGTGTTCGCGCTAAAGATGGTGGTTTTTCAATGGAAAAAATGAAGAAACTAGTTGAAGACAATCCTTTTATTCGAGCTATTGAAATAAAATTGTCTCAAGGCGCTAAACCAGGTAAAGGTGGGGTATTACCTGGAGCTAAAATAACTAAGGAGATTGCTGAAATTAGAGGTGTAGAAATTGGTAAAGATGTATTATCACCTCCCAATCACAAAGCCTTTTCTAATGTTCCTGAAATGATGGATTTTATTGAAGAAATCGCTGAAATTACTGGCTTACCTGTGGGTATTAAAGCTGCAATTGGAAAATTAGACCAATGGGAAGAGCTCGCAGAAATTATGAAGAAAACTGGTAAAGGTCCAGATTTTATTGCTGTTGATGGTGGTGAAGGTGGTACTGGAGCTGCACCGCCTAGTTTTGCAGACCATGTCTCCCTACCTTGGGTTTATGGGTTTAGTGATGTTTATAAACTATTTAAAAGCAAAGGTTTAACTGAGCGTATTGTATTTGTTGCTAGTGGTAAATTAGGCTTTCCCGCTAAAGCAGCTATGGCATTCGCTATGGGTGCAGATTGTATTAATGTAGCTCGTGAAGCTATGATGAGTATTGGCTGCATTCAAGCACAAATATGTCATACCAATCGCTGTCCTACAGGTATAGCAACTCAAAGTAAATGGCTTCAAAATGGTATTAATGTTCCTCTAAAATCTGAGCGTTTAGCGCAATATTTTAAAACCTTTAGAAAGGAATTTATTGAGATTACTCATGCTGCTGGTCATGAACACCCTTGCCAATTTACCATGAAAGATGTTGAAATGAATGTTGGCGACCATAACCTCTCTAAAGAATTAGATGGTACTTATATGTACACAAAGACACCTGTACCATTTAAAGGCATGCAAGATTTGAAAGATTGTTTATATTTGGGAGGTCATCCAAATTAAATTAAACACAGTTAAACTATGGACGTTAGTCGAATTATTGATCTTTTCTTTTACATAATTCCCTCAGTAATTACAGGTGTAATTGCTTATTACTTTTTTAGAGAACACACAAAAAATGAAGATGGCAGACGCCGATTTTTATTAAAAAAAGATTTACAAGTAAATGCGATGCCATTACGTTTGCAAGCTTATGAGCGTATGGCTCTTTTTTTAGAACGCATCTCTCCTGCTAAATTATTAATACGAGTAACACCAAACTCCTCAATTAAAGAAGATTACGAAGCATTACTTATACAAAGTATTGAACAAGAATTTGAGCATAATTTATCTCAGCAAATATATATAAGTGATAAATGTTGGAGCATTGTTGCAACAGCAAAAAACGCCACAATTCAGCTTATAAGAAAAGCTAGTATGTTAGAAAAAACAGACACAGCAAATAAATTACGAGAAGTTGTTTTAACCGAAATGATGGAACGCCCCTCTCCTAGTGATGCAGCGCTTTCTTTTATTAAAGAAGAAGTATCTGATTTATGGTAATGGTGGCAATTCATCTCGTAACTCATTAGAACGTGATGCCTCACACTTCTGCTTAGCATAATAGTACCCTTGTTGCCACCAAGACGTCATTAACTTTTTGTTAAACACCAATGAATTTTCAGTAAGCTTTGAAGGTGTATAATACAGGTTAAGTTGAACATCTTTATTTTTAGCTGCCAACTTTCCTATTAAAATATCACTTCGCTCCACCTGATCCAGAAGATGCCCAAATAGATTTATCATCAAAGAAAACGGGTTTTTCCCTAAAACCTTATTATACTGCATACTTTCAGATTCTAGAATAATAGCATCTATCTCTGTAGCGCCTCGTAATATAGCTTCGCGAATGGGAACTACACAACCAAATGCGCCATCAGCATACTCAAATCCGTCTTTTTTTACTAAGGACATAAAGGGAATATAATTACAAGAAATCCAAATCCAATCACAAAACTCATCATAGTTAAAGTCTTTTATCGACTTATATTCTACAATATTTTTGGATAAATTTGAAACTGTAACTACAACATCGTCTTTCGTTTCCCTTATCATTTGAAACTCTTCATAAGTAAAATGCTTTTTCAAATAACGACGAAGTGCTTTACTCTCTCCAAAGGTTCGTTTCATTTTAATAAACTGCCATAGTGAATTCAAAAAATCAATTGACACAAATTCTCTATTACCTTTTTTCCTGACTACAAATGGGTTAACGCTAAAAATGTTATTTTGATTGACATTGGTAAACACCTTATGGATTTTATCAATTTTACCTGCTGCCAAATGTGGAATTAACAAACTTCCTGTAGAGGTCCCTAAAAACATATCATAATCTCGCCCTTCCTCCTTAATAAGATATTCGGCAACACCACCTGCGTAGGCGCCTTTACTTCCTCCTCCTGAAATTACTAGTGCTTTCATGTTTTATTTCTAAAGTAAATATAATAAGAAGTGAAATATTTTTCGCAATGTACTAAAACTAAAACTGTCTTTTTTTATCACAAGTGTTTTATATACCCAATATTAGGTATTTTATAGAAAAATCTGATATATCTTTTATCTTGATGATGCTGCATTAAAAAGAATAATTATTTTAGTATCAGCTATTAACAACCAAATTCTTTTACATGAGAAAGCACTACTTTCTTACAGGTTTCTCTTTTTTTGTAATCACGATATCTTTATTTTCCCTAAATAAAGTTGAATCAGAAAAAGCACCCTATAATACTATACATGAAACTTCAAATATTAAAAAAAACATATTACTTCCTCCAGACGCAAGTATTTCAGGCTCAACTACGGTATGCAGAAATGATGCAAGCCCACAGATAACCTTTACGGGATCGGGAGGTTCTGCTCCATATACGTTTACTTATACATTAAACGGAACAACACAAACTGTAGTTTCAACTGGTAATACAGCATTAGTTAATGTAAATACAAATACTGCTGGTACTTTTGTATATGAATTGGTTTCTGTTAGAGACAGCTCAAATGATACTGAAACTGTAACTGGTACTGCTACAGTAGTTGTTAGTGAACCTACGGTAGATTTTAGTTTTAATAACAACGGAGCTTGTGCTGGCACTGTTGTAAACTTTACCTCAAATGTTTCAGGAAATGGGCCTTATACATATAACTGGACTTTTTCTGATGATGGCAGTACTAGTACTAGTGCAAACCCAAGTCATATTTTTACATCTGTTGGTTGTGGAACAGAAAATGTTAACGTTACACTAACTATTACCGATAATAATGGCTGTAGCAACTCAATCACTAGAGCAGTTTCTGTTTTAGAAAAACCCGATTTAGATTTTATAGATATTGATGCTGCTGCTAACTTTACAGAACCTTTCAATAATTGTGGTAATAACACTTCAGATCCTGCTTATACTATAAATGTTGATAATGGTTCGCCTTCAGCTGCTTGTATAAATTCATATGATATTGATTGGGGAGACGGAAGTTCTGATACTAATGTAAGCTTCCCTATTATGCATACCTACGCGCAACTAGGCTCGTTTAATATGGTGATAACTGGAAACGGAGCCAATTGCGACAGTTCTATTACTTATTTAATCAAAAACTCTAGTAATCCCACTGGTGCCATTGTAAATCCTGGAAATACAGTAAATCTTTGTATTCCTGTAAATGCTATAGAATTTGCCATAGGCTCTTGGGCAACTAACCCTCCAGATACCAATTATCGTGTAGATTTTGGTGATGGAACCGTAGAGACTTATACACAAGCGCAATTGGAAGCATCGCCATATTTCAATGCTAGTGATCCTGTTAATTCTCAAAACTTTCCAATTCCGCATACTTACACAGAATCCAATTGCCCAAATAGCAGTTATACTGTTTTATTAGACATAACAACATCTTGTGGTGCCTCAAACCTAACTGCTGGCCCTATAATTATTTTAAAACAACCCGATGTAGAATTTGAAAACCCACCAATTGGATGCATTAATACCGCAATTCAATTTGATAACACGTCTCAGGAAGGTTATAACCAAAATTGTGACACTAATGCAGGTTATTTTTGGGATTTTGGAGATGGAACTACATCTAACTTAAGAGATCCGTCTCATATTTATACTGCAATAGGAACCTACACTGTTTCATTGTACGCACAAAACTTTTGTGGTACCACAAACACAGTTACAAATACTATTTGTATCGAACCTGAACTGACTCCTAACTTCACTTTAAATACAAATAATGGATGTGCACCATTAGCAATTCAAACTACTAACACAACAGATTTAAGTTTAAGTTGTGGTGGCGAGACTTATTTATGGGAGGTTGCTTATAACTCTGGCTTTTGCGATACCTTGCCAGAACAATGGAGTTTTACAAATGGAACAGATGAAAATTCAGCAGCCCCCTCACTTAGCTTCAATAAAGCAGGAACCTATACTTTAACTTTAACAACTACAAATTCATGTGGAAGCAACAGTACTTTTCAAACTATTGAGGTTAAAAGACCGCCCACAGCAACTATAAATAATATAAATAATTTCTGTGGAACAGCTTCAATTAATCCTATAGCAAATGTTGATACTTGTGCACCTGCTGCTGAAACAATTACGTATTCCTGGAGTTTCCCCGGAGGTAGTCCTGCTACAGCTAACACTTTAAATCCAGGAACAATTACTTATACTACTCCAGGAGATTATCAGGTTTCGTTTAGTGTAACAAATGGTTGTGGAACTACAACCGAAACCGAAGATTTTACGGTTAACCCTATTCCCTCAATTACAAACACAAATCTTACACAAACTATTTGTTCTGGAACTGATACCGATGAAGTTGTTTTAACATCTGATATTACAAACACAACATATAACTGGACTGCTTCTGCTCCTGCTGGTGTAACTGGATTTATTGCCTCTGGAAATACTGATACCATTCCTGTACAAACTATTGTTAACTCTAATACAACCTCTCAAGATGTTACATTTGTTATTACACCATCCTTGAATGGTTGTGATGGTGCTGCGGTCAACTTAATAATCACTGTTGATCCCGCACCAGCATTTACCAGTCAACCCATATCAGAAACAATCTGTTTAAACGGAGCCTTAACACCATTATCTGTATCTGTTAATGGTCCTGGAACACCTTCCTATCAATGGTACAGTAATACCGTCAATTCAAATACTGGTGGCACTTTAATTGTTGGAGAAACGACATCAACTTACACACCTCCAAACACCCCTGTTGGTATTACTTATTATTATTGTGTGACATCATTTACATCGGGTGCTGGTTGTAACGAAATAACATCTGATGTTGCCAGAATTGAAATTGTTGAAAATATTCAAATAGATACAAATCCAACCACTACCCAAAGCATCTGTGTTGGTGGCAATATTTCATCAGCATTATCTGTATCGCATTCAGGAGGAACAGGAACAATAACCTACCAATGGTATAGCAATACAACAAATTCAAATGTAGGTGGTACCCTAATTTCGGGAGCAACAAATTCAAACTACAGTCCTGCTACTTTTAATACTGCAGGCAATTATTATTTTTACGTTGTAATTACTCTTAACGGAAGCGGTTGTAGTGCAGTTACTAGTGAAGTTGCAGAAATTATTGTTGTTGAAGATCCTGTAATAACCACGCAACCATTAATAACGCAAACACTTTGCCAAGGAACCTTACCCCAAGACCTAGAAGTCTCAGTATCTGGAGGTATTGGTAGCGCTTATGAATATCAATGGTATAGCAATACTGTAAATTCCAATACTGGAGGAACTCCTATAACTGGAGCTAATACTGACACATTTACACCACCAACTACTACTGTTGGCACAACTTACTACTATGTGGTGGTCTCTCAAATAGCGGTAGATTGTAGTGTTATAAGCAATACAGCAGAGGTTAATATAAATGCAGCTCCAAATTTCACAAATCAACCTTTATCTAACACATATTGCTTAGGAGATTCAATTAATCAACTTTCAGTATCTTATGCTAATGGTGTTGGTACACCAACGTATCAGTGGTATTCCAACACGGTAAACGATACTACAACGGGTACTCTAATTGCTGGAGCAACAAATTCAACTTACAATCCGCCATCAACAACTGTTGGCACAATGTATTATTACGTTGTTGTTACATTCTCATCAGGAGGATGTACCGAAATCACATCCAGTATTGCTGAAATTATTATCAACCAAACACCAAATATTAGCGATAAAACAGCTATTATTTGTAGCGGAAACGCATTCACTATAACTCCAGATAATTCAGGAGGAGACATCACTCCAACAGGCACAACTTATACCTGGACTAGTCCTACAATTGTACCCGCAGGAACTATTACTGGTGCTATAGATGAAAACACTCCACAAAATAATATTTCGCAAACTTTAACAAACAATACCACAAACCCATCAACAGTTACCTATACTGTTACACCCACATCTGGAATATGTGTTGGCAATACCTTTGAAATAGTTGTTACAGTAAATCCATCTATTAGCATTACTTTAAATCAAACAAATAGTAATTGTTTCTCAGCTAATGCAGGCGCTTTGGATATTGAGGTTTTTGGCGGGGTTCCTTTTTCAAATGGAAATCCTTATCAAATCTCATGGACAGGTCCTAACGGTTTTTCAAGCACAAATGAAGACCTCTCTAACTTAGAACCTGGTGATTATACGGTTACTATTTTAGATGATGGAGGATGTCCGTTTACACAAACATTCACCATTACTGAACCTGATGAGCTTATATTCGCAAATATTAGCTTTGATCCTGAAACGATTTCATGTTTTAATGCTAATGATGGTTCTATAGGTATTGAAATAGCTGGTGGCACATCACCTTATACATATAACTGGACGAGAAACGGAACTCCTTATTCGAATGATGAAGATTTAGATAATCTCAGTCCTGGTGATTATGAAGTGACAGTTACAGATGTGAATAACTGTCCTTCTATAGCTCAAAGTTTTTCAATAATAGAACCACCAGAACTTAGTGTAAGTTTAAACAACAAAGTGGATGTTATTTGTTTTGGTGAAGCTACTGGGGAAATTTATATCGATATTGTTGGTGGTAGACCCACCGAAATATCTCCAGGAGTTTTTGAATATAGCTATGCTTGGACTGGACCCAATGGTTTTACAAGTAGTTCTCAAAATCTTACTGGATTGATAGCTGGCACATACAACGTTACAGTAACCGATAGGTCAAATTGTACAGACACCTTGGACGTAATAATTGACCAATCTGATGAAATTATAATTGATTATTCAGCTACCGAAATTGAATGTTATAACGATAATGATGCCTCTATTACCATTAATAATATTTCTGGAGGTAACGCTCCTTACACCATTACATGGAGTAATTTAGGATCAGGCTTATCGCAAACCAATTTATCTCCTGGAGATTATACCATAACAGTAACTGATGATACGAATTGCCAAAAAACTGTAACTGTTACTATTGAAGAACCTCCAATTTTCACTATAAATCCTGTTGTAGAAAACATTTCTTGTTTTGGAGAAAATGACGGACGTATTATTTTAAATCTAGTTGGTGGTATTGACCCTGTAACACTTGTTTGGGATGATGATGCTTCTGCAGGTGTTGAACGAAACAACATGGGTCCAGGAACATACACCGTAACGATTACCGATGGAAAACCCTGTATCATAACTGAAACTTTTGTAATCACTGAGCCTTTAGCCTTATCACTTTCAGCAAATACAACCGATGCATTGGATTGCAATGACTCCAATAGTGGCGCAATAAACTTGATTGTAACTGGCGGTACGCTTCCGCTAACTTATACTTGGTCTAATGGAGAAACTACAGAAGATTTAAACAATATACCTCCTGGGAATTACACGGTTGAAGTTACTGATGCTAATAATTGTACAATTTCCGAAAGCTGGGTTATTAATAGGTTTGATCCACTTACCATAAATATTGACACTCAAACGGATTTTAATTGTGACACACGATTAGTAAATCAATCGTTTATAGCATTAGTAACTGGTGGTGTACCGCCTTATTCTATTAACTGGTCTAGCGGCACAGTTAGTGGAACAAATGGTGAAATTATGAATACGTCGCAAGATGGCTTGGTTATAATAGATGTATCTGACAGTATAGGATGTACAACTAACTTATCCTACGACGTTAACATCCCTATTTTGGGAGATGCAGATTTCTCTATAACATCTAGCGCGTTTAGCACATTTGGATTTTATTCTATAGAAGACCCTATACAATTTACAAATAACTCTACAGGTGATTACACTAATGTATCTTGGGATTTTGGTGATGGGAATTTTTCTTCAGAAGAAAACCCTACACACACCTATATAAATGAAGGCACTTATACCGTAATCCAAACAGTAACCTATCCATTTGGATGTGTTTACACCAAACAAATAACTATAGTTATTGAAAAAGGATACAGCTTAATTATGCCAAATGCCTTTACACCCAATGGAGACAACCTAAACGATTATTTTACACCAGAGTCTATAGCACTAAATAGCATCACCTTAAATATTTACGATACATGGGGCAGCTTAATTTATTCTGAAGAAGGTGATAGCATAAAAGGCTGGGATGGAAAAATTAATGATGCTGAAGCAGAAAACGGAAACTACTACTTTACACTATCAGCAAAAACATTCTATGGTAGAACCATTACACAAAAAGGTGCATTTGCATCCATAAAATAAGCAGTTAGCAAGATGAAGTTAAAACTATACACCTTTATGATTTTATGCTGCTTATCATTAAAAATGGAAGCACAAGACCCTGTTTTTTCACAATATTTTTTAGTTCCTGAAACACTAAATCCAGGGTTTTCTGGGTTTGAAGATGCTTCCTATTTTGGACTTATACACAGAACACAGTGGCCCAGTTTGGATTTAAGAGTAGATACCGAGTACGTATTTTTTAATTCTTGGATTGAAAATGTTGGCGGCATTGGTTTTAGCATCGTAAATCAGCATGAAAATAATACGAATTATAACCATTTACAAGGCAATATAAACTTTGCTTACCATGTTGAATTATCCAATGATTGGTTTTTTAGACCCGCTATTGAAGTTGGTTTTGGCGCAAAGTCTTTTAATTTTGATAATCTTGTTTTAGCAGATCAAATAAATATCAATTCTGGCACTATAAACGCAACTTCTTCGGATCCTTTGGCTATGAACGCTAATAGAAAAATAAACTTTGTAGATTTTACAGCTGGTTTTGTTTTCGATAGAAAAAACCCGCGTAATGACTCTGATTTGTGGTTAGGCGCTGCTGTTAGACATTTAAATAAACCTAACATTTCTTTCGTTGAAAATGGTAATGTGCCACTAGATATTTTCTATTCGCTACACGCGAGTTATAAATTCCCCTATTTAAATAGAAATGATATGCAACTTTCTGCTAACTATATGCAACAAGGAGAATACAATAGATTAGATTTAGGTGCAATGGTGAAAATAGACAAACTGATGCTTGGAGCAATGGCTGTAACAAATCCTGCTAAAAACAATTCCAATAGTCATTTACTAACCTCGATTAATGCTTTTGTTGGCTTAGAGTTTGAACAATTACGATTTGGGTTTTCGTATGATGTAAACACAACTAATATTGGAAGAACTGATGGTGTTTATGAATTATCAATTACCTATTTGTCGCGTTGTTTAATCTGTCAAAACCCAGCCAATACAGAGCGAAGAAAATAGCGTTATTGTGAGGAGTTCCGATAATTATCGGATAACGTAACAATCTATTTATTTGTTTTCTTTTTCCAACAAAGTTTTTGCAAACTTTTTGAAGCGCCAATTATGATGTGTTGTAGCTTGCTTTAAGTTTTCTTTACACGCTTCTTCACATGCTTGAATTTGGTCCAGATAAAAGAATGCATTCTGACGAAGCTCAAACCCATACTTCGGGCTGGTATAACTTGTAAGTTCATTTAGAAAAACCTGTTTGTTTTCAGATTCATAATCTTCTGTGATCAAAGCTAGGGTTAACCAAAGTAATCGTACATTTTTATCGTTAAACCCTTGAATATCTTTTGTTTTATTAAAATATTTTTCTCGCTCAAGCGGAAAGTTTTTCCATAAGTTAAATAATGCGGTTTCGATGGTTAAGTATGATGCATCATTTAAAAGGGATTCGTAATTTGATTTTAATTCTGTGGGGATTTCTGTTAATGATTGAGCGACAGCTTGCCTAACCATTATATCACTGTTGGCAAATATATCTTTTGGCAAATCTCCCTTTAGCCTTCTAATGACTTCTGACTTTAAATACGTATTATCTGTAGATTTTATAAACTCAAAACAAGCCGCTTTTGAAACACTACAGTCCAATTGCAAAAACCCTTTATATGATGTTGAAGTGAGATAGAAAAAACCCTCCATATCTTCATAATTCAAACTTGGAGACTCTATCCACTTATTAACAAAATCATTCAAATCCACTCCACTAGTCTTTTCAACTTCACTTATAAAATCTTTAGTTTCAACATTTTCAAACTTATGATTTTTTAAATACTGCTTCACGCCTTTTTTAAAAGCTTCATCACCCACTTCTTCTCGTAATAGATGTAAAACCCAAGCCCCTTTCTTATAAAATGTAGTACTGCTAGATTTTGGATTAAGCAATGATGTACTTCCTCCTGCTTTATCTTGTTCTAACAATTCTTGAGCATATTCGTATAATCGCCAATAGTAATAATCTTCTCCAAAAATATCGCGTTCAGCTAATAATGCATAATAGGTTGCAAAACCTTCTTGCAGCCAGTGATGTGTTCCTGAAGTTTCTGTAACCAAATCTCCAAACCATTGATGTGCTAATTCATGTGCATTGACGTTTACATAATTCTTATCAACAAACGCAATAGAATCAATTACAAAACTATCAGCAAAAATAGTAGCACTTGTATTTTCCATTCCTGCGTACAAAAAATCTTTAACTGGCACTTGCTTATAGTTTTGCCAAGGATACGGCACACCTATTTCCTCTTCAAGAAAATCAAAGATCTGTTTGGTATAGCGATAAGTAGGCTCAAATTTTGAATGATCTTTAGGGTAATAATACATTTCCAAAGGAATACCACTCTTAGAATGCTTTACTGTTTTTTTGTATTTCCCGATTACTAAGGCCACCAAATAACTAGACATGGGATTTTGCATATCAAATTGCCATAAATTATAAGTTGGAGTTTCTCGTTTAGAAACCATCTTTCCATTGGATATAACCTGATAGCCTTTAGGTGCAACTACAGATAAATCGAACTCTATTTTATCATTCATATCATCAATAGATGGCAACCAATTACTAGTATATTTCCCTTGCCCTTGCGTCCAAATTTGTTTATTACCATCTTCATAATCCCAATCAATAAAATACATGGCCTTTTTTGGTGATGCAAAAAATAGAAAATTAAGGGTGTAAGTTTTATTAGATTCAAATGTGTTATAAACAATCAGTTTTTTTCCATCATTCTTAAAGTTCACAGCAGCTTTATCTAATGATACGTTTAAAAACTTCATATCTATAGCATCTAGATAAATGGAATCCGTTTGTTTTAGTATATCAAACTTTACTTCGTAAGAATTAAAAACCGTACTATCTACTTTCATTTGATTAAAAAGCAGTACAGATTCTACTTTTTTGAAGTCGACGTATTCCGTTTGTTGCGCTATTAGAATATTAACGCAAAAAAATAAAACAAAAGAAATTCGATTCATGATTTTAAAGGTATCAAAGATTAATCCAAAATCATAAAAAATCAATCTAAAAACTATGAAACTCTATTAAGTTGGCTTCATAATACTGTGTTCCGAGTTTTGTCAATAAATCTCTAATCACATTACTATCGCCATCAATAGCTAATGCAGAATAACCAACATTATTTAGTTTACCAAGTCGTAAGTCTTTGATATTGATGTTTTTTGAAGCTAAGGCTGATAATAAAATTAATAAAACTCCGGGAGCATTATGATGCTTTGTTAAAATAACTTTATCACTTAAAGCCAAATTTAATTTAACACCATCCATCTCTAACAAATACACACCTTCCCCATAATAATTGGGCATTGCCGCATCTTCTTGATACGTTAAATTTGTAAAAAGACCAGCATCTGTTCCGTTAATAAAATCGATAGCACTTTGCACTTTTCCATTTTTATTATCAATAGATAAAAATGCAACCGCAGTACCATCGTTGTTAGATTTTAAACGTGCCGTTTCAACATTAATACCTTCAGAAGCTAAAGTATTAAACAAAGAAGAAATTACACCGGGCTTATCCAAATGTTCAGAAAACAAGCCGTTTACAATCGTTTGTGTATTTTTAGGCACCTCATTAGTTACTGTTATAGACTTACCCCATTTACGAATTCTAATAGCATTGTAATCGCCCATACTTGTCGCACTTCTGTATAGATCTACAAACTCAGAAAAAGAACCACCAAAAGAAAAATCTGGTATAATCCGTTTTTGATGGTCATCTAACCTTTGGTTAAGCAACTCAATACCTTTATTCAAGATGGTATATTTAACTTTTAAATCATGGTCATCATAAATCGTACGATTCTCTGGGATAAGCTTTGAATAACTAACGTAACTTTCATAACCAGCCTTTTGAATATACTCTAAACTTTCTTTATAGTTGAGTCCATAATAGCGCACATGATGCGTGTCTGTACCAACACATACAGGTATTTGTAACTCGTTGGCAAACCTTAAGATATTTTGAGTTGGATATACCCCAACTCCTTTAAACTCTCCTGCCATATTCACATCCAGCGACAGATTCCTATCTGCAATAAGCTCTAAAAGCGTTCTAAATTTATTAGCGAGCGGATGCGCACTGGTTTCAAAATTCACCAAGGCATCAGGCATATCTACATTTAACTTTGGCAAGTCAATATGTCCAATAATTTGAATCATATCCCCAAAACTCTCAATCATTTGCGTCATTTCATCAAAATAACCACCCCAATATGCTTCAAGGCTTCCTCTGAGTTTTAATAGTTCTTCAGCTTCTTCTTTTGAACCATCATAAGGTAATCCTTCAGGTGCAAAATGTACAGAACCTATAACATAATCGGCATCTTCAGCTTGAAATATTTTAGAACGACTCCATTGCAAACCAATATCTGGCCCCATCCATTCTAACTCAACACCATATTTAATATTTATTTTCCCCTCATATTGCTTACGAAGATTTGCAATACGCTTTGGATAATTTAGGTAAGATTTATTTCCACGAATAAATTTCACATTGGTCTCTCTTTCTGCAATATAACGGAAATTAGTAAGACGTGGAGAATGTATAATAAACGTAATACTTGGGTTACCAGCCTCAACAGCCTTATCAACTATATCCTCTAATTTATCAATACCATGTTTTACATGATCTTGTTCTGTACCTGCATGAATACCATGCGTTTCCCAAATAAATTCGTTGAGTTTTCTCATCAATCCGTTTGCGTTAAATTATCCTTTAAGAATACCAAATTTAAGGATTGAAATAGAACTATTTGACAAAAAGTTAGGGTTTTAAATAAATTTTAAAAAGATTAATTAATTACCGATAAAAATAATCCAAATTAAACCAGATATTATGAATTCAATAAATACTAAATTTTAATTGATTTGCTTAAATTCGCTTCTATGTCTGTTAACCTCCAAACTCCTATAGATTATTTAAAAGGTGTTGGCCCAAACCGTGCCGATTTACTGCGCAAGGAATTGGGAATTCATACGTACCAAGATTTAATCAACTTATTTCCAAATAGGTATATAGACAGAACCCAGTACTACAAAATCAATCAATTACAACGAAATAACTCAGATGTTCAAATAATTGGTAAAATAACAAGCTTTAAAGAGGTTGCCCAAAAACGAGGAAAACGTTTAGTTGGAACGTTTCAAGATGATACTGGCACCATGGAATTGGTTTGGTTTCGTGGGCAAAAATGGATTAGAGAAAGTTTAAAACTAAACAAAACCTATGTAGCCTTTGGGAAAGCCAATTGGTTTGGTGGTAAATTTAACATAGCGCATCCTGATCTAGAATTGCAAGAAGATCACGAAAAAAACTTACGTTCTGTGATGCAACCTGTGTATCCTTCTACTGAAAAACTATCCAATAAAGGCATTACAAATAGAGTAATTAGTAAAATCATTCAACAATTATTTATTGAAACCAATGGAAAGTTTAATGAAACTTTATCAGATAATTTACGTTCAGAACTAAAACTAATTAGTAAACAATCTGCACTTTTTAATGTGCATTTCCCAAAGAGCCAAGACTTACTTTCAAGGGCACAATTTAGATTAAAATTTGAAGAATTATTTTATATTCAATTACAGTTAATTATAAAAAATCTTATTCATAAATCTAAAATTAAAGGTTTCACCTTTGCACAAGTTGGAAATCATTTTAACAACTTTTTTAAAGACCATTTACCCTTCGAATTAACCAATGCTCAAAAAAGAGTTTTAAAAGAGATTCGAGCAGATTTAGGCAGTAATGCACAAATGAATCGTCTATTACAAGGAGATGTGGGTTCTGGAAAGACTATTGTAGCATTTATGTCAATACTCATGGCACTTGACAACGGTTTTCAGGCTTGTTTAATGGCGCCGACTGAAATTTTGTCAGTTCAACACTATAACGGGTTATTAGAATGGTGTAACAAATTGAATATCAGAATAAAACTATTAACAGGTTCAACTAAAACTTCAGAACGAAGAGTTATTCATGAATCTTTAGAAAATGGCGAATTACAAATCTTAATTGGCACCCATGCCCTACTAGAAGACAAAGTAAAATTTAAAAATTTAGGGCTTGCCATTATAGATGAACAACATCGTTTTGGAGTAAAGCAAAGAAGTAAATTATGGCAGAAAAACTCGCTTCCTCCTCACGTTCTTGTCATGACTGCAACACCAATCCCTAGAACCTTAGCCATGTCTGTTTATGGCGATTTAGACATTTCGATTATTGATGAATTACCTCCGGGGAGAAAGTCTATAAAAACGGTTCATCGTTATGATAAAAATCGTTTGAATGTTTTCAAGTTTATTCGTGATGAAATTTCAAAAGGGAGACAAATTTACATCGTATATCCGTTAATTCAAGAAAGTGAAAAAATGGACTATAAAGATTTGATGGATGGTTATGAAAGTATTTCTAGAGACTTTCCCATGCCTGAGTATCAAACATCAATTGTTCATGGTAAAATGAAACCTGCAGACAAGGACTTTGAAATGCAACGATTTATAAAGGGTGAAACCCAAATTATGGTTGCCACAACAGTAATAGAAGTTGGAGTAAACGTCCCTAATGCTTCTGTTATGATTATTGAAAGCGCAGAACGCTTTGGATTATCTCAATTACATCAATTACGTGGTCGCGTTGGTCGTGGCGCAGAACAAAGCTATTGTATTTTAATGACGAGCCATAAATTAAGTGCAAATAGCAAAACGCGTTTAGAAACTATGGTAAAAACCAACGATGGCTTTGAAATTGCCGAAGTAGATTTAAAATTAAGAGGTCCAGGCGATATTATGGGCACTCAACAAAGCGGTGTTTTAAACTTAAAAATAGCAGATATAGTTAGAGATAGTGATGTTTTACAATTGGCTAGACATCATGCTAAATCCATATTAAAAATTGACCCTTCGTTATCGTTATCAGAAAACCAAGTGTTTTTAAACACCTATAAACAGCTTAGTAAGTACAAGAATATTTGGAATTATATTAGTTAAAACAGCAACATTCATAAACAAGCCTAATACCGTTTTAAGGTATTAGGCTTTATTTACTGCTAATAGTTTGATTGATTTCTGTTGATGATTAAAATTATGTAGAATAAAAACAATAGGTGTTAGTTTTTTGTTAAAAACCCTTATTAGTTTGTTAATTAACATTTTAACACTTAAAAATTACATAGTCCAAATCACTTACATATTGCTTAACTTTGCATTTCTTTTATTTTTAGAGTCTATTATTAGGAATGATTAATATCCACGAAAAAACATTACAAGATTTAGAGTTTCAAACGGTTTTACAACAAGTAAGCGAACTTTGCGTAACACCACTAGGAAACGAAAAAGCTTTACAAACTCAGCCTTATAAGAATGAAGTGGACCTTAAAATTGCTCTCAAATTAACCAATGAGTATTTATCTTCATTTTATAACGATAATAGAATTCCTAACCACGGATTTGATACGATAACAAAAGAAATCAAACTTTTAAATATTGAAAATACATATTTGGAAGTTCATGGATTAAAGAAAATAGTATCCATGTCGATTACTATAAACTCCATCGTAAAATTTCTCAAAAAATTTGAAGACTATTACCCAACGCTTAATGAATTTGCTTCGCACATAGAAGAAACTAAAGTGTTAATTGAAAAAGTTGATGCTATAGTAGACCGCTTTGGAGACATAAAGGATAATGCATCTAATTTGCTATTTGACCTCAGGCAATCTATTAATAAAGTAAAAGGAAAAATTAATTCGAGTTTTAGTTCAGCCTTAAACACATATCACAACCTTGAGTATTTGGATGATATTCGAGAATCGGTTGTAGAAAATAGACGTGTACTTGCTGTAAAAGCGATGTATAGACGTAAAGTAAAAGGCGCCATTATGGGTGGTAGTAAAACGGGGAGTATTGTTTATATAGAACCCGAAACAACACTACAACATACCAGAGAACTTAATAACCTTGAATATGAAGAACAGGAAGAAGTTATTAGGATTTTAAAAGAGGTGACGGATTTTATGCGACCTTTTTTACCGTTATTGAAGGATTATCAAAGCTTTTTAATTGATGTTGATGTCATTTCTGCGAAAGCTAAATACGCCAAATCCATGCAGGCTATTCTTCCTGAATTTTCAGAGGATAAAAGCATGCTTTTGCGAGATGCTTATCACCCACTACTCTATTTAAATAATTTAGAAAAGAAAGAAAAAACATTTCCGCAGACGATTGAATTAAAACAGGGCAGTAGAATAATTGTTATTTCTGGACCTAACGCTGGAGGAAAAAGTATTACACTTAAAACCGTTGGTTTACTGCAAGTTATGCTTCAGAGTGGTATGCTAATACCTGTTCATGAACGTAGTACCGTTTGTTTATTTAACAGAATTTTGAGTGATATTGGCGATAATCAATCCATAGAAAACCATCTAAGCACCTATAGCTACCGCTTAAAGCAAATGAATTATTTTTTAAAGAAGTGCAATAAAAACACGCTCTTCTTAATTGATGAATTTGGTACTGGTAGCGATCCTGAACTTGGTGGTGCATTGGCTGAAACCTTTCTTGAAGAGTTTTATCATCGGGAAGCTTTTGGCATTATAACGACTCATTATTCTAATTTAAAAATTCTAGCTACAGAGTTACCGCATATGATTAATGCTAATATGCTGTTTAATGAACGTAGTTTAGAACCCATGTTTAAGCTAGTAGTTGGGCAAGCAGGAAGTAGTTTCACGTTTGAAGTTGCTCAAAAAAATGGAATTCCATACAGCTTGATTAATCGCGCTAAGAAAAAAATTGAACGCAGTAAAGTACGTTTTGATGCCACTATTGCAAAACTCCAGAAAGAGCGCTCTAGACTTGAAAAAACAGGGCAATCGCTTAAGTTAAACGAAAAGAAAAAAGAAGAGGAAGCTGATAAATTAGAGGAAATTAATACTAAAATCCAGAAAAAGCTTGAGAGTTACCAAGAGCTTTATGATAGCAACCAACGCCTAATTTACTTGGGGCAAAAAGTAAATGATATTGCTGAAAAATATTTTGACAATAAGCGTAAACGCGAATTGATGGCAGAATTATTCAAATTGGTACAAATTGAGAACTCGAAACGTAAAAAAGTATCTGCTAAACAAAAGAAAGCGTTAAAAGCTAAAGAGCAACAAGTAAAGCAGGAAGCCGAAAAGAAAGTAAACGTAATTAGAAAAAAGAAAAAGGCTGAAAAGAAAAAAGCTGCTGAAGCACCACCTAAACCAAAACCTATTTTAAAGGTTGGTGATCGTGTACGCATGCATGATGGTAGAGCTATTGGGAGTATTGATAGTATTGAAAAAAATAAGGCTAACGTTAATTACGGTATGTTTACTACTAATGTGGCTTTAGATTTATTGGAGCTAGTAGAGGCTAAAAAATAACAGCCAACACCAAGTTGCTGAATCACAACTTAAAGTGCCGACTGTATTGACTAATATTGTGCTAGTAGATACGCCACGCATAAAAGTAAGTACGCATATCAATGTCTGGATCTTCAGTTAAAAGCAATCTTATATAAGGTTCCTTATCATCTTGTACATTTTTTAGTAAAATTTTCTCCTCTTTTTTTCCTAAGTAGTCATCACCTCCTATGGAATCATCCTCAGTAAACTCTGCAGACAGTAGAATATAATCGTTCTCTAAGTCGGGCTTATATAATTCAACTTCTTTAGTTTCAATAGTTGGTATTGGCCAAAATTCACCTTCATTAGGTATAATATAATTATTTCTGGTACGCGTGTAAGAAACTGAACCTTTTACGTTGCCTCCCTGATAAATTTGCGCTTTCATATTACCATGCAGACGGATGCTTCCTCCATTATTTTTCACCAAGTTTATACCGTAAAGCTGGATACCAAATTTCTGGTAGGCTGGATAACAGCTTCTAATATTATATTCGCTAGACAAAACAACATTAGCAATTGGAAATCCTTTTTTAATATACCTTAACGTGTAACCTAATGGCGCACCTGGTGAATCTACAGAATACTCACCACCTTCAGTAATATATGAGTAAACACCTTCTGGTCCGCTAACTACTTGAGCTGCGTCTCCAGAAGAACCACCAATTACTAAAGCCTTTACTGTAGAGCTTTCCCAGAAACTTTTATGCTCGCCTTCTCCATTTACTTCTCCACCGTTAAACGCTGCGCTAAAAGCGGCTTGCGTATCGCTAAACTCTGCGTTAGTTTCTACGGTGTATAATAACATTCTTCCATATTTTACAGACGATACAACTACAGGGCTAGTCGAGTTTAAGTTTGGCACACTAGAAAATAATTTTGCTGGATTTTCGCTTTCCTCTATGGTTAAATCAATTGTGTAATACACCTGTAAATACTTGATAACATACTTGTATTTTTTTTCTGAACTACTGAAATTAAATGATCCTGAGACACTGTTTTTCCCTTTAGTATAGCTTGCTCCTAATGCAATATTCAAGTGTTCTTCTGAATACACTTCCTCTGTAGTAAAATTAACTTTTGCAGCTGTAGATCCTGTTACACCTTGTTGCAACATATCCTTTACACCCTCTCTAACGGTATTAATATTAGGATTTTCAATAAGAGCTGAAGGTTTTCCGTTTAAGTTTTCCAATGAAACAGATAATGTTATTGGAGCTCTGCCTCCGGTAATACCAATGTATTCTCCTGTAGGGATAGATTCTCCTTTTAACATAGCACCAGGATAAATAACATCACTGGTAGGATCTAGCAAAATCATTTCACTAAAACCTGGTGCCATTTTATATTTTTTCACCACACACTCATCAGTTTGTCCTTCGCGTTCTGGATTACTTTCTTCAATAAGTTCTTCTCCTGAAACTTCTGGTTGATTAAATTCAGATAAACCTGCCAATAAATCATTTATGGTTTGTATAGTTTCATCTGAGACCTTTCCGTTATCAACACTTTCCTCACTACATCCTGTGCAAGAAAATAGTGTAATAACAAAAAGTGTTATATAAATGCTGTTTTTAATTGTTAATAGCTTTGTTTTCATAATTTCTAATTTTTGTGATTCAACACTTCAAAACTAGATAGGAATACAAGTGAAAACTAATTTTTGGTATGGACAAAGTATGGACAAGATAGTTTTTACCATTATAGACAAATTGAAAACTGCAATTAAAAAAAATAATCAAATAACTAATAATCAATCAATTAAAACAATACTAAATTTTATAATAACTGAAAATTCATAGACACACTATGGACGTAGCACATTTCTAAAAATAGACATACACTATTTTTAATACATTTAATAATTACCTTAGTGGTAGCTTAATTAATTTAATTATGAAAAAACCAACCTCCCTTTTATTCCTTTTTGCTTTAATTATTTATCCACTTAATGCACAAAATACAAAATTTATAGACAGTCTTAAAAAACAACTTTCAATTCAAAAGGATAATTCAATTGAGAAAGTAAATACACTAACTTGGTTACATGAAAAATTAATGTTTTCTAAACCAGAAGAAGCTAAATCCTATGCTGACCAAGTTTTATCAATATCAAAAAAAATTAAATACGATGAAGGAATTGCTAAAGGCTACATGCATTTGGGGCATTATTTTAGTAATAGAAGCCAAAACGATTCGGCATTATATTACTTACAGAAAGCTAAAGAAAAATTTACTGATTTAAAAAAAACCAGAGGTATCATTTTTATAAATCATTCTTTGTCTGATATCATGAAAATTAAAGGTAACTATGATGAAGCCATCAAATTAGCAAAAGATAATTTAAACTTAATTTTAAACAATCCAGAACCCAAAAAACTACAATTTAAGCTTATTGGAGGTCAACATGCCCTAATTTCAAACATTTATGCAAAAAAAGGAAATTATAATATAGCTCTAACAGAAGCTTTAACTGGTCTAAAATATTTTGAAGAAATTAATCATTTAACACGAAAAGCTGATGTTTTAAAACAAATAGGAGATATTGAACTTATACTCAATAATCCCTCTTCAGCTAAAACATATTTTAATCAGGCTATAAAAATATATGAAGATTTTGATGATAAAATGTATATGGCCTATGCGTATAACGCGAAAGGACAAGCCAATAAATCATTAGGACTTATAGACAATGCTTTTGAGGATCAAAATCGTGCAGTAGCTCTAGCCCGAGAGATTAATGATAAATTATCCTTAAGTGGAGCTTTAATAGATTTAGGTACATTACTTGCCATAAAAAACGAATTTAAAAAAGCAAATGAGGTTTTAGAAGAAGCTAATAAACTGAGTAAAGAAGAAGATATAAAACAAAATATTATTTATAGTTATTTAGGGCTATCTCAAGTTATGCATAAGAACAATAAACCAAGCGAAGCATTAAAAAAACTTGAAAAAGCCATTTCTATAGCCAAATCCATAGAGGCATTACCTGGACTCCAAGATTTGTATGATTATAAATCCAAAATTTTAGAATCCATTAATAAAAACAAAGAAGCTATTTTCTATTTGAAAGCATCGCAAAGTATTAACGATTCCCTTTTTAGTATAAAAAAGTCACAACAAATAGAAGAACTAAAAACCATATACGAAACTGAGAAAAAAGAAGCCGCAATCGCTTTACAAAAAGAAGAAATAAAAACCTTAAACACACAAGCCGAAAATGACAAACTAACCAAAACCTTATACGGTATTGGTATGTTTTCATTTATTGCCATTGCAGGATTAGTATTTTTCAGTTTCAAGCAACGTATCAAGAAAAATAAGATTGAACAAGAAAAACAAGAAGCCATTTACAAACAAGAAATAGCCTTTAAAAAGAAAGAATTAGCGAGTCAAACCCTTCACTTAGTTCAAAAAAATACGTTTATTCAAGAGCTTAAAGAAAACTTAGAAAAAATTAAAAAATCGCCTGAATTGTTTAAAGTTGAATTTAGACGTATCGTGATGTTACTTAAAAAAGAAAGTGCTGAGGATAAAGACTGGGAAGTATTTAAATCCTACTTCTCTGAAGTGCATAATAACTTTGATAATAAACTAAAAGATATTTATACAGATATAAGTGAAAAGGAAATACGATTAGCCTCGTTTTTGCGCATGAACCTTTCTACAAAAGAAATTGCATCGATGCTAAACGTATTGCCAGATAGTGTTTTAAAAAGCAAATACCGACTTAAAAAGAAGCTGAATTTGGATAAAGAAACCGATTTAACGCAATTCTTAAATACACTGTAAAGTGGTATCTTTGTATAACATTGTAATTCCTGCGAAGGCAGGAATCCACAAGAAAAAATAATACTCAGATATAGATTCCTGCCTTCGCAGGAATGACAAAAATGATAAATATCCCAAAACATAAAAAACTAATCCTCTTTGATGGTGTTTGCAACCTATGCAATAGTTCTGTTTTGTATGTTATAAAACGAGATAAAAAAAACCAGTTTATGTTTGCTCCCTTGCAAAGTGATGTTGGTAAACACATTATTGAGAAATTTAATATAAACACCAATGCGGTAGACTCTATTATTCTTTACAATCCAGAGAAAGATAAAATTAACTACAAAAGTAGAGCCGCTTTAAAAGTAGCATCGCAATTGGGTTTTCCAACTAATTTATTATCTATTTTCCTTATTATACCCAGTTTTATAAGCAATTGGGTTTACGATTTTATTGCCCGAAACCGCTACAAATGGTATGGCAAAAAGGAGGCTTGCATGATTCCTACGCCAGAGCTTAAGAGTAAGTTTTTAGAATAATTTGTTTTAAAAAAATAATTTAGCACTTTTATTTTATTAATACGCAACCATTCTAAGGTTTACTCATCTAGTAAGAAACCCATTAAATCATGATAAAGCAATTAGCCTATTTAGTTCTAATTATAACACTATGTACTAATTGTAAAACGGATGATAGCCTACCCGATTGTTCTACCATTTCATGTGCAGCTCCATTTTTTCTTTTAGATTTAGTTGATAGTACCACAAACGAAAACATCATTCTTCAAGACAATATTACTGAGGCTGCTATTATGCTAAAAGACGCTTCTGGAAATCCATTTCAATTTACTATTATTAATTCATCAGGCTTACTGTATATCGAAAAAAAAGGTCCATCAGACTTTTTAGAAATACGTATAGATTCTGAACTAGTTACCAGTTTATCTTACAACACATCAAAACCTAACACTAATGAATGCTGCGATTTTGGTAATCTTATTGATGTAGAAGTAACCGATAAAACCTTTAGTGTTGAAGATAACACCGTTACTATTTCTTTATAAATAACTATTTACAACTCCATTAAAGTATTTAGTTGAGAGTGAAGCTCACTCTAATGACCTGTTAACTCATTTATAGTTACCAATTACTCATTCCTTATTTTTTTGTGCATGCTTTAGTTATAGTTTTATTCAAAACTTAAAACAACTAATCATGAAAAAGCTTTGTATTTTATTTCTATTCTGTACTTCAATTTTATTTGCTAACAACACTAATCCAACAACATCATCGGTAAAAGCAGTAACCGTTTTTGTAGATGGTGCGCAAGTAACACGTTTAGCAACAATTACTTTACCTGTTGGAACAACGGAGTTTTCGTTTATTAAATTATCGCCACATATTCAGGAAAATAGTATTCAAGTTTCTGGATTAGATAATGCTTCTATTCTGTCCATCAATTATGCTATAAACTATTTATCAAAATTGGATAAATCAGAAACTATTGAAAAACTTCAAAATGATATTGAAAAACTAAATGACGCTATTCGATTAGAAGAAGATATTATGTCTGGTTATGAAGAAGAACTAAATATTATAAAAGAAAACAGAAAACTAGGAAATGAAAATCAAGTTGTAAGTCTTGAAAAATTAAAACAATTTGCTGAGTATTACAGAATCCGTATAACAGAAGTAAATAAACTGATCCATACATCATTAAAAAAGAAACGAGCCTACAACGAACAAATTGATGATATTAAAAAACAACTTACCGAATTAAATGTTGACGATAAAATTCAAACAGGTGAAATAAAAGTAAAGCTTAACACCGCTTCTAGCAAACAACTCAAGCTTATTTTAAAATATAACGTTAAAAACGCAGGCTGGTTCCCTATTTACGATTTAAAAGCGAAAGATATTAGCAAACCTCTGGATTTACATTACAAAGCGTATGTTTATCAAAACACAGGAATTAGCTGGAATGATGTAAAATTAACGCTATCTACAAACGACCCAAACATCAACAATATTAAACCCGATGTAAGCCCAAAATATTTGAATTTTATAAGCAGATATAGCAATTATAAAAGTGAAAACGCCACTAAAAACTACAATCTTAAGTTCAACCCTTTTATAAAACAGATTAGTGGTATTGTTACAGATGCATCAGGCACGCCTTTACCTGGAGCCACAGTTTTAGTAAAAGGAACTAGCAATGGAACTACTACTGATTTTGATGGCAACTTTAGTTTAAAAGCTGATGGTGGCAAGGAGCTTGAAGTATCCTATCTAGGGTTTAATAGTGAAATTATTCCGATTCATTCTAGTGTAATTAATTTAAGTTTACAAGAAGATGTTAGTGTTTTAGATGAAGTTGTAGTGGTTGGATATGCCTCTAAAAGAAAATCAGATAGAACCGGTGCTGTTTCTACTGTAAATGCGCTTCAAGGACGTGCCGCTGGGGTTGCCATTAGAGGTGCTTCTTCATACAAATCTTATGCAAAACCTTTATATATTATTGATGGTGTAACAATGAGCGAAAGTAGCTATAACGAAATTCATCCAGATATGATAGCCAATATTGAAGTACTCAAAGGCGCATCCGCTAAAAGCATTTATGGAAGTAGAGCATCAAATGGTGTTATTGTTATTACAACTAAGAAAGATAGCCGTACATCAAATGGAGATATTATTGCCGAAGGCATTACTAATACCCGCTTTGAAATCCAAAAATTATCATCTATAGCTTCTGATGGAGACATTACTGTCATTGAAATTGATAAATATTCCGTTCCTGCAAAATTCTCATATTTTTCAGCACCTGTAATTAACGAAAACGTCTTTTTAACCGCAAAAATCGGTAATTGGCAACAGTACAATTTATTACCAGGAGAAGTTAATGTGTATTTTGAAGACAGTTATTCTGGAATCACTAATATAAACCCATACGCTACAACGGATAGCTTAACCGTTTCATTAGGTGTAGACCCAAATGTTGCAATTAAAAGAAACCCGATAAACAATTTTAAGAAAAACACATTTATTGGAAATAATAGAGTTTTAGAGAAAGCTTACGAAATAGAATTAAAAAACAATAAACCTACAGCCATAGATATAGTTATTGTTGACAGAATTCCTGTAAGTCAAAATAGAGATATAAAAGTGGATGATATTGAAACTGGAACTTCAGATTACAACTCTAAAAAAGGGATTATGACATGGAAAACTACCATTTCACCAAATCAATCTGAGGCTTATAAATTCTCTTATACTTTAAAATATCCGAGATATAGGAAGGTTAATTTGTAGAAATTAATCTTGTTAATAAAACATCAGAAAGTATGCTTTGTTTTTAAGTAAGAAAATTCTACCTTAGCTTACTTGTGCTGAACTTGTTTCAGTATCATGAGATATAAAACATTAAAACGATTTCATATCAAGTCGTTAGCCACATTTGAAGAACTATGAAGAAAATAATAGCATTTGCAGACGAATTTGGAAATAATTCCTTTGATTTTGATACTCAAGGAAGTCATTTCATAATTGCAAGTGTGATTATGAATCAAGATGAGTTAGGGAAAATCCAAAGTCAACTTGAGGAAATTAGAAAGCGATTTTTTCAAACAGGAGAAATAAAATCTAATAAAGTATCAAAGAACCATAAGCGAAGAATCCTCATTTTAAAAGAACTTAAAAAAGTGAATTTCTCTGTTTATGCGGTAGTAATAGACAAGAGAAAATTATTCGGAGAAGGTTTTAAATACAAACAGTCATTCTATAAATATTTAAACGGAATTCTATACAAGGAACTTTATCGGACTTTCCCACAACTTGAATTAAAAGTTGACGAACACGGAGGAAATGATTTTATGAGGAGTTTCAAAAAATATGTTGAAAAAAATCATATTAGAAATCTATTTGCAGGTTCTGACTTTCAAGTACAAAAAAGTCATAATGATTTAGGCGTGCAATTAGCAGATATGATGGCTGGAACTTTAGGCTATATATTTGACGAACTGAAAAAATCGGACAAATCATCTGAATTTACTGAATTGATTAATGATAAACTGATTAGTCTAAACCATTTCCCAAAAGAATATAAATCGGAGGAATTTAGTGAAAAAGGAACTTTTAGCGAATATGATGAAACGATTGCTACTCTTGGTCTCAATAGAGCATTTGACTTTATCGATAAAACAACCGGAAATACACCAGATAATCGTGATAGAATTAATTTTCTCAAATTATTACTTCTGTATCATCAATCAAATCATCCAAGAAAATTTACAACGTCAGCAGAATTTGTTAGACATTTAAGTGTAAATAGACAAAATCCGTTAAGTAAAGAGCGTTTTAGTTCTAAAGTAGTTGGATATTTAAGAGATAAAGGAATTCTAATAGCAAGTAGTAGAGATGGATATAAAATCCCAACTTCTGCAAGTGATATGAAAAAGTATATTAATCACGGAAAGAGTATCGTTTTACCTGTATTACGCAGAATTGAGGAATGCAGAAATGCTATTTTACTTGCAACAACGAATGAATACGATATTTTGGATGAACCTGAATATCAAAAATTGAAAGAACTGATAGAAAACGTGGGCTAACACCGTTTATAATTCATTGCTAGTACTCGCTTACTTACGAAAATCCTCACGGATTTTCTATTCGGTTTGTATTTGCTAAATTAGATGCTGAAACATTTAACGAAATCTTACACAAACACGATAATCATGGTATTAAAAAACTATCAAGAATTCATAGTATGAAACAAATTTTAAAAATATTATTAGTATTAATTTTTATTTGCTATGCAAACAATACATTTTCTCAAGTAACAATTGGAAAAAATGGAACATTCTCAAATAAATGGTATTCGGGAACATTAGTTTTGAAAAGCAAAGATACTTTAAGCGGAGTTGTAAAATTTGAAAACTCGTCTACAACGAAAGACTTGGTTGGTTTAAGAGGTGTTGGGGGAACCAATAAAATTTTCTTTAAAAAAGCTAAGAACTCCAAAAAGAAATCAAAATTTAAAAAAGACGAAGTAGAATATTTTATTGTAAAGACAAACTCAGGTAAAATTGCTAAATATGCTTTTATTCTAACTAATGAAAAAAACACGAAACTAATGCAAATCCTAATAGAGGGGAAAGTTTCATTATATCTAAAAAAAGGATACGAAAATATGTATCTCGAAAATCCTAACAGTACTACAATTATACAAAATGAAAAAAATTTATACTATGTAAAAAAGCAAAGTGAAAAATATGCTAGCAATAGGTTTTTTGCTAATGTTTTTAAATCATTTAAGAAAAACGCGAGCAGATATTTCACAAGTTGTAAACCACTAGTAGGAAAAATAAATAAAGGTCAATATAAATCCGATGAACTATTTGAAATTATCAAAGAATACAATAATTGCGAATAAAAAGCCAGTTGCTTACTTCAAACTCCGTAAAATAAAATCTACCTTTTTGTTGGTGTTTTTATTTTCAGCATAAGCATCGGTAATATGTTTTGCAGGTACCGCTAAACCTTTTTTAATAAGCGATTCAATATCATCAACATATTCTAAAGATACTTTACCTGTTAAAAGCAGGCTTAAATCTTTTCCAGAATGGTAATAATCATACACCTTTTTAAGTCCTGTTAAATACAAGTAATCTTTTGTAAATCCGCCACCTCTGTGCACTCTAACGGTTATGTAAAACGCCTCTTCGCGGTCTAAATCGTACTGGTTATGCAACAACCTAAAGGTTCTAGAAAACGAGTAGCCTTTTGCTAAACTATCAACAGCAATTACACGATACGCCAATTCTTTTAAACGTTTTATGGTAAGGTTATTACTCATATATTCCGCAAAAACCGCTAACCCTTCTTGGGTTTCCTCATTGTTAGGAAATCCATGAGAAAATATTTTTAAAGGATGCAACAAGCCATTCATGGTAGTCACCATATGCACACCAATTTCATGATTGGTTAATACGGCTATCTCATTATCAGAATAGGTATGATTGGTATTTAAAACCAAGGTTTTAATATTATTCAACACCATGGCTATGGCCGAAATTTTATCGGAATGTTTTATGCTGTAACTAAAATCGTAATTTTCAGAAAAGCTTTTAAAAAAAACTTCTGCCTCGGCAGCACTATATTTTGGTTGAAATTTGGGAATGCCTTTATCTTCATCTTCAAAATGTAAAATAAATTTAGCATTCTCTACATCATTTTCGGTTGGCGTACCAAAACAATGTAAACAATTATAATAGAACTTTTTATCGGTACCAACGGTTTCTATACATTGAATTAAGCCTGAGTACTGATAAATAATATCTTCGTATAGTTTGCTAATTTCAGCATCTTCAATACTTTCTAAATCGCTCTCAAATAACTTTCTATGAAGTTTAAAACGGTCAAAATCTATGGAAGGGTAATTAAAAACAGGGTCTGTTAAATATTTAGATGAAAAAAAACGCGTTTTCTCTTCTTCTATATTTAAAGGGTTTACATAACTAAGCAATTCAATTTGCTTAACTAGCGCATCAATATGCTTATCTATATCTAAAAGTGTTTTGGTAACTACATTATCCATCTTCATAAACTAGCTTTAATACTTACTTTGTCATTCCTGCGAAGGCAGGAATCTATTTTAAGAATTATATTTTCAATTTGGATTCCTGCCTTAACAGGAATAACAAAACGTTTAATAAATTTAAAATCTAACTAAACGTCTTATATACTTTTTCTGCATGCTTAGGAATACGAGTAATCAATTCCTTTTCAACAGCCTTTACAACCTCAGGAAATATAATTTGCTCATATTCATCACCATACACCTTGGCAATTTCGGTTGCCAAAACTAAGGTATTTTTAAAGTTTTGTGTAATATATTTTAAAAAATAGCCATTCCCTTGAAATGTATCGTTTATTAGCGAAGTGGATTTAATCCCGTTAGGAAATTTAATTTCCGATAAACTTTGTCGCCATAACTCGATAACATTTCCAAATCTTTCATTATCAAGGTTACTCGTTCCTAAATTCCAAGTAGGCACTTCCCTATCCCAACGTTTCCAGTTGTAACTGTGCATATCGTAAACAGTACAAAAGCCAAATTTAGATTCTAAAGTAGCAATTAAAGCATGTACAACCTTATAGAAATTTGCATGTTTTTCAAGGCTTTTGGTTTTCATAGCTTCAGAAAGTGGTGCTTTCCAAAGTTGTTTACCCCAAGCGGTAACAAAAACCGCATCATCAGGCGCGCGGTTTAAATCGTATTCAAAACGGGAATCGCAACCCGCAATAACAATAGGATGCGATTGTACCATGTTTTTGGTTTCTGGGTCTTCCTCGTACCAACGTTCGTATTCGGTATGCATACAATTATCCCAAAGTTCTTTTCTAAATTGATGCCCATCATGAACAGCAGCACAAGCATAAGGCACATAATCTTCAATTTTAATGGTTAGAGAATAATCTGAAGACACAGCTTCAAAACATGCACCAGCCTCAATCTTAGATATTATGTCCGAAATACTCAATCTATCCATCCTTGAGAATCTTTTTTAAATGGGTATAAATCATTTGCTCCATAGAATCATATTCACCATCAGCAAAAGCCATAAGTTTAATATCAGCAAATAAGTCTGCTAAATCATTACGGTAATAATCATGTGCTTTTACACCTTCAATAATATTTTGAAGCACTTGATAATCATTGTCAATTTCAAATTGTGCATTTACACGTTCGTAAACATGCTTATCAACCCGACTTAAAATATATTTTTGCTCTCTTCTAGACTCGTTTAAATCTGAATTTGAAACATACATTAAAATGTAAGCCAACAATTCATCTTTGGTCCATGTTTTTGGGTTTTCCATATTGCCAGTAGTTAAGGCACCATACTCAGTCCAAGAACCATCATACACTGAAATGTTTTTATACCCCGAAATCTCAGCACCTAAAGCCAACACACAAGCCGTAAGACCAGAACCGCATGAAAATATAATAGAGTCATCATGTTCAGCAACCATATAAAAAGCTTTCGCCAAATCTTTTTTAGACTTTAAAACACCGTCTTCCAATAAATCCGTAAATGGTAAATTAACAGAGTTTGGAATGGTTCCTCTACGCAAACCTGCTCTAGGTTCTGGAACCTCACAATTAAATCTAGCTCTAGAACGTGCATCAATTATTTTATGCGTTTCATTTTTTGACGCATAAAGTATATCCTCAAAAAACTGCATATAGCCAAATTGTAAATTTGCAGTAAAATCACCCTTTTCACCATCGTAATTCTGCATCAATTCAGTATGATATCTAGCCTTTTTCCATGCAGGAAAACCACCATTTAAAACCGCAACATTATTAAACCCAAAAGCTTTAAATAGCCACCAAACACGGGCACTAGAATAAATACCTTTATCATCATAAACTACAAGAATGCTATCTTGATTAATGCCTAAATTTCTGGCTTCTTTCTGAAATTGTTCTGCAGAAGGAAACGCACTCGGAAAATCGTTAGACACATCACTAAATTTCTTTTTAATATCAAAAAGTCTAGCATTAGGAATTTGCTCCAAGGTAATATCAAAGACCTTATTAATTGTTCCATCCAAAACAATAAGGTTTTCAGTATTTAAATGTTCATTAAGCCATTCGACTGAAACTATTGGAGAATTCAGGTTTATTTTTAAACTCATTTAAAACTAATTAATTAAAATACAGAAATTGTAACAGCACTAAAACTAAGCATCCTGTACCGTTTTCCTCAAACGCGTACGTCTATCAAAAGCTTGAAGTTTATCTAAAACTTTCATTTCTAAAAAGTCAATCACTTTTTCTTCAATTTTTATTTTAAGCTTGTATACTTTGTTTATGTATGTAATACCACCTGGCGACATCACATTCACTTCTACCAATTTACCTCCAATAACATCAATACCCACAAAATAGAGTCCGTCATTAACTAATTTAGGGCCTATTTGTTTACACAGTGCTTTTTCCTCTTTTGTAAGCGAATGCCTTTGTACGCTACCACCAGCAGAAACATTTGAACGGTGATCATCATTTCCAGGAACACGTTTCATGGCGCCAACAGGCTCTCCATTTAAAATTAAAATTCTAACATCGCCTTGGTCGGCACCCTCAATGTAATCTTGAAGTATTACATAACTAGACGAACCATCATTATTATAAATATAAAAATCTAGTAACGAATTAATATTGCTCATCGCCGATTTTTCAATCAATATAACGCCCGAACCACCAAAACCATTCAGTGGTTTCAAAATCATTTTATCCGAGTCAGATTCTTTAATTTGTTTAATTAAATAACGTTTACTTTTAGATACATGAGTTGCTGGTATAATATTGCTATGCGCATCACCAAAAGCAGCCGTATACAGCTTATTATTCGCCTCACGCATGCCCTCTAAAGAATTCATTATAAACACATCATCCTTTACAGAATCCAAAAAGTTTAACATAATGGGGTCTAAAGGCGGATTCGCCCTAAAGAAAATTACATCAAACCCAGCAAGCGGTAGCATTTCCTCACGCAACTGTGCTTTTTTATAAAACGATTTTAACGAACTAGGTGTTTTTTCCATTCTCCCAATTACCGTACAAGTAGCCGATGTCACACTGTTTCTAATTGTTAAATCTGCCGGAATACACATGGCCACACCATGCTTACGTTTTACACATTCTTTAATTAAGGCTAGCGTCGTATCATTATCGGGGTCAATCTGCTCCCAAGGGTACATTATAAAACAAACGTTCATATCGTAATTTTTTGGTTTAGTTAAATTTAAAAGATTTTTAGTACATCCCAAAATTCTACAATAAGTAATTTGGGCGTTACCACAAGGGTCGGGCTTTCCACTATATCTTTTTAAAACGTCATAGCGAGAAGTGAGCGAATTGGTTATCTGTTTATCATTTACTTCAAAGTCAATCCACTAGGTGTCAATTTTAAAAAGGATGCCGTTCAATCCCTAACGCGGGCTAATCTGCCAACAAAAGTGCTTACTTCACAGCATCATAATTATCATCCCACTCTTTGGGTTTTGGGTCATGAAGCTTATCTAAAGATTTAGCCACTAGCATAGAAACTGTAGCATCACCAGTTACATTAACAACCGTTCTACACATATCTAAAGGTCTATCAACTGCAAAAATAAGCGCAAGACCAATAGGTAATAATTCTGCAGGAAACCCAATAGATTCTAAAACAATAACCAACATTACCATACCAGCACTAGGTACAGCAGCACTACCAATAGATGCTAATAATGCTGTAAGTACAATAACCAATTGGTTAGTAAAGGTTAACCCTTCTGGCCAAATAACCTGCATAATAAATACGGCTGCAATACCTTGGTATAAACTGGTACCATCCATATTTACTGTAGCACCAACAGGAAGCACAAAACCAGATACTTCTTTATCTACACCCAAATGCTCTTCAACACGCTCCATAGTTACAGGAAGTGTGGCAGCACTACTACTGGTAGAAAATGCTAACAATTGTGCAGGACTTATTTGTTTTAAAAACCACATTGGCGATTTTTTAGTGTACACGCTAACTAGTAATAAGTAGAAACCAATCATTAAAATCAGTCCGCCTACAACACAAAAGGCGTAGTATAATAATTTAATTAGTATTTCAATATCATCAAAAGCAATAATCACATTTGCTAAAAGTGCAAACACTGCATAAGGTGCAAATAGCATAATTAAATCTACCATTTTCATCACCACTTCGTTTAGCGAATCAAAGAAATTCACTAAAGGTTTTGCTTTCTTATCACCAATTAACAGTAAACAAATACCAACAAATATGGCAAAGAATATCACTTGAAGCATAGAAGCTTCTGCAAACGATTTAAAAATATTACTTGGAAAAATATCAACTAAAGCCTGTAACGGACCAGCTTCTTTTTGCGCAGAAGCTTTCATTAATTTATCTGTTACACCAGCAGCATCAGCATATTTTAGCTTTATTTTTTCTATAGTTTCTTGTGGCATCCCATTTCCTGGCTTCACCACATTTACTATTGTTAAACCAATAATTATAGCTACTAAAGTGGTAGCAATATAAATACCTATGGTACGTAAGCCCATAGACTTTATTTTAGAAATATCCTTTAAATCTGATATACCTTTTATCAAAGATGCCAAGATTAATGGTACCGCTATAAGCTTTAAAAGATTTATAAATATGGTTCCAAACGGTGCAATCCAATCAGTAACAAAACCTTTTCCACCATCAACGGTATTCATTATAAAACCAAAAATGATTCCGAGAATCATTCCTATAATAATCTTCCAATGTAATGCTAGTTTTTTCATAAAAGGATCTGCTTACCTCTCCATAAGAGAGAATTAATTAGTTCTTAAATTTGATAACAATATAAGCTTTTTTTTGGGCTTAAAAATGTCTGCAAAAAGATTCTTACCTAGATAGATATAACAGACTTTAGCGGATGATTTAGCCCCGATTGAAGTGGCATCCTTTTTTGTGTTTAAATCTAAATTTTAATCTGGCTAAAATTTAGATTTAAGCACAAAACGTAGTGAGAAACTTAAACAAGTTAGGCACAAAAAAGATATAACGAAAAGCGGGAAATAACTTCTAAAACAATAACTAAGTTTTAAGAGATTGCCACGTCGCTTACTCCTCGCAATAACAGTTTATATTCCAGCAATTTCTCCAATTTCGGCAATGAATTTATCGGCTAAAGTATCCGCTTCTTCTTGAGATTTTGCTTCGGTATAAATTCTGATGATAGGTTCTGTATTACTTTTACGCAAGTGTACCCAACTCTCTGAAAAATCAATCTTTACACCGTCAACAGTTGTAATTTGCTCGTTTTGATAACGCTCTTCCATGACTTTTAAAATTCCATCAACATCTAAATCTGGTGTTAATTGAATTTTCTTTTTACTCATAAAGTAATTTGGGTAGGTTTTTCTAAGTTCGCTAACACTTATATTTTTATCTGCCAATAAACTTAAAAACAGGGCTACACCCACTAAAGCATCGCGACCATAGTGCGCCTCTGGATATATAATACCGCCGTTACCTTCACCACCAATAACCACTTTATTCTTTTTCATGAGTTTAACTACATTTACCTCACCTACTGCACTGGCTTCGTACATACCGCCATGTTTTTCTGTAACATCGCGTAAGGCTCTGGTGGAACTCATATTACTAACCGTGTTTCCTGGGGTTCTGCTCAATACATAATCTGCGCAGGCTACAAGTGTGTACTCTTCTCCAAACATCTCGCCGTTTTCATCCATAAAGGCTAAACGATCTACATCTGGATCTACAACAATACCAAAATCTGCTTTATGCTTTTTAACGGCCTCAGATAAATCTGTTAAATGCTCTTTTAAAGGTTCTGGATTGTGTGGAAAATGTCCATTTGGTTCACAGTGAATTTTTATAACATCTACACCTAAACGCTCTAATAATAATGGAATAGCAATGCCTCCTGTAGAATTCACACCATCTACAACCACTCTAAATCGAGCTTCTTCTATGGGTTTTACAGTTACAAGATCTAAATCTAGAACTTCAATAATATGTAAGTCGATATAGGCTTTATTTTTTGAGATTTTTCCAAGACTATCTACATCAGCAAAAGTCATAGCATCACTTTCAGCAATCTCTAATATTTTTGCCCCTTCTACTGCATCTAAAAACTCACCTTTTTCATTTAGTAATTTTAAAGCATTCCATTGCTTTGGATTATGACTAGCCGTTAGAATAATTCCTCCATCGGCATGTTCCATAGGTACTGCAACTTCAACAGTTGGTGTTGTTGATAAACCAACATCTACAACATCAATACCCATACCTATTAACGTATTCATCACTAAACTTTGAATCATTTTTCCAGAAATTCTTGCATCTCTTCCCACTACAACTTTATGGCTTTCCTTGTTTCGTTGTTGCTTTAACCAAACACCGTAAGCAGACGCAAATTTTACAGCATCAATGGGTGTTAAGTTCTCGCCTACTTGACCGCCAATAGTTCCTCTAATTCCTGAAATTGATTTTATAAGTGTCATAATATATTTTAAAATTAAAACGCAAATATAGTATTTCGAAATCGGATTTCTTAAAACGGAATTCGTAAATTTCACGAATGAACTATTTAGCACATGTTTATCTTTCTGGTGATAATGATTTAGTAACCATTGGTAATTTTATTGCAGATGGCATAAAAGGGAAGCGTTACAAAAAATACCCTATAGATATTCAAATTGGGATTTTACTACATCGTCATATTGATACATTTACTGACGCTCATAAAACAGTAAGACAAAGCACAAAAAGGCTTCATAAGAAATATGGGCATTACTCTGGAATTATTGTAGATATTCTTTACGACCATTTTTTAGCTAAAAACTGGGGACATTACAGTAATACACCTCTAGAAGAATATACCGAGTATTTTTACGATTCCTTAGAAACGCATTATGATATATTACCCAGCAGAATTCAAAAAATGATGCCCTATATGCTTGCTGATAATTGGCTATTGAGCTACGCCTCTATTGAAGGTATAACACGAGTTTTAGAGGGTATGAACAGACGTACTAAAAACCGTTCTAGTATGAACGAGGCTGTTATTGAATTGGAAGCATTTTACACCGAGTTTGAAAATGAATTTTCTAGTTTTTTTGATGAACTTATAGCATCTTCAAAAAAGAAATTAAACACTTTAAATAAAGAGTTACGTGATTAAATATTTTTTATCCTGTATTTTAACTTGTTTTCTGTTTTCCTGCAAACAAGCCGAAAAAACATCAACCAGAGGACTTATTTCAAAACAAGCGATGGTAGTTTCTGCCAGAGCTGAAGCTTCAAAAATTGGTAGTGATATCTTAAAAAAAGGTGGTAATGCTTTTGATGCTATGTGTGCTACTCAATTAGCGTTAGCAGTAGCATATCCATACGCAGGCAATATTGGCGGTGGTGGATTTATGGTCTACAGAAAGGCAAATGGAGACATTGGCTCTATCGATTTTAGAGAAAAGGCACCATTAGCAGCAACCAAAGACATGTATTTGAATGAAAACGGAGATGTTATACCAGAGAAAAGCACACTAGGCGCCATGGCAGTTGGTGTACCCGGAACTGTAGCGGGTATTTTTGAGGTACACGAAAAGCTTGGATCTCTACCTATTAAAGATATTATAAACCCATCCATAGCACTAGCATACAATGGTGTAACAGTTACAAAAAAACAAGAAGAAACCATCAAAAAGTACCGCCCCTTATTCTCTAAAGTGAATAAGGAAGCCATTCCTCTTGATAAAGCCTGGAAAGAAAACGATGTTATAAAATACCCCGCGCTGGCTAAAACCTTAGAACGCATTTCGCAAAACGGAAAAGATGAATTTTATAAAGGTAAAACCTCCAAAATACTTGCAAAATTTATTCAAGAAAACGGTGGTATTCTTACAGAAAAAGATTTAGCTGGCTATGAAGCAAAATGGCGGGAACCTATTGTCTTTACTTATGACGATTTAAAAATTATTTCTATAGCACCTCCTTCAAGTGGTGGTATTGCTTTAGCGCAAATTATGAAAATGCTTGAACCGTTTCATTTAGATGAATATGGACATCATTCGTTAAAAACCATTCAAGCTATAACCGAAGCAGAACGACGTGCGTATGCAGACAGAAGTTTTTATTTGGGAGACCCTGATTTTATAAAAATTCCTGTAGAAACATTAATTAAGGAAGATTATTTAAGCGGAAGAATGGCAGATTTTTCTTTTGAAAAAGCCACATTATCGAGTGATGTGTCACATGGTAATATTCAAATTATTGAAAGTAACGAGACTACACACTACTCCATTATTGATCAATTTGGTAACGCTATAGCTTGTACAACTACAATAAATGGTGCTTATGGTTCCAAGTTATATTGCGCAGAACTTGGTTTCTTTTTAAACAACGAAATGGATGATTTTAGCAGTAAACCTGGGGTTCCAAATATGTTTGGTCTCATTGGCGCGGAGGCTAATAGTATTCTTCCCGAAAAACGTATGCTTAGTTCGATGACACCTACCATTGTAGAAAAAAATAATAAATTATTCATGACACTCGGGACTCCTGGAGGCTCAACTATTATTACATCTGTAATGCAAACCATATTGAATGTTCATGAGTTTGATATGACCATGCAAGAAGCTGTAGATGCACCACGTTTTCATCATCAATGGCTTCCAGATGAAATTAGAATGGAACCTAATTTATTTGACAGAAATCTAATTAAACAACTTGAAAATTTAGGATATTCAATAAACGAAAAAGATGCTCCTGTGATTGGCAAGGTCGATGGAATACTTGTTTTAGATGATAACACGTACGAGGGTGGTGCAGATTATCGAGGAGATGATACAGCCGTCGGTTTTTAATCATTTTCTTTTTCTAAAACCATCACATTTAATACTTTAGAGGCCAACAAACTATAAACTAAATTCCGTTTTTATGACGGTTCGCCCTAAAAAAATATTAAAAATAATCACTGGTGTCATTATTTTTTTGACACTCCCTAGCCTACTGTTTTTTGGCTTCCTTTATTTTAAATACAATGAAGATTTACCTACTGGAATTCAAGGTGAACAAGCTGATGCTTTAGCTCATAAAATGCTTGATGCATTAGATTATGAAGCTTATAAAACCACCAATTATATTGAATGGACTTACAAAAAAAGACGTCATTACGAATGGGATAAAAAAAACAATATATGTAATGTGTTTTGGAAAGAAAATAAAGTTGTTCTTGATTTAAATAACCTCTCTAAAAGTAAAGTATATATCCATAGTTTTAAAAACGAAAGCGATATGGCTAAAGAACTTATTGAAAAAGCAACTAGTTACTTTTTTAATGATTCGTTTTGGCTCGTTGCCCCTTACAAAGTTTTTGATGATGGTGTTGAAAGGCGCCTTGTAATAACTGAAGATAAAAAAGAGGCGCTTTTAGTTAGTTATACATCTGGTGGTATAACACCTGGAGATTCTTATTTATGGTTACTAGAAGACCATGGAAAGCCAAAATCCTTTAAAATGTGGACATCTATTTTACCTATTGGTGGCTTAGAAGCGTCTTGGAGCAATTGGGTGACTACCGAAAGTGGGGCACAATTACCTAACTTTCATAAACTCTTATTTTTAGGACTTGAGTTTGATGATGTAAAAGGCACAAGGTAACTCTTCCCAAAGAAACAGTTCTTAATGTTTACTCGATAAATTCAAGTAAAACCTTGTCTAAAATTTAACAACTAAAGTCGTAACTTTGCACTTTTTGCAATTTTATGAGTGATTTCACCGATTCAATAGAAGTTAAAGGCGCTAGAGTACATAATCTTAAAAATATTGATGTATCTATTCCCCGTGAAAAACTGGTTGTAATTACTGGTTTATCAGGAAGCGGAAAATCCTCTTTAGCTTTTGATACTATTTATGCGGAAGGACAACGCAGATATATTGAAACATTTTCTGCTTATGCCAGACAATTTTTGGGTGGTTTAGAGCGTCCTGATGTTGATAAAATTGATGGGCTTTCTCCCGTTATTGCTATTGAACAAAAAACAACCAGTAAATCACCTCGTTCCACAGTAGGTACTATTACCGAGATTTACGATTTTATGCGTTTACTTTTTGCACGTGCCAGTGATGCTTACAGCTACAATACAGGCGATAAGATGATTAGCTACAGTGACGAGCAAATTAAAGCACTTATTATAAAAGATTTTAAAGGCAAGCGCATAAATATATTGTCACCAGTTGTTCGCTCTAGAAAAGGACACTATCGAGAATTATTTGAACAAATTGGTAAACAAGGTTTTGTAAAAGTTAGAACCGATGGTGAAATTCGTGATATTGTAAAAGGCATGAAGCTAGATCGATACAAGACGCACGACATAGAGATTGTTATTGACAGGTTGGTAATTGATGATGCTATCGATCATGACAAACGTCTTACCGAAACTATAAATACAGCCATGTATCATGGTGAAGACGTACTTTTAGTTATCGATCAAGACACTCAAGAAACACGTTATTTTAGCCGAAGTTTAATGTGTCCTAGTTCAGGGATTTCGTATCCAAATCCAGAGCCAAATAATTTCTCATTCAACTCGCCAAAAGGCGCTTGTAGCCATTGTAATGGTATAGGAACACTTTATCAAGTTAATGAGAACAAAATTATTCCTGACGATTCGCTATCTATTAAATCTGGAGCTTTGGCACCCCATGGCCCTCAAAAAAATAGTTGGATTTTTAAACAATTTGAAACCATAGCACAACGCTTCAACTTCAAATTAACCGATGCTTACAAAGACATTCCAGAAGAGGCAAAAAATATGATTCTTTATGGTGGTAACGATAAGTTTTCGGTGGAAAGTAAAACTTTAGGTGTTACTAGAGACTATAAAATAGATTTTGAAGGTGTTGCTAACTTTATAGAAAATCAATACAAAACTGCAGAATCTAGGTCTTTAAAACGATGGGCAAAAGATTATATGGACAAAGTAGAGTGCCCTATATGCAAGGGCTCTCGTTTAAAAAAGGAATCACTTTATTTTAAGATAAATAATAAAAATATAGCAGAACTTGCAAATTCAGATATCGTTGAACTTGCTGATTGGTTTAATCATTTACACAAACACCTTTCTGAAAAACAGCTAAAAATTGCTGAGGAAGTAGTAAAAGAAATCAAAACACGTTTACAATTTTTATTAGATGTTGGTCTAGATTATTTATCATTAAACAGAAGTTCAAAATCTCTTTCTGGTGGTGAAGCACAACGTATTCGATTAGCAACACAAATTGGATCTCAATTAGTTGGAGTACTTTATATACTTGACGAACCCAGTATTGGTTTGCATCAGCGTGATAACGAAAAACTTATAAATTCTCTGGTTTCCCTTAGAGATATTGGTAATTCTGTAATTGTTGTTGAGCATGATAAAGACATGATTGAACGTGCAGATTATGTAATCGATATTGGTCCGAAAGCTGGAAAGCACGGTGGAGACATTATAAGCATAGGCAACCCAGAAGAATTAAAATCTCAAAATACACTTACTGCAGATTATTTAAACGGCAATAAAGAAATTGAAGTTCCTAAAAAACGCCGAAAAGGTAATGGTAAGTTTTTAGAGCTTAAAGGATGTACTGGTAACAATCTAAAAAATGTATCGGTTAAATTTCCATTAGGAAAAATGATAGGCGTGACTGGAGTTTCTGGAAGTGGTAAATCTACATTGATTAATGAAACCCTCTACCCCATTTTAAATGCACATTATTTTAATGGTGTTAAAAAACCCATGCCATATAAAAGCATAAAGGGTTTGGAACATATTGATAAAGTTATCGACATCAACCAATCCCCAATTGGTAGGACACCTAGAAGTAATCCTGCAACTTATACAGGTACTTTTAGCGAAATTAGAGCCTTATTTGCTAAAATTCCTGAAGCCATGATTAGAGGTTATAAAGCAGGGCGATTTAGTTTTAATGTTAAAGGTGGACGTTGTGAAACCTGCCAAGGTGGTGGTTTACGAGTTATTGAAATGAATTTTTTACCCGATGTTTATGTTGAATGTGAAACTTGCCAAGGCAAACGTTTTAATCGAGAAACTTTAGAAATACGCTACAAAGGAAAAAACATTAGTGATGTTTTAAACATGACTATGAATGAAGCCGTAGAATTCTTTGAGCACATCCCAAAAATTCACAAAAAACTTAAGACTATTAAAGATGTTGGTCTTGGTTACATCACGCTTGGACAACAAAGTACAACACTATCTGGAGGGGAGGCTCAACGTATTAAACTAGCTACTGAACTCTCAAAAAGAGATACCGGAAACACCTTTTATATACTTGACGAACCAACTACAGGTTTACATTTTGAAGATATAAGGGTACTTATGTTAGTATTGAATAAACTTGTAGACAAAGGGAATACAGTCCTGATTATTGAACACAATCTAGACGTTATTAAAACCGTTGACCATATTATAGATATTGGTTACGAAGGAGGCAAAGGTGGCGGACAAATAATTGTTGAAGGTGCTCCTGAAGAAATTATAAAGCATAAGAAAAGCTATACCGCTAAGTTTTTAAAAAAAGAACTACTTTAGCCTTCAAGTCGGTATACAATTCGACTCGTGTTAAAAAAAAATTACATATTAAAGACTTAAAAAAATAATGAGAAAAGAACAACGCCATAAAGGTTGGAATGAAATAAAAACAAATGATTCTTGGGCTATTTTCAAAATCATGGGAGAATTTGTTAATGGTTTTGAAAAAATGAGTAAAATTGGCCCTTGTGTTTCCATATTTGGTTCAGCTAGAACTAAGCCAGATCATAGATATTACAAACTTACCGAACAAGTTGCACAAACTATTGTTGAAGCTGGTTATGGAGTTATTACTGGTGGTGGCCCAGGAATTATGGAAGCAGGGAATAAAGGTGCACATTTAGGTGGCGGAACTTCTGTAGGCTTAAATATTGATTTACCTTTTGAACAGCATGATAATCCTTATATAGACAGCGATAAAAGCTTAGACTTTGATTATTTCTTTGTTAGAAAAGTTATGTTTGTAAAATATTCGCAAGGGTTTGTTGTTATGCCTGGTGGTTTCGGAACACTTGATGAACTTTTTGAAGCGATGACTCTCATTCAAACTCATAAAAGCGAAAGATTTCCAATTATACTAGTAGGCAAAGACTTCTGGACAGGTTTAATGGATTGGATTAAAAAAACTTTATTAGATGAATTTGCTAATATTAGTCCTAAGGATCTAGATCTTATTCATTTGGTAGACACACCCGAGGAGGTTATTGATATACTTGATACGTTCTACAAGAATTCAGGCTTAAGCCCTAATTTCTAACAGTACAGAAATTATAATATAATTTGCTTTATTAAGTTAATTATATACGCTAAAAGTCGTAAACCACCATATTTTATTATATTGTGGCGCCTTACATGAAATCATTAACCATTAATGCTATTGAAATTGAGAATTCTTTTTCTTAACTATATTTTCATTCTATCAATCTGTGCTGCAGCTTTTGGTCAAAATAAAATTGACGTTAAAGCATCGTTTGATATAGAAAATAAAACAATTAAGATTTCTCAAGTTATTGAATATTTCAATACAAGTGAAGATGTTCTAAACACCATTTATTTGAATGATTGGAACAATAGTTACTCAACAAAAAAAACACCGCTTGCCATAAGAATAGCTGATGAATATATTAACGATTTTCATCTGGCTAAAAATGAAGACAGAGGTTATTCAGTTATTACCTCAATGAAACAAGGTGATCTAGACCTAGTTTACACACAATTAGAAGACCAAATAGATGTTTTAAAAGTTGAATTAAATACCCCTTTAAAGCCCAATGAATCTTACAAAATAAAATTAAACTATCTAGTTAAAATACCTAACGCAAAATTCACCAAGTATGGTTTTACTAATAAAGGAAAAATTAACTTAAGGTACTGGTACATAACACCTGCTGTTTACGATGGTAAATGGCAATATTTTAGCAACAAAAACTTAGATGATTTATTTATCCCAAAGGCTGATGTTTCGTTAGAAATTGAACATCCAAACGGTTACACCTTAACTTCAGAATTAGATGTTGATAAAACACAGCAATCTGCTAACAAACAAATAATTAATTTTTCTGGAAAAAATCGAATAAACACTAAATTATTCATAAGTAAAAACTCCGATTTTAAAACCATACAAGATCAAGGGTTTTCAATGGTGTCTAACATTAATGATGAAGGCATAGAGGTGATTGACAAAGTCTTGATTACTGAAAAAATAACGGATTTTATCTTTGAAAACTTTGGAAAATATCCACATAAAAAATTACTCTTATCTCAGATAGATTATGATAAAGATCCTGTTTACGGACTTAATATTTTACCAAGCTTTATAAAAACATACCCTAACTATTTTAAATACGAACTTAAATTATTAAAAACAGCTTTACACAATCATTTAGAGAACACCTTATTAATCAACCCAAGAACAGACCAATGGCTCCTTGATGGTATACAGATTTATTACCTAATGAAGTATGTTGATGAGCATTACCCAAACATGAAATTCTTAGGTAATCTAGCAGATTTTTGGGGAGTACGCTCGTTTCATGCTGCTGATATGAAGTTTAATGACAAATATGTTTTGGCATTCATGATTATGGCGAGAACTAATCGGGATCAGCCTTTAACAATGGCTAAAGATTCACTTTTAAAATTCAATAAACGTATTGCTAATAAATACAAAGCAGGTGTTGGATTAAAATACCTAGACGATTTTGTTAATAAAGATGTAGTTGAAACCAGTATAGAATCATTTGTTAAGCAAAATCAACTTCGACATACAACAACAAAAGCTTTTGAAACCTTTATAAAATCTAAAACAAATAAAAATATTGATTGGTTTTTTGAAGACTATTTGGACACTAGAAAACGGATAGATTTCAAAATAAGAAAAGTAAAAAAGACTAAAGATTCTATAACCCTTACCATAAAAAACAAAAGTAATCACAAGATGCCTATATCGTTATACAGTTTAAATAACGATAGTATAGTAGGTAAAACTTGGGTTGAAAATATAGAGGATAGCAAAACCATTACTATTCCTCGTTTAGATGCTAATAAGTTGGCTTTAAATTATAATAATGCCATTCCAGAATTTAACTTAAGAGACAATTGGAAATCTTTAAAAGGATTCTTTTTTAATAACAAGCCTCTACAATTTAGACTTTTTCAAGATATAGAAGACCCTTATTACAATCAGGTGTTTTTCATGCCAACATTTGAGTTTAATAATATTTATGACGGTTTCACATTAGGTATGAAAGCCTACAACAAAACGGTTTTAAGAAAGCTTTTTAATTATAAAATTGAACCGCGATATGCTTTTAGATCAAAGACGTTAACTGGTTCAGCATCCATTTTTAAAACACATTACATTCAAAATAAAAACTTATATGCTATAAATTATGGCGTTTCTGGTGGTTACAATTCATTTGCAGAAGATTTATTTGTAAGACGTATTACACCATCTGTTCAATTCTTATTTCGTGAAAACAAAGACTTTAGGTCCAACAGAAGGCAGTTAATTAGTTTGAGACATGTTATTATTAATCGAGATGAAGACATTAATAGTATTTTAACGACTACAGAACCCAACTACAGCGTTTTTAACTTAAGATATATAAACTCAAATGATAACCTAATAAATTTTAGCAAATGGAGTACAGATTTACAATTTGCTGAAAAGTTTAGCAAATTATCATTTAACTTCGAATTTAGGCGCCTATTTGAAAGTAATAGGCAGATAAATATAAGAGCCTTTGCAGGTCTGTTTTTAAGAAATGATACCGATGCAGACTCTAACTTTTTTAGCTTCGCTCTGGATAGACCAACAGATTATTTATTTGATTATAATTACCTTGGGCGTTCTGAAGCATCAGGAATCTTTAGTCAACAATTTATAGAAGCAGAAGGTGGCTTTAAATCGCAACTAGCCCCACGTTTTGCAAACCAATGGATAACCACATTGAATGTTAGCACTACCCTATGGCGATATATCTTAGCTTACGGAGATATTGGCTTTATAAAAAACAAGTTTGACAATTCACATTTTGTTTATGATTCTGGTATTCGTATCAACCTCGTAACTGATTATTTTGAAGTCTATTTCCCTATGTACTCAAATCTTGGTTGGGAAGTTGGTCAACCTAACTACGATCAACGTATCAGATTTAAATTTACTGCAGATCCACAAGCACTCCTAGGTTTATTCAGGAGACGTTGGTTTTAAAACCATAATTGAATTATTCTTATTAAAAAGACCTGTAAAATATAATTACTTTAAATATTTTATATTTTTACATATAATTTTACATTATTCGTAATTTTTTAACAAAGATTTAAATTGCAAAAATGCTAGATATTAAGTACTTTTGCAACACTAAAGCATGCACCTATGCAAACCTTAACCAACTTGAAAAACAATTTATCTTTCGAAGATTTTAAAGCTGAAGTCATTAGTGACTATACTACAGCTGTTATAAGTCGTGAGTGTAGTTTGTTAGGGCGTAGAGAAGTGCTAACAGGTAAAGCTAAATTCGGGATCTTTGGAGACGGTAAAGAATTGCCACAATTAGCCATGGCAAAAGCTTTCATGAAAGGAGATTGGAGATCTGGTTATTATAGAGACCAAACATTTATGATGGCCATTGGTGAGTTAACGCCTGAACAATTTTTTGCTGGTTTATATGCAAATACAGACATCAATAAAGAGCCCATGTCTGCAGGACGCCAAATGGGTGGCCATTTTGTAACACATAGCTTAAATGATAATGGTAGCTGGAAAGATTTAACTAAACAATACAATTCTAGTGCTGATATCTCTCCTACTGCTGGACAGATGCCCCGATTATTGGGTTTAGCGCAAGCTTCAAAAGTTTTTAGAGATGTAGAGGGTATAAACACAACAAATTTTTCAATTAAAGGAAATGAAGTTGCTTGGGGTACAATAGGTAATGCCAGTACCAGTGAAGGCCTGTTTTTTGAAACTATCAATGCTGCTGGTGTTTTACAGGTACCCATGATAATTAGTATTTGGGATGATGAATATGGAATTTCAGTTCATGCAAAACACCAAACAACTAAAGAAGATATTTCTGAAATCTTAAAAGGATTTCAACGTGATAAAAATCAAAAAGGCTATGAGATTTTGCGTGTTAAAGGTTGGGATTATGCCAATTTAATAGAAACATATCAAGAAGCTGGCGCTATAGCTAGAGAAGAACATGTTCCTGTTTTAATTCATGTTTTAGAATTAACACAACCTCAAGGGCATTCTACTTCTGGGTCTCATGAACGTTATAAAACTGCTGAACGACTAGATTGGGAAGCAAAACACGATTGCAATGTTAAATTTAGAGAGTGGATTATTGAAAGTGGTATCGCAAACAATGAAACACTTACAGAAATTGATAGAACTGCAAAAAGAAATGTAAGAGACGCTAAAAAAAACGCTTGGAACACCTTTTTAAGGCCTATAAAAAAAGAACATCAAGAGCTAGTTTCGATTTTAAAACATATTGAATCAAAAAGTATTAACAGTGTCTTTATATCTAAATTAAAAGATAGTTTATTGGCAATAGATGAACCTACTAGAAAAGATATTTTATCTCATGCTAGAAAAGCACTACGTTTTATTTTAGGAGAATCTTTTCCAGAAAAAAATACATTAATCAACTGGATTGATGATGTTTTTGAGCATGCGCAACCAAAATTTAGTTCGCATCTATATTCTGAAACACAACGCTCAAATACAAACATTAACGAAATAAAGCCATCTTATGATGATGATGCACAACAGGTAGATGGCAGGATTATTATTCGTGATAATTTCGACACTATTTTTAACACCTACCCTGAAGCTTTAGTTTTTGGTGAAGACACTGGAAATATTGGTGATGTTAACCAAGGTTTAGAGGGCTTACAAGAAAAATATGGAGCACTTCGTGTTGCTGATACTGGTATTCGCGAAGCAACCATAATCGGACAAGGTATTGGGATGGCATTGCGTGGTTTGCGCCCTATTGCCGAAATTCAATATTTGGATTATATCTTATATGCCATACAAATTATTAGTGATGATTTAGCTACAACACATTACAGAACTAAAGGCAAGCAAAAAGCACCTTTAATTATTAGAACTCGTGGACATAGACTTGAAGGTATATGGCACTCTGGTTCTCAAATGGGAGGTATACTCAATCTTGCAAAAGGCGTAAATTTATTAGTACCACGAAACATGACAAAAGCTGCTGGATTTTACAACACACTTTTATTAGGTGATGATCCTGCGATTGTTGTAGAATGCTTAAATGGTTACCGTTTAAAAGAAAAAATGCCTAATAACTTAGGAGCCTTAAAAACACCTATTGGTGTTGTTGAAACAATAAAAGAAGGTACAGATATTACACTAGTGTCTTATGGATCTACCTTGCGTATTGTAGAGCAAACAGCTAAGGATCTATTGGCTGTTGGAATTGATGCGGAAGTTATTGATATACAATCGTTAATGCCTTTTGATTTAAATCATGATATTGTAAAAAGTATAGCAAAAACAAATAATGTAATGATTATTGATGAAGATGTTCCTGGTGGCGCTTCTGCTTACATTTTAGATAAGATTTTAAATCAGCAAGATGCTTTTCAATATTTAGACAGCACTCCTAAAACATTAACTGCAAAATCGCACCGACCAGCTTATGGAAATGATGGTGATTATTTCTCTAAACCATCTGCAGAGGATATTTTTGAAGCCGTTTATAATGTGATGCACGATTTGAGTCCTAATGATTTTCCAAAACTGAGATAATATATCAGACTATTTAATAAAATATAAATTATACCATTACACTAGTAATGGTTTTTTTATATTTATGGACTAATACCAATTATGGAAAATAAATCACCATTAATAACAAGAGACTGGTTAGCTATAGAACGTACAAAACTAGCAAACGAACGCACGTTTTTAGCATATTTTAGAACTTTTGTTGTATTCTTAGGCACAGGCATTACCTTACTTAAATTAGAGTTTTTCTCAGAAATGAAATCCTTTGGCTTTGTTTTATTAATCATATCACCAATCATTTTAGTTATTGGTTTATTACGTTTAATTTCTGTAAAAAGAACCATTAGAAAACACTATAAAGTTTAGATGAAAGCTGTTGCCTTACCAGAAATTAAAAAAGAATTAAAAACGCTTTCTAGTCAAGAAATTGAAGTTTTGTGTTTGCGTTTAGCGCGCTTTAAAAAAGAAAACAAAGAACTCCTTACTTATTTACTATTTGAATCTCATAATGAAACTGGTTATATAGAAACCGTTAAAAGCTATATGGATGATGAGTTTGAATTAATAAACACCAATAGCTATTTCTACATCCGAAAAAGTGTTAGAAAAATACTTAGAAACGTTAAAAAGTTTATTCGCTACTCACAAAAAAAAGAAACCGAGGTAGAACTCCTACTCTATTTTTGCGAAAAATTAAAAGACTTTAAACCAAGTATGAAGGGTAGTACCCAACTCTATAACATGTACAAGAGGCAAATTGTTTTAGTAAAAAAAACAGTTACTAAACTGCACGAAGATTTACAATACGATTATAATTTGATATTAGAAGAATTATAGTACTTGTTAAAAACTTTGTTTCCAAAACTAAGGCTTTGAGTTGATTTTGTAAAAATTTTCAGCTAACTTCGTTTAACAACCGATAAGTTTCATTGAAACGGAAACTTATCTATGCATTGGCAATAATTCGAAAAATAATGATAATGGAAAAAAAAATAAGTTTTATTTGCTATTTAATTGGAATAAGTTTTCTTCATTCTCAAACAGTAACAATACCTGATAGTGTTTTTAAAAGTAAGTTATTAGAGTCTAATTCAAATAATGCAATTGCTAAAAATTTAAGCGGTGATTTTTTTTCAATTGACTCAAATAACGATGGAGAAATTCAGTTTTCTGAGGCAGCAGAAGTGTCTTATTTGAACTTAGATTTTGTAAGCAATCCCGCAACTCTGACTTCTCTCGATGGAATCGAATCTTTTATTAATCTTCAAACTTTATTTACTTATGAGCTAGCTATTGATAATTTTAATTATGCTCTACCCATATTAACAACTCTCAATTTATCCTATCATTTAATAGAAAATCTTGATTTGAGAAATTTATGCTCATTAGAGTCCTTCGAAACTATTCAAAGCCCTTCTAACCTTGCCAATAATAGTTTAAAAGAAATATACCTTAAGAATGGCGACAATAGTATAAATAATTTCGGTATTTTTAACGGTAGCGACTTAAACTATGTTTGTGTGGATAGTTCTGAATTAAACTTTATACAAAATGCTCTTAGTGGGTATTCTGATATTACTATTGATTCTTCCTGTAACTTGACAAATGATTGCGCAACTTTATCAGCTTCTGATACTCAAACAAATGATTTAAGTAACGTTCATTTATACCCTAATCCAGTTGTAACTTCTTTAATTATAAAGAATATTGAAAATATTGAATCAATACTTGTTTTTAATGCCAGTGGACAGAAAATAATTAATAACAGCAATATAAGAGATAATAAAATAGATGTAAGCAGTATTCAATCTGGTCTATATTTTATAGTTATAAAAACCGCTAAAAAAGAGATAATAAGAAAGTTTATTAGAGAATAAACTATTGCCAACAATTGCGCAGTGGACGTTAAACGAACTTCATAAAATTCACTCCACCAATAACTCATTAACAAAGCTTTCAAACTCTGCTTTAAATTCTGTAAACTTATCACCTGTTGCGGACCCATTAAAACCTGTATGAATCTTTCTAACCGCCCCTATTTTATCAATAAAAATGGTAGTAGGATAAGACAATATATGGTTAAGCATTGGTAACTTTTCATTTGCTTTTACTTTACTTGCAGACCCATATTGTGCTAATACAATCGGGTATGTAATGCCAACATCATTCTTTAACCTTTGTAAATTTTTAAAGGCTTTATCTTCCGTTTTCACATATTCAAAAGCTAAGGCAATAATTTCTAAGGCTTTACCCTTATTATTTTTGTAAAACTCAGCATAATATTTACTTTCATCCAAACAATTTGGGCACCATGTTCCCATAATTTGAATCAGAACTACTTTATCTTTAAAACGATCATCATTTAAAGACACCATATTTCCATTATAATCAGGAAAAGAAAATTCAACTTTATCATAGCCAGTTTTTAAATACGTGAGCGTATTTGCATCAGGCAACTCAAAAGTTTCGTTTCGCTTAGCGGTAAAAGGTTCTTTCCAGTGGTTTCCTGAATAAAACATACCATTCATAGTACTATCATTTACCTGAGCGGTAAACAAAAAAGCATGTGCCCCATCAAAGGTGGATAATTGCAATTGATTCGCATTTAAAACACCTTCTAAATAGCGATAATCGCCTGTTGTAGTTCTAAATGTTCCTTTAACTTGGTTACCGTCTTGTTTAAAAATGCCTTTGGCTAAATATTTATCTTCATCAGAACTGGGACTAAAAACAGTTTCCCAATTTCCAGAAATATTAAATTTTGAAAGTCGCTTGTAAGTTTCAAATCGAGTAGCATTCTTTTCAGCTTTAAACTCCATAGTCCTATTTAAACTAGGCTTTACAAAACGCCCATTTAGTTTTTCATTTTCAATTTTCGCAATTAAAAAACCTTCAAAAACTGGCATTTGTATTAAAACAGAATCGTTTTTGTAGGTGATCTCTTTAACCTCTATAACCTCTTCAGCATTAAAAACTTGTAACTTATTTTCAGAAATCACTTCAAAATTAAATGGCAAATCTAAAGTATCATTCACTTTCAATTCAGCTCTATACCTACCTTTTTCTAACTTAACTATCTTATCTTGATTTTTACAAGAAACCATTAAAACAACAAAAACTATTAGAATTTTAAACTTCATAAATTCAATTTTAGATATATTAATAGAATAAAAAGCAAGATACTAACAAATTATAGTTTTTGAGACACAAATTAGAACGCTTTGTTTGAATACTAGCCTCAAAAAATTATCTTTGTTACCTTAAATATGATATTGATTTATGCGAATTTCATACAACTGGTTGAAACAGTTTTTAAAAACAGATTGGACACCAGAACAAACCAGCGAATTACTTACTGATTTAGGGCTTGAAGTTGAAGGCTTAGAAAGCTACCAATCGATTAAAGGTGGATTGGAAGGCATTGTTGTTGGCGAAGTTTTAACCTGTGTAAAACACCCAAATGCAGACAAGCTTAAAGTAACTACCGTAAATATTGGAGAAGATAAACCATTACAGATAGTTTGTGGTGCTCCTAATGTTGAGGCTGGTCAAAAAGTACCCGTAGCTACTATTGGGACAACGCTTTACACTGAAGAAGGCGAAGCTTGGAAAATTAAAAAAGGTAAGATTAGAGGTGAAGAAAGTCATGGTATGATTTGCGCCGAAGACGAATTGGGTTTAGGGAAATCGCATGATGGTATTCTAGTATTGGAGAATAAAACTAAAGTAGGAGCTCCTGCATCTGAAATTTTTGAAATTGAAAACGATTATGTTTTTGAAATTGGACTAACTCCAAACAGAGCAGATGCAATGAGCCATCTAGGAACCGCCAGAGATTTAAAAGCTGGATTGGTTCAAAAAGATATTAAGCTTGAATTGATTACCCCTTCAGTGAGTTCATTTCGAGTTGATAATAGAACTGTAAAAATAGATGTAGATGTTGTAAATAAAGATTTAGCGCCACGTTACTGTGGTGTTACCATAACTGGACTTAAAGTTGCTGAATCTCCTGCATGGTTACAACATCGTTTAAAAGCTATAGGTTTAAGTCCGATAAATAATATTGTAGATGCTACCAATTATGTATTACACGATTTAGGGCAACCTTTACATGCGTTTGATGCTGTAAAAATTTCTGGTAATAAAGTTGAAGTAAAAACATTAAAGACTGGTACAAAATTTACAACCTTGGATGGTATTGAACGCGAATTACATGAAGATGATTTAATGATTTGTGATGCCGAAAAACCAATGTGTATTGCTGGTGTTTTTGGTGGTATTGATTCTGGTGTTACTGAAAATACAACGAGCATATTTTTAGAAAGTGCCTATTTTAATCCTGTAAGTGTAAGAAAAACAGCCAAACGCCATGGGTTAAATACTGATGCATCGTTTAGATTTGAACGTGGTATTGACCCAAATATTTGTGAATACGCTTTAAAGCGTGCAGCTTTACTTATACAGGAACTTGCAGGTGGTGAAATAACTAGCGATGTTATTGATATTTATCCAAATAAAATTAAGGATTTTGAAGTGCGTTTAAGTTTTGAAAATGCTAAAAAACTTATAGGCGAAGAAATTCCGAAAGAAACCATTAAGCAAATTTTAACTTCATTAGATATTAAAGTAAATAATGTTACTGAGGCTGGTTTAGGCTTAACCGTACCAGCATACAGAAATGATGTTGAACGTGAAGCTGATGTAATTGAAGAAATTCTGCGAGTATATGGTTATAACAATATAAAAACTACAGAAAAGCTTAATGCTTCCATTTCTTCAACGTCTCGTTTTGAAGATTATAAAATTCAGAACATTGTTGGAAATCAGTTAGTAGCTCAAGGTTTTTTTGAAATTCTCTCTAATTCACTTACCACTCCAAATTATATAGCTTTAAGTGAACAATTAAAGGAAGAACATAACATTACTATGTTAAATCCATTGAGTAATGATTTGTCTGTTTTAAGGCAATCACTACTATTTTCTGGATTAGAAGCTATATCCTTTAATGTTAATAGAAAGCGCTCAGATTTAAAGTTATTTGAATTTGGAAAAACATATCATGGGTATAGTGATAAACGTGAAGAATTTAAACATGTATCCGTTTTTATAACTGGTAATGACAAATCAGAAAATTGGCATGAAACCCATAAAAAAAGTGATTTCTTCCTAATGAAGGGCATTATCACTTCAATTTTGGATCGCTTAGGTATTTCTAGGTATCAAGAATCGCCTTTAAAAAATGATTTATTTGCTGAAGGTATTAGTTTAGGCTTGGGTAAAAACAAACTTGTTGACATAGGGCTGGTTAAAAAAACTGTTTTAAAGCATTTTGATATTGCTCAAGAAGTAATTTATGCAGATTTTAAATGGGATACTATCCTTGAGATGTGTAAGCATAATAAGATTAAATTTCAAGCGATTCCAAAATATCCTGAGGTTCGCCGTGATTTTGCTTTACTACTAGACGATAATGTAACATTTGAATCTATCTTTAAGATAGCGAAACAAAGTGAAAAGCAACTGTTAAAAGCTGTAAACCTCTTTGATGTTTATCAAGGTAAGAATCTACCAAAAGGCAAAAAAAGTTATGCAGTTAGCTTTACACTTCAAGATGAAAATAAAACCTTAACTGACAAGCAAATTGATAAAATTATGAATAAGTTGCAAACCAATTTTGAAAAACAACTTGGTGCAGAGTTAAGGTAACTTTAAAACATACATAAAAAGCCAGCGATATGCTGGCTTTTTTATTATCTAAAAATTTTGTATATTTAAGAAGGAACCTCTTAAATCTTCAAACTATGTCTAATTACATTAAAGTCTTCACTGGGAATTTTATCGAAGTACAGCGTGTTTTTAAAGCTCTTGAAGCTGTAAACGTTTGTGCAATTATTAAAGACGAATCTGAATCTGGCCGATTGGCGGGTTTTGGTCCTTCAATTCTGGGTCTACAAGAGATTCATGTTCATAAAGATGAAATTGAAAAAACGAAACCCATTATAGAAAATTTATCTTCGGAGTTACAATCTTAATTTTAAGTTATGTCTAACTCTAGGGATTACTAAGAAAACCCTACAATACATTAGTGTGTATATAAACTAAGCTATTACGCATACATTTTGTCGCGTAACTCTTTAATTTTTTTATCCTGCATATACTCATCAAACGTTGTGTAACGGTCAATAACGCCATTTGGTGTTAGCTCTACGACTCTATTGGCAACAGTTTGTGCAAATTCATGATCGTGCGTAGTAAATAAAATGGTGCCTTTAAAGTTTTTAAGCGAATTATTAAATGCTGTAATACTTTCTAAATCCAAATGGTTAGTTGGTTCGTCCAACATTAAAACGTTTGCTCTTATCATCATCATTCTACTTAACATACAACGCACTTTTTCTCCACCGGATAGTACATTCGATTTTTTTAGTGCTTCTTCTCCACTAAAAATCATTTTTCCTAGAAAGCCACGAATATAAACCTCTTCTCTTTCTTCTTCAGTAGTTGCCCATTGACGCAACCAATCAACTAAATTTAAATCGCCTCCAAAAAACTCACTATTATCCAATGGTAAATAAGACTGCGTAGTTGTAACACCCCAAGCATACTTACCCGCATCTGCTTTTTCTCTTCCATTAATAATTTGGTAGAATGCTGTTGTTGCCCTTGAGTCTCTTGAAAATACAACTACTTTATCGCCTTTTGCTAAATTTAAATCTATCTTTTTGAACAATACTTCTCCATCAATTGATGCTTCTAATCCATCAATATTTAAAATCTGATCTCCTGCTTCACGGTCACGTTCAAAAATAATTGCTGGGTAACGACGACTAGTGCGTCTGATATCAGCGATATTCAATTTATCAATCATTTTCTTTCTACTGGTAGCTTGCTTACTTTTTGCAACATTGGCAGAAAAACGACGAATAAATTCTTCCAATTCTTTCTTCTTTTCTTCTGCTTTCTTATTTTGTTGTGCATGCTGTCTTGCAGCTAATTGTGAAGATTCATACCAAAATGTATAGTTTCCTGAATAGTGGTTGATTTTTCCAAAGTCAATATCAGAAATATGTGTACAAACGGCATCAAGAAAGTGTCTATCGTGAGATACCACAATAACACAATTATCATAATTAGCCAAAAAGTTTTCTAACCAAGAAATAGTTTCATAATCCAAATCATTGGTAGGCTCATCCATAATTAGCACATCTGGATTTCCAAATAATGCTTGCGCCAATAACACACGTACTTTTTGCTTTCCGTCTAAGTCAGCCATCATTGTGTAATGGTGCTCTTCTTTAATACCAAGATTTGAAAGCATTGCCGCCGCATCACTATCGGCATTCCAGCCATTCATTTCTTCAAATTTTACTTGAAGTTCACCAATTTTTTCAGCATTCTCATCGGTATAGTCTGCGTAAAGCGCATCTATTTCAGTCTTAATATTAAACAAAGGCTTGTTTCCCATTAAAACTGTTTCAAGCACAGTATGTGTATCGTATAAATTATGATTTTGTTCAAAAACAGACATACGCTTACCTGCCTCTAATGAAACATGACCAGAAGTAGGCTCCTGCTTTCCAGAAAGAATCTTCAAAAATGTTGATTTTCCAGATCCGTTAGCTCCAATTATACCATAACAGTTTCCGTTATTAAATGCCGTATTTACTTCATCAAAAAGGACACGTTTACCGAACTGAACTGAAAGATTTGATACTGATAACATATAGCCAATTTTTAATTTTTGCAAAAGTAGAAAATTACATTGGTTAGACGAAACTTAGCTCTCCTATTTTTTATATTTATAGTTCTAGAACACGTTTCTGTTTATTAAATATTTAACAGCGCGTTAACAAGACTTTATAATAACAAGCCATATTTTTGTTAGTACAAATGACTCAGGGGGATTTATGAAGTTATACTCTACTTTTATTTTTATTCTTATCACTCTAATTGGTTGTAAAAAGGATGGTAATGAAACCGTTCTAGATTATGCATACTTTGGAGGAGAGATTATTAATCCTAATACAAATTACGTTTTACTATCTAAGAATGATACTGTTATAGATACTATAAAATTAGATGGTAGAAATAGGTTTTTGTATAAGATTAATGATTTAACCGAAGGTTTGTATACATTTAGCCATGGTGGTGAATATCAACTTATTTTATTGGAACCTGAAGATAGTTTATTATTCAGATTAAACACCCTAGAGTTTGATGAGTCTCTTGTTTATAGTGGTAAAGGCGATAAAAAGAATAATTATTTTATCAATGAATTTTTAGGAAATGAGCAAGAAGAAAAGTTTGTTGTAAAATTGTCTCAGTTTGATGGAAAAACGTTTCAATCAAAAGTAGATTCTCTAAGAGCCCACAAGCTAAATGCTCTAAACAAATTCAGTGAAAAACACAATCCTTCAGATTTATTCTTAAAAATAGCCAAGACTAATATCGATTATACATATTACTCGAGTAAAGAAGTTTATCCTTTTATGCATTATGGCAAAAATAAAGCTGCTATTTTAAAATCTTTACCAGATAATTTTTATGAATATCGAAAAGAAATCAATTACAACGATGAGTTTTTAAGTAGTTATCATAATTACTTTAAGTTTTTAAGATATCACTTTAGTAATCTCTCTCTTAGAACGCATGACCATCATGATATTAATGCTTGTTTTGATCGTGAATCACTTTGCTATAATATGGATAGACTTAAACTTGTAGATAGTTTAATTGTAAATCCAATTATAAAGGATGAGCTTTTATATCATTTTACAATGGGTTATTTGTCTAAAAGTAAAAATGAAAAAAACAATAATCTACTTCTTAAATCTTACTTAAGTAAAAGTAAAAGCGAAAAGGGGAAAAATAAAATGGAACGCTATACGCGATCTATTCATCAATTAAAAGAAGGTTTAAAATTCCCTGAGATTAACCTTGTAACTTATAATCGAGATTTTATTGAAGTTAATGATGTTATTAGTACACCTACGGTTTTAAGTTTTTGGTCTCATGTATACTATGAGCACTTTAAGGAAAGTCATTATAAGTTAAAAGAGTTAAAACAAAAATATCCTGAAGTAAAATTCATTGCTATTAATATTGACGACTATAGTGTTGAAAAATCTAGAAAATTATTAGAGAATCATGGTTTTTTTAACATGAATCAATTTAAATTTAAAAATCCAGAAAAATCTCTAGAAACGCTTGCTGTATACCCAATGACTAAAACTATTTTAGTTGATAAAAACAAGAAAATAGTGAACAGTAATACGAACCTTTTTTCAATTCATTTTGAAGAACAATTGTTAGGTTTAATAAATAGATAAGCTATAATTTATAATGATTCATCAAAAGCTTTTCATAAACCTTATCGGGTAATATTCGTTTTAATACAATTGAAAATTTCTGCATAAACTCCCCTACTTTATAATGCACTTTAGGGTTTTTAGTATTTATAATTTTATGTACAGCTTTAGCCATAAGATTTGGGTCGCTACCATTATCTACATGGCTATTCATCAAATCGAGAGTATCCCCATAAGGTTTCTGATATGGTGAACCTTCCAACAATGGCGCATGGTATCTGCCCGCAGCAATATTCGTTGCAAAATCTCCAGGAGCAACATTCGTCATTTTTATATTAAAATCTTTTATTTCCATTCTAAAAGCTTCAGTCAATAGCTCTAAAGCTCCTTTACTTGCACTATAAATACCTCGGTAAGGCAAACCCATATAACCGGCAATGGATGTAATATTGATAATTAATCCAGAATGTTGTTTTCGCATCTGCGGCAATACAGCATTTATAACTCGGATTGGACCAAAGAAATTAGTTTCAAAGTTGTTCTTAATCTCAGTCATTGGTATTTCCTCAATAGGTCCAGTAATACCTGCACCTGCATTATTAATTAATACATCCAGCGTACCTTCGTTTTTTATAACAGCCTTTATGGATTCTTTAATTGTAGTTTCATCTTTTACGTCTAATGGTAAAATAGTAAACTTACTTTCTGGATATTTTTCAGGGTTTCTACTGGTTCCATAAACTACATACCCTTTTTCTGATAAAAATTCCCCAATAGATTTACCAATACCTGAAGAACCTCCTGTTATTAATACAACTTTAGACATATGGATTGAAATTACTAATACAAAACACCAAATTACAAAATAGAAATGATAAGAATGCTTAAATTTAGCGCACAAAAAAAGGCAAGCTACCTACATCACACCGCTACGACCATTTACCTTTGCTTCGTTCCCGACCTGGAGGATTCAACAGGAGCTGGTTGTGTAGGACTTGCCGGCAGCAAAGATACAACCTTTTAAAATTTTCACAATAATTTTTTGAACCGATTTTAAATAAATATCTTGCTTTAAATTTCAAATTTCAAATGAATACACACAAAGCTCTCATACTCATTTTTTTAAGTCTAATGATAGTCTCTTGCGGTTCTAATTCTGGACTAAAAAAAAGTGATTTTAGTATAAAAACAAATGCTATAAAAGGGAATATTCAAAATAACAAGACCTTAAATTTATCCATAGAAAACAAAAAGAATCATGCTATTGATTCGGTTACATATACTTTAAATGGAAATAATGTAAAGGAAAATATTGTTTTAGCTGATTTTAAATTAGGTAAACAAACGCTTGAAGCTACTGTATATTTTGAAGGCGAAAAACAAACAACAACATCTACAGTTACCATATTAAATAGCGAATTACCAAAAGTGTATACTTATAAAATAATTAATGAATTTCCGCATGATATAACCTCTTATACTCAGGGATTGGAATTTTATAATGATACACTTTATGAAAGCACGGGACAGCGTAAAGAATCAAAACTAAGAAAGGTAGATTATAAAACAGGAAAGATTATTAAAAATATAAATTTGGCTGATGAATATTTTGGTGAAGGTCTTACTATTTTAAATAATAAAGTATACCAACTCACTTGGCAAAAAGGTACTGGCTTTGTTTACGATGTGAATACTTTTGAAAAACTAAGTAGTTTTAGATATGGTAATAGTAAAGAAGGTTGGGGTTTATGTAACTACAATAATATTATTTACAAGAGTGATGGTACTGAAAAAATATGGCTTTTGAATTCTGAAACTTTGGTAGAGCAGGAATACATTCAAGTATATACGAACAAAGGAAAAATAATAGGTATAAACGAAATGGAATGGATTGATGGCAAAATATACGCTAACCGATATCAAAAAGATGGTGTAGCCATAATTAATCCAAAAAATGGTGCTGTTATTGGTGTGGTAGATTTCAAGCCTCTAAAGAAGTTAGTGACTCAACACGACGGTTTAGACGTCTTAAACGGTATTGCATATAACCCAACAACAAAAACCATATTTGTAACAGGTAAGCGTTGGGATAAATTATTTGAGGTTGAAATTATTGAGAAATAAAAATCACTTTTAAAAAGAAATTCTAAGTATTAAAAATTGATTTTAGCTCTTAAATTTTAAACCAGTTTTTTGTTATTACTTTTTCTATATTGTGATTTCCTTTGTGCGTATACTCATTTTTTATAGCGTTATATTCATAATCAGCACTCCACGCTTTATAATTTTTGGCTACTTCCTCTATAGCATCACAAATAAAACTAATTTCATCATTCGTCATTGTTGGGTGTATAGACATTCTTATCCAACCAGGACGTTCCATTAAGCAACCTTCAAGAATTTTTTCTTCAATAGCTTTAGAGGTTAGCTGATCTACATGTAATAAGTAATGCCCATAGGTGCCTGCACAAGAGCAGCCTCCACGTGTTTGTATGCCAAAACAATCATTCAGTAATTTAACGATAAGGTTATAATGAACAGCTTCAATAAAAAAAGAAAACACACCCAACCTATCTCTGTGCTTGGGTGCTAAAATGGTAAGGTTATCAACATTAGAAAGTCTATCAAAAACCATAGTATTGATTTCGTGCTCTCTTTTTAGGATATTTTGAACACCCATATCCTCTTTAAGCTGTATTGATAAAGCTACCCTTATTACTTGAAGAAAACCCGGTGTACCACCATCTTCACGCGTTTCTATATCATCTATATAATCATGGTCACCCCAAGGATTTGTATAACTAACCGTACCTCCTCCAGGATTATCTGGCACTAAATTCTTATATAGTTTTTTATTAAAAATTAATACTCCAGACGAACCAGGTCCACCTAAAAATTTATGTGGAGAAAATGTGATTGCATCTAAATATTCCTCTTCATTTTTTGGATGCATATCGATATTAACATAAGGTGCAGAACATGCAAAATCCACAAAACACAATCCATTGTTTTGATGCATTACTTTAGCAACATCATGATAATTCGTTCTGATACCTGTAACGTTAGAACATCCCGTTATCGCTGCTATTTTGATAGGTACACTTTTATATTTATCTAAAAGAACTTCTAATTTTTTTAAACACGGTAGACCTTCTTCATTGGATGGAATAACCTCTACGTTGGCAATCGTTTCCAACCAAGACGTTTGATTAGAATGATGCTCCATGTGCGACACAAAAATTATTGGACGCTTTTCTTCAGGAACTACTGTGTTATCCTTTAAATTTTCACAAAGCTTAAGCCCAAGAATACGTTGAAACTTATTTATAGCTCCAGTCATACCGGTACCTACTGTGATTAGAACATCATCACTTGAAGCATTTACGTGTTCTTTTATAATCGCTCTGGCATCATGGTAAGCATGCGTCATCGCAGATCCTGTTATAGATGTTTCAGTATGTGTATTAGCTACAAAAGGACCTATTTCATTTAATATTTTTTCCTCAATAGGTTTGTATAACCTACCACTTGCTGTCCAGTCTGCATAAATAATTTTCTTTTTTCCGTAAGGCGATTCAAAATACGCATCTATACCTATTATGTTTTTCCTGAATTGCTGAAAATAAGCTTCGAGATTTATAGATTTTTTTACTAGTGAATCTGTCATAATCTTAATTCAATTTAAAACTAATTGGATTTACTTGCCAAACCCTTACTTTTAAAAACCTCTAAACCACATTCTAAGAACTTAGTGTAATCTGATTCATCTGGTGTGTAACCAACAGCTTGATTTAGTATTTGTGTTCCATCTGAATTCAATAACACATAATAGGGCTGAGAATTTGTTTTAAAAAACTGAGTTTGAAAATTAGCCCATTTATGCCCGTAACTCTCTAATTTCCTTGTTCCACCATTAACTCTATTAACTTCAACTTGTTCCATTTCTGGCAATGCTTTCTTATCATCAACATATAACGATATTAATACATAATCATTTCTTAAATAATTATCTACACTTTTAAGAGGCCAAACATGCTCTTCCATTTTTCTACAGTTAACGCAGGCATAACCTGTAAAATCTAGCATAATAGGCTTATTTACCTTTTTAGCATAAGCAATTCCTGTTTTTAAATCTTTAAAGCATTCTAGATTATTAGGACAATCGTTAGGATACAAAAAACTATAACCTACTGGTGGTGCAAGTCCACTTAAAAGTGTAAGCGGTGTAAATGTATTTGTTTCTTTATTTACTCTAAAACCAGATGCCAAATAAATAACGAAAGACGCCACTAAAACACCTCCTGCTATTCTTGAAAAAGACAGTTTTTTAATAGGAGAATCATGGGGGAACTTTATTTTTCCAAATAAATAGAGTGCTAATCCTGCAAAAATAACAATCCAAATAATTAAGAAAGGTTCAATTTTTAATAAATTCCAATGGGCAACCAAATCCGCATTTGATAAAAATTTAAAGGCTAAAGCCAATTCTAAGAATCCTAAAATAACTTTCGTTGTGTTTAGCCACCCTCCAGATTTTGGCAGAGCGTTCATCATGTTTGGAAACATTGCAAAAAGCGCAAAAGGTAATCCTAATGAGACACCAAAACCAGCCATACCTGCTGTAAGTTGCCACGCGCCACCATCTGCAGTTAATGAGCCTGCTAATAATGACCCCAGAATTGGACCTGTACAAGAAAAAGAAACAATGGCCAATGTTAAAGCCATAAAAAAGATTCCAATTAGGCCACCAGAAGTTTCCCCTTGTGTTGTTCTTGTTGTCCAACTTGCAGGTAATGTTAACTCATAATAACCAAAAAATGAGAATGCAAAAAACATAAAAATAGCAAAGAAAATGATGTTGAGCCAAACGTTAGTTGATATCTCATTTAGGATATCTGGATTAACCGAATCAATTAAATGAAATGGTACACTTAAAATAATATATACGGCAAATATGAAAAATCCATAAAGTAAAGCTTTTGATATTCCAGCACTTCTATTTTGCCCACTGCTTTTGGTAAAAAAACTAACCGTTAGCGGTATCATTGGGAATACACATGGCGTTAGTAGTGCTAATAAACCTCCTAAAAAACCAAGGCCAAAAATACTCCATAATGATTTTCCACCTTCTTTCAATTCTGACGCAGTACTTGGAGCTTCATTATCACACTTAATATTAGATACTCGAATATCTTCTGGATTCATTCCATAAAGCGCTCTATTAATTGAATTATTATCAATGTTAGTCAATCCATTAGAGGTGTTATTCTTATTGGTTGATGCTTGGTTTGCATTAATATTAAAAACTAAATCCACCTCTGTAGGTGGTAAACATCTAGCATCATCACATACCATAAACTCTACAATCCCATTAACAGACTTTACACCATCAACTAACTCAACTTTTTGTTTAAATACAGCTTCTTTTTCAAAGAATTTAATTTTCATTTGAAAAACTGGATCATCCACAACGTGTCCTTCTCCTTCATCTGTATTACCTATAAATTTAAGAGCGCCATTGGCATCATCATAACTAAACGTTGTTGGTATTGGCCCATCTTCAGGAACCTCTTGAGCGTATAAATGCCAACCAGATTCAATTATAGCCTTTGTAATTAAATTATATTCATTCTCAGAAATTTTCTCAACTGAAGTTTGCCATTTTACAGGTTCTAATATTTGAGAAAAACCTAGCGTATAAATGAATAAGGCAATAAGGAGAATAACATTTTTTTTCATTTAACTTAAATTTATTTTAAATCGAAATTAAGTATCGCTGGTTCTGGCATGATACATCTTGAATTATCACAAACCATATAACTTACTTCTGAATTAATAGTAAAAGGTAGTTTGTCTTTAAGTTTAATATGTTGAACAAAACTAGTTTCAGATTCAAAATACTTAACTTTCATATTGAATGTTGGATCATCAACTGTAACTCCAACCTCTTCTTTTGTATTTCCTTTCTTAAGGTATTTATTATTGCCTTCAAATGAAAATTGTGTGGATACTGGACCGCCTGCAGGGACATTTTGAGAATACAAATGCCAACCGTCTTGTATTGAAGCTGTAGCAATTAACTTATATTCATTTTCTGAAATTTTTTCTATTGAAGTTGACCATTTAACTGGCTCTAAAATTTGAGCTCTAGCAGAAACAAAAGTAATTAATGTTAGTACAAAAATGAGTTTTTTCATCATAAATCTAATTTAAACAAATGTATAAATAAAGATACTGTGTTTTAGTTAAAGAGTCGATAAAACCGCTTAGCCCTTATTAATTAAACGTTAAAGTTTTATTTACATAAGTAAACTATACAAATTACAGGCCATTTTAAACTAAAACAAATTTTAAAAAAACTGGTGTAAAAAAACCCATTTTATTACCCCTAATTAGTCATATAACCTATCTTTGTATAACTACTTTAAATTCCAGATTTATGGATAATTTAGATGCCGCAAGACTACAAATGGCATTTACACTTATTTTTCACATTGTATTTGCATGTATTGGTATGGTTATGCCTTTTTTTATGATTGTAGCTCACAAAAAATGGTTAAATACAAAAAACCCAACTTATTTAAAATTAACTAAATCGTGGCAAAAAGGCGTTGCTATTTTTTTTGTTGTAGGTGCAGTATCAGGAACAGCATTATCTTTTGAATTAGGATTATTATGGCCTGAATTTATGAAGCATGCAGGCCCGATAATTGGCATGCCATTTTCGCTTGAAGGTGCTGCATTTTTTGTTGAAGCTATTGCCCTAGGCTTTTATTTATATGGTTGGAATAAAATTCCAGAAAAATTCCATTGGTTTACAGGAATTATTGTAGGTATTTCTGGTGTAGCTTCAGGTATTTTAGTAGTTTCTGCAAATGGTTGGATGAATGCGCCTTCTGGATTTGATTATATAAATGGTGAATTTTTAAATATCGATCCTGTTAAAGCACTATTAAATCCAGCTTGGTTTACACAAGCTTTACATATGACGCTTGCTGCTTTTACCGCAACAGGATTTGCAGTAGCAGGAATTCATGCCTATCAAGTTTATAAAAAACGACAGGTAGAACTACATAAAAAAGCGTTTAAAATAGCTATTACATTTGGTGCTATAGCTGCCATTTTACAGCCTTTAAGCGGAGACCTTTCTGCGAAAGATATAGCAAAACGTCAACCTGTAAAACTTGCAGCTATGGAAGCACATTACGAAACAACAAAAGGTGCTCCCCTTTATATTGGAGGCATTGTAGACAATGAAAAACAGGAAGTGAATTATAAAATTGAAATTCCTAAAGCTCTATCTTTTTTAGCTTTTGGTGATTTTGATGCAGAAGTAAAAGGATTAAACGATTTCCCAAAAGATGTTAGACCAAACGTAGCAATAGTTCATTACGCTTTTCAAACTATGGTTGGTATTGGAACTTTGTTATTAGTTGTTGGCCTTTTCTTTTTCATCAGTTTAAAAAAGAAACTATGGTGGCAAAAAAATAAGTTTTGGCTCTTATTTACAATACTCGCACCTATGGGCTTTATAGCTCTTGAAGCCGGTTGGATAGTAACAGAAGTTGGTAGACAACCATGGATTATTCATAATATCATGAGAACCAAAGATGCTGTTACTCCAATGCCTGGTATGGTTTATAGTTTTTACATGTATCTAGCTCTTTATAGTATTTTAACCATTGCTGTTACATGGTTGATGATGCGTCAAATAAAATCACTCAATAACTCTTAACAAGCTTAATATGTTATACGTTGTATTAACCTTTTTATTAGTATCATTATTGTTTTATGTTATACTTGCAGGAGCAGATTTTGGAGCTGGTATTATTGAATTATTTTCTACGAAAAAAAATCAAGTCGTAACAAAAAAAACAATATATCGCGTTATGGGCCCCGTTTGGGAAGCGAATCATATTTGGATCATTATTATGGTAGTAATCTTATGGGTAGGATTTCCTGAGTTTTACAATATTCTTGTTATATACTTACACATTCCTATAACCTTAGTATTACTAGGTATAACTTTAAGAGGTGTTGCTTTTGTTTTCAGACATTATGATGCTTATAAGGACAAATCTCAAATTCTGTATGATTGGATGTTTAGGTTTTCAAGTTTAGTAACACCAATATTTCTAGGAATCACTGCTGGTTCAATGCTTTCAGGCAAATTAATAATAACTAGTAATTACGAAAACTTTAGTTTTTATCAATTATTTATAAATCCATGGATGAATGGTTTTACAATTTTAGTAGGATTCTTTTTTGCAGCTTTATGTGCTTTCTTAACCTCAATTTTATTAATTGGTGAAGTTGAAAAAGAACATAGAGGTATTTATGTTAAAAAATCAAAGTATGCAACAGTAACAGTTATTATCATTGGGTTTATAGTACTAGTTTATGGTTTTATTTATAAGGTATCATTTGTAACTGATTTTATAAAAAGCCCTTACACAGTTGGTTTAATTCTAGTTTCGGCTATTCTCATTCTACCCTTGCTAAAAAGTATAAAGCATGCTAAAAAAATTACTACCAGATTTTTAGCTGGCATACAAGTTATTCTCATTTTAATGGCCGCTATAGTTACGCATTTCCCTAATTTGATTATTACATCATCAACACAAATAAATATTTTGGAAACCATAGCTCCTGAAAAGACAATCAATGTTTTAGGAATATCGCTAATTATTGGCGGATTAGTTATTCTTCCTGGGTTATTTCATCTTCTAAAATCTTTTAAAATGATAAAAGTTTTAGAACGGTAAAATTTATATAAACTCACTTAAAAACTAAAGCTTGCTTATTCATTTTTATAATGTAGCTAACTTAAACAGTATTAAATAAAAGCGCACCAATATTGGTGCGCTTTTATTCAAAATATATAGTCTTCTATTTAAAACCTAACAGATATTTTTCCTCGTAAGAAGAAAGGTGTACCTGGTGTAAAATGTATTTCTTCAGTAGAATCTGGTTCGTTAAATAATCTACTCTCTGTTGCAAACTGGGTTTCATTCCATTCACTGTCCAATAAATTTTCTACAATTAAACCAAAGGTCCAGTTTTTATGAGTGTAATTTAAGTTTAAGTCTGTTATAAAATAGCCTTCAGCTACAATAGAATTATCTTCATTAGCTGGTCTATCCTTGATATAACGATAGCTTAAACCACCAGAAAAATTACCTAAATCTTTGAAACTAAATCCTCCTGCAGAAGTTAAATCTGGAGCCAATGGTATGTAATCTTCTCCATCAGGTTCTTCTGTACTTCTAGCTATTGTATAATTTACATCTGTATTAAAATATAACCAATCAGCAATTTGATATCTTAAACCAAAATCTAAACCATATCTTGATGTTTTTCCACTTGGTTCAACAATAGCTGCATCACCTACATAGACAAATTCTTGTTGTAAAAATAACGACCAAAATGCTGCATTAACTACCAATTTATCTGTGGGTTTTAGCACTGTTCCTATATCTGTACTAAAGGCAGTTGGTAATATTCTTTCTCCATTATTTGCTGTTACTACTCTTGTATCATTGGAATGAAAACCTAAACCTGTTTTTAAAAAAAGTTGTGTTTTAGGTGATGCCGCATAAATAAAATTCATTTTTGGACTTAATAATACTTTATTTTCACTTTTACTATCATAAGTTTCAGATAATAAATCTTCATAATCATATGTAAAATAGTCTAAACGTAAACCTGGATTAAGTGTCCATTTATTGACTTTATAATTCAAATCTGCAAAAGTAAATGCATTCAATTCATCCACATTTCCAAATGCTAGACGCTCCAAAAGTTCCTTTCTGTTTTTAGTTCTTGACAATTGCACATCGTTTACATCATCATACCTAAATCCTATTCCAACACGATACTTTAATTGCTTATCGTGGTCATCTAAATGGAATGATTTTTCGTAAATACTTTTTGCCCCTATAATAGTTCTATCTTCATATTGACGGATTTGGTCTGCATTTACAGGGTCATCTAAAAAGAAGGTAAAGTTTGAAAACAATTCAAAATCATATTGCGACACATAAGCTGATGATTTTAAACTGGTATGTTCATCAAAATGTTGAATATGATTCATCCAAATATTAGTTCTACTTGTATTACCACCCTCAGTATCATCAATGGCTCCAAATCTGCCAATTAAACCTTGATCAACAGCACGTTGAGGAATTTGACCTGAAGCATCCCACTTACTTTGAAAATGAGAAAGCGAAAGGTTAAATTCTTGATCGCTATAATTATTATAATTATAACGCCCCATCACATTCAAACGGTTAAAATTCTGTGGAGACTCAAATACACCATCAGTCAAATTCATTTCACTGGCAATGTAGGCGTTACTATTTTCACCATCCCAAATTTTGAGCATACTCATTGCTCTAACCGTATTAAATTGACCCGCTTCAACAGAAATTAAGTTTTTATCAATTTTTTTCTTGGTAGCAATATCTACATAGCCTGCGGTATTAAAGTTACCTTTATCTGCGTAATAGGATCCTTTCCCAAAATCTAAATTCTCAATAGTTTCAGGGATTATAAAGTGCATATCTGCATAACCTTGCCCATGTGCATGAGATACCATATTAACTGGCATACCATCAACATCTATAGCAATATCGGTACCGTGGTCTATATCAAAACCTCTTAAAAATATCTGTTCTGCTTTTCCACCTCCTGCATGTTGACCAATAATTAATCCAGGTATTTTTCTTAAGATCTCTTGAGATGATTTTACAGGACTCGCTTTAATATCCACATTCACAAAATTACTAAGTACATTTGCTTTTGAAACAATCAATACTTGATCTAAAGACGCAGCGGATATAATCATATAAATTTTCACAGAACTATCTATATGAGACTCATTAATAACAAGTTCTTGATTTTCATAACCTAGTTGATAAAATGAGATAACATCCCCTAACGAAATATCATCTAATTCAAAATAACCAGAAACGTTAGTATAGGTATAAGCTCCTGTATTATTATTATAGACCCCAACACCTTGCAGAGGTTTTTCATTTTCTTCTGAAATTACTGTCCCACTGATTTCGTGAGCATTTATGCTGCAAAAAACAGCCATAAATAAATATAAAATAATATGCTTTTTCATTTTTTTTAAGTTTGAGTTATAACACAGGTTATGACAAAACATAAAAATATGCCCCATGCTATCTGTGTTAGTAATATGATATTTGATAACTTGAAAAAAAGTATCAATAACTCTATATTTTCAAGCTTTCCTTTTAAGGAATACTAGATTAATTGAGGAGGTTGCAGATTGGTTTTTAAAAAACCTTGATGAATATGTTCATTAAGATGTGGAAATCGATGTTTTATATATAGACCTAAAACTAAATTTTTATTTTTTAGTGATTGCTTAGACCGTAAATGCTTATCTATTTTTTTAAATGTGATATTTTGATTTTCAGGACTATCATCCACATCACAAACTTTTAGTATTTCATTTAATACTTCTAAAAGGGTATGCTGATGCTTTTCCTCTTTATTTTTCAAAAAGTAAGTATAATGATTTTCATGTTTTGCGTCATTTAGTTTTGAATGTACTAATACGGTTTTAGGTTTTTCAAATTGATGCAGAAGGTAGTGCAATGCGTTATTTACTTCTTTATGTGATGGTCCAAACACATAGCAAATACTCATTGCAATAGCCATAATCTTTATTACAAATGGCTCCCAGCCCTTTTTAACATTTCTATTCATTTAGTAAACTAACAATAGTTTTTTCTATATGTTTCGAGTAAGTCTCTATAGTTGGATAATTGAATACATCAATTATTGAAATATCTAATTCAAGTTCTTTTTTTAATCGAGATGTTATTGATATTGCATTAAGCGAATTCCCGCCTATTCTAACAAAATTCTCATTAACACCAATTTCATCTATGTTAAGCACCTCTTCCCATATAGCATGAACCAGTTCTTCTATTTCATTTCTAGGTGATATTTTACTGGTTTCTAATTTATTAGCATTTAAGCCATTATGATTTGGCAGTTGTTTTCTATCAACCTTACCACTTGATAACAACTTGAAACTCTCAACATGCATAAACAAACTTGGTATCATATAATCTGGTAGATAAGACTCTAGGATACTGACAATTGAATTCTCGTTTGTAGTTTGACCTATATAATAGGCTATTAAATTATCTCTTTGATCTGTTGTAACAATTGCCTGTAATATGTCTGGGTGTTTTTCGATAGTTTTTTCAATTTCACCAAGTTCTATTCTTAAGCCTCTCAACTTTATTTGATTGTCTATTCTACCGTGATACTCAATTGCTCCATCCTCTCTATATCTAACTAAATCTCCTGTTTTGTACATTCTTGCATTAAGGTTACTTGAAAAGACATCTTTCACAAAACGTTGATTTGTTAGATTTTCACGGTTCAAATATCCTTTAGCTACTTGTTTTCCTGCTATATATAACTCTCCTATAACACCTATTGGTAATTGATTAAAATACTTATCTAGAATATAAAGCTGAGTATTTGCAACTGGTCTCCCAATTGGAATTCCTTTGGCTAGAGATTCTTTTTTACAATACCAACTAGTCACATCTACAGAAGCCTCAGTAGGTCCATATAAATTGTGTACTTCAACTGTTAATTTATCATAAGTTTTTTCTACAACGGGAACAGATAAAGCCTCACCGCTACAAAATATTTTCCTTAAACTGGTGCAACGTTTTACAGCTTCATTTTGGATAAAAACATTAAGCATTGAGGGTACAAAATGAATGTTTGTTACATCATTTCTACAAATTGTTTCTACTAGTTGCTCTGGATTTTTATGAGCATCTGGAACCTCTACAACCAATTTTGAGCCTATTTGTAAAGGCCAAAACAACTCCCAAACCGAAACATCAAAGGTAATTGGGGTTTTTTGGATAAATACATCATCATTTTGTACTAGATAATTTTCATTCATCCAATTTAATCTATTACAAATACCTTCATGATGACACTCAACTCCTTTGGGAGATCCTGTACTACCTGAAGTATAAATAACATATGCTAAATCGCTTGGTTCTATTTTTACTTCGCATTTAGATATGCACATCGTTTGTATTTGCTCATAAATATCATGAACACCAAAACAGGCTACACCACTAAAATCAGTACCCTTTAATTTATCATGATTGTAAAATAAGGTATTGATATTAGCATCTTTTAAAATAAAATCTAATCGTTCATTAGGGATGTTAGCATCTAAAGGTAAATATGCAGCTCCTGCTTTAATGATTCCATAAATAAAGATCATCATTTCTAATGAGCGCTCTAAACTCACAGCGATGATATCATTATTCTTTACACCTTTACTAATTAAAAAATGTGCAACTTGATTGGATTTCTCATCTAATACTTTATAGGATAAAGTGGTTTTTTTAAAAACTAAAGCCACTTGGTTAGGTGTTCTTAAAACTTGATTTCTGAATTTTGAAAGTAGCGTTTCATTTTCAGGGTAATTAACAACAGTGTCATTCCATTTACTTATTTGTGATTTTTCAGATTCTGTAATTAGATTAACATGCTCCAATACAATTGATGGGTCATTTAAAAAAGCATCAAGTAATTTTAAAAAGTGATTTGGTACATATTTTCGCTTTTCATCATCAAAAACCTGCGTGTTTAAATCAAAATATAATTTAATACTACCAGTATTATCAAAATCATGTACATGAAAACGAATATGGTGTCTAGGGTCTGTATGCCCAGAGTGAACCCAAGACGTTTTAACAGAAAACTCATTGAAGCTTGAATTATGTGAGTTTATATAATTATAAAACACATTAAAACTTCTATTTAATTTTGCATTAGAAGTTCCTAATTGTGCTTTTTTAAGAAAGTTATTACTCTCTATTTGTACTTTTTTAAATAAAGAAATGAAAGTTTCTTCTTCATCAACTTGGGTAAATAAAGGAAATGTTTCTACAAAATAACCTAATATGTTTTTAAATTCTTTTTTTACTCGATTATGTGTTGGTGAACCTATTACTAACTGCTCTTGCCCTGTAACTCTGTAAATATAAGCGAATAATGCCGTTAAAAATATATTATAAAGTGTTAGGTCTAGATTCCATCCTTTGAAATCTTTATGCTTTGCTAAAGCTCTAATTTTTTCTGAACGTTCATTACCTAAACTAACAAATAATCGCTCTGAACTTGTATTTAAATTTTCAACTTTTTTATGATAAAGTGAGGGTACATTGGGGTATTCTTTTACTTTTTCTTCCCAGTATATTTTGTTTTGATTGTGTTTGTTGTTATTACTGTTTTCGCTATGAATATCTATAAATGCCTTGTATGAATATAATTTTGTGTCATCAAAACTATTTCTTATACCTTGACTGTATAAATCAGATATCTTAGAAAGCATGATTGTCGTACTCCACCCATCAGTTATTAGATGGTGCTGATTTATGTACCATATAAACTTCTCTTTAGATAATTTAATAAGTGCACAATCAAACAAACACTTTTTAGTATCAAATATTTTTGAAACCCGACCTTTTTGCCATTCAAAATATGCTTTTTTTGGATCTTCATGATTAGAAAAATCCTCAAATAAAACCTCATATTCTATATTGGATAAATATTTTTGAATAGGCTCTCCATTCTCAAAATCAAAAACTGAGCGAAGAACATCATTCTGCTCTACTAACTTCTCAAAAGCATTTTTGAAATGTATATAAGACACCTCTCCTGAAATTTCATAAACCATAACCATATTGTACATAGGCGACTTCGGATTTAACTCCTGCCCTAACCACAATAATTTTTGGTTCTGTGTTAAGTAATTATAATGGGTGACTTCCATATATCTAGATATCTATCTAAAAACTTAAGTTTATAGTTTGGTTTTAATGTATTCGCAAATATTCTTTACAGTCATAAAATTATCAATAACCATTTCTTCTGGCGCTACCTCAATAGTAAATTGTTCTTCTATGAAGGAAACTAATTTCATCATTCCTAAAGAATCAACTATACCACTTCCTAAAAGATCATCTGAGGCTTCTAATCCATCTTCTATTACCTCAACAGCCAGTTCGTTCTCAATATGCTTTATAATCGTTTTTTCCATTTAATTTGATGATTTAATCATGCTTGCTATCTCTCTTCTATTAATTTTCCCTGAACTTGTCCTCGGGAAAGATTTTAATATCAGTATTTGTTTGGGTACAGCATATATTGGTAAATTATTTTTACAATGTACTGTAAGGTTATCTTCAGAAACTTCAGATGCACCATCAGTTAAAATAGTTGCAACCAAACTCTTGTCTTTGGCAATATCAGTTACTATTACCGCGGCTTCTGTAACACCTTGGTAGTTTAAAAGTATATTTTCAATCTCTCCTATTTCAATCCTAAAACCTCTTAATTTTATTTGACTATCCTTTCTTCCTAAAAAAAGTAATTCATTATTACTATTTAGCTTAACTAAATCCCCTGTTCTATAATAAACATGCTCAAACCCTTCTGCAATTTTATACTTATATAATGAGGCCTCTGTTAATGCTTTATTATTCCAATAACCCTTCATCATGGTTGCTGATCTTACAACTAGCAAACCTTCTTCTCCAGGTTCAACAACGTTATCTTTATCATCCAAAATTTTATATTCTGTATTCTTCCATGTTGTACCAATAGGAATTGGATTATCCGTTTTAGGAGGAACCTTTAAATTATAATATGTGCACTGATTTAATTCTGTGGGGCCATAAATATTACTAAACTCTGCATGTGGCCACAACTGCATTAAAGCTCGCAATTGTTTGGTTGCAAAAGCTTCTCCTGCAAATAATACCCAGCGCATATTGCTAAAATCTTTATTTTGAATATCACCCTTGTGAAGTAACTCTATCAACAACAATGGCACTGAATACCATATGGTTACTTTTTCTCTCTCTGTTAGTTCTGCTAAACTTATTGGAAATTTTAAATGCGCATCTGAAATAATAACTGTAGTAGCAGAAGCAAGAGGTGCTGAGCAATAACCAAGTATAGATACATCAAAATGTAAAGGTGCACTGTTTGCAATAATATCGGTATGCTTAAAACCATATAAGTCTACCACCAATTTGGCAAAAGCTAATGCGCTTGCGTGCGTATGCATGATACCTTTTGGAAGCCCTGTACTACCAGATGTATAAAGAATATATGATAAATCGTCTGATAGTATATCTACCGAAATGTAGTCTTCTAATAGGCTTTCATAAACTCTTTTCCAAGATATAGTTTTAATATTTTGTGAATCTGAAAGTCCTATTATCGTTTCAAGGTTGTGTTTTGATAATAGAATTTTTCTTATTTTTTTTGATTGCTTATCGGTAGAAACTAAATGTTTTATATCACAATCATTTATTAAAAATTTAATTCGCTCATTAGGCAAAAATGGATCTATTGGCACATAGGCAGCACCCGATTTTAAAATACCATAAATAGCTATACTAGTTTCTAAACAACGATGCATTAAAATACCAACACGATCTCCTTTTTTTACGCCACGAGTAATCAAATAATGAGCTAATTGATTAGACTTAATATCTAATTCCTTATAAGTTATGGAATCCTCCATATATCTAAAAGCACCTTTATTAGGAAACGCTTTAGCAGATTGCTCTATTATTTGTACTAAATTATATAACACTTTTTTCTTTTATGCTTTTAAAGTCCGAGTAGTTTGGAAATAATATTTCGTTGTATATCTGAAGTCCCCGCATATATAACACCTCCAATAGCATCGCGCAAATTACGTTCAACCTCATTTTCACTCAAATAACCATATCCACCGTGGTTACGAATAGTATCTATACTGGAAGTTACAAAACTCTCACTTAATTGTAATTTTAATAATGCAGATTCTAACATTGCAGATTGACCTTCACTTTTCATCCAGGCTACTTTGTATAATAATAATCTAGAACTTTCCAAACGCAATTTCATATCTGCTATTCTATTTGAAACTGATTGAAACTCTGATACTGACTTTCCAAACTGTTTTCTGCTTTTCACAAATTTTATAGATTCCTCTAATTGAAACTCCATAGCTCCAAGCTGACTTGCTAAAATACTACAGCGATCATACTCCAAGGAATGATTTGTAATGCTCCATCCTGCCCCCTCTTTCCCTAACCTATTGGTTTCTGGTACAAAACAATCTTTAAAATTTAAACTTCCAATTGGAACTGTACGCATACCCATTTTATCTTTATTCTTACTTACGGAAAAACCTAGTGCATCGGTTTCAACTAAAAATGCAGTAACGCCCCATTTACCAAGTTTAGGGTTTATAGTGGCAAATACTAATGCTAAATCAGCTACAGGGGCTAGTGTTATTAAACATTTTGTCCCATTTAAAATATAACCACCTTCAACTTTTTTAGCAGTGGTTTTCATGCTAAAAATATCTGAACCAGCTTCGGGCTCTGTTAATGCATGGCATGCTATTTTTTCTCCTGAGGCTAGCAATGGTAAATATTTTTTCTTTTGTAATTCAGAACCAAAATCTGCTATGGGAAGTTGCACTGTCCACATCTGTGCACTCAACGCGAAAGGCAAACCATTATCTCTACACCCATAACCAAGACCTTCCATGGCTAACGTAGCATCTAATAAATCTAATTGTGCTTTGCGTCCTCCAAAATCTGGTGACACAGCCATACCTTGAATACCAAAACTGGCACACTTTATCCAGTTTTCTTTTGAAAACGTAGAGGTTTTATCGTTTTTATAAATCGATTCGTTAAGCTCTTGTTTTGCAAAATTTATGCAATCTTCTTTAAGCTTTAGTTGCTCTTTAGTATATGAAAAATTCAATTTTTTTATTTCAATTAACCTCAATAATATGTATTAGACAAAAACTATCGACATGCCACATCTTATATCGATTAAAAATTAATAAGCAACAGTTTATCGACAAAATCGAACAAATAAATACTTTATTGCTGTTTTAACTTAATTAATAATATATTTTGAAAAAATTGTATTAATTGAAATATCATTATTGTAACTTTATTAGTTTCATTTTTATAAATAAACTACAATAGTTTTAACTATTTTGAATCTTCAGGTTTAAATATGTTTTGTAAGTCTATATATAGCAAATGGTGTTTTACAAAAAACTAAATATGAAAAAAAAACTACACCAACTACTAGTATTCGCTTTCTTTGTATTTTCTATATTTTCTTATTCTCACGAGCCTAATCAAAGTTATTTATTCTTAAGAATTTATGAGGCTGATGGTATTCAAGGCCGTTTTGAAATAAATGTTAAAGAACTGAATAAAGTTTTTGGTTTTAATCTTCCTGATAACTCAACAGTAGAAGACGCTAAACCATACATAAATACAATTAAGACATACATATTAGAAAACTCAAGTTTTTATTCTGGAAATACCAAATATGAACTAATCTTAACGGATTTGGGTATAACAGAAACTGGTATGGGTAATTATATTAAGTATCAATTTAAGCTTAAAGATTCAGAAGAAATTCCTGATAAATTAGATATATACTACAATTTAGCGTTTCATAAAGACCCTAAACACAAAGGTTTTTTAGTTATGGAATATAATTGGAAGGCAGGTGTTATTGATGGTTACACCAATATCATTGAAGATTTTGGGCCCGACGACACCTCTACTACTCTAGCATTAGACGAATCCAGTGTTTTTACAGGGTTTATGGCTATGGTTAAGCAAGGTGTATGGCATATCTGGATAGGTTTAGACCATATATTATTTTTACTAGCCCTTATACTTCCAGCAGTTGTTAGAAGGAAAAACAATTCAATATTTGGTTGGGAACCTGTTATGACGTTTAAAGCTGCTTTTTTGTATATCATTAAAGTTGTTTCTTTTTTCACAATAGCTCATACCATAACATTAACATTAGCATCCTTAAACCTTATCAACCTACCTTCGCAAATTGTAGAGTCTATAATCGCCTTCTCAATTGGCTTAGCTGCTTATCATAATATAAGGCCTATTTTTAAAATGAAAGACTGGGTTATTGCGTTTATATTTGGTTTATTCCACGGTTTTGGTTTTGCAAGTGTCTTAGGCGATTTAGGACTTACTGGAGAGTTTTTAACCTTATCACTGCTTGGGTTTAATATAGGTGTAGAAGTTGGGCAGTTAGTAATCATTGCTGCCATTTTTCCAGTTTTATATATTTTAAGAAAACATAAGTTATATCCCAAATTTTTGGTTTACATGTCTATACTACTAATCATTGTTTCTTTATATTGGTTTGTAGAACGTGTTTTTGATATCAATCTAAAAGTTGATGATTACCTATTTCAATTTGTTTATGAAACGGCTAAATGGCTTGGTCTTAAGTAACACTATCATAATAATTTTCTAGTTTATACACATAAGAAATTTTGGAAAACAAGTTTAATAAAGACTCCTTATTATCCAAGTGGAAGAATAAGCAAAAAAGTGTTAGCTCCTTATCAACAGCTATAAATAAGTTACCTGAAGGGACTAAGATACCATTATCTCCCGCACAAAAAAGATTTTGGTTTTTGCAACAAATGTACCCAGAAAGCGCATTTTATAACCTTTCTGAACATTACAATTTTAAAGGTGATATTGAAACAACTCTCTTAGAAAAAAGTATTCAGTCCTTTTTTGCTGAACAAGATATATTCAAATCTTATTTTTCATTAGACCATGGAAAACCTAAACTAAATATTGACGATTCAATTACACTAAATATTGAAAAGTTTGACTTTAGTACAAACTCTATTATTGAATCTGAAAAGGGAATCTCTGATCTAATAAAAAAACAAGCCAATTTTAAATTCAATTTATCATCTGCCCCATTAATAAAAACCTCTTTAATTAAAAAGACTGAAAGCGAGTATATCTTATTTCTTACTGTGCATCATATTATCGCAGATCAATGGTCCATGAAGATATTAAGAGAATCTATAGCGAAAAATTACACAGCACTTTTAAATAATCAGCCTTTAAAAAAAAATGAAAAAGGTATTAATTTTTTTGACTTCGCATTCTGGCTAAACAATAAACAAAACACAGAAAATCAGTTAAACTATTGGAAAAATAAACTACCTAATAACTCACCTGTAATAAACCTACCGCTAGATTTTAAGCGTCCTAATATACCAACGTATAAAGGAGGTTATCATACATTAGAGCTTTCTAAAGAAGCATCCTTAAAAATTTTAAATACAGCTAAACAACTTGAGGTTACCCCTTTTGTATTGTTTTTATCCATGTATTTTATCATTTTACAAAAGTTCTCACAACAAGAAGATATTTTAGTAGGCACACCAATTTCTAATAGAAATCACCAAAGTCTGGAGGGTATATTTGGGTTATTTATAGACACATTAGTTATTAGAACTTCAGTAAATAAATCTTTTACAATAGTAGAGTTTATTAATAAAATAAAAAACGTGTTTGCTGAGGCAGTTACTAACAAGGATGTTTCATTTAATGATTTAGTTCAAGAATTAAATCTTGATAGATCTTTGGCAATAAACCCACTTTTTCAGGTTATGTTTGTTTATTCATCCAAGTCCAAAAATCCAGATTTTGGAAATGACCTTACCTTAACCAAAACTGCTGATTTTATGGCAGAAGTTTCAAAATTTGATTTGACGCTATTTATTACAAATGATGATGGTAAAATAGCATCAACATTTGAATATGCAACTGACTTATTCGAAGAAAAAACAATTATACAACTTCAAGAGTATTTAAAACTAACTATGAGTTATGTAGTTGAAAACATTGGTAATACTATTGCCAGCATACCTGCATTAACTGAAAGTGATAAAAGAATCATTCATGATGTAAATGTAGATAAACAAAATATTTTTTCTGAATATCAAAACATTCATTCTATAATAGAGGATGTATCAAAAAGTACTCCAAACAAAATAGCCTTAACTTTTAATAATGAACACATTACCTATTCAGAGTTAAATGAAAGAGCAAATATTGTAGCCTATAAAATTTTAGAGTTTTCTTCTAAGAGCAAAATAGTTGGACTTTGTTTAGATCGCTCTTTGGATATGATAATTGGACTTTTAGGGATACTTAAATCGGGCTGCGCTTATTTACCAATAGACCCCGAATATCCTGAACAGCGCATTAGTTATATTATAAAAGATGCACAAGTTGAAAGTATCCTTACTCATAGCAATCTTTCTGAACGCTTGACAAGTTTTGAGGTTAACCCAATATTCATTGATAGTATTAATGAGAATAGTATCAACTATAAGAAAGAATTACCAGAAACTAAGGAAACAGATTTAGCATATGTTATTTATACTTCTGGAAGCACTGGACAACCTAAAGGCGTGCCTATAAGCCATAAAAACATTATAGCATCTACAGCTGGAAGATTAAATTTTTATGATAAAAATCCAACATCATTTTTATTAATGTCTTCAATTTCCTTTGATAGTTCTAAAGCTGGAATTTTTTGGACACTCTGTACTGGCGGGAATTTAGTTATTACCCAAAAGCGCATTGAGCAAGATGTTGAATTAATAGCAAACCTGATTCGTATAAATAAAGTCAGCCATACTTTAATGTTACCGTCTTTATATAAAATGATATTAGATAATGTAGCGGTTTCAAAATTAGAAAGTTTAAATACAATTATGGTTGCTGGAGAGGCTTGCACAAAAGCATTATGTAATACACATTTTAAATGCCTGCCAAATGTATCATTATATAATGAGTATGGACCTACTGAAGCTACCGTATGGTGTACTGCTAAAAAAATAAAACAAAAAGATCTTAAAAATAGTCAAATAGGGATAGGTAAACCAACCGCAAACTCAAAAATTTATATCCTAGATACTTCAAAAAGACCTGTTCCAATTGGTGTTACAGGTGAAATTTATGTAGGAGGAAATTTATCTGAAGGCTATTTAAATAAATCTGATTTAACCAATACTGTTTTTATAGAATCTCCTTTCAATACTGAGGGTCGGATTTATAAAACGGGGGATTTAGGAAAATTTAATATAGATGGAAGCATTGAATTTTTAGGACGAGCTGATCAGCAAATAAAAATAAGAGGGTTCCGTGTTGAACTTGATGATATCGAAAATACAATAGACAGATATAATTACGTGAAAAAATCTGTTGTTTTAGCTAAACATAATCCTAGTAGTCAAAAATATTTAGTAGCTTTTATAAAACCAGATGCTACATTTAATGTAGACTCATTAAAAACAGCTCTTAAGAAGGAGTTACCTGAGTATATGATTCCTACTAGATTTATAGTTCTAGATAACTTCCCCACACTTCCTAATGGAAAGATTGACCGAAATACGTTGAATGAAATGGAATTAAAGTTTAAAAATATAGATTCCAAAAATATTGAAGCACCTAAAAATGAGATAGAAGAAAAACTATTAAATATATGGGAAGAAACATTAAATATTTCCCCCATAAGCACAAAAGATAATTTCTTTGAAATAGGAGGCGATTCAATTTTAAGTATTCAAATTATTTCTAAGGCTAGAAAACGTGGTATATCAATTGCTCCTAGTCAAATATTTGAACATAAAACAGTTTCTGAATTAGCTATGTTTATTTCTCTTGAAGAAAAGGATTTAACTCATACTGAAACTATCTTTAATGGTAAAATACCATTAACTCCCATACAAAAATGGTTTTTTAAAACCCATAAAAATGCTCCCGAATACTGGAATCAAGGATTCAGAATTAACAACTTATCTGAATTAAAAGATATTGAACAATTAGAAATATTAACAAATAATATTATAAATACTCACGATGCATTAAGGTTGAGTTTTAAATCGGAAAATAACAACTGGATTGCTAATATTTTAAAACCAGAGGATACTAAAGCTTTTCATGTCTTTGATATTTCAGATGTATTGCCTGAAAATTATAATTCTGAAATTAATACCGTATTAATGAAAATACAAAATGAAGTTGATTTAAATGAAGGCTCTCTTTTTAAGTGTATCTTTTTTGATACAGGATCAATTTCAAAGAATATAACAATAGTTATGGCGCATCACTTAGTTATAGATTTTGTGTCATGGCAAATCATTTTAGATCAATATCTAGAAGGAATTAATTCTAAAGAAGTAGAATCTGATAAATTGTATCGTACAGCTTCATTAAATTCTTGGTTACATCATCTCAATCAATTAAAAGAATCAAAAGCAACACTTAAAGAAGAGAATTACTGGAAAAGTCAAATTTCTAAAACGAATAAACTGCCCGTAGATTTTGAATGTAGCCTTCCTATTTTGGAAAAAGATGTTGATGAAATAAAAATCAAAATTAATTCTGGGTTTTCCGAAGAAAGCTTAAATAAAGCTAACCAAACTTACAATACAAAAACAGACGAGCTACTGTTAACAGCTTTCACAAAGATTATTTCAAAATGGTCAAACCAAAAAGAAATAGCTTTAACTTTGGAACGTCATGGAAGAGAAACTAACAACACTTCGATAGATTTATCTAATACTGTTGGCTGGTTCACTTCTTTTTTTCCACAACTATTCGATATGAGTTTAGATACTGATATAGAATCCAGTATCATAAGAACTAAAGAACAAATAAGGGCTATTCCTAATGGAGGAATTGGATTTGGTATATTACGCTATCTAAAATTATCTTTAGGAGATATGGATTATCCTAATATCGTTTTTAATTTTTTAGGCAAGCAGGCAACAAGCCAAAACAAAACTGAATTTATTCAAGATAATATGAGGCACCCGCTAAGTGAAAGATATTATTTTTTAGAAGTAAACGCTTTAATAAAAAATGGTGTTTTAGAAATGAGTTGGCAATATCCAAGACAAGCATTTAAACAAGAAACAATTGTATCTTTAATTTCAGAATTTAAAGATGGACTAAATAACATAATTGAACATTGCACAATGAATGAAATCACTAAATATACGCCTTCTGATTTCCAAGATGTAGATTTAGATCAAGATGACTTAGATACCTTACTAAGTGATATTGATTTATAAAAAAATAATAAATTACAGAGAAAAATTTGACGATGCACCAGAGTAAGGAGGAAAAACCAAAAATTGAAGCCATATACCCACTAAGTACAATGCAGCAAGGGGTATTATTTCATCATTTAACTATTGATGACGATCAAGGTTTTTTAAATGTACAGTGCACTATTGATGGAGAACTTAACATTGAGGTTTTAAAAAAATCATGGGATTTTGCTATTAAGAGACATCCCGTTTTAAGGACATCTGTTCATTGGAAAAAGATTAAAAGTCCTGTACAAATTGTAAAACCTAATGGGACTATGCAATGGTCTTATTTTGATTGGACTACTGATGAAGACGACATTCAGTCAAAAAAACTAATAAATTTTAAAGCCGAAAATAAGAAAGCTGGTATTAATTTTGAAAAAAATCCATTATCGAATATAAGTTTGGTAAAAACAAAAGTTGACTCTTATTATTTAGTTTGGTGCTGTCATCACCTACTCTTAGATGGTTGGTCTACTAGCATTATTTTAAAAGATGTATTTGCATACTACGATGCTTTTCTTAAAAATGAAACTCCAAATTTTGAAACCATCCCTTCTTATAAGTCTTACTTAAATTATTTGAAACAAATTGATGTAGATGAAGCTAAGACATTTTGGAATAATACATTCAAGGATTTTGTAAAACCATTTCTATTAAATCAACAGCAATTAAAAACAAATAGCTTTGTTAAGAACAAAACCTCTTTACCAACTGAATCTGTAAATAAAGTAAAGGCAATAACCAAACAATTACATATAACTGCAAATACGTTGTTTCAAGGTATTTGGGCTATCATATTATCAAAATATTCTAACTCTGAAGATATTACTTTTGGTAATACTGTTTCAGGCAGGTCTGGAAACTTTCCAAACATAGATTTGATGTCTGGCATGTTTACTAATGTATTACCGCTACGAACAAAACTCCAAGATGAAACTAATATTAAAGAATGGTTTAAAAGTATTCAAGAACAACAAATAAAAGCGAGAAAATTTGAGCCTTTTTCAATTTCTGAAATCACTGAATTTATACAAAGTAAATCCCCAGTAATATTTGACAGTCTATTTATTTTTGAAAACTACCCTTGGGAAGATATTAATGCAGGACAACTAAAAGTTCACAGCTCTCAAAGTAGTATCACTACAACATACCCTTTAACAGTAATAATAAAGGCAGAAGAAGATATAGATGTGCATTTAATAAGTGACTCTGCTATTTTTACAGAAGACACCATACATTGGATTTTAAATAGTTTTGAAAAAATATTAGATATTTTAAGCAGTAATAAAGAGGTTAATAACAAATTATTAATAGAGAAAATACCCTCCATAGAAGTAAACTTAAATCAAAAACTACCATCTAAAAAAAATGGAGAAATTGTTCGAGAAACACCTAAAAACAAAACTGAACTTGAGTTACTAAAAATATGGGAAAAATTATTAAACAAAAGTAATATAAGCACAAGAGATAACTTCTTTGAAATAGGAGGAAAATCTCTTCTTGTCATCAAAATGTTTACCCTTATTGAAAAGAAACTGAAAGTCAAAATATCACCTATTACACTTTTAGAGTACCCAACAATTGAAACACTATCAAAATTTATACTTAACGATAGAGATGAAGAAACATGGAAATACACAGTTCCTCTAAGAGCACATGGTAGTAAAAAACCACTTTTTTGTATTCATGGAGGCGGAGGTTTTGTATTCTTTTTTAACCCAATAGCAAATGCTGTTGATGAAGATAGACCTGTTTATGCTATACAACCATCTACAAGTTTACATAAAAACATCCAGGAAATGGCTAAAGATTATGCTAAGGAGATTAGAGAAATTCAACCAAATGGACCTTATAACCTATTAGTTTATTGTTTTAGTCCAGCAGTAGGTATAGAGATTGCAAATATTTATGATGAATTAAATGAACAAACAAATCTAATTGTGATAGACAGCATTATAAAGCAGGAAGATTTTACAGATCCAGAACGAATGAAAATGCGTATTTCAGGTTTTTTAAAGCGTCTAGCAAACAACCCTTTAAAAGCTGTAAAATTAATGTATCTAAATAACTTTGATAAATTAATAAAACCGCAATTAAAACGCTTTTTTGGTTCATCAACTGAAAAAAAATTAACCCAAGTAAAGCAGAACCTAGTAAATATATACAAAGCCTATGAATGGGATAAAAAACACCCTGGTAAAACAACCCTAATTTTAACTGATAAACCAGATAAAAATTTAAATCCTACATATATAGAAGCTTGGGAAGGTATAACTGAACAGGAAGTAAATATACTTAAAACTGAAGGCTTGCATTATCAATTATTCCAATCACCTTATGCAGATAAAATGGCTACTCAAATTGAGAAAGCAATCATTGAGAATAATTAACTTCTAAAAAACTATAATTCAATGGCTCATATAGCAATTATAATGACTGGTTTAACAGGTAATTTACATGCTAGTCTGGAGGTTGCTTCTCGTTTAGAAAATGAAGGTCATACAATAACCTACCTAGCGGTTAGAGATGTAAAAAACAAAGTAGAAAATTGTGGTTTTAATTATGTAGCCTTACCAGAAATAGTATACTCTCTACAACTTAAAGATTTAAATTTTCCATTAAAATCGTCTTGGTTTAATAGAAAAATATTTAGTTTAAAGAATAAAAAAACCATTTTAAAAACATCTGAAAGATTACTAAATTTAAATCAATACAAAAATATACTAGAAAAAACAGCCATAGATTTCGCTATTATTGATCAAGAGCTACATGATTTAATTTTTGTACTATTTGCTCTCAAAACACCATTTGCGCTTAGTTCTTCATGGTTCTCAAACAGAATGGGTTCAGGACTTAAACTGCCTCCTATCAGAACGGATATGATACCTCGCAAGGGATTAGTAGGCAACTCTTTAAATATTCTTTTCAATTGGATTAAAATTAAACTTAAAGTTAAAGCACGAATTTTAGTAAACAAGCTTTCTTTTAAAGATTATCGTCGTCAAGCACTACTAAACTATGCAAAAACAAATGGTTTTCCAACAAAAAAAATAGTAGCTAGTAATCTACCAGATTTATTTACTTATCCTCATATTCAAACTCTTAGTATGACTATGAAAGAAATGGATTTTAAACATAAACCTTATAAAAACTTTAAATATTACGGTCCTATGGTTTTTGAATCCAGGGATAAAAACTATTCAAAAGATATCAGTAAGAGTTTAGTAGAAATTTTTAGTAATAAATTAAAAGAAAACAAAAAATTAATATTTTGTTCAGTTAGTACTTTGGTTCCTGGAGATATAACATTCTTAAATAAATTAATTGAAGCTGTTCGTATAAAAAAAGAGTGGCTTTTAATAATTACGTTAGGAGATAAAATTGATAAAACTACTTTTAAAAACCTTCCAGATCATGTTTTTCTATTCAATTGGGTACCACAATTAGAAGTATTAAAAAACGCAGATATTAATATAAATCATGCCGGAATAAACAGTATTAATGAGTGTATTCATTATAAAGTTCCCATGTTAATTTATTCTGGTAAAAACTTTGACCAAAATGGTTGTGCTGCACGTGTACATTATCATGGTATGGGAATTATGGGTGATAAGGACAATGATTCCCCAGAACAAATAAGTCAAAAAATTAGTAGAATCCTTAATGAAAGTCAATTTCAAAATAAAATGAACGATTTTCATAAACTGTATCAAAAATATAGAGATAAAAAGATTTCGGATATTTTGCCCAATTCTATAAACCAAAAAAGTAAGCTTTAATCATATCATGAATCATTTAAATGATAATTCATTTAAAATTTTAAAAACCGAACTACATATTTGGTTTATAAATCTCAATAAAACTATTGAGGTTATTGAAAGTTTAAAACAATTTCTTTCAGAAAATGAAATATCTAAAGCTTCGAAATTCCGTTTTGAAAAAGACAAAAACTCTTCCATAATTACCCGCGGCAGTTTGAGATATTTATCTGGAAAATATTTAAAGATGAATCCTGAGAATATTCTTTTTAAGTATGGTAATTACGGAAAACCAGACTTTGATATAAAAACTGACTTAAAGTTTAACGTTTCGCATTCAGGAAATTTAGCAATAATCGGTTTTGTTTTAAATAACGATATTGGTGTTGATATTGAACAACTTAAATACGATTTTGAAGTCATGGATATCGTCGATAATTACTTCTCCCAATACGAAATAGAAACACTAAAAAAATTACCAATTGAAGAACATACAAAGGGATTTTATAGATGTTGGACTCGAAAAGAATCTTTTATAAAAGCAAAGGCTAAAGGGCTTTCATTTCCTCTTGATTCATTTTCTGTAGATATAAAATCAGATAAAAAGACTGAATTATTAGAAACCAAATGGGATAAAAATGAAAAGGATTTGTGGAGATTATTTTCATTCTCACCAATGGACAATTATATTGGAGCTGCTTCAGTTAAAGGCGATATTAAATCTGTAAAATACTTCAACTTTAATAATTTCAATTGAAATTTTATAACCTTATTTACGCACTGCACTCTGTGTACAAGGACAATTACTAATACCCTGCAGAAAGTTTAACCCGATAGTAACAACATGAGTTCCTGAGTTGTATGCTGACAAATCATTTGTAGTTACTTGGTAAGCATAACCAAAATAAAAAATAGATTTCTGGAAACCAACCATGGGCCCAATATTTAGTGGCTTAAAAAATTGATCGTTTAAGAAGCGATACGAAATTCCTGCCCAGAAATAATCATAATCTCGATTGTATTTTCTAAACTTAAAATTCAAATCTGTACTAGAACGCTTATCACTACTAAACATTTGATAGTAAATGGATGGTTCAAATTCTAGACCACTCTTCTTAGGACCTCTAAAAGTGTAACCAGAATATATTTGATAGTTTAGAAGCAAATTAGGTTCTAAAATTCTTACGGTCTCATCTAACTTCTTTTCAAGAACATTATTTACGTTAAAACTAAAAAAAGCACCCTTATACCTCAACAATGTTCCTATATCAAAATTATGATTTGTAGTTCGTCTATCGTCAGTTACAAATGGATCTATAATTGGATTATCATAACCATTATCAAAATTATCAATGTCTATTCTAAAATTGTTTATGTTGTATGAAATACCAAAGGACAAATACAGTTTAGAATAATAATCTAAAACTAAATGATGCGCAAAAGAAAGTTTTCCTCCGGTTTGAATGGTATTACCGTTTCTATCATTATAAAAAGACATACCCAAACCTGAACGATCAGCAATTCTAACATCTGCATAAACAGATTGATTATCTGGAGCATTTTTAATGCCTACCCATTGTGTAAGTCCGTTTGCTCTAATTTTTAAATTATCCCCAATACCAGCATAAGTTGGTGATACTACAAAATCGTTATCAGCCAAATACTGTGTAAAAACGGGTAAGTTTAACTCTTGCCCATAGCTATTAAAAACAACTAAGAGAAGAATCAGACTTGTATATATTTTTTTTATTTTCATAATGCTTTCGTTAAGAGTTTTAATTACCTGTAAAGTGTAAAGTGTCCAACAAATTCACGTTTATCTCTCGGTTCATTTAGTTTTACAACATACCAGTAATCTCCAGTAGGCAACTCAACACCTCTGTATTTTCCATCCCATTTATCTCCTATATTTAAGGTAGCAATCTTTCGTCCATACCTATCAAAAATATCGAAGGTTAAATTTCTGTATTGATTAGCGCAACCTGGTCCCCAACCATCTAGATTACCATCGCCATTTGGTGTAAAATAATTAGGTATACAAACATCTACATATTCAAAAAATCGAGTTGCTGAAACTTCACAACCATTAGCGTCAATAACTGTAACGGTGTAATCACCAGATTCAAATATCAAAAAGGTATTTTCATTCCCATAAGACTCACCATTTAATCTGAATTCATAAGGTGTTGCACCCCCTGAGGCATTAGCAATAATTTCGTTTAAACCACCATCATCTATAGATAAAGCTAAAGGCTGGAAAGTATCAATAATGAAAGGAATTCCATTATCTGTAATTTGTACACAACCATTTGGATGACGTACTTCAATGCTGTGAGGTCCTGGTGATAAGTTTTCATAAACACCTGTTCCTGTTGAAAAAGCTCCTCCATCTAATGAATACTCTAAAATAGAGGTATCTGTAATACTTGAATCTACAGTTACAGTGACTCTATTGGTAACTGTATTGGTATTATTTACTAAATCATTGATACACTCATAATTTATATTAGCTAATGGCTCAATAATTACAGGATCTTGCAATGGAATAGAAAATGGACTATCACCTCCACAATTACTAGAATCTAAAACATAAACCATTTTCTCACCACCTTCTAAACCAGAGAATGTATAAGTAGTTACTCCCATTGGAAGTGGTGTATAAGTTACATCATCCAGACTCACACTGTATGGAGCCTCCCCACCTAAAATCTCTATGGTAAACTCACCCGTAGAATCACCATCACAAGGTGCTTCGCTAATAATTGTATAAGTGAATCCTAAAGGAAGTGGTTGATCAATATCAAAATTATAAGTTACAAAACAACCTAATTCATCTTGCACAACAATATCATAGTTACCTGGTGATAAATTTTCAACTGTTTCTAAATCGAAAAATTGGTCTAATTGTGGCGAAATGGCATACTTAATAATACCAGAACCACCACTAGTGGTAATTTCTAACATCCCATCATTTTCCCCATTACAGGTAACATCAATAGGATTAAACGTAACATCAAGCGGTGATGATGCATTTGTAATTGGAATAGTTGCTGAAACTTCTAAACAATCTCCACTGTTTACCTGTATTTGATAGTTACCAGTAGGAAGGTTTGTAAAAACCCCAGGGCTATCCTGAGTTACAGGTGTAATAGGATTACCTAGAGTATCTAGCAATGTATAAACATAAGTACCTAAACCACCTTCCGCGGAAGCGATAATAACGCCATTATCATCCCCAGCACAACTAATAGTTGTATTAGTAGTATCCAAACGCATTGTTAATGCTGGCAATGGATCTATAGTAATATCGTTTGAAACATTAGCAATACATCCATTAGCATCTCTTACATAATATCTAAACGTTCCTGTTGAAACTGGGAATGTTACTGTGGTTGTGAATGACCCCAAAACAGTTGAGAAAGCACTTGTATCACTATACTCATAAGTTCCTGTTCCACCTGAAGCACTTAATGTTAATGCTGTTTGCGTGGTACAGGTTTGTGATGTAGCTTTCACTAAACTCGCTTGAACTTCTGAAGGTTCGGTAATAATAACATCCGCAGAGGTGAACTCACAATTATAACCATCACTTACAACTACATTATAAGTACCTGAACTTAAATCTGTAAATATTGGTGATGTTTGTGGTCCTGAAGTACTAATTGTAGGCGAAAGCATATTTAGCGTATAAGTATAGTTAGTTCCTTGTCCGCCGGAAACTAAACTTGCTGTTATTGTCGCATTAGTATCTCCAAAACATGAGAGTAAACTCGGTGTTGCTGTAGTAATAGTTGCATCGATTGGTGTTGGTATATCAAGTGGCACATTCTCAGAAACAATACATCCTCCGGCATCTCTAACATTAACAGTGTAGCTTCCAGCAGATAAGTTTGTAAATGTGCCATTTGGTGAGTAAGCTACGGTTGTTGGTCCAGTTAATTCATATTCATAAGTTCCCCAACCACCAGATGCAATTGCTGTTATAGTTCCTTTATCATCATCACAAGTTACGTTTGATGTTTCAGTCGCTACAAGTTGCAATAGCTCTGATGGTGAAGGGATTATAACGGTTGATGCAGCAGAACATAATGGGCCAGCTGTTTCTGTAACCACCACAGAATACGTTCCACCAGAAAGCCCCGAAACTAATATAGGATTCGTTGATGTATTGGCTACTACCACTCCAAAAACAGATGTAGAGGTGCTATCAAAAACTTCATAAGTATATGGTCCTGAATACCCACTTACATTTAGTTGAAAAGTTCCATCATTATCACTAAAACATGTTATTTGTGTTGGCGTTATTGTAAGTGTTGGTGGCGTTGCTTCTTGAACAACTACTGAAATGTTCTCTGAACAAGTGGTTATTATATCTGTTAGTGTTATAGTGTAAGTTCCAGATGGCACACCAGAAAACACATTCCCTGTAAGTACTATAGATGCTGGATTAGGACTTATACTGTATGAATAAGAACCTGAACCACCTGAACCAGTTATAGTAATTTCTCCATCATCATTATTACACGAAGGTAACGCTGAGACACTAGGTAGTAAATCTATTGGAGCTTCAATATCTACAGAAACTAAATTCCCACAACCATTAACATCTTGTACTTCTATAGTATGGGTTCCTGATGATAAATTTGAAACTGTAAAAGGTGTTGTTAAAGTTTGGAATACACCACCATCAATACTGTAGGTATAAGGAGCAATTCCAGGTGTAGTTAATGTAACGTCTATTTCAAAATTTCCTTCAGTTACTGTACATTGGTTATTCAAAGTAGCTAAAATTACTGGTTCTGGATCTATATCTATAGTTTCATTTATCCTTACCTCACAATCATTAACATCTCTTACTACAATATCCCAATTGGTTCTTACTGCATAGTCTAAATTTAAAACATTGTTTGTTCCAAAATCTGCTGGTGTTGGTATAAATCCAACCGCACCAGAAGCATACCTGTAAGGTCCTGTTCCACCAGTTGCGGTTACAGTTACTTGTGCGCCAACATTACAATTAGCATTTTGATTAGCAGTTGTAGCGGCAACAAGTGGTTGAATAGGTTGTCTTATTTGAAATATTTCAGAGACTGTACATAAAGTGCCATCAACCTCTCTAACAAATAACGTATAATTTCCTGCCGGCAAACCTGTTATGGTTCCGTTAACTGCAGCTCCTGTTAAACCTGTAAAAGTGCCGTTTTGAGCAGGGACTATTGGAGTATTTGTTAATTCATCTTGAACTTCGTAATATATACTCGTTACAGATACATTGTAATTTAAAACTGTAAAATCAAGTGTACCATTGTTATCGCCATTACAGCTTACATCAGTTGTTGTGAGTGCATCAATATCTATAGCTGATAACGTTGGCGTTGTAACCTCTAATATTGAAAAACACCCACCAGAATCGATAACTTGAAATTGGTATGTTACACCATGATTTAATCCTGTAAATGTATGTGATGTTGCAGGTGTTGGTCCAAAACTTGTAGCGGGTTGACCAAAAATGGAATATGTAAATGGTCCTGCTCCAGATACAACTGAAATATCAACTGTAGCCCCTGTAGCACAAGACCCCGTTGTGGCATTTCCAATCAAACTAATACTTGGAGGTGTCTCAATTCTTTGCACACCACTAATGTATTCACAACCATTATCATCTGTTATAGTTACATAATAATCTCCAAAATTTAAACCTGAAAAGGTTTGAGTTGTGGAAGCTGTTGTAATACTAAGCCCTATTTGAGTAAACGTATTATCAAATAAGGTATAAATATAAGGTGTAATTCCACCAGAATTAATAGTTATATCTAAGCTACCTGGTGCATTAGTATTTGCAATACATTGCACTGGATTTCTAACAATTGAAACATTTATAGGAGCAGGGTCGATTAAGTTAACTGAACCAGGTACTTCACAATTTTTACTATCTCTAATAACATAGTTGTATGTACCTGCCACTAAACCTCCAAATACATTTGAAGACACAAAAGTTGTTCCTCCATCAATACTATAAGTAAACGGTGCTAGACCAGTTAGTGGTGTTAAAGTAAAAGAACCATCATTATAACCATTACATGTTGGATTTGTTACAGACTCTGAAGCAGTAACAGAAACTGGTGCACTTAATGTTTGAATATTAGATTCTGCAATACACCCATTAGCATCGGTAATTTGGAATTGATATGTACCATCTGTGGTTGCTGTATGCGTAAATGTTGTTCCTACGACTCCAATTGAACCACTGTAAGTACTGCCATTAAATGACACTGCATAATTAAAAGGAGCAGTACCACCAGAAATTGTTCCTGTTATGATTCCATCTGGTGATGCTGTACAATCTATACCTTTTGTTACAACCGTACCCAAAGTTATTGGAGGCAATGGCGCGATTGTATAACTTTCGGTGTAAATACATCCATTTGCATCTCTAACTTGAAGAGTATAAGTATCTGGACTTAATCCAGAGAAAATATTCGAATTCTGATAAGCTGCAGCAGCACTTAATGGTGCTATAATTTGATATTCTAATGGTGCGAAACCTCCTGTTGCTGTTAAAGTAACATCCGAAGTAATAGCAGGACAACTTAAAGGCGTACTGTTAAAATCTAAATCAGTTGGTGGGTTTAATGCATCAATAGTTATTGGAGTTGCTATAAAGGCACATCCACTTGAATCTCTAACAGTTACTGTATAAGTTCCTTCGGTTAATCCATTAAATGTTGTACCTAATTGAAAATTCACACCATCGATACTGTAACTGTAAGGTGCTGTACCGCCTGTAACACCTGAAACCGTAATAACACCATCTGATGTACAACTTAATGGTGTTGTTAATGTTGCTGTTCCTGTTACTGTTGCCAAGGTTGTTATACTAACAGTTTGAGGAGTGGTTAAACAAACCTCTCCTGCTCCAGACCCATATTGTACAACTACACTATAATTACCAGTTGAAAGACCTGTAAATACATTGGAGTTTGTAAACGTAATACCATTATCAATACTATACTCTAAGGTATTGCCATTAGGGTTTGTTACATTAACCGTAATCGTTCCAACATCTCCAGTATCAGAACACGCAATATCTGTTGCTGTAACTGTAAAAACTGGCGCTGGAATAATATCAACGTTTATGGATGTTAACGCAGAACAATTATTAGAATCTACAACCTCTATATTAAAAATGCCTGATGCAGTAACTGGTATTGTAGGAACCGTTTGAAAATTTGTAGCGCCGTTCACAAAATAGAAATACGGCGGTGTTCCTCCTGTTGGGTATATAGTTATTTCACCATCTGTACATGTTAAAGGTGTTGTTAATGCCGAAGTAGCTTCAAGTAAAGGAGGTTCAATGATATCTACATTTTCTGTGTAAATACATCCATCTTCCGTAGAAACATCAACTGTATATGTTCCTGGATTTAAGTTTGAAAATGTATAATTATTAGGGGTAATAGGCCCTACGCTATTTACTATAGTTCCTCCTTGAGAGATTGAAAAAAAGTATTGCGGACGAACATCATTTGCCGCCACAGAAATACTTCCTAAATCACCATAACACAGTGGTTGTGTTACTAAAGTAGAAACCGTAAAATCTGTTTGTCTTATTTGTACATCAGGTACTGTAAATATACATGGATTAGGATCTACTCCTATCTGTCTGATATAAACCGTATAAATACCTGGTGTTGTTACTGAAAATACATTACTATTTTGATACGTAGTACCATCAATACTAAACTCATAACCACTAGGTACACTACCAACAGTAATTTCTCCTGGTGTTGTGCAATAAATATCTCTTGATGTTACTGTTGGAACAAGTAAATTGGAATACACGTTAAAATAAAACTGATTGAAACATCCACCATCATAATTCAAAGTTAATCTGAACTGACCAGCAGTATCCGCCATATAATTTGGACCTGTAGCTACTTGATTCCATGCACATGCAGCATCTTCGTTTGCACAATTAGGATTAGCAACAGCTGTACAACTACCTTCATCGAGTTGCTCCCAAATAATAGAAGTTGTATCTGTAATATTAGTTTCTATCAATCTCGGGCCATTACCACCACATAAAAATATATATGGTAATTCTTTTCCATCGTTCGGACAAATAACAACTTGGTCTGCAAAAGGAATAACTGGATTTGTTACACCAGCACCAAAAGTTACTACCTCAAAGACTTGACTTGTTGATTGACAAGGTGCCACAGCTGTATTTTCAACATAATACGTCCCAGTAGATGTTACTGTTATAGACTGTGTTGTTCCTATAACAGGTGTTCCCGTAAGACTTGTAGACCAAGAGTAAGAATCATAACCACTACCAGAGGTTAAAACCGTACTTGCTCCACAAAGGATTACTTCTTCTTCAAAAGTACAATCAATATCTGCTAAAAAATTTGTTGCACCGGGAGTTAATAAACACCCCGTATTAGTATTGAAACTAGGGTCTTCATTTACTTCAAAAGTTAAACTTGTTGCAGCTCTATATGAAGAAAATGCTTGATTGCTAATAATATTAGAACAAGCATCCGTTAATAAACTACAGGTTGAAACTACTGTAACTTTAAAACGAATATCTTGAATTGGATCATTCTCTTCTACAAGGGAATTATCAATATTGAAAATAAGTTCTCGTGTAGCTGGATTATAACTATGAGTAATTCCTGGAGGTAATACTCCAATATCAGCAGGATAATTAAACACAATATTAGTTGGTAAAATATCGGTAATGATTAAATTGGTTGCATCATCATTACCTGTATTTTGAAAACCAATAACATAATTTAATTCGTCACCCAAATTTACAAGTTGCCCTCCAATATCGTTCCCTGCTGGGTCTTCAACTATTTTAGTGAGTACAATATTGGGTTCAATAATATCAACAGCTAAAGAGAAAAAATATGGGAAATATGTATCCCCACTAGTTTCTAAACGTACGGTAGCTGAAGTAGCATCATTAGCTATAACAGAATTAGTTGGATTTGGAACCACTATAACACCAGTATCAAAACCTAGGGTATTGGTACTATTCGGGTTTCTATTATTTACTGGTAATGCACTTAATTGGGTAACCGAACTATTAAAAAAGTTGGTAGCTGGTCTGTCTGTAGTAGATAAATTCAAACCATTTAATAATAATTGGTCTCCTAAAATTGGGCTATCACCTTCTAATGTTGCAAATGCAAAATTTGCTCTTACTGGAGCTGGAGCAGGTAATGTTCTAAATCCTGAAACTGGTATATCTAATGTTGGGTTAGATCCCGGAACACTAATGGCACTAAAACCATCAAAACTTGTAATTGATTTCCCGGGTAATGTAGGGTCCTCATAAACGATATAAAGAGACCAACCCGCTGAGTGTCCTGTATTATTACCAAAACTTTGTGTTCTACCTTGAGCACTAGATACGTTTGCTACAGTATAGGTTCCTAAATCAGTTGCTAAACTTGTAACTATTGGTGTAACATCTGCATAACATGCATAAGGGAAACTATCACCACCATCAACAGTTGTCCCATTTGCATCAAAAATCACAGTGCCAACCACATCTGTATATCCTCCAGAAGGCCCTCTAAACTTAACATTAGTAAAAGGCTCAGTTCCTTCTGTTACAGCTCCCCAGTATAAACCTGCATGAATAATTCGATAACATCCAGGATTTGGAACTGTTAAATCTGCACTTGATGAACTAAATGTAGAAGGATCAGAATCAATATCTATATACTGCATATTCACAGTATGATTATATACAGTGCCATCATTGAAAGGATTATTATCTGGCCCCAAGATATTATTTCCAATTAATTGAATATCTCCCCTTAAATCCTGATTAAATCTTGGTGTAAAAGGAACATAATTTTGTGCGAACAATTGCATGCTAAATACAAGCAGCAAAAGAGCGAGTCCTTTTTTAATTAAAGTAGGCTTTATCATGGCAGTTATATTTATACGTTTCTTTTTGTTTGGGGCTTTTCAAAAAGAAACATTAGTTTTAGTTTTGCTTCATTAGTTTTCAATTTTAACCATAGACATTTTACTGTTATACGGTTTACTTCCTTTACTATTATCTAAGGATGATTTTGCTTGACTTATATTATCAAATTTCTCATAATAGATATAGTATTTACTGGTATTAACATCAAAAAAGAAATTGATATTCTTTTCACCTGCTGCAACAGCTTTTTCCAAGAATTTATCACGTTTCTCAATATTTGTGTGTACAGCAACAACCAGGTAATATCCCTCATTAGCATTACTAACATCTTTTACAATTTGGATATTACTCAGAGGGTCTCCATAATCAAAATCTTTTTCTGTTAATGGTTCTGTATTAGGCTCTGTGAACTTTTTAATACGCTCTAAAGTTGCTCTGTCTTTATTATATCTATCATCATCATTATCATAAGCAGCTTTTTTAATTCTTCTACTTCTCTCATATGCTGTTGCAACTTTAATATCTTCTAAGTTTGCTTCTAAATTTTTCTTAATAGTAATCGTCTGTTCTCTTTCAGATTTTAAAGTTTCAATAGCGTTTAAATATGCTTGATTTGTAGCATCATTCTTCTTTCTAACTTTCTTAAGGCGCTGTCTATAAAGCTTTTCTATCTCAGTTATTTTAGCATCTTGTTGAACAACAGAATTATCAATTTTTAGCTTTAAGCTTTCTATAGCTGCATTTTCAGCAGAAACACTTTTAAAAGCTTTTGGAGCTTTAACAATCCCTTGATCTCGTAAATCATTTTCTTCTTTTAAATCATCTAAGTCCTGCTGCTTACCAGCAATTTTATTACTTAAATCATCTAACAAATACTGCTGCTTATTTTTAACTTCATCAGCAGATTTTTTAAGGTCATTTAATGATTGAATATCTTCATTTACAGCTGATGTTTCAATTGCCTTAGCCGCTTCTTCAGCTTTTAACCTTGTTGCTTCTGTTATTCTTGCTTGCTCCTCTTGCTCTGCTTGTATTCTTGCCTCTTTAGCTAATTTTGCCTTAGCGTCTTCTTCAGCTTTCAATCTTGCTGCTTCTACTATTCTTGCTTGCTCCTCTTGCTCTGCTTGTATTCTTACCTCTTCAGCTAATTTTGCCTTAGCATCTTCTTCAGATTTCAATCTTGCTGCTTCTGCTTTTCTTGCTTGCTCCTCTTGCTCTGCTTGTATTCTTACCTCTTCAGCTAATTTTGCCTTAGCGTCTTCTTCAGCTTTCAACCTTGCTGCTTCTACTATTTTTGCTTGCTCCTCTTGCTCTGCTTGTATTCTTACCTCTTCAGCTAATTTTGCCTTAGCGTCTTCTTCAGCTTTCAAC
>NZ_CANLGU010000005.1 GCF_947490405.1 uncultured Algibacter sp. | reverse complement strand
GTGAAATTTGTCAAAAGTCAGATATTCTTAAATTGCTTGTTTCCGTTTTGAGTGCGTTCCGCAATGAAGCACAACGTCTCGGCTATGGTTAGTACGGGAATTAAAAGTAATGAATTTCCGATTAATCACTTAGCCAAATTTTTTTATTTTGTTTTATCTTTTCTTTATTAAAGCCAAATCAAAAGATTTGGCGGACTTAGTAAATATACCAAAACTTTGGGTTAAGCATCAAAACCCGTATTAATTATAGCCCTTGTTGCCAACCGTTATTTCAATTTATTGGGTATCTTATGGTCTATAGAAAGTTTTTATGCACCAAATTGGAAATAAAAACAATAAGCAATTCAGTATTGAAATAGATAAGTGTAAGAAATTACTAGGAAATAATAGAATGAAATCATAATCTTTTATTGTAGCTGAATAACTAGAAACACAGAAAGGGAACAAAAAAAGTCTAATTTTTACCCAAATATTTTGCTTTATGCCTTGTTGAATAGTGGATAGTATTAGGGCAAACCCGATGATAAGTGAAATTCCTATAGAGCTAGCCCATAATTTTAGTGAAGCTTCAAAGTATATGCTTATAATTGTTAGATACCAAACTAAATAACACCATAAAATCATTTTTTGGGATGTTATATTTTTGAAATATTTTAAAAAAACAGTTATCACAATATCGTATGCTTCTTTTTATCTTGTCTAATGTCAAGTTTTGTTATTCAGTTAATTATATTTGGGTCAAATCTACCAATTTTAATAAACATTTTAGAGTTTTTTTTCTCTTTAGCCCAAGGAATTTATCGGATTCTGATGGGTAATGGTTGGCAACACGTATATATATACAGTTAATGCTAAAATAAATAAAATATAAAAAATGTAGTAATTTATTTATTAATAATGGGTTACAAAGTTTTTAATAGTGTGTATTTTGTATATCAATATTTGATATAATTCAGTTTTGATATACAAAATGCACTACTTTTAAACGAGCCAAATATGGCGAGTAATTTAAATTGAAGGGCACTAAAATTTTTAGCAGAATAAATACTTGTGCTTTTGAACCCTAATTATTTATAAACCTTTTAATTCATTTGTACATCTGAAAGTGCTAAAACATTAAATAGATTAGCTTTTGTTTTAAAGAAATCGTTTTCAATTTCTATAGCTTTAAGTTTCGCATCTATTAATTTGGATTCACGCGAGTTTACAAGAAATAAAGAGCTTTCTCCTAAAAAGAATTTGCGCTCTTCAGCGGATAACATTTTAGAATAATCGTTTACAATTGTTTCTGTATAATCATTTTGCAATACATAAGAATCTAATTCTTGATTAATGGCATCAATTTTATTTTTAAGACTCACTCTAGTGTTTTGAATGTCAAACCTTGTGTCTTGCAGTTTTAATTTTGCTAGCTTTAAATCTCCGCGTTCCTTTCTTAAAAACAGTGGAAAGCTAATATTTAAGGCGCTTTTGTATGCAGCCGTACTAAAGGATCGTGCTACCTCTGGAGTTTCGGATAAAAAGTTATATTGCAAATCGATTTGGGGTAATAAATTATTCGCTTTCAATCGTTTTTCTATATTTAAACTTCTGTATTTATAATCTAAAGATTGTAGTTTTGGGTGACTTTCAATATCAAAATTCTCAATATCTAAACCCGAGGTATTCAGAATTGTATCAATAGATGCAATGGTACTCACATCCGGAATAACACCATCCTGAATTTCAATTGGTGTGTTGTCATTTAGCCATAAAAAATTTGATAACTCCAAAGAAGATTTAATAAATTTAATCCTTGATTTTTCTAAATTTAACCTTCGGTTATTTAAAGTAATTCTAGCTTCAAGAGTATCAATAGCTGGTTTGTCTCCAACCTCATAGCTTTTTACGATACCATCAAAACGGATTTTAGCATTATCTAGAAAATCTTCATATACGCGTTTTTCATTGTACCGCCTTAACCAATTAAAATAGCTAACTGTAGCTTCATATAGAATATTATTGACTAGCAATTGCCTATCAGCTTGCGCTTGTTTAACGTATAAACGAGACTGTCTTAACATAGCCATACGCTTATTGGTTAATAAGCCACGAGCAACAGGCACCGAGACACCTGCGCTATACAAACCATCTTCTGGAACAAAAGCTTGGGGGTTTAAAAACTCACCAGTATTTTCTTCAAAGTTTCCTTTTATTTCAACACCAAACCAAGTTGGTATTTTAAACGTTGCATTTAACCTGTCAAAGTATTCAGTATTTTTAAATTTCTTTCTATCGTAATCAACCTCAAGTTTAGGGTCAAAAGCACCACGGGCTTTCATAAGTTTAGCCTCACTTACGTTAATTACTAAATTGGCTTGTTTTACTATGGGGTGAAACGATTTGACATAGCCTAAATATTCAGAAAGTGTGATAACTGAAGTTGAATCTTGAGCCGAAACTAAACCACTACAAAATAATATTATATTGAATAAGATTACTCTCATTTTTTATCCTTTTTTTGATGCCGTTTTACTGCCTTCAGGTTGATAATAATTAGGAGGGAAGCTGTTAATTTGTCGCCATAATTCAAACCAAATAGGAACGTCTTCTAATAAAGCAATAGTTTTTGCGCCTGAACCTGCGCGAATGGCATTAGGCCATTCATGATCTGTTTCATCTGGTGCTAATAATACCCGATACTTACCATTTTGACTTATAAAACGCTCTATAGCTACTACTTCTGCGCCATATGTACCATAAGATACATTGGGCCAGCCGCTAAATACAATGGCAGGCCATCCATCAAATTGTACACGTACTTTTTCACCAATATGAAGTAATGGCAAATCTATAGGTCTAACAAAAGTTTCAACAGCTAAATCTATTTGAGCGGGCATAATACCAACGAGTTCAGATCCTTCTTTAAAGGTGATGCCAATACCACCTTTTAAAACTTTATTAATAAATCCGTTTTGCGGTGCCGTTACATACAGTAAGTCGCTACGGCGTTTGTAGTTTGTAGAAGCATTCTCAAGTTTTGAGACTTGTGCTTGGGTATCAAAACCGCTAGATTGTGCTGTAAACATATCGCTTTGCGCTTTAGAAATTTTATCAGCAAAAGCAGCATTAGTTCTTGAGAGTTCTAAACGTGCGTTAATTACTTGATTTTGGCTTGCTAAATATTTGTTTTCTTGAGAAATGTATTTAGCTTGAGTTTCTTGAAGTTTTAACCGTTTTTCTTCAACATCTTTTACCGCTTTTAAACCCTCTTCTTGTAATGTTTGAATACGATTAAACTGTGTTTTAGCAATTTTTAAATTTGTTTTTGCAGCTTCTAAATCAATACTATCACTTTTTACTTTTAATTTAGATTGTAGCAATTTGTTTTTAGTTTGCTGAATTTTTAAATTTTGTTCGTTTCTTAATGCTGAAATTTGCCTATTTAAAGCATTTACTTTGCCTTCATAAGCAACAACAGAAGATGATTTAGCTTTAATTTGATCATTTGTTCTTTCTACAAGTTTATCATCAAAGTAATCACTTTTTACTTCAGAAATTCTTAAAATAGTATCACCTTTTTCTACGTAATCACCTTCTTGCACAAACCACTGTTCTATTCTTCCGGGTATTTGAGATTGTATGGTTTGTGGACGTTGATTTGGTTTTAATGTAGTAACAATACCCTGCCCAGTAATATTTTGTGTCCAAGGTAAGAATAGTACAATAAATAATATGATGGCTGCAGCTAGTAAAAACCTATTAAAGTATTTATAGTACTTAACATTCATTATATTTTTTCCAGACTTATATGTGGCTAAGTCTATTTTTTTATTCAATTGATTATGCGATATATTGAGCATGACTTAGTTGTTTTTAAGATTTTATTTTACCTTTATCTAGAGTAATAATTTCACTACACTTGTTTAACCAAACATCGCTGCTACTAACTACTACAAGTGCCCATGCTCTGTCTTTATGGCTTAAATAGTCTACAATGGATTTGGTCTCTGCTTGATTAAATCGATCTAGAGCATCCTCAAGAATTAGCACTTTAGGTTGTTTTAAAATAGCACGTGCTAAAACTAATTTCTTAGATAATGTATAAGACATTTGTTTACCATCTGGATAAAGAATGGTTTTTAATCCGTCAGGTTGCTCTTTGATAAAAGGTTTTAAACCTACAATGTCAAGAACTTCATAAATTTTATCATCAGATATGTCTGTATTTGCAAATGTTAAGTTATCTCTTATTGAGCCTTCAAAAGGAGTCTCATCAGAGAGTGATAATCCTAATTGCGATCTAAAGAAATTAAGGTGTAAGCTATCAATAGACATATCGTTAACATAGACATGTCCTGCGGTGGATTTTATTACTCCTGAAATAAGTCGAAGTAGTGTTGATTTACCTGAACCGCTTTCTCCTTTTATTAGAATCCTACTATCTGGATTTATTTTCAGAGAAACATCTTTTAGGATGTGCTTATCTCTATTTGATACTTCATAATCCACATTTTCTAATTCTATGTGAATACCTTTACTAAATTGAGGTGTATCTCCTGTTTGACTTTCTAAGTCCTTATCAACAATCTGACCTATTTTTTCCAAAGATGTTAAGGTATCATAAAATGATTCTAAACCAAGAATGAGTTTTTCAACCGAAGCAATTACTAAAATGATAATGATTTCAGCAGCAACAAACTGACCAATATTCATTTCTTGATTTAATACCAAAGCACCACCAATTAATAGTAAACTCGCGGTTACAATAACTTTAAAGCTTATCATTTGTATAAATTGTAACATCAAAACTTTAAAATGACTTTCCCTAGCTTTTAAATAATTACTTACTAAATCATCATTTTTACTTATACCTAAATTTGTGCTTCCTGAAAGTTTAAAACTGATTACTGAACGTGCAATTTCTTGAATCCAATGGGCTACTTTATATTTATTTTTAGATTCTTTTAAACTGGTTTCCAGACCTCTGATAGCAGTAAATTTGAATACCACAAAAACAAGTATAAGTAGAAGCAAACCAAAAATAATAAAGAAAGGATGATAAAATGACAACAGAATTAAAGCAAATAAAATCTGTAATACTGCTGTAGGCACATCTATTAATATTTTAGATAAACTCTTTTGAATAGTTAGGGTATCAAAAAAACGATTTGCTAACTCTGGGGGATAGTAATTACGTAATTCAGACATTTTTATCTTTGGAAATCGATATGCCAATTCAAAAGAAGATCTTGTGAAGATACGTTGCTGAATGGTTTCAATGATTCTTAGTTGCATTAGTTGTAATGCGCCAGAGAATGCAACACCCAAAGTTACTATAACGACAAGTACAACCCATGAGGTTGATATTTGTGCACCTTGTATTAAGTTAATAATGGCTTGAATACCCAATGGTAAGGATAAGGCCACTATACCAGCAAATATAGCATAGTAAAAAATTTGTAAAATGTCTCTTTTTTCTAATTGTAGCAAACCCACTAAACGTTGCCAAGGGGTCATTTTTTTGTTTTCCATAATTAGGATTTCAAGGTGTTAAGTACAAGATTCTTCATAAATTGGGTTGGGGTAACATTATCACCACAATCTGTAATAGAAGTGAAATGATCTTTTAAAAAGTGCTGATGTAAGCTACCTTCAATAATAGTACTTGCTAAACTTGAAGCGAATTTGTAATCAGGTTTATTGGCTTTTATCATATCGCGTAGTCGGTGCACAATACGTTTATAAATAACAAAATAACCTTCTTTGTTTTCTTGATCTACTTCTTTTGTTAAAAAGGATTTTGAGTTTTCGTTAACCATAATGCGGTTTAAAACTACTTCGTTAATATGAGAGAAGTTAGAATCCTCTTTAATTGCTCTGGTTACAATCTCTATGGCTTTCTCTAATTTGTTATCAGCACTTAAGGTGTGTGTTTCAAAAACAAGTTGATACTCAATCCATGCCCAATACCATGAGGATAAATAAACTAGAAGTTTATGTTTATTTTCAAAATATCTATATATAGAGCTTTCGTTTGAGCCTATTAAATTTCCTAGTTTTTTAAACGTAAAGCTGTCAAAACCTATATCATCAATTAAGATGATACTATTTTCTACAATGCGCTTACCTAAATCTGAAGACTCTGGGTCTTTAACATAGATTTTTTCTGGAACCGAAATCTTTAAATTTGAAAGTAATGAATCCATGATTAATAAATTTGGTTTCAAATATAATAGTAATACTATTAAAAATGAAAATAAAGCTATTGTTTTTGTTAATGATACTCATAAAGAAATCTTATGGATATATTTAATAGGTGATATTGCATACCATAGAAAGTAGTCTTTCATTAACTACAAGTATTTGTTTTCTCGGGTAATTGTATGAGGCTTTAATAAGGACTAATAAAAAAAATAGACCAAAACAGTGATGTTCAAGAAAAAATATTAAAAAGGAAAGTCTTAACTAACTTAAGGAGAGTAAAGCATAAAATCTATTAATGACAATCCATCTCATTAGAAACCAAATCAAATATAGGAGCAGGAGAGAGGTAAGGGATGCCTAAACCTAAACCACGAAGTATAAAAAGCGCGCCAATAAGTACTACAAAAATTGGGATAATTTTTTGAATGCGTTGTCTGGCAGTACCTTTTAAAAAGTGGCTAAAGTAAATAGCAGTGGTCATTAAAGGTATTGTACCTACACCAAAAACAGCCATATATAGACTACCACTTGCAGCATTTCCGCCAGCCATAGCAGCAAAAAGTGCCATATAGACCAAACCACAAGGTAGAAATCCGTTTAAAAAACCAATGGTTAAAAAAGTATCCATAGTTTTTTTCTTGAGAGCGTTACCCAAGGCTGATTTTACTTTTGAAATGGCTTTGTAAATTGGCTTAGAAAAGTTGTATTTGTTGAATGTTTTTTGCGGAATTACAACCACCAGAATCATTAAAACGCCAATAATAATAGAGAGTTGCTGTTGATAACCAAAAATAAACAGACTTTTGCCAATAAGCCCGAACACTAACCCAATTAAACTGTATGCAATTAATCTACCAAAATGATATATACCAATTTGAGATATTTTTTTTACTTGATTTGTTCTGTCTACAGGTAACATAAACGCAATGGGTCCGCACATGCCTACGCAATGAAAACTCCCCAATAGCCCTAATATGAAAGCCGATAACAGCATGTTAATAGTTTATAGATTCTTTAAATAAATAAGATTTTCCTTTATATTGCCAATCCACTTTAATGTTCCAACGGCCATCTACCAAACGTTTGTCAGGTATGAGCAAATATGGATTAGACAAAGAGATAGCAGTCTCAAAGTCTAGTTGTTTGTTAGATGGCCTGTATAGGAACAATTTTCCAGTAATATCATTATAATTTACAGTTTCAGGGAAGTGTATTACAAGCCCCTCGGCTGTTTTCTCATAGCTTAAATTCGCCTCTAAAGTGTTCGCGTTTTCAAGCTTGTTTATATCGTTTTGGTATTGCAATTCATCAGCATAATAATCCTCGCTAACCAAGTCGTGGTCGTACTTATTATCCACATTCATGGTAATAATAAAGTACATAATAAAGGAAATAAATCCAATAAACGCTAATACAATTCCGGTACCCCAATTAAATTTCATATCTGTTATTCCTGCGAAGGCAGGAATCTATTTTTAGTTAATAATATTTTTAAATTTATACCTACAAGGTTTTTAAAACCTCGCAGGAAATAAGCTCAAACTTCTGTCTCCCGTCTTCGAGCTTCCGTCTTTTTTTATGGCATTACCCCGTTGGGTCGGGCTTTCCACTATATCTTTTTCTCGTGCCTCAAAAAAGGATGCCGTTTCAATCCCTAATGCACCCATCCGCCAAAGTTGTTTTTCAAACCAAACATTTCGTTTTTTTGTTTTGTGTTTTTTTCAATACCTACAAGGTTTTAAAAACCTTGCAGGAAACGAGTTAACTCACGTTTCCACAACAGTAAGCACTTCCAACTTCTGTCTTCTAGCTCCCAACTTACTTATAACTCCTAGGCCCTAAAAAATTAGCCGTAGTAGTTTCAATGAGTTTTTCACCTTTATAAACACCAATTTTAATTTTATTTCTATCTCCAGACAATGCCGAATTATTAATCTCAATAAACAAAGTCCCTTCTGCAATACCTTGACTTGGTACTATAAAATCTTCACTAGTCGATACCAATTTCAATTCGCCTTTATGAGACATCAATTTAAAACTCACATCTTCAATATCTGATGAGGTTTTATTTACCAATTTATAAGTAAACACATTACTGATAATATTACCATCTTTATGCTCATACAATTGCCCAGGCAATCTTAGTACATTGGCTTCTACATCATGTCGTAAAAACAACATTCCAATTAACAATCCAATCATTATAGAGAGTACAGCTATATAACCTTTTATTCTTGGTGTAAGTTTAAACTTTGTTTTCTTCTCAATTTCCTCCTCACTAGCATAACGAATCAAACCCTTTGGTAAGTTGATACTTTCCATTATATGGTCGCATTCATCAATACAAGCTGTACAGTTTACACACTCTAATTGTGTACCGTTTCTAATATCAATACCCGTTGGGCAAACATGTACACATTGCAAACAATCAATACAATCGCCATGTCCTAAGGCTTCACGGTCTTCATTTTTTCTAAATTTCTTTCTCCCACTTTCGCCTTCTCCTCGTTTATGGTCGTAAGCCACAACAATAGATTTGGTGTCAAGTAAAACTCCTTGCAACCTTCCGTAGGGGCAAGCAATAATACAAACCTGTTCTCTAAACCATGCGAAAACAAAATAAAATACTGCAGTAAAAATGAGCAGAGAAATTAAGGTACTTGTGTTATTTAGCGGGCCTTCAGTTATATGTTCTATAAGCTTATCGCTACCAATTAAATAAGCTAAAAACACATTAGCTATGATGAAAGAGATAAGCGCAAATATGAAAAATTTTATACCATTCTTTCTTATTTTTTCAGCATCCCATTTTTGTCTAGCTAGTTTACGTTGTTTATTTCTATCGCCTTCAATCCAGTATTCAATTCGTCTAAAAACCATTTCCATAAAAATGGTTTGCGGACAAATCCAACCGCAAAATATTCTACCAAAAGCCACCGTAAACAGTGTGATAAAAACCACACCAATCAACATTGAAATTACAAACAAATGAAAATCTTGTGGCCAAAAAGGAAACCCGAAAATATTAAAACGACGTTCTAATACATTGAACATCAAAAACTGATTCCCATTAATTTTTATGAAAGGCGACAATAGTAAAATAGCCAGTAAAAAGTAACTTACATACTTTCTATATTCATAAAACTTCCCACTAGGTTTTTTAGGAAAAACCCAAGCACGCTTTCCATCTTCAGTAATGGTGCCAATCGAATCTCTAAATGTTTCGTTTTCTGGGGTTTCCACTGTTTTTTTAATTTAGACCTGCTAGGTTTATTAAGACCTAACAGGTCATCTAGTGTTTAGCTTAGTTTGATATGGTTTGTGTTGTATTATTTCAATCAGTTTCAGTAGGTGTTTCAGTACTTTCGTCCACCCAAATATCGCCTTCTGCAACTTTTGGGTTAGCTGGTGTTGTACCTTGAAAGGTTAAAACATAACTGGCTACCTGAGCCATTTCTAAAGGTTTTAATTGTGCTTTCCATGCAATCATTCCTTTTCCAGAACGCCCACCTTCAGATACGGTTCTAAACACATTTTTTATGCCGCCACCAAGTATCCAATGGTCATCAGTTAAATTTGGTCCAATACCACCACCTCCATCAGCCATATGGCAAGCCACACAATTGGTTTGGAAAATGGTTTTACCAGCACTTAAGTCTGCAGCATCAGTAAGTTGTGTAACGGTATTAATGTCCACTAGGTTTTTAGCTGTTTTTTTATAAGCTTCAATAGCAATTCTAGCTTCAGCTAATTCAGTTTCTAACTCATCAATTTGGTTATCGCCATCAAAAACATGATACTTTACTAAGTAAACAGCAGCAAAAATGATAGAAGCATAAAAGCCATATAACCACCAAGGCGGTAAATTATTATCTAATTCTTTTATACCATCATAATTATGGTCTAAAATAATTTCTCCTTCTTCTTCAATAGGCTTTTGCCCAAGAAGTTTTTGGTACGTTTCTTTTAACCAAGTAAATTTAAACGACTTTTCTTTTTCAGCTAGAAAACGGGCTTTAGCTTCTTCATCGAGTTTATGAAGCATTACGTTTTCTAGGGCACCAACAATGGCTTCAATAGCTATGAGAATTAAAAGCACTAACAGTAAAAAAAGTAATACTGCAGGATATTCGATAAATGCAGGTTTTTCTCCAGAATCGATAAAGAATTCTACGGCTCCGAAAATAATAAAGAATGCTACTGGAACACGAATCCAGGATGGGATTAAATTTCGCATGATATATCGTCGTTTTGGTTGTCTAATGGAATGTTACTAACAGTTTTTATATAGTCTTTTTTAGCAGTTACTACCCACCAAAAAAGTGCAACAAAAAAGATGAAAAAGATGAGCAGTGATATAATAGGATAGATTTCTATGCCTGTGATACTCTCCATGTGGTTTTTTACAAATTTCAACATAGTCTTAAATTGTTTTGATGGTTATTGTTGCTGTTCTGGTTTCACTTGAATATCAGTTCCTAATCGCTGTAAATAAGCAATAAGTGCTACTATTTCTCGGTTTTTCATCTCTATAAAATTTTCGCCATTATCAGCAGCATATTTTTTATCAGCTTCATAGTTTTTAGCAAAATCAGGATCGCTGTATAAGTTTTGCTCAATTTGAGCCCCTTGATCTAACATATTCTGTTGTGCATTGGCAATATCTTCCTCCGTGTAAGGCACACCTAAAGTAACCATGGCTTCCATTTTTGCTTCTGTCATTGATTTATCTAACTCATTACTGCTACCAGTAATCAACCAAGGATAACGAGGCATTATTGAACCCGATGAGGTACTCTGCGGATCATACATGTGGTTAAAGTGCCAATTGTCAGAATACTTAGAGCCAACACGGTGTAAGTCTGGTCCGGTACGTTTACTACCCCAAAGGAATGGATGATCGTAAACAAATTCTCCAGCTTTTGAGTATTCACCATAACGTTCAACTTCACTTCTAAACGGACGAATCATTTGCGAGTGACAACCCACACAACCTTCACGGATGTATATGTCTCTACCCTCTAATTCTAAAGGCGAATAAGGTTTAACACTAGCAATTGTTGGGATATTGGATTTAACCATTATAGTCGGTACAATTTGAATAATGCCACCAATTAAAATAGCCACAGTAGCTAATAATGTTAATTGAATTGGGCGTCTTTCCAACCAAGTATGCCATCCTTCGCTAGCTGTACGCTTTTTAGTCACACGCTCTAAAGCAGGAGCTTCAGCCAATTCATCTTGTACTTTACTTCCGTTTCTTACGGTAGCAATTACATTATAAACCAGTATAAACATACCAATAATATAAAGTGTACCACCAATAGCACGCATCCAGTACATAGGCATAATTTCAGTAACCGTTTCTAAAAAATTACCATAAACCAAAGTGCCATCAGGATTAAATTGCTTCCACATACTTGCTTGGGTAAATCCAGCAACATACATTGGTAAAGCGTATATAATAATCCCTAAAGTACCTAACCAAAAGTGTAAATTAGCTAGCCCCAAAGAGTATAGTTTCGTTTTAAATAACCTTGGAATTAAGTAATAAATAATACCAAAAGCCATAAACCCATTCCAAGCTAATGCACCAACGTGTACGTGAGCAATAATCCAATCGGTAAAGTGGGCAATCGCATTTACGTTTTTAAGTGAAAGGGTAGGGCCTTCAAAAGTTGCCATACCGTAACCCGTAATGGCTACCACCATAAATTTTAAAACTGGGTCTGTTCTAACTTTATCCCAAGCACCACGAAGTGTTAAAAGTCCGTTTATCATACCACCCCAAGACGGCATTAATAACATTACAGAAAATGCAACACCTAAGTTTTGCGCCCATTCTGGTAAAGCGGTGTATAATAAGTGGTGTGGTCCTGCCCAGATATAAATAAAGATTAACGACCAAAAGTGGACAATAGATAATCTATAAGAGTATACAGGTCTATTCGCAGCTTTAGGAACAAAATAATACATCAAACCTAAAAACGGCGTTGTTAAAAAGAAAGCCACCGCATTATGTCCGTACCACCACTGTACCAAGGCATCTTGTACACCAGCGTAAACCGAATAACTTTTCATACCACTAACAGGTAACTCCAAACTATTAAAAATATGAAGCACCGCAACCGTAATAAACGTAGCTAGGTAAAACCAAACAGCCACATATAAATGGCGTTGACGACGTTTTAAAATCGTCCAAATCATATTCACACCAAAAACCACCCAAATTAGGGCAATCGCAATATCAATAGGCCATTCCAATTCAGCATACTCTTTAGATGTGGTGTAACCCAACGGCAACGAAATTGCCGCAGCAACAATAATTAATTGCCAACCCCAAAAGTTAATATTACTTAAAAGGTCGCTCGCCATACGCGTTTTTAATAAACGTTGTAGCGAGTAATAAATCCCTGCAAACATCGCATTCCCCACAAAAGCAAAAATCACGGCGTTAGTGTGTAAAGGTCTTAACCTTCCAAAACTAAGCCACGAAATCCCATCCGTAAGGTTCGGGAATAAAAACATAAAAGCAAGTAGCAAACCTACTGCCATACCTACAACCCCAAAAACTATAGTGGCGTAGAGAAATTTAGTAACGATTTTGTTATCGTAATGAAACTGTTGCATTTCCATAATTAAAATTGTTGATCTTCTTTGGTTAGTATTGTTTTTTCAGGTTTGTCTTTAACGAGTTCGTCTTCAAAAAGCATGCGTACAGACGGTGTGTAACTATCGTCAAACTGCCCACGTTTTACCGCAACAATAAAGGCCACAAAAAAGCCAATAGCTACTACAATACTTATAGTTAATAAAATATATATAACACTCATACCTACTTGAAGTTATGGTTCAAAAGTACTTTCATAGTTCTTTTTAAAAGATGACATTTGTCATGTTCTATCGTTTATTTTCATTTTTTTGGCGTTACCACAAGGGTCGGGCTATTCGCTGCTATCCCTAACGTAAAGCCCCACCCTAACCCTCCCCAAAGGGAAGGGAACTGTTGCATGCTCACTCATCATATATTTCTATTCAAGAGTTTCATTCGTCTGAGTATTCCTCCCCTATGGAGAGGCTAGGTGGGGCTATTATATTCGTACAAATGGTTGTAAAAACCACAATACTAATCGAACTTAAAGGCATTAAAATAGCAGCAATTACAGGTGCTAATTGTCCTGTAACCGCAAAATAAAGCCCGATACAGTTGTAAATAAGCGACAGTAAAAAACTCCATTTTATAATTTTTATAGCCGATTTTGAAGCCTTAATAAAATGATATAGTTGATTAAATTTAGTAGCATCCAAAATAGCGTCACAAGCTGGAGAAAACACATTTACATTTTCAGAAATTGCAATCCCAACATTACTCTGCGCCAAAGCACCAGCATCATTTAAACCATCTCCAATCATTAATACTTTAGCACCCGAATTTTGATGATGTTTTATATACTCTAGTTTATCCTCAGGTTTTTGGTTAAAAAATAATTTCGTTTTAGCAGGAAGCAGTTTTGTTAAATTTTCTTTTTCTCCAGCATTATCGCCAGAAAGAATCACTAAATCATACTCCTTTTTCAGTTTATTAAATAACTTAGATAATCCTTTTCTATACTTATTGTAAAACGTAAACGACCCTTTGTATTTGTTATTAGTACTCACATGTACCGCCGTATTTAACGTAGCTGTTTCAGAAGTATAACCCACAAAAGGAGCAGAACCAATTTTTATAGAATCTTGATTATGTTGTGCTTCAATACCTTTTCCAACATGTTCTTCATAAGTATCCAAAGTCACAATATCATTATCATTCAAAAGCGAGTATAACGACCTACTTAACGGATGATTAGAATTTCGCAATGTACTTTTCAATAACGCTTCTTCATCTTCTGAAAGTTCTAATCCATTATATTCAATTGACGTTTCTTTATTAGCAGTAATGGTTCCTGTTTTATCAAAAATGATAGTATCAACAGCTGCTAATTGTTCAATAACCGAAGCGTTTTTTGCGTAAAATTTAAGCTTCCCAAAAATGCGTAACAAGTTGCCAAACGTAAAAGGAGCAGCCAAAGCAATGGCGCAAGGACAAGCAATTATTAATACCGATGTAAACACATTTAATGCTTTAGAAGCATCTGAAAATAACCAATAGCTTGTGGCTACTATAGCAATACTTAAAACAGCAATGGTAAAACGTTTACTAATGGCATTAGTTAATGTAGTGAAACCATCCTCTTTATTCTTGCTAAATACATCGTTACTCCAAAGTTGGGTCAAGTAACTTTGCTCAACCGTTTTTAAAGCATCAACTTCAATACTACCATTCAACTGTTTTCCTCCAGCAAATAATTTATCGCCAGATTGTTTCGAAACTGCTTCAGATTCGCCAGTTACAAAACTGTAATCAATGCGAGCTTTCCCTTTAATCAAAATACAATCTACAGGAATCAATTCTTCATTTCTAATTAAAAGTCTGTCGCCTTTTTCAATGTCATAAACCTGAATAGACGTTTCAGAATTATCAGATAAAATTTTAGTGATTCCAATCGGGAAATACGATTTATAATCGCGCTCAAAAGATAAAAACGTATAGGTTTTCTGCTGAAAAAACTTCCCGAGTAATAAAAAGAAAATGAGTCCAGATAAACTATCAAAAAAACCTGTGCCAATATTAAAAACAATTTCTGCGGTACTTCTTATAAATAAAACTGCTGCACCCAAAGCAATAGGCACATCAATATTTAAAATTTTAGAGCGTATTCCTTTATAAGCTGAAATAAAATAATCTTGAGCCGAGTAAAAAACAACAGGTAAAGAAAACACAAACATCAACCATCTAAAAACGGGTGCGTATTTTTCAATCCAAAATCCACTCACCTGAAAATACTCAGGAAACGACAAAAACATAATGTTACCAAAAGCAAAACTAGCAACACCTAGTTTGTAAATTAGTGAGCGGTCTACATTCTTTTTCCCAACGCTATAATCATCTAAACTTATAAAAGGCTCATAGCCAATGCTGCTTAGAAGTTTTACTAAACCTTTCAAAGAAAAATGTTCCGTATTGTAATTTACCCGAACTGTTTTCTTTCCAAAATTTACAATTGATGAACTTACAGAAGGATGCAGTTTATTCAAATTCTCAAGAATCCAAATACAAGAACTGCAATGTATATGCGGAATATATAAAGTAACGATTTGCGTTTTTTCGTCATTAAATTCCAATAAACGTTCAACTATTTTAGGGTTGTCTAAAAAATTATATTTGCCTTCAATCTCTTTTGGTGTAGTACCTGGAGCGTTTTGTAAATCGTAGTAACACGTTAAATCGTTTGCAGAAAATATCTCGTAAACAGTCTTACAACCATTACAGCAAAATGATTTGTCATCATAAATAATTTCGGAAGTTGTAGAATCTAATCCACAATGGAAACATGTTTTATGTTCCATAATTTTTTTATTTGCTCATTTATACCTGAGACAAAAGTCATAAAACAACTGTGTTTTAAATATGATATCTGTCATGTTTTGTATATTTTTACTGGACAATCAAACTATTACAAATGGGAAAGTGTGAACAGTGTATCATTAAGCAGTTTAATTCACTTAAGTCATTGACTAAAGAAGAGTTAATAAGAATTTCTGGATGTAAAACTTCTAAAACTATAAAAAAAGGAGAGATTATTTTTGAAGAAGGTGAAACGCTTCATGGTGTTTATTGTGTGAAAGATGGTATATGTAAACTTTCTAAATTAAGTGAAAATGGTAAAGATCAAATTGTGAAAATGGTTGTAAAGGGCCAGTTACTGGGCCAACGCTCTTTAATAAGTGATGAAAGTTCTAATTTACAAGCAACTGCACTCAACGATATGGAAGTTTGTTTTATTCCAAAAAGTGAAATTATTGCAGATCTTCAAAAAAACCCAAAATTCTCGTTTGATGTTCTCAAGGATATGGCTCATGACTTAAAAGAAGCCGATGATGTTATTGTGAATATGGCGCAAAAATCAGTGCGTCAACGTTTAGCAGAAACTTTAATTTATATTCACGATAGTTTTGGTGTAAACCCTGATGGTACGATGAGTATTCTTCTTTCTCGAGAAGATTATGCAAATATTGTTGGAACCGCTACAGAATCTGCTATAAGAGTGTTATCTCAATTTAAAAAGGATGGTTTAATTTCAACTGTTGGAAAATATATTAAACTAGAGGATATAAATGGTCTGAAGCGTATTGAATAACATCTATAACTGAATATCTGTTAAAGTATAGATAAATCTGATAGTTACCTTTTTAATATTCTTTATAAAAATAGTATTTTTATAGTGCTATGAAAAAAGATAAAATGCCCAGAAAAGGTTTCGTTTTTAAAAAATACGAATCGCCTAACAAATCACCCTTTGATACACTTTTTGAAGTTTTTAAAGAACTTATTACTCATACCTCTGGGGATTTTGACGAAGCTATAGATTGGTTACGAGAGTTAGATAAAGAATATAAACTTACAACTCCCGAATATACTATTGAAGATTTTATTGAAGATTTAAAGAAAAAAGGTTATTTACGTGAAGAAATAGATCCTGATGGGAATGGTACCTTAGAAATTACTGCAAAAACCGAACGTGCCATTCGTCAGCAAGCTTTAGATCAAATTTTTGGTAAGATAAAACGAAGCGGGCAAGGGAATCATAAAAGTAAAAGTTCTGGCATTGGGGACGAGCATACTGGCGATTATAGAAATTACCAATTTGGTGATGCTTTGGATAAAGTTTCCATGACCGAAAGTTTAAAAAATGCTCAAATAAATCATGGTATTTCAGATTTTACGCTATCTGAAGATGATTTGGTAGTAGAAGAAGCACTTCACAAATCTCAAATGAGCACCGTTTTGATGATTGATATTAGCCATAGTATGATTCTATATGGTGAAGACCGAATAACGCCCGCCAAAAAAGTAGCCATGGCTTTAGCTGAATTAATAACGACACGTTACCCGAAAGATACTTTAGATATTTTAGTTTTTGGAAATGATGCTTGGCAAATAGAAATTAAAGATTTGCCGTATTTAAAAGTAGGCCCTTATCATACTAATACTGTAGCGGGGTTACAATTAGCGATGGATTTACTTAGAAGAAAGCGAAATACTAATAAACAAATTTTTATGATTACTGATGGTAAACCTAGTTGTTTGCGTTTGCCAGATGGAGAATATTATAAGAATAGTAACGGTTTGGATATGTATATTGTAAATAAATGTTATGCTATGGCGCAACAAGCGAGGCGCTTGCATATTCCAATAACAACCTTTATGATTGCTCAGGATAGTTATTTAATGCAATTTGTTAGAGAATTTACCCATGCAAATCAAGGTAAAGCATTTTATACAGGACTTAAAGGTCTGGGTGAAATGATTTTTGAAGATTACGAAACAAATAGAAAAAAAAGAATTAGAGGATAATTAACTTGCTGTTAGCTTTTAGCCTTATTAAATAAGGTTTGCTAATAGCCAAAGGCAACCAACCAAAAGCTATAAAATGAAAATAGAAAAAATAAAAACAATAGGAGAATTAAAGAAGTCAGGTTACAAGAGCAAGTCTATTAAAGATGAGCTGAGAAATAACTTGATTAAAAAAATAAAAGATAAGGAAACTACATTTGAAGGCGTACATGGTTATGAGAACACTGTAATTCCTGAATTAGAAAGAGCCATATTATCTAGACACAATATCAATTTATTAGGGCTGCGTGGGCAAGCAAAAACCCGTTTAGCACGTTTAATGTTGAATCTATTGGATGAATACATTCCAATTGTTGAAGGCTCTGAAATTAACGACGACCCATTAAACCCCATTTCAAGATATGCAGTTGAATTGATAAAAGATAAAGGGGAAAACACTCCAATTTCCTGGTTACATAGAAGCGAGCGTTTTGCTGAAAAATTAGCAACACCAGATGTTACAGTTGCTGATATTATTGGCGATGTAGACCCTATAAAAGCTGCAAACCTAAAATTAAGCTATGCCGATGATCGTGTGATTCATTATGGTATGATTCCAAGAGCAAATCGCTGTATTTTTGTAATTAATGAATTACCCGATTTACAAGCCAGGATTCAGGTAGCTCTATTTAATATTTTACAAGAAGGTGACATTCAAATAAGAGGGTTTAAGCTAAGGTTGCCATTAGATATGCAGTTTGTATTTACAGCAAACCCTGAAGATTATACAAATAGGGGGAGTATAGTAACCCCTTTAAAAGATAGAATAGGCTCTCAGATATTAACGCATTACCCAGAGAATATAGAAACAGCAAGACAAATTACTGAGCAAGAAGCTAGATTAGTTGAGAACCAAAAAGCATCAGTTATCGTACCTGATTTAGCCAGAGATTTATTAGAACAAATTGTTTTTGAAGCACGTGAGAGTGAATTTATTGATGCAAAAAGTGGTGTAAGTGCACGTTTAAGTATTACAGCTTTGGAAAATTTATTAAGTACTGCAGAACGACGGGCTTTGATAAGTGGTGATGGACAAACAACTCTTAGGTTATCAGATTTTGTAGGGATTATTCCAGCGATTACTGGTAAGGTAGAATTGGTATATGAGGGCGAACAAGAAGGAGCAGCTGCAGTAGCCTATAATTTAATAGGTGAAGCAGTTAAGAGCTTATTTATTGAGTTTTTTCCTAAGATTGAAAAATTACAAAAACAAGATGATGAGAGTCCCTATGATGATATTGTATCTTGGTTCTTCAATCAAAAAGATGGATTTGAATTATTGGATGATTTAAGAGATAAAGAATATAAAAGCTTATTAAATGCCATAGCACCATTGGATGACTTGCTTGGTGAATACCAGCCTAACCTATCAAAACAAGATAGTTATTTTGTAAAAGAATTTGTGCTATGGGCTTTAGTAGAATACAAGCAATTAAGTAAACACCGTTTCACAGAAGGAGTTCAGTTTAAAGATCCTTATGGGAGCTTTATAAATGGTATTTAAACGCTTTTAAATTAATTTTTTTAAACGTGCTCTTTATCGAAAAGAGGGCGTTTTTTTATATACACTTGTTTTTACGATTGTAATATCCTCAAAAATTTAATAGGCAATTTTATGATTTCATAATCATAAAGTATCTGGTTGACACATTCCAAATTCTACTCAAAACAGGTTGTTTTCACTTGTTTTTATGTGTTTTTAGCGTTAATTTCTTCAAAAATGATGTAAAAAACGTCAAAAATTAAATTTTTCAAAAACTGTTTATGAGCAAAAGTGAAGTCGGTATTCAAAATAATATAAGTCTACTTTCATTCGATATAGATAATACGTTAATAGACTTTCATACCTATAAAAGTAATTTTAAAAATGTATGGGAAATGTTCCAGCCTAAAAACATTTTGTTAACCTATAATACAGGGCGTTTAATTGATGATGTCCTCAACTTAATTGATAAAGGTATTCTTCCTAAGCCAGACTATATAATTTCAGGTGTTGGTACACATATTTTTGATTATAATAATAAAAGTATTGTAAAAGAATTTAATGATGTATTGGATGATGGTTGGAACTTAAAATCTGTTGAAAACATTATTCAGTCCATTAATCATCCAATTAGTGAACAACCTACTAGATTTCAGCATGCCTATAAAAGAAGTTATTTCTTTCATGATGCGAGTTTAGATTTAATATCAGACATAGAACAGAATTTTTCTGAAGCCCAAATGGATGTTAATGTTGTGTATTCAGGAAACAAATTTTTAGATATACTTCCAAAGTATGCCAATAAAGGTAATGCGTTACAATGGTTACTTAATAAATTAAATATCAAAACTACCAATGTAATTGTAGCTGGAGATAGTGGTAACGATTCTGCTATGTTTGATTTGAAAAATGTAACAGGAATCGTCGTTTCTAATGCACATGAAGAACTTTATCAATACACTAAGCACAGAAAGGTTTATCATTCTGAACAAGAGAAGGGTGATGGTATTATTGAAGGGCTTATTTATTACGGAGTATTACCCGAGGAGGCTAAAGTAACAAGTGATATAGATCATAGTGATGATTTCTTTATTAAAAAAGAGATTGATAATATCGCAACAGAAGATGAAGATGAAAAGATAGCACTTATTAAAGAAGGTTATATTAAGGCTATAATAGCCTTAAAAAAGAACATAACACCGCTTGGATTTTCAGCATGTTCAATTGAAGATAATGTTGCTCATGGTACAGATGAGAACTATTATAGTGTATGGGCACGAGATGGAGCAATAACAGTTATAGGAGCATTACCATTAATTCATCAAGATGAAGATATTCATAAATGTGCAAGACAAACGCTTGTAACCTTGTTTGAGCATATTTCACGAAATGGTCAAATTCCATCAAATGTACGTATTAAAGATAATACTCCTGATTACTCTGGAGTAGGTGGTATTTGTTCCATAGATAGTGGTATATGGGTAGTTATTGCCTTTTACGAGTATGTTAATATAACTAAGGATATAGCCTTTTTAAGGGAGTATATTTCAGATATAAAAGAAACGATGCGTTGGTTAGGAGCCCACGATAGTAATAATGATGCGCTTTTAGAAATTCCTGAAGCCGGAGATTGGACAGATTTATTCGGAAGAAGTTATAACATTCTTTATGATGAAATTCTCTGGTATCGTTCTAATGTTTGTTTTGGACGTATGTTAGAGATGTTGGGAGAGCATGAAGAAGCAGGGGAATATATTCGTTGGTCTCAAGTTATAAAAAAAGAAATTGTTCAAAATTTTTGGCCATCTACACAACAGCAATTGTTTCAATCGGTATCCTTTGCAGAAAAGCAGTTTACCTTAGGTGATACATCTTATTTGATTGCCCAAACGACTCCATTTGATTTTAGTTGGCGATGTGATATCCTCGGAAATGTACTGGCTTTTTTACATGGTACAATTGATTCTGAAAAAGCACATCAAACCTTTAAATTTATGTTAGGTGTTGGTGTTAATGATCCGTATCCAGTAGCTAATGTGTATCCTGTTGTAAGTCCAGGAGATCCAGATTGGAGACCTTATTATACAGTTAACCTGTTGAATTTACCTAACCATTATCATAATGGTGGTATATGGCCATTTGTTGGTGGTTTTTGGGTAAAATTTGTCAATAAGCTAGGTCTTAAAGATGTCGCTATTTCAGAATTGTATAAGCTGGCACTAATTAATAAAGAAGGTATTAATCACGAATGGGAATTTACCGAATGGGCACACGGAACCACAGGTAAACCAATGGGGAAAGCTTATCAAGCATGGTCTGCAGCGCAGTTCATTTCAGCTTGTCATAATTTGAAAATAATCAGATAGTAACTAAAATATTAAACTATGAAATCAATATTGATGATATCCCTACATGGATATGTAGGAGCAAATGCAGAATTAGGAAAGCCTGATACAGGAGGACAAGTAGTTTATGTATTAGAGTTAGCAGAGCGTTTCAGTAGACTAGGTAAAAAGGTGGATTTAGTGACACGTCAATTTGAAGATCAACCAGAGTATGATATAGTTGATGAAAATTATAGTGTATGGCGTATCCCTTTTGGCGGTAAGGAATTTATACGAAAAGAGGATATGCATGATTATCTTAAAAAGTTTGTTACCAATACTTTAGCAGCCATAAAAAAAGAACGTAAGAAATATGATGTAGTATATTCTCATTATTGGGATGCAGGTTGGGCTGGACAAAAAATAGCAGAGGAGCTTGGTGTTTCTCATGTACATACACCACACTCTTTAGGCTGGTGGAAACAGCACACCATGGGGAGTGATATGGATGAAAAGGAAATGGAGAAAATTTACCGTTTTAAAGAGCGTATTCGTAAAGAATATTTTGTGTATCAAATGTGTAATCATGTTATAGCTACCACTTTGCCTCAAGTTGATTTATTAACGCAACAATATGACGTATTATCAAGAAATTGTACAATGATACCTCCAGGAATAGATGAGAATAGATTTTATCCAGTACCTTCTAAAGAAAATGATAAAATAAGGGCTAAATACGATATTCATCCTACAGATATTTTAGCGCTAGGTAGGATGGCACATAATAAAGGTTATGATTTACTTATAAAATCTTTACCAACAGTTTTTGAATTATGTCCAGAGGCTAGACTAGTTGCTGCAGTTGGAGGAGACTCACCACAAGATAAGCAAGGTATAAAAAAGTTAAAAACCTTAGCTAATGAGTTAGGTGTTAACGATAAGATTAAATGGAAGAATTATATTGCTGATGAAGATTTAGCAAATGTATATCGTTCGGCAAATATATTTGTAATGCCATCTAGATATGAGCCATTCGGTATGGTTGCTATTGAAGCTATGGCTTGTGGCACACCTAGCGTAGTCACAGTACATGGTGGTTTAAATGATTTGATTGATTTTGGTAATCAAGCATTATTTGCAGATCCTCATAGACCAGTAGAGTTTGGTGCTATGATGGCTATGCCTTTATTGTATCCAAACTTGAGAAATGAATTATCAGTTGAAGGAGCTCGTTTTGCACGACGAAATTTTGGTTGGACAGGTATAGCTAAGCGTATGTTGCAAGTTTTTAGAAATTCTATCAATCAACAAACTATGGAGTCTAACATTTTCTAAATAACATTATGTCTAAAATTGTTTGTTTTGGTGAAGTATTATGGGATGTATTTTCAAATGGAAATAAGAAAATAGGTGGGGCACCCTTAAATGTTGCATTACGCTTACATGCTTTTAATAATGAGGTAACTATGATAAGTGCTATTGGTAATGACCAAAATGGAATTGAGTTATTAGATTATTTAATTGAAAACAATTTAAGTGTTGAAGGTGTTCAAAAAAAAGTAGGTGTTTCTACTGGAGAAGTTCAAGTTACTTTAAATAATAAAGGTTCTGCTACCTATAGAATCTCGCACCCAAGTGCGTGGGATAAGATTGAGCTTACTAATACTATAGTAGAAAAAGTTAAGAATTCTGATGCGCTAGTTTTTGGTAGTTTAATAACTCGAGATGAGGTTTCTAGATATACGCTTTTTGAGCTTATTGATTTATCTAAATATAAAATTTTTGATTTGAATTTACGACCACCTCACTATTCAAAGGATATTTTAATCGCACTCATGGAGAAAGCAGATTTTATAAAGTTTAATGATGATGAACTTTATGAAGTAAGTAAATATTTTGGTTCTAAATATAATGGTCTTGAACAGAATTTGAAGTTTATTGCAGAACAAACCCATACTAAACATGTTTGTGTAACTAAAGGCGAGCATGGAGCTGTCTTATTATATAATGACAATCTTTATTATAATAGTGGTTATAAGGTGTCGGTAGTAGATACTGTGGGAGCAGGCGATTCTTTTTTGGGTTCGTTAATTAGTGAATTAATAGATAAAACTAACCCACAACAAGCTTTGGATTTTGCCTGCGCTGTAGGGGCTTTGGTTGCCCAAAAAGAAGGTGCTACTCCAAAGATTAGTCTAGATGAAATAGGAGTATTTATTAATCCTTAATACTAATTTTTAATTTTTTAAAATGGTATATGGATTTAAATGACCACGTTTCAAATTTTGACACATAATCAATGCTTTATCTATTCTGGTTTGAATATTTTTATATCTTGAAATAGCGTAAATTATACTTCTTTTTTTTCCTGCTGTTAGCGTTTCGAAGACTTCAAAAGCTTCAACATCACTCTTGAAAACTACTTCTAGTTCTTCTGGAACATCAACTCCATATTTTGAATTATCTTCAAATAACTGCATTTCAAAATAATCATTTTGGAAAACGCCTAATTCTTTTTGAAGGCGTTTGCCAAACATTATCTTAAAATCTGTAGTTTCCATATCTCTTTTTACAGCAGCATAAAATTCTATTGTTTTACTATGGAATGAAGCTTTTACTCTTACACGGTTGAGTTTAGCCTCAGCAAATGGTTTGAATATATTTTCAGGTATGAAAATGTGATATTGATGTAATAGACCAACATCAAAAATATTAGTTTTCATGATTTACCAATTATCTCGAGATTTAATATTTGTTTTACAAAGTCTAATGATTTCTGCGATTCGTTTTTGTCTAGTAGCGTCACGTTTGGCACTATGTAGCCAAGACAAATAACCTTTTCTATACCCTTTTGCAAAATTTTGATAGTTTTCAAAAGCTCTATCATTTTTATCAAAAGCATTCTGCAAATCTTCAGGAATAATACCATTTTCAACATCATCCATGGCTATCCAAGTTCCTGTTTCTTTTGCTAAATCAATCATTTTATAACCCGCTTCATGAATTAATCCATTCAATTCTAGAGCTTCAACATATTTTTTATTAAGAGCACTCCAAGTACTTTTTGGATTTCTTGGGCAAAAGTATTGACGTCTTTTACCATGACCTAAACTTTTTACTGTAGAATCAATCCAACCAAAACAAATAGCAACTTTAACGGCTTCTTCCCAACGCATAGTTGGGATATTCATTTCAAGCTTATAAAAGATGAGGTATACACCTTTTTTTGTATTATGATTATTAAGTAACCAATCATACCAGTCGGTATCACGTTCAAAATAAAGTTCTGGTAAATCTTTCAAAACTTATAGTTTTTTAGACTCCACATAAAAATCAATATCTGTTTTAAAAGTATTTATTTTCGATTCTAAAGATTCCTCTTTCCATTCAGCTTTTGGAAATATCCATTTTTCTTCATCATTTATTTTTATTTGAATAGGCATATCAAAACCATCTACAATATTTGTCCACCTATACTTTAAGGTTTTCTTTTTAATCTGGTATTCTAATGTAGGTACTTTGGTTGTTCTTAAATATTGATTAAAAAACTCAGTTAAGTCATAACCTGTTTCTCTGCTTAAAAAGTTTTCTATCTGTTGCGATGTTACCGTTTGATGATAAAACTCAACATTCATTTTACGCAATATTTTTCGCCATTTTTCATCATCTTCAATGAGTTGCCTTAGTGTATGAAGCATGTTTGCACCTTTATAGTACATATCACTAGAACCCTCTTTATTAACATTATAATAGCCAATTAATGGTCTATCGTTTTGTATGTTTTTACGAGTTCCTATAACATATTCTGCCGAGGCTTCTTTTCCAAAATGATAATCCAAATATAAGTTCTCAGAATAAGCCGTAAATCCTTCGTGAATCCACATATCAGCAACATCTTTATTGGTAATATTATTAGCAAACCATTCATGGCCAGCTTCATGAATAATTATAAAATCAAATTTTAAGCCCCATCCGGTACCAGATAAATCATTACCTAAATAACCATTCATATATTTATTTCCGTAGGTTACAGAACTTTGATGTTCCATACCTAAATAAGGTACTTCAACAAGTTTAAAACTATCTGCATAAAAAGGGTATTGACCAAACCAATGTTCAAAAGCTTTCATCATCATAGGCGCTTGTTTAAACTGTTCTTTAGCTTTTTCAAGATTATAACTCAAAACATAGTAATCCATATCAAGATTTCCAGCCATACCATCATATACCTCAGAAAAGTTTACATAGTCTCCAATATTAATGTTTACTCCGTAATTGTTAATAGGGTTTTTTACAACCCAATGGTACGTTTTAGTATCGCCTATACGCTCTACAAGTTGTAATCTACCATTTGAGACGTTTGTTAATTTATCAGGTACATTGACACTAATCTTCATGCTATCTACTTCATCATACATGTGATCCTTACAAGGCCACCAAACACTCGCACCTAAGCCTTGACAAGAAGACGCTATGAAGTGATTCTCGTTTTTATCTTTTTTCCATGAAATACCTCCATCCCAAGGTGCTCTTACCGCTTCTCTTGGGTGTCCTTCGTAATATACTATTATGTCGTTTATGTCATCAACATTTTGACTATCCATTAAAGAGATAAAATGTGCATTTCCATCATGTTTGATTTTTAACTCCTTACCATTTTGTGTGGCTTTTAAAAGCTTCATTGGTGGTTGTAAATCAATCTGCATCGCAGAATTTTCTTTTAAAACCTTGTATTGAATGGTGTTTTTTCCGGAAATAAATTTGTTGTCTGGATCTACTTTTATGTCTAAATGGTAATAGGTTAAATCCCACCATTCTCGTTCAGGGGTAATACTTCCTCTAATACTGTCTTGTCTTGTAAATATGTTTTTTTCAGATAATAGACCTTGAGCATTTAAAACATTAATTGGTATTAGTAATATAACTAGAAGTAAGTAAATAATATTTTTCATGGTTTTAATTTTGTCAAAATTTAAATAAAAAGCAAACTAATAAATTATTGAATGAATGTAACTTTCGAGATTTTGCCATCATTCACCTCATATATAGCAATGGCGTAAAAAATACTGCCATTGTACAAAACTTTTTCTTTGTCAATCACTTTGTTTCCAAGCACCATTCTATTTACTATTTGCGCATTTAAATCTAATATGGTTTCAAACATAGTGCCATATTGTTTGCGCATACTATCATGACCTTCTGAAATTAATTGATTCGGAAAGAAGTAGAGTTTTATATCGTTTGAGTAAGTTTCTATGAAGTTATCAAGTTCCCGATTATTGTAAGCTAAAAGCTGTTTATTTACAATTGACTCCGGGTTAGAAGTTGTTTTTCTATTACTAACAAAAGTCATCGACTTTATTTTTTCGTTACCCGTATTATAAATAGTTATATGTCTATTTGTTGAGTTGTTTACCACCCCTAACTCTTCATCTATAACCCAATTTTTAAGGGTCATTCTATTTAAAATAGATACGTGAGATTTTTTATTATTCTCAAAGAACTTTTTATAGTTTTCTTTTAACATATTCTTTCCTAAATACATCGTATCATTAGGAAATCGTTTTACCAGAACATCTTCATGGAAAACACCTAAAAAAGAGTCCAAATCTCTGTTATTGAAAGGCTTTATATGCTTTTGTACAATTTTTGCGGAAGCGCTATTTTCTTGAACTGTATCTGCCTGCGAAAAAACTAAAATAGAGAAAAGGAAAAAAAATACTTTAAATGTAAGTTTCATTATGAATGAATTAATATCATAAAGATAATAAAATAAAAAAACGCTTCGAACACATGTTTCGAAACGTTTTTTAAATTTGAGTTAGTCACTCTATATGTTCGGTTAAGCGTTAAAAACAATACTTGTTTTCTTTAATCACTTTTTCAGCAATAATATGTCTTAACTCTATAATGTTAGGCATGTTTACGTATTTAATATAACGTTTTAATCCCATAAGCATCATACGCTGTTCATCACCAGTTGAAAACGAAATAATTGAATGTTTACCAGCAGTTTCAATAACATCAATGGCATGAAATAAGTTTAGTTTTGCCATAGCAATTTGTTCTTTAACCCTATCTTCACCTTCCTTTTTTGCCATTTTTTCAGCACGAAGAATAGCAGATTCCGCAAGATAAACTTGAATTAAAATATCTGATGCTGCCAACATTAACTGTTGTTGCTCTTCAATTTTTTCACCATACTTCTTTAATGCAGCTCCAGCAACCATTAAAAATAATTTTTTAAGGTTTTTTATAATACTTTTTTCTTCAGAAAATAATTCAGAGAAATCTGGTACATCAAAAGAAGGAATTCCAACAAGTTCTTCTGCTACTGCTTGTGCAGGTGTTAATAAATCTACATGACCTTTCATGGCTTTTTTAATAAGCATACCAATGGAAAGCATTCTGTTGATTTCGTTTGTACCCTCATAAATTCTGGCAATTCTGGCGTCTCTCCAAGCAGATTCAATTGGAGTCTCTTCAGAGAAGCCCATACCTCCATAAATTTGAATACCTTCATCAGAACAATTTTGAATAAATTCTGAAACAGCTACTTTAAGAATAGAACATTCAATAGCGTATTCTTCAACACCTTTTAATTCCGCTTCTTGGTGAGTATCTTTTCCATTATTCTTTCTTATTTCTATGCGGTCTTCAATATTTTTTGAAGCACGATATGTAGCAGCTTCACCAACCCAACAATTGGTTGCCATTTCTGCTATTTTTTGGCGAATAGCACCAAAACTAGAGATAGGTGTTTTAAATTGAATACGCTCATTAGCATATTTAACAGATTCAGAAATAACACGTCTTTGAGCATCTAAACATGCAGCAGCAAGCTTAATTCTACCAACATTTAAGGCATTCATAGCTATTTTGAATCCATTACCTCTATCTGATAACATATTTTCAACAGGAACTACCGTTTCATTAAAAAACACTTGTCTTGTTGATGATGCACGAATACCTAATTTATGTTCTTCTTCACCCATCGTAATCCCATTAGGATTTTCAGGATCATATTCAACTATAAATCCAGTAATGTTTTTATCATCTTCAATACGAGCAAAAACAATCATCAAACTACAGAACCCTGCATTTGAAATCCACATTTTTTGTCCAGTAATTTTATAAGTCTTTCCATCAGCAGATAAAACCGCTTTTGTTTTGCCAGAATTGGCATCACTACCTGCACTTGGCTCAGTTAAACAATAAGATCCAAACCACTCACCAGATGCTAATTTGGGAACATATTTTTGTTTTTGTTCTTCATTTCCATATAAAGTAATTGGCATGGTTCCTATACCTGTATGCGCACCAAACGCAGTACTAAAAGACCCTGTAGCTCCTGAAATATAATCGCAAACTAAAACAGTATCGACAAAGCCCATACCCATGCCTCCATATTCTTCAGGTACAGATACACTTAAAAAACCAAGTTCTCCAGCTTGACGCATACAAGATTCGGTTAAAGCATAATCTTTCTTTTCAAATTGTGCTTTTTTAGCCCAAACTTCTCTGTCTACAAATTCAGTTACAGCTTCTTTCATCATTTCTTGATCTTCATTGAAATCTTCAGGGGTGAAAATATCTTCACAATCGATTTCTTTGACTAAGAATTGACCACCACGTAAAATGTCTTTTTCCATTTCTTTACTTTATTTTTTAATTTAAAAATTCAAAAATTCCGCAGGCACCTTGTCCAGTACCTACACACATAGTCACGGCTCCATATTTACCTTTCATATCTTGCTTACGCATTTCATCAAATAGTTGAACTGAAAGTTTTGCCCCTGTACAACCCAAAGGATGACCTAGTGCTATAGCACCACCATTTACATTCACGATATCTGGATTTAATCCGAGTTCCCGAATTACTGCTAAGGATTGTGAAGCGAAAGCCTCATTAAGTTCTATTAAGTTTAAGTCGTTTTGGTTTAGTCCTGCTTGTTTTAGTGCTTTTGGAATGGCTTTCACCGGACCAATACCCATGATTCTTGGCTCAACACCCGCAGCAGCATAACTTACTAATCTTGCAACAGGTTCTAGATTTAGCTCTTTAACCATATCTTCACTCATTACCATTACAAAAGCTGCACCATCACTCATTTGAGAAGAATTACCAGCAGTAACACTTCCGCCTTGAGCAAAAACAGCTCTTAATTTAGAAAGTACTTCAATACTGGTTCCAGCACGAGGCCCTTCATCTTTAGTAACGGTATATTTTTTAGTAGCTTTTTTTCCATTAGAGTCAATATAAATTTGCTCTACATCAATAGGAACAATTTGATCTTGGAAACGATTTTCAGCTTGAGCTTTTAAGGCTTTCATGTGTGAGTTGTATGCAAATTCATCCTGATCTTTACGAGAGACTTTAAATTGATTTGCTACCGCCTCAGCAGTATTTCCCATACCCCAATAATACTCTTCATGGCCAGCTTTTACGGTGTCATAATTTAATTCGGGTTTAAAACCCGTCATAGGCACAGAACTCATACTTTCAGCGCCTCCAGCAATAATACAATCTGCCATTCCAGCTTGAATTTTTGCAGTGGCTATACCTATAGTTTCAATTCCAGAAGAACAAAAACGGTTTACGGTTACACCTGGAACATCTACACTATTCAGCCCTATTAAAGAAATAAATCGGGCCATATTTAACCCCTGGGAGCCTTCAGGCATAGCATTACCAACAATAACATCATCAATTCTTGAGACATCAAGATTTGGTAATTCTTTCATCATGTATTGAATGGTTTCTGCACCCAACTCATCAGCTCTTTTAAATCTAAAAACACCTTTTGGTGCTTTTCCAACAGCTGTTCTATATGCTTTAACTATATATGCTTGTTTCATTTTTTTTAGTTTCTTAAAGGTTTACCAGTTTTCAACATATGCTGAATACGTTCTAAGGTTTTACGCTCTGTACACAAGCTTAAAAAGGCTTCACGTTCTAAGTCTAATAAGTATTGCTCGCTGACTAGAGTTGGTTCTGATAAATCTCCTCCAGCCATAACATAAGCCAATTTATTTGCAATTTTATGGTCGTGTTCACTAATATAATTACTAGCTTCCATAGCATCGGTTCCTACCAAGAACATACCAAGTGCCTGTTTACCAAGAACTTTTACATCCTTTCGTTTAACAGGTTGCGTATAACCTGATTCAGCCAATAATTTTGCATGTGCTTTTGCTGTAGCTATTTGTCGGTCTTTATTAACAACAACAATATCTTTTCCTTTTTGAAGAACTCCTAAATCAAAAGCTTCATAAGCAGATGTTGATACTTTTGCCATTCCTATGGTTAAGAAATATTCTTGTAATACATTCAATTCCACATCTCCTTTTTTAAACATATCAGAAGCACGAAGTGCCATTTCTTTTGAACCTGCACCTCCTGGAATAACGCCAACACCAAATTCAACTAATCCCATATAGGTTTCGGCAGCAGCTACAACTTTATCGGCATGCATGGACAACTCACATGCACCACCTAATGACATGCCGTGAGGTGCAGAAATTGTTGGTATAGACGAATAACGCATACGCATCATAGTATCTTGAAAGTATTTTATAGCGCCATTTAATTCCTGATACTCTTGCTCTACAGCCATCATGAAAATCATACCTATATTAGCTCCTACAGAGAAATTTGCCCCTTGATTACCAATAACCAAACCTTCGAAATCTTTTTCAGCTAGATCTACGGCTTTATTTAAACCTGCTAGAACATCACCTCCAATAGTGTTCATTTTAGATTGAAATTCACAGTTTAAAATACCATCTCCTAAATCCTCAATAACTACTCCAGAGTTTTTAAAGACCTCGTTGGACTTTCTAATATTATCTAGTATGATGAAAGCATCTTGACCTGGAACTTTTTGTTGTGATTTTGAAGAAATATTGTAAAAATAAGTTGCACCATCCTTTATGGTGTAGAATGATTCATTATTAGAAGACAACATATCATTAACCCAATCTGCAGCTTGTAAACCTTCAGCTTTAATTAATTCTAAACCTTTTTTTATACCAATAGCATCCCAGATTTGAAAAGGACCATGACCCCATCCAAAACCAGCTTTCATAGCATCATCTATTTTGTATAACTCATCAGAGATTTCTGGAATTCTATGCGATACGTAAGCAAATAAAGCCGCGAACGTTTTTCTGTAAAATTCTCCTGCTTTGTCTTTACCATTGATAAGTATCTCAAAGCGGTCTATGACATTATCGACAGTTTTAGTAAGCTCTAAAGTGGCAAATTTAGCTTTTTTAGAAGACCTATATTCTAGTGTGTTTAGGTCTAATGCTAAAATCTCTTTTTTACCATCTGTGACTTGTTTTTTATAAAATCCTTGACCTGTTTTGCTACCTAGCCATTTATTTTCAACCATGGTACTTATGAAACCTGGAAGCTTAAATAACTCTAAACGTTCATCATCTTTACAGTTATCGGCGATACCATTTGCAACATGTACCAACGTATCTAAGCCAACAACATCTACAGTTCTAAAAGTAGCCGATTTGGGTCTGCCTATAACAGGGCCGGTAAGTTTATCTACTTCTTCAACCGTTAAATCCATCTCTTTAACAGCATGGAACAAACTCATGATACTAAAGATTCCTATTCTGTTGCCAATAAAAGCCGGTGTGTCTTTGGCAATTACTGATGTCTTTCCAAGAAATTGTTCCCCATATCCGTTTAAAAAATCTAAAATAGACTGGTCTGTTTTTGGACCGGGAATAATTTCGAATAGCTTAAGATATCTAGCAGGATTAAAAAAATGTGTGCCACAGAAGTGCTTTTGGAAATCTTCTGAACGCCCTTCACTCATAAATTTTATAGGAATCCCCGATGTATTGCTCGTTATAAGTGTTCCTGGAGTTCTGTGTTTTTCGAGTTTTTCAAAGACTTGTTGTTTAATATCTAGACGTTCTACTACAACTTCCATAATCCAATCTACATTGGCAACTTTAACAATATCGTCTTCTAAGTTACCAGTAGTAATTCTATTGGCAAATTTTTGATGATAAATAGGGGAGGGTTTAGATTTTAATGAAGCTTTTAGAGCATCATTTACTAATCGGTTTTTAACCACTTTGTCTTCTAAGGTTAAACCTTTAGCTTTTTCTTTTTCATTGAGTTCCCTTGGAACGATATCTAAAAGCAAGACATCTACACCAATATTAGCAAAATGGCAAGCAATGCCACTTCCCATAATTCCAGAACCAATAATAGCTATTTTCTTAATTCGTCTTTTGCTCATTTTTTTAACTATCAGATTGATTGTATATTTTTTTATTGCAAACCATGTCGTTAATAACTTCTGCAACTTCATAAAAGTTTTTTAGTTGTTCTTCTGAAACGTTATTTCTTATTGCTTCATTGAACATTAAAACTTTTTCTCTTGAGTAATCTCGTTTTTCTATGCCAAAATCGGTTAAACAAATAATGACCCCTCTTCCGTCTTTTGGATTTGGTTTTCTTGTTATTAAACCTTTTTCTTCCATAGTTTTTAAGATTCTTGATAAACTTGTTGCTTCCATTCCCATTTTTGGTCCCAAGGCTGTTGAAGGCGTTCCTTTTTCTGGATCTATACTTAATAGTGTGAAGCCTGTTGCCATGGTACTTCCAAATTTAGAAGCTTCTTCATTGTACATTTTCTGAACCGATAACCAAGTGGTTCTTAGTACATAATCAATGGTTTTGTCTTTCATGTTTGTTGATTGGATTCCAAATATAACAAAAAAATACTATGCATGCATAGTATTTTTTTGTTAAATTATATTTACTGCTTTTAAATAAAGTAAAATAATTTACTTATTCGCCTAATTTACCATTTAAAGCACCAATAACAGCACCAATAATTGAAGTCATGATAACCGATATGCCAACATCTAGCGCAGCCAGTTGCAATTCTGCTCCTGGAATCATAGCCATATTAAAAAAGTTGTAAAACAAGCCAATAAATAGTCCTATAATCGCACCAGCTTTTGCTCCAGTTGAAGCAGTGGTTATTTGTGCCCATTTTGTGTAAATATAAGCTACAAATAGACCAAAAGTTAAGCACCCAAGAAAGATAAATAACATTGTACTACTACTTTCTTCTGGTTGAGGAAAAACATCTTTAAAAATGATACCGTAAAAGAGCCATCCTAAAAGGAAATCAACAATACCTCCGACAATACCTGATACTAAGAAATTTTTAGTTTTCATTTTATTAGTTTTAATTGGTTATGTCTAAATATACTAAAAAATGATTAACTGCTTAAATGTCATTGAGTTGAAGTATTAATATGGAAATCTTATTAATAGAATAAGTTATCTAAGATGGACGATATATTCTTTCAATTAAGGTGGTATACATGCTTTTAATCACATCTCTTTTCATTTTCATTGTAGGTGTAAGATGGCCGGCATCAATAGACCACTCCTCAGGGGTAATTTCAAACTTTTTAATTTGTTCCCATTTGCCAAACTTTTTGTTGCATTTGTCAACTTCTTTTTGAATTCGTTTTCGAACAATTTCTGAGTTTGCAATGTCTTCAAAGGTATTTAAGACAGAAAGGTTTTTCCGTTCAATCCATTCTTGAACAAATTCAAAATTAGGTTGAATTAAAGCAGCAGGCATTTTTTCACCTTCTCCTATAACTATTATTTGTTCTATAAAACGAGATTGTTTTAATTGGTTTTCAAGAAGTGTTGGGATAATGTATTTACCACCAGAGGTTTTAAACATCTCTTTTTTACGCCCAGTAATTTTTAAAAAACCATCTTCGTCAATTTCACCTTTGTCACCAGTATGAAAATATTCTCCGGTCATAACACCAGTAGTTTTTTCAATATCTTTATAGTAGCCCATCATAACATTAGGCCCTTTACAAAGTATTTCTCCATCTTCAGCAATTTTAACTTCAACATCATCTATAACTCTACCAACATATCCAATTTTCCAACCTCCATTTCTTCTATCGCTAGCAGAAATACCCGGTGAGGTTTCTGTTAACCCATAACATTCCATAATAGGCATACCAGCCGCACCAAAAATTCTTCCTAACCTAGATTGAAGTGCTGCGCTCCCTGAAGCCATAAATACAATTTCACCTCCTAACGCATCTTGCCACTTACTAAATATAAGCTTGCGCGCTATGGATAGCTTTAGCTCATATAAGAACCCGTTTTGTTTATAGGGTTTAAAATGCGAGCCTAATTCTACAGCCCAAAAGAAGAGTTTCTTTTTTAAACCATCTAAATCTGTGCCTTTATCCATAATCTTATCGTATACTTTTTCAATAAGTCTGGGTACAACCGTCATGGTGTGAGGTTTGATTTCTTTTGCATTGTCTCCTATTTTATCGATAGCTTCTGCATAATAGGTTTCAATACTTCTATATTGGTATAAATACGTAAAAACACGCTCAAAAATATGACATATGGGCAAAAAACTCAATGCTCTATGTTCTTCGTTTAATGGGAATCTATTTGAAGCAGATAATACATTTGAAACTATATTGTTGTGAGACAACATTACGCCTTTGGGTTTACCTGTGGTTCCAGAAGTGTAAATTATTGTTGCTAACTCTTCAGCTTTTACATTAGATTTAATAGTTTCAACCTCTGTTTGGTTTGAATCATCTGCTCCTAATTTTAATAATTCAGCGTAGTTTTTACATCCATTAATTTCATCAAATGAGTAAACTTCTTTAAGATTTGTTTTCTTTTTAACCTTGTTGATTTTCTCTAGTACCTCAGAGCAACTAACAAAACAATAAATAGCTTCACTATGGTTTAAAACATATTCATAATCTTCAGAACTAATAGTTGGGTAAATAGGTATACTTTGTGCACCAACTTGCAAGATGCCTATATCTACAATATTCCATTCCGTTCTATTATTAGAAGAGATAACAGCAATTTTATCATTCTTTTTAACACCTAATTTTAGTAACGCTCTACTTATTGCATTTGCTTTGTATAAATATTTTTCAGTAGATGTTTTTATCCAAACACCATTAACTTTTGTGTTAAGCGAAGCTTCCAATGGATGGTTTTCTAGCTGATAATATGGGAAGTCAAAAAGTCTAGTAATCTCTGTCATAGTTAATATAGATTATATCAATGCAAAGTATGAAAATAAATAAGATTTTCAAATGGCATTAATCTTTAGAGCGTAAAATACACTTTACTTTTTTAAATAAAAGTTTTATTAAAATAAAAAAATAACATTTATTATATTATAAGATTAGCATTTTTTTAACTCAAAAAATTAAAATAATTTAAAAAAAAGGTTTCGTTAGAACCATATGTTTTAGTTTATGCATAATTTAATTCCAAGTTGAAAAAATATTCATTTTCAGTGGTTTACTGACAATTGTCATAATTTATCATCTATTCTGTTTTTACTTTTGGATAGTCAAGTACTGACTAAAATTTTACAAAATATAAAATATATAGAGATGGAAGTAAAAGCATTTAAACCTGGAATTTGGATTGAAAAAATTGATGTAAGAGATTTTGTGTATAATAACGTTACACCTTATTATGGAACAGATGGGTTTTTAGTAGGCCCAAGTTTAAGAACAGAGCGCTTATGGGATATCTGTAAGGCAGCAACTAAAGAAGAGCGTCAAAATAACGGTGTTAGATCTTTGGATACGAACACTATTTCTACCGTAAGCGCATTTAACGCAGGATATATTGATGAAGCAAATGAAGTGATTGTTGGTTTACAAACCGACGAATTGTTGAAACGTACCATGAAGCCTTTTGGAGGTTTTAAAGTGGTGCAAAAGGCTTTAGCAGAACAAGGCGTAAAACCTAATGATAATTTAACCGAATTATTTTCTAAATATGTAAAAACTCATAATGATGGTGTGTTTTCTGCTTACAATGCTGAAATTAAAAAATTCCGTTCTTTAGGGTTTTTAACAGGTTTACCAGATAACTATGCTCGTGGTAGAGTTATTGGAGATTACCGTCGTGTAGCACTATATGGTATTAACGCTTTAATTGAAGCTAAGAAAAAAGATTTAGCAAATATTACAGGACCAATGACGGATGCTGTAATTCGTTTGCGTGAGGAAGTTTCAGATCAAATTAAAGCATTAAAAGACATGATTGTTTTAGGTTCTAAATATGATTTAGATCTAACTCGTCCTGCTGAAAATGCTAGAGAAGCTGTACAATGGACTTACATGGGGTATTTGGCAGCTGTAAAAGAGCAAGATGGTGCAGCGATGTCACTTGGTAATGTTTCTACTTTCCTTGATATTTATATTGAGAATGATTTACAAGAAGGTTTAATTACTGAAGAAGAAGCTCAAGAATTTATCGACCAATTTGTGATGAAATTGCGTATGGTACGTCATTTAAGAATGAGTGCTTACGATGAGATTTTTGCTGGCGATCCAACATGGGTTACAGAAGCTATTGGCGGTATGTTTGATGATGGAAGAACTAAGGTGACAAAAACCTCTTTCCGTTTCTTAAATACATTATACAACTTAGGGCCTTCGCCAGAACCAAATATGACAATTCTTTGGTCTAAAGAGTTGCCTCAAAACTTCAAGGATTTTTGTGCAAAAGTGGCAATCGATACTTCTTCAATCCAATTTGAAAATGATGAAATGATGAGAACCAATCGAGGTTCTGATGATTACGGTATTGCGTGTTGTGTGTCTTACCAAGCTCTGGGAAAGTCAATTCAATTCTTTGGCGCACGTACCAACTTAGCAAAAACCTTATTGTTAGCTATAAACGGAGGACGATGCGAGATTACTGGTACGCAAATGGTGGAAGGTATTGAACCATGTAATTGTGAGGTTTTAGATTTTGATAAAGTCATGGCAAACTTCAAAATTGCCATGAAAGAGGTTGCAAGAGTATATAATGATTCTATGAATATTATCCACTACATGCACGATAAGTACTATTACGAAAAAGCACAAATGGCTTTAATTGATACTAATCCAGAAATTAATATTGCTTATGGTATTGCAGGATTATCAATTGTAGCAGATTCACTTTCAGCTATTAAATATGCTAAGGTAAAACCAATTAGAAATGAGGAAGGTTTAACGGTCGATTTTAAAATTGAAGGGGAGTTCCCATGTTATGGTAATGATGATGACAGAGTTGATGTTTTAGCAGCAAAAGCTGTTGCTGATTTTAATGATGAATTGAAAAAGTTATCTGTATATAAAAACGCAGAACCAACGATGTCTGTATTAACCATTACCTCAAATGTGGTTTACGGTAAGAAAACTGGCGCTACACCAGATGGAAGATCTAAAGGCATACCTTTTGCACCAGGCGCAAACCCAATGCATGGTAGAGATTCTCATGGTGCTATTGCTTCTTTAAACTCTGTTGCTAAAATAGATTATAAAGATTCACAAGATGGGATTTCAAATACCTTCTCTATAGTTCCTAAATCATTAGGAACCAATGAAGAAGAAAGAATTGAAAATCTTGCATGTATCTTGGATGGCTATTTTTCTAAAAATGCCCAACATGTTAATGTGAATGTCTTGGACAAAGAAACATTACTTGACGCTATGGATCACCCAGAAGAATACCCACAGTTAACCATTAGAGTTTCAGGATACGCAGTAAACTTTGTGAGATTAACTAGAGAACAGCAAATGGAAGTGATTACTAGATCATTCCACGAATCTATCTAAACTCTATATATTTTGTAAGCATCTGAAAAAATGAAGTATATAAGCTTCTTTTTTCAGATGCTAATTTTAAAACCTAAAGTTATCCAGCACAAATACAACATATTACGAGTTCATTCTATAGAATCCTTTGGCACACATGATGGTCCAGGAGTACGAATGGTGATTTTTTTACAAGGCTGTAAATTAAAATGCTTGTATTGCCACAATCCAGATACTATAGATACCCATGGCGGTAAGGAATATCAGATTGAAGAATTAGTACAAATGGCCATAAAGGAGAAACCTTATTTTGGAAAAAAAGGAGGTGTAACCGTTTCTGGAGGAGAGCCTTTATTACAATCAAAAGAATTGGTGCCGCTTTTTAAAAGATTAAAAGAAGAAGGTATTCATACAAATCTTGATACCAATGGTCGCTTACTCAATCATTTTTCTGAAGAGTTATTGGATGAGTATACTGATTTGGTGATGCTTGATGTAAAACACATGACTGAAAAAGGCTATCAATATATTACTGGGCAGAAAAACAAAGACACCACTTTCAATTTTGCAAAGTATAGAGAGACTTCAGGGAAACCTATGTGGTTGCGTTATGTGCTCATCCCAGAAATAACGAATAAACCAGAATTATTACATCAAATGGGAGAGTATTTTAAAGATTACAAAACCATTGAGAAAATTGAAATTCAACCTTATCACAAATTAGGTGTTCATAAATGGGCTGCTTTAGGTTGGGACTATAAATTAAAGGATGCAAGAGAAAATACACCAGAAGAGATTGATGCAGCTGTTGAAATATTACAACAGTATTTTAAAGAAGTTAGAGTAAATTAATGAGTATAGCGAGAGCGATCTCAAACAATGAATATTATGAGTACACAAAAACTAAAAAACCGTTGGTTAATTGCTGCATCTGCAGTGGGAATACATATTTCAATTGGATCAGTTTATGCCTATTCGGTTATGACTAATCCTGTTAAAGATATTTTTGATGTTGATGGAAGCGTTATAAAATGGGCTTTTAAAATAGCTATTTTACTATTGGGTTTATCAGCAGCGTTTTTGGGAAGATGGGTGGAAAAAGTTGGCCCCAAAGTAAGTGGTACAACAGCTGGTATATTTTACGGCGTTGGTATTTTGGGTTCAGGACTAGCTGTTCAATTAGAATCCTTATGGTTATTCTATTTATGTTATGGCGTTATTGGAGGTATTGGATTAGGTTTAGGTTATATAACGCCAGTAAGTACTTTGGTAAAATGGTTTCCAGACAGACGTGGTTTAGCTACAGGAATGGCTATTATGGGCTTTGGTTTTGCAGCTTTAATTTTTGGACCTGTAATGCAATCCTTGTTTGAATCAGTAGGTGTTTCAAACGCATTTTACATTTTAGGATTGATTTATATGGTACTTATTTTATCTTCTGCAAGATATATTGAAAGACCACCAGAAGGTTATTTACCAGATGGTTTTAAACCTGGAGAAGGGAAAACCATTAAGAAAGATATGGCAAACATTACGGCTAATGAAGCCTTAAAGACACCACGTTTTTATTATATCTGGGTGATGATGTTTATTAATATAGCATGTGGTATCGCTATTATTTCTGCAGCAAGCCCTATGATGCAAGAAAAGCTAAATTATAGCCCCATGGAAGCCGCAGCAATTGTTGGGTTAATAGGTGTGTTTAATGGCTTGGGTAGAATCATGTGGTCTACACTATCAGATTATCTTGGGCGAGCAAATACTTATATCATTTTCTTTGCATTTCAAATTTTAGCATTTTATTTCTTGCCACAAATATCAATGGAATTAGCCTTCTTAATTGTGTTATTTACGGTAATAACCATGTATGGTGGAGGTTTTGCAACCCTACCAGCATTTTTAGGAGACTTATTTGGCACAAAACAATTAGGTGCTATTCACGGTATGGTATTAGCTGCGTGGGGATTAGCAGGCGTTGTTGGTCCAACCATTTACGATATGGTTAAAACAGCTACTGGATCTCTGGATACAACCTTGAAAGTATTTGCAGGCTTATTTATAATAGCATTTTTAGTATCGTTACTAATGAAGCGTACCGTAGTAAAAGCTTATCAAAAAAAAGATAAAAACGTTAATAAGAAATTAAAGTTCGCTTAGCGTTGCGAGTTTTATGATTGATTGATTTGTCATTAATTAGTAAGTAACCCTAAAACATGTGATATGTTTTGGGGTTACTTTATTTCTGTTCAATCCATTTTCTGGCATTCACAAAAGCTTCTAGCCAAGGCGAAACGTCATCTTTTCTACTATCAGGGTAGTTTGCCCAATTCCATTGGAATGTAGAACGCTCAATATGTGGCATCGTTACCAAGTGTCTTCCAGTTTTATCACTCATCATGGCGGTATTAAAATCTGAACCATTAGGATTATGAGGATAGCCTTCGTAACCATATTTAGCAACAATGTGATATTGGTCTTCACTATAAGGTAGATTAAATTTACCTTCACCATGCGAAATCCAAACTCCTAATGTAGTGCCTGCAAGTGTTGAAAGCATTACCGAATTATTCTCTTGAATTTTTACTGAAGTAAACGAACTTTCGTGTTTTTGTGACTCATTATGATGCATTTTACCATGAACTTCATGGTCTGGATTGATGAGGTCTAATTCCATCCAAAGTTGACACCCATTACAAATCCCTACAGATAATGTATCTTCTCTAGCAAAGAAGTTGTCAATAACAGCTTTTGCTTTATCATTATATTTTATAGCACCAGCCCAACCTTTTGCGGAACCTAAAACATCAGAGTTTGAGAAACCACCAACTGCTCCTAAAAACTGAATATCTTCTAAGGTTTCACGACCAGAAATTAAATCGGTCATGTGTACATCTTTTACATCAAAACCAGCTAAGTACATAGCATTTGCCATTTCACGTTCAGAGTTTGAACCTTTTTCACGAAGTATGGCAGCCTTTGGTCTATAACTTCCAGTTACAGGTAATTTACCCGTAAAATGTTTTGGGAAAGTATATTGTAAAGGTTGATTTTTATAATTATCAAAACGGTCTTGTGCTAAACCATTCGCTGTTTGTTTTTGGTCTAATAAAAACGATGTTTTGTACCAAACATCACGCAATCTTGAAACGGTTAAAGTAAATACATCAGTATTGTTAATGATGCTTAACGTATCGCTTTCAGTAACGTTTCCTATGTTGAAAAACTCAATATTAGCATCAGTTAAGATGTTTTCAATTGAACTGTCTTTCGCCTGAATTACAATACCAGAATTTTCAGAAAATAATAGTTTAACAGAATCACTTTCATTTAATGCAGAAAGATCTAATGCGGCACCTAAATTCGTGTCAGCAAAACAAAGTTCTAATAACGTAGTAATTAAACCACCAGAAGCCACATCGTGTCCGGCAATAATTTGCTCATTCTGTATTAATTCTTGAATGGTATTAAAAACGGTTTTAACATACCCAGCATCTTTTACGTTAGGTGCATCGTTTCCAATTTTATTCAGTACTTGCGCAAAAGAGCTTCCACCTAACTTAAAATCATCTTGAGAGATATTTATGTAATAAATACCGCCACCATTTTTCTTAAAAACAGGTTCAACTACTTTAGAAATAGCGTTACAATTGGCTGCTGCAGAAATAATAACGGTTCCAGGAGAAATCACATCCTCATTAGGATATTTTTGTTTCATGGAAAGCGAATCCTTTCCAGTAGGCACATTAATACCTAAGTCAATCGAGAATTCTGAAATAGCTTCAACAGCCTCATATAATCTAGCATCTTCCCCTTCATTTTTACAAGGCCACATCCAGTTTGCAGATAACGATACCGATTGTAAACCATCTTTTAAAGGCGCCCAAATGATATTAGTCAAGGCCTCGGTAATAGAATTTCTACTCCCAGCTACAGGATTAATCAATCCAGAAATAGGCGAGTGCCCAATAGACGTAGCAATACCTTCTTTTCCTTTATAATCTAAAGCCATAACGCCAACATTGTTTAGAGGTATTTGTAACGCGCCAACACATTGTTGTTTGGCTACTTTACCACCAACACAACGGTCTACTTTGTTAGTTAACCAGTCTTTACAAGCCACGGCTTCTAGTTGTAACACCTGGTCTAAATAGTCATGGAAATTATCAGAATTATAAGCAACATCAGCATAATTACGCTGAATCGTTTGGTCTGTCATCACCGTTTTTGGCGAACTTCCAAACATGTCTTCCATAGCTAAATCCATAGGTTTGTTACCTTTAGTTTTAGACTGAAACGTAAAACGATCATCACCAGTAACATCACCAACGGTATACATTGGCGAACGCTCACGGTCTGCAATTTTATTAAGTGTTTCTAAGTGTTTTTCGCTAATAACCAATCCCATACGTTCCTGAGATTCGTTACCTATTATTTCTTTATCAGATAGGGTAGGATCGCCAACAGGTAAAGCATCTAAATCAATTTTTCCGCCCGTATCTTCAACGAGTTCAGATAAACAATTTAAATGGCCTCCGGCACCATGATCGTGAATAGAAACGATAAAGTTTTCATCACTTTCTACCATACCGCGTACTGCATTGGCAGCACGTTTTTGCATTTCTGGGTTAGAACGTTGTACTGCGTTTAATTCAATTCCAGAGGCAAATTCACCAGTATCAGCCGATGATACCGCTGCACCACCCATACCAATACGGTAATTTTCACCACCAAGAATTACTATTTTATCACCCGTTTTTGGGGTGTCTTTTAAAGCTTGATTTGCTTTGCCGTAGCCAATACCACCGGCTTGCATAATCACTTTGTCAAACCCTAATTTTCTAGCATCTTCTTCATGCTCAAAAGTTAATACCGAACCACAGATTAATGGTTGCCCAAATTTGTTACCAAAGTCTGATGCACCGTTCGATGCTTTTATTAAAATATCCATTGGTGTTTGGTATAACCAATCACGTTCTTTAACACCTTTTTCCCAAGGTCTATTTTCTTCCAAACGAGAATAGGATGTTATATAAACAGCAGTTCCTGCTAAAGGTAAAGAGCCTTTTCCACCAGCAAGTCTATCTCTAATTTCGCCACCAGAGCCCGTTGCAGCACCGTTAAAAGGCTCAACAGTAGTAGGGAAGTTGTGTGTTTCTGCTTTCAAAGAAATTACAGAATCAAAATCTTCAGTAGTGTAATAATCAGGAACATCGGCGCGCTTTGGTGCAAACTGTTCTACTTTTGGCCCTTTAATAAAAGCCACATTATCTTTATATGCCGAAACAATATCGTTCGGGTTTTGTTTTGATGTTTCTTTAATTAATTTGAATAACGATGTTGATTTCTCTTCACCATCAATTACAAACGTACCATTAAATATTTTATGGCGACAATGCTCAGAATTCACCTGAGAGAATCCAAACACTTCACTATCAGTTAACGGACGCCCAATTTTCTTAGCAACACCTTCCAAATACGCCACTTCTTCATCGCTTAACGATAAACCTTCCTGCACGTTATACGCTGCTATATCCTCAATATCAAGAATAGATTCTGGTGTAATGTCAATCGTAAAAGAGCTTTGGTTCAAGCCCTTAAATTTCTCCGAAATCATCGGGTCAAAATCCTTAAAATTTTCAGCAACAACTTTAAATTCTTCTATTCGAATTATATCAGAAACACCCATGTTTTGGGTGATTTCAACCGCATTGGTACTCCAAGGTGTAATCATTGCAGCACGAGGGCCAACAAAAAAAGCATCCAAAGATGCTTGCTCAATTTTAGGCTGGTTGCCAAAAAGCCATGTTAATTTCGAGATGGTTTCGGTTGATAATTCTTTTGTTGTTTGAACAGCAAATACCTTGCTATTTACGTTTCCAAAGAAATGAATCATTATGTTCGGTTTGTGTGTTTAAAGAAAGTGCAAAAATACACTTTTTTAACGATTTGATATGGCTTTTTTCAGGAAAGCAGACACTCTTATTAACAGTATTTCAACAAATGAATTAATTAGTCATCCGCATCCATTTCCATAATTAAATTGGCAATTAGCGCTGTCCAACCAGTTTGGTGGGAAGCTCCTAGGCCTTTACCATTATCCCCATCAAAAAATTCATAAAAAAGATGTAAATCTTTAAAATGTTCTTCTTTAGTAAAATGCTTACCTGTATTATCAGAATGGTATTGGAATTTACCATCCTCATTAGCCTCAAACAATTTCACCAACCGTTTTGTAAGCTCGTTGGCAATCTGTTTAAGATTCAATTTTTTACCAGACCCAGTTGGAAATTCATATTGGTACTCATCGCCGTAAAATGTGTAATACTTTCGTAACGACTGAATAATCATGTAATTAAGCGGCATCCAAATAGGTCCGCGCCAGTTAGAGTTTCCTCCAAACATATTTGATTGACTTTCGCCAGATTCGTACTGAATTTGATGATGCCCATGATGTTGAAATACAAACGGGTGTTTTTCATGGTATTTAGACAACGACCGAATTCCGTAATCAGATAAGAATTCATCCTCATCCAACAAGCGTTTCAATAAATGTTCTAACCTAAAACCACGCATAATGGCAAATAGGTAATTCCCATCTTCATTAGGTGCATTTAAATTGGTAATTAACGACGCCAAATCAGGACGTGTTCTTATAATTTTATTTGCTCTATGTCTAAAATCTTCTAATTCTTCAAAGAGGTCTTTGTGCATAATCTCAGCAGCAAACATTGGAATAACCCCTACCAGAGATCTAACCTTCAGGCGATCGGTAGCACCAGAATCCATTTCAACAACATCATAGTAAAAGTTGTCTTCATCATCCCAAAGCGAAATATCTTTTTTCCCAATGTGGTGCATTGCCCAAGCAATATTTAAGAAATGCCTAAAGAATTTTGCGGCAGATTCCTCGTATATTTTATTGGTTTTTGCCAACTCGAAAGACATGCGCAGCATATTAAGCGAGAACATCGCCATCCAACTAGTAGCATCAGATTGTTGCATTCTGGCAATTCCAGGAGGCATATGGTTTCTATCAAAAACCCCAATATTATCCAATCCTAAAAATCCACCTTCAAATAAATCGGTGCCGTTGGTATCTTTTTGGTTTACCCACCAGGTAAAATTGATTAGTAGTTTTTGGAAGGCTTTTTCTAAAAATTCAATATCGCCTTCACCCGTATTGTTTTTATCCTTTTCGTAAACATTCCAAACCGCATACGAGTGTACAGGCGGGTTTACATCACTAAAATTCCATTCGTAAGCAGGAATTTGTCCGTTAGGATGCATGTAATTTTCTTTTAAAACCAAAAGCAATTGTTCTTTGGCAAAAAACGGATCTATTTCTACAAACGATGCCATATGAAAAGCCAAATCCCAAGCCGCATACCACGGGTATTCCCATTTATCAGGCATAGAAATTACATGCCTATTTGTTAAATGTTGCCAATTGTAATTTCGCATGTTAGACCTATGGGGTTTCGCTTCACCAGGACCACCAAAAAGCCATTTATGCACATCGTTATAGTAAAACTGTTTGGTCCATAATAAACCAGAAAACGCACTTTTAGCAATCGCTTGGTGGGTTTCTGGAATATCAGACTTAATGGTTTCATGGTAGAATGCCTCACATTCGGTAATTCTATCATGAAAAATGGCATCAAAATCTGCCCAAGGATTATCCAGTTTCGTTTTACTTAAACGCACTCTTATCGTTTTTTCCTCGCCAGCCTTCAAATTAAATTTGTGCCAAACAGCCATTTTCGAGCCGCTTTTTTTCGGGTTTACCGTTGGTTTACCATCAACAACATGGTCGTTAATACCATCTTTAACATAAGGCACATCATTTTTAAAATTGTAAATACGCTTATTGTTGGTTTCGTTATCGCAAAATAACTGCTCGCCGTTTTCATTATAAAAATAGTAGTTCCCATTTCTCTTACTTTTAGTAAGCACAGCACTATCAGAAACCGATTTAATCGTTGGGCGCGAGTGGCGCGTATTATGTTTCCAGAAATTACGAAACCAAAGGTGTGGCAACACATGAATTTCAGCAGCAGTATCACCACGGTTTACCACCGTAACTTTCATTAAAATATCCTCAATATCAGCTTTAGCATATTCAATATAACAATCAAAATACGCGTTGTTTTTAAACGCAGGTGTATCTAATAATTCGTATTCAGGTTGGTCCCTACCTGTTCGGTTTCTATTAACCAAATCGCCATACGGAAACGCATCATGCGGGTATTTATAAAGATATTTGCTGTAGGAGTGTGTTGGTGAAGATACCTGATGAAAATACAATTCCTTAACATCCTCTCCGTGGTTACCTTGGTTGTTAGTTAACCCAAACAAACGCTCCTTTAAAATGGTGTCTTTACCATTCCAAAATGCAGGCGCTAAACATAAAATTTCTTTATTATCGGTAAAGCCAGCAATCCCTTCTTCTCCCCAGCGGTAGGCGTTACTTCGTGCTTTTTCGTGGTCTATAAACTCCCAAGATTCACCGTGTTCACTATAATCCTCGCGTACAGTTCCCCACTGCCTTTCGGCTAAATACGGGCCCCATTTTTTCCATGTTTTATAAGTGTCTTCAACAGCTAAACGTTGTGCTTCAATACCTTTTTGAATCATATATGTTATAAATAAAAAAATGCAATTTACTAGTAACTCTGTGCAACACAATCATGCACTGTTAAGTACTTGTGTTTTTAGAGTTTAGAGCAAAAATAATGTTAATTGTTAAGAAAAGGTAAAGACCTTTTAAAGTATTAACTGATTGATTTTTTTGAAGCCTTACTTTACGATTTCTATCAAAAAAAGGCTTGAAAATTACAGAACTGATAGTCTTAAAACAACACTCACTCAGAAATAGAGAGTAATTTTAGTTATTTGGGCGTTACCCGAAAAGGGTCGGGCTTTCCGCTATATCTTTTTTAAATGTCATTGCGAGGAGTGAGCGACGTGGCAATCCGTTTAAGCTTAGTTTTAAGTATTAATTTCTGGTGTTTTTCAAAAAAAGGATGCCGCTGCAATCCCTAACGCAACCTATTTGCTAAGGTGTTTTCTCTGCGATAGGTAGTTTTTATTTTTTGTATATCCGGTTGCGACTCATTTGAGTAAGCACGATTTACTTATTTTTATTTTTTTCGACTGAGCAAAAGTTCGAAGCAAAAGTTGAGTGTTGCTTTAGTCAGTTTTGAGTTCCGTAATATTTGTTAAAATCAATTTATAAACCTTTCCCAATTAATATTGTTCCTTAAAAACTTGTAAATCGACGGAATTAATATAATTAAGAATAAAGCTAATAGACCTACTTTTTCATTGAAAAAGTAAGTCAACAATGCATAAGGTAGGAATATCAAAAACGAACCAATTAATAGGGTTAAAATAATTTGAATGATTCCAATTAAAATTCCAATCAATTCTTTCTTATCCATTTTTAGGAGCAATTGTTTACAACCATGTAATATATAAAGTTACGGGTTTGTGTGCGAGGATTTTCCAAGAAAAATCAGATGTTACAAATACGCACTAACCCTTGATTAAGCATAAAACTAAGCATTGTTTTTATACATTGTTGTAAGCAGATTTTATTCACACATTGCATTCAAATAAAAACTCAAATTTTGTCCTCCTTTATTCCAACTGTCCATTGCTTTTTCCCTGAAATAGGCTGTGTGTGTTGGTGAACTTGCAGTTGAAATGGCAAAATATTTACTCTTTTCATTTGCTTTTACACTTTCAAGCCATTGAATTGTTACTGCAACATCTTCGATTTCTTTGTTAAAATGAATTTCATAAGGTTCTAAATCAACTGTAAACCAACCAACAAAGTTGTCTTTTATTTCGAATACAATGTTCTTTTGAACTATCAAACCTGTAGGAAGTCCGTCTTTAATTTTATAAAAGTTTACCCTAAATTTTAATGATTTGAAATCATTTGAAGTTATATTAAAATTCAAATCTTTGATATGGCAATTTCGTCTCATTTTAAATTTCATCCCTCTTTCTTTACTCAAACGATCATCGACATCCTTTTCATAATATGAGTAAAAATTCGAGTGCATTAATCCAAGTCCTTTTGATGTCCTTCCAATTTTTTTAGATTTTAGTTTTATCTTTTTTGAACTCACAACGACTTCATCTAATTGCATATTTATTGGATGAAGTAAAATCGGTTCTTTTATTTTATTTAGTTCCGATACCAAATATTTTTCGCTTTTAAAACCAATGTATGAAAAAACAATAGTGTCTTTTGATGATACTTTGTCATTTAATGAAAGCTTGAATAATCCATTATTATTAGAAACTGTTCCTACCGTTTTGTTTTTAATTCCAATATTAACATAGGAGAGAGGTTCATTATTCTCGAAATCCCAAACTTTTCCAGTTATTGTTTTTTCTTGAGAATGAACAATTATACTTATAATAACGGATATTATAGAGAAGAAAATTTTCATAAAAATCGCCGATTTTTGTTTAGTTAGCAATGTTAAAAAATCAGAAATAATTTTTAGTTAAGAATTTAATAATTGGGAAAATCTTAAGATTTAGATACTAAATTTGTTGATTTTGAAGCTGTTCTTAAATTGCTTAGAACGTGCTTGTATAAGAATAGTGCGTAGTTTGGGTGCGAGGATTTTCCGAAGGAAAATCAGAATCTAGAAAACGGGCAACTAACATTGGTTTAGCTAAAAATTGCAATTTTTTTTATACGGTGTTAGCAAACGTTTTTTTAATCAGGATAATAACCCCATTTTTCACTTCTATGATAGTAGGAATGAGTCGTACCCTTAGTTCCTATATAATATTGGAGCACGAAGTCTTTCGAATCCATATCATAAGAAAAATTATCTGTTAATTGGTGATTTTCAAAATTGTAATCAGAAATACTCTCAGGAAATTCTCCGTTTTCTTTTTGGTAACGATAAATATATTCAACTAACATTGAAGATTCTTTTTTTAATTCGACCCATTTAGTAACTAAGAAAATCTGATAAGGAATTAATATTAAACCAATTATTAATCCAATCATGAAAGAGATAGTTTTAATTCTATATAGATATAATATCAACGGTATAATATTTAGAGATAGAATTAAAATACAAAAGAATTGTTTGACTTCTCCTAAAGTATAGTAAGCATAGCAGCACGCTACTATTTCTAAAAGGAATAGAGTTAATAGAATTAGTTTGAAATTCAGGTCATTTTTTTTCTTTAGTTCCGATTTCATATTAATGTTTGCCAACTCGTTATATAATAACTTTTATGTTTCATATCCCGTAAACTTATCAGGATATAACAAGTCTATGTTACAGTTATCTCGTAAATATAATTAATTTTTCCTACGAATAAATCAAAAAAATCCTGATAGTTTTCTATCAGGATTTTTAATAATGCTCATATGAAGAAGTTATAAAATTGAAACTTCTTGAGTGTTAAAAAAAGTAACCCACACTTAATTGGAATACGCCATTTTTATTTGTTGTACCACCCACATCGTTAATATTAGTTAAACCTAAAACATAGCGTGCCGTAAAATTAAGCCCATTATCTAGTTTATAACCAAGACCAAAGTTAACGCCAAAATCTGTTGTTTTAAAAAGGTCTTTATAATCTTGGGTACCGCCTTTAGTAGAGAGTAAAAAACCTATTTGTGGTCCTGTTTCCAGACTCAGTTTTTTTGTAAGATAGTATTTGGCAATTACCGGAATGTTTAAATAGTTTAGTGCTATATTACCCTCAGAAGCAACGCCAGTATCATAGCCTTGTCCAGAGTATAATATTTCGGGCTGCAAAGCAAATTTTTCTGAAATTTTAATTTCGGCCATGGCACCAAAATTAAAAGCAGTTACAGTTTGATCTTTTGAGGTGTTGTCTCCAATAAGTCTGGCAAAGTTTAAACCACCTTTAACTCCAAAGTCAATGTCTTGGGCGTTAACATGCGCTAAACCTAAAATGCTAATAGCTGTTACTAGTAATAGTTTTTTCATTTGTTTTAAATTTTTGATTATTTAAAACAAATCAACCGCTTTTTGTGGGTGTAAAATTCTGTTTATAATAGCTTTAACGTTTTTAACTAGTATTAACAAAAAGGTTTCTTAATTTAAGAAAAGTATTTCTTAAATTTTAGATAAAGTATTATCCTTTAGGGGCTAACAAGAGCTATATAAACCTACTAAAACTAGATTTGAGAGTAGATATATTTTTGTTTTTTTAGAGGAGGCGATAAGTAACAGAAACTAATTTATATTCACTAGGTTGAGGGATGTTTGGTAATATTGGATACTCTTTATCAAGAGTAAAAGTACAACTAGAGTTTGCTGAAATTTCGTTACAACGTGAAGTAGCATCTTGTTGATAGCTTGAAGAAAACGCAATACCATCAGCTTCAATCCTTAAAATAGGAAGCCCTTTTGCAATAAAGTTATTGTTATTATTTAATTTTATTTCAAATTGGACTTTACTGGTGTTATTTCCAGTGTCTGGCGTATAATTGAAACTGATTACATCGTAGGTGAAATTTTCTAATTCACTTCCTTCAACTGCGTTAGGGTCAACTAACTCTGGTTCAGGAAAATCACAGGGAACTTCTTGTGTAATTTCAGGTATGAAAGTTGTGCCTGAAGCTCCAGATATAGTTTGTTCATGTTGAACAATGATATCTTTTTTACACTCATCTTTAGAAGAACAACTAAATAAAATTGATAAAGCAGCTATTGAAAATATATGCTTTGAAAATCGTATCATGATAAATATTTTTAAATTATTTAATTGGTATTGAAATTATGCTTTACGCTCCATTAACGCCATATAAAACCCATCATAACCATTTTCGTGAGCTAGAATTTTTTTGTCTTTTACCAACTCAAAATTTGCCCCACCTTCAGATTTTAAAAAGGCTTTTACTTGATCTTGATTTTCTGATGGTAAGACTGAACAGGTTGCGTAAACTAATTTACCGCCTGCTTTTACCATTCTAGAATATTGTTGCAACACCTCTTGTTGGGTTACTCTAATGTTATCTATAAACTCAGGTTCTAGTTTCCATTTAGCGTCTGGATTTCTGCGTAAAACACCTAACCCTGAACATGGCGCGTCTATTAAAACCCGGTCGGCCTTATTGTATAATTTTTTGATTGGTTTTGTAGAATCAATCACTTTTAAATCGACGTTGTGTACACCGTTTCTGCGTGCTCTTACTTTTAGTTTTTTAAGTTTACTCTCGTAGATATCCATAGCCACAATTTGCCCTTTGTTTTCCATTAAAGAAGCTATGTGTAGTGTTTTTCCGCCTGCGCCTGCACAGGTATCTACGACCTTCATACCAGGCGCTACGTCTAGAAAATCGGCCACCAATTGCGAGGAGGCATCTTGCACCTCAAAATAGCCTTTTTTAAAGGCATCAGTTACAAACACATTAGCACGTTCTACTAATTTTAATGCAGAGTCATAACCTTTTATGAATTCGGTTTCTATACCTGCATCAGCTAAAATGTTTTGTAAATTTTCCTTGGTGGTTTTAAGGGTGTTGGTTCTTAAAATAACTTCTGCTTGTTGGTTTTGCATTGCTATTTCTTTGGTCCATTTGGTTTCGCCTAATTCGGCTAAACCTATTTCGTCCATCCAATCTGGAATGGATTCTCTTAATTTTCTAACTTTCGAGAGTTCATCAAAACGCCCTTTAATTTTACGTAATGGTGTGTTTTCAAAATATTTCCAGTCTGGTAATTTGATGCCTTTTAGTGTTGCCCAAACGGCAAACATGCGCCACAAGTTATCACGATCAAAAGGTTCTTTTACTTCTGCTATTTCTGCGTATAGACGTTTCCAGCGTACGATGTCGTATGTGGTTTCTGCTACGAAGCCTCTGTCTCGTGCGCCCCAACGTTTGTCTCGCTTTAGGAGTTGTTGAATCACTTTATCGGCGTATTTGCCTTCGTTAAAGATTTGGGTTAATCCGTCTATAACGGCGAAGCAAAGGTTTCTGTGTAATCGCATGGTGTTTTATTGAGGGTGCAAAGGTACGTTTTAATGTTGAATTTTTGATTTTTTTAGTGTTTATAAATGATTGATTTTTAGGTTGAAATTTGGTTGTTTGTCATGTCGACGATAGGAGACATCTCATATTATTGCTCAGTAATTTAATATCTCGCTGACGCTCGATTATTGCATTTTCTATTACGTTCATTTTGGCTTGATCCAAAACGAACCAAAAGATCACACCCAAGCCGAGGAATTTTTTAGTTTTTTAGAAAAACTAAAAACCGATTTAAAAACTCCGCGTCGGACTGTGTCCTCCTGTTCTCGGAGCTTTTAAATCTATTCTGCGCCTTGGGGGTTCAATTCTTTGAATTGATTAGGGTGTTGATTTTTTTTGCTGGGTTCGTTTTAATTCTATTTGTTATTTCTTTACATTGCTTACTCTTGCGGATTGGGTTTGACTTTGGATTAAGAAACTGCTTTTGCAGACTTGCCCGCGTTAAGGATTGCAGTGGATAGCCCACAGCCCGACGTAGGAGGTGCGAGGACTTGTAACGGAAAGCCTGACCCTTTAGGGTAACGCCAAAAAAAAAAATATTTTGGAGTGTGCAAGTTTTAATTTTTTTAGACATCTAAACCTCTGGAGGTTTAATTTACATATTTGACGGAAAACGAATTTATAACGGGATTGCGAAACCATAATGCGAATGCGTATGGGAGGTTGCTGGATGATTTTCAGCAGAAGGTGTTTGCGACCTGTATATCGTTTGTGCCCAACAAAGAGGATGCAGAGGATATTGCGCAGGAGGTGTTTGTGGAGGTGTTTAATTCGATTGGGAAGTTTAAAGGCAATTCGACATTATCGACGTGGATTTACCGCATTACAACCAATAAGTGTTTGGAATTTATTAGGAAGCGTAACACGAAAAAGCGGTTTGGGTTTATGCAATCGATTTTAGGGAACGCGATTCCTGTGGATAAGACAAGCTATTTTACAGAGATGAATCATCCGGGGGCTATTTTGGAGAATAAGGAGCGGAGCGAAACTTTGTTTTACGCGATTAACCAGTTGCCCGAAGCACAAAAAGTGGTGTTTACTTTGCATAAAGTAGACGGGAAAAGTTACCAAGAGATTAGTGATATTACGGAAAAGAGTTTGAGTTCGGTAGAGTCTTTAATGTTTCGGGCGAAAAAGAATTTACAGAAGCTTTTAGAGAATTTTTATAAAAATGAAAACTAGCGCAAGTTTTTAAAACTTGCGGCATCTAAATATTTGACATGGACAGAGATAGAAACATACAAAGCCAAATTAACGAGACCTTAAATGTTTTAGATAACATGGAAACGGTTAATGTATCGCCTTTTTTTAAGGATAAAACTATGAACGTTTTGTTTGCTGAAAAAGTTGAGATGAAAAATACGGCATGGACTTGGTTTACGCCTAAATTGCAACTAGCTACTTTGGCTTGTGTGGTGATTTTGAATGTGTTTGCGTTTACAAAACTTGAAGCGGCATCGACATACGAGGAGAATGTAACTGAGTTTGCTTCGTCTTACGGTTTATCAACTAATGATGAGGATACTTCAATTTTAAATAATTAATTATGCAAAAAAATTTACCCTTATATATTTTATTGCTCTTTTTGATTGTGGTGAATGCTTTCTTTCTCTACAATTACCTAGGAAGCAATGAGAAAGTAGACCAACCAGAGGCACGGAAACCTCCTGGTGCTTTTTTGGTTAAAGAGCTTGGTTTTGATGATACCCAAAAGGAGGAATTTAGAGTTTTAACCCGAACGCATCGTAGAACCATGCGAGGTATTTCGGATGAGATTAGAGTGTTGAAAGATGAGCTTTTTAGTGGATTATCTGATGCTACTTTGGATGCTGCAAATACAGATTCTATAGCTGCTTTAATTGGTAAAAAGGAAGCTGCGAAAGATTTAGAAGTATTGCGCCATTTTAAACAGGTACAGAAATTATGTAATACCAAACAAAAGGAAAAATTTAGTAAAATAATTAATGATGCGCTTAGGCGCGGTGGCAGGGAACAAGGGCCACCAAGAGGAGGAAGACCAAATGGAGATAGGCCGCCAAGGCCAGATGGCCCTCGAGGAGATAGACCACCGCCAAATCATTAAATGATTAACAGCATTTAGACCTTCAAAAATATTGAAGGTTTTTTTTGTGAATTTTTTAACAAGAAGCATCACAAGTTTAAAAAAATACGAGCATCTAAACATTTATAACAATAAAAACTAAAGATATGAAGATGGTTAATTTATTTAAAGTAATGGTGAAAACATGGTTACTAGTATTTTGTTTAGTAGCGCATATAGCATGTAGTAATGACGATGCTACAACAGAAGAAATTATTGTTGAGGTAGAAGAGGAGGAAGAGGAGCATGAAGAAGTTGTAATTGATGATACAGATTTTGAAGCCACAGACTGGACTACAGAAACGCATACTAAAGATATAGATCCTAATTTTGATGAAGTATTTCAGGATAATGCTGTGAAAAGGCTAGATATAGTAATTACAGAAGCACGTTGGCAAAGTATGTTAGATGATATGACTAGTAATTATGGCACTTTTGGTTCTGGTGGAGGAGAACCTGGAGGTGGCGGTTTAATTGAAACCGATGAAGATCCAATATTTGTGCCTGCTGAGGTGTTTTATGGCGGTAAACAATGGTATCGTGTTGGTGTTCGTTTTAAAGGAAATTCTAGTTTGCAGTCTAGTTGGAGAAACGGTATTTTAAAGCTATCATTCAAATTAGATTTTGATGAATTTGAAGATGATTACCCGCAGATAAAAAACCAACGTTTTTATGGCTTTAAGAAGTTTAGTCTTAAAAATAATTTTGATGATAGGTCTATGCTACGTGAAAAAGTAGCTGGTGATGTATTTAGGAATTCTGGATTAGTAGGTTCGCATACAGCATTTTATACACTTTATGTGGATTATGGAGATGGTCCTAAGTACTTTGGATTTTATACATTGGTTGAAGAGGTAGATGGCAGTGTTTTAGATACACAATTTACAAGTGATGATGGTAATTTATATAAACCTGATGGTGATGCAGCGAGTTTTGCTGCTGGAACTTATAATGAAGATGAATATGTGAAGAAAACTAATGAGGATGACACAGATTTCTCAGATGTAAAGGCATTATTAGCAGCCATCAATGATGATATTAGAACCACTGAAGCAACTACTTGGAGAGCCAATTTAGAATCTATTTTTGATACGGATGTTTTTTTAAAATATTTAGCTGCCAATACAATTATTCAAAACTGGGATACCTATGGGCGTATGACACATAATTATTATTTATATAATAACCCAGAAACAAACAAATTAATATGGATTCCATGGGATAATAATGAGGCACTTCAAGAAGGAAAACGACAAGGGGCTGCTAATTTGGATTTTTCGAATATTTCTTCTGCACAGTGGCCTTTAATTGGCTATTTGTACCAAGATAAGGTCTATAAAGCTAAATATGATGCGTATTTACAAGAAGTGATTGATGGTCCTTTTAACGACAGTAGTATACAAACACTTTACGATTCTTATGCCGCTCTTGTGGAGACTTATGCAACATCAGAAGTAGATGGTTATACATTTTTAAATTCTAGTGCTGATTTTCAAACAGCGATTAATCAGTTAAAAAGTCATGTGATTTCTCGAAATTCTGCAGTAAATACATATCTGAATGAATAGATAATAATTTGATTGAGTTGGTTTTTTAAAAGCTTCGTTTAAATCGAAGCTTTTTTATTTCAAAACACAAGTTTTTATCTAATAAAGCATCCTAATATTCATAGCTAATAAGTTTAAAAATGAAACACATATATATAGTTGCTTGTTTACTTGTAATAAGTTGTAATAGCAATAAAATTTTGGCACAGCATAGTCATAGTCAGAACGAGCACAGTCATGACAACCATAATCATAATGAAATTGTTTCTAATCACCTCACGACTTATTTTGCTGATTATGTTTTAAAAGATGAAAGTTTTGGGACAAATACATCCGTTACAATAAAGGATAATACAAGAATGATGGTTACTAATGCCCTGCCAAATCATAAAACTGGAGAATTTCCGGGTCCGGGAAACCCAAATACTATTTCTGCTCAAAAACGAACGTATAACTTTCCTGTAAACCCAAAATATACAGGAAACCCTCAATGGGTTAGAGAACCAGGAGTTGCTTTAAATGGTGTTAAGTTCGAGCCAGGAACCGCAGAGGTTGTAGCCTGTGATACAGGAGAGAACTATCGTATAGAAGCATTTCAAGAATTGGTTAATTTAGGTTTAGATTTTAATAATGCACACGTACAACCTACGGGAGCTTATCATTATCATGGATCTCCTACTTCAGTTATTGAAAAGTTTGATTCTGGTAAAGATTTAGTGCATGTTGGTTTTGCTCATGATGGGTTCCCGATGTATTATTCAAAAAGCGATAGATATAAACCAAGTTACAAGTTAATGGACGGTACTCGTGATGGAGAAGATTGTACTTATGAAACCAGACGAAATACTCTTGATATTGCAGTTGGAGGACATCATGATGGTACATATACTTCAGATTTTGAATATGTTGAGGGTTCAGGTGATTTAGATGAATGTAATGGAATTACCATTGATGGTAAATACATGTATTTAGTTACGAATGCATTTCCTTATGTAAGTAGATGTTTAATGGGTGAAGTGACATTAAATGAAAGGCGAGGCAGACCAAGTTTAGCTCAACTACTTGAACGTATGGATTCCAACAATGATGGAAAACTATCTAAAACTGAAACTAAAGGCCCTTTAGCTTTAAAGTTTTCGGAGTTTGATAAAAATGATGATGGATTTTTAGTTGAATCCGAACTAAAGAACCTGCCTAGGCCAAATAGAAGCCAAAGGCGTAGACAATAATTTTTTAACTCAAACGCAAGTTTTTTGTTTTAAAAGCATCTATATAAACAGTTATTAATATTAGCTCCATGAAAACCAAGAAAAACCCTTTGGTTGTCATTATATTAGTTTTAGTAATTATAATACTCATATTGAATATGATTTTAATTTCTAACTTGTGTAATTAGCCAAAAGTTGACTATTTTAAATTAAAAACTATGAAAAACCTATTTACAGCTACAGCTACATTTATATGCATTGTATTGCTATTCTCGATAACATTTCTTTCGTGTAGTAGTGATGAATCAGATGATACCACTCAAGAAGAGCAACAGGAACAAGAAGAAATGGAAGAGGAAATAGAAACCGCTTATGATATTAGTAATATTTTATCAAAGTTTGAAGGTACTGGATTATCTTACGCAGTAAACGGGAATGCAGTAACATTTACGACGCAAGACCTACCAAATCATACAAGCCCATATTGGCCAACAAACAACCCTTTGTATGAAGCTTATAACGGTACTAATTCAAATTTCAGAATAAACCCAAATAGAATTTCAGCTCAAAATATTGTGTTTACTATATCGTTAAATCCGGAAGAAGCTACTAATAAAGAGGCTACCCCTATGGGACCTATAGGTATTTCTAGAAATGGTGTTGTGTTTTTTAACCAATATGCAGCTGGAGGATCGCCATTAACTAATGAAATTGACTCTTTCGATCAGTATTTAGGGCACCCTGCAGGACAAGGTAATTACCATTATCATATAGAGCCAACCTATTTAACGGAGCAATTTGGTGAAGGTGCATTTTTAGGATTATTGGCAGATGGTTTTCCTGTATATGGTCCTCTAGAAAACGGAGAAACTGTTACTAATTCAGATTTAGATGATTACCATGGTCATACAGGTGTTACAACAGATTTTCCAGAAGGTATTTATCATTATCATATCACTAGTGAGGATCCATACTTAAATGGTAATGGGTTTTTTGGTACACCGGGTAATATTTCTCGTTAGTTGCGGTATTGGGTTATTCTAAATATCGGCTTTCTATTTTTAATTTTTACTTCTTGTGAGAAGCAGGATGCCATGGTTTTAGATGTTTCAAATAAACATTTAAACTTAAATAATGGTATTCTAGAATTTAATAAAAAGCCTTTTACAGGTAAAATAGTAAGTTCTTTTATTGATGGACAATTACAATCTGAAGTTTTCTATAAAGATGGTTTAAAAGAAGGCAAAGAAAAGCAGTGGAATATAGATGGAGCATTAGTTGTAGAAAGACTTTATGCTGAAGGAATAAAAACAGGAATACACAAGTCTTGGTGGGACAATGGCAACTTAAAATTTGAATATCATTTTAATAGTAAAGGCGAATTCCATGGCATGGTCAAGGAATGGTATGCCGATGGTTTATTGTTAATGGATTTTAATTATAAGAATGGAAAAGAAACAGGAAGCCAACGTCTGTGGAAACCAGATGGCAGTATTAAGGCTAATTATGAAGTTGTAAATGGTGAGCGCTTTGGATTAATTGGTTTGAAAAAATGTTATACCGTAACGGTTGATAAAAATGAAATTAAGTAAATTATATTTTATAGTGATGCCTTTAGTTTTTTGCTTTATTTCATGTAAAAATGAAACAAAGGGAATCGCTTCTAAAAAGGAAATTACAGAATTACCATATTTTAATTCGGCTGATTTTACTCCAGAATGGAATACACCAAGACATAAAATCCCTGAGTTTTCATTTATAAATCAAAATGGTGAAACGGTTAATAATAAAACATTTAAAGGAAAAATATATATAGCAGATTTCTTTTTTACGAGTTGTCCAGGTATCTGTCCGAAACTCACAAAGAATATGCAAACTATTCAAGAAGCTTATAAAAATAATAATGATATTATGTTACTCTCTCATACGGTTATGCCGTGGCGAGATTCAATTCCTTTATTAAAAAAGTATGCCGAAACATACCATGTTAACCCTAATAAGTGGCATTTAGTAACAGGTGATAAAGATGCGCTTTATGATATTGCAAGAACAGGATATTTTGCAGATGAAGATTTTACCAAAACGCAAGATGAAAGTAATTTTATTCATACTGAAAACTTTATCCTAGTAGATAAGCAAGGTTATATTAGAGGTGTTTACAACGGTACGTTACCTATTGATGTGGAGCGTTTAAAACGACACGTTGAAATATTAAAGAAAGAGATTTGATTTGATTAATAGTTATTTTTTCATGTAAAGCTCTATGATTGTTCATAGAGCTTTTCTATTTTTAAGGAAATTATAAAAGTTATGAAACAGTTTTGCTTAATAGTATTCTCCTTAACGTTTTTGTTTTCAGAAGTAAATAAAGATGAAGTTACATCAAGAGATTTTAGTAAAGTTGAAATAGAAACACTTGTACAAGATTCTACTTTAAATGTTCGTGCCTTAGAAATTATTAAAGCTGAGTTTTCTGCCCCGGCGTATTTAACATCTATTGGAGAATTTGGAATCATCTTTCCAAACTCTATTTTTAAGCATGTTGATTCGTTAAAAGGAAAAGCGTTTTACAATCATAAAATAAACTTGTCAAATGATACTTTAAAGTTAAATTTTAGAGCGCTTGGTGTTACCAAAAAAGGAGGATTTGGTATTACTATTGGTTCTCCGGCTTTGCTTTATAAACTTGATGCAGATTTAGAAAAAAATAAAGTGGTATACCAAGAATCTCACCCTAGTGTCTTTTACGATTCCATGGATTTTTGGAATGACCAAGAAGGAATTGCTATTGGAGATTCAGTAGAGGGGTGTTTGTCAATTATAATTACCAGAGACGGAGGAAGTACTTGGGAGAAATTGTCTTGTGATAATTTGCCAAAAGGTATTGAAAACGAAGGTGCTTTTGCTGCAAGTGATACCAATATTGCAATAGTTGGAGATAATACTTGGGTTGCAACTACAGCAGGACGCGTTTATTATTCGCCAGATAAAGGGAAAACTTGGGAGGTTTTCGAGACACCAATAGTTAAAGAAAAAGATACAGAGGGTATTTATTCTATAGATTTTTATGATGAATTAACTGGATTTGCCATAGGAGGTGATTATACCAAGCCCGATGATAATGCTGCTAATAAAATTAGAACTAATGATGGAGGTAAAACTTGGGAGTTGGTGTCGCAAAATCAAAACCCTGGATACAGAAGTTGTGTGCAATATATTCCTAACAGAGGTGGAAAAGAATTGGTAGCTGTTGGTTTTAAAGGTATTGATTATAGTAGTGATTCTGGAAGCTCATGGAAACATATAAGTGATGAAGGTTTTTATACCATTAGGTTTTTAAACGATTCTGTGGCTTATGCAGCTGGAGCAAGAAAAATATCCAAATTACTTTTTAAGTAATCAGTTTATCTAAAAAAATTACACTTAAGTGCTTGTTTTTTAATCTGGTAAGTATTTTTTATACTTTTAAGTTAGTTAATTAATCAAATTAAAAACCTTAAGTATTATGAAAAAAATTACACTACTATGTTTATTAATTCTCTCTACAATTTGTTACGGTCAAAACCAACTATTGTCTTCTATTGAAGAAGTAGATATTGGAGGAGGTACTTGGATAAATAGTTCAGGTTACAACTACGAATATGAAAATGGTAATTTAATAAGTGAAACAGATTTTTTTTGGAATGGCTTAAATTGGGAAGTTTCGGGAAAAGTTTCTTATACCTATAACGGAAGTAATAAGGTAACTGTTGAGGTTTATCAGAGTTATAATTCATCTACTGGTATGTATGAAAACGATGAAAGAATAGTTTATACTTACAACGGGAATGGTGATTTATCTTTAATTGAAAGTTATACTTGGGATACTGGTGCATGGGTTGCAGAGTCAAGATCAACAATTCTATATTCTGGTACAACATTAACTGGTGGTATTTCAGAGGATTATGATGGTTCTGTATGGACAAATACGTTTCAATCTACCGTATCTTATAATGGCAATGGTACTATTGATGAAATTATTGAAGAAGAGTGGAATGGAACTACTTGGGTGTTGGAAGGTAGAGATAGTTTTACCTACGATGGTAATAATAGAATAGCATCTGTGAAATTCGATATTAGAAATGGTATGGCTTGGGAAGAGGTCTTTACTACTTCATATGTAGTTGATGGTAATGGAAATAGAATATCAGAGACTGATGCTTTTGCTGGTGGTGGAGGTGGAGACGAAACAATTACTTATGCTTATGATATGACAGCTTTAATGAGTAGTTTCGATAATCCATTTGCTGATGACAACGGATTTGAATATTTATATGAAGACTATCCATACTTTAATAAAATACTTTCTGAAACAAGCACAAATAATTACAGAACGACTTACGATTACAATAATGTCTTAAGCTTGAATAAGGCTGTAAATAAGCAGGTTTCTATGGATATATTTCCTAATCCATCAAGAGATTATGTAACTATTAAATCTTCAGAAGCTATTGAGAAAATAGATATATTTAATACAGTTGGGACTAAAATACTATCAACATCTGATTTGAAGATAGATGTTAGTAATTTTTCAAATGGGCTTTATTTAATGAGTATTATTCTAGATTCAGGAGTAACTGTTTCTAAAAAAATAATTAAAGACTAATTTTAAATTTGTTTTCAAAAAAGAGAGAGGTTAACTAACCTCTCTCTTTTTTGCGTTTTTTTAGCTCATTGAGCATTTTCTTTTTAAAGTCTTCTTCTGCAACTTTGAGTTTAATTATTTTCTTTGCAGGTATAATATTAGAGAGTTTTTGAGGTAATTCCGTTCTTAATTTATGCATACTGTTTTCTGCTTTATTTAATCGTTCAATAAGCGCATTAGCTTCTGCATCAGTCATGGTATCTAGGTTTTCTTTAATGTCTTTTCTGATGGCTCTCATTTCTTTAAACCTAATATTATTCTTTTCTTGCTCAAAGGCATTGTATACTGGCCAGAAACTCTGTGATTCTTTCTCTGTTAAATTGAGTTGTTCTGTAATAAAAGCTACTTTCAGGGCTTTTATTTGTTCTCTTTTGTCTTTTTGAGCCATCATAGTGAATGACACAAAGCATATGGCTATAAGTATTATCTTTTTCATTTATTTAAGTGTTACTCTATCATTAAAGCCTCAATATCAGCATTGTTTAATAGATATTCTTTAAGGTTTTCCTCATCAAAATCATGTTCGACGAAATCGCTCTCATTAAGTAAATCAGTACTAAATAAGGATGCTATTTCATAAGAACTTATATTTTCGTCTAAGATATAATTTTCAACAGTTTCGGTTTCTAAATTATCAAAAGATGGATGATTATCAAAAATAGTTAGATTGAATAAAATCAAAATAGCAGCAGCAATACTTGAAATATAAATAACCGTTTTTTTGTTGATTAGTGAAATTACTTTAGTGTCCTGATCTTCTTCTGATAACCTTTCAGTAATACGTGATTCAATAGTATCAAAATAATTTTCTGGTACTTTAAAACTATTAGATTTAATGTTTTTTAAAGTATAACCACCATCAATTTTATTAAGAACCTTTTTCTCTAAAGTATCAAAATATTCTTCAGGAATTTTAAATCCAGATGATTTAATATTATGTAGATTCTTGTTTTTCATTGAGTATGCTCTTGTTTATTTGACTTATAAATTGTTGAAAGGTTTAATTTTCAGTTAAGTACGCTTCTATTTTTTTAACTGCAATATGATATGATGCTTTAAGGGCTCCTTCACTAGTTTCCAAAATATGAGACATGTCTTTGTACTTTATATCTTCAAAATATTTCATATTAAACACCAATTGTTGCTTTTCAGGTAATGTTGAAATAGCTTTTTGGAGTTTCAATTGAATAGCGTCACCTTCAAAATAGACATCCGATATTAAATTGTTTATTGTTAATTGCTGAACCTCTTCGTTAGTTATTTGTAATTGTTTTGCTCTTTTATTTATGAAGGTAATAGATTCATTAGTAGCTATTCTGTAAATCCAAGAAAACAATTTACTATCCCCTTTAAATTTATCAATGTTTTTAAAGATTTTGATGAATGTATTCTGAAGCACGTCATCTGCGTCATCATGAGATTTTACGATGTTTCTAATATGCCAATATAAACGTTCCTTGTAAAGGCCTAAGAGCTCTTTAAAGGCTTCGTTCTTATTAGTTTTAGATTGTAGTTGTTTTATAAGTTGTGCTTCGTCAATCACAAACAATTGTTTGGTATTTAGACTACTAAATATACTAAAAGTTTAAAGGTGTTTTTTGAATTATTTTACTATTCTGTAAATCAGAGCATTAAATTATTTTTTATCGATTAAGTGTAAACAATATACGATAAAATGCATTTTTTCTTGTAGTATAGGTTTTTATGTTATATGTTTGTATCAGAAACCTACTTATGTGTTAGTCTTCCCCAAGTCTAGCAAAAACAGAAAAGGATAGACGCCCCCAAATCTCTATCCTTTTTTTTATTTATAAAATTAAGATTGCTTAATCTAAACTTTGCATATCAACAAGCTTTTTGTAGGCCCCATTTTTTGCAATAAGTTCATCATGCTTACCTTGTTCAATAATTTCACCTTTATTTAATACCACAATGTTATCAGCGTTTTGAATGGTTGATAGTCTATGTGCTATTACGATTGATGTTCTGTTTTTCATCATGTTTTCTAAAGCTACTTGAACAACGCGCTCGCTTTCTGTATCAAGCGCTGAGGTTGCCTCATCTAAAATCATAATTGGAGGACTTTTTAATACAGCTCTGGCTATACTTAAACGTTGTTTTTGCCCACCAGATAATTTGCTTCCAGCGTCTCCAATGTTTGTTTCAATGCCTTCAGATAAATCTTTAACAAATTCCCAAGCATTGGCAATTTTTAAAGCTTCAATAACATCTTCATCTGTGGCATCTTGTTTTCCAAGTTTTAGGTTATTTACGATGGTATCATTAAATAAAATAGCATCTTGTGTAACGATACCAAGTTTATTTCTTAGAGAACTTGTAGTTAAATCATTAATGTTTATGCCATCAATTAAAATTTCCCCTTCATTAACATGGTAAAAACGTGTTATGAGATTTGCAATCGTTGATTTACCGCTACCAGACTGTCCTACTAAAGCTACTGTCTTGCCTTTTTGAATTGTTAAAGAGAAGTTTTTTAAAACATATTCTTTATCATATTTAAATGAGATGTTTTTAAACTCTATTGTGCTATCAAAACCAGTTTTTTCAATGGCATCAGGTTTATCTTTTATAGGGTTAGGAGCATCTATAATTTCTTGAATACGCTCTGCAGCAGCTCCTCCTTTTTTGATGTTGTAAATACCTCGAGTTATGGCTTTTGCGGGTGTTAGAATTTGATATGAAAGCCCAAGATATACCAAAAACATACTGCCATCCAGTACAGATTTTTGGTCTCCACTTAGTATTAAATTTCCGCCGTACCAAAGGATGCCAGAAATCATTAAAATACCAAGAATCTCACTTGTAGGTGATGCTAAGTTTTGTCGGTTCAATAATTTATTCCTAAAATGATATGAGCGATTTGTAGATTCTTGAAACTTATCATTAAAAGTCTCTTCAGCATTAAAGCCTTTTATAATACGCAATCCTGTTAACGTTTCTTCAAGCGTAGATAAGAAAACACCTTGTTCTCTTTGAACTCTTGTAGACTTGCGCTTTAAGCTTTTTCCAATTCTTGAAATTATAAAGCTCATTATGGGTATAAATATAAAAACGAACAATGTTAATTGCGGACTTATTATAAGCATAGCAATTATGGTAAAAATTATAGTGAGAGGTTCTCTTACAATAAGTTCCAAAACAGGTAAAAAGGAATATTGTAAATCATTAACATCTCCAGTAACTCTTGCAATTATATCGCCTTTGCGTTGCTCTGAAAAGAAAGATAATGGTAACTCAACAGTTTTCTTATACACCCTATTTCTTATATCCCTAATAACACCATTACGTAAAAATACCATGAAGTAGTTTGCTAAATACCCAGCAATATTTTTTAGTAAAAACATGGAGATTATTAGTGCAATCACAAAAACTAGGGCTTTGGATTTATCGCCACCAGTAAAATCATCCATGTAATAGATTAGAGCCTCTTCTGCATAATCTTTTATGTTATTTAAACCTTTAAATTCTGGAAAAGACTTTGGAGCCAATGTTTTTTTGTCAAAAATAACATCCAACATAGGCTTTAACGCTATAAACGATAAGGTGCCAAACAAGGCATAAAACACATTAGCTATTATATGCCCTAAAGCATATTTTTTATAGGGTTTAGCATATTTTAATATGTTGGTAAAATGTCCCACTAAATGAGATTCATATCCTTGAGAATGGTTTCAGCTTTAGAATCTAATTCTGATTCTAATGTTTTAAAACCATTGGGGCTATCCAATTTTGAATTCACACTTACATAAAACTTAATTTTTGGTTCTGTTCCGCTAGGTCTCAATGCTATTTGGCTACCATCTTCAGTGTAATAAATAATTACATTTGATTTAGGAATATCTATTGCACTAGTTTCTCCTGTTATTAAATTTTTAGAAGTGGCAGATTCATAATCTTCTATTTTAACAACTTTAGAGCCATTTACAATAGTTAATGGGTTTTGACGTGCATCAGTCATCATTTGCTTAATTTCTTCAGCGCCTTCAATACCTTTTTTGGTTAATGAAATCAGTTTTTCTTTATAACAACCATGTTCAACATAGAGTTTAATTAATTCTTCAAAGAAAGAGCTCCCATTTGCTTTTGTAATGGCTGCAATTTCACAGGCTAGAAGTGTAGAAGTTACAGCATCTTTATCTCTAACAAAATCGCCAACCATAAAACCAAAACTTTCTTCTCCACCACCAACAAAATCCAACTCAGGATAGTCTTTAATAAGTTTTGCTATCCATTTAAAACCAGTAAGTACAATTTTATTTTCAACACCATAAGCATCAGCAAGTTTATTTAGCATTGGAGTAGAAACAATGGTGGTTGCAATAAACTCTTTACCTTTTATTTTGTTTTCGGATTTCCATTTTTTCAATAGAAAATCAACCATCATAATCATGGTTTGGTTACCGTTTAATAATTGTAGTTCGCCTTCAGAGTTTCTTACAGCAACACCTAATCTGTCGCAATCAGGATCAGTTCCTATAACAATATCGGCGCCTTCTTTTTCTGCAAGTTCTAAAGCCATTTTTAGTGCAGCGGGTTCTTCAGGGTTAGGTGATTTTACCGTTGGAAACCCACCATCTGGTACTTCTTGTTCTTTTACTATAGATACATTTTTATAGCCAGCACGCTTTAAAGTTTCAGGAACTGCGGTTATGGATGTTCCATGTAGCGATGTAAATACCACTTTTAGGTTATCTTTAGCGTTTTGTGTTGCTCCTACTGTGCCGTTTTCTACAGAGGCATTGATGAATACATTATCAACATCTTTTCCTATGTAATGTATTAAATCACTGTTTTCTTCAAATTTAATATCAGCATAATCCAACGCATTGATTTTATTAATTACTGCACTATCATGAGGAGGGACTAATTGTCCTCCATCTCCCCAATATACCTTATAGCCGTTGTACTCTGGCGGATTATGAGATGCTGTTAAAACTATACCACAGTGGCAATTTAAATGACGAACCGCAAAAGATAATTCTGGCGTAGCACGTAAATCTTCAAATAAATAAACTTCAACACCATTAGCTGAAAAAACATCAGCTACAACCTTTGCAAGTGTTTTACTATTATGTCTACAATCAAAAGCTATAACAGCTTTTGGAGTTTCATTTGGGAATTGCTCATGTAGATAATCACTTAAACCTTGCGTGCTTTTTCCTAAGGTATATTTATTAATACGGTTAGTACCCACACCCATTATACCACGCATTCCTCCAGTTCCAAACTCCAAGTCTTTATAGAAACTTTCTTGAATGTCTTTAGGGTTATTAGCAATACTATCTTTTATGGTTTTCTGTGTGTCCTCATCAAAAGTAGGGATTAGCCACGTATTAATTCGCTCTAAGATTTTTGGTTCAATGTGTATCATAATAGTATTAGTGTATAGTAAGACAAAAGTAAGCATTTGCCTAAAGATAATGTTTATAAAGTACTGTTTAAGATTTGATTTTTAAAGTAAAATTAAAATTAGTAATTTATTTTTTAAAATGTTAATAGAAGTTAAGAATTGTATTAGAGATTACGCATTGGTTAGTATTTTTGAACTGATCAAATTTATGAATGATTAGTATCTTATGACTTGTAAAATCCTTGTTAATTTGATTCATTTAGCTAATTCCAGAAGCATACTGGCAAAAGTTCTAACCATTGGGTAGTACTTAATTAATTTAATACATCTTTTACTAAATAACGTTTTTTATCGGTTCTATTTCTAAGAATTAGTTCACCTAAAAAACCAGCCACAAAAAATTGTGTACCTATAATCATAGTTGCTAAAGCGATATAGAATTGTGGACGTTGAGTAATAAGCCTTCCTGTGGGATTGAGGAATAATTTATCTACCCCTAGATATGCTGCAAACATAAAGCCAATGGCAAACATAATAAAACCTAGTGCTCCAAAAAGGTGCATCGGGCGTTTCCCAAAGTGTGATAAAAACCAAATGGTAATTAAGTCTAAAAACCCATGTATAAATCGATTCATTCCAAATTTAGTTTGTCCATATTTTCTAGCTTGATGTCGTACTACTTTTTCACTAATATTGCTGAAACCAGCATTTTTTGCGAGTAGTGGAATATAACGATGCATTTCGCCGTTAACATCAATATTTTTAACAACCTCTTTTTTGTAAGCTTTAAGACCGCAATTAAAATCATGAAGTTTAACACCAGATGTACGTCTTGCAGCCCAATTAAATAATTTTGAAGGTAAGTTTTTTGCTATAATAGAATCGTAGCGTTTCTTTTTCCAACCAGACACTAAATCATAATCATCATTTGTAATCATGTTGTAAAGCTCGGGAATTTCATCAGGATTGTCTTGTAAATCGGCATCCATAGTAATAATCACATCACCTTGTGCTTTTTCAAAACCTGCATGCAATGCTTGAGATTTTCCAAAATTCTTTAAGAATTGAATGCCTTTAACATGTGAATTCTTGATAGATAGATCTGAAATAGTGTTCCATGAATTATCAGTACTTCCATCATCAATAAAAATGATTTCATATGAAAAATGATTGGATTGCATAACCTTTGCAATCCAATCATGTAACTCTTTTAATGATTCTTCTTCGTTTAGTAGTGGTATAACTACAGATATCTGCATTTAGAATGATTTCAAAATAATATTCAAAAATACAGAATTTATGCTTCGTCTGGGTTATTTTTTTTCATAGCAGCAGCAGCAATTAATCCAATAATACTAAAAAGTACTAATTGAAAAGCTAAACTCTTTAATATCCCTACAATACCAAATTGATTTTGAGATTCCATTTGCTCTACAGTTTTATCAATAGCATCAACAGGAGCATTAAAGCCTTCCATCATTTGAACAGTTTGTTCAATAGTTTTTTGTTTTAAGGTTTCAGCTGCACCCGTATCAATAACATTGAAAATTAAAAAAGAAACCACAGTACTTATCAATAAACCTATAAGTACAGTGATGAAGAAAGATGTAAAGGATTCTTTAAATGAAGCAAATCCGTTTTGAGATTGTTTTACTTTGGCAACTGCAATAATTCCGAACACAACAATAACAAGTAGTATAGCAATACCCAACCACATATTGGTTAGAAGTTCTAAATTAACAGCATAAGCTATTACAGTAATTAGCGCTAAAAACACACCTAAATATAAACCGTAATTTGTAGCAATAGACTTTAAAGATTTTTCCATGATATTTTAATTAATTTGTTAGTTGAAAGGTTAGTAACCAAAGATAGTAAAACGTTACATTTGAAATCAAATTAAAAAATAATAAAAAACATTGTGCATTAGTAAAAAATGGTTAAATTTGCACTTCCAAAATTGAAAGTAATAAAAGTATTTAGCGATGAGAAAAGGTATACATCCAGAAAATTATAGAATAGTAGCATTTAAAGACATGTCTAATGATGATGTGTTCTTAACAAAGTCTACTGCAGAGACAAACGAAACTCTTGAAGTTGATGGTGTTGAGTACCCACTCATAAAAATGGAGATTTCAAGAACATCACACCCGTATTACACTGGTAAATCTAAATTAGTAGATACTGCTGGTCGTATTGATAAGTTTAAAACTAAATATGCTAAATTTAAAAAATAAGTTTAGTCTAAAAGATATTTATAAAAAGCCTTTCTACTATAGAGAGGCTTTTTTACTTTTACAACAATCTATTATTGTTTAAATATTGAGTTTTAAGTATAAAGTAATAAGATTTTAGACTTTTAGCTTCAAATTTTCAAATTTTACTATGAATTACATTCTATTTGATGGCCCTTCACGAAACAGTTTGTTACCATTCACATTCACAAGGCCTGTAGCTGATATCCGAGTTGGTATTTTAACCATAAGAGAAAAATGGGAAGCTTACTTAAAAACCACAACAACAACGGTTACAGAAGATTATCTTTCTGATAAGTTCCCTATGGTAGAAATGGATGAAAACATTATGGTAAATGCATCTTATTTGCCAAACTTACAGTTGGTAGAAATGGTTAAAGATTTAAAAGAAAACCAAGCTATTTTTAAAGATGATGAAGTTATTGCGTTTTTTACCAAAGAAGCCCAAGATGATATTAATTTTGAAAATTATGATGCAATTGAGTTTACTCAAGATATTATTAAAATAGAAAATACTTGGGATATTTTTTCTAAAAATGGAGAAGCCATTCAAGAAGATTTTAACGTAATTACAAAAGATAGGGTATCGCAGCCAATTCCAGCAAGTAATAATGTTATTGCTCCAGAAAACATCTTTATAGAAGAAGGTGCAAAATTAGAATTCACAACACTTAACGCTACTAATGGACCAATCTATGTTGGTAAAAATGCCGAAATTATGGAGGGGTCTATCATACGAGGACCATTAGCATTATGCGAAAGTGCCGGTATAAAATTGGGGGCTAAAATTTACGGTCCAACTACCGTGGGGCCACATAGTAAAGTTGGCGGCGAGGTAAATAACTCGGTTATTTTTGGATATTCTAATAAAGGGCACGATGGCTTTTTAGGTAATTCCGTTTTAGGCGAGTGGTGTAATTTAGGTGCAGATACAAATAATTCAAACCTAAAAAACAACTATGCCGAGGTACGTTTATGGGATTATCAAACAGAAGGTTTTGCTAAAACGGGACTTCAATTTTGTGGTCTCATGATGGGAGATCATAGTAAATGCGGTATAAACACGATGTTTAATACAGGTACTGTGGTTGGAGTTAGCTCCAATATTTTTGGCAGTGGCTTCCCACGTAATTTCGTACCAAGTTTTAGCTGGGGAGGTAATAGCGGCTTCACAACTTACTTGACTAAAAAGGCTTTTGAAGTAGCCAAAGTGGTTATGGCAAGACGAAAAATGGAGTTTTCAGAGCAAGATCAAGCAATTCTCGAGCATGTTTTTGAAGCAACTAAAAAGCACAGACGAAATTAGTTTTGGCGTTACCACAAGGGTCGGGCTTTCACAAGTCGCTCTCTGCGAGGAGCTCCAACAATTGCTCAATCCCTAACGCGCTAATCAACAAATAAAAAGTTAGGCCTAATGTTTTTAGGTTATTTAGCAACTAGAAACCATAAGAATACAAAATACTATGTTAGGAATTTTATTAATCTACTTTATAGGGAAACGATTCTACGATTTATCTATTGAATATGATAAAAGTAAGTGGTTATATGCTATTTTAAGTGTTATTGTATATTATGCAGCAGGATTTGTTTTTGGTATAGCTTTAGCTCTTCTAGATATTTATATCTTTAATTGGGGTATAGATTATGAAAATAATTTTGGTATTAATTTACTGGGTTTACCTGTAGGCCTCTTAGCCGTTTGGGGGTTGTATGTCTCATTAGAGAAGAAATGGAAGAAATCTATACTATTGGTAAAAGATGAGATTGAAGATATTGGTAAAACTGCAGAAGAAAATTAATCCTTGCTCACATATCTCAAGTCCAATAAATTTATAGGATTAATCCCTAATCCTTTAACGTTTTTTCTAGTAAAACGTACTACTTCATCATAAAACAAAGGCACCATTAACGCTTTCTCCATAGCTAATGAATCCATAGTTGTATACAAAAGCTTTCGTTCATTAATATCAGTAATACTAAACGCCTTGTTGTACAAGCTATCAAATTTTGTACTCTTATAATGAAAATAGTTAGAGCCGTTGGGGGCAAAGTTTTTACTATAAAAAATAGATAAGTAATTTTCAGCATCCAGATAGTCAGCAACCCAAGAACTTCTAAACATATCCACTTTCCCGTTAGAACGTGCAGATCTTAAAGTGGCTTCAGGCATCACATCAACATTAATTGTTAAACCTGTTTTTTCTAATTCTCTTTGAATAAATTCACAAAAACTTAAGTAGTTACTTGTAGTTACTAAACTAATTTCAGGGTTTTTAATACCGCTTTCTTTTTTAAATTGCTTAACGAGTTGTTTTGCTTTCTCTGGTTGATAGGTAAACCCAACAGATTTATTATAACCAGGAAGGCCCATGGGAATAAAACCTCCATTCGCCGGATTTCCTATGCCATTTCGTAAATAAATCATCATTTTTTTTCTATCAAAACCATAGTTAATAGCTTTTCGGATTAATGCTGATTGTATTTCAGGAGTTTCAGAATCTAAATAAAACCCAAGATATTCAGTATTTAAATAAGGTCCTCTTATCATGTTTACAGATTCTGTATATTGCGATCTAAGCTTTCCATCTGCGGTTAATAATTGATCTTTATACGAGGCGTCTAAACCAGAAACATAATCTATATTGTTTTGTGCAAATTGTAAAAATTCGCTTTGTTTATCAGGTAAAAAAGTAACAGCAACGGCCTCTAAATAGGGTAGTTGAATTCCATTCTTATCGGTTTCAAAGTAATTTTCATTTTTTCTAAAAACAAGTTTGATATTTTCTTCCCAACGCTTAAATTTAAAAGGGCCAGTGCCAATTGGTTGCGATCTAAACTCAGTGCCATAATGGGTAACAACCTCTTTAGGAACCACAGAGCAATATTTCATGGTAAGCAAACCAATAAAAGCAGGAAATGGTTGCTTTAAAGTAATCTCAAAAAGAGTGTCGTTAACAGCTTTAAAATCATTAACCTTGTTTAAAACCCAACTTCCAGGAGCTGCAATTTTTTTATCTCTTAAACGGTTTAAGCTATAAGTAAAATCATCAGCTGTAACTGTTCTGGTAGAGTCTTTCCCGAATAATTCATGTTTATGAAAATAGACGTCATCACGTAATGAGAATGAATATTTTAAACCATCATCAGAAATTGACCATTTTTTAGCTATGGACGGTAAAATATTTAATGCGCTATCCAATTGAACTAAGCCATTAAATAATTGATTACAAACAGAATTGTCTTGTAAAGTTCTGGAGAAGGCAGGATCTAATGTGTTTATGTTGGCATACTCGTTATACCTAAAAACAAGATGGTCTTTATTAGAATTTAAATTATTTCCACAAGAAAAAAGAAAAACAAGGATGCAACTAATTGATAAATAGTGTATTATTTGATTAAAAAACGGTTTTATCATCTAACTTATTAGTTGTAAATTTGCACGCTCTTGTTAATTTTGATTGTCACACTGAGCGCAGTTGAAGTGCAAGTTATAAATAGTTCATTCTTTGTTAGAATGACAAATATAAATATAAAGAGATTTCTGTTTTCACGGAAATGAAAATATAATGAACAAAAAAGTTGCATTTTATACATTAGGTTGTAAACTGAATTTTTCAGAAACCTCTACAATTGCAAGAAACTTTAATGATGAAGGTTTTGATCGTGTAGATTTTTCAGAAAAAGCAGATATCTATGTGATTAATACCTGTTCAGTAACCGAAAATGCTGATAAGCGTTTTAAAACCATAGTAAAGCAAGCACAAAAAGCAAACCCTGATGCTTTTATAGCTGCTGTTGGTTGTTATGCGCAATTAAAACCACAAGAACTTGCAGATGTTAATGGTGTAGATTTAGTACTTGGAGCAACTGAAAAATTTAAAATCACAGATTATTTAAACGACCTCTCTAAAAATGATTTAGGAGAAGTACATTCCTGCGAAATAGAGGATGCCGATTTTTATGTAGGTAGTTATTCCATTGGGGATAGAACACGAGCGTTTTTAAAAGTACAAGATGGTTGCGATTATAAATGTACGTATTGCACAATTCCTTTAGCCCGCGGTATTTCCAGAAGTGATACCATGGAAAATGTTTTGAAAAATGCGCAAGACATTTCTAAGCAAAATATAAAAGAGATTGTTTTAACAGGAGTTAATATTGGTGACTACGGCAAAGGTGAGTTTGGTAATAAAAAACATGAACATACGTTTTTAGATTTAGTTGCAGAATTAGATAAGGTAGAAGGGATTGAGCGTTTAAGAATATCATCTATCGAGCCAAATTTACTTAAAAATGAAACGATTGATTTGGTTTCTAAGTCTAGGGCATTTGTCCCTCATTTTCATATTCCATTACAATCGGGAAGTAATGAAATTTTGAAAAAAATGAAACGCCGTTACATGCGAGAATTGTATGTAGATCGTGTTGCTAAGATAAAAGAAGTTATGCCTCATGCATGCATTGGTGTTGATGTAATTGTTGGCTTTCCAGGGGAAACAGAAGAATATTTTTTAGAAACGTATAACTTTTTAACCGAGTTAGATATATCGTATTTACACGTGTTTACTTATTCTGAAAGAGATAATACCGAGGCCGCTGAAATGGATGGTGTAGTACCAAGTAATGTGAGAAGCAAACGAAGTAAAATGTTACGAGGTTTATCTGTTAAAAAGCGCCGTGCATTTTACGAAAAACAACTTGGAAGTATACGTACTGTTTTATTTGAAAGCGAAAATAAAGGAGGGTATATTCATGGATTTACAGAGAACTACGTGAAAGTAAAAGCGCCTTGGAATCCAGAATTGATTAATACATTACATCAAGTTGAACTTACTAAAATTGATGATGATGGCATAGTTAGATTTGAGTTTTTACAAGTGCTATCAAACTAGTGTCTACAGAATTTCGACGAATAAACCCTGTATTTAAGTCGTTTAGCTTATTTTTTGTGAGAATCTTTTCTCTGATTATACATTTACAAGTAATTAATCATGCCCCAATATGAAAAAATTACTTTTAAGCCTATGTTGCGCTATACTACTGGTTAGCTTTACCAGTTGTTCTACGGATGATACACAAGATTCTAATGATTCATCAATTGTTGGCGTTTGGACACTAAATGCTTGGAATATTGAAGATGGATTAGATATGAATAATGATGGTATAGCAAGTACAAATCTTTTAGATGAGATTGATTGCTCTAGAAACGAAACCTTGTTTTTTGATAAAAACGGTGTAGTTTCATTGAATACAACATTTAATCCTGATTTAAATATTTCATTACTAAATAGCGAAACCAACACATATAATTTTGAAATTACTTGTGATACTGATGGAATTGTAAGTTTAGCTACTGAGTACACTATTGAAAATTCAATGATTACAATTGGAGAAAGTGTAGCAGAGATTGAAGGTGGTCAAATATTTTTAGTATTTGAAGATAGAATAAAAATTTACAATGAAGATTTTACTCAAGTAATAGAAACAAAAGATTTAACTTTGGTTTACAATAAGTAATCATTAAGCAAATAAATAAAATAAAAAGCCGAAACTTAGTAGTTTCGGCTTTTTATTGATAAGGCGTTTAGTGCCTCTATATTCTAACACCTACTGGAAGCATGCGTTTATATTTTCTATTACTTCTTACAAATTTAGCAATGGAAGGGCATGTTGGCATAACGCTTAAATTGCGTGATGCAACTTCTTCAAAAACAAGCGATAAAAATTCTTTTTTAAAATCTTCACTTTGTATGGATGCAGGTATTATTAATTTGGTTAAAAAGATTTTTCGTTCTTGTAGAGAGTATTCAATTATTGCTAAATCATTATCAACTTTAATTTCGAATTGACGTAAAAAATCATTATCAATTAATTCTGCAGCTTCAACCATATTGTATATTTTTAGTTCTAGGAAATTTAAAATAGTGAGTACTATTTCTCTAACTTTGTGCAAAATTACAAAAAAAAATCATTAAAAGAAAGTAAGTTAAAGGTTAATCCCTTATGGTTCAGCAGATAATACATGTTTATTTAATGCCAGGAATGGCAGCAAGCTCCAAAATTTTTGAGCATATAGAATTACCAGAAAATGCATTCCAATTGCATTATCTGGAATGGATAATACCGCTTGATAATGAAAGCTTGAATGATTATGCAAAAAGATTATCTCAAAGCATAAAGCATAAAGATATTGTTTTATTAGGGGTTTCTTTTGGAGGTGTTTTGGTACAAGAAATGAGTCAACATGTTTCAGTAAAAAAACTTATTATCGTATCAAGTGTTAAGAGTATGCGAGAACTACCAAAAAAAATGCTTTTAGTAAAAGCGACTAAAGCTTATTTGTTGGCACCTACACAATTGGCTAGTAAAATTGATGTTTTTGAGAAATATGCCTTTGGTAAAAATATAAAAAAACGTTTAGAGCTTTATAAGATGTATTTATCAGTAAACGATAGTAAATATTTAAGTTGGGCTATAAAAGAAATGGTGTGTTGGCAACAAGTTGCATTTCGTTCAGATATCATTCATATTCACGGTGATAAAGATTCTGTATTCCCAATAGAAAATATTAAAAATGCTATTGTTATTAAAAATGGCACTCATATTGCTATCATCAATAAATACAAATGGTTTAATGAAAATTTACCTCGACTAATTCTAGGTAGCTAAACTATTTTTTTTAATTTTAGGAAAAACTTATTACAATGAAGATTATACAGAAAGCTCTGGCGTTTGTGGGATTATTAAGTTTGTGTGCGCTATTTATTTATGCACTTCAAGACGCGCCTACCGATGAAAATTTTGAAACTAAATTAATAAATGATTATAATGTTTATGCGCTACAAGTTCCTGGAGATTTGAATTTTGCTGGCGAGCCTATGCCACTAGAGAATCCAGATATCTTAGAGCGTATGGATAGAGAATTACTTGTTAATACTTACTGGCAATCAAACGGTTTATTAATGTTTAAACGTGCTAAAAAATATTTTCCCGTTATAGAACCTATATTGGCTAGACATGGTGTACCAGATGATTTTAAGTATTTGGCAGTTATAGAAAGCGGATTAACTAATGCTGTTTCCCCTGCAGGAGCAAGAGGAGTGTGGCAAATTATGCCTGCAACAGGAAGGGAAAACGGATTAGAAGTAAATAAAAATGTTGATGAACGCTATCATTTAGAAAAATCTACAGAAGTAGCTTGTCAATATTTATTGGAGGCTAAAAATAAATTGGGGTCTTGGACTCTAGCTGCAGCAGCCTATAATGCTGGTAATGCAGGAGTCTCAAGACGTTTAAAGGAACAAGGGGTTTCAAATTATTACGATTTGCTTTTGGGAGAAGAAACAGGTCGTTATTTGTTTAGAATTGTAGCCTTAAAAGAAATATTGTCTAACCCTAAAAAGTATGGGTTCAATTTTAGAGATAAAGATTTGTATTCTTATGTTCCAACATATAGAGTTGAAGTTGATACTGCTGTAACAGATTTTACACAGTTTGCAGCACGTTTTGGAATTAATTACAAACTCTTAAAATTACATAATCCATGGTTGCGAGAGCCACATCTTAATAACAAATCTCGTAAACAATATTATGTTGAGATTCCCAAAGAAGGTTTTTATTCCTTAAATTAAAATAAATTTTAAAGTATAAGAGTTATAAGTTAGAGTAAGGTTTACCTTGCTCTTCTTTTTTGCGACCTGATAGAGCCACCTGCACCAAAATGCTGGTTAGGGCCAACAGCTTGTTTCATATTTTGCTTCATCATTTTTATCTGATCTGTTAGCATACCCTGTTTGTCAAGTTTTTGTGCTTCAGCGAGTAATTTCTGTGCCTCTTGTTTTCTACGCTTAGAAAATGCAATACCAGCTAAGTTTAATTTAGCCATAGCTAAGTCATGATCCATAGATAATCCTAACGAAATAGCTTTCTTAAAATACTTTTCTGCTTCATTCATATTATCTTGGGAAATCATAATACCATGTAAATAATTATAATAACCTTGTTGTTTCTTAACAAGTGCGGCTTCAGGATTTTTAATTTTATTCAACCACTTTTTAGCACCGGGAAAATCTTGTTTACGCAATCTTAAAAATGCTAATAATATAAATTCATTTTTAAAGTATAAGAAAACAAAGATTAAAGCTAGAAAAATTAATGCAATACCATTTCCTATATAACTTTCAGTAAATTGATACACTGCATAACAAAGAATTCCAGCAGCTATAATAAGTTTTATATTTTTATTGAACATGACGTGTTTTTAATGTAATTAAAAGCATCTTTGTTTATAATACAAACTGCTTTTGAGTTTAAAGACTGCAAAGAAACTAAATTTTTATCAAAATAGGCGCATTGGTATTTTATTAAATGTATGCTAATCCCAAATAAATAAAGGTTTACTAAGGTGTTTTAAACAAGTAAAAATATTTATTATTTTTTTTAAAAAATGATTTGCAAAGTAATAAAGGCTTTGTATATTTGCCCTCGGTTTTGATAAAGCCATCTATTTTAGAAATTACAATCAGTTTTAAAGATACAAGATAATGAGTAAAAGAACATTTCAGCCTTCTAAAAGAAAGAGAAGAAACAAGCACGGTTTCAGAGAAAGAATGGCTTCTGCTAATGGTAGAAAGGTATTAGCGCGTAGAAGAGCTAAAGGAAGAAAAAGATTATCTGTTTCATCTGAAACTAGACATAAGAAATAATGATTAACAATTGTTGATAATTTAAAGGTGTTACTTAAGTGTAACGCCTTTTTTTATATCTGCTGATTACTATTTTTGCAACACATTATAAACAACATATATAACCTCTAAAAAATGCCGAAAAATCCTAAATTAAAATCGATATTAATTATTGGCTCAGGACCTATTGTTATAGGACAAGCGTGTGAGTTTGATTATTCAGGGTCTCAATCTTTAAGATCCTTAAGAGAAGATGGAATTGAAACCATATTAATTAATTCCAATCCAGCAACCATCATGACAGATCCTTCGATGGCTGATCATGTGTATTTGTTGCCTCTTAATACAAAATCGATTATAAAAATTTTAAAGGAGCACCCTCAAATTGATGCGGTTTTACCAACCATGGGAGGTCAAACTGCTTTAAATTTATGTATTGAAGCTGATGAGAAAGGAATCTGGGAAGATTTTAATGTAGAACTTATAGGTGTAGATATTAATGCAATTAATATAACCGAAGATAGAGAGCAGTTTAGAGAGCTGATGGGTAAAATAGGTGTTGGTATGGCTCCACAGGCTACAGCAACATCTTTCTTGAAAGGAAAAGAAATTGCTCAAGAGTTTGGGTTTCCTTTATGTATTCGCTCGTCTTTTACTTTGGGAGGCGCTGGAGCAGCCATTGTTTATGAGGAAAAAGACTTTGATAAATTATTGCGTCACGGATTAGAGGTGTCTCCGATTCATGAAGTAATGATTGATAAAGCAATGATGGGCTGGAAAGAGTATGAATTAGAATTACTTAGAGATAGGAATGATAATGTTGTAATTATCTGTTCTATTGAAAATATGGACCCAATGGGGATTCATACAGGAGATTCAATAACAGTAGCTCCAGCGATGACACTTAGTGATAAAACGTTTCAAAAGATGCGTGATATGGCTATAAAAATGATGCGTAGTATTGGTGATTTTGAAGGAGGGTGTAATGTGCAATTTGCTGTTAGTCCTGATGAAAAAGAAGACATTATTGCTATTGAAATTAATCCACGTGTATCGCGCTCGTCTGCTTTGGCAAGTAAAGCAACAGGTTATCCTATTGCAAAAATAGCAACAAAATTAGCTATAGGCTACACGCTTGATGAATTAGATAACCAAATTACAAAATCTACTTCAGCCTTATTCGAGCCAACTTTAGATTACGTGATTGTAAAAATACCACGTTGGAATTTTGATAAGTTTGAAGGATCAGATAGAACTTTAGGACTTCAAATGAAGGCTGTTGGAGAGGTTATGGGAATTGGACGTTCTTTCCAAGAGGCACTTCATAAAGCTACTCAATCTTTAGAGATTAAAAGAAATGGCTTAGGAGCTGATGGTAAGGGGTATAGTGATTATAACCAAGTTATTGATAAGCTAACTAATGCAAGCTGGGATCGTGTTTTCGTTATATACGACGCTATTGCTATGGGAATCCCATTGAGTCAAATTTATGATATCACAAAAATAGATATGTGGTATTTGAAGCAATATGAGGAATTATTCCAGTTAGAAAAAGAAATTTCAAAATATACTATTGATACATTAGATAGAGACTTATTACTTGAAGCTAAGCAAAAAGGTTATGGAGACCGTCAGATTGCTCATATGCTAGGTTGCCTAGAAAGTCAAGTGTATAATAAGCGAGATGAATTTAATATTCAACGTGTATTTAAATTGGTTGATACTTGTGCTGCTGAGTTTACAGCAAAAACACCATATTACTATTCTACTTTCGAAAATACTATAGAAACTCCAGAAGGAGAAACTTATGTGCATAATGAAAGTGTAGTTACAGACAAAAAGAAAATAGTAGTTCTTGGTTCTGGACCAAATAGAATTGGCCAAGGTATTGAGTTTGATTACTGTTGTGTACATGGTGTTTTAGCGGCTGCTGAATGTGGTTATGAAACTATTATGATTAACTGTAATCCTGAAACGGTATCTACAGATTTTGATACAGCAGATAAATTATATTTTGAGCCCGTATTCTGGGAACATATTTACGACATTATTCGTCATGAAAAGCCAGAAGGTGTTATTGTACAACTTGGAGGGCAAACAGCGCTTAAACTTGCTGAAAAATTAACCAAGTACGGTGTTAAAATTATTGGTACTAGCTTTGAATCTCTAGATTTAGCTGAAGACAGAGGAAGCTTTTCTAAGTTATTAAAAGAAAACAATATTCCTTACCCAGAATTTGGAGTAGCTGAAAATGCAGATGAAGCCTTGGCTTTAGCAGATGAATTGGATTTCCCTATTCTAGTAAGACCATCTTATGTATTAGGAGGGCAAGGGATGAAAATTGTAATCAATAAAGAAGAGTTAGTAGAACATGTTGTTGATTTACTCAGAAAAATCCCTAATAATAAACTCTTATTAGATCATTATTTAGATGGCGCTATAGAGGCAGAAGCTGATGCCATTTGTGATGCAGATGGAAATGTTTATATCATCGGAATCATGGAGCATATTGAGCCATGTGGTGTGCACTCTGGTGATTCTAACGCTACTTTGCCAGCATTTAACTTAGGGGATTTAGTGATGCAACAGATTATAGATCATACACATACCATTGCTAGATCTTTGAACACAGTAGGATTAATCAATATACAATTTGCTATTAAAGATGATACGGTTTACATTATAGAAGCTAACCCTAGAGCTTCTAGAACGGTACCTTTTATTGCAAAAGCTTACAAAGAGCCTTACGTAAACTATGCAACTAAAGTGATGTTAGGCGAGAAGAAGGTAACGGATTTTGATTTTAAACCACGATTAGAAGGTTATGCTATAAAACAACCTGTATTCTCATTTAATAAATTCCCGAATGTAGACAAGCGTTTAGGACCTGAAATGAAAAGTACAGGGGAGAGCATTTTGTTTATAGATAGTTTAAAAGATGATGAATTTTACGATTTATACTCACGTAGAAAAATGTATTTGAGTAAGTAAATTTTATTCAAATAAAAAAAGCCGCATTAAGCGGCTTTTTTTTTATGGTAGTATGATAGAATTGGGGCTACCTCTTTTTCAAATCAAACTTATAAGTAATTTGTACCTCTTCAGATACCTTATCTCTGACTATTCTGGGAATTTTTATATCAAAATCAGATACAAGAACTTTAAAATTTCCTGAAGCTGAAATTAAATCATCTTCCTTATTTAGGCTAATAACCACATCATTAACCTGTTTCGTTTTTCCATGAAATGTTAATGTGCCATCTAACTTAAATTCCAATTCAGAATTCAACATATCCATAGAAAAGTCTTTGATTTTTCCTTTAAATGTGGCCTTAGGATACATATCGGATTCAGCATAGTTTTCATTAAAATGTTCTTCCATTAAAGCATTTTTAAAACGGAAACCTTTTACAAAAACCAAAGCTGCAAATTCGCCATTATCAGAATTTAATATAGCTGTAACTGAATTATTTTCAGCCTTTACCTCTTCAACAGAAGGCACAGATGCTTCAAAATTTATAGTACCAGTTTTAGTTAAATATTTTGACTGAGCAAAACTATTTATACTAATTAAGGCTATGAGATAGATTATTTTTTTCATATCAATTTTATTGATTTACAGCAAATTACTTGCCAATATGTTTAAACTACTATTCTTCTAATAATCCATCATCTTTCCATTGCTTAATCATGTCCCTTAATTCAATACTCATTAAACCAGCACGAGGCATAGGATTTGATGCATTATTTGTACGGGCTATAATACGATCTATTCTACCACTTACCTGACTGTAAGTTGTTAAAGAAAACGGAGCGCCATTAGTAGTTGTACTTCCATGACATTGATTACAATTGTTAGTCATAATACTTCTAATATCAGCATTATAAGTAATAGCTGTTGGATTTGGATCCATTTCTTCTTGTTGTTCCTCTTGCTCTTCTTGCTCTTCTTGTAAATCATCATTACTATCGCTAGAACAGTTGAAGATTATTAGACACAATGCTAAAGCATAAATTAATTTTGTAGATTTCATAGTTATTGTTTTTATTGTTATTATTTTTTAATTAGAATCTCCTGCTTAGATTAAACCCAAAATATACGTCACCATCTAACCAGTCACCTGTTCCTTGGCCTAAAAAACCATTGGTATTCATAGCTTGAGCATTAGAAAAATGCATTTGGAAAACGTGCCCTCCTGTTTCTAAATCAAGCCCTATTGATAATGGATTTTTAAATGGGGAGTTACTAGCTCTATTTAGGTGTAAACCATAATCAGCATTCACAGACCATCGCTTTCCTAATTTGTAACGACCACCAAAGCCTAAAGCAAATTGAGAATTACTTTGTTCATCCATTTGTACATAATTATCATGGAAAAATGTTGGGGCTAGTTCAATAGAAAAATCGGTATTTATTTTTCTTGAAATTAATATCTGAGCAGTATATCCTAATCTGTGTTTAAACTTTAATAAAGGTAAATTTTCTTTCTCCAAAGCTGTATTAATCAATAATGCGTTAAATCCAACTATTGTAAAAGGAAAGCCATTTTCTTCTTGTCTTACCAATCGATATTTAGCTGTAACATCGTAAATTTTCAGAAAAGAACTTCTAGAAACCCCAATATTTATAGCATCAGTAATTCCATAAACAAAATGAATTCGTGTTACTGCTTCATCTAATCCAAAAAAGGTATCTATACCATTTTTTACGCTTCCAAACCTATGGGATACTATAAAAGTAAGTTCGTCTTTAGCTACTAATTTTGTGGATTCAAAATTTACAATTTTCAGACCTTTAAAAGCGGCAGTTGCATATTGACCTTCTGTTGCATTTGTATCTATTTCATCAAGTAAATCATCTTGAGCATCAACAAAAAGTGGTGTTAATAGGAATATTATTAATAAGTACTTCATAAAAAATTAGTGTTTATAATTTAATCAACTTCTTTGTTTTAGCTTGTCCAAGAGTAGATACTTCTAACAAATAAATCCCTTTTTCTAATTTAGAAATATCAGCTTTTTCTTTATTACTAATAGTTTTATTTTCTACTTGTTTACCTAATACATCATAAATCTTTAATGTAGCTTTAGAAATATTCTGTGGAAGACTTAAATGAATATAATTGTTTGATGGGTTTGGGTACATAGAAAAATCAGACAATAAAAATTTTTCAGTACTTAAAGTACTGTAATTAACAGTAAGTATTGGAGCAATACCAGAGTCTTTACTTCCCAATTGTCTTGCGCTTCTATTATTACTCTCGTCTCCAATTAATATTAATCCGTTATTCATGCTTGGTGTGTCTAACCAATTTTGGACAACCGAGACAAAAGTTGGATTGGTTAAAAAAGTATAGTTTCCTGTGTCAACAAAATTTAATGAAGCCATGGGAGTATTAGAAAAATCGCCTCCGGGTGTTGTCCAAGTTGTTGAGCCTTGCATAGCGCTATTCCATGTAGCATCATTTGCACTAGCAGTACCCCCAGTTCCACCACCTGTAGAAGTGCCTTCTCCCCAATCTCTTGTAAGTTGATGAATAGTATAAGTTTGAGTGCCTGCACCACCTGAAGGAACTTTATTGACGTTAACCGTTAGGCTTACACTGCTTATATTGGCTCCAGAAGGGATGGACGATAAATCAAATTTTATTAAAGCTCTCCTATTATTATTTCCATTTCTACCACCCGTTTGACCAGAAAATAAATTTCCTAATGCATTGGAATTATTGTTTTCACTGTAAATGGAATTGTCTTTTTCTGGAGTTAAGTTTGCCGTTTGACTTGGCAAGTTTACAGAACAGCAAATAGCTATTAAGATTAATGATTTAAGTAAAATTGCTTTCATAAGAGTTTTGGTTTAATTAATAATATAGCATTGATCGAGTTTAACCTGTTCCAACAAATCATCATAACCAATGCAACGTCCTTTAATTTTAATATTTGCGTTTAATGAAGCATTTTGGTTTTGTAAAAACTGGCAAAATACATCATGGTTTAAAGTTAAATCTTTGCTATTCGATTCTGTAACAATACCAGTTAATTCAATAGTTTTATTTAGGTATTTTTTTTCTGAATCTTTTAAATTAGTCTTGAAGGTATTTACAATTTGCTCTGGTGTTATTGAAAATTCCGGTTCCTCTGAAGCAATATCACGATGGTCTTGATACATGTAATTGTAGGCAAGAAGAGTAATGGCTAATAGGGTAATAATAATTAGGATTTTCTTTTTCATGTTTTAGCTTATAATGCCTTTAATAATTTATTTTAAATACTGCTCCAGTTAATTAAAACCGAAGCAGTTTTTAGCTAGTTCCAAGGATTTAGGTAAAACTTGGGTGATGTTTTTTCTTTTTCATAGAAGCAAATCACTAGCTTAATATTTTATTTAATCACAAATGTTATTATATCGTAACCTGTCACTATTACCAACTCTAAAATCAACTCTTTTATTTGTATACTCGGACATCTCGTGCAATCTCCAAACATTGTTACATAATGGCAAACCAGGAATGTTTATCGTAACATTTATGTTATTGTGAGAGCCAGTCGCTATCCAAGTGCCATAAGCACTTGTGTTTCCCCAATAAACGCCTAAACTTCCGTCTGGAGAGAAGTTAAATCTGTATCCATTATAAGCATTGTCATAGTTTGTATTATCACGATCTAATTGATCTACCAGCCAACCATTACAGTTTGTTAGTGTGTGTGTTAATTCTTCTACATTACATGAGTCACAATCATCGTCATTATAATCAAAGTCATCATCTTCATCACAATCATTTTTATAATTATTAATGCTATTTTCAAGTTCAATTAAATTGTTTAGCATTAGTTCTGTACCATCAGAAAGTGTAACATCAATAGGAAAGTTAATTGTAGTAATTAGGTTTTGAGTTAGATTTTTTAAAAATTGGTTTAGCTCATAATCTGATGTAATCGATGCGGTTTCTATAGCTTCATTTTCTTTATTAAAAGTTGAAGTTGTTATGGGATATTTAAAGTCTAAACATTCAATATCATCATCAAATTCATTTTCGCCATTACAATTAATAGAATAACTATTAAGTTCAGTGTCATTATTTATTATGATTTCAGAAAAGTCTTCTGAAACTATGGTTATAGGGTAAGTAATTTCCAAAACATCAACATCATCGTCTTCATCATCAAAAATATATTCAATAATATTATATGCTTCAGATGAGTTTACAAGAATGTTCTCCCCGTTTACGGTTACATTCAAAGGAAATTTAATGCTAAAACAATTAGACTTATCAATTATATTATCAACAGAACCATCATTACTAGATACATTTTGCATTAAAATGGCAACAGACGAATTTGAAATTAAAGTCTCATCAGCCGGCGTTTCAATAAGCTCCATATCTTCTTTCCTACATGATGATACTATGATGCAGGAGAGAAGAAAGCATAGGGTTAATATCTTATAATGTACTTTCATATTTCAATTAGATAAAAGGCCTGTTTTATTATATAACAACTTCACCTTTAAAATTCCTGAAAGGTTTTAAAATATTTATATATATTTAGAAAAATTATTAATAAAACTTGCCAGAAAACCCTAGTAAAAATATTTGTGAAACGCGCATTTTTGAGGGTGTTTATAAAGCTCACTCCAAAGACCTGCATAATTTTTTATACTATAAATACGGATCACAAATTAATCCAGAAGATAAAACTCAAGAAGCTTTTGTTAAACTTTGGGATAGTTGTAAAACAGTTACTTTGGCTAAGGCAAAATCATTTCTGTTTACGGTAGCCAATAATTTGGTGCTAAATGATATTAAGCATCAAAAAGTAGTTCTAAATTATCAGAAGAAACCCCAAAAATCGTATACCAACGAAACGCCAGAGTTTCTTTTAGAGCAAACCCAGTTTATGGAAAAATATAAAAAGGCTTTGCAAAATTTAAGCGAAGAACAGCGTGTAGCGTTTTTATTGAATAAAGTTGAAGGCAAAAAACATGCTGAAATTGCAGAACAATTGGGTGTTACAAAAAAGGTTGTTGAATATAGAATTTATACTGCTTTTGGTAAACTAAAAGAAGCGTTAGAAAATTTTAACATAAAATAATCAGGAGTTTTAAAGATGAAGTTGTTACATAGTAAAGTGCTTTAGCATGGACAAAGAATATTTGATAAAAAAATGGCTTAATAATGATTTAACAGATGCCGAAAAAGATGCATTTGATAGTCTTGACGACTCCAAGCTTAATCTTGCTATTATTGAAACTTCAAAACAGTTTAAAGCATCTGAGTTTTCAAACGCTAAAGACTTTAACACCTTCCAGAAGCATTATAATTCGTATAAGAAACCTACTTTGAAATTGCATTGGCTTAAACCAATGTTACAAATGGCAGCTGCTTTTGTTATTGGTTTTGGAATTTATTATTACGCTTTTTACAACAATTCATCATCATATAAAACTTCAATAAGCCAGAATATGGATGTTATACTTCCTGATAATTCTAAGGTAAAATTGAATGCTAATTCTCAATTGGATTTTAATCAAGATAACTGGAAAGATAATAGACAGGTAAAACTGAAGGGTGAAGCCTATTTTGTTGTTGAAAAGGGAAAAAAGTTCGATGTTGTTACCAACAATGGGACTATAACTGTTGTGGGAACAGAATTTAATGTAAAGCAACGTAATAATTATTTTGAGGTTAAGTGTTTTGAAGGTATAGTAAAAGTAACCTCAAATACGTTAGAGAGAACTTTACATGCAGGGGAAACATTTCAGTTTTTAAACGGTGTTTTAGTTGAAGAAAAAACAACTTTAAAAACGCCACTTTGGCTTGCTGGTGTCAGTAGTTTTAAATCGGTGCCATTTAATCTTGTTATTGAAGAGTTTAAAAGACAGTATAGCATTAGCGTAACGTTTGAAGATGTCGATTTAACTAGACAATTTACTGGCGGTTTCAACCATAATAACCTAGAACAAGCACTTTTATCTATCACCAAGCCCATGGGTTTATCTTATGAACTAAGTTCATCGAACCATGTAATAATCCATGAAAATAAAGAATAGCCATTATTTTATTTTAAACTTATTTTTATTTGTATGTACTTTTGCAGGTAGCGCTCAAGAGCATGATGGAAAAGTAGCTTTAACATCTGTTCTAACTACTATTCAGGATCAATATGGATATCAATTCAATTATGCTAAAGATGTTGTAGAGACTTATAGAATTAGTTTACCATCAAAAGATTTAACGTTTGAGGAAGTCATACAGTTTTTAAAAAATCATACAGATTTAAAATATACCATTATTGGTAGTAGTTTCGTATTGGTAACGCCACCTAATAAAACCTTAAAAGATAACTTACAGCAATTACCAGAAGTCATTGTTCCAAGTTATATCATAAAGGGAATCAGTAAGTTGAATACAGGTGCATTTAAAATTGATTTTTCTAAATTCACAATGCTTCCAGGTTTGATTGAAGCAGATGTATTACAGTCTATACAGGCATTTCCAGGTATACAGAGTATAAATGAAAATGTATCAAATATTAGTATCAGGGGAGGAAGTCACGATCAAAATTTAATCTTATGGGATGGTGTTAAAATGTACCAATCAGGACATTTTTTTGGTTTGATTTCAATGTATAATCCACAAATAACTGAAGATGTTTTATTGTATAAAAATGGATCTGATGTTAGTTATACAGATGGTGTATCAGGAACTATTTTGATGAAAACTGATAACGAAATTAACTCTGACTTTAAGGGCAATATAGGTGTGAATTTTATTGATGCTAATGGTTTTGCTGATATTCCTATAAGTAAAAGATCTTCTATTCAAGTAGCGTTAAGAAAGTCTATTAGCGATTTTATTCAAACACCGGCTTATAACAATTTTTTTGATAAGATTTCTGAAGATACCGAAGTGGAAAACTCAATGAATACCGTTATGAATTCCGATCAGGAGTTTGATTTTTATGATGTGTCATTTAGATGGATATACAAGCTTAGTGATAAAGATGAGTTGCGTATTAATTTCATTAATGTAGCTAACGAATTAGTTTTTAATGAAAACACAGAGGATGAATCCAGACAAAGTAATGTAAATCAGAATAGTATTGCAGGTGCTGTTCATTACAATAAAATTTGGAACTCTAATTGGCAAACCGCTGTTGAGCTTTATGAAACAGATTATAAATTGAAGGCAGTAAACGCTAATATTGCTGATTCACAGAGGTTTTTGCAGGAAAATATTGTTTCTGAAACCAGTTTTAAATTGAAAAATCAGTATCAATTTTCTGAAAATATAAGTTTTCTTGGAGGTTATCATTTTGTAGAAACAGAAGTGACTAATTTAGATGATGTGGATGTACCAAGATTTAGGTCTTTAATCTCAGAGGTTGTTCGTACCCATGGTCTGTTTTCTCAATTAAATTATAACTCTTTTGATAGGCGAACAGTACTTAATGCAGGGTTAAGATTCAATTATATTGGTAAATTTAAAAAGCAAATATGGGAACCACGTTTAAACTTTTCTCATAAGTTTCTTGATGGTTTTAATGTTGAGGTTCTTGGAGAAATGAAGCATCAAAACACATCGCAAGTAATCAATTTTCAAAATGATTTTTTAGGCGTTGAAAAGCGAAGGTGGCAACTCTCAAACGACAAGGATATTCCTGTAATTAGAAGTCAACAAGTTTCTTTTGGTGTAAATTATAGTAAACGCGGTTGGCAAATTAGTGCTGATGCTTATTACAAAAAGGTTAAGAATATTACGGCACAAAGTCAAGGATTTCAAAATCAATTTGAATTCGTTCAGGCGATAGGGGATTACAAGGCTAACGGTGTTGATTTTATATTGAGAAAACAAGTAAATAATTTTAATATTTGGTTAAGTTATGCTTTTTTAAACAGCGATTATCAATTTGAGACATTCTCAGAAAATGAATTCCCAAGTAATTATAATATAAGGCATGCTACAACTTTAGGAACCACTTATACTAATAGAAATTTAAGAATTTCAACAGGATTAAATTGGTTTTCTGGTAATCCTACTACGCTTCCTGTTGCTGGAAATGAAATTGTTAATAATAATATTAATTTTGAACCTAGTAATAGCAGTGAGTTAAAAGATTATTTAAAGCTAGATATCTCCGCTTTATACCATATTAACCTAGGGCTAAAAACTAAAGCTGATATTGGAGCATCCGTTTGGAACCTTTTTAATAGAAACAACCAAATAAATAACTTTTTTAGAGTTAATAATAGTCAAGTAGACGAAACTTTACAGACATCTTTGGGTTTTTACCCTAACCTTTTAATGCGTGTTTATTTTTAAACTTATCAAGTTAATGAAGCTCAATTTTAGCGTTCTGAGTTTCAATAAACTCCAAATGCTCTTCCATTTTAAACGCCGAAGCATTAAATTTAGTAGATCGTTTTCTTGCTTGCTCTTGTCTAGCAATACTTCTAGCAAAACGACGAACACTTTGCTCAGTATCTAAAATTAAACCAGGAACCTTAGCATTTTTACCATTTTCATCTTTAGCTACCATTGTAAAATATGAAGAGTTACAATGTTTTATTTCTCCAGTTCTAATATTTTCTGATTCTACTCGGAGTCCAACTACCATAGAGGTTCTACCGGTATAATTTACAGAAGCTTTTAGTGTAACCAATTCGCCTACCTCAATAGGGTTTAAAAAATCTACTCTATTTACAGAAGCCGTTACACAATAATGATTAGAATGTTTAGAAGCACATGCAAATGCTATTTGATCCATGAGGTTTAAAATATGACCACCATGTATTTTTCCACTAAAATTTGAATGTGATGGTAACATGAGTTCGGTAATTGAAACTTGTGATTCTTTAGCGTGCTTAAACATAAACGAATTAATCTTTAATTGAAGGAGGTTTCAAAATAACAATATAAATTGATAAACATCAAGACCAGGTTTTATTTTTACTAAGTTGTAAATGATTTAGAAGTTAAAAAATGATTTTGATAGATATCAGAGATAAGGTTGTCAAAATCATAATTCATTTAGGGTTTAAAAATTATTCGTCCTCTTCAGCGCGTTTTATGATAGCTTCAGGTAATGATTTTTTAGCTTTAGCCCCCATTTTTTTTAGTTTTTCAACACTAGTGATCAGATTGCCTCTGCCTTCAACTAATTTGTTCATAGCTGAGGAATAATCGTTTTTTGCAGCGTCAATCTTTTTACCAACACCAGTTAAATCGCTAACTAATCCTTCAAACTTATCATAAAGAGCTCCAGCTTGTCGTGCTATTTCTATAGCGTTTCGTTGTTGTTTTTCATTATTCCACATGGTGTCTATGGTACGAAGCGTAGCTAGTAGAGTTGAAGGGGTTACAATTACAATATTTTTTTCAAATGCTTTATTGTAGATGGTATTGTCCTCATTAACAACAATGGCAAATGCAGGTTCTATAGGTATAAACATCAAAACAAAATCGGGAGATTCAATATCATATAAATCTTGATAATTCTTTGCTGAGAGTTGTTCTACATGTTTTCTAATAGAGTTTACATGGGCTTTTAAGTGGGCATCTCTATCGTCATCCTCTGCATTTACTAAACGTTCATAATCTGTTAAAGACACTTTGGAGTCGATAATCATTTTTTTACCATCTGGTAAATGTAATACCACATCGGGCATCACACGTGAGTTATCATCTCTTGTAAAACTTTGTTGCACAAAATACTCTCGGTCTTTCTCTAAACCCGATTTTTCTAAAACACGTTCTAAAACCAATTCACCCCAATTACCTTGCATTTTGCTATCGCCTTTTAAGGCTCTAGTTAAATTGGTAGCTTCTTTAGTCATTTGTTGGTTAAGGTCTTTTAAACCCAATAATTGCTCTTTTAAAGCAGAATGCATACTGATACTCTCTTTTTGAGAGGCTTCTACTTTTTTCTCAAACCCTTGTATTTTTTCTTGAAGCGGATTTAAAATGTTTTTAATATTTTCCTTATTCTGCTCCGTAAACTTATTAGATTTTTCTTCTAATATTTTATTGGCTAACAATTCAAAATCCTTTCGCAATTGCTCTTGGCGTTCTTCAAGCTCCTTATCGCGTTTTAAGTTTAGCTCTTGAAGGTTTTCATATTCTGAGTTTTTTCTAGCGAGTTCAGTATTTAAGAATTCTTTTTCACGACGAATATCTTCACGTTCATTTTCAATCTTGCTAAGGTTTTGTCTTAGCTCGTCAATAGTACTTTGCATTTGGTTTTGACGTTCTTCTAAAGTGCTTTGTTCACTTTTGTTTTTAAGTTTTGAGAAGTAGTTTCCTAAGAAAAAACCAATTGCTGCAAAAAGTATAGCAGCTAGAATTATGATTACATTATCGTTCATGTAACAAATATCAAATAACAAAAACCAAATTCCAAAAAGTAGTGAAGTTATATTTTATAAATACTCCTTTATCGCAAATGAATATTATTTCTTAACCCTAAAACTTCCCGTTTTTTCATCAAAAGCAATTAAATCTTTTGGAAACAAGTTTTGAAAAACACCTTTAGCAATTAAATTACAGGGTTCATCTGAGACAACGTTCTTGTCTGTCATTACAATTAAATTATCACAGAGTTGAATGGCTAAATCGATTTCATGAGAAGAAAATAAGATGGTTTTACCAGTGTCTTTAGTTAGTTTTTGAAGCAATTTTAAAGTATAGGCTTTATGATACATATCAAGATGGGTTGTTGGTTCATCTAGAATAATTAAATCAGTATCTTGAGCTAAAGCTCGTGCAATCATCACTTTCTGTAATTGTCCGTCACTAAGCTCATAGCATTTTTTGTTTTTTAGATTTTCGATATTTACTTGCGAAATAGCTTCATAGGTTACATTAATGTCTTCTTCTGATAGGTTTCCAACCCAATTTGTATAAGGTTGTCTGCCTAAAGAAACAAGCTCAAAAACAGACAGGTTTTTGGAGGCAACAGGTTCGGTTAAAACTAAACTCATCACCTTTGCTAAATCAATTTCTGAGTAATTTTCAAGTGGAACATTATTAATATCAATGCTTCCTTTGAGTGGATTTTGAACTTTGGTAAGGGTTCTTAGAAGTGTTGATTTTCCTATACCATTGGCACCTATTAAACCAATTAATTTTCCTTTTTCTAATGCAATATTTATATTAGAAGCAACAATAGTTTTTTTCTTTTTTGAAACATAGCCTACCTCTAGGTTTTTGGTTTTTAAGATGATATTTTTATTTAAATTATTCATTAAAAAACCATTTTTCGTTGTCTTATCAATAACCAAATAACTACTGGAGCACCAACTAAAGATGTTATGGCATTAATAGGTAAAGTAAAATCACTGTTAGGTAGTTGTGAAATACTGTCGCAAATAAGCATAACAATAGCACCGAATATGAATACTGCTGGCAATAATATTTTATGATTTGAGGTATTAAACACTTGCCTTGTAATATGCGGTATAGCTAGACCAATAAATGCTATTGGCCCTGTAAAAGCTGTTATTGTTCCGGCTAATAAACTGGTGGAGATGATAATAGTAAGGCGGCTTTTTTTGATATTTAAACCTAAACTTTTTGCGTAGTTTTCTCCTAGAAGTAAAGTGTTTAATGATTTTATAGATAGTATAGCTAATAAAATTCCAATACTATAAACTATTAAAAGCACAGAAACATCTTCCCATGATAAGTTGCCTAAACTGCCAAAACCCCAAAAGATATATTGTTGTAATTGTTCTGCTGAACCAAAATAGGAGAGTACGCTTACAATGGCAGCAGTAATGCTTGCAAACATTAATCCTATTATAAGAATTGCCATGGTGTCTCTAACTTTAAGGGATACAATTAAAACCGCAAGTAGTACTAAAAAACTTCCTAAACTCGCTGCAATTACTAAACCCCATTTTGAGATAAAAAGAGATGCTAAAACGCCACCAAAAATACTAGAACCTAGAATAACTAATGCAACGCCTAAACTTGCTCCAGAGCTAATACCTAAAACAAAGGGGCCAGCCAATGGGTTTCTAAATAAGGTTTGCATTAGTAAACCAGAAATTCCTAAACCAGAACCCACAATAATTGCAGTTAGTGCTTTTGGTAATCTGTAGTTTTGAATGATATGTTGCCAGGTTTCCTGATCTGTTGCGTTACCTAAGAGGCTGTTAAATATATATTTGAGAGGAATAGATACAGAGCCCAAACTAATATTAATGATAAAACACAACAGAAGAATACCTGTTAGAATAATAAAAGTAACTTGATATGTGTTTTTATTTGGCAATTATTCTAAAGGTTTGAAAAAATAAGGTTCATAGTTTTCTAGGAGTTCTGGGTGGCAAATTTTAATAATATCTTTTAAAACCAAATCAGGTCTAGCCATACCTAATTCATAATATATTACACCACCTTTATCTCCAGTTGTATTACTAAATGTATAAATATTTTTGTTTTTAAAAGCATCAAAAAGCTTGTGATTTTCGTTACTGTTTTTAAGGCTTTCCATACTAGAATAATTAGATGGACTCAACCAAATATCGGCTTTTTTAGCGTTTACAAAAACAGACTCAAAATTTAATTTTAGGCTTCCAGAACCTTCTGTGTCACCCCAAAGATAGTTTACATTGGCATCTTTTAAAAGTTGACCTTCAGTACTCGTGCCATTGGGTAAATACCATACATCATTATGCATAGCGCCGCTTAAAACTGTTGGTTTAGCTGTAATATTTTTTGCAAGTGCTTTGGCTTGTAAGTAATCTTTTTCTATTTGATTAAAAATTGAATCTGCCGCTTTCTCTTTGTTGTAAAGCACACCAAAAAACTTAATCCATTCGGCTTTTGCTAAGGGCGACTGCTCCACCCAATCGCCATTAAAAATAACTGGAATTCCAGATTTTTTTATAGTTTCCAAAGACCGATTTCCACCGTCTATACCAAAACCAACAATTACGTTTGGATTCAACTCTAATATAACTTCTGTATTTAAGCCCTCATTTTTACCCAGCTCTCTAATATTGCCCTTATCGATTAGTTGTCTTATGGATTTAGAAGAAATATAATCTGTTCCAGGAAAACCTACAAGCGTTTTTTGAACCCCCAGTAATTCTAATGCAGGAAGATGTGTTGTTGATGTAACTACTGCATTTTCGATTGGTGTTATAATAATACCATCATACGCATCCTTTATAAAAGAAGTTCTAGCTAGATTCTCTTTTGTTATAACCACATATTTATAACTTTTTTCAGCTTTAGGCCAAGGTTTTAACACTTCAACTAAAGTAAAATGGTCATGTTTCGTTATTGAAAACCCCTTTGAGTGTTTTAGTTTAATACGTTCTGTGTTAAAATTGGGTAATTTGGTATTAACTGTTTTTTCTTCTTTACAGGAAAAAATAATAGTTAATGCAAAAAATAAGACAAGCTTTCTCAAAATTCAATTTTTAATCTTTTCAAAAGTAATATTATTAAATGTTTTTAGTAATAGATTAAACATAATGTTTACTTTTGTTTCGAATTTGGTTTCTTTCGAAATGAATTAAAAGGGAATCTGGTTAAAATCCAGAACTGTTCCCGCAACTGTAAGCTATAAAGCTTCATGTTATACTTCTATGTCACTGTCAATTTGATGGGAAGACCAACATGAAGACGCAAGTCAGGAGACCTGCCATTTTCATCATCTAATAGAAACTCTCGGGTAAAGGGTTTTACAGATTATGAGACACAATATTTTTATACTATTATTATTTTCTACAGGTTTTTGCAATCTTGCTCAAGCACAACTAGATGCTATCCAAAAATTAGATGAAGTTGTTTTAAGTGATACTAAGTTGGTGCAATACACTACGGGAATTAAAGTTGAAAAACTTAAAGATTCTATAATTAATAAAAACCCCGTTTCTCTTACTGGATTACTTGCGTTTAATTCAAACTTATATTTTAAAGAAAATGGTTTTGGGATGGTCTCATCTCCTTCTTTTAGAGGTACAAATGCCTCACAAACTGCTGTAATTTGGAATGGGATAAATATTAACTCCCAATTAAACGGACAAACAGATTTTAATACCATAAATACCACAAATTTTGATGCTATAGATATTCGAAGTGGCGGAGGTAGTGTACAATACGGAAGTGGTGCTATTGGTGGCAGTATTCATTTGAATAATAATTTAGAATTTACATCTCATTTTGATACACAGCTTAGGTTGGCGTATGGCAGTTTTGATACTAGAATGACTAATATTTCTTCATCTTACGGCAATTCAAAATTCACTGTAAACGCAGGAATTGCCTATATAGATTCCGATAATGACTATAAGTATTTGGGGACAGATAGTGTTAATGAAAATGGTGCTTTTAACAATGTAAACTTCAATTTGAATTTAGGATATTTTATATCTGAAAAAGATGTTTTAAAACTATACCATCAAAGTTATAATGGCGAAAGGGAGTTTTCGGGTACTTTGGTAGCGCCTTCTAACAGCAAGTATGAGGATGAAAATTACAGAACCATGTTGGAGTGGACACGCATTTCTGGAGCGTTTAGTTCTAAATTAAAAGCTGTACACCTAAACGAACGTTTTAAGTATTTTGAAAATAAGGCGAATAATCTCTTTTCTTTTGGAAAGGTAAATACATGGCTTTTTAACCATAATTTAAATTATCGGGTATCAAATACATTACAGTTTAGGAGTATTTTAGAATTTAGCCGTTTTGATGGTGGTGGCAGTAGTTTTGGGGATCCTAGGCGTAATGCTTTTTCTGCCACAATGTTAATGAACCATAAGCCTACAACCCGTTTTGAGTATAATTTGAATCTTAGAAGGGATGTTACATCCGATTTTGAAAATCCGTTTTTGTTTTCGGTAGATGGTGCTTATCGAGTTTCAAATACATACGCCATTCAATTTAATGCCTCTAAAAACTTTAGAATTCCAACATTTAATGATTTGTATTGGCAACCAGGAGGTAATTTGGATTTAAATCCTGAGCAGTCGTATCAGTTAGATTTAGGGCATACTTTAGATTTTAAAGCCTTTAATTTTAAATTAAACACCTATTATATAGCTACTGAAGATTTAATACAATGGCGCCCTGATAATTCTGGGGATTGGATGCCAATTAATGTTGCTAAATCTCAGAGTTACGGTGCAGAAATAGAAGCGTTTTCTAAGATTAAATTAAAATTAAATCACCTTAGTTTTAGCGGGCGTTATTCCTATACAGTTTCAGAAAATATTGAGACAAAAAAACAACTCATTTATGTACCATTTCATAAAGGTAATGTATCGATTGCTTATAATCATGCCGTATTTTCTATGTTTTACCAACACCAATTTAACGGAGAAGTTTTAATTATAGGGGATAGGTTAAGTGGCTATAATGTGGGTAATATAGGTTTTGGATGTCTTATAAATAAAAACGGAAAGGTACACTATGATATTAATCTTAGAGTAAATAATTTTCGTGATAGAGAATATCAAAATGTGGCGTTACGGCCCATGCCAAATAGAAATTATCAAATAATAACAACAATTAAATTTTAAACAATGAAACTTAACAAATTATTACTTTTAACCTTTTCAATAGGTCTGTTTTTTACATCATGTACTAATGATGACGATACACCTGTACTTCCAAGAGGCGATTACGAAAACGGATTATTAATTTCTCATGAAGGGAGTTTTACTGATGGTGTAGGAACAGTTTCTTTTATATCAGATGATTTTACAACGGTAGAACACAATATTTTTTCAAATGTGAACGGTAGAACTTTGGGTACAGTTGTACAAAGTATGGTATTTAATGGTGACTTAGCTTATATTATTTCAAACGTATCTAACCGAATAGATATAGTTAACAGATACACTTTTGAATCTGTTGCAACTATTGATACAGGTTTAAGTAACCCACGTTATATGGCTGTTTCAAACGGAAAAGGCTATGTTACCAATTGGGGTGATTTTACACCTGCTGATGATGATTATTTAGCAGTAATAGATTTAACAACAAATACTATTATAGATACAATTAGCACGAGTTATTTGCCAGAAGAAATTATAGCGCAAGGTGATCAAATTTTTGTAGCTACAGGTGTTTTTGGTTTAGGTAATAGCGTTGATGTTATTAATACAATTACCGATACTTTAGAAGAAAGTATTACTGTAGGTAACTCACCAAACTCACTACAACTTGATGCTGACGGCGATTTATGGGTGTTGTCTTCAGAAAATTTAATTGAGATAAATACCACTACCAATGAGGTTATAAAAACTGTTGAATTAAATAATAGCATAACAGCACCGTCTAAATTGAATTTTGATAGTGGTAATTTATACCTGTTTTCAGGAGGTGCCGTTTATAAAATGGAAGCTACAGCTACTACACTTCCAGAAACTGCAGAAATTGAAGGTGTGAGTTTTTATGATATGAGTGTTAGAAACGGTGTGTTGTATGGTTTAGATGCCAAAGATTTTCAAAGTGCTGGTACGTTAACAACGTATGATTTATCTACTAATACTGAGATTAATACTGCAACATTAAGAATTATTCCTGGAGAGGTTTACTTTAACTAATATTGAAGACTTTTTACGTTTTTAAAACTAAGAGACTAAGATTTTATATAAAATAACCTATAAGGTCTTAAAGACCTTATAGGTTATTTATTTTTAAACAATTTTGAAACAGTTTTTTTGTGAAATGAACCTGATAAGTGAAAGTTTTATATGTAATACCGACTACACTAGCTAAATGACTACTTATGAAAATACTTGAATACTTAACCGGTCAAGGTGGTATAATGATTTTAGCCTTAATTGCTTTAACTGTATTTGTTTTTAGGAAATATAAAGAAAGGCGCTATTTTAAAAGTGTTGAAAAGCGACTGAACGAAAGAGATAAAAAACGGTTTGATAATTAATTTAAACCTTGTTTGTTGTTTAAGGTATCAAATCATAGCAACAAACTATATAATTTTTAAATACTTTAAGACCTATCAGTTTTTAAAACATACAGGTCTTTTTATTTCGGTATTAAGTCACAATACCAAACCCCATATTTTTCTGAATCACTTTTACAAACAGAATTATCATCAGTTTTAGGTGTATCATATTCTCGATATACTTTTTCTCCAATTTCAAATGCTATTGGACTTTTAAAAATAGGACCATCAAAGCAAAAGGTATGAAATTCACCGTTTTCACCGCAAGGGTCTACACCTTCGGGTAAGTTATCTATAAAGTGCTTGTCTATAATAGTACCTACAAAATCTTCACCAAAATATTTTGAATTAGCACAAACAATAGTGGTTTTAAAGTCTAAATCTAAAAACTCATATAACAACGCCTTAGTATCTCTTTTCCATAACGGATACACAGCTTTTAAATCTTGTTTAGCTAGTTGTTTATCTCGGTAATCTCTTAAATCTTCAAGAAAAATATCTCCAAATGCAGCATGAGTAAAACCGTTTTGTTTTAGCTTAGAAACAGTTTCAGAGATTTTTTGCTCATAAATAGCCATACTTGGCATTTCAGGAAGTTTAATAACATTAGCGGGAATGCCTATAGCGTTAGTTTGTTCTATGAGCAATTCACTTCTCAATCCATGCATAGATACACGATTGTAATGACTGTTTACGGTTGTAATCAATTCATCAACAGCATAGCGTTCATCTTGTAATAAGTGGTATAATGCTAAGGCAGAGTCTTTGCCAGAACTCCAATTGAAATAGGTTTTTTGTTTTTTCAAATAAATTGAAAATTATTGTTTTATGATACCAGTTGGTAATTCTTTGTTAGAATACAAACCTAACCCAGAAGGAATGTAATCTTTACTACTACTCGTAAACTGGATTGTGTTACTAACTTTTTGTTGGGTGAGTTTTCCGCTATTTCCAGTTATATCTGAAATTGCAGCTGCAAGGTAGGGCTCATTTTCATCGCCTAATACTCCTAAATTTCTAACTTGTTCACTTATAGTTATGTCTGGCTCTAAACCATCAAAATAGTCAGTTACACCGTTAGCGTTCAATGATTTATAAATTAAGGGAAGCATTGCGTAAGTGTGACCAGCATTAGCGTTTTCTCGACTAAAGTTAGGAGAATCATATACAATTCTTGATGCCTGATACTTTCCTGTAGTAGTTGTACCTATTTGTACAACGTTAATGTAGGGTCTTAGAGAGTTTATTACTAGTTCACTTGCAGAAGCACTTCTACCAGTTGTAAGTATGTATACTTTTGATAACTCTAAACTATTTATTGAAGCATTGTTTAATCTATCAGTAAATCTATCAATAAGAAATTCAGGGTTTTCATTTTCTATAGCTTCTTGAAATTGAGAATTCCATTCCTGAGTACTAAATATTTCTCCTGTAAACTGTCCAGTAATTAAGCTCGATAATAGAATAGCACTGTTAACAGAACCTCCTGAGTTGTAACGTAAATCTAAAACAAGCTCATTTATACCTGCACTTTTAAATGAGCCGAAAACATCATTTAGTTGTGAGTTATATTGGTCGGTACCAGTAAATCCGTTATACATTAAATATCCTATTTGTTTATTATCAATATTTAGAATGTTATTGATGTATATTGGATTTTCTGAATATTGTGCTTTTATTAGATCGATAGTTTCTGAAGTCGTTTCTACAGTATCATCTGTTGTTTCAGGAGTTCCATTGTTATTATAGGAACCTAGGTTAATCATATAACTGTTTTGACCTAGAAGCTGGGATATGTTTGACTCTGTAAGTTGTACACCATCAACACCATAAAAAATATCTCCCCTTTTTACACCTTGAAATTCAGCAGATGTATTTGGTAAAACATGAGTAACAATACCATATCTATTTGTTGTAGTTTCAGAAAACCTAAAAAGTTGAAATTCCATACCGTTTGTTGTGAAATTTCCATCTAGGAGCTGTTCCAAAGCGATATAATTTTCAAAAATTCTACTAAATCTATCTACTGTTTGGGGCTGGTATCTTAGCGCTTCAAATAAATCTCTAGGTGAAGTAAAGTCATTAAGATATGAAGCATATTCGTCATCACTAGAAAAACGATTATCAGCTAAATCTGGGACATCATCTTTATATAAATAAAAAAGGTTTAAACCTTTCCAAACAAAATCATTGATTTGATTTGCGGTAACACTTACATCATCGTTATCTTTAAAACAACTAACAGTATTAAGAGAAATAATGAATAATAGAAATAGGGCTTTATAATTTTTCATAGCTTATGTTCTTTTCAAGGGTTAGTCCTTAAAACCCTAAATTTACTTACATTATTGTGTAATAAAAAATAAACCCTAAGAATTTCGGTGAATGTAAGTTTAAGGCTTTAACAAATTAACATTGTAGTTGGCGTTATGCCATAATTTAGCTGATTTGCCCGCGTAAGGGATTGTAGTGGATAGCTTTTGGCGAGGCGAGCATCGAGCCAAAACTTGTAACGGAAAGCCCGACCCCTTGTGGGTTACGCCCCAATTTTTAATTTTTTTTACATGATGCTGTAACAAAACAAATATATGGTCGTCGTAATTATAAATAGCCGTAACTAAGCTGTTTTTAACCATACTAATACAACCGAGAAATGACTCAGAAAGAGTTTTTAAATATTGTAATGCCGTTTAAGGATAAGGTGTTTCGTTTAGCAAAGCGATTGCTGGTGTCTACAGAAGAGGCTGAGGATGCTACGCAAGAGGTGTTGTTGAAGTTATGGAATAATAAAAAGAAAATTGCTGAGTATAGAAATGTGGAGGCTTTTTCGATGACGATGACGAAGAATTACTGTTTTGATAAGTTAAAATCTAAACAGGCACAGAATTTGAAAATTGTGCATAGTAATTACGAGGAAAAAAATACGCCATTACAAAAGCAAGTTGAATTAAATGATAGTGTGAGTTGGGTAGCAAAAATTATTGAGGAGTTACCAGAGCAACAAAAAATGATAATTCAGCTTAGAGATATAGAAGAATATGATTTTGATGAGATTGCAAAAATGCTGGAAATGAATAATACAGCGGTTAGAGTAGCCTTATCTAGAGCAAGAAAAACAATACGAGAAAAATTAACTAATACACATAATTATGGTATTAAATAATATAGAAAAATTACTTGAGAAGTACGAAAACGGAGAAACAAGCCTGAAAGAGGAGCAAGTGTTAAAAAACTATTTTGCAAGTGACACTGTGGCGCCACATTTAGAAATGTATAAACCTATGTTTGCGTATTTTTTGGGAAACCAACAAGAGCGATTCACTAAAGACGTTCCATTAAAAACTAAGACAATTTTTAATTACAAATGGATTTCTGTCGCAGCTGTAGCGGTTCTTATGTTTGGTTTCTATTATGGAAATTCTATAAGTAATAATGATTTAGGTACTTATGAAGATCCGCAATTAGCTTTTAATGAGTTTTCGAAATCTATGGAAATGATTTCTTCAAAATTCAACAAAGGCGCATCAACGGTTAGCTATCTTAATGAAGTGAATAAAGGCACTTCTACCTTAGGGTATCTTAACGAAATTGAAAATACAACACGTATAATTTTTAAAAACTAATATGTGCTGAACTTGTTTCAGTATCAATTAAAAAACAATGAAAAATTCAAATAATTTAATAACAAGAACAATGAAAAATAAATTTATAGTACTAGTAATGGCCATTATGTTATTACCATTAACGGGAATGGCACAAAAGAATATTTTTGAAAAGTATAGTGAAAACCCAGATGTAACTTACGTTTCTATAAAGCCCAAAATGTTTCAAATGATTGCCAAAATGGGAATTAATGTTGAAGATGCAGAAGCTAAAGCTTATATGGATATGGTAAAAAGTATTACGAGTTTTAAAACTATTGTAACAGATAACAAGGCCATTTCTGCTGATGTTTCTAAATGGGTTAAATCTCGTTCTGGAGGTTTGGAAGAATTAATGGAAGTTAAAGATGATGGCACAGAGGTGAAGTTTTACGTAAAAGAAGGAAAGGATGCAGACCATGTAAAGGAACTTTTAATTTTTGTAAATGGTATTGATAAAATGATGGATGATAAGATTGAAATTAACGGAAAAGAACGTAAAATCGAAACTGTTGTTGTGTCTATGACAGGTGACATAGATCTTAATGAAATTTCTAAACTTACAGATAAAATGAATATCCCTGGTGGTAAGCACTTAGAAAAGGATAAATAAAAATAAAACATCAATCAATGCAACGAACAATCAAATATCTAGTATATACTTTATTTACCGCAGTTATTTTAACTAGCTGCGGTAATGATGTTAGCCTACAGAGCTACTATGTAGATAATCAAGAGGCTAAAAATTTTATATCTCAGGATTTACCACTTTCTATGATAGAAATTGATAAATCTGAATTTACAGAAGCACAGAAAGAAGCTTATGAATCTGTAAGTAAATTAAATTTTTTAGGCTATAAAGCTAGTGAAACAGATACTGAAACTTACAAAGCTGAAATAGCCAAAGTAAAAACTATTTTAAGTGATAGTAAATACAATGATTTAATGGAATTTAGTGATAGAGGTAACAAAATATCAGTAAAGTATATTGGGGATGACGATGAAGCAGATGAGGTTGTAGTATTTGGAAATGCTAAAGATACGGGCTTCGGGATTGTAAGGATTTTGGGTGATGATATGAACCCTGAAAAAATGGTTACTTTAATTAATGCATTGCAAAAAGCAAATGTAGAAGAGGGTCAAATAGAAGATATTATGAATTTCTTTAAATAATATAGTAATTATGTTAATGTTGAAAAACCCTAGATTTTACATCTAGGGTTTTTTTATATTATTTTTTTAAGTGTATAAAGTTTACTTAAAAAGAAAACTTTATTATTTAGAGGTGTTCTGTTCTGGAGTTGAATCTTTAGACTTATACTTAGAATAAAAGATGTTAATGACAACTGCGAAAAATATAATGGTAAGAAGTGTTAAAACCACAAAATTATCTAGGATATCTAGGATTCCAAAAACAAATATGCCACCTACCATAACTCCAGTAAGCGCTAAGGATTGTTTGTCGTTTAACATAAATTATTATATTCCAGTATAGTTACTTGGAGTAATACGTTTTAATTCCTGTTTTATTGTATCTGAGACCTCTAAAGTATCTATAAAGTTAGAAATCGAATCTTGATTTATTACAGAATTGGTTCGTGTTAAGCCTTTTAGAGCTTCATAAGGATTGGGATATGCTTCTCTTCTTAAAATAGTTTGAATAGCTTCTGCTACAACCGCCCAATTATTTTCTAAGTCTTCAGCAAATTTACTTTCGTTAAGTAATAATTTATCTAATCCTTTTAAAGTAGATTTAAAACCAACTAGCGTGTGTCCAAAAGGTACACCCACGTTTCGTAGTACAGTACTATCTGTTAAATCGCGTTGTAATCTTGAAACTGGTAATTTAGCAGATAAGTGTTCGAAAACGGCATTGGCAATACCTAAGTTTCCTTCAGAATTTTCAAAATCAATCGGATTTACTTTATGTGGCATTGCAGAACTTCCAACTTCACCAGCTTTAATTTTTTGTTTAAAATAATCCATAGATACATAGGTCCAGATATCTCTATCTAAATCTAGAATTATGGTGTTAATACGTTTCAAGGTATCAAATAAAGCCGCCATATGGTCGTAATGCTCAATCTGAGTTGTTGGAAAAGAGTGTTGTAAACCTAATTTCTCTTGTACAAATTGGCTTCCAAAAGCTTTCCAGTCAATATCTGGATACGCTACATGGTGTGCATTAAAATTACCAGTTGCTCCACCAAATTTGGCAGCACTAGGAATATCATTCAGTAAGTTAAATTGCTCTTCTAAACGCACTACAAAAACTTGAATTTCTTTACCAAGTCTTGTTGGAGATGCTGGTTGTCCGTGTGTTCTAGCCAGCATAGAAATGGCACTCCAATCTTTAGATAAACTTTTAAGTTTTTCTAAAACATTAAAATATTCAGGAACATAAACAGCGTTCATCGCTTCTTTGATACTCAAAGGGATAGCGGTGTTGTTTATATCTTGAGAGGTTAATCCAAAATGGATAAACTCTTTATACTCAGATAATCCTAAGGCATCAAACCGCTCTTTTATAAAGTATTCTACAGCTTTCACATCATGGTTAGTAACACTTTCAATTTTCTTGATAGCAGTTGCATCTTCAGCAGAAAAATCTTTGTAGATAGCTCTTAAATCATCAAAAATGGCATTATCTACTGATTTAAGTTGTGGTAACGGAATTTCACAAAGTGCAATAAAATATTCTATTTCAACTAAAACACGATATTTTATTAAAGCTTCTTCAGAAAAATATGGTGCTAGTTCACTAACTTTATTTCTGTAGCGTCCATCAATTGGAGAGATGGCATTTAATGCTGATAACGACATAATTTTGTTTGATTTTTTGAAGTTGCAAAGATATGTTTTTAAGACCGAAGACGGAAGTATGAAGCTTGAAGTTTTTAGTTTTTTGAAGATGCTTTTTTTATTTTTTTTAAAATATGTCTAGCTCTAGCTTTAAAAGCTGCGCTTTGTTTAGAAAAGTCATCTTCTAAAATTCGAGTTAATTCTGGATATACCCAATCATATTCTTTACCAAGAAAAAATAGCGTAGTCATAGAGTATGCTTTGGGGGCTACTTTTTCATCATTAATCATGTAATCAAAACAGTTTTCTATAATCCGTTCTTTATGCGTTTTAGTTAAAGCCGTTTTAATTTTGTTTTCTTCTTTATTTGAGTACGCCATGGTTATTAGTTCACAAATTTTAGCCACAGGTCTTACTGCAGAATCTAAATGTACTTTATGCATGTTTTTAGTAAATAAGTCTAGATAAGGTATTACAGCATTTATATTGGCACTGCACATAAACTCAAAAACCCAAGCTGCCCGTGGCGATATTTTATCATCTACTCTAAATAAAATATCTAAAAGATTAGGAACTAATTCAGGGTGCTTTTGCATCATTTGCGCATAAAACAGCCGTTTCTCTCTAGAATGGTTTACGTAATTTAATTCGGTATAGAGTTGCTTGGTAGTCAAAAGGTTTTCTTATTTTTAAAAACTCAAAAATGATATGATGAAAATAATAAAAAAAATACTGATAATATTACTAATCGCATTGGTAATTGCTCAATTTTTTGGGCCAGAAAAAAATGAAGGCGATATCGCTTCAATTGAAGCTTTTATGAAAGAAACGAATCCTCCAGAAGAGGTGAAAGTTATTTTAAAAGAAACCTGTTTTGATTGCCATAGTGATGTAACTCGTTATCCTTGGTATAACAATATTACACCTGTAAACTACTGGTTGAATAGCCATATTGAAGAAGGGAAAGAGCATTTTAATGTTTCTACATGGGAAGGAAACTCTATAAAACGTAAAGACCATAAGTTTGAAGAATTGATTGAAGAAGTAGAAGAAGGTGAGATGCCTCTAAGTTCTTATACATGGACACATGGTGATGCAAAATTAACAGCGGACCAAATAAAAGCTGTTATAGATTGGGCAAAACTTGTACGTATTAAATTTGGTTTAGAACCAAAGCCAGAATAGGTACCTATTAAGATAAATAATCTAATGAGAAAGCATCTTCTAATTATTGGTTTTGTATGGCCAGAACCAAAAAGTTCTGCTGCTGGTAGTAGAATGATGCAATTAATTGAGGCTTTACAATCTCAAAATTATAATATAACATTTGCTAGCCCTTGTGCTAAAAGTAACAATGCCTTTAATCTTGAAAGTATTGGGGTAGCTCAAACTTCCATCCAATTAAATCATACGTCTTTTGATGATTTTGTTGCAGAATTAAATCCAAGTGTCGTTTTATTTGACCGTTTTATGATGGAGGAACAATTTGGGTGGCGCGTTGCGGAACAATGTCCCAATGCATTGCGTATTTTAGATACTGAAGACTTGCATGGTTTGAGAAAAGGTAGGCTACAAGCGTTTAAAGATAGCAAGCCATTTGATAAAGCATATTTATTTAACGATACAGCTAAGCGTGAAATAGCAAGTATTTACAGATGTGATTTAAGTTTGATTATTTCTGAAGCTGAAATGGAAATATTGCAGCATGATTTTAATGTTGATAGGAGTTTATTAGTTTATTTACCTTTTATGATTGATCCAATTTCTGAAAATGAAATTGTGAACCTTTTAGAATTTAAAGATCGAAATCATTTTATAACGATAGGGAATTTTTTACATGAGCCTAATTACAATGCTGTTATATATTTAAAAGAAACTATTTGGCCTTTAATTAGAAAGCAGTTGCCAAAAGCAGAATTGCATATTTATGGCGCATATGTATCTCAGAAAGCAAATCAATTGCATAATGAAAAGCAAGGTTTTTTTGTAAAGGGTTTTGCTGAAGATGTAAACGATGTGATGCAAAAAGCTAAAGTTTGTTTAGCACCAATTCGATTTGGAGCTGGTTTAAAAGGAAAACTAGTTGATGCTATGAAAAACGGAGTGCCTTGTGTAACAACAGCTGTTGGGGCAGAAGGTATGTACGGTGATTTAGAAATAAATGGCTTTGAAGAAAACACTCCAGAATTATTTGCTAATAAAGCTATTGAGTTATATAAAGATGAAACTTTATGGAACTTAAAGCAACAAAAAGGATTTGATGTTATTAACAAGCGGTTTAATAAAAAAGTGCATCAAAACACATTTACGAGTACTATAAATGATATTTCTAAAGATCTTAAAAGTCATAGATTCCATAACTTTACAGGACAAATGTTACAGCATCAATCCATGCAGAGTACAAAATTTATGAGTAAATGGATTGCCGAAAAGAATAAAAATGAATAAGTTGTTAAACTTGATTTTGTTAAATAATCAATCTACATTCGTTCAATAAATATAGTTTGTCAATAATGCTAAAAAAGGTTTATAACTCAATTAAAAAGCAATATCGTAAAGTAAGAGTGTTTACTCAACCACACCCACTTTACACTACTATTGATAGAATTAAACTTTCAAAAATAGAACGGGATAACCCTAAAAAAGGATTTTTGAAATTGTATCTTAAAGGTTTAGAACATCCTATAAAAATTAGAAAGAATTTTATTGATAAAGAAGTTGTAGGCTATGTGTTTGCAGATAAATACCACTTACCACCCCAAAAAGTTACACTACCTGATAGCCCTATAATTTTGGATTTAGGAAGCAATATTGGTTTAACCGTAGTGCATTTAAAACAGTTATATCCAAATAGTACTATTTATGGCTATGAAATGAATACAAATAATTATTTATTAGCTAAAAACAATACCAAATTTTATAAAAACGTACATATACACAATCAAGCTATTTGGAAAGAAAATACTACGGTAAGCTATAATGCAGATTCTGATTTTGATGCATATTCCATTAAAGAAAATAATGATTCTGGCAAAAAAGTAACGATTCAAAGTACAACCATCCAAAGCATTATAGAGACTTATAATCTAACACATATTGATTATGTAAAAATGGATATTGAAGGTGCTGAAGAAGCTATTTTAGAGCAAGACGATTTACGATGGCTGCAATATGTTAAAGCAATAAATATTGAAATGCACTTAGATGAAAGCGAAGACATTAATACTTATATCAACATCTTAAAGGGGCAAGGTTTTAATGCTTGGAAAGATGATAAGCATTGGTCAAGTATTATGGCTTTTAAGAAGGATTAAATACCTCCATTAACTTACTCATACCAATTGTAGCTGTTTCAGGAATAACAGTTAAGTTTTCCTTACTAGCAATACTCGGTTTTGGGTCTATAAAATAGGTAGGTGTGTTTTGAGGGACATAATGCATTAATCCAGCAGCAGGATATACTTGCATAGATGTACCAATAATCACTAAAACATCGGCCGTTTCACAAATTTTAACGGCTTTTTCTATCATCGGGACATCTTCTCCAAACCAAACAATATGTGGTCTTAGTTGGTGGCCTTTAGAACAAGTATCGCCTAAGACTAAGTCTGTTTTCCATGTTTTAATATCGTTTTCGTTTTTTGTGCTTCTAACTTTTAACAATTCACCATGTAAATGGATGACGTTGGTACTCCCTGCGCGTTCATGTAAATCGTCTACATTTTGGGTTACTATAGTAACTTTAAAGTTGTTTTCTAATTCGGCTAAATCTAAATGTGCTTGATTTGGCTTAACTTCAAATAATTGTCTTCTTCGTTGGTTATAAAAATCTAAAACCAATTCTGGGTTTGCTTTAAAACCTTCAGGAGTTGCCACTTCCATAACATCGTGCCCTTCCCATAAACCATTAGCATCTCTAAAGGTTTTAATGCCACTTTCGGCACTCATACCAGCTCCAGTAAGTACTACAATGTGTTTCATAATATAAAAATAGTACTTTTTAATTTTTTTGTAATTACTGTAAAAAGAGAATATTTTAAAATTCTAGTTAGTTATTGGCTAGCTCTTAGTATTATTAACTCAATTAATCCAAAGCGTAATATTAGTAATCGTTACACAATGGAATAAAAATCACAGAATTTAATTCTTAAGATATATTCAAGTAGTTTTAGTTTTTATAAGTTCTTACTACATCTTATTTTAGAATAGAGGCTCTATAAACTTACAGTACAATTTTTTACTTAGAATTTACCCATTGGCGATAAATTCTTCATAGAACACGGCAAAAACTCACGGTATTAGTTTTGTATAAAATATCCTTTAATAAATTTGTTTAAATAATAACTATTTAAAGACTTCTTTAGTAATTCTCTCTAAAGTTTTATTGAACTCTATTGGTTTTTCAAGACTAGCATAGTGTCCACAGTTTTCAAACATAATTAATTCGCTATGAGACGATTTATCTACTAATTGTTTTAAATAGTTTAAGTTAACACTTGGGTCATGAGTTCCTGCTATAATATATTTTGGAATAGATAACTCTTTAAATATTTTAAATTCATTTAAAAACCCGTTTTCAGCAACATCAATACCTATAGCTTTTCTTACTTTTGGATTTGTTTGTTTAAAATCTTCAATAATATTAGAAGTATATCGTTTATAGAATACCGTCATTTCTGCTGCAGCATTAATATCTATTTCAGAAGGGTTTTCAGTAAAAAAAGTGTTTAATTCAGGTAAAAATACAAAAGCTTCATCTAAGTTTAAAGGTTTCTTTACTGGTGGTGTCCCAAAAATCAAAATACCTTTTAATTTATTTATATATGGAGCAATTTCAATAGCTATATGGCCTCCTAACGAATTGCCTACTAGTAAAACATTGTCATCAAATTCATTTACAAGTTTAATTAGTTTTGCTCTATAAGAATTCATAGAGAAATCCTCTTCATCCATATAATCGTTTACAGACTCTCCATGCCCAGGTAAATCAATCGCAATTTTGGTATGTGTAATTAATTTGGACTTTAAAACTTCATTATAAACAGAAGAGGAAGATGAATTACCATGAATAAAAATAATACTTCCTTTATCTTCTCCTTTTACAATATTATACTTCATATTAAACTAAGTTATTATCTTAAAATATGCTTTCTTACAAAATATTTAAAACCTTTCTTTATAGAACTGTTAGATAGCACCTTCTTGCAAGCATTTTGAAATAAGCTCTCTAGAGTTTTTACATTCAGATTTTTTTAGCATATTTCGTTTATGAGTATTTACAGTATGAACAGATATGTGCAAAATACGTCCAATTTCATTAGCTGTTTTTCCTTTAATTACAAGAGCAATTATTTCCTTTTCTCTTTTGGTAAATATATTTAAAGTAAATATTTCTGTTATTGGAAGATAAACATCGCCTTGTTTTGCAAAGTGAACATTCGGTTTATCTTTACATATAAAAGATATTTCATTTCTTATTGGAGGGTTTAAATGGGTTACATCCGTATGTACACCAATAACCGTTTGAACCTTTCCATCGTCGCTAACATTGATAACTTTAGCTTGATGTAAAATAGTTTTATAATTCCCACTAGAATGCCTCAATTTCATTAAGTAAGTTGTTTTATAAATCGATATGTCTTCTTTGGGAATATCTTTTAATTTAAATTTAATAGAAAGGGCTTCTTTTTCATGCCAGTTTTCAATTTCATTTGGGTGTATAATGTTAAAAAAAGTATCTATAGACCAATCTTCTGGTTTAATACCCAATACCTCCTCTATACCCTCATGTACAAAAGTCATTTTGTATGAAACAAAATCTAGGATGTAATAATAAAAAGAACCCGCGGCAAATAAAGAGGCTATCTGGTCTATAATTTCTATTACAGGTTCTTTATTGTTAGGGTTAGTTATTTTATTTTCCTGTTTCCAAAACTGAATTAGTTTTGTTGTGTTTTCATTGGTCATTGATAATAGCTAGATAAATGTTTGTACTTCAAAGATTAAAAAAATAATATAACTTTTCAAGCCTCTAGAATTTAAGTTGCTATGAGAAATAGTCGTTTATCCGAGTTGTTCATCCGTTTATAGAATTTGATTTTAAATATACCTAAAAGTAGGTATTGTTTGAAACATTAAAGAGAACTAATATTGAAATTAAAATAAACCATACTTTATGAAAACAAAATTACTTCTCGTATTTTTAATTACGTCACACTTTTATTTACAAGCCCAAGTAACAGATTTTGTAACAGGACTTACTAACGAACCAAGTCGTTTGATTATTGATGATAATGTTATTTACATTAAAGGTGTAGCTTCGCCAGGTGAATTAATTGAAATTGATTTGACAGATACCAATCCATCAACTAATGTATTATTTACAACATCTGTTTCATTTGGAATTGGCGGTTTGATTAAAGATGGTAATACTATTTATATTTCAGACGTTAACGATGCTACGGGAGAAAGTTCATTGGTAAGTTTTAACATTAATACACCAAGTGTTGTAACTACGATTGCTTCAGGTTTTGGCTATATTGCTACAATAGATTTGTATAACAATGAACTTTATTTTACAGATGAAAGTTTATCAGGAGGGGGAACATCCCTTAAAAAAATAGATGTTACCATTACTAATCCGCCAGTTAATACAGTATTAACAGGTTTAACAAATCCACAGGATATGGAGTTTAATGGTAATACTTTATATATTGGTGACAGAGATGCTGGTGGAGGCACTGGAATTATTTATTCTGTTGATGCTTCGCAAGTTACACCAACACTTAACTCATTTATCACCAATGTAAATGTAAGAGGTGTTTATGTGTATAATGATTTTTTGTATTTCTCTGACGCTGGAATTATTAAGAAAGTGCCTTTTTCTAATCCTTCTAACATAACAACAGAGGCTATGGATACAGGCAGTAGTACAGATTTTTTAAGGGATGTAGTAATTAGTGGTACTACTTTATACATGCCCCAAGAAAATTTTGGAAAAATAGTAACAAAAGAGGATTTTACCTTAAACGCTCAAATTACTGATGTTTTAAATCCAACAAATAGCGGCCTTACGGGATTCTTATTAGTGGGTAATGAATTGTATTATACTCAAAGTGATAATATTCTTAAAATAAATATTACGGATACTTCTCCTGTACCAAATACCATAATAAGTGGATTAAGTGAACCTACGGGATTACTATTGAATGGTAATGACTTGTATTTTGCTCAAGCAACAGCGAATAAAGTTTCTAAAATTGATATTTCTCTTTCGTTCCCTTCTGTTATCGACGTAGTAACTGGATTAAATGAACCAGCATTTTTAGAAATAAATGGTAATGATTTATATATTTCTGAACTAGGAGCAGGTAAAATTTCTAAAATAGATATTACAGCTAGTTTGCCAACTACAACTACTGATATTGCTACTGGGTTAACCACACCATTAGACATAGAATTAATAGGTAATGATTTATATATTGCAGAACCAGATGCTAACAAAATTTCTAAAATAGATATTACTTCTAGCCTGCCTACAACCGCTACAAATGTTGCAACTGGACTTAACAAACCATTACATTTAGCATTAAATGGTAATGATTTATATATTTCTGAAGCCGATGGTAATAAAATTTCTAAAATTGATATTACAGAAAGCCTACCTATAACAACTACTGAAGTCTTAACTGGTCTAAGTAATCCAGAGGTTTTAGCTGCAAATGGAAGTGATTTGTATTTTTCTGCAGACTCTTCTACCTCAGGACAATCGAGAATTGCAAAATATAGTTTTTCAATACTTTCTATAGCGAACCAATCCATTTTAGAAAACTATAAAGTATACCCTAACCCTACAGATGATTATATTCAAGTTTTAGGGTTGAAAGAAGAAGTAAATTATATAATTTATAATTCTCTAGGTAAAGAAATATTAAATGGTTCAATCTTTGATCAGAGCATAATTAATGTTGAAAACTTAAATAGTGGATTATATTTTCTAAAGGTTATAAACGGAAATACAACTAAATTCATTAAGAAATAAGTTTTAAAATCTCAGGTTAATATTTAATCTGAGATTTTTTAATTAATATGGATAATAAATAGCTAACCTATTTTTAGAATAGTGTGATAAATATAACCTTACAATTTGTTTTGAGCTAACTAAATAGTTACACTCTGTGTTTTTCATATTTAATTTACCCATTGTATTAATCTTTTGGTTCATAGACTAACAGGTAATTATTATTTTAAATTCTCTACTTTCTTAACTAACAAAAAATCTTAAAACTAGTATCTTTATGGTATAAAAATAGATATTATTTGTCATTCCAGTAAAGGCAGGAATCTACTCATTTTTATTAAATTAGATTTTTAGCATTATTATGACCGACCTTAAGCTCCTTGAACACTTAGAGACCTATTTAACAGAACATAGAAAACAACGTTTTGAAACAGTTCTATCACAACGTACAAAGCACTTTACAGTGGCTACGGAAGATGTGTATCAATTGCATAACACCAGTGCCGTAATACGAAGCTGTGATGTGTTTGGTATTCAAGAGGTAAATATTGTTGAAGAGCAAAACTCTAAACGTATTGATAGAGAAATTGCTATGGGCGCACAAAAGTGGGTAGATTTAAATCGTTATCATACAGTACATGATTGTATTTCAGATGTAAAACAAAAAGGGTATCAAATAGTTGCGACAACGCCTCATACTGATGATTGTGAATTACATGATTTTGACGTTACTAAAAAATCTTGTTTTTTCTTTGGAAGAGAAACCGAGGGACTTTCAAAAGAAGTTTTAGATCATGCCGATTGTTACTTAAAAATTCCGATGGTTGGCTTTACAGAGAGTTTAAATATTTCTGTTTCTGCAGCCATAATTTTACAGTATGTTACTACAAAATTGAAACAAACCGATATTAAATGGCAGTTATCTAAAAACGAAATTTTAGAGAAAAGAGTGGATTGGTGTAAAAAAACCATAAAAAGTTATGATGAGATTGTTGAGCGGTTTTATGCTAAGTAGGTTACTTTTTTAAGAGATTATAAAATAGTTGGTGAGATAATAAATCTGGCAGGTTTGCCCGCGTTAGGGATTGCAGCGGCATCCTTTTTTTTAAAACACCTAAAAATTTTATTTAGAATTAGGTTTAGGCAGATTGCCACGTCGAAAACTCCTCGCAATGACGTTAAAAAAGATATAGCGTAAAGCCCGACCCTTGGGTAACGCCCAAAAATTAAATTTTACGACTTCTGCCTCTACTTAATAGCTTGTACTCTTCGTAACACTCGCTAATGGCATCTAAGATTTGAAGATCGTTGGCAGTTTGTATAAAACCTCTAGAGTAGTTGCATTGACTAACAATTTCATCCAAATCTACACGTTCTACTTGTAGTAAAACAGTTAGCATTTCCCTATCAAAACGAGATGCTAATAGGTTTCGGATCTCATCATCTTCTTTCATCTTTTTGAGCTTACGCAGCTCGTTTGGTTTTTTGCCAAACATACGATGTAAAAAATCGGCAGGGTTAAAAATGGAGCCTATAACTTTGGTTAATCCAGATTTTTTACTTGCCTCGTAACCAGTGCCTTGTAAGCCAGAAATACTGTAACGGTAGTTGGTATTAATATCTGGCACTTGTTTTATGTCTACTTCTAAATAGCCCGTAAGCTTTAGTTGATTTACAACCACTTCTTCTAGTGCTAAAGCGAGTTCTGTAAGTTCAATATTTGAGCTTCCAAACTTTAACCAGTCATTAGTTACTCTAACTTTTATGGATTTAAAACCTAAATAGGAAAAGTGAAGCGTATCATTAACTTTAGCCGAAATTTGAAACTCTCCTTTTTTGTTCGTGGTTGTTCCTATAACTTGATTAAGGTTTACAATATTAACGTTTTCTAAGGCACTTTTATCAGCAGAATTAAGTACAATACCTAAAACCTTATCTGCTTCTTGTGCCATACCAATAACAGAAAAGCAAAACATAAAAATGATAAATAGGTAATACCTCATGAAATATTCAACGCTAATTTTTTTATAAAAGTACTAAAGAAAACTTTAGCAATAGAATTAAGCTTTTTATTTTGACTAAATATTAACAGAAAGGTTTAAACTTATCGTCTAGAACGTCTAGGTCTAGAACTTCCAAAATCACTAGAATTAGAACGTCTAGGTTTAGAGCCACTATCACTTCTGCGTCTATCACCTCTGTTTCCAGAGCTTTCTTTTCTGTCATCGCGTTTACCGCCACTACGTCTGTCGTCACGTCTTTTTCCACCATCACGTCTTCCACCGCCGCCGCGTCTATCTCCACGTCTTCCTCCACCACGGTTTTCTGAAACTTCAACATTTACAAAACGGCCTTCGTGTTTAAAGTCGGTAAAATGGGCTAATACTTTCTCTTTAAGTTCGTTTTCTGTATTAAAAAACGAGAAGCTGTCTTTAGTTTCCACTTTAAAGACATCATCTCTACCAAGTCCTAATTGCTCTTTTAAGAAGTCTTTTAACTTCATCCAATCAAAACCATCTTTACCACCAACGTTAATAAAGTAACGTGTAGATTTACCGCCTCTGTTTCTGCCTTCACTACTATCATAAGAACCTTCTGCTACATTAAGGTTTTTAGATTTGTTGTAGTAATTGTAAAAACGAGTAAACTCAACCGAGAAGAATTTTTTAATCAATTCATCTTTATCCGTATCAGCAAATAACTCATTAATATTAGCCAAATGCTTATCAATTTCATGATTAATTTCTGTGTTGTGTATTTTATTAGCCAAAGACATCAATTGCACTTCGCAAATATCAGCACCATCAGGAATTTCTTTTTTATCAAATTGGCGTTTAATAATGCGCTCAATACTTTTAATTTTACGCACTTCACTTTTAGAAACAATAACCATTGAAACTCCCGTTTTTCCAGCACGTCCTGTTCTACCAGAACGGTGTGTGTAGGTTTCAATCTCGTCAGGTAATTGGTAATTTATTACGTGTGTAATATCATCAACATCAATACCACGAGCCGCCACATCGGTAGCTACTAGCATTTGTATTTGTTTGTTTCTAAACGATTTCATCACGATATCACGTTGATTTTGACTCAAATCCCCATGTAAAGCCCCAGCACTATATCCATCTTCAATCAGTTTTTCAGCAACCTTTTGTGTATCACGTTTTGTTCTACAAAAAATAACCGAAAATATATCAGGGTTAGCATCACTTAAACGTTTTAATGCTTGGTATCTATCTCTAGCATTTACTAAATAATATTCATGAGATACATTACTTGTACTCTCATTCTTATTTCCAACAGTAATTTCCTGTGGGTTATGCATAAAGTTTTTAGCAATTCTAGATACTTCTCTAGGCATTGTAGCAGAAAACAACCACGTGTTTTTATCCTCTGGTGTGTGCGATAAAATATCAGTAATATCCTCTTTAAAGCCCATGTTAAGCATCTCATCAGCCTCATCTAAAACCGAATACTGGATTTTAGAAATATCAACCAAACGTCTGTTAATCATATCTTTCATACGGCCTGGAGTCGCCACAATTATTTGTGCACCACGTTTAATCTCACGTGCTTGGTCTGTAATACTCGATCCACCGTAAACCGCTACCACGTTAAGTCCTTTACAATATTTACCATACAATTTCATCTCGTTGGTAATCTGTAAACAAAGCTCTCTGGTAGGCGATAAAATTAAACCCTGCGTGGTTCTACTAGCTACATCAATTTTCTCTAACATCGGGAAACCAAATGCGGCGGTTTTACCCGTTCCGGTTTGGGCCAATGCCACTAAATCGGTTTCAGATTCTAATAAAATTGGGATTGCTTTTTCTTGTACTTCACTAGGTTTTTCAAATCCTAAATCTGTAATGGCTTGTAATAGGTCGTCATTAAGACCTAAATCTTGGAATGTGCTCATTATTGTTTAATGTATGCGATATTGTTATGTGGTGTTACATAAAGAAGCGCATCGACATACAGATACCTTTTTAACTTCAAAATAGCACTAATAAATTGTTTCTTTTTCGCCTGTTCTTCGTTAAAAAAGAGAACCGTAGCGATGCTATGCTTATATTTTTTGCCTCAAACAAACAAAAAATAATACAATTTCTATACGCACTATTTCAAAATTAATAAGGTATTAACCTTAAACTTCCAGTAACACATCCTCACCCTGAGGAGTAAACTCATTTTGAGTTTCAAGGCGCAAAGATACACTATTATTTGACTTGTCATTCCTGCGAAGGCAGGAATCTCATTATAAGGCGTTTAATTATAATTATTTGGGCGTTACCACAAGGGTCGGGCTTTTCGCTATATCTTTTTTAACGTCATTGCGAGGAGTTTTCGACGTGGCAATCTGCCTAAACCTAATTCTAAATAAAATTTTTGGGTGTTTTAAAAAAAAGGATGCCGCTGCAATCCCTAACGCAAGTATCTGCCAACGTCATTGCCAAGGAGGTACGACTGTTCTAATCTGTTTAATGCTTTTTGTGTAATTTTGAAGTTTCGTTTAACGTTGTTGTGTATGGTTAGTTGCGTGGTTAAGCAACTAAGTTAGCAAACAAATCACAGATAGAAAATTCCAGCGGAATTTTCGTAAGTCGGCAGTGACCTAGCAATTAATTATACACGTTGTTATATTTAGTTGTTTTTAGACTTTTGATTATTCAACAACCAATTTCTTTATTGACTGTGTAAAATTATTTTGGATTTTAATAAAATAAATTCCAGATTTTAAATCTTTAACGCTGAAATATATTTCAGAAATTGAGTCTTTTATAATTTCTAAATCAACTTGTTTTCCTTGAACATCGAAAATTAAAATATTAGAAATTGTATTTGAAGATTTTATTGTAACTAAATCATTGGAAGGGTTGGGAAACATTTTGAAGTTCAGTTTTTTAAATGATAAGATACTTAAGGCTACATTCGATTCCAAATAATCTGGAATTCCACTATTATCCGTGTCATCGTCTGTCGGGTCTCCATTATTATTGTAGTCTTCATCTATTGTTAAGATTCCGTCATTGTCATCATCATTGTCTAAATAGTTTGCTAAACTATCCATATCTGTATTATCATCCTCTAAGTTGCCATTAGAATTTAAATCCTCCTCAAAATCTATAACACCATCTGAATCTGTATCTATACAATCGATTTCTTGGATTGTAAATCCATCTTGAATTGAACATGCAGTTACGTTAGAATATTTAGTTACAATTACAGCATAATTTCCAGCTTGGTCAATTGTTAAAGTACTTGAACTTTCTGGAAGAAAAGAACCGTTTAAAGTCCATTCATACGTATAATTTGTTTCAGCTGGATTGGTATCTATGATAGTTGTTGAACCTGTATTACAAATAAAAAAATCGCCACTCAAATTAATATTAGGTAAATTATTTACGATTAAAGTTATTGTTGTAGTGTCAAAATTTGAGGAACTATTTTCACTAACTCTACCAAATATTGTCTCAGGATTAGAAGTATTTGTATATAATATTGGAAGAGGATTTATATTATTATCCGCATCTATTTGCGTTAAATGGTAGCTTACTGTGAAACCTGAAGGGTTTTGACTTCCTAATATTTGGAAATCCAATGAACTTAAATCGAATTGGACAGAATCATTAGATAAATCACCATCAGACTCTACGTTATCATCGCATGTTTCATAAACCAAAGGTCCATTCGCAATTTGAGAATAAGTTATATTCCAGCATAAAAGTGTTGATAAAAGGAAGAATAAAGTTTGTTTCATTATTTGAATGTTAGTTCGGATTTTTTTTCAATTAAATATAACTTATGCGGATATGACAACGTTTTAATGTTTTATATCCGACGTTAAACGAAGGTAGATGAAAATTTTTACAAATTCAACTTTAAACCAAAACAAAAACCATGCGATTTCTCCTATCGTCGAAATGACTAAAACCGTATTGTCATGTCGAAATGAGGTACGATTGAGACATCGCATATATCTTAATTAAAAAGATAGCAAAATTGAACTAAAGTAAGTATTTTCGCTTTATATTTTATATAAAGTCGTTCCAAATGAAAAAATTTATTGCACTACTATTTGTATTATTAGCTTTTAACTCTTGCGGAGAAAGCGATGCTTCAAGTGATGATATGGTCTCTGAAGATCATGATAAGAATGATGATAAAACAGAAATTTATGAAGCACCTAGAGTGTTGTCTTACGTTACATATATTTCGCAACAGTCTGTAACTTTAAACGGTTTCATAGATTATTCTAATATATTTTTCCAAGAGTCCGATGCATATAATGTAGGGTTTATATTTAGGTCTGGTGATGAAAATGATTCAAGTAATGACCAAGTTATAACGCTTGAAGGTGAAGTTCCTTATTTTAATGGAACTTATAATTTTGATCATAACATTGATAGTTTAGAGCCCAATACTACATACTATTATTCTGCATTTACCAAAAACGGATCTAGTGAAAAAGATAATTGGAAGTCATTTACAACTTCAGAAATACCTTGTGATCATGTACAGGATAATTATTATAGTGTTTCTGGCGAATGGAGAAATGCTACTGTAGAAATTACAGATCCATTATGTTGTAGCGATGGAAATGTTGGTTTTAGATTTGGAAGATGGCCAGATATATATGAAATTAATTTTAATGAACAAGACAACGGTTATCCTAAGACTGGGCAATATTTTGGTGTTGATTACGAGTTTGATATTACTAATATTCAAAGAGAATTAGTAAGATCTACTAATCAAGTGTTAATGCCTGAAACTGATTCAACACCAGAAACTGAATTATTTGTTAATAATGATGGTAAAACCATAACAATAATTTTTTGTAATACTACTTTAAGAAATGGAGATGTCTTAAACGGTAAGGTTTCTGTAGAAATACCTTAGTTTTGCACTAGAAAATTCTATAAAAATTATAGCTAAAAATTTGTGTAAACTTTTTTAAGCAATTACTTTATTTATCATTCAGTTATAGCGTCTTTTGATTCCATAATTTCGCAACGTGTACCATCAAGATCGTGCACATTGCATACCCAGCGGTTGTTACGAGCAATCATGGGCTCATAGCGTTGAAGATCAGACAAGCCATTCAATAACAAATCGCGATGCGCTTTTTGTATTTCATCAGTTAAAAGGCACATATGATGCATTGTGCCCATTTGCCTTCTACTTAGTTCCATATTGTTTATAAGAATATACTCAACGTAGTCACCGTTATCTCCCGGTAACTGCATATTCACCCAAGCATCTGGACCACCATCTTTACGCGATCCGCGCCAAATCTCTTTAAATCCTAAAGCATCTCGATACAATGTGTTTGCAGCCTTTTCATCAGTAATAGTGATGCCTACATGCAGCAAACGATCGGAAACCCGTTTAGACCCAAGATACTTGCCTTTAGCTAATGTTTGCTTGGAGCTGGATGTGTATTCAACAAATATAAGGTTATGCCCGTCTGGATCTATTAGAGTACTAGCTAAGGTACCATCGGAATTTTTTTCTACAGGCGTTGGGTTGAGCCCTCTGTCTTTGAGCATAGCAATAGTAGTCTCGATATCTGAAACTTGAAATGCGATTTCAACTAACCGGTTGTCATCCGTTCCCTCAGGCTTTGAGACTAACTTCACAAACTGGTCGTCGTTTATTTTTAAATACCAAGCCTCTTGATCTTCATACGCAGCAAATGCAAATTCAAATCCATAAAAAGCCGTATAGAATGCACGCGATTGCTCTAAACTTGATACTTGAAACGCCACATGGGCTATTCCTAAGATGGGGAGTGCTTTTTCAGCTTTTGTTCCCATTGATAGACAAGATAGTATTAGAATTAAAAGGATTGCTCTCTTCATATATTTTGCGATTTGCATTGGATTTGAAAATTTCAATGATTAAGTTAAGATACTAAATATTATTAGATATGTAGTTATGATTCAAAAATGAGAAAAGAAATTACTTGTAATAAATTGTGTTGTTCGAAGCTGTAATTGCAAGCAATGGCCCGTAGATTTGTGTCCTTTTAATACTAAAATAAGTTCAGTAGAAGATACTTTAACCTCAACGTTAAATGAAGCAAGCCGAAATCTTTTAAACAAATAAAGTAAATCAAAATCATTTTACAACTTGTTGATATAAAATTTTCTGAGATTATATCGTGCCTCGCAATGATCTTATTTCCTCAAATTCCCAATCCGTTGCAAAAGCGTAGGATGCGAATAATGCATAAATACATAAGCAGGATGTGGCGTTAAATTACTTAAACTATTTTTAGAAAGTTTTTTTAGTGATGTAATAAGTGGTTCGCTCTTATACGTGTTTTTAGCATAATCATCCGCTTGGTATTCAAACTTCCTAGAAAATACATTCATAATCAACCCAGTAATTTCAGAAATAGGCGAGTAGAGTAGCCCAAAAGCAATAAGTCCAATATGAAAACTAGGAATTTCAACACCCAAAGCTTGAGATAATAATGGGTTTGAAATAAACAACGATAAAATATAAAGCGTCAACCCCGTCAATAAAATAGAAGCAAACAAATTAAAAATAATGTGTTTCTTTTTGTAGTGTCCAACTTCGTGTGCCAGAACAGCCACAATTTCTTCATCTTCTAAATCGTTAATTAGAGTGTCATAAAGCGTTACACGTTTTTCACTTCCAAACCCAGAGAAATAAGCATTGGCTTTGGTACTACGTTTAGAGCCATCAATTACAAAAATCTTATCTAATTTAAATCCAACCGTTTCTGCGTATGTCGAAATTTTATCGCGCAACGTGCCCTCTTCTAAAGGTGTTTGTTTATTAAAAAGCGGCACAATAAGCTTGGAATAAAACATATTCATAAACAAAGTGAAAACCGCCACTAGAGCCCAAGCATATAACCAAAAGTGTTTCCCTGTAGCTTGATAAAACCAAATAATCAACGCCAGAATACCACCGCCAACAATAGCCATCATTAACCAACCTTTAATTTTATCTAAAAAGAAAGTTTTTACTGTGGTTTTATTAAACCCAAATTTTTCTTCAATAACAAAGGTGCTGTAATAGGAAAATGGTGTGGTTAAAATATCACTACCAATCATAATGATACCAAAGAAAATGAGTGCTACAACAATCGGATTTTTACTATAACCTCTAGCAATAGTATCTACAAACTCAAAACCATCAAACCATAAAAACCCTAAAGTTAAAAGAAGTGAAAATGTTGAGGTTAGTAGCCCAAATTTATAATTTGTAGCCTTATAGTTTTGCGATTTTTTATATTCAGCATCATCATAAACATCTTGTAATTCTGCAGGTAGTGTATCATTAAAATGTTTTGCATTTAACGCGTCAAGTACTTTATCAACTATAAAATTGATAACAATAATGGCGATGATGATGTAAAATAGATTAGTTGAATTCATGTTATATATTTGAGAGGCTAAATTAAACTATTCTGTCACACTGAGCGTAGTCGAAGTGCATGATAATTCCGTTTTTTAATGTGTTTCGACTGCACTCAACATGACACAGTTAAAGCTTTTGAATATGGTAGTTTTTAAATTTAGATAATGTCAAGCTAATTCGATGTGCTTATTTACCTCTATATTTATAATGAGTTGCATTTCTGCACTCAGCCAATATTTGAAGCATATCAAAATCCCCATCAATTAAGGCTTTTTTCTTTGCACGTGTCCACCTTTTTATTTTCTTTTCAAAATATATGGCTTGCAATACATCATTAAAAGTTTCGTAAAACTTAACTTCTATTGGTCTTCGCTTATAAGTGTAACAATCTCTATATTTTCCGTAGGTATGTTCTTTAATTCGTTTATCTAAGTCATTGGTTATTCCCGTGTAATAAGAATTATCAGAACATTTTAAGATATAGACGTAATAGAAATACATGTTTATAGTCTATTTAAATCCTCTCTGCCTCTTAGCTTCAAAAATAAGAATTCCTGCAGCAACCGAAACATTCATAGAATCTATTTCACCTTGCATGGGAATTATAATATTTCGAGTCGAGTTTTCTAACCATGCATCGCTCAAACCAGTAGCTTCAGTACCAACAACAATAGCAGTTGGTTTTTTAAAATCTTGAGTATGATAATCCACAGAAGTTTGTAACGCTGCACAATAAATAGCAATGTTTTTTGATTTCAAAAAATTAATAATTTCAGAAGTATTTCCAGTAGCAATTTGATTGGTAAACACGCAGCCTACACTAGAGCGAATAATATTAGGATTGTATAAATCCGTTTTCGGGTTAGCAATAATTACCGCATCTACATTGGCAGCATCAGCGGTTCTTAAAATAGCACCAATATTTCCAGGTTTTTCTGGAGCTTCAGCGATTAGAATTAATGGGTTTTTCGTTTCAAAACTCAAATCACTTAAACTATTTGTCTTTGATTTTCCAACTGCTAAAACACCTTCAGTAGTATCGCGGTAAGCTAATTTTTGATAAACTTCTTTTGAAACTTCAATACAGTTTAATTGGGTTTCGACTGCGCTCAACATGACATTCGAAGTTAGATCGTTTAGTTGTTCCAATGAAAACAAATCTGGATAAAATAAAATGGTTTCTAACTCGTATCCACCCTTAATAGCAAGAGTAATTTCGCGCATACCTTCAATTAAAAAAAAGCCTGTTTTTTTGCGTTCGCGCGACTTATCTTTTAACTGAACAAGTTGACGAATAAATGAGTTTTGTGTACTTAAAATTGTTTTTGTAGTCAATTATTTACTAGGTTTGTTTGTGCAAATTTACTATAAACTATGAGACAGACTTTTCTTTTCTTTTTTATATTTATTCTTTTTAATGTTGAGAAAATCGCTGCTCAATGCGAATTCCCTACTATTTTTGACCAAGAAGTAATTAAGTGCGACGATGATATCGCTGATGGAATAACGGTTTTTTCTATAAATGACATCAATTTTTACTCTCCAGATTCATTGCATAGAACCTTCTCCGATGCCAACCAAGGAATTAATCCTTTGCCGTCCAGTTTTTCGAATATAACTCCTTATCGTGATAGGGTGTTTGCTCGTTTAGATCAAGGAAATTGCGTTGAGACTGCTATAATTTATCTTGAAGTCCAGTCATTTCCTGTTTTTGAAAATGAAGTCTACGAAATATGCGAGGCAAATTCTGATGGTATTGCCACCTTTTATTTGGGATCAATCCGTAACAAAATCAGACAAGAAACAGGTCATTATGTTTCTTTTTTTCCAACAATGGAAGATGCCTCAAGAGGGCGTAATGCTATTCCTTTAATTTATGAAAACACTTCTAACCCAGAAACTATCTATATGAAATCTGGAAGTAATTGTGCAACAATAAAGGAATTGGAAATTAGTGTAAATAACATAGAACCACCTATAATTAATGATCTGCCAACACAATTTTACTGCCCCACCGAAGTTGGTGCTTATGATTTAACAGCCTACGTGCCCCAACTAGTTGAAAATACCGAAGGTCTTACGTTTTCTTATTACAATGATTTTCTCGATATGCTTGGTAAAACTAATCCAATCGAGAACCCCAGTACCTTTGAATTTACTTTTGGCACAAAAGAAATTTTTGTTAGAGTTGATGACAACCAATCTGGTTGTTACAACTATACAAGTTTGTTTTTCAATTTTAACGCATCATGCGAGGTAGAATGTGGGGAAACATTTAACTTGAATTTTTGTCAAACCTCGGATGATAGAAGCTATACCTTTATTAATACTGGAGGTTCACCTTTAACGTTTGAAATTGTAGATGGTACGATTGATACTTTTGGCTCTAATTCAGGTTATATAGTGGTCAGGGATTCTGACGGAACGGAGTTGTATAATGGAAATGGAACACCAACCTCTACTAATCGCGTTAATACATTAAAAGGGCTTGCGTTCCAGTCTACAGGAAACAAGATTACTCTTGAATTTTATTCAATTTTAAATACCTGTAATAGAAATCCTGAAACCTATATACCAATAGATATTAATGTTAATTGTTCAAGTGATGTTGGGCTTATCGAGTTGTCAGCATTTTTGGATAGCAATATGAATGGAAGTTTTGATGTTGATGAGTTATATTATTCTAGAGGAACCTTTAGTTATGAAAAAAATAATGATGGTATAATTACTGAAATTGTATCCTCTAATGGACAAGCTATAATAGTAGCCGATAAAGAAACGGATATTTTTAAGATTAGCTATGAGCTTAATGAAGAATCATTAAATTGTTTTAACAATCCCATAAGTGTTTTCGATAATATTAGTGTTTCACCGAGCAGTACTTATGAGATTGACTTTCCAATTGTGGAAATTGAAGATTGTGAAGATTTAAGTGTTTATCTTATAAATGATTTTGCTGCACCAAGGCCGGGTTTTGAGCATCAGAACTACCTTGTTTTACAAAATTTGGGCACTACGCATATTTCTTCTGGAACAATAGAATTCGTAGCAGATTCGCAACTAACGTTCGTTAGAGCAGAGAGTGATAATTTGAATTATTCGTTTCTTCAAAATATAAATGGATTTAATTTAGATTTTGTGAATTTGAGCCCTGGAGATACAGAGTATATTCAAATTTTTATGACAAGTCCGACAGATATAGAACTTGGAACTATTGTTACAAATACCTCGGCTTATGTTACTCAAGACAATGACAATTATTTGGAAAACAACACCTCAATTTTATCCGAAGTAGTCATCGGCTCCTACGATCCCAATGATATATTAGAATCTCACGGACCAGAAATTCTTCATAGTAGTTTTGGTTCAGAAGATTATCTATATTATACAATTAGATTCCAAAACGTTGGAACAGCTGATGCTATTAATGTTTCTATTGATAATACTTTAGATTCTAGATTAGATAAATCAACCATCCAAATGCTCAGTTCTAGTCATGCAAATGTATTTACAAGAACTAATAATCAATTAAACTGGCAATTTGATGATATCTACTTACCAAGTGAAGATATGGACGAACCCAATAGCCATGGTTATCTACACTACAAAATAAAACCATTAGCAGGTTATAGCGTTGGAGATATTATACCAAACACTGCTGAAATTTATTTTGATTTTAATCCAGCTGTAATAACTAATACGTTTGAAACTGAATTTACTACAACACTTTCAAATACAGAAATTAATAGTTCTGTTTTCTCTATATATCCAAATCCAACACGTAGTTTTATTGAGTTAAATTTTGGTAAAGGCATCAATAAAACAATTAAAATAAATATTTATGATATTCAGGGAAAACGTGTTTTTGATAAAACTAATGAAGTTGAAGATGCATCATTAAAAATTGATGTATCTCAATTAACAAAGGGCATGTACTTTTTAAAAGTTGATGATGGTACTTCAAAAACCACAAAAAAGCTTATTGTTAAATAAGTACTTATATAATTAAATTAAAAGCTTCAGATAATATCTGAGGTTTTTTTGTTGTAATTATATTCTACTAACTTCGTCAAAGAAGTAAACTAAAGAAAACTTAAAAAATGAAAAAATCACTCCTCATAGTTCTAGCAATCTCAATATTAGCTTGTAAAAATAAAACAGCACCAAAAGTTGATTATTCAGAAGAAACACTTGATGTAACTACTAGTATCTACCCAGAAAACATTACAAAAGTATTTGATGCTCACGGGAGTTTAGATAAATGGAATACCATGAAATCTCTAGAGTTCACCATGAAAAAACCAAATGGCGATGAGATTACAACCACCAACTTAAAAAATAGAAAATCTCTGATTGAGATGCCAAATCACACTATTGGTTTTGATGGTGAAACCGTTTGGCTAAAAAATAAAGATACAGCAACGTATAAAGGCAATGCAAAATTCTATTATAATTTGATGTTCTATTTCTATGCAATGCCATTTATTTTAGCAGATGATGGAATAATATATGAAGATGTAGCAGCATTAGAATTTGAAGGGAAATCATATCCAGGAATTAAGATTTCTTATGAAAGTGGCGTAGGTGAATCCCCAGAAGATGAATACATTTTATATTACGATTCTGAAACCAACAAAATGGCATGGTTAGGTTATACAGTAACCTATTTTTCAAAAGAAAAAAGTAAAGAATGGCATTTTATAAAATATAGTGATTGGCAAACCCTAGAAGGTTTAAGACTACCAAAAACGCTAACTTGGTTTAAAGTAGAGAATAATTTACCAGTATCTAAACGTAACGATTTAGAATTTACAGATATTAAAATTTCAACAGAAAAACCAAACTCAAGTATTTTTGAAGCACCAGCAGGAGCAACAATTATAGAATAATTACAAAGGGTGTTTTTCCAAATAGTTAACCAATAAAGCTACCACATAATTATAGCTTTGCATGCCCTTACTTTGGTTATTGGCTTTTAAAAAATTACCATAAAACAATTTAAAAAATGGTTCAACAGGATTTTCATGGGCATCCCAAAAATCTCGAATCTCTTTATAGTTTTTTAAAATACCAGTATTCACATTTGGGATAATGGTTTCATATAAATCAGCATCCCGTCTATAAATTTCATTAAGGAAAAAACGCAACGCAAACGTGTACCCCGTATATTTAAAATAGATGTTATCGTGGCTTGTGGTAGCCATAAAGCCTATAAAATTGGCTTCATTTTCTGCGGCATATCCTAACTGATGCGCTACTTCATGAGAGGAAGTAGTGGGGAATTTATAGACAGGAATCAACCCATCTACCTGTGCTTCATTGGTAAAAGGATTTAAATACCCACTAAATCCCATATAAGTTAAAGGATAACTATATATCGATTTCTTTAAACTTTTTGGGTAATATTCTAAGTGCGGAAACGTATTTTTTAAGTTCTCATAGCCTGCAGGCACCATTTTAAAAATTTCACCTTTGCTCAAAGGAACATCAACTTTAATAGTATCATTTTTTGTGATTTCAAAATGTAAAGCATTCGATTTATTAATCAAAGATTCGGTCACTTTAACTAATTGTTCCGTTGTATAATCATGTGATAAATTCAAACTTCTATGCAGCGGTAAACGGTAGTAATTTAAGCCCCAAAACAAATGAAAAACTCCGTAGAATATGGCAATAGCTGCAGCAATATCCACCAGCCAACGTCTTGTGTCTTTACGGCATCGTCTTCTGTTTTTGTATAACCATCTTAACGCATAAACACTTACGGCGGTGTATATTAAATCCCCAAAAGAAAAGGGCATCCATCCTAAAGTAAATCTAAAAATCTTCGAAATTATTGGGTACAAACCATTGCTATAATAGCACTCCACAAACTCAGGAAAGTGCGATAATAGTTTCACCAATAAAACTTGTGGAATTAACGATAACGCTATAATCGTTTTTTTCTCTTTCATCATGCTCAAAAATAATAAAAATTTGAACCCTAACACTTGGGTTTATCTACTTAAGTTTCTTCCTGCTTTCCACTGTATCTTTATGCGAAGCAATCACAAACTTGTTTCAAAGTTTCATTAAGTTTATGCTTTTGCAGGTTCATTTAGGGTATACTATTTGGTTCGCATAAAGGATGCCGTTTCAATCAGGAGTAGCTGCCAAATTCCGTGTCTATTTGCAATTGTTATATTTTAGACCATTCAGGTTTTTAAAACCTGAATGGTCTTTCTATCTTTGTTTAAAACATTCTCTAAACCATGAGTACAGAAATAAGACAGTTAGAACCCAAAGCATTGTGGAATAAATTTGCTGATTTAAACGCAGTACCACGTCCATCAAAAAAGGAAGAACGCGTCATAGCTTTCATGAAAGATTTTGGTAAAAGTTTAGGTTTAGAAACCATAGAAGATGAGGTCGGGAATGTTATCATCAAAAAACCAGCAACAGCTGGAATGGAAAACAGAACAACTGTGGTTATGCAGTCCCATTTAGATATGGTTCATCAAAAAAACAACGATACTGTTTTCGATTTTGACACTCAAGGTATAGAAATGGTTATTGAAGGCGATTGGGTAAAAGCAAAAGGCACAACTTTAGGAGCAGATAACGGTTTAGGCGTTGCAACAATCATGGCTGTTTTAGAAAGTACAGATATTCCACACCCAGCAATTGAAGGGTTGTTTACTATCGATGAAGAAACAGGTATGACGGGAGCTATGGGATTAAAAGGTGGATTACTTTCTGGTGGTATTTTACTTAATTTAGATACTGAAGAAGATGATGAAATAGGAGTAGGTTGCGCTGGAGGAATAGATGTTACAGCAACAAGAACCTATGAAGAAGAGGAAACACCTGAATTTAAAATTGGCTATAAAATAGAAATTAAAGGATTACAAGGCGGACATTCAGGAATGCAAATTCATGAAGGTTTAGGAAACGCGAATAAAATCATGAATCGAGTATTGTTTGATGGTTTTGAAAACTTTGGGTTGCGTATTTCAGAAATTGATGGTGGAAGTTTACGAAATGCCATTCCAAGAGAAAGCAATGCCATTGTAGCCATAGATGCCATTCACGAAGATGCTTTTTTATTAGAAATGGCATTAATTTCTACAACTATCAAAAAAGAGTTTAAAACCATGGAGCCCGATTTAGAAATTAACATTTCTAAAACTGATACACCAAAAAAAATTATGGATTTAGGGGTTCAAGAAGGACTTACAAGAGCTATATATGCTGCCTTAAATGGCGTGTATAGAATGAGTGCAGATATTCCAGAATTAGTTGAAACTTCAAATAATATTGCCAGAGTTATTGTTAAAGATGGTCATATTAAAATAGGATGTTTAACACGCTCTTCGGTTGAAAGCTCAAAATTAGATTTAGCAAACACCCTTCGTGCTACTTTTGAATTAACAGGTTGTGAGGTTGAATGTTCTGGAGATTATCCAGGGTGGACACCCAATATGGATTCAGCTATTTTAAAAGTGATGACACAACTATACGAAGATTTAAACGGAGAAAAACCGCATGTAGCTGCTTGTCATGCTGGATTAGAATGTGGTATTCTTGGGCAAAATTATCCAGAAATGGACATGATAAGTTTTGGGCCAAATATTAAAGGGGCGCACTCTCCCGATGAACGTGCTCAAATTTCATCGGTTCAAAAATATTGGAAATTTGTTTTGGAGATTTTAAAGGCTATTCCTGTTAAATCCTAGTTTTTTTATATGGACCAAGACAGACATCATATTTTATTGTTTCTAAATTTTTTATGATTTTTTTTGATTGTGCATTAATCTATAGAATCAAACGTCTTTATTTAGTGCCAACAAAGTCTACAAAAGCACCTATATCTCCGCCATCACTTGCTGAGTTTTTACCCAAAGAATTACTTGTTAGTTTATAATCTATAGGAGTATGGTCTCCATTAAATACAGCTATACCGCTAATAGAATTTTTATCTTGACCATTTGGAACAGCATTTGTTTGCCATTGCGATAATGTGTAGTCATTATATTGGTAATAAATCCGTCCTCCTATTAATTCATAGTCAGAAACATTGGTATTTATATGGTTACTATATCTAAGTAATTCTAAATCTCCAATAATGATGTTATTCTCTAAAGTAGCATTAATTACAGGGTCATTGCCTTTATCTAAGATTAAGTTTGATAAAAAGGTGTTGTGTGAGATAAAATGCCCTTCTGGTTGTTCAGAACCCCCACCGTTAGATATCTTAACATTACTTGCGAAAATATTATTTGAAATTTCAAAAATCCCTCCTTGTGCTCTTCCTGCAAAAAAACACGATTCACCTATGGATGTTTCTTGCTGAAAATTATTTTTAAAATGTATATCTGCAGCTCCTCGTTCTGCTTTATTGGAATGTTTGAAATAGAAAGGCCTAGGAGCGTTTGTGAAAATATTATTTTCTATCCGCATATGCGAAATTCCAAAAGCAATGATATTAGATGTATTTCCATGAACACCATCTATTCCTGGTCCCTTGAAATCACAATTAAATACACCAAAATAGTCAGCATTACTGTTAAGAGCTTGAAAAAAGCCGTGGTTATCTCCACCCTCTCCAGTCATTACACCACTAATATTTCTAATAGTGTGGTGATTTGTTCTTAAATCTTGACCTAAATTAATGCCTTCAGAACCTTTCATGTTAAAACCATACCATAACCAGTTTTGTTGTCCATCTATTTCTACTCTTGCGTTTAAAGTTATGGTGACTGGTATAGATAGTGAAGGTAAACTTCGTATATAAACATATTGAGAAGGAGTTCCAGGACCACCACCATAGAATTTAGTGTCAATAAAATCGTTAACCGCTATATCTGATGCTATATTTAAACAGTACCAAGTTTTAGATGCACATAGTTCTTGTAGTGCTTTATTAAAACTTGCCCATGGTGCATTTTGCGATCCGTCATTAGAATCACTAGCATTTGTACCACCTAAAAACCTTTGATTTGATATTAAGATTTCTTCTTTTGGAATCTCAGGATAATCTTCGTTGGAAAAAATCACAAATTCTTCAGTTGATTCCTTATTTTCAGGTTCTGTAGTATGGTCTTCATTTGAGCAAGAAATAAAAAATAATACAAGAAGAAGGGGGGATTTAAAAGTAGGTTTCATTTTAAAAATGATTGGGTTAGAAAGTAAACTTACGAATTTAATAATAAATTTCTTTCATAAATTAAAATAGAATTTATTAATAAGTTTTAAAGTTGTTGGGTAGTAATCGGAACCTTTTAAGACAATAGGGTATTAATAAAATGTAAGGTGTACATTTCTAACGAACATACGAGCTTGCGCGATGGCATTTTTTAGTTGTCATCCTTATCTGGTACTGGGGCATAACCTGAACCTCCCCAAGGGTGGCAACTAAAAATACGTTTCACAGCCAACCAACCACCTTTAAATAAACCATGTTTTTTTAAAGCTTCTTTGGAGTAATGAGAACAAGTTGGATTGTATCTACAAGTAGCTGGTGTTAAGGGTGATATCAAGGTTTGATACACTTTAATCAAAAATAAAAATGGTGCTATGAGTAGTTTTTTTAACATAAGGCTTGTCATTCCTGCGAAAGCAGGAATCTTATTAATATAATTCTAGTTTATAATGGATTCCGCATCAAGTGCGGAATGACAAAACACTTAATAATAAATGACTTTCACAAGAAGAACAACCAAACTAATTCACAGAAAACGTAGTCCCGTCTTTACCATCTTTAAGTTGAATACCAACTTCAGCAAGTTCATCTCTGATTTTATCAGACAAGGCAAAATCTTTATTTGCTCTTGCGTCTTGTCTTAATCTTATTAAAACATCCACAGCACCAGAAAGTTTATCTGTTCCAGAATCTGTTTTAACAATATTTTTAAGACCTAAAATGTCGTAGACAAAATTGTTAATGGTGTTTTTAAATAGATTTAAATCGTTAGAAGACAAAGTCTCAGACCCCTCTTTAACTTGATTGATATATTTCGCAGCTTCAAATAAATGCGCTATTAATATTGGTGAATTAAAATCGTCATTCATAGCATCATAACATTTCTGTTTCCATGCTAGAATATCAATTGAAGATGAAGAAGATGCTTTTAAACTATTCATAAGATTAATAGCATCCATCAATCTGTAAAATCCTTTTTCGCTTGCTAATAAGCCATCATCGGTTAAATCTAAAACACTTCTATAAGAAGACTGTGCCATAAAAAAACGAATAACGCTAGGGGAGTAAGCTTTACTCATTTTATCGTTGTCTCCAGATAGTAGTTCGTTTGGATTTATTGTATTACCAGTGGTTTTAGACATCCGTTGTCCGTTTAACTCTAACATATTGGCATGCATCCAATAATTTACTGGAGATTTTCCAATGGCTGCCTCATTTTGAGCAATTTCACATTCGTGATGTGGAAATTTTAAATCCATACCTCCACCATGAATATCAAACTGTTCTCCTAAATATTTTGTGCTCATGGCTGTACATTCTAAATGCCAACCAGGGAAACCATCACTCCAAGGAGAGGGCCAACGCATAATGTGTTGGGGTTCGGCTTTTTTCCATAACGCAAAATCTTGAGGATTCTTTTTATCGCTTTGTCCGTCCAATTCACGGGTGTTGTGAATTAAATCTTCAAGTTTACGTTTGCTTAATTTTCCGTAATCATTGGTTTTATTAAACTTGTGTACATCAAAATAAACAGAGCCATTAACTTCATAAGCAAATCCATTTTCAATAATCTTACTTATTAATTCTATTTGTTCAATAATATGACCGGTTGCTGTAGGTTCTATACTAGGTGGTAGAAAATTAAGTGTATTTAAAATATTGTGAAAATCAACAGTGTAACGTTGAACCACTTCCATAGGTTCAATTTGTTCTAAACGTGCTTTTTTTGTGATTTTATCTTCTCCAGCATCCGCGTCATTTTCTAAATGTCCAGCATCTGTAATATTTCTAACATAACGCACTTTATAGCCTAAATGTTTCAAATAACGAAATACCATATCAAAAGACATAAAGGTTCTTACATTACCTAAATGAACGTTACTATAAACTGTAGGACCACAAACATACATGCCTATATGTCCTTCATTTATAGGTTTAAATGTTTCTTTTTTTCCAGTAAGAGAATTGTATATTTTTATTTGTTGTTCTTTGTAGAGTTGCATAGCTGTTAAGTCGTTAGGACTTTAGAAAATGATTTCGTAATGAATTAATCTTATTCGTTATAGATTCAAGTTCAAATCTAATATTTTTATAGTTTTCTTCTGAAATAAATCCCAATTCTTTTTAAAAGAATAAATATGTGTGTTTTAAGGTTAAGTTGTTTGTCGTTTAGTTAAAAACTTGATTGTTTGATTCGACTCTTTGTCTTACACAAATAAACATCAAACTCATGTTCTATGGCTAAGTAGTTTCTCATTAAATTACCTAATTGGTTATTTCTACTCAACTTAGCGACTTAACAACAAACGACTAACAATTGTTTTAAAACTTAGTATCTAATTTAATGTAATCAAGAAACTCGCGGCGTGTAGCCATATCTTTAAATTTTCCTCCAAACTCTGAAGTTACTGTGCTACTCTCAATATCTCTTATACCTCTGGAGTTTACACAAAGGTGTTTTGCATCAATAACACAAGCCACATCTTTTGTTCCTAAAACCTCTTGAAGTTCTCTAACGACTTGGATGGTTAAGCGTTCTTGTACTTGTGGTCGCTTTGCAAAATAATCGACAATACGATTCATTTTGGATAAACCTACAACAGTTCCATTAGAAATGTATGCTATATGAGCGCGTCCAACAATAGGCAAAAGGTGATGCTCACAGGTTGAGTATACTGTAATGTTTTTTTCAACAAGCATCTCTCCGTACTTATATTTATTATCAAATGTAGAGGCACTTGGTTTTTTATCAGGATCTAAACCGCCAAAAATTTCATTAACAAACATTTTGGCTACACGGTTAGGGGTTCCGTTTAAGCTATCGTCTGTTAAATCTAAACCCAGGGTTTCCATGATATGGCGAACATCATCTTTAATGATGTCTATCTTTTCCTCATGAGTTAGTTTAAAAGCATCACTACGCATTGGTGTATTTTCAGAAGTACCAATGTGCTCGTTTCCTAATGCGTCAAAATCTTCTATGTTGCTATCAAAAGCCATGATTTATAAGTAAAAATTTAATTGGCAAAGATAAGCATTTCACTTTTCTTATGCTTGAAGTTAATAAATAATTAATAGTTATACTTAGTCTATAAACCCAACGTATAATTACAGATTAAACAAAAAAAGCTTGAACTTTAAGTTCAAGCTTTTTTTATATTTTCTAATTATTCTTAAATATTAAAACTCAACGACAACGTGATGTTTGAGTTTTGTCTGTCTATAGTAGCAGTGTCAATAAGGCCAACATTATATAAAGGGGTTTCATCAGTACGTTTCCATTTATCATAAGTAACATCTAGCCTAGTATTACCAAAATTATAACCTAAACCAAGAGAATGACCTGTTAAATCTCCAACAGTTACTCCATCAGTATATGGGCTTTCTTCAAAACGGTAACCGCCTCTAAAACTGAACTGTTTGTGTTTGTATTCAGCACCTAATCGGTATGTTGAAGCATCTGTTAATACATCACTTATAGCAGCATTTAAATCAGAGAAATCGCCTTCTGGATTAAATTTAGTATTACCATAATTTTTTTTAGAATAATCAAAACTGATTAAACCTTTTTTAGCAAACACATAAGCCAAACTTCCTGTAATCTTTGCTGGAGTTTGTAATCTATATCTAGGGTAAATATTTACTACACCTCCAATAAAATCCAAATCAGCATCAGCTTCATTAGTGTCTATAAATTGTGTTGTTTCCTCTTCAATAGAATACCAAATAGGAGAGTCGTATGTAATACCAGCTCTTAGCTCTGGTGATAATTTCATAATGCCACCAAGTTGAAAAGAAAAGCCATTGCCTGTTGTTGAAAGTGTGTTGTCAAAATCGATAAATTCTATTAATCCACCATTTGAATTATCTTCTTGTAAAGACGTTGTACGTTGATAGTCTATAAAGTGAGAATTTAAATTAATTCCTATGTATAAATTATCATCGTATTGTGCGGCTAGATTGAATGAAATTTTTCCATTGTAACCAGTGCTTGTATATAGATAGTCATGATCAAAATTTCCATCTGCTAAGTTTGAGAAATACGTTGTATTGTTGTCATCATCAATATTGTCTGGCTCGAGTATAAATGCTTGGAATCCAAGATATGCTTGTTGATCAGCAAAGCCAAAATCATTTCCAACTCTTTGATATCCTTCTTCAACAAACTCACCGTCTAAACGTGATATATCCCCTAACGGAACACCATCAGCGTAGTTTAAGAAATATAAATCTATGGATTGACTATTAGTATTAGTACCTATAGCATTCCAAACATCATCGTAGTTATTTGTTCTGTCATATGCTATACCTAAAGTAAATTTTCTCCATGGAGAATTCGTATTTCTATTTGCAAAAACAAAAGCAGCTCCACCTTGATTGATATCAAAATTTGATGTGCTATTTGTAGTTAACCCATTAAAATAACCTGTGTTATTTTCTAGATCAACATTAGAACCTGTGAAAGAGGCGTGACTTTGACTAAAAACCGCAGAACCAGCAGGATTTGCACTAACAGCACTCATATCACCACCCAGAGCTCCAAAGGCTCCACTTAAGGCTCTAAAACGAGCTGTTCCTTGAATTTCGTTTTGCGAGTATCTTAATGCATCACTAATGTCTTGAGCGTAAATTGTAGACATAGATAGTAAACCTATGAATAGTATATTTAACTTTTTCATATGTAGATTTTTAATTTTTAATGAATGATGAGATTAACGTCTTCTTCCACCACCAGAAGATGATCTTGAACTTCCTGAACTTCTGCTGCTACTAGAAGATCTTGAAGCACTGCTAGACCTAGAACTGCTGCTTGATCTACTTGGGGTATAACTTCTGTTATTTGAAGATGAAGATCTTCTGTAACTATTAGAACTAGATGAGTTATTCCTTGTAGGTTGTCTATAAACTGTACTTGAACTCCTTCTTGCTGTTGAAGATGAATTTCTAGCAGTTGAATTTGTAGACGGCGTTCTTGCTACTGTAGAACCTCTTGTTACCGTAGAGCGTCTTGTAACACCAGAAGATGTACGTGTGCCATTAGGGTTGTAAGTTCTTCTATTTGTTGTAGTAGAAGTAGCGTTCCTATTTATGCTGCCTCTTCTATTTGTATTATATTTTGATATTGTTCTACTGTCGCTGTTTTGAGAATTTACAGAGCTACGTCTGTTCAAGCTATTACTGCTACGTCTATTCAAATTATTGTTGTTGCTAACGCCTCTTCTTGAGTTATTTGATGCATAGCTATTTCTTCTGCTTGCACTATAAGACAGACCTCTGTTGTTAAAACGACTTCTGCTATTGTAAAAACCTCTGTTGTTGAAACCTCTATTAAAAGCCCATGCATTACCGTAAAATGGTGGACACCAAAATGGGTCATTAAATCCCCAGCCAAAGCCACCGCCCCAACCAGCATTCCAACCCCAATTGTTCCATCTATTCCATCGGTTCCAACCCCAGTTATTCCAGCCCCAGTTGTTCCAACCCCAGCCGAAGCCACCGCCCCAACCAGCATTCCAACCCCAGTTGTTCCAACCGTTGTCTATATAGTTAATGGTAACACTGTTGCTATCTTGACCCCAACCAGCATAGCCTTGATAGTTATTTTGTAGGGTGTCATTCTCAACATAATTTGGACCTTCATAAGAATCTATATCCGTAAAAATTTCATCACCTGTATAAACATTTTCAGACTCTATTGATTTTGTTCTGAAATAGTCTTTATAAAAGTTACTGTTATTTTCGTTTGGCACTTCAACAACTGTACCTGTATTTGTATTTTGAACCTGTACAGGCGCATCACCATAAATTCCATCATTGTCTACACCAACGTATTGGTAAGAGCCACAGGAAACTAAGCCAAATAGTAAACCAAGTAGGGCTACAAATGGCACTTTTCTTTTTAGGTAGTTGTTAAATTGCATATCTCTATAATTTTATTGTTGAACATAACAAAAATAGTTAGTTTTGCTGAACTATTTTTTATTTACAATAGTCACAATATTTGTGCCAAAAAAAAGATATGAGCAAAAAACTTACTAGTAGAGCAGAAGATTATTCAAAATGGTATAACGAATTAGTTGTTAAGGCTGACTTAGCAGAGAATTCAGCAGTTAGAGGATGTATGGTAATCAAACCCTATGGTTATGCTATTTGGGAGAAAATGCAGGCTGAATTAGATAAAATGTTTAAAGAAACTGGACATCAAAACGCATATTTTCCTCTTTTTGTTCCGAAAAGTTTGTTTGAAGCTGAAGAAAAAAATGCGGAAGGTTTTGCAAAAGAATGTGCAGTTGTAACACATTATAGGTTACAAAACGACCCTGATAAACCAGGTAAACTTCGTGTAGACCCTGAAGCTAAACTAGAGGAGGAACTAGTGGTAAGACCAACTAGTGAAGCTATTATATGGAATACCTATAGAGGTTGGATTCAATCTTACAGAGATTTACCATTATTAATTAACCAATGGGCTAATGTAGTACGTTGGGAAATGCGTACCCGTTTGTTTTTAAGAACTGCTGAGTTTTTATGGCAAGAAGGCCATACTGCTCATGCCACTAAAAAAGAAGCGCTTGATGAAGCAGCATTAATGAATAATGTGTACGCCACTTTCGTGGAAAAATTCATGGCTATTCCTGTAATACAAGGATTGAAAACGGAAAGTGAGCGTTTTGCAGGTGCAGATGAGACTTATTGTATAGAAGCTTTAATGCAAGATGGAAAAGCGTTACAGGCAGGAACCTCTCACTTTTTAGGACAAAACTTTGCTAAAGCTTTTGATGTTAAGTTTGCTAATAAAGAAGGGAAGCAAGATTATGTTTGGGCAACTTCTTGGGGCGTGTCTACACGATTGATGGGAGCTTTGATTATGACGCATAGTGACGATCAAGGTTTGGTGTTACCTCCTAATTTAGCACCATATCAAGTGGTTATTGTGCCAATTTATAAAAATGATGAGCAATTTGAGGCCATTAGTAAGGTAGCTGAGGATATTATTGGAGATTTAAGAGATAGAAATATTTCTGTTAAATTTGATAAACGTGATACGCTAAGACCAGGTGCAAAATTTGCGCAACATGAGTTACAAGGTGTTCCATTACGAATAGCTATAGGGCCGAAAGATTTAGAAAATGAAACTGTTGAAGTTGCTAGAAGAGATACCTTAAGTAAGCAAACGGTGATTTTAGATAGAGTTAGTGTTGTTGTAGAGGATTTGTTAGAAGAAATTCAAACAAGTTTATTTAAAAAGGCTCTAGTTTTTAGAAGTGAGCATACTACTGAAGTAAATACGTTTGATGAATTTAAAACGGTATTAGAAACCAAAACAGGTTTTATTTCAGCACATTGGGATGGTACTAATGAAACTGAAGACAAGATTAAAGAATTAACAAAAGCCACAATTAGATGTATTCCTTTGGAAGGTAAAGAAGAGGATGGTGTTTGTGTATATTCAGGAAAGCCTTCAAAACGCAGAGTATTATTTGCAAAAGCCTATTAGAATAGACTGAAAATGAGGCTAAAATATTTTTTTTTAAAAAAAGATTATTTACCTCTTGCAACATTTAAAAATAGTTGTATTTTTGCATCCGCAATGGAAACATTGTATGTTATTTGAAAGATTATTGTAAGTATAGATTTAATATTTATATTTGCACACTCAAAAAACTAATGGCCCGTTCGTCTATCGGCTAGGACGCCAGGTTTTCATCCTGGTAAGAGGGGTTCGATTCCCCTACGGGCTACAATTAAAAAATTAAGAAAAAAACAACATGGCAAATCATAAGTCAGCATTAAAAAGAATCAGAAGTAACGAATCAAAACGCTTGATTAACAAGTATCAGCACAAGACTACTCGTAACGCAATTAAAAAATTGAAAGAGTTAACTGATAAGAAAGAAGCGGAAAAAATGTTTCCTACTGTAGTTTCTATGTTAGATAAATTAGCAAAGAAAAATGTTATTCATGCTAACAAAGCTGCTAACCTTAAATCTGGTCTAGCACAACATATAGCTGCACTTTAAAAAAAATAAAGCATACAAAAGTTAAAGCTTCTCATTTCTGAGAAGCTTTTTTTATGATTTTTTTTAAGGTAGATATAGTGTAAAAAGAATTTTAAAAATTTAAATTTGTAAAATCATAATAACCTTATAATATTACCCTCTTGGAAAATAAAAAAGCTTTAAAATTAATTGATAAGATTCTTACGGATCTAGATAAGAATGGTATCAATACAGACAAATTAATTGATGACATAAAGGAACTAAGAACTTATGCTTTAGAAGCTCAAATTCCTTTAGTAGTAAAAGTACTTAGGTTAACCTATGAGCATATTGAGGCTAATAATTCGTTTTATATTCCTATACCTGATGATGAAGCTATAGATGAAGAAGGAACGGTTGATGCTAATGAAGATGCTTTACCTGTAGATAGTCTTAAATACTTAATTTCGTTGATTCGTAACATTAATAATAAATCTAATATTGCTGATTTAAAAGAGTACAGAGATGCTTTAAATAATTATTAATTTTAACAAATAAATATATCCTTAATATATAATAAAAGCTCTAACAATTTGTTAGAGCTTTTATTATTAAATAAATAGATTCTTTACATATTAAGTTTATGTTAGTAAGTTTTATTTAAGTAACGCACTCGCGTTAGGGATAGTAGAGGAAAGCCCACAGCTTTTGCGCCCTAGCGCAGAAGTGAGGACTTGTAACGAATAGCCCGACCCTTGCGGTAACGCCCAAATTTTAAAAATAAAAAAGCCTTAACAACGTATGCTAAGGCTTTTTCTGATTATATTTAGTTTGCCGTCTACACGGGAATGGAATATTTATCCATTCATAGATATTAAAAATTCTTCGTTGTTTCTGGTTTGTTTGAAACGATCATTAATAAATTCCATAGCTTCAACAGGGTTCATATCTGCAAGGTATTTACGCATTACCCACATACGTTGAATAGTATTATCATCTAATAGAATATCATCACGACGTGTACTTGAAGATGTTAAATCGATTGCAGGGAAAATTCTACGATTAGATATTTTTCTATCCAATTGTAGCTCCATGTTACCAGTTCCTTTAAACTCTTCAAAAATAACTTCGTCCATTTTAGATCCTGTTTCGGTAAGCGCTGTAGCAATAATGGTAAGCGAACCTCCATTCTCTATGTTACGAGCAGCACCAAAGAAACGTTTTGGTTTGTGTAATGCATTGGCATCTACACCACCACTTAATATTTTACCAGAGGCAGGTTGTACTGTATTGTATGCTCTTGCTAAACGTGTAATAGAATCTAACAGAATTACTACATCATGACCACATTCTACCAAACGTTTTGCTTTTTCAAGAACTATATTTGCTATTCTTACATGCTCATGGGCTTCTTTATCAAAAGTAGAAGCTATTACTTCTCCACGAACATTACGTTGCATATCTGTAACCTCTTCTGGACGTTCATCTATTAATAAAATCATTTGATAAACTTCGGGATGATTCGCAGCTATAGCATTTGCCACATCCTTTAGTAACATGGTTTTACCTGTTTTTGGTTGTGATACAATCATACCACGTTGCCCTTTTCCAATTGGCGAGAATAAGTCCATAATTCTAGTAGAAATAGTACTTTGGCGTTCTGCTAAATTGAATTTTTCTTGTGGAAATAATGGTGTTAAATGCTCAAAAGACACACGGTCTCTAACCACATTTGGGCTTTGCCCATTAATTTTACTTACCTTAATTAAAGGGAAATATTTTTCACCTTCTTTTGGAGGTCGTACATGGCCTAAAACCGTATCTCCAGTTTTTAAGCCAAATAATCTTATTTGTGATTGGGATACATAAATATCATCAGGAGACGATAAATAATTATAGTCAGATGAACGTAAAAATCCGTAACCATCCTGCATAATGTCTAAAACACCTTCACTTTCAATAATGGCATCAAACTCATAATCAGGTTCGCGGTAACGATTTCTGTTATCTTTATTGCCCTTATCCACATTACCATTTTTCTGGTTTCTGTGTTGGTTCTTATTATGTCTTTGGTTAGACTTATGCTGGTTGTCGTTTTGTGGTCTTGGATTTGGTTTATGTACCGGTTTCTTCTCCTCCTTTTGCTGCGGTTTAGGTGCTTCGTTTTTTGGAGCACTTTCAACTTGTTTATCCAAAGCCGACGTATCCTTACTATCCTTACTACTATCATTTTTAGCAGGTTTTTGTACACGTTGTCTTGGTTTTCTTGCAGTTGGAGCAGGTTTAGCCTCTTCTGTTTTAGCTTCTGCAGCATCGGCAGGAGCTACAACAGCTTTAACCGCTTTTGGGTCGGCTGCTTGTTGATCTAGTATTTGGTAAACTAAATCTAATTTTTTTAATGAACGGTACTTTGGGACGCTCAATTTTTTTGCAATCTCCTGTAAATCAGTGAGTTTCTTCTCTTTTAATTGTGAAATTTCAAACATTGATGTTTAATTGGGTATTTTATGTAGAATACTATTTTAAGTAATTCAGAAATATAATTTTTAATCTTGAAGAATTAACCGCTTGTAAATGCGGTTCTTGTGAATTATTACTGCAATAATACAACTTTATTTTATTTTTTACCGTTAAATCTATTATTTTTGCGGTCTAGTTTAAAAAAAGTATGCTACAACGTATTCAAACCATATACCTATTATTAGCAGCAGGAGTATCTGCTGGTCTTATATTTGTATGCCATTTATGGATTACAGATGCTGGTATAAGTGTATATGCAAAAGATGAGTTATTGTATTTAGGTTTTTTCTTGGGTTCAGCAATCTTGTCGATAGTAGCCATTTTTATGTACAAAAATAGGAAGTCTCAATTTGTATTGGGTCGACTTAACATCATATTAAACTTTATTTTATTAGGATTTTTCGTGTATCAATCACTAAATGTATCTGGAGAAACGGCGGTTTCAGAGAAAGGTATTGGGATGCTTCTCCCTATTGTTTCTATCGTGTTATTGGCATTAGCCAATAAGGCCATCAAGAAGGATGAAGATCTTGTAAAATCTGTTGATAGGTTACGTTAAAAACCTTATATCTTAGTAGTATTAGTGCGTAAAACCCAGAGCGAAAGCTTTGGGTTTTTTTATTTTATGGGCGTTACCCTAAAGGGTCGGGCTTTCCGTTATATCTTTTTTAAGCGTCATAGCGAGGAATGAGCAACGTTGCTATCTGTTTACTATTTATTTAAAAGCTAGTTTTTTGCTAGTTAATTTAAAAAAGGATGCCACTACAATCCCTAACGCAGGTGTCTGCCAAGGTTATAGCTTAACCAATGTTCTATCATTCCTGCTAAGGCAGAAACTCACAGATAAAGGCAACAAAAAAAGTCTGAAATACATTTCAGACTTTTTTAAATATGTATAAAACTTAAATATTATTTAATCTCAACAAGCTCTAACTCAAAAGTTAAATCATGTCCAGCTAATGGGTGGTTAGCATCCACAACAATATAGTCTTCTTTAACTTCAGCAACTCTAAACTGTACTTCTCTACCATCTTCACCCTTAGATGCAAGTCCCATACCAACCTCAGGAGTCATTTCTGGCGGAAGTTGTTCTTTCTTCACATCGTAAAACAATTCTTTTTGTACCTCGCCATAAGCCTCAGCAACCGGAATATTTATGGTTTTCTTCTCGTTAACCTCCATAGCAAGAATACCTTTTTCAAAACCAGGGATAAGTGCACCTTGCCCAAGCGTAACCTCTAATGGTTCTCTTTCAAGCGAACTATCAAAAACTTGCCCGTTGCTTAATTTTCCTGTGTAGTGTACTTTTACTGTATCATTCTCTTTTACTTGACTCATAACTAATACTATTTTCTGTTTTTTAAATAAGTCTGCAAATTTACAACTAATAAAGTAAAAAGCCACCCTTAATCCCTCCAAAGGAGGCAAACTGTGTAGGATAAAATATTGCATGTTTTGAGGTTGAATGATTGCTTTCTTTTCAGACTTTTTTTTAGTAATAAGCCTATGCGAGCCATGGAAATTAACCCATCCCTAACCCTTTCCAAGAAGGGAACACTCAGATCCATAAAATTTTAAAAGAATTGTTTTAGAAAATAATATACCGAAACAGTAAGCAAGTCCTCCCTATTTGGGGAGGATTTAGGAGGGGCTTCCCTTCGGATGCCTTACAGGAAACTCAATAACCTCAAGATTATCAATTTTTTTGCCATCAATCGTAAAACGGAGCATGGTTCTGGTTTTATGGAACCCATGTTTACCAACTGCCCCAGGATTCATGTGGATGAGGTTTAACTTTTTATCTGGCATCACTTTTAAAATATGCGAATGTCCGCAAATAAAAAGTCGTGGTGGATTTTGTTTTATCGTTTCAGCAACACGCATATTGTATTTTGGCGGATAACCACCAATATGGGTTATCCAAACATCAACATCCTCACACATAAACCGGTTATGCTCTGGGAATTCTACACGCACCTTGGCATCATCAATATTACCATAAACACCACGTAAAGTTTTTAATGCTTTTATAGCGTCAGTAACTTTTAAACTGCCAATATCGCCAGCATGCCATACTTCATCAGCTTGTTTTACGTACTTTAAAATGTCGTTGTCTATATAACTATGTGTATCTGAAAGCAGGAGGATTTTGGTCACTTGTGCTGAATTTAGTTCAGTATCTCTACATTATACATTTAAGATTGTAAAGTTATTGATAATTCATTTAATGTGTTGGGAATGGAGATTATTAACTTGAATTTGTAAAAATTTTCAGCTACCTTCGTTTACCGTTGGATATAAAACACCTGTGCTGAACTTGTTTCAGTATTAAAACGATTTCATATCCGCGAAGCATTGGCAGTAAGCTGAGGAAACCCATTATGAAATTAGCTTAATATGTTTTTTTGTTCTATTTTTGTAAACAACTTACAATTTTAGACTAAAAAATTATGATAATTAATTTTAGTGTAGAGAATTTCGGCTCTATTAAAGAAAAACAAACTCTTTCTTTTGAGGCAACTAAATCGAATGATTTAGAAGATTACTATATAATCCACTCAGAAAATGACATTAGACTTTTAAAACTTGCTTTAATTTATGGAGCAAATGCTTCAGGTAAAACTACAGTTTTAAAAGCATTAGATTACTTTAGAGATTTGGTTTTAGAACCACAAAAAAAGAAAACTGATACTTTAGATTTTAACCCATTTCTTTTTGATGAAAGCACATTAAATAATAGTACTACTTTCTCAATCGACTTTATTCAAAATAAAGTTAGATATTCATATGTAGTTGAATACTGTGAAAAAGCTGTAATAAGTGAGGAATTAAAATTTTATGACCCAAATAAAGCTAGTGTTTTCAAAAGAACAACTGACATAAATAAACAATTCACTGAAATTACTTTCGGCAGTAAAATAAAGAAAGATAAAACATTTGAAAAAAACCTTGAAGCAAATACCCTTTGGAACAATACTGTTTTAGGTGGTTTTATGAAAACAAATATTGAACTTTTTCATCTAAAAGAAGTCACTGATTGGTTCACCGAATACCTTAGGCCTTTAGTTCAAACTAAAACAGAACTTGATGGGTACATTACTTCTCAAATAGAAAAATCAAAATTAAATAAAGATGCTTTAGTTCATATACTTAAAAAAGCTGATTTTAATATTTCTGACATTCTAATAAATGACGAAAAGAAGGAATTGGATGATAAAATGTTAAGAGTGTTTGAAGCACTAGAGCTTCCAGAAGATATGATTGAAAAAATTAAATCTAATCCACTTAAAAAATTGGAGCTTGAGCACACTATTGATGGTAAAAAATATTCACTTCCTTTTAATTTAGAATCTCAAGGAACTCAAAGATATTATGGTTTTGCAGGGTTATTGAGTTTATTGGTAAATTCTAGTATAGCTTTTCCGATTGATGAATTAGAGGATTCATTACATCCTGATTTATACATACATTTCCTTTTATCTTTTTTAGTCAATTCTAAAAACTCACAAATCATAGCAACAACCCATAATAGAGAAATTTTAAACAATAAAGATTTATTTAGGAATGATATAATTTGGTTTACAGATAAAAATGAATCCTGCTCTACTCAATTATATTCATTATCAGATTTCGATAGTTCAATTGTAAGAGATACAACTAATATATTAAATGCTTACAAAGCTGGAAAACTAGGTGGAACACCAAATCTTGGAGATTATTACTTGAATTTTGAGAATGAGAACTAAAAGAAATACACCCAAAAGAAAACCTAGATATGCTTTTATAGTTGAAGGCGAATGTGAATTTTGGTATATTCAAATGCTAAAAAGAAATGAACGCTCTTTAAGAGTGGATTTAATACCTGAAATTCCTCAAAAGAAAAAACTTAAAGACCAGTATAAAAAGGTAATTGAGTCTTCTAAGGAATATGACAAAGTTTTTTGGATAATAGATTTTGATGTTTTGATAAAAGAAAGTAGAGAAACTAAAAAAGGAGATAAAACCCCTATACAGTTTCTAAAAGAATACACTCAAAAAATCTCTTCTAAGCACAAAAATGTAGAGGTTATAATTAATAATCCTTGTGTAGAATTTTGGATTTTACTTCATTTTGAAAGAACTGGAAAATTTTTCAATAATTGTGAGAATGCTATTAAGCAATTGAAAAAGCATTTACCTGATTATGAAAAAACTCAAAAATATTTTACTAAACAAAATAATGACATCTACAAGAAATTAAAGCCACATTTAGATGTAGCCATAGATAATTCAAATAGAGTAAATGATTTTGATTTCAATAATCCCGAAAGCGGAACTTGTCAAATGCATTCTATTTTTGAAACGAAATCAGTAAAGGATGGACTTGAAAAATAAAGCCTACTGCCAACACCGTGTATAATTAATTGCTTAGTTATAGCTTACTTACGAAAATTCTCGCAGATTTTCTATTCGATTTTTATTTACTAAATTATGTGCTTAAACACGTAACTAACCATACACAAGCACGGTAAACGAACCTTCCCAAGAAAAGTCAATTTCTTTTTAAAAAACAAAATAAACAAATATACCCGCGTTAGGGATTGAACTGCATGTTTGAAATCCTTTTTAAAGCTTTGAAACTGTATTTTGATTGGGGATAAAATTTTATAGATTTCTACAGTTTTTCTTTCTAGGCGATGACGCTTTAAAAAGATTGAGTAGTGAAAGCCCGACCCATGTGGTAACGCCAAAAACATAAAATTTATTTTTAATATTTAATTAAGATTGCAGGTTTCTTAAGACCCATAAATCTCGCTATCTTTGTGTTTTATAAAAGCAGTGAAACGGGTTGAGATATTTTATAGCAATTTCTTATAATGGTAAAGCGTATCATGGTTGGCAGATTCAGCCCAATGCCATAACAGTTCAGGAGGTTTTAGAGCAGGCTTTATCTACTTTATTAAGCGAAACACTTGCTGTGGTTGGTGCAGGACGTACCGATGCCGGTGTGCATGCTACGGAACTGATAGCGCATTTTGATACGGATGCTACTTTTGATGTAAACCAGCTTGTTTTTAAACTGAATTCGTTTTTACCTCAAGATATTTCAATTACCAAAATTTACAAAGTAAAATCTGATGCGCATGCACGTTTTGATGCTGTAAGTAGAACATATTTGTATCGCGTAGCTTTGAAGAAAAATGTGTTTACTTATGATAATACTTATGCGATACGACAAGTATTGGATGTAGATAGGATGAATGCGGCTTGCAAAATTTTATTTGAGTATAAAGATTTTCAATGTTTTTCTAAGTCGCAAACCGATGTAAAAACGTATTATTGTGATATTATGCATGCAGCATGGGTTTTAGAGGGTGATGAGTTGCATTTTACCATTAAAGCAAATCGGTTTTTAAGGAACATGGTTAGAGCTATTGTGGGAACCATGGTGAATATTGGTTTAGGTAAAATGGACGTTGATGATTTGCATACCGTTATACAATCTAAAAGCAGGAGTGAAGCTGGGTTTTCTGTTCCGGCACATGGCTTGTATTTAACACAAATTGAATATCCTGAAGATATAATATTATAGATGAGTAAACCGAAAGAAAATATTTTTGATTTTAAACTTTTTAAGCGCTTGTTTGAATACATTACCCCTTATAAAGGTGTTTTCTTTGGATTGATTTTATTGGTGGTTTTATTAGCTGTTTTTAGTGCAGCAACACCTTATATTACAAAATATGCTATTGATGATAGTATAGAAGCTTATGATGCTAAAGACTTTTTGTTTTACATTATGTTGATGCTTGGTGTTTTAATTTTTCAAACGGTTTTCCAGTTGCTTTTTGTTTATTACGCGGCTTGGTTGGGGCAAAACTTGGTAATGGATGTACGTGTAAAACTCTTTGATCATTTACTTAAATTTAAAATGAAGTACTATGATAACTCTTCGGTTGGGATACTTATAACACGCGCTGTGACAGATATGGAGCGTATTGCTGATATTTTTGGACAAGGGCTTTTTATGATTTTTAAAGATTTATTAGCTATGACTGTGGTTTTTGGGGTTATGCTATATTTAAATTTGAAGTTGAGCCTTATTGTTTTAATTATGTTACCCATTTTACTTTACGCCACACGTCTTTTTCAGAAGTATATGAAAAAGGCTTTTGAGGAAGTTAGAACGGAGGTTTCAAATTTAAATTCGTTTGTGCAAGAGCGCTTAACGGGTATGAAAATATTACAATTGTTTACCAGAGAAACTATTGAATTAGATAATTTTAAAGCCATTAATGAACGCCATAAAAAAGGCTGGGTTAAAACGGTTTGGTATAACTCTATATTTTTTCCGTTGCCAGATTTGGTTTCATCAATTTGTATAGGTTTGGTAACTTGGTATGGTGGTTTAAATATTATACTTGCAAATAGCTCTGTAACTCAAGGTGATTTAATTGCGTTTGTAATGTTTATGCCGATGCTCTTTAGACCATTACGACAAATTGCTGATAAATTTAATACCCTACAAATGGGAATGGTTGCAGCTACACGTGTGTTTAAAGTGATTGATACGACGTCTCAAATTGATGATAAAGGCACTTATAATGCTGAATCGTTTAAAGGAAGTATAAAGTTTGATGATGTGCATTTTAGTTATGTGGAAGATGAGGAAGTGCTTAAAGGGATTTCTTTTGATGTAACACAAGGCGAAACGGTTGCTATTGTTGGTGCTACGGGTGCTGGAAAATCTACGATAATAAACTTATTAAATCGGTTTTATGAAATTAAAGATGGTGTGATTTCTGTGGATGGGATTGATATAAAGGATGTGACTTTAGCTTCCTTAAGAACGCAAATTGCTGTTGTTTTACAAGATGTGTTTTTGTTTGCAGATACGATCTTAAATAATATTACTTTAAACCATCCAAAGATTACTGAAGACGAAGTGTATCAAGCTGCTAAAGATATTGGGATTCATGATTTTATTATGACGCTTCCTGATGGTTATCATTACAACGTAAAAGAGCGTGGTGTGATGTTATCTTCTGGCCAGCGTCAACTGATTTCGTTTTTACGTGCTTACGTAACAAACCCTAGTATTTTGGTATTGGATGAAGCTACATCTTCTGTGGATTCGTATTCAGAACAATTGATTCAAAATGCTACAGATAAAATCACGAAAGGCAGAACATCTATAGTTATAGCGCACCGTTTAGCTACAGTGAAAAAAGCAGACAAAATTATCGTTATGGATGCTGGTAAAATTGTAGAGCAAGGTACTCATACAGAGCTTCTTAAAAAGAAAGATGGTTACTATAAGAACCTCTATGAAGTTCAGTTTTTACAAGAGGCCGAGGTGGCTTAGTTTTTTATTTAGTTGGCATAAAATCTTGAACAGATATTTCTCCAGTGATAAATAAGGCTGCAAAGGTTAGTATGGAAACCCCCATATATCCAATTAAAAAGATGAATAAAAACATTGGTATCCTCCAAAATAAGGATTTTAAGCTGTTTTTTGAATTTTTATAAGCCACATAAATACAAAATAGTACCATGATAAAGGAGTATAAAAGTGCTGTTTCAAAATAAAACTGCGGACTTACAAATAATGTGGGAATGGCATAGAGGGAGCCTATAATACCAAAACTGGTTAAAGCATATATAGCGGTAACCGTATGCTCTGCGAAATTGTATTGCTTTTTGTTGAAAAAAAGAAAACTAGCAAAGGCTAAAACAGGAATGTAAAATAAAAAAAGTATTGAGCCATATTCCATAGTTGCAGACATGATTTTTTCAGTGCCTGCACCTCCAGAACTTGTTTGCGCATAACTTATTTTTGAAAAGTCAATTGAACTCCAAGCCAACTTTTTGGTTAAAAAGATAACGAATCCAGAAAGCGTTAACGAAATAGCCAGCATACTAACTGGATTTAAATATTTTTTACGAATACCAGATATATAACCACCACAAACACTTTCAGGCTTAACAATCATATGCCAAAGTGTTTTTAAAAAGGTGTTATCTAGGTTAAAATAACGCTCTATAACATCAAATATCAAGCTTTTAGGTGTTAACCTGTTTCTAATGATCTTGGAACCACAATCTGGACAATAGCTAAAATCTGTTCTTAAAGTGTTGTTACAGTTTCTGCAAGTCATTAAGCTAAATCGGTTTTAATCATACTATTTAATTCATTAGAGTCTTCAAATACCACAAACTCACCATCTTTAAAATAAGAAATATGCCCTGTTTCTTCACTAACAACTAAGGCTAAGGCATCGGTTTTCTCCGTAACGCCTATAGCGGCTCTATGGCGTAAACCAAAACGTTGAGGAATGTGTTTTTCGTTATTAACAGGAAGAATAACACGTGTTGCTTTAACCACATTATTACTAACAATAATAGCACCATCATGCAGCGGACTATTTTTAAAAAAAATACTTTCTATGATGGGTTGAGTAACTTTAATATTCATTTCATCTCCAGAGGATGATAAGAAGTCTAAATTGTTATTACGCTCAAAAACAATTAAAGCACCAGTTCTTGAAACAGACATTTTAGAACAAGCAGAAATTATAGCGTCAACATCGGTTTCACTGGTTTGCTCAGTTTTTAAGAAATTAATTTGCTGAAAAAACTTTTTACGCCCTCCAAAATTTGTAGAGCCAACCATAAGTAAAAACTTTCTTATTTCAGGTTGAAACACTACAATTAAAGCTATAATACCTACTTTCATAAAACCACCAAATATACTGGTTAGAAGTTCCATGTTTAAAAAATCGGTAAGCATCCATGCACCGTAAATGATTATAATTCCAATAAAAATATTGATAGCAACGGTGCCTTTAATGAGTCGGTAAATATAGTAGAGTAGTAGTGCTACTAATATAACATCAATAATATCGACTACGGTAAATTTTAAAAGGTCTTTAAAAATATCCAAAGTGGTGGGTTTTGGTAAATTTAATAAAATAAGACTAATTAAATATAAATTCTTTGTTTGATATTTTGGCGTGTTTTAAATCTGTTTTGTTCGTAACGTACTTGAAGTCAATATAACTTTGAAAAGATAAATCTTCATTAAAATTCAAGAAGATAATGCCATTAATTGTGTCGCACTTTTTTAAGTAAAATGATAAGCTGTCTTTTGAGGTTTCAGTAATTATGGATTTTAGGACAGTACTTGCTATAACAATAGTGTTATTTTTCTCAAAGGCTATGGCTGTAGAATTGGTAGTATCTTCAAGGTTTGAAAGCACACCAGAATAATCATTCAAGGATTCATTTTGATAAACCACATTAGTAAACTCCAAAAACCCTAAATTATTATTATTTAGATCATGACATGTAAAATAGTTTTTAGCATTTTTATTTTTATGACTGGAATTAGACTTTTTGTCTTGAAGGAATTTAATTTTAGGAATGGCTTGTTTTAACGTTAAACGTTTATCTACATTAATGAGCCAATTGGTAGTGCTTATTAGATTTTTTCTATTTAGGTCAATATGATTAGGTTGTGTTTCGTCATAGAATAAATACGCGTGTGAAACATCTTTGATTTCAGTAATTCCAGAATAATCAATTTCTGGTAATTGTAGTACTTTTTCATTTCCGCAAGAAAAAATAAAAACCATAATAAAAAGTAAGAGTAATTTTTTCATAATCAGTGACGAATAAACAATTTAAGAGTTCAGTGATTCAATAAGTTTGATGCATTCCATAGCTTCTTTTACATCATGAACTCTTAAAATAGAAGCGCCTTTTTGTAGCGCTATGGTATTTAAAACGGATGTTCCGTTGAGTGCTTCTTGAGCTGAAGACTCTAAAGTTTTATAAATCATAGATTTTCTGGAAACACCTGCGAGTAGCGGTTTTTCAATAATTTTGAATAATTCTAACTTGTTTAGCAATTCAAAATTCTGTTTTAAAGTTTTTGCAAAACCAAAACCAGGATCTATAATGATATCTATAATTCCTAAAGTTCTTGCGGCTTCAATTCTTTCAGAAAAATAAAATAAAATATCTTTAACTAAATCATCATAATCCGTTAAGGTTTGCATCGTTTGTGGCGTACCTTTCATATGCATCATAATGTAAGGTACGCGTAATTGAGCAATAGTCTGTAACATGTTTTTATCCAATAAACCTGCAGAGATATCATTAATTAAGCAAGCTCCTGCTTCAATACATTGTTTAGCAACTTCACTTCTAAAGGTGTCAATAGAAAGTAAAGTTTTAGGGAACGTTTTTAGAATTAAATTAACAATAGGAATGATGCGTTTTAATTCTTCATCTTCACTAACATGGTCGGCATTTGGTCTAGAGCTGTAGGCGCCTACATCAATAAAAGTAACACCTTCATTAAGCATTTGCTCCACATGATTTAAAATTGCTTTCTCGTTTTTGTGAGTGCCACCATCATAAAAAGAGTCTGGGGTGATGTTTAATATACCCATGACTTTTGGCGATGATAAATCTATAAGTTTGCCTTTGCAATTAATAGTCATTTATACTGTTTTGTAAGGTGTTGGTACATGGTTTAAAACTTTAAACCATAAACCTTGAAGGTTTTAATTATTTATGCGAAATTTACGCAAAATAGAATTTATAGATGCAAGATACTTCAAAACAATACGATGCGGTAATAGATACCTGTAAAAGTTTATTTATTAAGAAAATGAGTGATTACGGAAGTGCATGGCGAATTTTAAGATTACCATCATTAACAGATCAAATTTTTATAAAAGCACAGCGTATCAGAGGTTTGCAACAAAATGCTGTTCAGAAGGTTGATGAAGGTCAAGAAAGTGAGTTTATTGGTATTATTAATTACTGTATTATGGCTTTAGTTCAGTTAGAAAAAGGTGTTGTTGAGCAACCAGATATGTCTACTGAGGAGGCTACCAACTTATACGAAGAAAAAGTTGCGATTACCAAACAGCTTATGCAAGATAAAAACCATGATTATGGTGAAGCATGGCGAGATATGAGAGTAAGCAGTTTAACTGATTTAATTTTACAAAAGTTACTTCGAGTAAAACAAATTGAAGATAATCAAGGTAAAACATTGGTAAGCGAGGGTATTGATGCAAATTATCAAGATATGATAAATTATGCAATTTTCGCTATGATTCACTTATCGGAAAAGTAAATTTGAATGTCACCTTGAGCGCAGTCGAAAGGTCTGAATAATAAATCAAAAATGAAAACATTAGTTAATATTTCAAGAGGGTTAGTAGGGTTACTTTTTATCTTCTCAGGGTTTATAAAATTGAATGACCCTCTGGGTTTTTCGTATAAACTGCAAGAATACTTTAGTCCAGATGTGTTAAATATTCCTTTTTTAGAACCTTATGCTTTACTGATTTCAGTTTTTGTTGTTGTTTTTGAAGTGGTTCTTGGGGTGTTTTTACTCATTGGGTATAAACCTAAATTTACGGTTTGGAGTTTATTATTAATGATAGTATTCTTTACGTTTTTAACCTTTTATGCAGCTTATTTTGAAAAGGTGAAAGATTGTGGTTGTTTTGGTGATTTTATAAAATTAAAACCTTGGGAAACTTTTTGGAAAGATGTTGCACTATTAGTGTTGATATTAATTTTATTCTTTGGAGTAAAACATATTAAACCTGTTTTTGGAAAATTACCAACAACGGTATTAGCATTACTTGGGTTTATTGTGAGTTTATGGTTTGGATATCATGTATTGATGCATCTACCAACTATAGATTTTAGAGCTTATGCTATTGGAAAGAATATTCAAGAGGGAATGACTGTTCCAGAGGATGCTCCCAAGCCCATTCAAGAATACAGTTGGAAATTTAATGTTAATGGAGAGGAAAAGGTTTTTAAAACAAGTGGCTCTTACCCATCAGTGGAAGGCGATTTTATTGGAGTTGAAACCAAAGTGATACAAGAAGGTTATACACCTCCTGTAGTAGATTTTTCGATTGAAAGTGACAATGAAGACTTAACAACACACTTTTTAGAACAAGACAATTTAGTTGTAGTAGTATCTTATAGCTTAGAGAAAATTGAAAGAGATGGTGCACTAAAATTAAAAGCATTACAAGATACAGCTAGAAAAAACAACTATCAAATTATAGGTTTAACAGCTTCTGGAGCAGATGCTAAAAAGCGTATAAATGAAGCTTATAATTTAGACTTAGAGTGGTATTTGTGTGATGAAAAAGCTCTTAAAACTGTAGTGCGGTCAAACCCAGGAATTATTGAGTTAGATAAAGCTACCGTGAAGCAAAAAGTGCATTGGAATGATATTGAAGATTTGAAATTACCAAAAGTTGAAAGAAAACCTGAGCCAAAGAAGGCGGAAGAAATTATAGCGTATTTCATTAATGGAGAAATTTCAACAAAAGAGGACGTTGAAATGATTGAGTCTGCCAAAATTGAGAGTGTTAATGTTATAAAAGATTCAATTCAATTAAAAGAGCTAAATACTCAAAACAGTACATTTTATACTTCAGTCATTGAGGTTAAACTTAAAGATGAATAATTTTCTAACCACTAACCACTGATAAACTACTTCCTAAATAAAACCTTCTACGCACTACTCACATTATTTGGGGTAGTAACGGTTATTTTCTTTTTATTTAGTGTGCTTCCAGGAGATCCTGCCCAAATGATGATGGGACAAAATGAGGATAGTGAACAATTAGCTATTGTCAAAAAAAAATACGGATTTGATAAACCTATTTCTACACAGTATTTGTACTATTTAAATGATTTATCTCCAATTTCGTTTCATTCACAAAACTCAGAAGATTATACATTTTTAAAACCAGGGAAGTATAGTGCAACCAAATTGTTATCTCTAGGGAATACCACAACAGTAATTAAAAAACCTTATTTAAGAGAATCGTTTGCTAAACAAGGAAAACGCGTTAGTGAGGTGCTTGCTGAAACCTTACCCAATACATTTGTTTTGGCAGTTTCAGCTATTGTAATTGCTATGGTTTTAGGTATTCTTTTAGGCATTGTTTCTGCACTTTACAAAGATAAGTGGCTCGATAAAACCATTCAAGTTCTAAGTACATTTGGCATGAGTATTCCATCATTTTTTAGTGCCATTTTATTTGCTTGGTTTTTTGGTTACATCTTGCATGAATACACCAATTTAGAAATGACAGGCAGCCTTTATGAACTTGATGATTTTGGAGAAGCCATGCATATTAAATGGAAGAATTTAATATTACCAGCTATAGTTTTAGGAATTCGCCCCTTAGCAGTGGTTATTCAATTAATGCGTAATTCATTACTAGAAGTTTTTAATCAAGATTATATACGTACTGCCAGAGCTAAAGGCTTAAGCGAATTTCAAATCATCAAAAAACACGCAGTTAAAAACGCATTAAACCCTGTTGTAACGGCTATTTCAGGTTGGTTTGCTTCGATGTTGGCAGGAGCGGTATTTGTAGAGTATATTTTTGGGTGGAACGGACTAGGAAAAGAAATAGTAAACGCTCTAAATACTCTAGATTTGCCAGTAATTATGGGTTCGGTGTTAATTATCGCGGTAATGTTCATAATTATCAATATTTTTGTAGACTTAATTTATGTTTGGTTAGACCCAAAGGTCAAGTTAGAATAGTTTGATTTGGGAATAAGAATTCAACAGAATATAGAATGAAAAAAATATATTATCTCCTAGCTCTACTTATAACCATTACTAGCTGTAACTCCCAAGTACCAACTCAATTTTCAGAAGAAGCTCTAAACGATACTTTTATAGATTTAGAAGGTAACTCTATTACATTTCAAAGTATACTAGATAATCAAGAAAAAGAGACTTTAGTTATAGATATTTGGGCATCATGGTGTGGTGATTGTATTAAAGGCATGCCTAAGGTAAAAGTTTTACAAAAGAATTATCCAGAAGCAGCCTATGTTTTTCTATCACTAGATAAAACTCAAGGCGCTTGGAAACGAGGAATAAAAAAATATAAAGTTCAAGGCGAACATTACTTTATGGCATCTGGTTGGAATGGTCCTTTTGGGGAATTTGTAGATTTAGATTGGATACCAAGGTACATGGTAGTTAATAAAAATGGAACCATTAAATTATTTAAGGCTATTAAAGCTGATGATAGTAACATAAAACAAAATTTATAATAACTAATAAAATCCCTTAGCTATTAGGGTAACAAAAATGAGAAAACAAATTGTAGCCGGAAACTGGAAGATGAATAACGATTTAGCACAAACTGAATCACTAATTACGGCTTTAAAAAACCAAGCTAAAACTACCGATGCAGAAGTTATGATTGCGCCTACATCAACTAACTTATGGGCAGCAAACAATGCGTTAAAGCAATCTAGTATTGAAGTTATTGCACAAAACATGCATTTTGCTGAAAATGGAGCATATACAGGAGAAGTTAGTGCAAGTATGTTAAAAAGCATAGGAGTAAACACGGTTATTCTTGGGCATAGTGAGCGTCGTGAGTATTTCAATGAAACCGATGAGTTATTAGCAAAAAAAGTTGATGCGGCACTTGCAAAAGGGATGCGTGTTATTTTCTGTTTTGGTGAAGAATTAGCCGATAGAAAAGCAGGAAACGAAGAAACCATTGTAGGCAATCAAATCAAAAATGCTTTATTCCACTTGGGTGCTGCGGCTTTCCAAAACATCGTATTGGCTTACGAGCCTGTTTGGGCTATTGGTACTGGCGAAACAGCAAGTCCAGAGCAAGCTCAAGACATGCATGCATTTATTAGAAAAACTTTGGCTGATAAATACGGAAACGATATCGCAGAAACCGTGTCTATTCTTTACGGTGGAAGTGTAAAACCTGCCAATGCCGAAGAGATTTTCTCTAAACCAGATGTTGACGGTGGCTTAATTGGAGGCGCTTCATTGAAAGCAGAAGATTTCTTTGCTATTGTAAACGCATTTTAAATAAATAAAAATTTGGGCGTTACCCCGATGAAAAGTCGGGGTCGCGCTTTACGTTACAAGTCCTCGTTCGTTCCTCACTGTGGGCTTTCCACTGCAATCGCTAACGCGGGCAAACCCGCAAACATAATACGCGTACCATGTCCAATACTATCTATATAGGGTATTACTTCAAAGTACAACCTCTACAACCAGCCGTAGAAATTCTTATTGCCGAATTAGGTTATGCAGGTTTTGAAAGTTTCGTAGAAACTGAAGAAGGTGTTACTGCATATATCCAAAAAGAAGACTGGAAGGAAGATATTTTAGAGGATATTCAAATATTAATTTCAGATGAGTTTGAAATATCTTTTACGTTTGAGGAGATTGAGCAAACCAACTGGAATGCAGAGTGGGAAAAGAATTTTAACCCCATAGTAGTTGATGAGGTTTGTGCAGTTCGTGCTCCATTTCACGAATCTTTCAATACTCAATACGATATTGTTATAGAACCTAAAATGAGTTTTGGCACGGGGCATCATGAAACTACACACATGATGATTCAGCATATTCTAAAAAACGATTTTAAAGATAAATCGGTCCTTGATATGGGTTGCGGTACTGGAGTTTTAGCAATTCTTGCAGAACTCAAAGGAGCAAAACCTATTGATGCTATAGACTATGATAACTGGTGTTACCTAAATAGTCTTGAAAATGTAGAACGAAATAATTGTAAACACATTACCGTTATAGAAGGCGATGCATCTGTTTTAGGTGAAAACAAATATGATATAATTATTGCCAACATAAACCGTAATATTTTAATGCAAGATATGGGAACTTATATATCCTGTTTAAATAAAAATGGGATGTTATTTTTAAGTGGATTTTATGCTGAAGATATACCTATGATACAATCTGAGTGTGAAAAGCATTTGTTAAAATTTGCAGAAAAATTACAAAGAAACAATTGGGTATCGTTAAAATTTTTAAATTAGTACTATAATTAATCCCCAAGATTATTAGCTATGAGTACAAAAGAAAAAACTTCAGAGGAATTATTGCTAAAAGAAGCAACAGTTACTCAAAATGAAATTGTATTACATAATGACGATGTTAATACGTTTGATCACGTTATTGAAACGCTAATTCATGCCTGCGAGCATACAGCAGAACAAGCAGAGCAATGCGCTATTCTAGTTCACTACAAAGGAAAATGTACTGTAAAAACAGGTTTGTATGATGATTTAAAACCACGTTGCTCTATCCTTTTAGAAGCAGGTTTAAGTGCCGAAATTATTTAATTATTTAGTCTTCCAATAGCACAACTCACAAAAGATTTTGCTTTTGTGGTTAATGCATTTTTATCACCTGCAATAGGATACCCTATACTATTTAGTAGTTCTTTTACTTCTGCTAGTGTTTTTTCGTTTTCGTAATAAAATGAAACGGTATCATTGTCAAGACTCACTTCTAATTCATTTAGGTCTTTAATATCAGATAATTTTTTCATGATGGTGTTAGAGCATCCACCACATTTCAAATTTTGTATTTTAAGACTTGTTTGCATTTTTTATTTTACATGAATTAATTCCTAAAATGGTGTACAAAGGGCAAAAATTAATAAAACTTGTTAGTAGAAAAATAATAGCCACTGCCATTAATACATATGCTAATGTGCCAGAAATAACATTAAAATAGTATAATAATGCTATTGCAATAGCAACAGTTATTCTAATCCCTTTGTCTAAAGATCCCATGTTTTTTTTCATAATGTATATAGTTTTTATTGTTATTTATAAAGTTGATGGACAAACAAAATCAGTAGTTGGTAAATCTGTTTTTTTAATAGCACCAAAGCCACCTGCAATATCTATTAACTTATTAAAACCCCGTGCTTTAAGTATAGAAGCAGCAATAACAGAGCGATAACCACCAGCACAATGCACATAATACGTAGTGCCTTTATCAATGGTATTCATGTTATCATTAATATAATCTAGAGCAAAGTGTTGTACATGGTTACCTTCCAAATGTTCAGATTGGTATTCACCATCTTTTCTAACATCAAGTACTTTAACACTTTTATTTTTGTAATCACTAGAAAAATCTTCAGCAGAAATCGATATAATAGTTTCAATATCTTTTCCAGCGTCTTTCCACGCATCTAAACCACCCTTTAAGTAGCCTAGTGTATTATCATAGCCAACACGAGATAAACGCGTAACGGTTTCTTCTTCTCGCCCTTCAGGTGTTACTAATAAAATAGGTTGTTTTAAGTCGGTTATTAAAGCGCCAACCCAAGGTGCAAAACCACCATTAATACCAATAAAAATTGAGTTTGGAATATGCCCCTCAACAAATTCTTTTTGTGTACGAACATCTAAAACCAGAGCGTCTTCATTATTTGCTACAGTTTCAAAGTCTTCTGGACTAAGCGGTGTATCTCCTTTTTTAAGTACCGCTTCAAAAGCATCATAACCCACTTTATTCATCATCGCATTTTTTGCAAAGTATTGCGGAGGGGGAGCAATACCATTTAAAACTTCCTTAACAAACTCTTCTTTGGTCATATCTGCTCTCAATGCATAGTTTGTTTTCTTTTGTTCACCTAAAACACCAATCGTTTCTTTACTTAAATTTTTACCACAGGCAGAACCTGCCCCGTGTGCTGGATATACAATAACATCATCAGGAAGTGTCATGATTTTGTTACGAAGTGAATCAAACAACATACTTGCCAAATCCTCTTTAGTTAAATCAGATTTTATTGCCAAATCAGGTCTTCCCACGTCACCTAAAAATAAAGTGTCGCCAGAAAAAATAGCGTGCTCTTTTCCATTTTTATCTAATAATAAAAATGTTGAGGATTCTAGAGTATGACCAGGAGTATGTAATACCTTTATGGTTAGATTACCTAATTTAAATTCTTCATTATCTTTAGCTTCGTGCATGTTATATTCAGTTTTAGCTCCAGGACCAAAAACAATTGTAGCTCCTGTTTTTTTTGCTAAATCAATATGGCCAGAAACAAAATCTGCATGAAAATGTGTTTCAAAAATATATTTAATTTTTGCATTTTCTTTAGTTGCTTTGTCAACATATTGTTGGGTTTCACGTAATGGATCGATTATGGCAACTTCACCATTGGATTCAATGTAATAAGCGCCTTGAGCTAAACATCCAGTATATATTTGTTCTATTCGCATAATTTTATTTTTGTTATTCCCTCGAAGCAGGGAATCTCTTTAATTACATATTCAATCAAAATTACAAAACATCGGTATCTTGGTTTGTAACTTATATTACTTTTAAAACTATTTTAACTCTTTGTAAATAATGTAAGTAGCCATTATTAAAACAAAGTATCCAAAGCTTTTTTTAAGTTTTTTTCCACTTATAAATTTAGATAGAAACACACCGAGTATAATACCCAAAATGGAAATGCCAGTAAAAATTAAAAGGAAAGTCCATTGAATATCCAAGGTTTGAACATCTCCAATGAACCCTATTAACGAGTTAATAGTAACTATGATTAATGAGGTACCAACCGCTTTTTTCATGGGAATATTAGCCCATAATACCAAAGCAGGTACGTACAAAAAACCACCGCCAGCTCCAATAATTCCAGTTATTGTACCAATTGCTAAACCTTGAATAAATGTTTTATAGTATGGTTGACTTCCAATAGTTTCAAGGTTTTCTTTTCTGTTTTTTATCATAGAGTAAGAAGCAAGTATCATAATAATTGCAAAGAAAATCATGATACCCATACCTTTTGTTAAGCTAAAACCCCCAATACTTAAGAGTGTTTCTGGAATTCCTGGAACTAAATAACGACGTGATAAATACACAGCTAGAAATGATGGAAATGAAAAGGCTAATCCTGTTTTAAAGTCGACTAAACCCTTTTTGTGTTTTTGATAAGTACCTACCATAGAAGATGTACCTACAACAAACAAAGAATATGCGGTTGCTATTACCGGATTGTATCCTAAAAGATACACCAAAAGCGGTACTGTTAGAATAGACCCACCACCACCTATAAGGCCTAAAACTAAACCAACTATTAACGCACCAATATATCCTAATACCTGAATTGAATCCATTTAGTGTGGCAGTTTGCTTTTAAGGAGCCCATAAATGAATGTTCCTAAAATAGCTGCAGCAATAACGATAAGCATGCTCCAAACGCCTGTACCTAGAAGAATATACATTGGTCCTGGACAGGCGCCAATAAGTGCCCATCCTAAACCAAAAATAGTACCTCCAAGGATGTATCTAATTAATCCATTTTCTTTCTTTGGAACGACAATATTTGTACCTTTTATACTTTTTATATACCCTTTTTTTGAAATTTGTAAAAAGATGATTCCTGATGCAATAGCAGTTCCTATAATACCATACATATGGAAAGACTGAAATCTAAACATTTCATAAATACGATACCAAGAAACTGCTTCAGATTTCACTAAAACGATACCGAAAAATATACCAACTATAAGAAATTTTAAAACTTTCATATACTTAAAAAATTAGGGGTAAAATAAAATTAGTCATAATCAATCCTCCAATAAAAAAACCAATAACAGCTATTAAGGATGGTTTTTGTAAGCTACTTAGCCCTGTAATGGCATGCCCCGATGTACAACCACCAGCATAACGTGTACCGAAACCAACCAGTAAGCCACCAACAACTAATAGTATTAGTGCTTTTGGTGATGCAAGAATTTCTAAGCTATACATTTCATTGGGAACAAGTGTTTGTCCTGGATTATTGAACCCCATATTTTGAAGTTCTGTTACAGTTGTTGGGTTTAAGTTTGTTACGGAATTGTTTGATAGTAATTGTACCGCTATAAACCCACCAATAATGGCTCCTAGAACCACGATTAGATTCCAAACATGGTCTTTCCATCTAAAATTAAAGAAGTCAGCAAATTTACCTGCACCCACCATAGTACACATGGTTCTTAGGTTTGATGACATGCCAAATGTTTTTCCAAAGTAGAGTAGGAGCGCCATGACTAAGGCTATTAATGGACCAGATATGTACCAAGGCCATGGATTTAAAATGTATTCCATAATTGTAAAATTTAGTGCGAATTTATATTGAAGGTTTAATTTGTATTGTAATAAATGTTACTTAACAAGTTTGTAAAAGGTAATGAAATTAGAATAAACATTAATGAGTAGTTGCGCTAGGGATTGCAGTGGAAAGCCCACAGCCCGACGAAGGAGGAGCGAGGACTTGTAACGAAAAGCCCGACCCTTGTGGTAGCGCCCAAATTATTTAAAGCACTTCTATTTTGTTTCTGCTGAGTTTGATTTTGTTTTGATTTTCTAATTGTTTTAGGAGTCTGGAGATAACCACGCGCGATGTATGGAGGTCTTCAGCGATATCTTGGTGTTTTACAATGATGGTTTTTGAGCTGTGAAGTTTGGTTTTGTTAATGAGATATTTAATTAACCTTTCGTCCATTTTTATGAAAGCGAGGTTATCTATGGCTTCGAGCATTTCGTCAAAACGCGTTTGATAACTTTCTAGTATGAAGTTGCGCCAACTAGCGTTCTCGTGAAACCATTTTTGCATATTTTGCACAGGTATCATGATGAGTGTTGAGTCTTTTTCGGCTACTGCTCTTATTTTACTTTTTGAGGTGCCCATACAGCAAGTGAGCGACATGGTACAGGTTTCACCAGCTTCTAGGAAATAGATGAGAAGTTCGTTACCGTCTTGATCTTCACGGAGAATTTTAATGTTTCCACTTAATAAAAGTGGGATGTGTTTTAGGGTTTGATTGATATCTATGATGATATCGTTTTTTTTGTACGTAACTAATTTGCCAATGGTTTCTATTTCTTTTATCAGCGAATTATCGAGGTTTTTATTGAATTTTTCTTGTAGGAGTGTGTGAGCCATATTCAAAAGTAAGAATTTAAAAAATTGAAAGAAATTGTTTGGTGGAGTTTTAATAAAAAATGTATATTTGCACCCACGAAAAAAGGCCATGTGGCGCAACTGAATAGCGCACTTGATTACGGCTCAAGAGGTTGCAGGTTTGAATCCTGCCATGGTCACGAATAAAAAGAAAAGGAGAAAAATAGTTTGAGCTTGCTCAGAGATTATTTTTCTCCTTTTCTTTTTTCAAAGCGGAGCTTTATCAGGATATACAATCCTTCAAATAATAAAGCTACCTTTAAATGTACTATTCCATATTCCTTGAATTTATAAGCTGGAGTTTTTGTTTTCAAAGTGGTGCGCTGTTTAGGTGTAATTCTATCAAGATTTTAAAAAAGTTTAAAACACCAAACTAAAAGCGGTGCCTTCTCCCTCAACACTTTTTACCAATATTCGGCCTTTGTGCAGCAACATAATTTGTTTACAAAGACTTAACCCAATACCGCTACCAGTAGCTTTACTAGTAAAGAATGGTACAAAGATATTCTCTAAAATATCCGATGGAATACCAGAACCATTATCGTATACTTTGATAATGATGTCTCTGTTTGGGTTTTGAGATGCTAAAACCTTAATTTGTGCATCATCTTTATTTTTACAAGCATCAACTGCATTTAATATTAGGTTTATAAGTACTTGTTCAATAAGGTGAGTATCTATATCTAGTTGAAGCTTTGGACTAGAAATGTTAAATTGAATATCAATATTTTTGGCTTTGATAGATGGCGCCATGAGTAATTGAATATTATTAAACAATTCTGAAATTTTTACCCGTTGCAAATTCAATTTAGTTACTTTGCTTAAACTGCGATATGTTTTAGCAAATTTTAAAAGTCCTTCACTTCTTTTCTTAATAGTTTTTATACCTGAGTTTAAATCTTCTAGCTCTAAAGGTGTTTTTTTAGGTGCTTCTATAGCTAATTGTAAGTTCTTTTGTAACGTGTCTGCTAATGAGGAAATAGGCGCGATAGAATTCATTATTTCGTGAGTCATAACACTCAATAGTTTTTTCCAAGATTCTGACTCGTTTTTATTTAGAGTGTTATCTATATCTTGAATAACAATAAGTTTGAAAGCATCTTCATCCACTTGAAAAACAGTATCAGAAATTAGTATTTTAATACTTTCATTTTGTAAAGCAATAGATATTGAATTTGGTTCTCTATGATAAGTCTCAAAGATGGTGTTGAATAATTCTGGCTTTCTCTTTTCTACAAATCCAATATTCTTGAAAGATGGCATGTCTAAAATTTCTCCAAAAGAGTCGTTGCTCCATAAAACTATGCCAGTTTCTAAATTAAAAGCAATAATACCAATATCTACCATTTCTAAAATCTTTTGTAGATAAACATATTGCGCTTGATTTTGAGAATTAATCTCTTTAATTGTTCGGTTTATTTCATTAAAACCTTTATATAAAAAACGAATGTCTTTTGGACCTCTGTCTTCTGGGAACCACCTTGAGAAATCGCGATACTTTACAGCTTCAAAAAAATCATCCATTGCCACAAATCTTCGTTTTACAAAGCTATAAGTGTTAACTAGTATATATATTAAACCAATACTAGATACTACAATATATGCTACATGAGATTTGTATATAGAATAGCCTAAAGCCAATATAATACTAACAAGAAGCAGTATTCTGAAGAATAAACTGAAGATGTATGTCTTATAGTTCATACTTATCTAGTCTTCTGTATAAAGCAGCTCTAGTAATACCAAGTTCTTTGGCAGATTTTGAAACGTTTCCTTTGTTCTTTTCCAATACAGTTAGGATAGCATTCTTTTCAATATCGTCTAAATTTAAACTTGTATTTTCTATGGTTTTATTTGTGGTGGCGTGTTCTATAGAAGAAAAGACTAAATCTTCTGATTTTAAAACGTTACCATCTGTCATAATCACTGCGCGTTCTAAAACATATTGTAGCTCTCTTACATTACCTGGAAAAGGATGCTTTTTTAGTTTTGAAATAAAACCAGAATCAAAAGAAAAAGCATTTTTATTATATTTTTCTGTATAAAGTGAAACAAAGTGATGTGATAGAGCTGTAATATCTGTACCACGTTCTCTTAATGGAGGTACAGTAATATCTACGGTGTTTATTCTGTATATTAAATCTTTCCTAAATTTATTCTCATTTGCCAAGGTTTTAGGATCAATGTTAGTGGCACAAATTAACCTGATATCGATTGGTATAGATTGGTTTGAACCTAATGGTGTTACTTGCCTATTTTGAAGAACAGTTAATAATCTAACTTGTTGCCCTAGGCTGATGTTTCCTATTTCGTCTAAAAATAATGTACCACCATTAGCAGCTTCAAAGCGTCCTTTTCTATCTTCTCGAGCATCAGTAAAAGCACCTTTTTTGTACCCAAACAATTCGCTTTCAAAAAGTGTTGAGGTTAAAGCGCCAACATCTACTTTAACAAAAGGTTTGTTTCTTCTATTAGAGTTTTCATGAAGTGCACGAGCTATTAAATCTTTACCTGTGCCGTTTTCTCCTAAAACAAGAACATTAGCATCAGTTGGAGCAACTTTTTTGAGTTTTAGAAATACATCTTCCATAACACTACTCTCACCAATAATTTCAACACTATCAGAATTGAGGCTTTTCTTTTTTGAAGATATAGATTTTTTGTTACTAAGAATAGTTGTAATCGTTTCAATAATTTTTTCGTTCTTCCAGGGTTTCATAAGAAAGTCAGATGCGCCTTCTTTTAAACCTCTAATCGCTAAATCAATATCAGCATATGCCGTCATTAAAATTACAGCAGTTTCAGGTTTTTGTTTTCTAATTTTATTTAACCAAAAAATACCTTCATTACCAGTGTTTACTAACCCATTAAAGTTCATGTCTAGTATGATAATATCATAATGAGCACGTTCTATTTGCGCAGTAATATTACTTGGGTTTTTTTCAGTTTGAACATCTTTAACTAAAGGTTTGAGAAGTAATCGGAGTGCCGTTAATACATCTGCATCATCATCTATTATTAATATTGTAGCGTTTTTTAAAACCATTACTCGATAATCGAGATTAAATTAATAGAAAGTTTACCTCATAGGTGCCTGTTTTTTTGAAATAATCATTTAAACTTACTCTATGTGGTAGTATTACAATATTACGATTTTATATTCAGCTTAAAAAGACTCTCAAATCAAAAATATATTGGTGATTAAAAGTGTACAGTTTCGAACATAAAGTGTATCAAAATCGGACACTTTTATTTCTAAACAAAAATATAACTAATTGATTTTAAACTGTTTGTATTTGTGGCATTATCTTCACTATGGTATAAGTGTCAAAACAATATACAAATGGACGTACCAATTCAAAAGAAAAAATTCTCTAAACAAAAACTAATACTCATCGGAGGTGTATTAGCTATCATAGCATTAATCATTTATGTGTTTATCAAAACCTCTGGTGGCGCAAAATTGAATGTGGATAAAGAAAGGATTTCTATTAATACCGTATCTAAAGATGTTTTTCAAGAAAATATTCCAGTTAATGGTATTGTTTTGCCAATAACCACAATTTATTTAGACGCATTAGAAGGAGGGCGTGTAGAAGAAAAGTTTGTTGAAGATGGTGCGATGTTAAAAAAAGGTGAACCAATTTTGAGATTATCTAATACAGATTTAGAATTAAGTCTTATTAATCAAGAAACTTCAGTATATAACTTACTAACGCAAATGCAAATTTCTCAGAATGCTGCACGTCAGAACACAATAAATAGACAAAACCAATTTACGGACGTTGAGAATGGTCTTATTGAAGCAGAGCGCATTTATAATTTAAACAAACGCTTGTATGAAAAAGATGCAATTGGAAGACAAGATTTTGAATCTTCTAAAAACAACTATGAGTATCAAAAAGAACGTATGCGATTAGCTAAACAAGTACTTTCTGAAGATTCATTATCATCAAAACTTGAGATTAATCAAGCAAGAGATTCTTATGCCAGAACGCAGAGTGCCTTGGAGCTTATGCGAAAAAAAGTAGGCGACTTAGTTGTACGTGCACCCATTGATGGTCAATTAACATCTTTAGATGCTGAAATTGGTCAATCTATAACCAAAGGAACACGATTGGGGCAAGTAGATGTTACCAGCGGTTATAAAGTTAGAGTAGATATAGATGAACATTATATTTCAAGAATTTATAATGGACAAACAGGAACATTCACTTTTAATAATAAAGCCTACACTTTAGTTATTAAAAAAGTTTTTACTCAAGTAACCAATGGCCGTTTTCAAGTAGATATGAAGTTTGAAGGCGATGTTCCCGAAGGTATTAGGAGAGGGCAAAACTTGCAGATTCGTGTAGCACTAAGTGCAGAAAAACAAGCTTTATTAGTAGCCAAAGGCGGCTTCTTTCAAAAAACTGGAGGAAACTGGATATTTAAAATAAGTGAAGATGGTGATACAGCCTATAAAGTTAATATAAGATTAGGAAGTCAGAACACAGAATATTATGAGGTTATAGAGGGATTGAATCCTGGCGATAAAGTAGTAACATCAAGCTATGATTCCTTTGGAGATGTAGAAGAGTTAATTATAAAATAAAATACAATCAATAAAAATGAATACAATGATACAGATTACGGATTTAGAGAAGTTTTACCGAACAGAAGAAGTGCAAACTATTGCTTTAAACAAATTGTCTTTTGATGTAAAACAAGGTGAGTTTGTTGCCATCATGGGACCTTCAGGTTGCGGAAAATCTACTTTATTAAACATTCTTGGGTTATTGGATGATCCAGATGGAGGCAGTTTTATATTTAATGGAACTGAAGTCGCTGGTTATAATGAGCGTAAACGTTCTGAACTGCGAAAACATAACATAGGTTTTGTGTTTCAAAGTTTTAATCTTATAGATGAACTTACCGTTTTTGAAAACGTAGAGTTACCATTAATCTATACTGGCGTAAAACCAGCAGAACGTAAAAAACAAGTTGAGGCTGTTTTAGAAAAGATGCAAATTATGCATCGAAGAAATCATTTTCCACAGCAATTATCTGGTGGTCAGCAACAACGTGTAGCTGTAGCAAGAGCGGTTGTAAATAATCCAAAACTAATCTTAGCAGATGAGCCAACAGGAAACTTAGATAGTACCAATGGTAATGAGGTTATGGATTTGCTTATCGATTTAAATGAAGCTGGGACTACTATAATTATGGTTACACACAGTGAACATGATGCAAAATATAGTCATCGTATTATAAGAATGTTAGATGGTCAAAAAGTAACAGAAAACATTTTGGCTTAAATCGACTTTCATCAATCAATCAGGTGGAAAGCACTTTAGTATAAAATCAATCAACTAATCAAATATTTATACTGAAGTGTTGAAGTCAAATCAATAAAATAACGAACAGTAACACAAAGAATTATGCTTAGAAATTATTTCAAAATAGCGTGGCGAAGCCTTAAGAAAAATAGGCTTCAAACTAGTATTAATTTATTAGGACTTACTGTTGGAACTGTATGTTGTATAAGTATTCTTGTTTATGTTTTTGCTCAGTTTGGATATGATACACATCACGACGACGCGCAATCTTTGTATCGTGTAAGATCAAATATTAAAAGTATAGGTAATACTAGTATTAATTCTACTTGGGCGGCTTCAGGGCCACCTATTGTCTTTGCCATGAAGGAGGATTTTCCAGAAGTAGAAGATGCCTGTCGTATTGTTTATTTTGGAGAAGGCGACAATGCTTTATTAAGAGCAGAAGGTAGTACAGAAGGGTACTATGAACCCCGAGGATATGTTGCCGATTCTACATTTTTTGAATTTTTTAAATATTCTTTTTCAGAAGGTAATCCTTCGAGTGCATTGAATGCTCCAAATACTGTAGTGCTTTCATCAAAATTAGCAAAGAAACTGTTTGGCACAGAAAAAGCGTATGGTAAAGAAGTTATTATGGGTGATGGTGATGATGCGCTTAATCTAATAGTAAAAGGTGTTTTCAATGAACAAAGCGGTAAATCACATCTTAATCCCAATTATGTGATGACTATGTTTACCCCAGGTGTCGGACAATTTGTAAGAGAAAATCAGAATTATGCCAATCAAAATTTTGTTTATAGTTATGTGAAATTAACATCTGGAGTTAATGCTTCGGAATTAGAAGGAAAACTACCTGAATTTCTTCAGACTCGTGGTGCAAAGGATTTAAAGAGGTCTGGATTTGATAAAACACTTTTGCTTCAGCCTGTTAAGGATATTCATTTATTTTCTAAAGGCATTGAAAGTCAAATAGACCCTGTTTCAGATATTCAGAATTTATATGTGTTATTGTTTCTAGCAGGACTTATTTTACTCGTAGCTTGTGTTAATTTTGTTAACCTGAGTACAGCACGTGCAAAAAATCGAGCTAAGGAGATAGGCGTGAGAAAGGTTGTAGGTGCTAGTAAAAATTCACTAATCAATCAGTTTTTGTGTGAATCCGTTTTACTCTCTTTAATTGCTACACTAATTAGTATTCCAATTGCCATTTTAGTTTCTCCTTTTTTAAATGAGCTTACTCAAGGTGATCTTACTTTTGTTGATTTCCTAGATTATAAAATTCTTTTACTCATTTCCGCAATAGGTTTTCTCACAGGAATAATAGCAGGTGTTTATCCAGCTTTAATACTTTCTTCAATAAAACCTGTAAAAGTGCTTAAAGGTGTAGTTAGTGCAAAGTCTGGTCATGCCATGTTACGTAAGTCTTTGGTAGTGTTCCAGTTTGTTGTGTCTATTGGATTGATTTCTTCTGTAATTATCGTTATACAACAGCTTAAATATACTCAGCAGAAGGACATGGGGTTTGATAAAGAACAACTACTTGCCATTCGGTTAGGCACAGATGTAGTTTCACAACGCTATGGTGCTATAATGACGGAGATGAAGTCTGTTGGAGGTGTAGCTGCCATTGCTGGTAGTGATTATTATCCGTCACAACTTATTCGTGGTGATGTTGGATTGCATTTACCTAGTGCAGATCCAACGATACAAACAAAGGTGATGTATAATTCAATAACACCTGATTATTTTAAAACCACAGGTATAAAATTACTAGCAGGAAGAGAATTGCGTGCTCAAGATAGTACTCAGGTTGTTGTAAATAAAACAACGATAGACGTTTTTAATATAAAGCTTGATAGTGCTATAGGTTCGATTATATCCCAAACTTATGAAGGTAGAAGACAAGATTTTGAAATTGTAGGAGTTTCTGATGATTATCACTTTGCTTCTCTTAAATCTGTAATAGAACCACTTATTCTTTTTAACGAATCACAGCCTAACTGGATGATTTTGCGTACGAATTCAAATGATTTTAAATCCTTGCTTGTTAACCTAGCAGCCAAATGGAAAATCACGAATCCTAACATCCCATTTGTGTATACTTTCGTCGATAAAGAAGTTGAAAAACTTTATGTAGAAGAGCAACGACTTAGTAAAATATCTATTCTGTTTACTATGCTAGCTATAATAATAAGCTGTTTAGGTCTTTTTGGTTTAGTGTCTTATGTAGCCGAACAAAAAAGAAAAGAGATAGGTATTCGTAAAGTACTTGGAGCTAGTGTGCAAACGGTGGTTAAATTATTGACTAAAGATTTTGTCTTACTTGTAGGTATAGCTTTTGTTATTGCAGTACCCTTAGCTTATTTTACAATGCAAAATTGGTTACAGGATTTTACCTATCGTATAGATATAAGTTTATGGGTCTTCTTTTTGGCTGGGTTTGTTGCTTTGATTATAACGCTTTTAACTGTAAGTTTTCAAGCGATTAAAGCCGCCATAGCGAATCCTGTAAAATCATTAAGAACAGAATAATTAATCATCAATCAAAAAACGAACAGTAATTCTTTAGAAATCATGCTTAAAAATTATTTCAAAATAGCGTTTAGGAATCTTATCAAAAACAAAGTGTATTCATTTATTAATATTTCTGGATTAGCTATAGGTATGGCAGTTGCAACCATGATAGGTCTTTGGATTAACGATGAGTTAAGTCACAACGATTATTTTACAAATAAATCTACTGTTGCCCAAATGATTCAAAGTCAGACTTTCAACGGGAAAACTGGAACAGGATCAGCAATTCCAAGGCCTTTAGAATTTGAGCTACGCCAAAATTATGCAGATTACTTTAAGCATATTGTAATGTCTTCTTGGAATAACTCTGTGTACCTCCAAGTTGGGGATAAAAGCCTCTCAAGGGAAGGGAGTTTTATGCAAGAAGGAGCGCCAGCTCTACTGGATTTGAAAATGATTAAAGGCAATCATAAGGCATTAAAAGAAGTTAATTCCATAATGTTATCAGAAACTTTAGCTAAAGATTTATTTGGTGATGAAGATCCTATAGGAAAGCCCGTTACTGTTAATTATGAGGGAGACTTAATGGTTACTGCTGTGTATGAAGATATTCCAGAAAATAATTCTTTTAACAAATTATATTATATAGGTAACTGGGAAATGATGATGCAGACTTATGATTGGATGAGAAATGCAAAAGATTCGTGGGGTAATAATTCGTTTCAACTATTTGTCCAAGTTCAAGAAAATACAACTATAGCAGCTGTTTCTGAAGTTATAAGAGATGCTAAAAAGAAAGTTGCAGGTAAAGATATAGAAGAGTTTAATCCGCAACTAATGTTATTACCAATGAAAGATTGGCACCTACGTAGTAATTTTGAAGATGGTATACAAACAGGAGGACGTATTGAAAATGTTTGGCTTTTTGGTATTATAGGTGTTTTTGTTTTACTGTTAGCTTGTATCAATTTTATAAATTTAAGTACTGCGCGTTCAGAAAAAAGAGCTACAGAAGTCGGTATCAGAAAATCTATTGGTTCTAACCGTAGCCAATTAATTATTCAATTTTTAAGTGAGTCATTTTTAATAGTTGCATTCGCATTTGCTTTGGCTATTGGTATCGTATTATTGTTTTTAAATGGCTTTAATACTTTGGCAAGTAAGGCTATTGTTTTTCCATGGTCGAATACAAATTTCTGGATGCTATCATTAATATTTATAATATTTACGGCGTTAGTTTCTGGAAGTTACCCAGCATTATATTTATCGTCTTTCAATCCAGTAACAGTCTTAAAAGGTACATTTAAAGCAGGACGTTATTCAGCGTTGCCACGTAAAGTTTTAGTAGTCATGCAATTCACCTTTTCGGTAGCATTGATTATTGGAACGATGGTAGTCATGAGCCAAATTCAATATAGTAAAAACCGTCCTATAGGATACGATAAAGAGGGATTAGTTCAATTGCCAGTGATGAGTCCAGAATTTGAAGGTAAAGCAGATCTTATTAGGAGCCAATTATTAGAATCTGGCGCCATTATTAATATGTCTACTTCCAGTAGTCCAGCAACACAAGTTTGGTCCAACAGGAGCGGTTATACTTGGGAAGGCAAACCAGAAGGGTTTCAAGAAGATTTAGCATTTACATCTGTATCTTATGAATTTGCAGAAACCATGGATGTAGAACTTATTGCAGGTCGTGGATTTTCACGTGAGTTTGCAACGGATAGTACAGCTGTTATTTTAAATGAAACCGCAGTAAAGTATATGGGTTTGCAAAACCCTATAGGAATGCTTATTAAAGATTCTGATGTTGAAGATCCAGCACCAACATTAAAAATTATAGGTGTAATTAAAGATATGATTGTGCAATCTGCTTATCATCCTGTAAAGCAAGCCATGTATGTTTTTGATGCTCATGAAAATGCGAGCTATTATAATTTACGTTTGAATCCTAATAAAAGCGTAAGTGAAAGTCTAAGTGTGATAGAAGCTGTATTTAAACGTAATTTTCCGAGTATACCTTTTAAATATCAGTTTGTTGATGAAGAGTATGGGAAAAAGTTTAAAGCAGAAGAGCGTATAGCAAGTTTAGCTAAAGTCTTCACAATCCTTGCTATTTTTATTAGTTGCCTTGGTTTGTTCGGTTTGGCATCTTTTGTGGCAGAACAGCGTACTAAAGAAATTGGTGTTAGAAAGGTGTTAGGCGCTTCTATAAGTCAATTATGGTTATTACTTTCAAAAGACTTCATTACTCTGGTAGTTATATCAATTTTAGTAGCATCTCCATTGGCATATTATGCTATGGGACAGTGGTTGCAGAAATTTACCTATAGAACAGCATTAGGTTGGGATGTCTTTGCTATAGCTTGCTTAGGGGCTATAATAATTACACTTATTACTGTTAGTTTTCAGGCAATTAAAGCAGCTATTGCTAATCCTGTAAAATCACTGAGAACAGAATAATTATCCATCAAAAAACGAATTATCATGATTAAAAATTATTTCAAAATAGCATTTAGAAACCTACTAAAACATAAAGGGTTTACAGCTTTAAATATTAGTGGCTTAGCCATAGGAATGACTGCTGGGTTTCTTGTTTTGATGTATGTAGGTTTTGAATTGAGCTACGATAAAATGCATAGTAAAGCAAACTCAATTTATAGAGTAGTTGCAGATATAAAAACACCTTCTGAGACTATAAATGCAAACAAAGCAGCATGGGCTGTTGCACCTAATTTAGAAAAAGAATTTCCAGAGGTATTAAAGGCTACTCGTATCACGAATTTTAATTTGGTTGTGGTAAGGGATGATAAAAAAAATATTGAGGAAAATGTTATAGCAGTTGATTCTGCATTTCTCGATATTTTCGATTTTAAATTAATCAAAGGTGAAAAGAAAACGTTATTTAAGAACCCTCATAACCTAGTAATTTCAGAAGAGATTGCAGAGAAATATTTTGGTGATGTTGATCCAGTTGGAAAACAACTGGATTTAGACGGATATGATGATCCTGGTTTAATTATGGGAGTTATGGAAAAAATTCCTGAAAATTCCCATATTCAGGCGGATATAATTATGTCCATGATAACTTTTACAGCACCGCCAGATAATCGAGATGAGCACTGGAGTAATTATAATCCTTATAGCTATATACTAGTTGCAGATGGTACTGATCCTAAAAGATTAGAATCTAAATTTCCTGAGTTTCTTGAGGAGAAAAATGGAGATCAAATGCGAGAACTCCAAATGTTCGTTACACTTTTTCTGGAACCATTTTCCGATGTGTATTTAGCATCAGATAGAGGTGGCGATATTACGGGTAACATTAATAACGTATATATCTTCTCAATAATAGGCATTTTTATACTCTTAATTGCTAGTATTAATTTTATTAATCTTTCAACGGCGCGCTCTGTTGAAAGAGCCCGAGAAGTGGGCATACGTAAAGTTATTGGAGCTGGAAAAAATCAACTCGCGTTTCAATTTATTGGAGAATCTATAATTGTATGCTTGCTTTCTTTTTTAGTAGCACTCGGTTTAGCTTCTTTAAGTTTACCATACTTTAATGATTTGGCTGGTAAAACGGTTAGTACAGGCATTTTTATCGAACCCATTAATGTGTTTTACCTTTTTGTAATAGCACTTTCAATTGGTGTTATTGCTGGGATATATCCAGCTATAGTGCTTTCTGCATTTAAACCTGTTAGTGTATTAAAAGGGAGCTTTTCTAAAGGTAGTAAAGGTGTTTTACTCAGAAAGAGTCTTGTGGTTGTACAATTTACCATTTCTATTGCCTTAATTATTGGAACCATTGTTATTTACAAACAAATGCATTTTATGCGAAATCAAGATTTAGGTTTTAATAAAGAACACACTTTGGTTATTCCAACTGAAACTGGGAGTTCTCAGGAAGCACTACGTAATAGAATTGAACAAATTGCTGAGGTAGAAGGTACAGCTCTTACTTCTAGTGTACCAGGAACTGGTAATCCAGCAGCGTATTCTGAAGTTGAAAACCAAAATGGAGATATGCAAGTTGCCAATTTGGACTTGTATTTTGTTAACGAAGATTTTATTGAACAACTGGGAATGGAGGTTATAGCAGGAAGAGGTTTTTCAAGAGATTTTCCTTCCGATTCTTCAAAAGCCATGGTTATTAATGAAAAAACTGTAGCACTACTTGGGTATTCAAATCCTGAAGATGCTGTTGGTGCTCGTTATGATCAATGGGGAAGTAATGGGCAAGTTATAGGGGTGATTAAGGATTTTAATTTTAGATCACTACAACAAGATATTAGCCCATTAACTATGCGTTTAGATCCAACTAGTACAAGTCTTGTTACAGTAAAAATACAAGGACAGAATATCTCCAAAGGGCTAAGTTCTATAGAAGATGTTTGGAAATCTATGAAACCTGCAGATCCTTTTGAATATTATTTTTTAGATGAGCTTTTTGATGCGCAATATGAAGCAGAAGAAGACTTTGGAAACTTATTTTTGAGCTTCGCGTTATTAGCCATATTTATTTCATGTCTAGGTTTACTAGGTTTAGCCGCTTACAGTACGGTACAACGGAAAAAAGAAATTGGAATTCGTAAAATAATAGGTGCTTCTGTAGTAAACATTGTGAATCTGCTCTCAAAAGACTTTTTAAAATTGGTAGGCATATCTTTTATAGTTGCCGCTCCCATTGCTTGGTATGCAATGCAAAGTTGGTTGGAAGATTTTGCTTATAAGATAAATGTTGAATGGTGGATGATAGCTTTAGCTGGGGCAACTGCCATTATTATTGCTCTAGTAACTGTTAGTTTTCAAGCTATTACTGCAGCAGTTGCAAATCCAGTTAAGTCGTTACGAACAGAGTAATCATCAATCAAAAAAGGAATGTTATGATAAAAAATTATTTCAAAATAGCTTTCAGAAATCTTCTTAGGAATAAGGGACTCACCTTTATAAACCTAGTAGGTTTAGCAACGGGTTTTGCAATTACATTGCTTATAGTTCAATATGTGCAATTTGAAAGAAGTTATGAGAACACACATCAGAACGCTAATAGAATTGTTAGACTGACATTAAATTATTTAACTGGAAATACAGTAACTACTCAAGACAGTGAAATGTATCCAGCAGTGGGTCCCAAACTAAAAGCTGAAGTGCCTGCAGTAGAAAAATATACACGGGTTTATGATATTGGTGAGCCCAATTCGCCAATGCAAGTTGGCGAACAACAATTTTTAATGAAAAACTTGTATGCTGTTGATGCAGATTTCTTTAATATGTTTAATTATGAGTTGTTATACGGCACTAAAGAAAACCTTTTTCAGAAACCTAATGAAGCCGTTATTACTGAATCTAGTGCTTTAAAATACTTTAATCGTACAGATGTTGTTGGAGAAGTTTTAAAATCACCCGGACCTAACGGAGATATTTTATATAATATAGTTGGGGTTACTCATGATAGTCCTTCTAATACCCATCTTAAAGTAGATATGCTTATTTCTTATTCTACCATGCTTACAGATGCAGAAATGTTAAGACGACATGGAGAAAAGAAGGATAATTGGAATAATAACAATTCCTATATGTATGTTCAGTTAACAAATGGAGCAGATTTTAATCATTTTGCAAGTTCATTAGATGATTTTAGTAAAAGATTGATTGATGAAAAAAAGATAAAAAGTGAAGCTATAGTTGGGCAAAAAATAACAGATATTCACCTGTATTCTAAGAAAACATTTGAACCAGAGCCTAATGGAGACGCTAATTCAGTTTATTTTCTTTTTGCAGTTGCGATATTAATCATAGTAAGTGCCTTTGTAAATTATATAAATTTAACTACATCTCAGGCATTAGATAGAGCCAAAGAGGTAGGTGTAAAAAAGGTATTAGGGTCTACTAAAAGTCAGCTAAGAATTCAATTTTTAGTAGAATCGTTAGTGTTAAATATACTTGCAGGAGGTTTAGCAATAGTACTTGTAGCTATGGTGAAATCTAAGTTTATCGGACTTTCAGGATTGCCAGAAAGTTTTAGCCTTTTTAATAATTTGTTTTTCTGGTTGTTACTTCTATCTTTTATTGTTTTTGGGGGATTACTTTCTGGATTATACCCAGCTTTTGTATTGTCTTCTTTCAAGCCGTCAACCATTCTAAAAGGAAATTTTTCGCATTCCATAAAAGGGAATTTGTTACGTAAAGGTCTTGTAGTTTTTCAATTTGCAATTACTACAATTTTACTAATCCAAACCTTTACAGTTAATGAACAAATTGATTTTTTAAGAGATTTAGATAGAGGTGTTAATGTAAAACAAAGTATTGTTGTAGAAGCACCAGCTAAAAATGCAGCGCAAAATTATTCAGCATTCAAACAAAACTTATTGGCTAATTCAAACGTAAAAGCAGTTGCTTTGTCGCATACCGTTCCAGGGCAGCCATCAGGAGCTTTATCTACTACAGCAGATATTCATATTACTGGAACTACTCCCGATGCGTATCATAACTTTTATCTCACATTTGTAGATAAGGATTACGTGCCTTTGCTAGGAGTGGAAATGATTGCGGGATCTAATTTTGAAGAAAATACCACACCACAAAAGCGCCATGTTATTGTAAATGAAAAAGCGCTTGAAAAATGGAATATAACAGACCCTAAAGATGCGATAAATAAAAAACTATCATTTTGGGGAGGCGAGTGGACAATTAAAGGTGTTGTAAAAAATTACCACCAGCAATCACCAAAATCACCTATGCTACCTCTAATTCATATATTTAATAATGCATTTAGAAGTTTGGCAACTGTTCAATTTATAGGAGGTTCTCCAAAAGATAACCTTAAACAGGTAAAAGAAACATTTAACACAATTTATCCAGGAGCACCATTTTCGTACTTTTTTATGGATCAGGAATACGATAAGCAGTTTAAAGCAGAAGATCGTTTTAAAAATGTATTTATGATTCTTACAGCTTTTTCAATACTCATAGCGTGTTTAGGCTTACTGGGGTTAGCATCTTTTTCTGTAGCTAAAAGAAGAAAAGAGATTGGTATTAGAAAAGTAGTTGGAGCTAGCACTACAGCAATTTTAGTGTTACTCTCAAAAGATTCGCTTAAAACAGTAATGATTTCTGTAATTATAAGTGTACCTATTACTTATCTTTTATTACAAAATTGGTTGGAAAATTTTGCTTATAAAATTGATTTACATATCTGGTTATTTCTGCTACCAGTTCTCATCGTTTTCTTGCTGGTGCTTTTATCTATAAGTTTAAAAACGGTAAAAACAGCTATAACCAATCCAGTAGAAAGTTTAAAAACAGAATAAGATATACACATTATTAATATCAAAATGGCAAATAAAATATTAAAATTAAGTCAAGCAACACGCGAAGTCAATTCTGGAAGTAACAAAATAGCTTTGTTGGACAGTATAGATATGGAAGTTAAAGAAGGTGAGTTTATCTCCTTAATGGGGCCCTCAGGTTCAGGTAAATCTACACTATTAAATTGCATTGGGATGCTAGATAATTTTACTGATGGTGGCTATGTGTTTTTAGGAGAGCCCGTTCATAGTATGAAAGAAAGAAATAGATCAAAGCTCTATAAAGAATATATAGGGTTTGTATTTCAGGCATATCATTTAATTGATGAACTTAATGTTTGGGAAAATATTGAAACTCCGCTTTTATATAAAAATGTAAAATCTTCTGAACGAAAAGCTTTGGTTGCTGATATGTTAGACCGATTTAATATTGTAGGTAAAAAAGATCTTTTCCCAATGCAATTAAGTGGAGGGCAACAGCAATTGGTTGGAATTGCAAGGGCATTAATTGGAAACCCAAAGTTGATTTTAGCTGATGAACCTACAGGTAATTTAAACTCAAAACAAAGTACAGAAATCATGGAGTTATTTTCTGAATTAAATAAAGAGGGTGTAACTATTATTCAGGCTACACACTCAGAACAAAACGCTTCTTATGGTTCCAGAATTATTAATTTATTAGATGGACGCATCGTATAATATTGACTTAAATATCATGAAAAATAATCGTTTTTTATTAGTGTTCATTCTTTTAGTAGGGTGGTTAGCGAATAGTCAAGATTTTAATCAAAAAATCTATACTTTGGATGAATGCATTACTCTAGCTTTAGAAAATAATCTGGATTTAAAATCAGTTAATTTACTGGCTAATTCTGCTAAAGTTAATCACCAACAATCTAAAGCAAATTTATTGCCAAGTGTTAATGGTCGTTTTAATTTAGGTGTCAATGATGGTAGAAGTATTGATCCTTTTACTAATGATTTTATAAACCAGGAATTAACCTTTTCAAACATGGGTTTAAGTATTGATGCTACAATTTTTAATGGTTTTAGATTGCTTAATACAGCAAGACAAAACCGTTTAAATAGAAAAGCTTCTGAACTCGAGTTAGAAGCAGCTAAGCAAGATTTAGTATTGAATGTAACGTTAGCTTATCTTCAAGTATTAAATAACAAGGCTGTTTTAGAATTAAATAGAGCTAGGTTTGAAACCACAAAAGAACAGCTTAAAATTCAAGAAGGATTTTACAAAAATGAGTCTGGAAACCCAGCTGATTATGCTGACATTTTAGGACAAATAGCTAATGATGAAACTAATATTTTGGTTTCTGAATCTAATTTTAACAATGCAAAAATCGCACTTGCAAGGTTGTTGAATTTAAAAGGAGGTGTTAAAGTTGATGCTGCTACCCTTATGTTAGAGTTTGATAAATATAGTTTGACCTCTGATGAGGTTTATAATGAGGCATTAGAAAATTTAGCAACCTTTAAGGCCAGAGAACTACGAATAGAAGCAGCTAAGAAAGGTGTTAGTGTAGCTAAGTCTCAGTTTACACCCGAAATTTCAGTATTCGGAGGTATAAATACTAATTATTCCAGTGCTGCTGAAACTTTTACCTCATCTGGAACTAGTATTATAGAAACAGGCGATTTTGTTACTGTAAATGGGCAAGATTTACAAATAATGACAGAACAAACATCGTTTTCTCCTGAAAGTATAAGTTACAAAGATCAATTAGATAATAACTTAAATACAGTTGTAGGTGTTGCTCTTAACGTACCATTATTCAATGGTTTTAGAGCAAAAAGTAATGTAGCTTTAGAGAAAATTAGGTTGGAGGAATCTATCTTGGATTTAGAACGTACTAACCTTGATATAAAGAATACGATATCTCAAGTTTATTTTGATATGGAAGCTGTTTATAACCGCTACCAAAGTTTATTAAGGCAAGTTGAAGCTTACAAAGAATCTTATCGAATAAACGAAATAAGATTTAATAATGGCGTTTCAAACTTTCTTAATTATGTCACAAGTAAGAACAATTTGGATAATGCAAAAATCAATCTTGAAAATGCTAAATACGAGTATTTGTTACGCGTTAAAGTTTTAGATTTTTATAGAGGAAATATGATTGAGTAATAAGATTATTTACTGAATACACTTCAACTTGTCTATGAAGAACTCTTTGTATTGAATATAATTTATTTGTTTTGATCCTTCTGTTCCTCTCAGTAAAATGGATTTTATTGGAGATTCTCCTAATGAATTCATTTGCGCATTTGATAATCTAGCTTTGAATAAAAACTGACCACATTCAATATCCCAAGAATGATAAAATGCTATAGTTATGTTGTTTTCTAGTGTAACTTTTACACTTGATCTTTGGTTAGGTAAATAGGACGCACATCCTAAATCACCATCATAATTAAAGAATACCTCTGTTTTTCTATTTTGCTTGTATAGTTCAGCTGTTAAGTTGTTACTCAAGGTATATGCTTCAGTTCTAATAGTGGTAACATTATAAAACTTGTCATAATCGTTAATTTGATAATGACATGAATCTCTAAACTTCATTCTCTCTATAAGGGCAGCTTCTTTTTTAGCTTTTTCACGAGCTTCTTTAGAAATAGCGTCTTGCTGTGAATTATTAGCTTGCTGTCTTTTATTATTAAGTTTAGTTATGGAGTCCCTTTTTCTTAATGCGATTAGCTCTTGGCGCTCTATTTCAATAACTCTAGCAATAGAATCGCTTTTTCTTCTAAGTTGAAGAAGTTCTTTCCTTTCTTTTTCTTGAGCCTTAATAATGGAATCATATTTTCTTTTTTCTTCCTTAAGTAAGCTTGCTTCACTGGCTTGTTCGATGGAGGCGGAGGTGTTTTTTCTTTTCTCTTCTAGTTTTTTGGCTTTAGCTGTAGAGTCATTTCTTTTTCTTAAAAGTTTTAAAGCCTCTTCCTTTTCTTTTTTAGCTATTGCTATAGAATCTTTCTTTCTCCTTTTAATAGTTTTTTCAAACTCTGCTTTTGCATTAGCTACGGAATCGTTTTGCCTTTTTAGTAATTCCAGAGCTTTTTCTTGTTCTTGTTTAACTCTAGCAATCGAATCTTTTTCTCGTTTTTTTGCTACTTTCTTTTGTTCTGCTTTTACTTTGGCTATAGAATCGTTACGCTGCTTTAATAGTTTAAGTGCCTCATTAGCTTTATTAATTGAGTCTGTTTTGCGTTTTTCGAACTTCAATCTATTTTGTTCTTCAATAACTTTGGATATAGAGTCTTTTTTTCTTTGCGCTACTTCTAAACGTTTTTGTTCCGCCTCCACTAGCGCAATGGAGTCGTTTCTTCTTTTAATAAGCAATTGCTTTCGGGCTTCTTCTTTAACTTTAGCAATAGAATCTACTTTACGTTTTTCAGCTAAAAGTCTATTTTGTTCTTTAATGGCATGAGCAATAGAATCCTTTTTTCTTAGTTCAGCTTCAAGACGTTTTTGTTCTATTTTGGCTTTTGCTATAGAATCATTTCTTCTTATTTCGTCTAACCTTCTTTTAGCTTCCGCTTCAATCATGGCTATAGAGTCTCTTTTTCGTTGTTCAATGCGTTCTTGTTCTTCTTTCGCTTTTCTAGCAATAGCCTCAATCTTTTCCTGTCTTTGCTTCCTCTCAGCTATAGCTTTTTCTCTTTGCTTTTCTTCATGATCAAAATATAAATCCATCATTTTTTCATTCACAAATAGATATTGGTCTTTAACAAAACCAATAGCATTATTATATTTTACTTTATAAGTATAATTGCCTAAAAATGCAGTTACAATACATTTTTGGTTTTCTTTAAACTCGGAAATCACTTCAGAATTACTTACATCGAGGTATAGGTTACCGTCCTGAGCAAATTTTGTAGCTATACTAGCTTCTTGTGAAAGTAAATTTATAGTAAAACTTAGTAATACTATTAATGGATAAATATACTTAACCATAGGTGTTTAGATTTGTGGGCTTATTAATAGCCGTAAAAGTAATCTATGTGTACCCTAAAATAAAAAAATTAAGATAAAACGTTAGTTTTCATCTATCAATCTAATGCATTACGAGTCACATACCATTTCCAGCCAATAATTGCCATCTGTAATTTTGTGGCTTTTGCTAAATCCAGTTGTTTTTTGGAATAACTTGGTAACATGAATTTATTAACCTTAGCTAAAAACCTGAAAACTTGCTTTCTCACTTTAATGTTTTGTTAGAAGAACAAAAATAGTAAAACTTATTCTAGACTAAGTTTTACTGTTTTGGAGATTATATAATTGAAATAATAAAGAGTATTACATCAATTACAATTTTGGCAAGTGTTATCATATTTTTACGGTTTAAAAAGTTAGTAAATAAGGTTATTTATATCAATGTTTTTTGAAGATATGTATTTGCAGATATGTTAACCAAACACTTTTATGAAAATCGATGAATTTGAATACTTATTTGTAAGTATAAAAATAGAATTGGTTTCAATTAATATGTGACACTCTTTAATGAAGTTATTAAATGTAATTATTTAATACTTATTTAGTTGTAATTAGTAATAATTATAGGGGTTTTTTGTACGGGTTTTTAAAATTCAAGGGGCATTTTGTTTACAAATAGCTGGTTTTTTAATATTTCATCTTTTAATTAAGTTATAATAACAAAAAAAGACACTCAATCTAGAGTGCCTTTTAAACATATAAAAATGTGATAGTGAATATCTAAAACATTATTCTTTGGTTGTAATTTCTACTACGCCATTTTTGGCTTTTTCTCCGTGTTTTTTCACTGCAGCCTCACCTTTTAAAACATTTACAGTTTTAATATCGTCACTATTTAAAGTTTTAAAATCTTTAGGTTTAACTACTTTTCCATTTACAATATAGATTGGTTCCGTTCCATCATCAGATTTAATAACTATTTTTTTACTGTCTTTGTTTTGACCAATAGCTTTAACCTTGTAAGATTTTCCCCCAGAGTTATTGCCTTTAACAGTAATAACATCTTCTTCTTCACTTAAGCCTTCATTTTTAACTATGATTTCAACAGTATCTCCATCGTCTTTATTTTTTCTAACATCCACTTGCTTTATACGCTTTTTGAATTTATTGTTCCCTTTATCTCCAGAAATAAAGCGTACTGAATCACCTTGAATTTCATAAACGGAATCTTCATTAGTAATAAAAATATTTTCAGTTCCATTTCCAGCACCTTTTACTTCATGAATTTTATCACCATCTTTAATCACATAGGTAATAGACTTCTTCTTTGCATCTGCATTACCAATTGAAATGTTTTTTCCGTTTTCACTAAAAGTTATTTTAATTGGAGTAATAGTTTCATCAGAATTTAGATGATAACTTGCATTAGATTCTTTTCCGGAGGCTTCAATTTTGATGGATATAATCTCACCTTCAGTATTTCGTTTTACACTCTTAAATTTTAAAGTAACGCCTTTATTTTTAGCTTTTTTAATGATACCATCAAGATCTGAATCAGAAGTTTTTTTGGTGATAATAAACGCCTCAATATCTTTTTTTGAAGTAAGTTTGTTGCTATTAACAGATTGTTTCTCTGTTTTAGATTTACTTTTAACTACAGGTTTTTCTACAATTTTATCTTCAGCAGATTGCAAGTATTCAGGAATAGTATTAGAAACCATATCAACTATAGGTTCAGCCTTTTCAATATAAATGTCTTTGGTATTAAAACTCATAAGAAAAACAACTAATAAAGGAATAATCAACGCGTATTTAAGCTTATTAATTTGTTTTGATTTTGATTTTTGTAACATAACGATTCGTTTTTTGATTAATGAATTATAAAAGTTATTGCTCAATGCCAATTGATGAGAAGGCACACTTGTTTTAAGCAATGTATATTGATAGCTTTTTTTACATGTTGTATCGTTTACCGTATTAGAATCTGCTAAAAACTCTAAATTTTGTTTTAACTCATTGTTGTATAGCCATATAAACGGATTAAACCAAAGCGCAATACTCGCAAGATGAGTCAGTAAAATATCTATACTATGGTATTGTTTAGCATGTACTTTTTCGTGTGAGATGATTTGATCTAATTCCGTTTTATTGAATTGCTCTGGGTTGTAAACAATCCAATTAAAAAATGAAAACGGAGAAATATCCGCATTGGTTTCTACATAAATATATTTATTGCGTATGTCTTTTTTGTTTTTAATAATCACTTTAGCTAAGGAAGCTATTTGTATTAAAAACCTAATAGAGAAAAAAGTAACACCTAAAACGTAAGCAATCATTACATAATCAAAAATGTCTAGACCAGTTTTTGTAGGTGTATTAGAAACTTCATTAAAAGTTAAATGAGACACATCTATGGGTGTATATTCTATGTAAATTGGAATTACAACCATGGGTATACAGAGTGCAACCAATAAACCTATTAACAAAAAACATCGATTATATTGAAAAAATGTATCGCGTTGCAGAAACACTTTGTAAAATAGATAAAATATAGCCACAACTGCACTCGCCTTAATTAAATATTCCATGGTTATTTCTCTTTTTCAATTAGTTTAATAATCTCCTTTAACTCATCAACACTTATCTTTTCTTCCTTGGCAAAAAACGAGACTACACTTTTATAAGAGTTATTAAAATAATTATCAATCGCCATATTCATAAACCGTTTTCTATAATCTTCTTTCTTTACAATAGGGTAGTACTGGTGTGTTTTACCGTACGCATTGTAAGCCACATAGCCTTTGTCTTCTAAGTTTCTAATAATAGTAGATAAGGTGTTGTAGTGTGGTTTCTCGCCTTTAATTTCTGCAAGAACATCTTTTACAAAAGCCTTTTCAAGCTTCCATAAAATATGCATTATCTCTTCTTCTTTATTAGTTAATTTTTCCATGTTTAAAAAATCATTTGGGCGTTACCACAAGGGTCGGGCTTTACATTATTAGTTTTGGCTCGATGCTCGCCTCGCCAAAAGCTAGCCATTACAATCCCTAACGCATAACAAACTTATAACTATTTTTATAGTTACACAACTAAATATATAGTTATTTAACTAAATTTTAAGTTTTCAAAAAATCTTTTCACTTTTCACTTTTCACTTTTTTACTTTCATTTATCTTCGCAAGAAAAATAGTTTTATGAGTATCCTTTGGGTTGTTCTTGGTTTTGCATTATTAGTTGTAGGAGGTGAGTATTTGGTGCGTTCATCAGTAGCGTTATCATTCAAGTTCGATATATCTAAAATGGTCATAGGTATGACGGTGGTATCCTTTGCAACCTCTGCACCAGAATTATTGGTAAGTTTGCAAGCAGCCTTATCGGGTTCTCCTGCAATAGCTATTAATAATGTGGTGGGTTCCAATGTAGCTAATATTGGTTTAGTATTGGGTATAACAGCTATGGTTGGCTCTATTGCAGTAGATAAATCGTTTTATAAACTCAATTGGCCAGTGATGATGGTGTTTTCCATTGTATTATATTATTTTTTAAAAAATGATAATGTATTAACAGCCATGGAAGGCGGTATTTTATTTACAGGATTAATAGCATTTTTAGTTTACCTCATTCGAAGTGCAAAAAAGGACACGGTATCAGAAGAAGTTGATGATGCCTTAGCAACGGTTTCAAACTTTAAAATTGGTTTATGGCTATTAATTGGAGCAGCATCACTTTATTTTGGTAGTGAATGGTTGGTTGATGGCTCTAAAGAGATAGCACGTTCTGTTGGCGTGAGTGAAGCAGTAATTGGAGTGTCTTTAATTGCCATTGGTACCAGTGTACCAGAACTAGCAGCATCTGTTATTGCTGCTGCAAAACAAGAAAAAGCCATATCCTTAGGAAACCTAATTGGCTCAAATATTTTTAATATTGCGTCGGTGCTAGGTTTAACGGCTTTAGTAAAACCAATACCTGTTACAGAACCGCAAATATTATCAAGCGATATTTTTTGGATGCTTGGTTTTTCAGCAATCCTAATTCCGTTAATCTTTCTTCCTAAACGTTTACAAATTAGTAGAGCTAAAGGATTCTTTTTAGTAATTGGCTATGGCGTGTTTATGTTTTTGGTATTTACTCATGGGAAGCTTTAAAAAGAAAAACCTCCTAATTCAAAAAAAAGAATAGGAGGCTATGGTTTAGATTTTGAAGAATTTAATCAACTTTCAGTTTAATGATTCTTCCATTTTTCTTTCGTTCACCTAACAAGAAAACAGTTTTCTTATCTAAATTCGGAATACCATTATTTACTTTATAATAAACTTTTGACTCTTTATCATCAATTAATTTTTTGTAATCATAGTTTCCGTTTTCATCAAGAGAAATCATATATAGATTAGATTTTTTTGATGATGTTTGACCAAAATAAATTTTGTCTTTGCTAACTTTTTTTATTTTATCTGAGCAGTTTATAAAAAAGTAAGTAGACTCGTTTACAGGTAGTGTGGTAAAAGAACTAGTTGTAAAACCTGTTTGAGCTTTATTAATATTTCTTGCCCATTTTAAGTCGCCATTAGCATCTAACCTCAGAGTCATAATATCATTAAAGTGATATACTGTATAAGTTCTCATACCTCCATTAGCATTCATCATTGTATGTGTCGTCATAAAAAACTCTTCGGCATTTATTACAAGGTCATTATTGCCCATTAAATAAACACCTTTAAATTCTATATTATCAATTCCTTTTTCCTTTTTTCGTTTCTTTTTTCTGCTTTTATCTCCGTATTTGTCACTCAAGAATTTTTCTGAAAAATCATTGAATTTACTATAGTTAATTTCTAGCGTAGTCGGATTTAAATCATAAATGCAAACACCATTGATTTTATGTTCTTTATCATTTCCAAAAAAACCAGTACAAATTAACCTATCTTCATTTTTTAATAATTGTAAAGATTCTATTAATTTTCCAGTAGTTTTAAAACTAGTGCTTTCAACAGATTCTGCATTAACTTTATATAATTCAAAATGGTAATTTACTTTTCCACCTTTTTTAATTCTTTTTGAATTTTTTTCAAAGGATTTACCAAGAAAATATACCGTACCATCTTCATCATCTACTTCAAAACTATTATATTCAAATAGCCTGTCTTTAATATTTTTAGTAATTAGTTTGTCATAAACAAGCTCAAAATTATCATTAAAAACAAATACTTTATGGGTTTCTTTGTCCTTATTTTTAATATCAAAATTTATGGCAAAAAACTTTTTATTTAATGAGAAAATAACCTCACCCATATGATTGCCATCAGCTTGCCCCCAACCATTATTTATAAAAAAGGGAAATATAAATACTCCAAAATAGTCTTTGATGTTATCTTCAGAAAACTTAAGTAAGTTTTGAGATGAAAAACTCAAACTATTAATTTCTGAGGACGATATATTTATTGCAATAGATTTTTCCTTTTTAAGCTCTTCAATTTCAATGAGATGTAGCTTGTCGTTTTTTAAAAAAGCATTTTTTATAGTTTTATTTTTAACCTCGTAATCAAGAGTTTTAACTTCCTTAAGGTTGCTATCAAAATATTGAATGTAATAGCCTTTAAGTTTTTGTTGCATACCTCCATAGTATGATCTTATAGTTACTATACCTCCATCATCTGCTTCAAGCGTAAATGATAAATATGAGTTTTTTTTCTTGTCCTTAAAAATGGCACTTTTTGTAATAGAAACATCTTGTGAAAAAGACATTGTGACAAATAGCAATAGAATTAATGTAAATAGTTTTTTCATTATAATTGGTTTGTTTATGAGTGTGCAAATCTAAAAAAATAATTGTAAGAATTCATTTAATAATATTGAACGTATAAATGGCTTTGTGAAAAAAACTGATACCTTCGTTTAACGTCGGATATAAAGTGCATATGCTGAACTTGTTTCAGTATTAAAACGATTTTATATCCACGAAACATTAAACGAACCTCCCAAAACAGACCCAAAACCACAGTTTAAACCCCTAAGCCAGCAAGCACACCCGCGTTAGGGATTGTAGTGGCATCCTTTTTTAAAATGGACTAGTAGTAAATTAGCGTTTAAGTAAATAATAAACAGATTGCCACATCGCTCATTCCTCGCAATGACGTTTTAAAAAAGATATAACGGAAAGCCCGACCCTTGTGGTAACGCCCAAATTATTACACATAAAAAAAACGCTAACAAATTAATGCTAGCGTTTTGTTTATGAACAAAATCTGTTGCTAAATTATATTTTAGCTGATTTAACAGTCTTAATAATTCTACCTGCAATCTTGTAAGGATCTCCGTTAGATGCTGGTCTTCTATCTTCTAACCAACCTTTCCAACCTTTCTCTACAGTAATAATAGGAATACGAATTGAAGCGCCTCTATCTGATACTCCATAAGAGAAATCTGTGATAGCAGCAGTTTCATGATCTCCAGTTAAACGTTGATCGTTAAACTCACCATAAACAGCAATGTGCTCTTTTACAACAGGACGGAAAGCTTCACAAATTGCTTCGTAAGTTTCTTTAGATCCACATGTTCTTAAAACTTCGTTAGAGAAGTTTGCGTGCATACCAGAACCATTCCAATCCATATCTTTACCTAATGGTTTTGGGTGGTACTCGATGTAGTATCCGTACTTTTCAGTTAAACGGTCTAGTAAATATCTAGCAATCCATATTTCATCTCCTGCTTTTTTTGCACCTTTAGCAAACAATTGGAATTCCCATTGTCCTGAAGCCACCTCTTGGTTAATACCTTCAAAGTTTAATCCAGCATCAATACATAAATCTGCGTGCTCTTCTACTAAATCTCTACCGTGTGTGTTTTTACCACCTACAGAGCAGTAATACATACCTTGAGGAGCAGGGTAACCACCAACAGGGAAACCTAATGGTAATTGCGTTTTAGTATCCATTATAAAATACTCTTGCTCGAAACCAAACCAGAAATCATTGTCATCATCATCAATAGTAGCTCTACCATTTGATACGTGTGGCGTTCCATCAGCATTTAAAACTTCAGTCATAACTAAATATCCATTGATTCTATCTGGATCTGGATAAATAGCTACAGGTTTTAATAAACAATCAGAAGATCCTCCTTCAGCTTGTCTAGTTGAAGACCCATCAAAAGACCAGTTTCCTAATTCTTCTAATGTACCTTGAAAGTTTTCGTGCTCTTCTACCTTAGTTTTACTTCTTAGGTTTTGCGTTGGGTAGTACCCATCTAACCAAAGGTATTCTAATTTAATTTTTGCCATAATTAATATTTTATAGTTGTAATATTGATAATAATATCACAAATATAATTTTTTATGCTTTTACTTTGAATATATAGGGGGTATTTTAGTAAAAGTGTGAGTTATTTTTATTTATACCCTATTTTTTTAAGGTTTATTTTAAAAAAAGACTATTATTTTATAAAAAAACTGAAAAAATCTCAAAAGATTTTTTACTTTCAAGGTTATAAAGTATAAGGTTTTTATTTTTGCTTAGTAATTCAAAATCAACTGTTTTTAATACCATATAAGAATGTCTATATTAAGATTTCATGCGATAAAAGAATCGCTTAAAAACAAACCAGTTTTAGTTGAAGAGAAAGAGCGTCGTTCCGATTTATTTGGAAAAAATGTATTTAATGAAAATACAATGCGACACTATTTGACTAAAGATGCTTTTGTTGGTGTAATGAATGCCATTCAATATGGGAAAAAGATTGATAGAAATGTAGCAGACCAAGTTGCTTCTTCAATGAAAGATTGGGCTTTAGGAAAAGGTGTAACGCATTACACGCATTGGTTTCAGCCACTAACTGGTGCCACAGCTGAAAAGCATGATGCTTTTTTTGAAACTGTAAGTGGTGGAATGGCTATTGAAAAATTTGGTGGTAGTCAATTGGTTCAACAAGAACCTGATGCATCTAGTTTTCCTAGTGGAGGCATTAGAAATACCTTTGAGGCTAGAGGCTACACTGCTTGGGATCCAACATCACCGGCTTTTATTTATGGTACAACGTTATGTATTCCAACTATTTTTGTGGCATATACTGGAGAGGCTTTAGATTACAAAACCCCTTTGTTAAGAGCACTACACGCTGTAGATGATGCTGCTACTGCAGTGTGTAAATATTTTGATAAAAATGTAAAAAAAGTAACCTCCTCATTAGGTTGGGAACAAGAGTACTTTTTAATTGATAAATTAATGGCTGCAAGTCGTCCAGATATTGCTTTAACAGGACGTACACTTTTAGGGCATTCTGCAGCAAAAGGACAGCAATTAGATGATCACTATTTTGGCTCAATTCCTAACAGAGCTTTAAATTTTATGCGAGAATTGGAAACCGAATGTATGCTTTTAGGAATTCCTGTAAAAACAAGACATAATGAGGTGGCTCCTAACCAATTTGAAGTGGCTCCTATTTTTGAAGAAGCTAATTTAGCAGTAGATCATAACGCTTTATTAATGGATATTATGGGACGTGTAGCATCACGACATAATTTTAAAGTATTGCTACATGAGAAACCTTTTGCTGGCGTAAATGGCTCTGGTAAACATAATAATTGGTCTCTATCTACAGATACAGGAATTAATTTATTAGCCCCTGGAAAAACTCCGATGAGTAACCTGCAGTTTCTCACCTTTTTTATAAATACTATAAAAGCAGTACACACGCACGAAGCACTTTTAAGAGCCGCTATTGCATCAGCAAGTAACGACCATAGATTGGGGGCTAATGAAGCTCCACCCGCAATTATTTCTGTATTTATTGGTGAGCAACTTACTAAAGTATTAGAGGAGCTAGAGGGTGTAACTAAAGGTAAATTGTCCCCTAAAGAGAAGACCGAATTAAAATTAAACGTTGTTGGTAAAATTCCAGATGTTTTGCTAGATAATACGGATAGAAACAGAACATCTCCTTTTGCCTTCACAGGTAATAAGTTTGAGTTTAGAGCTGTTGGTTCTACAGCCAATTGTGGAAACCCTATGACGGTTCTAAATACAATAGTAGCTAAACAATTAAAAGACTTTAAGAAGGAAGTAGATATTTTAGTAAATAAAAAGGATTTAAAGAAAGACGAAGCGGTTTTTAATGTACTTAGAGAGTATATAAAATCTTCAAGAGATATTTTATTTGAAGGGAATGGCTATGGAGAGGCATGGGAGAAAGAAGCCAAAAAACGTGGTTTAAGCAATAATAAAACGACACCGGAAGCTTTAAAAGCCAGAATATCTAAAGAAACTATCGCATTGTTTGAAGAAATGCAAGTGATGAGTAAAATTGAAACCGAAGCTCGCTATGAAATAGAGGTTGAAGCTTATATAAAACACATTCAAATAGAAAGTAGAGTTTTGGGTGATATAGCCCGAAACCACATAGTGCCAACAGCTGTTAGATACCAGAATATTTTGGTTGAAAATGTTAAAGGTTTAAAAGAAATTTTTGAAGAAAAATACAATAGTGTTTCCAAAGAACAAATCAATTTAATAGAGGCTATTTCAAAACACATCGAAGGTATTAATGCCAACGTTACCAAAATGCTAGAAGCTAGAAAAAAAGCAAATGCTATTGATGATGTAGAAAAAAAAGCATATGCCTATTGCAATTCTGTAAAACCGTTTTTTGATGATATCCGTTACCATTCCGACAAGCTTGAATTATTGGTTGATGATGAAATTTGGCCATTAACGAAGTACCGAGAAATGTTGTTTACTAGATAGTTTTTAATTTGGGCGTTACCCTATGGGTCGCGCTTTACGTTACTAGTTTTGCCTCGATGCACGCCTCGGCAAAAGCTAACCACTACAATCGCTAACGCGGAGTGTGTTTGCTAGCTTGGTTTATTATATTATATAGTAATTTTTTGAGAGGTTCGTTTAACGTGATTGTGTATGGTTAGTTGCGTGTTTAAGCAACTAATTTAGTAAACAAAAACGAACGCGAGAAAATTCCGAAGGAATTTTCCAAATAAGCACTTGCCAAAGCAATTAATTATACACGTTGTTGGCAGTAGTATTTTGTTCAGTTTGTAATTTAAAATCGATAAATGAAATCAAATTCCACAATCCTTCTGGTGGTAGCATAGTAGATTCAATAGTTTTTGAGTACTTATTCGTTATTATATTAAATTCATAGTCAGCTCCATCAGAAATATAGAATTCATATTTGTCTTTATATTCGTCGAATTTCAAAATTTTTAAATATGTTTCTAACTGATGAAATGTTGAATCAGAAAAGATTGCAGTTTCTAATTTCTCTTCATTTCTTTCTTTTCTGTAAGTGATTTTTTTGTCATTTGTTATAGTGATTTCTCTAAAACCTGAATAATAAAAATTTGGTGTTACTTTTAGATGTAATTTTTGAAGTTTTAAATCAGTTGTTTTAATTGAGTCAGCATTAATTAAAGTCAGATTATCATTGTATTCGTCTAAAGGTTTAAATACTAATTTCCCATTTTGTTTACTTTCCAGAAAATATTTTTCAATATCATCATTTCCGTTGTTAAACTCTAATTTAATTAAACTATCAGATTTCAATTTTCCAATTGGGTCAAGAAAGAAATTTTCTTGATATAACAGCCTTTTTGAAATAATGGAATCCTTGAAATGAAATTCATTACAAAGTGAATCAATCCAAACAGTATTTTTTAAATCATTAAACGTGTTCAGTTTATCTGATTTTCCATTACAATTTGAAAACAGAATACAAATAAATAAAACAACAATTATTCTCATAGATTGGGTTTTCGATATTACTGCCAATGTTTTTACGGAAATGTGTCGTTTTAATGACTTATATCCGACGTTAAACGAAGTTATCGTTTTTTTCTGACAAAGTCAAGAAAAGTAAGGCACTCTTACAGCCAATTAAAATTTGGTGAAAACCCGTTAATAAAACTCATTTCATATTTTCAATAAAATCAATTATTTTTTAAAATATTCCTTTTCTTTGCATCACATTATAATACTATGAGTCAAGAAGTTTCAAAACGTTATGCACAACGAGGTGTTTCTGCATCAAAAGAGGATGTACACAATGCTATAAAAAACATAGATAAAGGCTTGTTTCCTAAAGCATTTTGCAAAATAGTCCCTGATTATTTAACCAATGATGATGATTATTGCTTGATTATGCATGCTGATGGCGCGGGAACAAAATCATCCTTAGCCTACATGTACTGGAAAGAAACAGGTGATGTTTCTGTTTGGAAAGGTATTGCGCAAGACGCACTTATAATGAATATAGACGACTTGTTGTGTGTTGGAGCTACAGATAATATTATGCTGTCTTCTACTATCGGAAGAAATAAAAGTTTAATTCCAGGAGAGGTGCTTTCGGCTATAATAAATGGTACCGAAGAATTACTTGAAGATTTAAAATCGTTTGGTGTAACCATACATTCAACAGGTGGTGAAACTGCTGATGTTGGTGATTTGGTTAGAACCATTATTGTAGATTCTACTGTAACAGCTAGAATGAAACGCAGCGATGTTATTGATAATGCCAACATTAAAGCTGGTGATGTTATTGTTGGTTTAGAAAGTTTTGGGCAGGCATCCTATGAAAAGGAGTATAATGGTGGTATGGGAAGTAATGGATTAACTTCAGCTAGACACGATGTATTTAGTAAATATTTAGCTAAAAAATATCCAGAAAGTTTTGATGCTGCTGTTCCGGAAGACCTTGTGTATTCTGGAGGTGTAAAATTAACAGATGTTGTTGAAGACTCTCCAATTGATGCTGGTAAGTTAGTGTTGTCGCCAACAAGAACCTATGCGCCAATTATAAAGGATATACTATCCAAATATAACAGTAACAACATCCATGGTATGGTGCATTGTTCTGGAGGTGCTCAAACAAAAATTCTACATTTTGTAGATGAGTTTCATATTGTAAAAGATAATATGTTTCCTATTCCGCCGCTATTTAAACTGATACAAGAGCAATCAAAAACTGATTGGAAGGAAATGTATCAAGTATTCAATTGTGGGCACAGAATGGAGTTATATGTCTCTCCAGAAATTGCTGAAAATATTATAGCAATCTCAAAATCTTTTAATGTGAATGCCCAAATCATTGGTAGAGTAGAGGCTTCAGAAACAAAAAAACTTACAATAAAATCAGAGTACGGAGAGTTTAGTTATAAATAAAAAAAAGTACTCCTTAAAGCAAAGCTTTGAGGTTGCTTTTTAAATTGTCATTCCCGTGAAAACGGGAATCTAAATAAAGTTTTAATTAAAACTTTATTCTAGTTTTTCATCTTAATGGAACAATTTTTGATGAATAATGAAATTTATAAAATAACCTAACATAACCATGAAACATCTGCAAATAATCTTTCTTTGTCTATTTTTTAATTTAAGTTTTGCTCAACCTGATTCACTTTTCATAAAAGAAAAGAAACAAAAATATACAGGGCCGCAATGGATTCAAAAAAACAAAGGTACGGTTGATATTAACCAAGTATCTTTTACAAATTGGAATGCTGGAGGAAGTAGTTCTATTTCTGGCTTATTAGGTTTAATATCTTCCATAAATTATAAAGACAAATTTTTTAATTGGAAAAATAATACTTCCATCCGATATGGTATTAACAAGCAAGAGTCTAGAGAACTCAGAAAAACCGACGATTTATTTGAACTGAACTCTAATTTAGGTTATAAGCCTAATAGCTCATCAGATTGGTTTTATTCTGCAAGATTAAACTTCAGAACGCAATTAACCAATGGTTACAATTATCCAAATACCGAAGAGCCCATTTCAAGATTTTTAGCACCAGGTTACTTGTTCTTTGGTGGAGGTATGGAGTATGGGAAAAATATTGATGAGTTATCGTTTTACTTTTCTCCAATAACATTAAAAGCCACTTTTGTTTTAGACGAAGATTTAGCAAATGCTGGTTCTTTTGGAGTTGAAGCTGCTGTTCTAGATGATGATGGAAATATTATTGTCCCAGGTGAGCGTGTTAGAAGAGAATTTGGAATGTTATTGACTAACAGTTATGAAATGGAAATTTTGGAAAATATTAACCTCAGGCAACAGGTAAGTTTGTATTCAGATTACATCAATAATTTTGGGAACGTGGATGTAGATTGGAGGTTAGATTTCGATTTTAAGGTAAACTCATTTGTGAGAGCAACTTTAGGTTCGCATTTACGATATGATGATGATGTGAAAATTATAAAACCAACAGATGTTGAAGGTGAGTTTGATGAATCTGGAGCTAAAGTGCAATGGAAGCAGTTTTTAGGTGTAGGTTTTGCTATGGATTTTTAAAAGACTTCAATTATTAATCTTTTTAAAATTTGTTAACTTTTTTATGTTGACAAAATTGTAATTTATTAAAAATCAAATAATTATATTTTTTTATTGTAAACTTTGTGATTTTTATCATGTTTTAAGTTGTAAATTTATGGTTTATTTATACCTTTATTTATAAATCCATTAAACTTAAAATCCTAAAGTATCAATGAAAACTAATATTGCCCAAAATACACCTCAAACCTTTTCTCAAGATGATGCTTTTAATGCGTCGCTAGAATATTTTAAAAATGATGACCTCGCTGCTCGTGTATGGTTAAATAAATACGCGCTTAAAGATTCTGAAGGAAATATTTATGAACAAACACCTAACGATATGCATAAGCGTATTGCTAAAGAAATTGCTAGGATTGAAATAAAATATAACAACCCGTTAAGCGAAGATGAAATTTTCGATTTAATAAAAAACTTTAAATACATTGTGCCTCAAGGAAGCCCCATGGCAGGAATTGGTAATCCATATCAAATAGGCTCTTTATCTAATTGTTTTGTGATTGGTAATTCTGGAGCGTCAGATTCCTATGGCGGTATTATGAAGATTGATCAAGAACAAGTTCAACTCATGAAGCGCAGAGGTGGTGTTGGTCATGATTTGTCACATGTGCGCCCTAAAGGTTCTGCAGTTAAAAATTCAGCGCTAACATCAACAGGTTTGGTGCCTTTTATGGAGCGTTACTCTAATTCTACAAGAGAGGTTGCTCAAGATGGCAGGCGCGGTGCATTGATGCTTTCAGTTTCTATTAATCATCCAGACTCAGAAGATTTTATTAATGCAAAATTAGAACAAGGAAAAGTTACTGGTGCGAATGTCTCGGTTAGGATTGACGACAGTTTCATGAAGGCTGTAAAAAATGGTACTGATTACACTCAAAAATATCCTATTTTTAGTGAGAACCCTAAAGTGTCTAAATCTGTTGATGCAAATGGGCTATGGAAAAAAATAGTGCATAACGCATGGAAATCTGCAGAACCTGGAATTTTGTTCTGGGACACTATAATCAATGAATCGGTTCCTGATTGTTATGCAGATTTAGGTTATAAAACAGTTTCTACTAATCCATGTGGAGAGATTCCATTATGTCCTTACGATTCTTGTAGATTATTGGCGATTAATTTATTTTCTTATGTAGAAAATCCGTTTACATCGCATGCTAAATTTAACTTCGATTTGTTTAAAAAACACGTGGCTTATGCGCAACGTATAATGGATGATATTATCGATTTAGAACTTGAAAAGATTGATAAAATTTTAAAGAAAATTGATGAAGACCCAGAAACTGACGAAGTTAAAGCTACAGAGCGCAACTTGTGGTTAAATATACAGCGCAAAGCAGAAGAAGGCAGAAGAACAGGAGTAGGTATCACAGCTGAAGGTGATATGTTAGCTGCACTAGGTATTCAGTACGGAAGTAAAAAAGGAAATGCATTTTCTTTAGAAGTTCATAAAACCATTGCTGTTGAAGCATATCGTGCGTCGGTACATTTAGCCAAAGAACGAGGTGCATTTTCAATTTTTGATGCAGAACGTGAAAAAAATAATCCGTTTATTCAAAGATTGAAAGAAGCTGATAGTCAATTATACTACGAAATGTTAGAGTATGGAAGACGAAATATTGCATTGTTAACTATTGCGCCTACTGGTACAACGAGTTTGATGACACAGACCACTTCTGGAATAGAACCCGTTTTTATGCCAGTTTATAAGCGTAGAAGAAAAGTAAACCCCAATGATAAAGAGGTACGTGTTGATTTTGTTGATGAGGTTGGTGATTCATGGGAAGAATATGTAGTATTCCATCATAGGTTTAAACAATGGATGGAAGTTAACGGTATTGATACATCAAAAAACTTTTCACAAGAAGAAATTAATATGTTAATTAAAAAATCGCCTTATTACAAAGCGACTTCTAATGACGTAGATTGGTTGAGTAAAGTGAGTATGCAAGGTGCTATCCAGAAATGGGTAGATCATTCCATAAGTGTTACTATTAATTTACCAAATGATGTTACTGAAGATTTGGTAGGCGAACTCTATTTGAAAGCTTGGGAGGTAGGCTGTAAGGGTGTTACAGTTTATAGAGATGGTTCCCGTTCTGGAGTGCTTATTTCTAATGATGACAAGAAAGAAGAAAAGGAAGAAAAAAATGAGGCTGGATTTCCAAAGAAACGACCTCAAACATTAGAAGCTGATGTGGTTCGTTTTCAAAATAGCAAAGAAAAATGGATTGCCTTTATTGGTTTAATTAATGATAAGCCTTATGAGATATTTACAGGTTTAGCGGATGATGAAGATGGAATTTTAATTCCTAGATGGGTAAACAAAGGTCTTATAATAAAAAATAGAAATGAAGATGGAAGTTCGCGCTACGATTTTCAATACAAGAACACAAGAGGTTATAAAACCACGATTGAAGGCTTGTCGCATAAGTTTAATCCAGAGTTTTGGAATTATGCAAAACTCATTTCAAGTACACTGCGTCATGATATGCCTATTGATAAAATTGTAGATTTAATAAATAGTTTACAATTAGATAGCGAATCAATAAATACATGGAAAAATGGAGTGGGTAGAGCACTAAAGCGTTATGTAGCAGACGGTACAAAAGCAAAAGGGCAAACTTGTACTAATTGTGAATCTGAAAATTTAATTTATCAAGAAGGCTGTTTAACTTGTAAAGATTGTGGTTCTTCTAAGTGCGGTTAAATCATGTTTTAAATAAAAAGGAGGTTATTAACTTCCTTTTTTGTTTAAACAAACTCTTTCAAGATTACAAGAAAAGGAAGTGAGAATACAGCATCGATAACAAAAACAAGAGAGAATAGTTTTATCATTGACACCCCAAGTTTTTTATAGAAAATGAGTTTTCGTTTTGCATGTGTTTCACTCAGAAAATGCCAAAGCGAAAAAATAAGCAAGAGTTTGATGATGAGTATGGTGATAATTTCAAATTTTATAAATGAAAGCACCATATTAATAATCAAAGACCAAACAATAAATGGTCTGTAAAACATGAATATGGACATTAACTGTTGCATAAGTATCTATAATAACGTCGATTGGTAAAGAATATTTTTTTTTTTGTTAAGAACGGCGGGATGTAATCCTTGAAAATTCATAAATTATCGTATTTTTGGTTTCCAATTAAAAAGGCAGATGTTAGAGAAATTACAGATAGTAAAACAGCGTTTTGATGAGGTTAGTGATTTGATCATCCAACCTGATATTATTACAGATCAAAAACGATATGTTGCCCTAAACAGAGAATACAAAGACTTGCGAATTCTTATGGATAAGCGTGAGCAATACATTGAACTTAGCAATAATTTAGCTGAGGCTGAAGAGATTATTTCTGATGGAAGTGACTCTGAAATGGTAGAAATGGCCAAAATGCAATATGATGAGGCTAAAACTGGAATACCTGTATTAGAAGAGGAAATTAAAGTACTTTTAATTCCTAAAGATCCTGAAGATGCCAAAAATGCTGTAGTCGAGTTACGCGCTGGAACAGGTGGAGATGAAGCTAGTATTTTTGCAGGTGATTTGTTTAGAATGTATACTAAATATTGCGAGGGTAGAGGTTGGCGAGTAGATACAGTAGATTTTAGTGAAGGCACAAATGGAGGTTTTAAAGAAATTCAGTTTGAAGTTTCTGGAGATGATGTATATGGCACTTTAAAATTTGAGGCTGGAGTACATCGTGTACAGCGAGTACCTCAAACTGAAACGCAAGGACGTGTGCATACTAGTGCAGCAACCGTGATGGTTTTTCCTGAAGCTGAAGAATTTGATGTTGAGATAAATCCTAAAGACGTAAGAATTGATTTTTTCTGTTCTTCTGGTCCTGGTGGACAATCTGTAAATACTACTTACTCTGCTGTTCGATTAACGCATGAGCCAACTGGTTTAGTGGCACAGTGTCAAGACCAGAAATCGCAGCATAAAAATAAAGAGAAGGCTTTTAAAGTATTGCGTTCTCGTTTATATGATTTAGAATTAGCTAAAAAAATGGAAGAGGATGCTGCTTTACGTGGCACTATGGTAACTAGTGGTGATAGAAGTGCGAAAATTAGAACTTATAATTATCCCCAAGGGCGTGTTACAGACCATAGAATTGGATTAACACTTTATGACTTGTCAAATATTGTAAATGGTGATATTCAAAAAATTATAGACGAATTACAATTGGCTGAAAACACTGAGAAGTTGAAGGCTAGTAATGATGTGATTTAAAATAAAACAAGTGACTACAAGCCAACTCGTTCAGCAAATCAAAAAAAAGAAATCCTTTCTATGTATTGGATTGGATGTTGATTTAAATAAAATTCCTCAACATCTTTTAAAAGAAGAGGATCCTATTTTTGCTTTCAACAAAGCTATTATTGATGCAACACATCATTTATGTGTTGCTTATAAGCCCAATACGGCTTTTTATGAAGCTTATGGTATAAAAGGATGGCAAGCTCTTGAAAAAACAATAAATTACTTAAATAAGAATCATCCAGATATTTTTACTATTGCTGATGCTAAACGTGGTGATATTGGTAACACAAGTACCATGTATGCTAAAGCATTTTTTGAAGACTTAGCTTTTGATTCAGTTACCGTTGCTCCTTATATGGGAAAAGATTCGGTAGAACCTTTTTTAGCTTTCGAAAATAAACATACTATCCTTTTAGCACTTACATCAAACCAAGGTGCTTTTGATTTTCAAACTAAAAGCATTGATGGTAAAGAAGTTTACAAACATGTATTGGAAACTTCTAAATCTTGGAAAAATTCTGAAAATTTAATGTATGTTGTTGGTGCAACAAAAGCAGAGTTTTTAGCTGATATTAGAAACATTATTCCAAATAGTTTTCTTTTAGTACCGGGTGTTGGAGCTCAAGGTGGCAATTTGCAAGATGTTTGTAAATATGGAATGAGTGAGAACATAGGTTTATTGATAAACTCTTCTAGAGGAATTATATATGCTTCAAATAATACTGATTTTGCTCAAGCTGCTGCTAAAAAGGCTGAAGATTTGCAGCAAGCTATGGCAATTGAATTGAAACATCATTGATAGAAATCATTGTAGTAATGACGTAAGAGTCTCTTTTTATGATATTCAAAGACCAACTTAAAAGAGATATTCATTTTACAGAAACCCCTAAACGTATTATTTCATTAGTGCCAAGTCAAACAGAATTACTCTGCGATTTGGGGTTGGAAACTAATATAGTTGGTGTGACCAAATTTTGTGTTCATCCAGATTATATAAAAACAGATGCAGCTGTAGTTGGCGGAACAAAACAAATTCATATTGAAAAAATAAAAGCACTTAAGCCAGATATTATTCTTTGTAATAAAGAAGAAAATACAAAAGCTATTGTTGAATTATGCGAACTCATTTGTCCTGTTCATATCTCAGATATTTACAATATTAAAGATAGTTTAGAGTTGATTAAGCAATACGGTAAGATATTCAATTGTGAAACCCGAGCAGGAACTATTAAAAGACGTATAAAGGACGAACTAAAAATTTTTAAAGATTTTATTAGAGGTAAGCAGGTATTAGAAGCTGGATATTTTATTTGGAAAAATCCATGGATGGTAGCAGGAAATAACACTTTTATTAATCACTTATTACAGTTAAATAAGTTCGAAAATATTTATTCTCAAAAATCGCGTTACCCAGAAATTATTTTAAATAAAAGTGAAGAAAACAATAGAGTAAATGTTATTATGCTTTCTTCAGAACCTTTTCCTTTTAAGGAAATTCATAAAGAAGAGTTACAAGAATTTTACCCCAATGCAACTATTGTACTGGTTGATGGCGAAATGTTCTCTTGGTATGGCTCTAGATTAGTAAAAGCGTTTGCTTATTTTAAAACGCTCCGTTTAAATCTTCAGAATAATGCACTTTAGTAGTGTCGTCTACAAAATTTGCTATTCTTTTTTCCAATTCCTTTAAACTGATTGATTTACTTAGGTTGGGTTTAATTTTTCCAACTCTACAAAATTGTGTGTTCATTTTTTTGTTCTTTATTTATATATAAAGTACGTGGTAATGAAGGTTTTAGATGTTTTGTAAAGGTTAAAAAAATGCTAAATAATTATGCGGATTCAAGTTGCTCTCTTTTTAAGTATTTTAATCGATTTAGCTTATTTAGTAATTTAATTGCTTTAAACTCAGAAATATCACTTAATGCAGAATCTGTTTGTTTTAAATTATAGGCTTGTTCAATTAATACCTTATACTTATTGTAAAGTTTTATTTCTTTAGTTCTAACATCTGTGATTTGTTTCATGAGCGTTTGATAAACAGGTACTTAAATATACATATTTTATCTATACGGTATAAAAATATTCTTAATTTTTGAACAATAATATTTATGTTTAATGTGCTTTTAGGTGCCGTTTATCAAAAATATTAAATGATTATAACAGTTTATTAAGATTGTTGAAACATCTTTCCCAATAATATGATAGCTGCTTTAAGCCTTGTTGTATGGTATAAAAAAACCGAATAGCTAGTATTCGGTTTTTAATATTTTATTATGGTGTTTTAGTTTAATCTTGAAGTGCAAAAACTTTCCTCAATAAATCTGTAGTTCTTGAAGGTATTTTGGTTCTAATATCTTGTTCTTCAACAGCAATCATAGTATAAACACCTTTTAGTGCTTCACCTGTAACGTAATCAGTTAAATCGGGGTTTACATTATTTGTAAAAGGGATACTGTTATACTTATTAATTAAATTGTTCCAGATTTCATCAGCTCCTACCTTGCTAAACGAATTTTTAATAACTGGGTTAAATTTAGCATAAAGCGCTGTTTCCGTTTTTGAGGTCAAGTATTGTGTTGCTGCATTATTACTGCCTAGTAAAATATTTTTGGCATCGTCAAAGGTTATACCTTTTACGGCATCTACAAAAATAGGGGTAGCTTCTTTTACGGCATCTTCAGCTGCTCTGTTAAGCACTTTTAAACCTTCGTCTGCTAAATTGTCTAATCCTATATCTCGTAATGTTTTATCAACCTTTCTGAGTTCTTCAGGTAATAAGATCTTAACAAGTTCATTTTTAAAGAATCCATCTTTTTGAGTGAGTTTGGTTACTTGCTTATCAATACCAAAGTCTAAAGCTTGTCTTAAACCTGAGGCTATTTCTGTGTTACCGAGTACACCACCACCTTGAGGTAATTGGCTAACAACTTGCTGCAATTCAGCGCAAGAAGAGAGGTTAAATATTAAGAAAAGCACTAATAATTTTCGTGTCATGATTTTGGGTTTTCTATTTAAACAAAGATAATTTTTCCTTTTGATTATGGTATATTATAAAAACTATATTTAATAAAATACTATTTTAGCACAATGTTTGTTATGTATACTATTGTATAGCATATATAAAGTTTAAGGATATATCAACATGAAATTTAATAAGTCAATACTTTATCTTTTTTGTTTTTTAAGTTCGTCATTTATTTTCGGACAAATAAGAGTTTCTGAATACATTCAACCTTCGGTAATTTCTAAAACCTCTGATAATCAGTTGTATTTTATTGATTTTTGGGCAACATGGTGTGGACCTTGTATTCATGCTTCAAAATATGTTGAGTCGCTCCAGAAACAGTATCCAGAAAATTTTTATGTTCTCTCATTATCTCAAGAGAGTCCAGATGTTGTTAAGCGTTTTATGCTTAAGCATAAAAATGGTTTAGCTACTGCTATTGATTATGAAGGTGAAACATTTTCAAAGAATAAAGTGATGAGCTTACCGTATAGTATTCTATACAATGCACAAGGTGTAAAGCTTTGGGAGGGGCATCCAGCAGATTTTAAGTCTTACCATGTTGATCAATATTTACGCGATAACAGAAGCACTATTGCTAAACATAAAATGATTGTTACTCAAGCTTATCAAAAAGTAGAGACCATTCAAAATTTAGAAGTACCTCCAAAGAAGGATTTTTTAGTTGAAAAATTGAATAAGAATTGGGATAACAGTTTACAAATTACTCAAAAGGATACTTATTTAGAGTTAAAAGGAAGGCTTCAAGATATTTTGGCCTATGCATTGGATAGTCATAAGAGCCAAATTAATATGTCTTCTGAATTAGATGAAGCATATCGTGTTCGAATAAAAAATAACACAAAAGCTTCTTATGAAAAATCAAAGTATATTTTGAAAGCACTTAAGCTGAAAAAAGCAAACCAAGATAAACGAGGAGAAGTTATAGTGTTTGATGTTAATGCACCAAGATTTTGGGATACGAATCAAATAGATTGGGGGCAAGATACTCAGCATTTTTTAATTGGAGATGCAGAGATTAAAGCTGATAATGTTACATTAAGTCAAGTTAAATATCAGCTTTCTAATGTGTTAGAAACCCCGATAATACTGGTTCAAAATAATGTTGATAGTGCAATTCATGATTGGGATATACATTACAAATATTACGATTTAATGGTTTCTGCAATGAAGGATAGCTACGGAATTGATATTAGTAAAAAAGTTGTAGAATACCCTGAATATGTTATTACTAAGCGAGGTCGCTAATAGAATAGTATAACCCCTTTTTTGCTAAACTTTAAGTTTTAAAATAGATTGTTTTTAAGCTAGAATTCTAACTCTAGGTTTAATGCCTTTATTTGTTTTATTGAAACAAGAAAATTAAATTCTTCTAAAAATGTAGTTTGTTTTTTAAGCAAAACTCAACACAATAAAAATCTCTTTTAGTGGTGTTTGGATATTTTTTTACAAAGTTTAAACGATAACAAATTGACTTAGTATTTTGTTTTAAGCCATTATTAAGGCAGATATACCCGAGTTAAGGATTGTAAAGGAAAGCCAGCAGCGTAAGAACGGAGCGAGGACTTGTATTGAAACATTTATGCTCATGAATTCAAAAAAATAAAATAGAAATACATGAATTAAAGCCTGCCCCCTTTGGGTCATGCCCAAATAAATATAAATTATGTGTATGGGCTATAAACTAATGTATTTATTAATCTTAAATGCAATATAAAAGATAATAAAAAAGGCACCCATAAGGATGCCTTTAATTATTTGTAAGAAGGTTTAGTTCTTAGTTGTTTAAAACTCTAAACTCTGTTCTTCTGTTTCTTTGGTGCTCATTTTCTGAACACTCAACACCATTAGAACAACGGTTAACTAATCTAGATTCACCATATCCTCTAGCAGATAAACGGCTTCTGTTAATACCTTTAGATACTAAATAATTTACAACAGAATTAGCACGTTGTTGTGATAAAGACATGTTGAAATCATCATTACCTCTAGAATCTGTATGAGACATTAATTCAATATTTACAGGCTTGCTGTTTAATAATGGTAATAAAGTTTCATCAATGATTTTCTTAGATGCACCAGTGATACGTGCGCTACCTAACTCATAAAAGATTGGTAAAACGTTAGCATCAAATAATCCACAATCAACTTCTTCCCATGTTGTAATCCCTCCTTTTTTAGCCAATACAGTTCTAGTAACTGTTTGTGATTTAGATGGAACTGTAACACTTCTTGTACTTGCAGGTGTAGCTACAACTTGACGCTTTATTGTTTTGTACTCAGCAGGAATTTCAATTTGATCCATTCTTGCAGGAGTTTTAACAACACGTTTTTTGTATGTTGCTCCTTGTTCTGGAACAGGAACGTTACTTACAGTTGCATCTTTTGCTAAAGTAGTAAAGCTAACATCTCTAAATTGTGCTGGATAACCTACGTAACAAGCTACCATACAGTCTTCTTTGTTTGGAGAATCACAAGCAGTTTCCTTGTACTCCCATCCAGAAGTTGCAGGATAAACTTCAAAAGTTCTTGAGTTAGATCCAAAAGTAGCAGGACTAATGCTTAAGTCACTTCTTCCGTCTTTCTTAGTGTAAGGTACATCTACTGTTTCATAAACTGCAGGTACATAAACGAATTTTTTTGAAGCTTCTTTTACTAATACTCTGTCTTCAACTGTTTTGTAAGTTGCAGGAACTACTTCTAATTTAGTGTAAGCAGGATATACTTCAATAGTTTCAGAAACTTCTTTGAATTCGTCCTTTGTAATACATTTTACATAACACTTCCCAGGTTCTGGGTTCGAGGGTAAGTTTTGAGCTTGAGCAAAACCTAAGCCTAATAAAAAAGTTAGGCATAAAAATAAATTTGTTTTCATAAAAAATTAAAATTTAGTTAATGGTTAATATTTCCACGTCTGTGAGACACACAAAAAATGGATAGGTCACAAAAATAACTAATATTAACATTTGTTAATCATAATTTGTGAATTTAATCATAATTTTTTTTGGGGAGGGTTAAGAAAAGATTACTGTCTTGTTATTAAAAACCATTACTTTTCTGTTAGCGTGTAGCTTAACGGCATTTGCTAAAACAATTTTTTCTAGATCACGTCCTTTTGTAATTAAGTCTGATATAGCATGTGCATGCGTAACCCTTGTAACGTCTTGTTCTATTATCGGTCCAGCATCTAATTCTTCAGTAACATAGTGACTTGTTGCTCCAATAATTTTAACACCTCTCTTATAAGCAGAATGGTAAGGTTTTGCTCCAACAAAGGCAGGTAAAAAAGAGTGATGAATATTAATAATCTTATTTGGGTACTTGTCTATAAGTTTACTAGATACAATTTGCATGTATCTAGCTAACACAATAAAATCTATATTATGTTTTTGTAATAGTTCCAGTTGTTCGTCTTCAGCTTGTTGTTTAGTATCTTTAGTAACTGGAATATGAAAAAATGGTATTTTGAAGTTATCAGCTATAGGCTTTAAATCTTTGTGATTACTTATGATGAATGGAATTTCTAAATTAAGTTCACCTGAATTATAGCGTCCTAATAAATCATATAGACAATGGTCGTATTTTGATATAAAAAGTGCCATTTTCGGCTTTTTTTCAGAGGAATAAACACGCCATTTCATTTCAAAAGTATCAGCTAAATCACTTTTAAAAGCCAACTTGAAACTTTCAGTTGAGAAAACTTCAGATGTAAATTCACTTTCTAAGCGCATAAAGAAAATATCTTGCTCTCTATCAACATGCTGATCTATGTAAACAATATTTCCACCATTTTTGGCAATAAAATTAGTTACAGATGCAATAATATTAGGTCTGTCTTTGCAGTGTATTAAAATGGTAATCTTGTTCATAGAGTATAATTATTCGGTGCTAAAATTAGTTTAAAAATGACGTTTAAGATTGTGATGATTTAAATTTTATATAATCATTTACAATTGATTGATTTTTTTGAATATTTCGTAAATTGCATCACTTAAAACTGAGAATTTTTACGAATGAATCAACAAGATATTTATAAGCCAAAGCATAAAGTTAGGATAGTAACTGCAGCATCACTTTTTGATGGGCATGATGCGTCTATAAATATAATGAGACGAATAATTCAAGCTACAGGGGTTGAGGTTATTCATTTGGGCCATGATAGAAGTGTTGAAGAGGTAGTTAATACAGCTATTCAAGAAGATGTGAATGCTATATGTTTAACCTCTTACCAGGGTGGGCATAATGAGTATTTTAAGTATATGTTTGATCTTTTGAAAGAAAGAGGTGCGGAACATATCAAGATTTTTGGCGGTGGTGGCGGTGTTATTTTGCCTTCCGAAATAAAAGATTTGATGGATTATGGTATATCTCGAATTTATTCACCAGACGATGGTCGAGAAATGGGATTACAAGGTATGATTAACGATTTGGTTGAGCAATCTGATTTTGCAATAGGCGATATATTAAATATTAAAGTAGACACTCTAAAAAATAAAACCCCAAAATCTATAGCAAGAGTGATTTCTTCTGCTGAAAATTTTCCTGAAATAGCGAACAATATTTTAGATGAAATTCATTCTAAAAATGAAAATTCAAAAACTCCAGTTCTTGGAATTACGGGTACAGGAGGGGCTGGAAAATCTAGTTTGGTTGATGAGTTAGTGAGACGTTTTTTAATTGATTTTCCTGAGAAAACGGTAGGTATTATCTCCGTAGATCCTTCTAAAAGAAAAACAGGTGGCGCTTTGTTAGGCGATAGGATTAGAATGAACTCTATTAATAATTCTAGGGTTTACATGCGAAGTTTAGCTACACGTCAATCCAATCTGGCTTTGTCTAAACATGTTAACGAAGCCGTTGAAGTTTTAAAAGTTGCAGAATACGATTTAATTATTCTGGAAACTTCTGGAATTGGGCAAAGCGATACAGAAATTATTGAACATTCAGATGTGTCACTTTATGTTATGACTCCTGAATTTGGAGCTGCAACGCAACTCGAAAAAATTGATATGCTAGATTTTGCTGATTTAGTAGCTATAAATAAGTTTGATAAAAGAGGGGCGCTTGATGCTTTACGAGATGTAAAAAAACAATACATGCGTAATAACAACCTTTGGGATACTCCACAAGAAGACCTTCCTGTTTTTGGTACCATTGCGTCTCAGTTTAATGACCCAGGAATGAACACGCTTTACAAAGCGGTTATGGACAAGCTGGTTGAAAAAACGGATTCAGATTTGAAATCAACATTCACTATTTCAAATGAAATGAGTGAAAAGATTTTTGTAATTCCGCCAGCTAGAACACGATACTTGTCTGAGATAGCCGAGAATAATCGCGCTTATGATGCAAAAGCCCTAGAACAAGCGGAAGTTGCTCAAAAGCTTTATGGAGTTTTTAAAACGATTTGCTCAGTAGCTAATGTTACCTTGAGCACAGTCCAAAGGTCTTTTATTGGAAAATTAGCTTTAAATAATGATGCGATATTAAAACAAGTTCAGGACAATAATAAAGATTTTATAAAACTATTAATTTCTGAATTTGATAGAATAAAACTCGACTTAGACCCACACAATTGGGAAATTATTACAAGCTGGAATGAAAAAGTAAGCAAATACAAAAATCCCATTTATACCTTTAAGGTAAGAGACAAGGAAATCAAAATTGAAACGCAAACAGAATCCTTATCGCATACACAAATTCCTAAGGTTGCACTACCAAAATACCAAGCATGGGGAGATATTCTAACATGGTGTTTACAAGAAAATGTTCCTGGAGAGTTTCCATTTGCATCTGGCTTATATCCATTCAAACGTACAGGAGAAGATCCAGCGAGAATGTTTGCAGGTGAAGGCGGGCCAGAGCGAACTAACAAGCGTTTTCATTATGTGAGTGCTGGATTACCTGCAAAACGTTTATCAACAGCCTTTGATAGTGTTACACTTTATGGAAACGATCCTGATTACAGACCAGATATTTATGGTAAAATTGGTAATGCAGGTGTTTCTATCTGTTGTTTGGATGATGCCAAAAAACTGTATTCTGGTTTTGATTTAGCTAACCCAATGACTTCGGTAAGTATGACAATTAATGGGCCTGCGCCAATGTTGTTAGGGTTTTTTATGAATGCCGCTATAGACCAACAGTGCGAAATTTACATCAAAGAAAATGCTTTAGAAAAAGAAGTTGAAGCCAAAATAGTTGAAATTTATAAGGATAAAGAACGCCCAAAATATAATGGTGAGTTGCCAGAAGGGAATAATGGCCTTGGGTTAATGTTACTTGGTGTAACTGGTAATCAAGTATTGCCTGAAGCTACTTATCAAGATATAAAAACAAAAACTATTGCTCAAGTAAGGGGAACTGTTCAGGCAGATATACTAAAAGAAGATCAAGCTCAAAATACCTGTATATTTTCTACAGAATTTGCTTTGCGCTTGATGGGAGACGTACAAGAATATTTTATAGAAAATAATGTGCGAAACTTTTATTCAGTTTCTATTTCTGGATATCATATAGCCGAGGCTGGTGCAAACCCAATTACGCAGTTAGCTTTAACTTTATCAAATGGTTTCACTTACGTAGAATACTATTTAAGTCGAGGGATGGATATTAATAAATTCGGACCCAACTTATCTTTTTTCTTTTCTAATGGAATAGACCCAGAATATGCTGTTATTGGTCGCGTAGCCCGTAAAATTTGGGCAAAGGCTTTGAAGCATAAATACGGTGCAAATGCAAGAGCACAAATGCTTAAATACCATATTCAAACATCAGGACGAAGTTTACATGCTCAAGAAATTGATTTTAATGATATAAGAACCACACTTCAAGCGCTTTATGCCATATACGATAATTGTAATTCACTACATACAAATGCTTATGATGAAGCTATAACCACACCTACAGAGGAATCAGTGCGTCGTGCTATGGCTATTCAACTCATCATTAATAAAGAGTTAGGCTTAGCTAAGAATGAAAATCCTATACAAGGCTCTTTTATTATTGAAGAATTAACCGATTTGGTTGAGGAAGCTGTATTATTAGAGTTTGATAGAATTACTGAACGTGGTGGTGTATTAGGAGCTATGGAAACTATGTATCAACGTTCAAAAATTCAAGAAGAGAGTTTGTATTATGAAACCTTAAAACATAATGGGCAGTTCCCAATTATAGGAGTAAATACCTTTTTAAGTAGTAAAGGGTCGCCAACAATTTTACCTGCGGAAGTTATACGAGCTACGGAAGAGGAGAAAGAATTTCAAATAAAAACCCTTAAAAATCTTCATGAAGTAAATGATACTTCGCAGTTGTTAAAAGATTTACAGAAAAAAGCGATTAATAACGAAAATATTTTTGAAGTATTAATGGAAGTTTGTAAAGTGTGTTCTTTAGGGCAAATTACTAAAGCCTTGTTTGAAGTAGGAGGGCAGTATCGTAGAAATATGTAAGCAGAGAACCACTTTTTCTATTTCAGAAAAAGTGAGTGAATCGCTTATCCCGAGCGTTGTCTCGGGATCTGTTAGATGTAAGTTAAGATTATTGGTGCTTTTTCTATTTCAGAAAAAGTGAGTGAATCGCTTATCCCGAGCGTTGTCTCGGGATCTATTAGACGTAAGTTAAGATTATTGGTGCTTTTTTTGCTTTAGAAAAGTGAGAGAATCACTTATTACTAGCACATTCTCAGGATATCAATAAATGTTAAATAAGCTAGATTTTAGTTTTATTATCCAAAATACGCAACCATTCCCAATTTAAGTCATCTACTAAAAAAGAAAACCTATTAAAATGAAAAAGTTACTATTTACTATTTTAACCTTAGTGTTTTTAAGTTGTTCATCAGACGATGCTAAACCTTCAGACGAAACCGAATTAGTTGGAAAATGGCAACTTATTGAGCAATATCTAGATCCTGGTGATGGAAGTGGCGATTTTCAATCTATAGATAGTGAAAGAATTATTGAGTTTTTTAGTGATAATACTGTTGTAATAAATGGTGAATTATGTTTTATATCTTCTGAAGTTGGGGCTAAAGAGACTGGAAGTTATATGTTGAATACAGATTCTAACAATGATTTTCAATATGATGGTGAAATTATTCCAAATACATGTAGTTCACGTTCAGCTAAAGTGTATTTTGACTTACCTGTAAGTGGTAATTTAATTTTGTGGTATCAATGTATAGAAGGGTGTGGACAAAAATTTAAAAAAATATAGGCGATTTTACAAAGTAAGCATCCAAGTACTTTGAAGTTTTTTAAACTTTTTTAACTCACTTCTAAGAATAGGTAAAAAGTCTTTACCATTACTGTTCGATTTCTCTAAACGATACGAATTTTTGTATAGCTTATTTGTTAGTTTTCTTAGAGAAGCTAAATGTTTATGTTTTTTTTCAGAGGAACGTTCCATTTCTGCATTCATAATTTCAGGAACTAAAGAGACCGATTGTTGTACAATATCTCCAGAAAAATAAATGTTTGAATCTTCTGAGCCGTCTGATTTTAAATTAGATAGATCATGATTTAGATATGTAGATATGTTTTGCGATAGCGCAAAAATCTCTAAGGCTTTTTGATAAACCGGTAAATCCGATAGATTTGGTGGGGTATTGTGTAACATCTTCTAAATCAATAAGCAATTTTATCAAAATTACTCACAAGTAGTGAGATTCTTCTTTAGATTTTAAAGTAAATATGTATATTTGCTTTAATAATTAAATATTTTACAACGAAATTCTTTAAATGACTTTGGATTCGATTAACAGTAAGATTTTAAAGTGCTTACAACTAAATGCTAGACTATCTAATGCCGAAATAGGAAGGCAAGTTGGTATAAGTTCTCCAGCAGTTTCAGAGCGCATTAAAAAGATGGAAGACATGGGAGTTATTGAAGGTTTCAAAGCACTGGTTTCACCATTTGAAATGGGATATCAGTTAAAAGCTATTATTACTTTACGTGCTTTTATGGGGAAATTAAAACCATTTTTGGAGAAAGTGAAAACTTTTGATGAGGTAATAAATTGTTATAGAATTACTGGAGACGAAAATATAGTTATGGAAGTGGTTTTAAAAAATAATAAACATTTAGAAGCTTTTATTGATAATTTAATTATTTATGGAGAATCAAAAACTCAAATTGTTTTATCCAGGGTAGTTAAGCAAAAGGAAGTTATTCCCATAAAATAACGTTTTTAATATCTGATTTAAAAAACGGTTTCATACTATACTTAAAGGGTGTTTTCAATGTGTGAAGCAATCAATTTGGCATGAATTCTACTATTCTCAATAAACCATTTATGTGTTTCCATACCACCACAAATTACTCCAGCAAGGTAAACACCTTCTACATTACTTTCCATAGTTTCAGGATTGTAGTAGGGTAATTTTTTATCATCTTTAGAAAGCGAAATTCCCACTTGATTTAATAATTCAAAATTAGGTTTATAACCTGTTAGTGCTACTACAAAATCATTGGCTATTGTTTTTTTACCATCAGGCGAATTAAAAGTTATTTCGTTTTCTTTTATTTCGGTAATTTCAGAATGGTAATAGGCTTTTATATGCCCTTCTTTAATCCGGTTAATAATATCTGGACGTACCCAATATTTAACACGCTCTCCAATATTTTCACCACGAATAATCATGGTTACATAACCACCTTTTCTCCAAATTTCTAATGCCGCATCAACAGACGAATTACTGGCGCCAACAATAGCAACATGCTGCATGCTATACGGATGCGCTTCCTTGTAATAATGTGTTACTTTGGGTAACGTTTCACCTGGAATATTTAATAAGTTTGGAATATCATAAAACCCTGTTGCAAGTATAATCTTTCTAGAGGTATAAGATGATTTGTTTGTTTTTACAACAAACGTATTCTGTACTTTTTGTAGGTTCTCAACAGTTTCAAATAAGTTAATGTTAATTTTATTTGATGTAGCTACACGCCTATAATACTCTAAAGCTTCATCCCTGTTGGGTTTGGGGTTTTTACTAATAAACGGAATGTTATCAATTTCTAATTTTTCTGAAGTTGAGAAAAACGTCATATGCTTCGGGTAGTTAAAAAGGGAGTTGGTTAACGCTCCCTTTTCAATAACTATATAATTCCAATGCTGTTTTTTACACTCTAAGGCACAAGCTATTCCAATTGGTCCGCCTCCAATAATTAATACGTCTGTCATTTTCAACCTAACTACGTTTTAAGTTTAAGTGTGCTTTTAAAATAAGTAATAAAAGTACACAAAAACCGCCTATAAGTGTTACCATATACCATGTATTATCAAAGCCCCAGCCATCAACCATTTGCATTCCAGCTTTGTGTCCGAAAATATGTGCCATAGAAAATGCAATAGAATACAATGCCATATATTCACCTTGATTTCCCTTTTTAGCACGTTCCATAGCAAAGGCATTAGAAAACGGAAAGGCAATCATTTCGCCAATAGTCATTAAAAACATACCAACAATTAAAATACCCGACCATGTTGTTATATTTAAAATAATAAAACTAGCAGCTGTTAATACGGCTCCAAACAACATGAGTTTTGTTTTAGAGAATTTACTGTTTTCCAACCATTTTATTAGAGGCATTTCTAGCAAGAAAATAATAAACCCATTAGCACCTAAAAGAAGGCCTATTTCTAATTCAGATAGCATATGTACTTCTCTATAGTATATAGGCATGGTAGAAAAATATTGTAAAAAGATAACGCCAAATAAAAACATAGCAACTAGAAATATAGTAAACGCTTTATCTTTATAAGCCGAATCTGGATTAGCCACCACAACGTCATCCAAAACGTTAGATTTTTTAGGGTTTAAAACTATAAAAAGTACTACTGTAGCCAATATACAAGTAATACCATCAACCCAGAATAAGCCACTATAACCAAGCGTGGTAATAATTAGCCCGCCAACAGCAGGTCCTGCAGAAAACCCTAGATTTATAGCTAATCGAATAAGCGTTACGCTACGTGTTTTATTTTCAGGTTTGCTATAAGCGCTAAGTGCCACAAACATAGCGGGACGAAACATATCTGCTACAAGCATTACTAAAAATATACCCAAACAAAGCGTATAAAACGTATTTAGAAATTGCAAAGCAATAAAAAGGATACCTGTACTCACAAGGCTTCTAACCATAACTTTATAATAGCCAATAGTATCAGTAAGTTTACCTCCAAGCCAAGAACCAGCCACAGAACCCAAACCAAAACACATCATAATGGTACCAACATTTCCCAAAGTAAACTGCAAATCTTCTGTTAGGTATAATGATAAAAAAGGAATGACCATGGTACCAGCTCTATTAATAAGTGTAATTAAAGCAAGCCACCATACTTCTTTTGATAATCCTTTAAAGGTGTTTAGGTAATTGTTAAATAAAGTTTTCATGAGTTCTAGTTGTTCAGTTTTCTACATACTTGATAATTAATTTGAATTTTTTTTCAAAAAAAAAATCCGACTGTGAAGTCGGACTTTTTAAATTATTGCAATATTTTATATCTATATCACCACAATAAATAAATAGCCCAACAACTTGTCTTTAAACAAGAGGTCCATTGCTTTCTATAAATAGTGACGTTATTACGCATTTTTGTTTATTTTGATTTTCCAAAGCTAGATAAAATAATCGTAAGTTGTATTTTTGAAATGTAATTTTTTAAAATGAAGAAAATAATAATTGTATTAAGCCTATGTTTTTTAATGTTTTCCTGCGGAAGCAGCTTTCAAAGCTTCTATAATAACCATAAGGCAGACTTGGGTGTAACAGCATTCCAAGTACCTAATTTCATGAAAGCGGTTTTAAGCAATATTTCGCCAGAAGTTAAACATGCTATTGGCAACATTTCAGATTTTAAATACATAAAATTCGAAAACATAAATACATTTAAGCGCCAGAGTCTAATCACAGAAATGAATGCTGTAACTAACAACGGATTTACAGATGTTTTCAGAAAAAACGATGCAACCAATACCCGAATCATTTCAGTTGGAGAGGTAGGCGTAGTAGTTACAGACGTTATTATTTTTGCCAGCTCAGAAACCGAAACCACTGCCTATTACCTACAAGGCAATTTCGATCCAGAAAAAATAAAATCATTTGCTAATGAAGAAACTTTTGATACCTTTTCAAACGATTTATTACAGATGTATCAAAACAATTTAAACCCATCTTTTAATCCAGAGAACTAATGAGAAAACTAGCTATAAAATTATTTGGGCGTTGCCCACAAGGGGTCGGGCTTTCCGTTCCAAGTCCTCGCTCCTGCGTCGCTGTGGGCTTTCCTCTACAATCCCTAACGCGGGCATATCAGCTAGCAATAGATAAAGGTTTTTTTTCAGTAATACTTGCTTTAGTAATAGTAAGCACAAGTTGCGCACAAAAAAAACGCCCAATACAAGGCGAAACCGAATTCCAAAAGGAAATAAATTCCGATTATAAAGATGCTAGTAAATCTCCATTAAAAGAAAAGGATAGAAAAAACTTTGAAAGCTTAGATTTTTTTAAATTCGATTCAGCCTATGTAGTTATAGCCAATTTTAAAAGAACACCCAACGAAAAGCCTTTTAAAATGAAAACTACTACCGCTAGAAGGCCAATATATGTAAAATACGGTGAGTTAACATTCAATTTAAAAGGAGAATCGTTTAAGTTGAATATTTACCAAAACCAAGGACTAATAGAAAAAGAAGGCTACGAAAACTATTTGTTTTTACCATTTTTAGATGAAACCAACGGACTAGAAAGCTACGGTGGCGGACGCTATATAGATGCTAGAATCCCAGAAGGCAGTACTATGATTATCGATTTTAATAAAGCCTACAATCCCTATTGTGCATATAATGATAAATACTCTTGCCCAATTGTACCGCGTAAAAATTATCTAAAAACCAGAATAGAGGCTGGAGTTAAGGCTTTTGATAAGCATTGATATCTATGTAAGTTTTGAATAGGTTCGTCGTTTAACGTTTTTGTGCTTACGTTATTTATAATTTAATCATACTGAGTTTCCTGAAGAATTTTATCAATCAAAAGGTCTAATTCTATAAACAGTTTTTTGTTATCTACCATCCAGTATAAAAACCCGTCAGTAAGATTTTCGAATTCAATTTCTTTAAAAATTTGAAGTTTATTCACCTTCAGGTTCGATTTTTCTTTCCAATTTAATGGACCATATGTATCGATATCTTTATAGGAATATTTTTTTGTTAAGTAGGGAAAAATATCGTTATCAATTAATGTAGTAAATCTTGCTGTTCTATCTGTCAACGACTTCATCGTTCGTCCCCAACTATATATTAAATTAACTAATTCTTTATTTTGTAGCAAATCCAAACGTCCCGATTGTATGAGACCAGAAATGGTGTTTTCTGAGGGTCTGAATATAGGAGGGTCAAAGGCAATAAAAAGTAAACTGTCGACATTTTGCTTTTTAAGATAATCTTCGTCTTTGCCTATAATATTCATTAATTGTTTAAGGGCTGCTTCACATAATTCAGCTTCCTCAATTCTTTTTTTTATAATCGTTTTATTTTGCAAATGTTCAGTATAGATGTTCTTTACAATGGTTTGTTCTTCATTTTTCTGGATTCGTTCTTCGTTCCAATTATTGATTGATAATGCAATCAAAATTCCAATTACAACAAGTACAATTTCACCAATCGCATAAATCAGATATTTACTGAATTTGTTTTCAGTCAGCATTTTTTGGCGGATTGTTCTAAAGAATTTTATCATTGGTTATTGGTTGGTTATAATGAAGCACAATGTTTTACGGATATGTGTATTTTTAATGAGTTATACCCTACGTTAAACGAATTTAGTTGATTTTTTTACAAAGCCAAGTCCTTATTTCACAAAATAAATCCCAGCAAAAACAGCCAAAAATCCAATAACAAAACTCGCAATAGTGTAAACTGCAAAACCCATAAAATCACCAGATTTTAAAAACACATGATTCTCGTAAGCAAAGGTTGAAAAGGTGGTAAAGCCACCACAAAAACCAGTAGCTAATAATAGCGTTTGGTTTTGCGAAAGCGCATCATTTTTAGCAGCTAATCCTAAAATAATACCAATTAATAAACTTCCCAGAATATTTGCAGCAAAAGTGCCATACGGAATACCGTTTTCAGCACTATTTAAATATTTTCCAATAACATAACGTAAAACGCTACCAAAACCACCACCAACAAAAACTAATAAAAGTTGCTTCATTTATGTTTCTATTCTTTTATAGGAATATATATTTCGGTAATCCAATTTGCAGGGTTTGGTTCGCTCATAGGATCCGTTTGATAAACCTCTAAAGCAGACGCATTGTGTAATTCTTCAAGGTTATTATCTTTTATATATTTAGCTGCAGTTTCCCAAGCTTCTTTTAAATTGGTATAATCACCTTTTAAGGTTGTTTTAACTGCTTTAAAGGGTTTTAATTGTCCTGTTAAAATATCGGGCTCTGAAGAAATTATTTTTTCAGTAGTTGGTACACAGCAAGAAAACATAACAGCATTATTCTCTATATCCCATTTATGATAACTTGTAAAAGCAGAACCCGCCATTTTAATATTATTATTCATAGCATACATACCAACTTTAGGCATCATTTCTTGCATTTTATTAGCTAAATCTGATATTTTACACGATGTTGTGTTGTAAATATAATAGCCACCACCGTGTTGAGTGATTCCGTTTACGGTTACATCATATTTTTTCATACTAGCAACTACAACACTGTCTAATTTTTCTAAACTACGCTCGTAATGTGGTCCAATTTGTTTTTCCATCCCACCCATTAAAGTAGCAAATGCTTTAAAACCAAATGGTAATTCTTTACCAGAAATGGTCCATTTTGCGCTAGTTGTACCGTCTTCGTTTGGTGTAAAATTCCATGAAATATCAGAAGGTGGGAAATCTGCAAATTGCATCTGTTGCTTTATATATTTATTCGCGACAGCTTCAACAGTCTTCATAGTTCCAACCCCATCTTTGTCTTCCCAAGAATACGAGCCATCAATACCTTTTGTTTTATCAGAAAGCGTAATTTTCATATCAGGATCCATTTCAGCCCAAGACGACCAAGTTTCCCAATTTTTAAAGTCAATAACATTGTCGTAAACCACAGGAGTAGGAGCGCTTATAGTTCGTGTTCTGCTTACTTCAAACTCATTTGGTTGTACAGCAATATATATGGCCAAACCTATAGTTAGAATCAACAATAAGAATAAAATATATTTAAAAGCTTTCATGAAAAATATTTTAATGAATTATTGAAATCAAAGATAATCAATTTTAAATTTCATTAAATACAGTTCTATTTTGAAAGAAAAGTGAGTTGTAAATAAAAAGAGTGGCGTTAGATAATTAAAGGCTCAGTTTTTTTATTTACACTAAAAAAGAGAAGAAATCCGTTAATAGCAATTAAAAAAATAATGATTATAAAAATGCTCATGATGTCTTAGTTATAGTTTACGTATATACATCTTTAAAGCATAAAAATGTCATCATAATTATTCAAGGATCTGTTTTTTTGTTTACACTAAATGTTAAGAGAATTATGTTAATGACTATTAAAATAGCAATAATTAATATAAAATTCATTTCTAGTTTGGATTAGTTACTAATTAGATGCACTACATTTAAAAAGGTTGCGTGAAAAAATAAATTTTATTTTTTTTGGTTTAAAAGGATGCTTTTTTCTAACTTTTATTGTGTTTCGAAATTGTAAAGTTGTTTATAATGGCATATTCAATAAGTTTCCCTTTACCTATTAAACCTAATTTTTTTCGAATATTTTTTCTGTGAGTTTCAATAGTAGAAATACTTAAGTTTAAGTTATTAGCAATGTTTGTGGAGTTTATTCCATTTCCAATACATGTTAAAACTTCCAGTTCACGAGTTGTTAGCGAACTGATTTTATTTAAATTGTGTTTATCCAATCTTTTAAAAAATGAAATACAAGTATTTAACATGTCTTCGTTTTTTGAAATTGATTTGGTAGCTTTTAGCATGCTTATTAGCTCTTCTTCTGAGATAAATTCACCTTGTTTTTTAATATTGGAAATGGTATTTAGTATTGCTTTTAATGGTGTCATTATAATGACTACAGTTTTATTTTTGGTTAAAGATTAAGGTAAAAAAACAATACTGTTTATATTGTTTTGATTTTTAATTGGTTAAATTTTTATAAAGCGTTTAGTTGTAGACCTATTATTTATTTTAATATTTATGAAATAAACCCCAATTTCCAATTTTGAAACATTAACTCTTTTGTCAGAGTTGTTTTTGTGGTTATGAACAGAAATTAGTTTTCCTGTTAAATCATAAATAGATGATGTAAAATCATCAAAATTATTATTTAAAGTTATTTTAAGGAATTCTTTAGTTGGGTTAGGAGATAAAGAAAATAGTGATTCATCTAATTCAATGTCATTTATTCCTAATGTTGAGCAATTTGAACTATATACGGTAGTTTCATCTTTTATCCAGTTAGAATTATTTTGAGCATTACTTACATTATCAACAGTAATACAACTCAAGTTAGGATTATCAGTTATAAAAATAGAATTAAGATTATTGTTATTGCCATTTTTTAAATTTAGGATGCTTAACTCTCCAGAGTAAGATATCAACTCTTTTAGATTTGGATGGTTTGACAAATCTAAATTGGATATTCCAGTAGACCATGAGCTTAAAACTTCTAAAGCAGTATTTTGAGATAATTCTAATGTATTTATAGGATTATTACCAATACGGAATGTTTTTAACTGTGGATTACCACTGATGTTTATAGCTGAAATATTGTTAGAGCTTAAGTCTAGTAATGAAAGGATACTATTTTGTGTTAAGTCAATATTATTAAAGGTTAAACCAGATGTATTTGAAATTATCAAATCTGTTAGTAATGGATTTTGAGTAAGATTTATTGAAACTAATGGGTTATTATAAATAGTTACTTTTTTTAAGTTGGTATTGGAACTAAAATCTATATTTGAAACTGAATTTAGGAATAGAGAAAACTCTTCTAAATCTGTAAAGTCTTCAATACCATCAAGATTAGAAATGGGCATATTAGAAATATTTGAACTAGGTATGTCTAAAACTGTAACGTTGTCTATGTTAGCAGTTGGTACTTCACCGTCAATGTTACCAGAGTCAAAGCCTAAGTTTATTAGTAACTGCTCAAAGTTAGGATCTGCAATTTGCGTTGTTGCTACGGGCTCATATTTATGAAGTTCTATACCTAAGCCATTTCCGTCATTTGCACCAAAATATAATATATTATTAAAACCGAATTTGTAAAAGGAATTTGAACCAACACTGCCAGAATAATAGTCATCTATGATTTGAGCAAATGCTCCAGAAGTATATCTATATAATTCATAACCAGTACTTGGCTTTGATACATTAAAGTATAAAGTACCATTTAGTACCTCAAAAAAGTTTATCGCAGTAGCATCTTCGGATGGATTAGAAAGTGTAATGAACGTTCGATTATCATTTGTATCTAACTTTGCTAATTGATTTATGTTTGTGTTAGTATTTCGATCAGAATAATATAATTCGTTATTAAAAACTTTCATGTCATTATTCAAAATAATACCAAAGGCTGTTGCTGTAGAAGAGGATGTCTCTAGTTTAAAAAGCTGAATATTACTAGTTTCATTTAAAAGACCAAAGTATAAGAATCCGTTATAAGAAGTCATGCTAACTGGAAAACTACTGTTTGGTCCTAGAAGGAACTCATAAGCTAGTGAAACAGATGTTCCGTTGGTCTTGTATAACTCATAACCATTTTCGCTAGTAAAGCCTCGAAAGTATAATTCATTATTATGAATTGCAAAATCTTGCGGATTAAAATCTCCTGAAGGATTTACAGCTTCAACCAATGTAACAGTTGTTCCGTTATATCTATAAAGCTGTTTAAAACCATTTGTTAGACAACTTGTAGAAGCACTTAAATACACTTCATTGTTAAAGATGTATGAATCGTAAACATGAAAAAAATAATTCCCGCAAAAAGGGCGAATTCTTTCGTCAACACCAAAAAAGTTTATACGCCAAATTTCTGGCTCTGAAAAGTCACCAGTTGGCTGAATGATTGACCTTACTGTAGCATAAAGTTGGTCATTTAATGGAATTAATTTAAGGATCTTTACAGAAAAATTAAATGTATTAGCTTCAGTCACATTGCCGTTTATATCAATAGAAAAAATACTATTATTTCCAGCAGAATTGTCAGCAATAAAATAGACTTTATTTTGAAATTCAATAAACCCTCTTGGATTACTTGAATCAGCACCAAGTCGAATGTCTTCAATAAACTGAATTTGAGAAGAAACTTTAGAGGTAGAGAGGATTGAAATTATTAATAATAGTAATAAACGATTCATATTTAATGGTTTTAATTATTAATTGAGATGTAAACCTACAAAAGCGATGAAAAGTAAAAAATCCCCAATACTGGGGATTTTTATTTACTTACTGAGTATTAAATTAGTTAATCTGAGTTTTTTATTAGCTTAGTTAATTTTATTAATATAGATAGTTAGATTTTCCTTATTACCATTTTAATGATCTACTATTTATCTAATTTTAAGTAATAAGGATTTGCTTATGTAACTATTACTTGAATCATTTTTAACCCTTCAATTTGAATAAAAAGGAATAAATCAGGATATTTATTTAAAAGAGAGATATGTCTAAATCATTTTTTGTGGGTATATTTATCGTTAACGCTTATGTGTTTAATTTGGTTTATGTATAAAAAAATGGCGTAATAATTACACTAAATGGAATAATATTTTTTAAAATATTACCAGTAAAAGGTAAATTCTAAAACTTATATTTTTTCTCTAAAGCATAGCGTAATAATTCACCTTTACCTTGAAGCCCTAAAATACGTACCATGTTTTTACGATGTGTATCAACCGTATGAATGCCTATAAAAAGTAAATCGGCAATTTCTCTGGATGTTTTTCCCTGACCTATAAGTTCTAAAATTTCTATTTGTCGCTTAGTTAGAACCCCTTTTGACTTATTTTTTGATTCAGAGTTTAAAGCATTTGTATTTATGTTGGCATCAAAATAGGTTTCGCCTTTTGCAACAGTTAATATCGCATTATGGACCTCATTAAGTGATGAGTTTTTTAAAATATAACCTGAAGCGCCAGCATCAATCATTTGTTGTATGGCTTCAACCTGGTCGAACATGGTAAATGCCAATACATTGGTTTTAGGGTAGTTTTTTTTGATTTGTTTTGTAGCTTGTATACCATCCATTTTTGGCATTCTTATGTCAGTTAAAACTACGTTAGGTTGTTTTTTGTTTACAATTTCTAAAAGAGCTTCACCATCATTTGCAGTACCAACAATGGAAATATTATCTTCATATTCTAGAAGGAGTTTTATACCGTCAATTAATGACTGATGATCTTCTGCTATGGCTAATCGTATCATGTTGGTATATCTATTATTATGGTTGTTCCTTTATTGCGTTCAGACTCAATAGTCATGTTGCCATTTAAATGTTCAACACGTTTATCAATACTACTAATACCCATGCCTTTGTTTTTGGTTGTTATTTGCCTTACATTAAAGCCTTTACCATTGTCTTCAATCATAATGTTTAATGTATCCTCATGATTGGTTAAATGTATTATTGCTTCTGTAGCATCAGCATGTTTTATAACGTTAGTTATCAATTCTTGAATAATCCTAAAAATGGTGAGTTCTAAGCTGTTTTTAAGTCTATTTTCTAATCCATGATCAATAACATCAACAGTAATTTTATTAGAAACAGATATCTTATTAGCCATATTTTGTACAGCTTTTAGTAAACCTTGTTTAGCAATTACACCAGAGTTTTTTGCATGTGCTATACCACGTATTTTATTGTAAGCCTCATCCAAGAGATTATTAGTTTTGTCGAATAATTCTGGTGTTTGTTTGTCTTTTAAAACATTAAAATGAAGCTTTACAGTAGCCATTAATCCACCCAAATCGTCATGTAAATCGTTAGCTATTCGTTGTCGTTCTTTTTCTTGCCCTTCAATCATGGCATCAATACTCTTGAGTTCTTGCTCTTTTAAAACGGTTGCGAGTTTTTGGGTTTCAAGCGTTTTTTCTTGTTCTGCTAATTTTTGTTTTTTTCTAGTGTTTTTTTGTATTAGGAATGCTGTTATAGATCCAAAAAGAAGAATAATTAACGAGCCAATTAATAAACCACGTTTTTGTTGTTGTTCTTTTTCAATATTTGTTTTTAATAGTAAATTTTCTTTTTCTTTTTTTTCAGTATCATATTTAGTTTGGATATCTTCAATTTTTTCAACAATTGATTTTTCTTTTATTGTTTCATTAATATTATGATATTCTGAATAATATTTGAAAGCATTTTTAAAATCATTCTGGACTTGATAATTATCTGCTAAGGCTAGATATATGTCTCTTTCAAGAGGTTCGTATGGGTCTGTTTTTATTAACCTTAAGGCATTAATTAAAAGTATGTTTTCTTCTAAGTGACTACTTTTACTCTTATGAATTTTTGATATGTAATAGTCAATATGTGCTAATGTTCTATTAGAACTATTGTTATTTTTAGCTTTGTTGAAATAGTATAAAGCTGAATCTTGATTTTTAAATGCGTCTAAATATAAAGTGCCAATGTTTTGATATACTCTATTTTTGGTTGCCCCATCTTGAAATTTATTTAATGCTTTTTGAAAATAGTTTAAAGCTACTTTAGTGTTGTCTTCTTCTTGATAGTACAATGCCAAATTGTTATATGCAGTGGCTATGTAATATGAATTATCAGATTTTTTTGATTCTTTTAAATACTTTTTTAAAAAATGCAAATGTCTCTGATTATCAGAAATTTGTCTATATATAGAATATAATCCTGCATAAATCCTTGCTCGGTAAGCTGAATATTGGCTTGTGTCTTTTTCAAAATAACGCAATGATTTGTTAAAATATAAAGCAGAAGAGTCTAATTGATTTTTACTCTTAAATAAATAAGCCAAATCATAATAATAATTATTTAAATTTTGGTTTGATAGTTTATCAGTATTTATTTGTTTTATATAATAGGAGCAACTATCTAAGTTCTTATTTTTATAATAGTAAATAAAATAGTTTTTATTTACCCAATAATTTGATTCATCAGAATCCTTAAAACTTACGAGTTTATCATTTAAAATTTTAGCGCTGTGAAAATCACGACTTCCAAACAATGATTGAATAGAGTCATTAAGCACTTGAAAATTTAAATCTTGAGCTTTAGTAATACTAGAAAAAATTATTAAAGTAAAAAAAACTAAAATGTTTTTACTCATATTTACAAATTAAGGCATAAATGGTGGGTAAGGATCTATTGGGTCTCCTGGACTTCTACTAAAATTTGAAACACCTTCTACAGGGTCTATAACAGTTTCCAAAACAGCATATTTATTACCAAATAATTTTTTGAGAGAATTATGACTTTCCTCTGATATAATAACTTGCGAAATAACATTTTTACCAGGATGTGCTCCATCTACTTTGTTTTTTAACTGAATACAAATTTTGAATAATTTATGCTTTTGAGTTAAATTTAGATTTGTTTCTGGTATGCTAATAACGTCTTGGTGTGTTTCAAAACTTTGAATAGATACTTTATCTACCACAGTATTTTCATTTGATAGGTAAAGAATTTTAATGTAATGTAATTTTGTAACTTCAATATCTTCAATTAATCTGACGGATGGCGCAAATAATTCACCGAATAAAGAATTTCCATTTATTGGGTTATCTTGATTACCAAAATCATCTTCAATAGTGTAGTGTTCGGATTTACACTCAATTTCTTCAGTTTGATTTTTGCTCATAATTAGTGGTTTATTAGTTAATAATACAAATCTCCAAAAAAGAGGCTTGTAAAAACATACCTAGTATTGGGTATATTTATCTATTAATTTATGAAACCAATGTTTTAAAAACTTAAATCACAGATTAAAAGCAAAAAAAACCGAAATAAGGTTTTATTTAAAGAAAAACTTAATAGCAGAAATAAATAATATAAAGGAAATAAAGGCAATTAAAATCCAAACACTACCAGCGTAAAACCGTCTGTGGAGTTTTAAATCTTTCCGGTAAGTGTAAGCTATAATTATTGAAAAGACTACAAAAAATATTATTCCAAAAATGATTTGACCTTTACTAAACATATAGTTACTTTTATACAAATTTATAGAATATTAATGAGATTCCCCATCTTGCTAAGGGATAACAAATAGATAATAATGAAAAATAAAATTGAAGCTGTTAAAGCATTTCATACTGCTTTTAAAATTGGACACAGAGAAACACCAAAAGCCGATTTAGGAGAAGACAAAAACAAACTCCGTTTCAACTTAATGAAAGAAGAAAACGAGGAGTATTATGAGGCTGCAAATAATAATGATTTAGTTGAGGTTGCAGATGCTTTAGGAGACATGCTTTACATTTTATGCGGAACTATAATAGAACATGGTATGCAACATAAAATTGAAGAAGTGTTTGAAGAAATTCAACGAAGCAACATGAGTAAACTTGGGGAAGACGGTCAACCTATATACAGGGAAGATGGTAAAGTTTTAAAAGGCCCCAACTATTTTAAACCAAATATTCAATCTATCTTAGATAAATAAAAAGAGTAAAAAAAAGAGAAGCAATTTGCTTCTCTTTTTTTTACTCTTCAATTAAAATAATTTTAATTTCTTTTAAAAATGTAAGTGTCAGAATAACTATCATCACCATCAGAGTAACTATCTGTTATAAATAACTCACCAGAAATAACTCTTGCTTTTGTATTGGTACCATCAAAGTAAACTGATCCGTTTTCATAGGTCTCATTTTGAGAAGCGTCTAATAAGTTCTCATACTTAAAATCTATAATAGTTAGTGTTTTTTTATCTTCATTGTATGCCCATTTTCCAGAATATTTATCGTTATAATTTGATTCATTATAGACAGCAGAACAACTAGATTGAGTAGCTTCGTAATTTAGGTACTCTTCAGAGCCTTCATATGTTTCATAGTAACTACCGTCAGCATTTAAAGCTAATATCCAAGTTTCATCTTCCTCACCAACATAACTTACAATTATGGTATCCCCATTTTCACAGTTAACCTCTGTTTCATCCTCATCATCAAAATCCTCATCATATCTGTCAAATAACCATTCACCAACAATTTCTGAGTTTCCTCCCCAAGCTTCTACTTCTACACAGATTTCTTCTATAACACTTATGTTACCGCTTTCATCGTATAAACAAATTTCATAGCAAAATGTTCCAGGTAAAATATTATCAAAATCAACATCTATTGTATATTCGTTTTCATTAAACGTTTTGTTTTGTTTTGATAATTTAGCATGTTTTTTTGAAGCTACTTTACCTTCCAATGCAGATAATGGAACATCTAGATAGTTTTCCAGTTTATTACCATCACTATCCTGAAACAAGATATATACGCCTTCAATATCATCTAGAGTAGAAAATTTAATATCCAGACCAGCCTCTTGAAACGCTTCTTGTTTTTCAGTATTTATCTGAAAATCTAATTTTCCGTTTGGAGAAGGAGGTGTTCCGAGTTCAGATGTTGAGCCATCAATTCGAATACCACTTTCTAATTCAGAAGTAGGAATTACTCTATTTTCTGTTTCATTTTGTTCTTGGGCTAATTCATCTTTAGAGTCAGATGAGTTATCATCGCTACTGCTACATGAAAAAGTAAAACATGCAATAGCGGTAATTAAGAGAGTACTTTTAAAAAAATTCATAAGTTTGTTTTTTGTTAATACGCAAACTTAAAAAAAATATAAATTACTGAATGAATTTTCTTATTTATCTGTCTATAAACAATAAAATTAGAGTAGTTTATCGATAAAAACTATAGTAACGGTGCTCTGTTTGTAGTATTTAAATCCAAATACAATACGAAAATGCCATAAACTGGGTGACACATCAATGTATTTAAAAAAAGAGAGAGCTAAAACAGCTCTCTCTTTTTTCTAACTATACTATGAAACTTCATAACGCCACCCAAAAGGGTCTTTGGCCTTATTAGTTTGTATATCGGTAATACGTTTTTTCAAATAGCTAGCATACGTATCATCAAGTTTTGGTAACTCATAATCGGCATCCTTAAAACCAAAGCCAGCAATAGGAGAAATCACTGCAGCAGTTCCTGCACCAAACATCTCTTTAAGCGATCCGTTTTTAGCAGCCTCAACAACCTCACTAACCGTTATTTTTCTAACTTCAACATTAATACCTTCAGCTTTAGCAAGCTCAATAATACTTTTTCGAGTAATACCATCAAGAATTCTATCACTGGTAGGCCCTGTAATTAGTGTATCATCAATACGAACAAAAATATTCATAGCACCAGCCTCTTCAATATACTCGTGGGTATTATCGTCTGTCCAAATTACTTGTTGGTAGCCTTTTTTAATAGCTAATTGTGTAGGATAAAATTGTCCAGCATAATTACCACCAGCCTTAGCAAAACCAACACCACCATTTGCAGAACGCGAATATTTTTCTTCAATTAAAACCCTAACTTCACCTGCAAAATAAGCTCCAGAAGGCGCCGTACAAATAATAAATTTATATGCATCAGCAGGAGATGCATGGAATCCTTGACCAGAAGCAAAAACAAATGGTCTTATATATAAGGAACTTCCATCTTTTCTTGGAATCCAATCTTTATCTACTTCTAATAAAGCCTTTAAACCATCCATAAAATAGTTTTCTGGTAATTCAGGAATTGCCAAACGCTTCGAAGAAATATTCAATCGTTTAAAATTTTCTAACGGACGAAATAACCAGACATTCTCATCTGCATCTTTGTAAGCCTTCATGCCTTCAAAAATAGACTGCCCATAATGAAAAATTTTGGCAGAAGGTTCCAAGGTAATAGGTTGATAAGGAATCACTTTTGGTGCTTCCCACTTACCATTTTTAAAATTACATTCTAGCATATGATCAGAGAAAACATGCCCAAATTTCAAATTATCAAAATCTACGTCGTTGATTTTCGAGGTTTTAGCCCTTACAATCTCAATATCATTGATTATAGCGTTCATAAGTCTCGTTATTTTACATTACAAATTTAACTAAAAACGTTTTTAAAAAAGCGGTATATTTACATAAATCGATTAAAATTGAAATATTTATACCATGAAGTCAATAAGCTTAGCAATAATATGTATTTTGATGTTAAATTCTTGTAAAAACAAAAGTCAAGAAGTAACTAAAAACCAAACAGAAACAGAGAAAACAAAATACGCCTCATTCGGTAAAGAAATTATTGCTAATGATGCCATAGAAGCCAAATCTATGGCAGCTCATTACAAAACTATGGCATCAGGAGATAGTATAAATTCTAAAATGATAGCCAAAGTCAACAATGTTTGTCAAGCTAAAGGCTGCTGGATGCGTTTAAGTTTAGACGATAGTAGCGAGGTTATGGTGAAATTTAAAGATTATGGTTTTTTTGTACCCAAAGATATCGCTGGCAAAGAGGTAATTATAAATGGTAAAGCCTATGTAAAAGAGGTGTCGGTTGATGAGCAGCAACATTACGCAGAAGATGCAGGAAAATCTCCCGAAGAAATAGCTGCAATTATTAAACCCAAACGCACGTATTCTTTTGAGGCCGATGGCGTTTTGGTAGCCCAATAAAATTATTTGGGCGCTACCCAAGGGTCGGGCTTTCCGTTACAAGTTTTGGCTCGATGCACGCCTCGCCAAAAGCTATCCACTACAATCCCTAGCGCGCACATACGCCAAAGTCAAACAACTAAAAAGCGCTTGGGGTCATTTGTAAAAGCAATTAAAAATTAATGAAACGCGAAATAATACAAACCGCAGACGGTTCTACAACCATACACCTCCCAGACTGGAATGAGCAATACCATTCCAAACACGGAGCCATTCAAGAAGCGTATCATGTTTTTATAAAGCATGGGTTGCACCATTATTATCATTCAGAGCAAAGCGAAGAATCACAAAAAGATATTACAATACTAGAAATTGGTTTCGGTACAGGTCTCAACGCTTTCATAACCCTTTTAGAAGCACAAAAACTAAAATTAAGTATAAACTATAAAGGCGTAGAAGCGTATCCCGTTTCAGAAGATGAAATTAAAGCCTTGAATTATATTGATGCTTTAAAAGCAAAAAAAAACGAAACAGACTTTCAAAAACTTCACGATGTATCATGGGAAGAAAAACATCAAATAAATAACAACTTTATATTAATAAAACAAAAGCAATTCTTTTCAGAAATCAAAGATTCAGAAGTACATAATATTATATATTTTGATGCCTTTGGAGCCAGAGTACAACCCGAGTTATGGACAGAAGCTATATTTAAAATCATGTTTAAAGCGCTAAAGCCAAATGGAGTTTTGGTAACCTATTCAGCAAAAGGAAGCGTGCGTAGAGCAATGCAAGCAGTTGGGTTTACAGTAGAAAGACTTCCTGGGCCACCAGGAAAACGAGAAATGTTGAGGGCAATAAAACATTTAGAGACTCTAAAGAAATAAAATGTTTAGCTAAATGCTTAGAGCTATCAAAGAAGTTTGAATAACTTATATTCCTGTGTTTGTTTTTTGTCTTAAAGAATCTGTTAAACCTTAGCTAAAACCTTAGTTAGGCTATTTATCATTCCGTAACTTTATAAAAAAAAGAAAATGCGAGTTTTAATAACAGGAGCTACAGGTTTAATCGGACAAGAAATTGTTAAACGCTGCCATGAAAAAGATATTAAAGTTAATTACCTAAGCACTAGTAAATCTAAAATATCTCAACAAGAAAATTATAAAGGGTTTTATTGGAATCCTAAAAATAATGAAATTGACAAAAACTGCTTTAAAGATGTAGATGCTATAATCCATTTAGCAGGAGCTACAATTTCAAAGCGTTGGACATCCAGTTATAAAAAACAAGTTATTTCGAGCAGAACTGAAACCAAGGCTTTATTAATTAATACACTTAAAAATATAGAACATAAAGTACAACAAGTAGTTTCAGCCAGCGCTATTGGTATTTATCCAGACTCATTAACTAATTATTACGATCAAACACATAACGAAATCAATTCCTCCTTTTTAGGGCAAGTCGTTTCCGTTTGGGAACAAGCCGTAGATGAATTTTCAAAACTCAATATTGCCGTTTCCAAAATAAGAATTGGTTTAGTTTTATCTGAAAAAGGTGGCGCATTAAAAGAAATTGTAAAACCTATTAAGTTAGGTTTAGGAGCTGCTTTTGGCTCTGGAAAGCAGTGGCAGTCTTGGATTCATATTCAAGATTTGTCAAACATGTTTGTTTATCTATTACAAAATAAGATTGAAGGTATTTATAATGGTGTTGCTCCAAACCCTGTAACAAATACAGAGTTAACAAAAACCACTGCAAGTGTTTTAAATAAACCCTTGTTTATGCCTAATATTCCTAAGTTTTTAATGAAACTCGTTTTAGGCGAAATGCATATTATATTGTTTGAAAGCCAACGAGTAAGTTCTAAAACCATAGAAAATAAAGGTTTTCTTTTTGAATATAATTGTTTGGAACCTGCTTTGAAGAGTTTGTTGGAGTGATTTTTGGAGGTTCGTTTAACGGTCTTGTGTATGATTTCGTTGCGTGTTTAAGCACTAAAGTTAGCAAATAATCACAGGTAGAAAATTCCAGCGGAATTTTCGTAAGTAAGCCTTTACTAGCAATGAATTATACACATTGTTATCTCTCGTTATTTATCAGAGGTTCAATGTTACCTCCAATATATTTTAAACTTTTCATTCCGCGTAATTTTTGGAATTCCTTTTTTGGATAATTAGTTGAGCTTTGTATCATTTCGAGATTTGACAATTTAGATATTGCATCAAAATTTTTAGTTTTTCCTCTCGAATTTGTGAAGGTCAAGTACTTTAAATCAGCTAATGAATTAAGAAAATCAAAGTTCTCTATAATCTGAGCTGTATACATATCACCATCAATTTGTAATCCACGTAATTCAGTCAATTCAGAAAGTTGGCTAAAATCTGTTACTTTTTTAAAATTCTCTATCATCAAAGTTTGAAGACCTCTTAATTTGCAAATTGGTTTAATGTCGTCAATTTTAGTTAAGCTCAATAAACCAAGATGTTTTAACTTTTTCAAATTTGATAAAGCTGATAAGTCAGTTATTCGGTTTGAATGAACACAAAGCGATTCAAGATTTTTTAGTCCGCTTATTACATCAAAGGTTTCTTGTTTAATACTGTAAACCCAAAGTACTTTAACATTATCTAGTGTTTTCGGGATGTCAGTTATGTATGAATTCTCACGTTTTTTAGTTTGAGTGTAACTTTCATTGCCTTTTGAACATATCAAATTCAATTTTTCTTCTCCATTATATTCTTCAAGTAACTTTCCATTTGGCGGAAAATTATCAGTTCGGTTAAAGTACCAATATCCTTTTTTTATTTGTTCTTCTGTTAGTTGCATCTAATGAGAGATAATGTTTTTACGGATATGTGCCGTTATGTAATGGCTTATATCCGACGTTAAACGAATTTAGGTGAAAATTTTTACAAAGTCAAGTTTATTAAAAAAAAAACCACCTTATTTTTAAGGTGGTTTTTGTAAAAAATATAATTTATCAATTAAGCCTTAGCAGCCTTAACCATAACTTTTAATTCCATATCATCATTAATAAATTTATCACCTAAATTATCAAAGAAAGATTTTGAGCCATATTTTACATTCCACTTACTTCTGTCAATAGTAAACGTTTCGCTGGTAAGTGTTATGGTTCCGTTGTCATTATTTACAGTTACTGGAAATGTTACATTGTTCTTAGCATCTTTAAGCGATAAGTTTCCAGAAAGCATTGTTTTACCTTCAACAACTTCCAAACCTGTAATGGTAAAGCCAGCACTTGGGTGGTTTTCAACATCAAAAAAGTCGGCACTTTTTAAATGTCCAGCAAGTTTTGCATTTCCTTTTTCTTCTGCAGGTATATCTGTTACCACAATAGAATTCATATCAATTAAGAAAGTACCACCAACAATTTTTCCGTTGGCTATTTCTAATACACCGTTTTCAATAGCAATAGTTCCATTGTGAGATCCAGTAGGTTTAAAACCCTTCCATTCAATAGTAGAAGCATCAGCATTTACACTGTAAGATTCTGCATTTACAGTTTCTTCAACTTCTTCCGCAGCTGTTGTAGTAGCTTCTTTAGCTTTGTCTTTACAACTCGTTAACTGTAAGCAAACAAAAGCTATTAATAATGTAGTAGAAAAAATATTTTTCATAATAATTAAAGTGTTTTATGGTTAAAATGTAAAATTAAACAAATTGTTCTATTAGTTTCTTAAAATGTTAAACAAAATTTTGTTAAAAGTTTTTAATGACATTATGACATTTTTACAATATTGGCAGTACTTTTGCCAACTTAAATTGAGATTGAAATAAATTGGATTTACCATGAGTAAAAAAGATAAGAAAGATATAGAAAAAGAAGTTGTAGAAGCAACACAAACAGAAACTGTTGAGGTTGAGGAGCAAGCTGTTGAAGAACAGACCAAAGAAGAAAAACTTGAAGGTGAATTAAAGCAAGAAAAAGATAAATTTCTACGCTTGTTTGCTGAGTTTGAAAATTATAAGAGGCGTACAGCTAAAGAGCGTATAGAATTATTTTCAACAGCTAGTGAAGATGTTATGAAAACATTACTTCCAGTTCTTGATGATTTTGAGCGTGCATTAACTCATATTGAAGAAGATAAAGAAGCTGAAGAGTTGCGTAAAGGCGTGTTATTAATTTATCAAAAATTAATAAAAACCTTAGAGCAAAAAGGACTAAAGCCTATGGAAGTGAATAAAGGTGAAACGTTTAATGCGGATAATCATGAGGCTATTACGCAAATACCAGCGCCAAGTGATGACATGAAAGGTAAAATTATCGATATTGTTGAAAAAGGATATGTTTTGGGCGAAAAAATTATTCGTTTCCCAAAAGTAGTTATAGGGCAATAAAATTAAGATATGGCTAAAAGAGATTATTACGAAATATTAGGGATTAGCAAAGGTGCAAGTGCTGCTGAAATAAAAAAAGCTTACAGAAAAAAAGCGATTGAGTTTCATCCAGATAAAAACCCTGATGATAAAACTGCCGAAGCAAAATTTAAAGAAGCGGCTGAAGCTTATGAGATTTTAAGCGATGATAATAAAAAGGCACGTTACGATCAGTATGGGCATCAAGCCTTTGAAAATGGTGGTGGTTTTGGCGGCGGCGGTATGAATATGGATGACATATTCAGTCAGTTTGGTGATATTTTTGGCGGCGGCGGTTTTGGTGGTGGTTTTTCTGGTTTTGGCGGTGGCGGTGGTCAACGTCGTGTAAAGGGCAGCAACCTACGTATTCGTGTTAAACTTACTTTGGAAGAAATTGCCAATGGTGTTGAAAAGAAAGTTAAAGTAAAACGTAAAGTTCAAGCCCCAGGAACTACTTATAAAACTTGTGCTACCTGTAACGGGTCTGGACAAGTAACTCGTGTGGCTAACACCATTTTGGGTAGAATGCAAACATCTTCTCCGTGTAATGTTTGTGGAGGAGCTGGACAAACCATTGATAAAAAACCTAGTGATGCTGATGCACAAGGTTTAAAAGTTGCTGAAGAAACGGTATCTATAAAAATACCTGCGGGTGTTGTTGATGGTATGCAACTTAAAGTATCAGGAAAAGGGAATGAAGCTCCTGGTAATGGAATTTCTGGAGATTTAATAGTAGTTATAGAAGAGGAGGAACACGATAAATTACAACGTGAAGGTGATAATTTACATTACGATTTATATGTAAGTTTCCCTGAAGCTGTCTTAGGAACATCAAAAGAGATTGATACTGTAACAGGTAAAGTGAGAATTAAAGTTGAAGCTGGTGTGCAATCTGGTAAGATTTTGCGCTTACGCGGAAAAGGAATTCCAAGTATAAATGGCTATGGAAAAGGAGATTTATTAGTGCATGTAAATGTTTGGACACCTAAAACGTTAAATAAACAACAAAAAGAATTCTTTGAATCCATGCAAGAAGACGAGCATTTCTCGCCTAAACCAGAAAGTTCAGACAAATCTTTCTTTGAGAAAGTAAAAGACATGTTTTCGTAAAAAGAAGATAACAAAAATGAGAAATCCGCTTTTCAAGGCGGATTTTTTGATTTAAAATCACAAGATATTTAATAGTTTTGCTATTAGTATTGAAAAAAAAACTATATTTGAATATCACTAATTTATATTAGTGGTAATTTTTCTTTTTCATAGCAATTTTTTTCCCATCCTTAATTTATTAAGGGTGGGTTTTGTTTTTTTAGAGTATTTTATTATCACAAGACTTTCAGGTGAACTTAAAACTGAAAGTTAATATTGTTTAGAATTTATAAGGGAATACTTTTGTATTACAAGTCTCTAATCCTGATTTTTTAAATTATATTTATTCTCAATGCATTAAGTATCTACCTTAAACATTTAATATATTTACAAATTACTAGTGAAATAAAAATATAGTATGAATAACCTACTTGAAGTTAAAAATGTTTCAAAATATTTTGGAGATTTTAGGGCTTTAAATGATGTTTCTGTAAATATACCACAAGGTAGTATTTTTGGGTTGTTAGGGCCTAATGGCGCAGGAAAAACAACACTTATTCGAATTATAAACCAAATTACAATACCAGATTCTGGATCAGTACGGTTAGCTGGCGAATTGCTGAATCAAAATCATATTAAAGATATCGGATATTTACCTGAAGAACGTGGTTTATACAAGTCTATGAAGGTAGGGGAACAGGCTATTTATTTGGCGCAATTAAAAGGGTTAAGTAAAGCAGAAGCAAAAACACGTTTAAAATATTGGTTTGAGCGACTTGAAATAGGAGACTGGTGGAACAAAAAAATTCAAGAGCTCTCTAAAGGGATGGCTCAAAAAATACAATTTGTTGTTACCGTACTTCATGAGCCCAAATTATTGATTTTTGATGAACCTTTTTCTGGATTTGATCCTATAAATGCTAATTTAATAAAAGATGAAATCTTAAGATTAAGAGAAAATGGAGCCACCGTTATTTTTTCTACACACAGAATGGAGTCTGTAGAGGAGTTATGTGATGACATTGCATTAATTAATAAGTCGAATAAAATCTTAGATGGTAAATTAGTTGATGTTAAGCGGCAATACAAAATAAATACTTATGAAGTTGGAATTAGAACCAACAATAACTTTGAGTTAGAAAAAGAACTATCCGAAAAATTTAGTGTTTCTAAAGCTAGTTTTAGAAGTTTAGAAGATGAGTTGAAGCTAAATATTAAGCTTCAACAAAATGAAAGCCCTAATAGATTATTAAATTATTTAACTAACAAGGGAGAGGTGTCTCATTTTGTTGAACTCATACCAAGTGTTAACGATATTTTTATTCAAGCGGTTAAGAATAATTAATTTATGAACCATTTACCACTTATTATAAAACGAGAATATTTAACGAAAGTTAAAAACAAATCGTTTATTATAATGACTTTTTTGAGTCCTATAATATTTATTACGCTGATAGCTGTAGTTGCTTATTTATCGCAAGTAAATAGTGATAAGGTTAGAGTTATTTCTGTATTAGATGAGTCAGGTTTAATTGAAAATACATTAAAAAAATCTGAAAACACCTCTTATAATGTATTGCCAGAAATGACTCTGGAAGATGCCAAAGAATTGGTTAAAGAATCAGAAGGTTATGGCTTATTACATATTCGCAATTTTTCAGAAAGAAAACCAAGTTCAAAAGATTTTACTTTTTATTCGGAAGAATCACCATCTATTACTTTAATCTCAGATATAGAATACGAAATTCAATCAGAGTTAACTTTAAGAAATAGAGCTAACAAAGGTATAGATGTTGAAACACTAAAATCAACTAAAGTTAATATTGATATTACTCAAGAGAGTTTTGCAGGTGAAAAAACATCAAAAGTAGATAGTATAGTTAAACTTATTTTTGGATGTGCAGCCGGTTATTTGCTATTTATGTTCATCATTATTTATGGTAATATGATTATGCGTAGTGTTATTGAAGAGAAAACAAGTAGAATTATTGAGGTTATTATTTCTTCTGTAAAACCTGTACAATTAATGCTGGGGAAAATTATTGGAACTTCATTAGCAGGAATTACACAACTGGTAATATGGATTATTCTTGGTGGCTTTTTAATGTTAATTGTCTCTTTAGTTATTGGCATAAATTTGTTTGAAACTCAGACGCCACAACAAGAGATTATGCAACAATCTTTAAATGGATTCAATTTTGATATCGAATCTTTAAAAATTGCATTTTGGAGTTTACCACTCGTTAATTTAATTATTGCGTTTATTTTATTTTTTATAAGTGGTTATTTACTATATAGTTCGTTATATGCTGCTATTGGAGCTGCAGTAGACAATGAAACCGATACACAACAGTTTATGTTGCCCATAATTATGCCTCTTATTCTTGCGGTTTACATCGGGATATTTACAGTAATTGAAGACCCGCATGGGACGGTTTCAACGGTATTTTCATTTATACCTTTAACATCTCCCGTAGTTATGCTTATGAGAATTCCGTTTGGAGTTCCGCTTTGGCAACAAGCACTATCTTTACTTATCTTAGTAGGATCGTTTATGTTCACCGTTTGGTTTGCTGCAAAAATATATCGTGTAGGTATCTTAATGTATGGAAAGAAACCTAGTTATAAAGAGTTGATGAAATGGATAAGGTATTAATATTATGGAAAAACTAAAAAGCATACTTAATTACACATTTAATTTTACTGATGGTATCAGTATTTCGGTTAAGGGTTTGTTATTGGTAATTACAGTAATTTTTTTAACATCCATTTTTCTGAATCTTTTTAGAAGGATACTAACCAGAAGACTTCCAAACGATGATAAAGCAAAATTTAAAATACTATTTGGTTACGGGAAATGGATTGTTTATTTGGTAATATTATTAATAACCTTTCATGGTATAGGCGTTAATGTTACAGCAGTTTTTGCAGCATCAGCAGCACTCTTAATTGGTGTTGGTTTAGCATTACAAACCTTATTTCAGGATATTATTGCAGGTGTTTTAATTTTAATTGATCAAACCATTCATGTTGGAGATATTATTGAAATAGATGGGAAAATAGGTCGAGTTGATGAAGTTAAATTAAGAACAACAAGGGCTGTAACTATTGATAATAAAGTACTGATAATACCACACCATTTGTACTTAACAAATAGCTTGTATAATTGGACTCAAAATGGATCTACCACACGCGAATCGGTTACAGTAGGAGTTGCTTATGGTACTGATGTTCAATTGGTAAAAAAAATACTAATACAGGCAGCCGACAGTCATGATTTGATTTTAAAACATCCAGCTCCATATGTGTTTTTTACAAATTTCGGGGATAGTGCCTTAGAGTTTAAACTAGTTTTTACTTTAAATGATAGTTTTAAAGGAGCCATACCAAAAAGCGACTTGCGTTTTGAAATAGATAAACTCTTCCGAGAGCATAATATTAGCATTCCATTTCCTCAAAGAGATATACATATTATTCAAAAACCTCAATAACTAAATTTAAAAATATCAATACGTTGATGCATCAAATAAAAAGGAAGAAAATAAAATATATACTAATATGTTTCTTTCTTGGGTGTAATTTTTTAAATGCTCAACTTACTGATATTGCTAGGTTAGAGTACTCTTTTATACCGAAAAGTAATTCTGAAAGTCAGTATACTAGACTAAGAGCTATATTAAACTATCCCATCAAAGTTAAAGATGGTAATTATATAATTGTTGGAGGCGAATATAACCGAATCATACTTAATCTGGAGGAGAATTTACCATTTGATACCTCAATAATAGATAATATTCATGTAATTGATTTCAATGTTGGCTATACCTTTAAATTAAATAATCAAAAACGGTTAGGGTTTAAGTTAAACCCTAGAATAGCATCTACATTAACAAGTGCATTAAGCTCTGATGATTATTTTATGAATGGTGGTGTTTTTTATATTAATGATAGAAGAAAAGAAGCAGATTTAAAACGACCTTATCGCTTAATTTTAGGATTAACATACAATGCTACAACAGGTTTACCTTTTCCGCTTCCTTTTGTAAGTTATTTTAGGGAAATTAATGAGTCTTGGAGTTTTAATGCAGGAGTTCCTAAATCGAATTTAAAGCATATTATAAATGAAAAAAATAATGTGCAAGCATTTGTAGGTTTAGATGGCTATTTGGCTCATTTACAAAAAACTACTATTGTAAATGGAGAGGAAATAGATCATATTTCATTATCCGTTATTGTAGGAGGATTGGGTTATGAATATTTGTTTACAAAACATTTGGTAGGGTATTTGTATACTGGTTATACGTTTAGATTAAATAACGTATTACGTAATGAAAATAGAGATGAAGTTTTTAAATTAGACGACGTAAACGCGTTCTATTTAAGAACAGGAATAAAATTTAAAATTTAACGTATGTCAAAAATATTAGTAATTGAAGATGAAGCTGCGATAAGACGTGTGCTAGTTAAAATTCTTTCAGAAGAAAATGATGCTTATAAAGTTGATGAAGCAGAAGACGGACTATCGGGTATTGAGAAAATAAAGAATGATGATTTTGATTTAATTCTTTGTGACATTAAAATGCCAAAAATGGATGGTGTTGAGGTATTAGAGGCTGTTAAAAAAATAAAACCTGAAACGCCTATAGTCATGATTTCTGGTCATGGAGATTTGGATACTGCAGTAAACACGATGCGATTAGGAGCATTCGATTATATTTCAAAACCACCAGATTTAAATAGACTTTTAAATACAGTTAGAAATGCCCTAGATAGAAAAGAGCTGGTTGTAGAAAATAAAATTCTGAAGAAAAAGGTAAGCAAGAAGTACGAAATGATAGGAGAAAGCGATGGTATTTCTCAAATTAAAAACATCATTGATAAAGTAGCACCTACAGACGCTAGAGTTTTAATAACAGGACCAAACGGAACAGGAAAGGAATTAGTAGCACATTGGTTACACGAAAAGAGTGACCGTTCTAAAGGAAATTTAATAGAAGTTAACTGTGCAGCAATTCCAAGCGAGTTAATTGAAAGTGAGTTGTTTGGGCATGTAAAAGGTGCGTTTACAAGTGCCAATAAAGACCGAGCAGGAAAATTTGAAGCAGCTAATGGAGGAACCATTTTTTTGGATGAAATAGGCGATATGAGTTTATCTGCACAAGCCAAAGTATTACGCGCTTTGCAAGAAAGCAGGATTCAACGTGTTGGTAGTGATAAGGATATAAAAGTAGATGTTAGAGTAGTAGCTGCAACAAATAAAAACTTAAAAAAGGAAATTGAAGAAGGAAATTTTCGTGAGGATTTATATCATCGTTTGGCTGTGATTTTAATAAAAGTACCAGCTTTAAATGATAGAAGAGACGATATTCCGTTATTAATAGAACACTTTTCAGGAAAAATAGCAAGTGAACAAGGCACTGCAAAAAAAGCATTTTCAGAAAAAGCGGTTAAGTTGTTACAAGAATATGACTGGACAGGGAATATAAGAGAGCTCCGAAACGTTATTGAGCGTTTAATTATTTTAGGAGGAGCAGAGGTAAGCGAGCAAGATGTTAAACTGTTTGCTTCAAAATAAAATAAAAAAGGCAATATTTATATTGCCTTTTTTATGGTTTCAACAAAATGATGCAACCTATTTTTTACTTCATCATTAATTGTATCATTTTCAATATAAGTATGTATGTCTCCTAAGTAATTCATGCCTAAATAATTAGCAGATTCAATAAAAGGCATAGTAAAACCAGTTTTTAAATCATCGTGGTTACTGGTGCTAATCATAGCCATATTTTTGCCTCGTAACTTCCTGCCAGTATCTTTATGTATTCGAATTAAATCAGAAATTCTATCAAAAAACACTTTAAGAATACCACTCATACTATACCAATATACAGGAGTCGCGAAAATTATAGTGTCGTATGTATTAATAATATCAGTTATCAATGGGATAAAATCGTCATTTTTATTTTTATAGTTGTAATCGTAGTGTCCAATATGTTTAGTAGCTAAATCAATAATATCAGCATCGCTGTATTCAGCTATGTAACTAACAATTTTGTTGGTATCACCATCGCTTCTTGAGCTTCCTTGTATAATAACAGTCCTATTCATAAATACAAAATTAAAATTTTAGGCACTACAGAATTCCATTTTCAGATAGAAACAATTAATACAAAGTATGATAAAATCGATAGCATTTTTATATATTTAATCCAGATAAAATTTATACCATGGATAACTACAAAGTCACCTCTAACATAGCCTTAAAAGACACTAAAACCAAAGTTGTAATAGACGATGCAAAGAAAAAACTTAAAGAAACCAGAAAGCAGTTAGGAGAACTTCAAGACACCATTTATGCACATGGGAAGTATGCAGTTTTAGTATGTTTACAAGGTATGGATACAGCAGGAAAAGACAGTCTAATTCGTGAGGTTTTTAAAGATTTTAATGCACGAGGTGTTGAGGTACATAGTTTTAAAGTGCCAACAGAATTAGAATTAAAGCATGATTATTTATGGCGACATTACATAGCACTCCCTGCTCGTGGAAAGTTTGGAGTTTTTAATAGAACGCATTACGAAAATGTGTTAGTTACGCGCGTACACCCAGGGTATATCATGGGTGAAAATATTCCAGGTGTAGATTCAGTAGATGAGGTAAATGATGATTTTTGGAAACAGCGTTTTGAGCAGATTAATAATTTCGAAAAGCATATTGCAGAAAATGGAACACTTATTTTTAAATTCTTTTTAAACCTTTCAAAGGAAGAACAAAAAAACAGATTACTCCGTCGTTTAAATAAGCAAGAAAAAAACTGGAAATTCTCACCAGGAGATTTAAAAGAACGTAAGCTTTGGGACACGTACCAAGAGTGTTATGAAGATGCTATTAACAGAACATCAAAACCACACGCACCTTGGTATACAATTCCAGCTGATGATAAACCCTCAGCGAGATATATGGTTGCTAAAATCATGTTGGATGCATTAAGCACTTACCAAGACATTAAAGAACCAGAGTTAGATGATGATGTAAAATCTAATTTAGAACTGTATAAACAACAACTAAATAACGAATAATTTTAGGGCGTTTTAACACGCTTTCACTACTCAATCTTTTTGCGAAAAAGCAAAAAGGATTTCAGACATGCCGTTCAATCGTTAACGCAATAGCCTCATGATATTAACACAAATTTATATGTAGAGCTACTATTCAACAGTAAAGAAATACTATCTTTAAACATAAAATAATTATATGAAAATTTTAAAGTCAATATTACTTGTTGTTTGTATAATATTCACAATTAACCTTACTGCTCAAACTGATAAAGAAGTTCTAAAAACTATTTATAAACAATCATTAACTAATGGAAAAAGTTACGATTGGTTAAACCATTTGTCCAACCAAATAGGAAGTCGTTTATCAGGATCTTTAGGGGCAGAACGTGCTGTAGCTTACACTAAAGAAGAATTGGATAAACTAGGCTTAGATAAAGTTTGGTTACAGCCAGTTATGGTGCCAAAATGGGTTAGAGGTAGCAAAGAGTTTGCCTATATTGAAAGCGAACCAGGTAAAACTACTAACGTTAATATTTGTGCTTTAGGTGGCTCTGTTGCAACTCCAGCATTAGGGTTAAAAGCAGAAGTTGTTGAGGTAAAAAACTTCGAAGAGTTAGAAGCACTCGGTCCCGAAAAGATTCAAGGTAAAATAGTGTTTTATAATCGCCCAATGCAAGCAGATTTAATTCACACTTTTGAAGCTTATGGCGGATGTGTAAATCAACGTTATGAAGGCGCCTTAGAAGCTACAAAATATGGAGCCGTTGGTGTTATCGTTCGCTCTATGAATTTAAGATTAGATGATTTGCCACATACTGGAAGTATGACTTATGATAATTTGCCAGTAAACAGACGCATTCCTTCTGCAGCAATTAGTACTAACGATGCAGAGTTGTTAAGCACAATGTTAAAGCTAAATAGCAGTATAAAATTCTTTTTTAAGCAAAGTTGTAAGCAATTACAAGATGTGAAATCTTATAATGTAATTGGAGAAATAACTGGAAGTGAACATCCTGATGAATATATGATTGTGGGTGGTCATTTAGATTCCTGGGATCTGGGAGATGGCTCTCATGATGATGGTGCTGGTGTAGTACAATCTATGGATGTATTAAGACTTTTAAAAGCATCAGGAATAACACCTAAGCGTAGCATTAGGGTTGTCTTGTTTATGAATGAGGAAAATGGTTTGCGTGGTGGAAAAAAATATGCTAGAATAGCTAAAGAGAAAGCTGAAAACCATGTGTTTGCTTTGGAAAGTGATTCAGGAGGATTTACACCGCGAGGCTTTAGTTTTGATTGTAGTGATGCAGCTTTTGATCAAGTATTGAGTTGGCAACCTTTATTCAAACCGTATCTCATTCATTATTTTGAAAAGGGAGGAAGCGGAGCAGATGTTGGCCCTCTTAAAACAGACTCAAATGTTTTGGCTGGTTTACGTCCAGATTCTCAGCGTTATTTTGACCATCATCATGCCAGTAATGATACTTTTGACGCTATTAATAAACGCGAGTTAGAATTAGGAGCAGCAACCATGACAGCACTGGTGTATTTATTCGATAAGTATGGTGTTAATCCAATTTCTAATCAAGCAACAATTAAAAATTAGTGCCAAATAAATGAAAAATATAATATCAATACTAGCCTTAATATTAACAACTATTACAATGGCACAAAGCGAAGAGAAATTACCGTATCATGAAATTGGACCCTATTCTAAAACTTATACGCAAGGTACTGTAGCAGCAAGAATGGTTGATGGCTTAGGTTTTCGTTATTATTGGGCAACTGAAGGTTTACGACCAGAAGATTTAAACTACAAACCAAGTGAATCTGGACGAACTTCTGCTGAAACTATAGAGCATTTATATGGACTTTCTAATTTTATTTTAAGCTCAATATCAAGTGATGAAAAACAAAATAAAGCTTTAGAAATGACTTTTGATGAGAAGCGAAAACTAACACTTCTTAATTTTAAAAAAGCGTCAGATATTTTAAAAGCGACAGATGATGTATCTCAATTTGATAATGACAGATACCCGTTTTGGAATGTTATAAACGGGCCTATCGCAGATGCCTTATGGCACTGTGGGCAGATTGTTATGTTGCGTCGTGCTTCTGGCAATCCCTTTAACTCTAAAGTTTCTGTTTTTCAAGGAAAGCTAAAAGAATAGCTTTTCTTAGTGTTTTTTTTTGAATCATCTTAAAGATAGCTCAACCACCATTTATCTTTATTATTAGCTTTATAAATCATATACCTTTTTGAAGGGTAGTAAAGTAACGCAATAACACCAAGCCAAACTATGTATACAACCAAAAGGGAGTAACCATAATTTATGAGTTTTGCATTCATAAAAACATCTGCTGAAAGAATCATATTTTTCCAATTACCTCCAAATATTATGATACCTAATATGGCTAAAATATGAATAACTAAAATATGGAGGAAGTAATAGAATAATGGTACACGACCAAACACCAAAAAGAAATCAGTGATTTTGTTTTTTACAGTTTCAATGGCGTATAAGAATAGTAAAGATGGTCCAATAGTTATTAGCAAATAAACTAATGATGGAGGATATTTGGTAACTTTAAAAAATGACAAAATTGTTTTGGTGGTTGTATCTTGAACTGACCAAGGTGTTAAATCTCCATATGCATTTATACCTCTAATGACAAAGAATAAGCCTATTGCTGCAACTCCAATTGTAATTAAATATTTTTTTCTAAGTTCAGCATTAAAGTCTTTTGCATAAAGTTTGCCAAAACAATATCCAGTGATAATTAAACCAAACCAGGGTATAATTGGGTATGCAAAAGCAAACATTTTACTGCCTATTTGAATGAATTGTCGTTGGTGCAGAATGTACCAAATGATGGATGAAAAGCTTGTGCCTTTTACCACTATGCCATCTAGTAAATTATGTCCTGCCATTAGAATTATTCCAATAACTAAAAGCACTTTTAGTGGTAAATAAACGACAAAGGATAATAGTACCATACAAAGCCCAATTGCCCAAATAACTTGAAGCACTATAAAACTGTAAGTAACATCAAACTGCCATAAAAAATTATTTAAAATAACAGATAAAAAAATAAGCCACAGCCCTCTAGTTAATACAAATTTAAAAAGCTGAGATTTCGTTTTTTTACTGCCATATAAAAATGCTGAAGTACCCGCTAGAAAAATAAAAATAGGAGCACAATAGTGTGTTATAAAACGGGTGAAAAATAAAAATGGAGTTGTGGTTTCTAAATTTGTTGGGTCTACAAAAAATGATCCGTAATGAAAATAGTCTCTAACATGGTCTAATGCCATAATTACCATAACAACACCTCTTAAAATGTCTATGGATTCGATACGATTAGTTTTTATTTGCATAAGACTGTATTTGCTTTTTAATACAACTTGAGGAAGTTAAAAGTAGTTAAAGAATACAGCCATAACAAATAATAATTAGATTATATTTTCAAAGTATTGAAGGATTAATTTACTTAATATATGTACGCATACATATAATGAGCATCATAACCTTAAAAAGCGCATTTATATCTAGTATAGTACTGACTTTCATTTATGTTTTTTAAATTTATTAGATTCAAAAGAATGCTATGGAATTAAAGTTAACTATTTTTTTGTGGTTATTAGGCTTTGCTGTTTATTCTCAATCCCCTATTATTGATTATAATAGTACTGATGGATCTAGATACACCATAATCAATAACACTTTAGATCACAGTTCTTCAGGAGCAAATATAGTATGGGATTTTACGAGTCTGACCAAAAGTGGAGAATCTACCGATACTTATAATAATGCAACTCCACAAGAATCTGCCGATTATCCAAATACAACAAATGTATTTACGTCAATTAAAAATGGGGCAGCTGTAAAGTTTTTTTATTCCAATAATGGTGGGGCATTTTCAATAACAGGATTTGAAGGAGAGGGTTTAATTTTAAATTATAATAATTCTTCGCAAGGAGGGAATGCTCTAATTGGTAATTTTCCATTAAGCTATACAATGCCAATTACTATAAACACTGATAATGTTGCAGGGAACTTTAATTATATTCCTTTTAGTGTTAATGGTACCTTTACAGGAACAGTTACGAGTGAGGTTGATGCCCATGGAACATTAACTGTAAGTGGAACCGATATTACTTCGTTTAGTGGCGCAGTTACAAGGCTTAAGATTATTCAGGATTTGAACCTCTCTTTAGCTAATGGAAAGATAATACAAACAACATACAATTATTATAATGATAGTAATGGAGATCTTATATTTAGAACATCAACTTTAGAAATTACTTCCTTTTTATTTAATGATACTTCAGAGATTACAGAAAGCTTGTTAGAAGAGACATTAGGAGGTGCCACTAAAACAAATAATTCTAAAATAACTTTAAGTATTTACCCGAATCCTGTTAGGAATAGTTTAAGTTTTAATTTTCCAGATAACATTAATATTTTTGAGACTAAGATATTTGATATTATGGGGAAACAAATTTTAAGTTCAAAAACAAGTTTGGGTAATACCAATATCAATACATTAAAATCTGGTACTTACATTTTGACTGTTTTGACGAGTAAAGGTGTACTTTCAAGAAAGTTTATAAAAGAATAATTATATCGTTAAACCTCATATAATTAAATTTTGAAACATATATTAGAGTTCATTAATAATATGTTTTTTTTGTTTTAGTAGAAGCTTTTGCTGTTGTTTTATAGTAAGCGTGCTGCCATCATGACTCCAACCAGGAGGAGCAAAAGCATACATGAATTTATGATACCAGTTTTTTGATTTTTTCATGTCATTCCATATATCTTTGTACTCGTGTGTAAGAATAACTAGTGGATTATAAGAATTTGGAGGTTTGGTTACACCGTATTTTATATCGATATTTTCGTCTAGCTCTTTCCAAGTTCCAAAAATTTTATCGAAAATATTTAGAAAGCCACCGTGGTTTTTATCCATATACTCAATATTTTGAGCATGATGCACTTGGTGCATGGTATGTGTGTTAAAAACTTTTTCGATGATACCCAATTTTGGAATGTATATAGAGTGCAGTTGGAATTGCCACAGTGCCTCGATACCCAGACAGACAACAAGCATTTCTGGTGGGAAACCTATAGCTGGAATCCACATATAAAAGAAAGGTTTATAAAAAATGGTGAACCAACCGTTTCTTACTGCTGTGCCCAAATTGAATTTATCTGATGAGTGATGAACCACATGTGCCGCCCATAAAAATCTAACATTATGGTTTTGTCTATGAAACCAATAATAACTAAAATCGTCTGCTAATTGACATAATAACCAAACGTACCAAGCGTATCCGAAAGATTCCCAACCCATAATATTTGTACGAATGCCGTTAATTTCAGGATTAAAGACATTGTAAACAAAATTAAACAGAACAATTGCAGCAATAGTTTTGGTAAGCGGTGCTATTATAGTGGAGCCAATGCCCATAGTTAGGCTTGCGGTTAAGTCTTTCCAATCGTAAAGGTCTTTTTTTTCTTTATGATGTTTACTGTACGATAATTCCAGTAAAATTAAACCAAGGAAACAAGGTACACCATAAACTAGTGGGTTAGTAAAATCCATTAAAAATAATATGTTTGCTCAAAAATAAACCGATTTTGTTACTAAACTTCAATAAGTTGAGTTATTTTCAAAAAAAAACCTCTTTAGAGCTCATTTAGCTCTGAAGAGGTTTAATAGTTATTTAGAAAAACTTTATTTTACTAAAGCAGCCTTCTTTTTGGTATTAAAATCAACTTCAATTTGATTATTTAAAATATCTTCAAAAGTTTCTCTTTTTCTTATTAAATGTGCCTTATCGTTATGCCATAATACTTCGGCAGGTCTGTATCTTGAATTGTAATTACTTGCCATGGAGAAACAATATGCACCAGCATTTTTAAAGCATAGAATATCTCCCTCATTAATTTCGTTAATACGCCTGTTGTTTCCAAAAGTATCAGTTTCACAAATATAACCTACTACGGTATAAAAACGTTCTCTACCTTTTGGGTTTGATATGTTAACTATATCATGATGAGATCCATAAAGCATAGGGCGGATTAAATGATTAAAACCAGAATCAACTTGTGCAAAAACAGTTGAGGTAGTTTGTTTTACAGCGTTTACTTTGGTTAGAAAGAAACCAGATTCACTCACTAAAAATTTACCAGGTTCAAAAGCTAGAGTTAATTCTTTACCATATTCTTTGCAAAAGGCATTAAATCTTGAAGATAGTTTTTTTCCTAATTCTTCAATATTAGTCTCTATATCTCCTGTCTTGTATGGAACTTTAAAGCCAGATCCGAAATCAATAAAATCTAAATTTTTAAATTGTTTTGCTGTGTCAAATAATATTTCACTGGCATATAAAAATACTTCTATATCTAAAATATCACTGCCTGTATGCATGTGTATACCGTTAATGGTCATTTTAGTGTTTTCAACAATTCTTAAGATATGTGGTATTTGATGTATTGAAATACCGAATTTAGAATCAATATGTCCAACAGAAATATTTGCATTTCCACCAGCCATAACATGCGGGTTAATACGAATACAAACAGGAATTTTTGGATGCTTTGTACCAAATTGTTCTAATATTGATAAGTTATCAATATTAATTTTCACACCTAGTTTTGCGGCTTGTTCTATTTCATCTAAAGAGACACCGTTTGGGGTAAAGATTATTTGATCTGGTGAAAAACCAGCAGCTAAACCTAGTTGAACCTCTTGAATTGAAACGGTATCAATACCTGAACCCAAAGATTTAAAAAGTTTTAAGATAGATATGTTTGATAATGCTTTAACAGCATAATTAAGTTTTAGTTTTTTAACGCCATTAAATGCATTAGTCAACCTTTTGTACTGACTTTCAATTTTGTCAGCATCATAAACATAAACGGGACTTCCAAAATCTTGTGCAATTTTTTGCAACTGATTATTTAACATAGTTATTGTAATTTTTGCCAAAGATATTTCTTTGTAGGTTAAAACAAATAAATAAATAAAAAATATTACAAATTAAACAATTTGTTAATTATTTAACAATAGTGTTTTGTACTTATAATTTATAAAAGTTTTCACAATTAAATATTAGGGTAAGTAAAGGCGTTTATTTACATTTGTGAATCTTAAAATAGAAGTTAAATTATGAACTTACACGAATATCAAGGTAAAGAAATATTAAGCAGTTTTGGAGTACGCATCCAACGTGGTATAGTTGCCCAAAATGCTCATGAGGCAGTAGCAGCTGCAAAGCAATTAACTAGTGAGACAGGAACAAGCTGGCATGTTATAAAGGCTCAAGTTCACGCAGGAGGTAGAGGTAAAGGTGGAGGCGTTAAGCTTGCAAAAAATTTACAAGAAGTAGAGGATATTGCAGGACAAATTATTGGTATGGATTTGATTACACCGCAGACTTCTGCTGAAGGCAAGCGTGTGCATCAAGTTTTAGTTGCTGAAGATGTTTATTATCCTGGTGAAAGTGAAACTAATGAATTTTACATGTCTGTTCTATTAAATAGAGGAACAGGTCGTAATATGATTATGTATTCTACTGAAGGTGGAATGGATATTGAAACTGTAGCAGAGGAAACACCACATTTAATTTTTACTGAGGAAGTTGATCCAGCTGTTGGATTAATGCCTTTTCAAGCTAGACGTGTTGCGTTTAACCTTGGTTTGTCTGGTGGTGCATTTAAGGAAATGACAAAGTTTGTTACGGCATTGTACACAGCTTATGTAAAATCGGATTCATCTTTATTTGAAATTAATCCTGTTTTAAAAACCAGTGACGATAAAATCATGGCTGTTGATGCGAAAGTAACCATTGATGATAATGCCTTATTTAGGCATAAAAACTATGTAGATTTACGTGATGTACGTGAAGAAAGTGCCATAGAAGTTGAAGCAGGGGAGCTTGGGTTAAATTATGTTGATCTTGATGGAAATGTTGGCTGTATGGTAAATGGAGCAGGATTAGCCATGGCAACAATGGATTTGATTAAACAAGCAGGAGGTGAGCCAGCTAACTTTTTAGATGTTGGTGGTACTGCTGATGCAGCACGTGTTGAAGCTGCGTTTAAAATTATTTTAAAAGACCCAGCTGTAAAAGCAATTCTAATTAATATTTTTGGAGGTATTGTAAGGTGTGACCGTGTTGCTCAAGGAGTTATTGATGCTTATAAAAACATGGGGACTATAAATGTTCCAATTATTGTGCGTTTACAAGGTACCAATGCTGATATTGCAAAAGAGTTAATTGATAATTCTGGATTGGATGTAATGAGTGCTACCGAGTTTCAAGAAGCTGCAGATAAAGTACAACAAGTACTATCTTAAGGAAGAAAATATAATTACTAGAAAAAAGAGCAACAAGTTATTTGTTGCTCTTTTTTTGTTCGTTACTTTTTTCTCCTCTTTTGGGTATGGGGCCTCTGAGATGAATTACAAGTCCGTTTAGAAAATTGCGTAATATTTGATCCCCACATTCCATATATTTAGGATGATCCTCTCTTCTAAAGAAAGCACCAAGTTCACTTTTGGAAATTCTGAAATCAACGAGCTCTAAAATTTTCACAATTTCATCATCTCTTAGTTTCAGAGCTACTCTCAATTTTTTTAATATATCATTATTTGTCATCTTAATTTTAATTGTTTGTTTGGTGTATGCATTTCATCGATTTTGATTATGAGCTTTTACCAAATTGACGTTTTTGCTTGCGTTGTAAAGATACTTAAAATGTATACAGCTTAGGTTACCAATATTAATTGCATAGTTGTGATATAAATATCTGTAAATCATTTATTTATGTCTGTTAAATTAAACTTTAAAATTGGTTTAACTCAAGACCAAACGCAAATTTTTAAGTTTAATAAAAATGGATTATTGACGAACTTGATAAAAAACACGACTAAAAGCGTACTGTTTTTCGATAAGTTACATTATATACACGATTATAAAAAGGTTCTTATATGTAAATTTATAACAAGTTAATTCATCCCAAAGAAAAACCCTAAAAATGATAAATAGAGTAGAAAAATTAAGCCTATTATCTGAAATGATTGCTTTTGCTAAATACGATAAGGATATTAAACGTATAGAGTTTAATTTTTTATTGGGTGTTGCGAAGCAATTAGATATTTCTCGTGAAGATTTTGAGTATTTACTTGAAAATCCTGTTTCTTATACTCATTTAAAATCTCATAGCGAACGAATTGTTCAGTTTCATAGATTAGTATTATTAATGAATATTGAGCAGGAGCATAATGAAGATAATAATTCAACTGGTGTAATAAAATTATACAATTTTGGATTGAGAATGGGGTTAAGCCATGAATCCATAACGAAGGTGTTATATTTAATGGAAAGTTTTCCAAATAAAATTGTACCTCCAGATGTATTGATAGACATCTTCAAGACGCAATACAATTAAAACTAATCCCTATAAATGATTTTACATAAATAAAATCTAGTGTTGATTATAATTTACATTTTGTAAATTATCGAAAAGCTAAAAGTTTATACTTTTAGCTTTTCTAGTTTATTTTGATAACTTTTTATTTCGTCACGGAGTTTAGCGGCTATAATAAAATCGAGAGCTTTTGCCGCTTCCTCCATAAGTTTACGCTTTTCTCTTATTTTCTTTTCTAATTCTGGTTTAGATAAATACTCACTTTCTGGTTCGGCAGCTTTTGCAGCTTCTAATTCGTAACTATAGGTGCTTACAGAGTTTTTCGATAACGCATTATCCAAACTTTTATTTAAGGCTCTAGGTTTAAGCTTATGTTTGGTGTTGTAAGCTATTTGTTTTTCGCGCCTGTATTCGGTTTCATCAATAGTTTTTTGCATACTGTTAGTTATTTTATCAGCATACATAATAGCTTTACCATTTAAGTTTCTGGCTGCTCTACCTACAGTTTGTGTTAACGATCGGTTAGAACGTAAAAACCCTTCTTTGTCAGCATCAAGAATGGCAACAAGTGAAACTTCTGGTAAGTCTAAACCTTCACGAAGTAAATTAACACCAACCAAAACATCAAATAAACCTTTGCGCAAATCTTGCATAATTTCTACACGTTCTAAAGTATCAACATCACTATGAATGTAACGGCATCTAATTTGAATTCTATCTAAATATTTAGTCAATTCTTCTGCCATACGTTTTGTAAGCGTTGTAACTAAAGTACGTTCGTCTTTTTCAACCCTAACTTGAATTTCTTCAATTAAATCATCAATTTGATTTAAACTTGGGCGCACTTCAATAATTGGGTCTAGCAAACCCGTAGGGCGAATAACTTGCTCTACATAAACACCATCTGTTTTCTGTAACTCATAATCAGCAGGTGTGGCACTTACATAAATCACTTGGTTTTGCAACGCTTCAAATTCTTCAAACTTTAAAGGACGGTTGTCCATTGCCGCAGGTAATCTAAATCCATATTCTACCAAGTTTTCCTTTCTACTTCTATCACCACCATACATGGCATGTACTTGGGATATAGTAACATGGCTTTCATCAACCACCATCAAATAATCGTCAGGAAAATAATCTAACAAACAGAAAGGCCTTGTACCTGGTAATCTGCCATCTAAATAGCGTGAATAATTTTCAATACCAGAACAGTAACCTAATTCTCTAATCATCTCTAAATCAAACTCAGTACGTTCTTTTAAGCGTTTTGCTTCTAAATGCTTTCCAATATCTTTAAAATAATCGTGTTGTTTTACTAAATCGTCTTGAATGTTTTTTATGGCACCTTGTAAAACTTCAGGAGACGTTACAAACATATTGGCAGGATATATATTTAGGCGGTCGTATTTTTCTACAACTTGATTGGTTTGAATATCAAAAGACTCAATATCTTCAATTTCATCACCAAAAAAATGAATGCGAAATGCATCATCCGCATAACTAGGAAAAATATCCACGGTATCGCCCTTTATTCTAAAATTACCATGTTTAAAATCGGCTTCGGTTCTAGAATATAAACTTTGTACTAATTGATGCAATAGTTTAGTTCTAGAGATAACTTGATCTCTTTCTAAAGTAATTACATTTTTTTGAAATTCTATAGGGTTACCAATACCGTATAAACACGATACTGAGGCCACAACCAATACATCTCTTCTTCCAGAAAGTAATGAAGATGTTGTACTAAGTCGCATTTTTTCAATTTCCTCATTTATAGATAAATCTTTTTCAATATAAACTCCAGAAACTGGGATGTAGGCTTCAGGTTGGTAATAGTCATAATACGACACAAAATATTCTATAGCATTATCAGGGAAAAATTGTTTAAACTCAGAGTATAATTGTGCTGCAAGCGTTTTGTTGTGTGCTAATACTAGCGTGGGGCGTTGTACTTCTTCAATAACATTAGCTACCGTAAATGTTTTTCCAGAACCTGTAACGCCTAATAGAGTTTGATATTTTTCATTAGAAAGAATACCATTTTTTAGTTGTTTGATAGCTTCTGGTTGATCTCCAGTTGGACTAAATTCTGATTCAATTTTGAATTTCATTTAGCAAAATTACGGAAAATATGTGGTTATCGTTTTAATGTAAAATGCCCCATAAATGTTCTGCCATCTTGTAGATTTACTTTAAACCAATAGTCTTCGGTTGGCATAAGTTGCCCATTAAACGTACCGTCCCAACCTCTAGAGCTTGGTGAGAGTTGTTTTAGGAGTTTGCCATACCTATCAAAAATATAGATGAGACTATTGGGCTGTATATTGTTACTTATACCTTGTATTTGCCAAAAATCGTTTACACCATCTCCATTAGGTGTAAAAAATCTTCTGCTACCAATTACTGAAAATGGTATTTCTATTTCACCACAAATTTCTTCTCTAATAAATAGGGTGTAGAATCCAGCTCTAACATTTGTAAATATAGGTTCAGTTTGGTAATCTATAAAATTAGAACCTTCTTCGACTAGCGCATATTCGTAGGTACCACGGCCTATATTTGCGGTATCTATGCTTACCGTATTGTTTTGAGAAATATCGTTAATGGTAATATCTTCTAAAGTAATATTTGCAGCTTCCGATGAATTCACAGCAATATCCCTGGTTCTTGAACATCCTGTGCCGTCAGTTTTAGTTAGTGTTATGGTATAAGTTCCTGGTGCAGATACATTTTCTAAAACCGCATTTGTGGAAATTACACTGCCTTCAAAATTCCATTCGTAGGTATAAGTTTCTCCTGAATTTGATTCTATAGGCTCTAAGTCGATACTAAATGTTGGGTTGAATGTACATACAATTCTTGGGCTTTCAACTTCAAATTCTGGTAAAGGATTTACAATGAAGTCTATAGTAGTTGTTACAGAACATGAAGAATTTATAGTATTAAAAACCTCCACTGTTATTGTTTGATTTCCTGAGTTTAAAGGATTGGGTAGTGTGTTACTAGAAACGTTATTTCCATTTTCATCTCTGTAGTTGTAAATGATTCCCATCCCTGTTTGTGAACCTAAAATAGTAGTTGTAAATGATGTGGTTGGGAATGGAAAGAAACCGTCATCATCGATATCACCAGCGTTACCATCACATTCAATTTGCTGCGGTATAGAGTTTGCTATTACAGGTTGTTCGTCTACAGTAAAATTTATTGTGGTTTCATCAAAACATGCACCATCAGGATCTTGTGTATTATTATTAGTAACTCTAACTATAATATTTTGATTTTCGGTTAGAAAAACGGGATCAATTGGACTTGTAACTTGAGTACCGTCATTATACAATAGCGGATCTCCGTTTTCAGTAAAATAAGTTATGCTAACTTCCGATGGATTTTGCCCATTTAAAATATCAGATTCTAGTTGAGAGGTATCAAACGGGAAATTTAAAACACTATCACTGGTATCGCTATCGCAGGCGCTATCAAACGTTACTGGGTTTGCTGTTGGTAGTGTTTCAACGTTTAATACATCAGTTAATTCTTTTACCCCTAAACAATTGTTTCCTAGATTACTTTTAACTCTAATCCAAAGCGTTTGGATATTTTGAGAATTATTATTTTCATGATTAGCTATATCTAATATTTCATTTGTTTCTAACTCAGCATCAATGATACTTTCGTAAAAATGAGCAGTAACCGTTACGGTGTTAAAAACGTTGGTTTCAATGTCGTTTCTTATCGTATTTAAATCGAACGTAGAAATTCCGTCACGATTATTTGTACCATCATCACATTGAAATATGGATTGCGGATTATAAACTGATAATGCTGCACTACTTGGGTTTACCTCTAATTCTAAAGGTATAACGCTGTGACAACCATTTGCGTCTTCAACCCTTATCCACACTGTTTCTGGCGTGAATCCTAAAGCATCTTGATACGCTTCTGGTGTTGCAATAGGGTTAGTATTACTATTAGCTTCAGGCTCAGTTTCAAAATAAGTGAATATTAAATTTTCCGTTACAAAATTTGGATTTATTTCTGTTTTAATTTCATCTAAGGTTAGATTGAAAAAGGATTGCCCGTCATTACTATCATCATCACATTGTTGATAAATACTTGGGGTATTTGCCATTGGTAATGGATTAACTTCAAGTAGTGCCGCATCAGAAAATATACCACAACTGTTACCATCACGATCTAATTTAACGCGATATTGATAGTTGTTGAATGTTAATTGAATATTAGTGATGACCAATTCATCTGTTTGCGAGCCAGAGTATGTTGCATCATCAACGATTATGGCCCATGTAGTGCCTCCATTTGTGCTAATTTCCCATTGAAAAAATTCTGCTTCAGAAGAAACAATTGTAAAACTATCAGTAGATGCTTCGCAGGCAGTTAAATTTTCAGGTTGCAGCGTTATGGTTATTGGAGCAGCTGTTAAATAATTTGCATCTGGTATTGTATAACCATCGGTAGCATTGGTAACTAAACCTTGCCCTGTAGTAGCATCGGCAACTACGTCTACTACAACAGCAGCATCACCTAAATAGGTATCCATATTTGCATCTGAAAAGCCAGCTTCAATAACATCTGTACAGGAATCTCCATCACTATCTTCGTCGATGTAACTGTAAACACCATCAGTATCCAAATCATTTAAGGTATAACCTATCATATTACTATCTGGGGTGGTTTCTGCAGCGTCTATCCAACCATTACTCCCGAAATTTGGACCATCAACGATACCATTTAAATCGGTATCAGAAAGTAAGCCTAACTCTCCTGTTTCTATCAAGTCTGTAATACCATCATTATCACTATCTAAATCGTAAAAATCTACTACTGTATCGCCATCTGTATCAATTGGCATAACAGAAGCATCGTAAATATCGTCTAAACCATCACCATTGTTATCAATTCCCGATAAGGCTACAAAAATACCTGTATTTTCAATAAAATCGGGAATACCATCATTATCACTATCTAAATCAAATTCATCCTTAATACCATCAAAATCTGTGTCTCGTGTGAAGCATGTTAATGAAATATTACCACTAAACGTTGATGGTGCAGTTGTGTTTTCTACAACATGATCAAAAGAAAATCCGTCTACTTGGTTTGCCAGAAATGTATAAGGAGTAGTTCCGTTGGGTGATGGATTAAATTTAAATCGAATTTCAGAGCCAGAAAATATGGTAACACCAGTTTCAAAAATGCCATCAAAATTCGAGTCTACTAATAGCCTGTTATCCGGGTCTAAAAGTGTGATGTTTTTATTTAAAGGTAGAATACTAGCTATAAAAAATTCACCATCAACATTTGTGTGTGTGGTACCAATATCTTCAGAGAATTTTACGTTAACAGCTTCTGCAAATTCAATGGTATAGTTATTATCAGCATTATTAGCTTGGTCTATTTCGCTTATTATAGTACCTGTTCCTGTAAGCCTTAATATGCTATTATTTGGTTCTGTACGGTTTATAGTAGTTGTATTTGTAGAAATAGTTGTATTTGAACTGCCATCTTGAAATCTTAATATTGGTGGACGCGTATCAGATAAATCTAAAATAACATCCCCTTGAGATTCAGTACAATTTAAGATGCCATCGTTATCATTATCGATATCTATATTATCTATAATACCGTCGTTGTCTCTATCATCTGGACAAATACTTACAGGGATTTCAGTAGATATTAATTCTTCTCCAGTACATGTAATTATACCAACAAGTCTATATGTAGATGGGGTTGTTGGTTTAAAATTAAATTGTGTTTGTCCTGGAATGTCTTGAAATCCAAACCCTTCATCAGATTGCCATCTAAAGCTATCAAAAACTTGCGGGTTAGCAGCTTCTAATGTTACATTAGGTATACAGTTACCTAATGTGATAAATTCAGCATCAAAATTTATTTCAGGTGGAGAAGGGAATCCAGAATAAAAGCTACCTGAAGTAGCTGCGCCTGTATAATTAAAGTAAGCACAATACAATTCGTCATTACTTTCAACTGTTATATTGCCATTGATGCCTTTTATTTTATAAGTGATGTAATTAATATTTCCAGTAACAAGATTTGGAGCTCCTAAATTTATATTACCAGTAGTAGATGATGTTACTGTTACATTAGCAGTGGTTTTTGTGACGATAGTAATACCGCCTTCGTATGCAGAAGGGCCTATATTATTTATATTAGCAATGTTATCTAAATTACCGCGTGTTTCACAACTTAGTGGCGGTACAAAAAACATACCTTGGTTAGCTTCAGAAGGGTTGCCACTGTCACCTAAACCACCAACACCTTGATACGCAAAAACAGGTTGAGAGGTTTCAACATACATATTACCGTTACCACTGTAATTATTACCTTCTATGACAAAATACTCTCCAGCGTTTATGGAAATACCTGTAGCATTACCATTAACTCTAATTGAAGTATTATTGGTATGCGCTACTAATAAAACATTTTCCCAATCATTATTACCATCACCCCTTACAAAAATATACTCTGTACCAATTTTACTCAATCCAACAATTTGGTCTATACCATAATCTCTAGCATTACCATCACTAAAGCTACCATTTGCAGAACCACAATTTACTACTACTGGTTTATCTGAATTTACCAGACAACCAATTAAACCATCTCTATTTAAAGGTGTGTCGTTACTATTTATTGCTAAAGTATAACTCTCGCCCTCATTTAATGTTACGTTTACAGGAATTGGGCCGTTATAATTTTGTACAACTATACCACTTGGGAGATTGCTAAAGTTAACTTGGGTATTATCTTCAGTTGCCATTACCGAAACAAAGTTAAGATAGTTGTCTTGTGGGTTTTCGTTGGTATAACTTCCAATTCTGAATATTGTGTCAGGAGCAGAAATGCCTTTGCTAACTAGTGCACCAGCTTGAAATCCTCCACCTGCATTCATTCTAACAGATACGTAAATAACATCTTCTGATTCTATAATATACCCTTTATTTCTAGAAATAACACTTGAAGATGGTGATGGGATATAAAGTTGTGTGTTACCACCACTTCCTATAAATATTTCTTCAGGATTGTTATTGCTTACAACACCAGTAATGTAATTTGCTTCTGGTTGTCCTATAGGTTTTATTGTGTAGGGTACATCTGAAGTTCTTGGAGTAGACAAATAAATATATTGATCTTGAGGACTAGAACTACTTGCATCAGCAAAAGTTAAAGGTGGTATATAGTGTGTTTTGCTTAGTTGAGAAAAACCCTTGATAGTTATTAATAATATTATTAAAAAAAGAAAACTTTTAATATACTGGGTAATATACATTTGCAGACTTTATAATTGCTATTAAATATTTTGGTTCTGAATAGTACAGAATACTAAAGTATAGTATTTAATTTATTTAGACAGAAAAAAAGTATGAAGGTTTAATTCTTTTAGATAAAAAGATTAAAAAAACATGTAAAATATCGTTTTATCGTTTTAGAGCAAAATGACCTCTGATATTAAAGGATTCTCCATTTTGAACAATATCTGCAGAAAACCAATAGTCATCTGAGGGCATGTTTTGCCCATTATAAGTACCATCCCACCCTTCAGAATAGTGTGGAAGTGTTTTTATTAATTTGCCATGTCGATTGTAGATGTAAACAATAGTTCCTGGTAACTGATTAGCACCAACAATGTGCCATGTATCGTAAGCGTTATCATTGTTAGGGGTTACAAATTTAGGAATATCAAAGACAAATACTTCTTTTGAAACATCCATACATCCATTTAAATCTCTTACAGTAACAATATGGGGACCAAATGCGACATCATTAAAAATGTTTGACGTTTGAGGCTCTTCATCATCAAGAATGAATATATAGTTTCCTATCCTAGAATTATCAATTTCGACGGTAATTCTATTTGGATCAGTAAAATCGACAGTGGGTGTTACAATAATTTCTGCTTCATCAGATTGTATAACTTCAAAAACATGAGTGTAAGAACAATCATTACCAATGAGGTTTGGTCTAGTTACGGTTATAGAATAGTTCCCTATGTTGTTTGGATCTACAATAATTTCACTTGTGGTTTCATTTGTAGACCATAAGTACGTATCTCCAGCTACTCCTGTTTCCGCACTTATTAAAACTGGCTCGTTGTTACAAAGTGGTACAATTTCATTTATAGGAACTATGGGTAATGGGTTTACACGGATATTAAATTGAGTAGTATTGAAACAACTAGTATTATTATTTTCAAGTCTAACAAATATACTATCACCGTTTGCAGCAGAATATATGTTTGGTAAAGGATCTATTTCATTTTCTGCATTTTCTGCATTTTCATAAAATGTTATTGAATAATCAGATGGGGTTAACCCTCCGAGAATAATACTATTGTTATCTGTTAAATCAAAGATTTGTATACCATCATAGTCATTATCACAATCTACCAAGTCTGGAGGTGTATTAGCAATTGGATTCTCGTTGATTTGAAGGGTGAAAGAAGGTGTAACAAAGCAACCAGTTGATGTATCTGAAATACGAGCAAATATTACATCATTATTAGTTGAGTAGTTATACATCGTATTTAAAGGAGTAGTATTATTTTCAGCATCAGCTTGCGTTCCATGGTAAGAAATATTCACTACAGAAGAGTCATCAACAATATTACTACTCACCTCGGATAAATCGTAAAAATTAGTGTCATTATCACAAATTTGTATGCTACCAATAGCATTTGTAGCAGGAGGTAAGTTAACTAATAGTTCTAAAGGAACAACAGTAAAACATCCAGTTATTGTATTTGAGATTTTAATATATATAATTTTAGCATCTGAATTGAAGTTAGTAGGGTTTGGAATTTCATTAGTATTATCTAAACCATCATTTGGATTTATGTCTGTCAAATTATCAAAATAGTTTAAAACTAAATTACTTTTCACACGATCTAAAATTTCAAATTCACTATCAACTGTATCAATATTATAAGCAGTTAAATCAAAATCAGTAATGCCATCGTAATCTGTATCACAATTTGTAATACTTGGAGTTCCGAAACTAACTTGCGGAGGAGCAATAATGTTTATACCTAACTCTTCTACAACAAAACATAGGGAATCATCACTTTCAATTCTTACATAAATACTTTGCGGGTTAGAAGTATTTGTATAGCTGGAAGATAGAGGGTTTGCGTTTGTTTCTGCTTCAGTAGGCGATAAGTGGAACGATATATTTAACATATCTGGGGAGCCAGCACTTATTTCAGCTGCTTTTTCATCTAAATTAAATTCATTAAAACCATCGTTACTGGCATCATCACAAATTAAATAATCTACTATTGGGTTATAAACTGGATCGGGAGATACTTGTAAAATGAATGAATCTGTAGCAAAACAACTAGGATCTGTAATATTTTCAACTCTTACATGAATGGTTTGTGGACTAGTGGTATTTTGATAGATATTATTTTTATCAATAGGTATAGTAAAAGCAGCATCTTCAAAATAATAAACTTCCTTACCAGTTTGTCCATTAAGAATTTCGGTGTCTTTATCAACTAATAAGAAATCTGCAAAACTATCACCATCATCTTCGCATATTTGAAAATTATTAATTGGATTAGGAAAAATGGGTAGGGTATTTACTATAGCTTCAAATGATGTTATGGTGTAGCATCCAGTGCCACTAAGAGCATCTTCAACACGTATAAAAATGGTTTGGGTATTTGAGTTGTAGCTATTCCTATCAGTAACAGGAATTGGATTTACGTTATTATCAGCATCATCAAAAGATATGAAAACATCTATGTTCAAACCTGTTCTATTTGCTACAGCTTCATCAATTTTGTCTTCAAGGTTTATTATTGAAAATCCATCTTGATCATTATCGCATATAATCTCATTTGAAGGTTGTGTTGCAGCAGGAGCAACCAGTATTTCAATTTGGAATGGATTAACTGTTGAACAACGAGAATCTATGTTTTCAATTCGTGCATATAAGGTTTCTATGGGGTTGGTATTATTATAAAATGGTGGTAATTGATTAGCTGTATTATTACTTTGAGCATCGGTATTAGTTGGAAAATAAGTAACAGAAAAATTTGTGTTTCCCGCAGTAATTGTATCATCTAGTGATTGTAAATCTATACTGGCTAAACCATCATTATCATCATCACAATATGGTATTGTTACATTGCCAAAAAGTAAAATAGGGTTTACTAATAGCGTTATTTCTGTATTTTCAATACATCCTCCACCTTCAATTCTAACATATAAAACTTGTGGACTTGTAGCAGCATAAGCGGATGATTTATCAATAGGGTTAATATTGTTGTCTCTATCATCTTCTGTCTCAAAAAAGGAAACTGTTATGCTATCAGGTAAATCATTAGCTATAAAGGTTTCAACAGTATTTAAATCAAAATTCAGAGTATCATTAGTAATATCATTAGTGTCGCAAAGTGCAAAATCTCCAGTATCTGTACCTGTTAATAATAAATTGGTATGTACTTCAAATGGAACTATGGTTGCACACCCTGTAGTATCATCTTCAACTCTCATATATAAAGTTGCAGAACCAGGTTCTAATATTGCATTTGTATATTGGTAGTTGGTTTCGTCTGCTATAACATTAATATTCATATTAGCATCATCAAAGGTGCTGTGAAATGTTGTTGAAACGCCTGTTAATCCATTTAAAATATCTGCAATAACTTGTGTTAAATCAAAAGATGCATCGCCATCTAAATCTCTATCACAAGCATCAAGGTATTGTGTATCTCTGTTAACAATGGGGCTAATAATAATCTCAACATCTAAAGTAGACGTTCTTAAACATCCTGTATTTGTATCAACAACCCTAACATAAACCTGTTCATTTGGAGTATTTGTATTAATGTAAGGCGTGGGTATTGGGTTATTACCAGAATTAGCATCTAGTGGGTTATAATGATAGGTAACTAATAAATTGGTTTGTCCAGACGTTATTTCATCATTTTTTTGAGTTAAATCAATTATGGCAAATCCATCAGGATTATCATCACCGTCACAAACTTGCAAAGGTGTTGGATTTACAATATTGGGTAACGTATTAACAATGATGTTGAATGTTGAAAATGAAAAACAATTGCTGTCTGAATCTTGAACCCTAACAAATATGGTTTGCGGATTTCCTGTATTAGGAATAGGTGTATTAATTGAATTAATATTTAGTCTTGCATCACTATCAGATAAATGATAACTGAATGTGTAATTTGTAAAAGGTACATTAGCAATTACCTCGGCGTTTTTTGTTGTTAGATCAAATATCTCTATGCCATCACTACTACTATCATCACAAAGCTCAAAATCAGAAATTGGATCCATAGGTTCTTCAGTATTAAGAACGACTTCTATTTCATCTGTTTCAAGACAAGTTGCTCCATTAACAGGGACGCCAACATCAACTCTATATATACCATCTTGAACTGCTGTATATGTTTCGCCAATTGCTCCAGTAATTAAATTCCCATTTCGATACCATGCATATGAAGCTAGTGGGTTTTGTAAATCAGCGTTTAATGTTACTGAACTTGCACATGTAGAAATGTCATCACCCAAATCCAAAATTCTAAAACTATCTCCTTCTATGAATACAGCAGAGTCAAATGTTCCATCTGTTTGGTCTGCGATAACTAATTTAATATGATATGTAACATTAGGCTGTATATTACCAGATGCTGTGAGTACGGTAGTTCTTCCATTGTAGTTTGTGTCACCAACATTATATCCAGCAAAATACTCTTCGTTTTGTGGAAAACAATTAATAGAATTGGCATTAACATTATGAATGGTACTTGTATTTACAGGGGTAGAGGTTCCTGGAATTATTGCAATATTTTGATAAGGATCTGTACTACCAGCTTCTCGAATTAAAAAAGCAAAACCATCTGAAAACTGGCAAGGATTTATACCAAAGTACTCTTCTGATGCTAAAAGGTAATTAAATTGAAATTGATTTGAAATAGATATGAAATCGAATTCTATTGAAGTTGCATTAACTGTATTTGTTATATTTAAGGCAGCTTCTAAGTCAGGATCAGTTCCCCAATTTGTAGAACCCTCGCTTAATGTTGGTGTTATTGCGGAATTGCCTCCTGATATAGCCCCACCTGTGGATAACATGATGCCATTTTCAAAGGGAAAATTAGAACCTGACCTTTCAAAATAAGCATAACTAGAAAGACCACTAGCAGTTCCGTTCACAGATGAACTTACATTACTAATATCAACACAACCTCTAACTAAATTATCTTGTATTAAGGATTGTAAGCCAACATTATCATTTACTGATATTTGTTGAGAAAACGAATGGTTACTATGGAATAGTAAAATAAATAAAATGAAATAAATATATCTCATAAACCTGTAGGTGTTATCTAGTTCGTTTTAATTTGGTTGAATGTTTTAAAAACACTCTAATTAGTTGGGGCCAATTAGTGCCGAAAAATAGACTTTTTTTAGATGAAACGCAAAAAAAATCGGATAAAATGCATTTTATTTGGATTTTCGACTGTATTACTTAATTTTTAAGTGTAAAATGATTTTTAAATAATCTACCATCCTGTAATTTAATCGAGAACCAATAATCGTCACTAGGTAGTTTTTGGCCATTAAAAAGACCATTCCAACCTTCACCAGTTGGATCTAATTGCTTAACCAGTTTACCAAATCTATTAAAAATTTGAACTCTAGTATTGGGTTGAAACATATTAGATATACCTATAATTTGCCAAGTATCATTTACACCATCATTATTGGGTGTGAAAAATTTTGGAAAGCCAATGACTGAAACCTTTGCTCCAACAGTACCACAATTATTTTTTACATCCGTAACTGACACTGAATAAATACCCGGAAATACGTTTTCAAATATATTACTATCTTGAAAAGGTTGTATTGTATTACCAAATTCATCTATTAAACTATATTGATAGATGCCTTCTCCTGAAACAAAAATTGTAATAATATTATTGCTTGAGGCATCTTTTACATCGAAATTAGGTACACTAAAGGTGGCACTGCTTGATGGCTCAATCGTAACGGTACGAACTTTTGAGCAATTATTATTGTTAGTTACTATTACTGTATATTCTCCAACGGTATTTATTTGAGTTTCGTATGTGGTATCACCGTTAGACCAATTATAGCTATAGTCATTTGGGTTATCATTAACCCCAGCATCAATGGTTAGGGGAGCGGGAAAATAATTTAAACAGTAATAAAACAAATCTTCTGTTTTAATATCTGCTAATGGTAGCACGGTTAGAAAAACTTCGCTAATACCATAACAATCATTTGCATTTTCAACCCGAGCATAAACAGTTTGAAAGTTGGGAGTTGTATTTGTAAAGTTTGTGTTAATTGGATTTTGTTCAAGAACAGAATCTATAAAAGAATTATAAAAAACAATATCCAACCCTGTAGGTAAACCATTTAGAATATCACTATTAGCATTTGTGAGATCAAAAACATGTAAACCATCTTCAATCCCATCGTCGTCACAAGTAGATAAGAAAGCATTATTCGAATCAGTTGCTGTAACATCTAAGATTAATTCTGAGTTACTAATACAACCTGTAAGATCATTAACAACTTCAACAAATATAATTTGAGGATTTATAGTGTTAATAAATGAATCTCCATTTACTTCAGAAGTTCTAGTTACATCTGTATAAAATAATGTCGATACATTTGCAGTACCACCTGTTAGAAAATTATTAGCTTCATTCAGGTTAAATGTAGTTAATCCATCAGCTAAACCATCTTCATCACATTGTATAAGTGTAGAGTTAAAACTATCAGGAGTCTCATCTACTTGTAAATTTAATATTGTAATACTGCTACAGTTTTGGTTGCTAGCTTCTTCTATTCTAATAAAAATTTGTTCATTAAAAGGGTTAAAATTGTAATAAAAATTTGGGAGTTCTCCAGTACGGTTTTCAGCATTAAACCTAGAAGCATAATAAAGTACGTTAAAATCTGATGGATTCTGTCCAGCTAGTATTTCATCGTTTTTAGATGATAAATCAAAAATTACTCGTCCATTTTTATCATCACCATCATCTAAATTATCACATAGTATATAATCTGAAGGTTCAATAAAATTAGGTCCTTGATTTACATTAAGCTGAAAGTTAGTTAACTCAAAGCAACCTGTTGTGTTATTGGTAATTCTAGCATGAATGGTTTGCGGATTTGTAGTGTTTCTAAAAGGACTACTTAAAGGGTTAATACCAATATTAGCATCACTTTCAGAATTGTGATACGTTATCGTTGTACCAGTTTGATTTCCAGTTATAGGAATTGTGTTGTCTGATAAATTAAACTCAGAAATACCATCAGAAAAAGGTGCGATGTCATCACATTGTTCTAAATCAAGAGCAGTGCCCGAGATAGAAGATTCATCGGTTGGAGGTTCAGCAAATGTGGCAGTTCCTGTCCATTCTAAGTTAAAAGGGCTGTTTCCTTCTGGTCTATCAATTACAATATAATAGGTTTCCCCAGCATTAACATCTAGCCACCTTACAAAACTATTACCACCATTACCTGGACCTTCAAAAGTATCTGTTTCAGTACCATTCATTCCAGTTAAATTATTTCCTTGGTTAGATTGTATTGGATTATTGGCAGAACATCTTATAGCTTGTCCTATGTTTCCGCAAGATACATTGGGTCCAAATACAAAAAAGTCATAATCTACAACTATATTAGTGCTATTAGGTGTTAAAGTAAAACCAAGGGTACCACCTGTTACAAGAGTTACACTTAGCCAAATACTATTAGTTTCTTGATTACAAGAGTTATTACCTGATAACTCTTGAATTCCGATACCATTAGAATTTAAACTAATATCAGAATTACCACATACCGTTACAGAGTCAATGCAATCCGTAGGCGATTGAGCAACTAAATGAATTGAAAATAATAATAAAAGATTAATTAAACTAAGCTTCAAAAAAAGTTTCAAAAGATTAATATTTTAGAGTGAAATGACTTTTAAAAACTCTGCCATCTTGAAGTTTAACAGAAAACCAGTAGTCATCAGCTGGCAAAATTTCACCATTTAAGGTACCATTCCAAGCTCTACCTCTTGGATTTAATTGTTTAATAAGTTTTCCATACCTATCATAAATAAATATTTTAGAATTAGGCTGAAACATATCAGATAAGCCTAAAACTTGCCATGTGTCATTTATACCATCGTTATTGGGCGTAAAAAACTTTGGAAACCCAATAACTGAAACTACATCTTCAACAGGACCACAATTATTTTTAGCATCTCTAACTAATATAGTATAAATGCCTGGATAAACGTTCTCAAAAATATTGCTATCCTGAAAAGGAGCTATAATCATACCATCACTATTTATGAGGCTAAACTGATAAGAGCCTTCTCCAGATACAAATACAGTAATGGTATTATTGCTGTTTGTTAAATCTGTTACTTCAGGACTTTGAGTAAATGTTGCAATGTTTGATGGTTCTACTGTAATTGTTCTAGTTTTAGAGCAACCTTCGATATTTGTAACTGTAACATTGTATTGACCTACTGTATTAACTGTAATTGTCGAAGATGTTTCTCCAGTAGACCACACATAAGTGTAATCGTTTGTACTACCAGTAACAATGCCCGCGTCAATTTCTATATTATCAGGAAAAGTATTAAGGCAATAGTATACGATTTCATCGGGTTCTAGTTCGGGAAGTTCATTTACCGTTAATTCAATTTGATTAATGCCATAGCACTGGTTATTGTTTATAGTTTCTACTCTATAGTAGATGCGTTCTGAATAGGGATTACTATTCGCAAATTCTAAAATTTCATTGGCTTCTAAAAGCGCATCGTTAAGTGTGGCATAAAACTGTATTCTAGTATCAGATGAGGTAAGTCCTAAATTTTGAATAATTTCAGAATAGTAAGGTCTTAGAGGAAATATATTTAAACCATCTTGGGAGTCTTGCTCATCACAGACTGGTGTTACACTGTATGTATCGACTTGAGTGTTGCTTACATTTAAATCAAGGTTTCCAGTTACAAAGCATCCACTAATATCATGTGTTATTCGAGTATAAATTGTTTGACCCGTAACAGTATTCTCATAAGATTCAAAATTAATTATAGGATTAATTCCATCTAAAGCATCAGTAGGCACTTCATGATAGGAAATAGTAACATCAATGAGACTATTTGTAATAAGCTCATTAGCTTCATTGAGATTGAATGTTGTAATTCCGGGTGTATTTAAATCTAAATCGCATTGAAATAAAGAGGCGTTATTAATTACTGGGTAATCAAAAAATTCAACAATAGCTTCTCCTTGCGGTAGGCCACAGTCTTTAGTAACGGAAGTTCCTGGGGGATCAATAATGACTTTGTAAGTGCCAGTTTCTGTGACTATTAAATCAAAATCATTTTCTGCGAGCAAATTTCCATCTCTTGTCCATGTATAGGTAGCTCCAAGTATTTGGTTTGCTTCAAGAGTATAATTGTCACCAGCACAAAGTGGTAAATAACTACTTTCTTGCCCATTTTTAATGATGTCAATCTGTTGATTAAAAAATGAAGCAATAAAAGGAGGAAGACCTTGAGTGGAATTATCGGGTAGTGAAATAGCATTATGTTCATAATTTGCATCTCTTCCCAAAGTGTTAGGATTGTTAATTACTCCTAAACCATTAAACCCTATATCATAAGTTCGACTTAAAGATCTGTATATTTTTCCATTAGGTCCTAGTTGTAAAGCACCTCTAAAGAGTTTACGTCTATCTAAAACAAACATACTATTACTGATATCTGGTGCATCAAGATCAAATTGTAACAACAAAGCATCGTGATTAGAAGGGTCGTTATTTTGTGATTGGTCTTCTCTGTTAAAAAAGTCGTTAGAAGATACAACGTACAGAATTTTACTGTTAGAAGAAAATTCTAGGCCATATGATTTATTAGCTTGGTCATTGATAAATAATGATTGATTGTTTGTAACTCTACCAGTGTCACTATCAAAATCAAATAAATACAATCCAGATTGCACATTCGCACAAGCTAGTTTAGATCCATCAGGAGACAATTTTAAATAACCTCTTGGATCTTGAATTGATATTGAAAAAGTTGACTTTACAGGAGTTGTATTTACTCCTAAGTCATTAATTTCATATGCAAAAAATGTATCAAAGTTTGAGTTCCCAATACCACTAGAACTAGCCAAGGTAATTACCCATATAGATTTAGTTTGACAATCCTTAACAACTGCAGCTATCTTTTCAGCACAATTAGGTATTAAGTTAGTATTTTTGCTTCTTACTTCTCCCGCATTAGCATTAGCTGAGACATCTACCACTGAATAGTTAAGACCGGTATTAGTTTGATTTGATCCTACTGTGAATATATAATATATGTTAGAGTCATTAGGTTTGGGAACAACAATGGCAGATTGTGTACTAGATTCATCACCTAACAAACCATTACCATTTTGCATTACAGTATGCAATCTATTATAAACAGTAGTCCCATCCGTGTAGAACAGTAAATCTCCATTAGAATCCGAAATGGATGCACAACCTTCTCTGGTATTGATTTGTCCATCATTTAATGGTGTAACACCACCAGAAAAAATATTGAATGATATACCAGCGTTCTCGCCAAAGTACCAGTTTGATGCCTCATTTTGGGTATAGATTTGTAGTCCTATAAGACTAAAAATTACGAATAATACAGTCTTTTTCATTTTTCGATAGCAAAAGCTATCAAATATATTACAAATCTCGCTTTTTTAATAATTTATACGATAAAAAGATGAATAAGGCTGTCCAGCATAAGACTATAATCATTTCATACCCATGAGCACCATAATCGTATGCCAGTTGCGCTTTGTCTGGAAACTTACTCATAGCAATTCGTTGGAAGGGTTGGTCTATTAATTTATACATTGATTTTAGAGGGAAAAAGTTTTGAATACTTTCAGCTATTCTATTATCAGATTGCCATGCTATTAAACCAAAAAATATCCATTCTAGAATAAAAAGTATAAATAAGAAAGCAAGTGCAAAAGCAGAGCGTTTTACTAACATCCCAAAAAATAAACATAAGCTAAAAAAACCAATAAGTTTTACAAAGTAAGCAGCAAGAAATTCAATACCTCTAATAACTATTGATGCCTCGGTATAACTAGAGTAGTATAGACCTATACAAAGAGAAATTAAACCAATAAGTATGGTTGAAACTAAAGAGAAAAATACAATGGTATAAAATTTAGATAGAATAAATTCTTTTTTACTCAAACCATCAATGAGATTTTGTTTTATGGTTTTATTACTATACTCATTACCAATCATACTAACCACTACAATAGCAAAAAAGAATTTGAATTGTGAAGCAAAAAAGGTGGTTAAATGCCAAATAATTGGAAAGTTAAAAACACCTAATTCTCCTAATTCTAATGTAAAGAAACCAAAAACATTAATTTTTAATGAGGAAAGGAGTATGACAAAGAATGGCAAAATGAACGATACAAATATGAGTATTTTGCTGGTTCTATTAAGCAATAATTTTTGTAATTCTAAATTTAAAAGTCGTAACATTCTGGTTAGTTTTGGTTGTTGTCAGTTAATTGTAAAAATTGCTCTTCTAAACTTTCTTTACGTTGTACTAGGTGGGTTAGTATGATGCCTTCTTCAAAAAGATATTTATTAAAATCTTCAGATTTCATAGGTTCATTTAAAAAGGCTGTAATTAAATCGTCTTGGACTTTTATTTTATTAAATGCTTTATGGTTTTCAAGAAGTTTTACTAAGTCACTTTTTTTATTCGATTTCAATTCGAAAAAGCCATGACTAGAAATCATCTCATCAACGCGTCCAGAATATAATTTTACACCTTTTCGTAATACAACTACGTGAGAACATACTTTTTCAACTTCATCAAGTAAATGTGATGCTAATAGAATTGTAGTCCCTTGAGCTGCAATTTCTTTTATAATTTCTCTAATTTGATGAATACCTTGTGGGTCTAGTCCATTTGTGGGTTCATCTAAAATTAAAATTTCAGGGTCATTTAAAAGAGCAGAAGCAATGGCTAAGCGTTGCTTCATACCTAAAGAATAGGTTTTAAATTTACTATCCTTGCGCTCTAAAAGGCCAACAATTTCTAGTTTTTCATCAATTTTACTAACATCAACATCTTTAATCTTACAAACTAATTTTAAGTTTTGAGTTGCTGTCATATAAGGGTAAAAATTTGGTCGCTCAATAATAGCTCCAACTTTTTTTAGTGCTTCATGTGTTGAGGTTTTTCCATCAAACCAATGAAAATTACCTTCTGTTTTATTAACTACATTAAGTACAATACCCAATGTGGTAGATTTTCCACTTCCGTTAGGCCCCAAAATACCATAAACATTTCCTTTGTTTATAGTAAATGATAGGTCTTTTACAGCAGTTAAATACCCGAATTTTTTTGTAAGGTTGTTAATTGTGAGTATAGATTCCAAGCTATCTGGTTTTTCATGTCAACTTAGTATGATGACAATGGTTAGTTATTTTAGTATGACGAGCATCCTTAATTTTTGTTACATGTGTTGTAATAAAAATGCTAAATTTGAATAAGTTTAATTATTCTATGGAAGATTTAAAGATATCTAAAAGAAAACCATCATATCCTGTAACAGAAAGTCTTCATCAATATCTTTCTCATTATAATAGAAATGTAAAAATTCCTATTTTTTATGAAGATTTATTGAGGTTTCAAGGTTCAATTATTGTTTATGACAAGGATGAAAAAGATACGTTATGGATACGTGTTTATTATAACGAATTTGAAAGAGAAGAGATTGAGTCTGCATTAAAAAAAGTATATACTATTTTCCATTCTGATGGGAATGAGAACATTCTACCATTTTTAAGTGTTGATGCGATAGACTACTGTACATTTGGTAATTCTAAACCTTTCAGAATAAAAATCAGGAATATTTTAAATGATAATTCAACTTATTTTTATGTGAAAGTCGCCGATGCTTCAAGAATTTATGGTTTAGAGTTAGAGCATATGCTATCACCTTATAATTTAAACTTTTTGGTTCATAAGAACACTTTGATTGAAGAGCATATTGTTGGAATTCCTGGAGATGAATTTATCAAGGGAATGCTTTTAAACTGTACAAAGTCTGAAAAATCTCAAATAGCCAAAGAGTTTGTAAAGTTTAACGAGCGTTGTATGATTCGTTTACTTGGTGATATGCGTTCTTACAACTATGTGATTGTACCAACTCATGATTTTGATAAAGTAGTTTACAAAATAAGGGCAATTGATTTTGATCAACAGTCTTACGAGGGGAAATTTAATATTTATAGACCTCAATTTTTTAAAGAGAATTTTAAAATGGTAGAGTTGGTTTCTGAAAATATTCAAAAACTATCTATAAATCAATATAAAACTGAAGAACGTTCCATTTTGGTTAAGCGCTTGAAAAGTTTTCAAAACAGATTTAAAAAACTAATTGCTTGCATGGAAGCAGATGATATTTCGAAAAAAGATCATGTAGACTTACTAAAAATGACCATTTTTGACTACACGCACGATGTAAACTTTAAAAAAAGCAAGAATATGGGGGAGATTTTAAAAAATTCTTTAGAGTTTTTAACCAGAAATTACGAAAACGTAAACCCTCTAGAATTAGATTAATTCCAGTTTTCGTTAAAGTCTAAATTATCATAGTCATCAACATCAATGCCATCTTCATACTCATCAAAGTCATTGAGTTCATCAGCTTCGAATGATTTTTCTGGAGCATTTTCAGGTACTTGTCCTTTTACAAACATAAGGTTAGGGTAATCGTGCCCTTCAGTCTCATCAACAATTTCAGCTAGTTCAACAAAAAAGGTCCACATGCTCATAAAATCATAAACATAAATAAGTTTAGTTTGAGCTTCATGAACAACGTCATCTAGAGCAGTTTCATTCATTAAGCGTGCAGAGCCATCATCACTTAGATCAAAAAGAGAGATTTCTTCACCTTGTTCCCACATATCATTACTTACATAAAACGATGCCATTTCGGTACCATCAAACCCAAAAGATTGTGTGATAATATTGTGCAAATCTTCAAGCGTATCGGTTTCACGAATTTCTAAATCGCGAAAGATATCCTCTTCTGTATCATTGTCTAAAATAACTCTAAACCTGTAAACCATCAATGAATAATTAGGATACAAAGGTAGCTTTTTTTTAATTTATTTTGAAAATCTGTGCAGTGTAAATGTCATGATGCTTAATAATAAAAAAGCACCTACTTGATGTGCTACTCCTAACCAAACAGGCACTTGCAAAAGAATCGTTAAAACACCAAGTGAAAACTGAATTCCAACCATAATTAACAAGTAATTTATACCTTTAGATTGGTTATTAGAAAGTTTTAATTTTCTTGATTTTAAGTAAATTGAAATGATAAAACCAACAACTATAAAAGCTAGAATTCTATGAATAAATTGTACACCACTTTTACCTTCTATAAAGTTTTTGAAAAGAGGTGTTTGTTCAGTGTAAACAGTTTCATGAATAAATTTACCTTCACTCATCATTGGCCAATGATTATGAATCCATCCAGCATCTAAACCAGCAACAAATGCCCCATATATTATTTGAAGTAATAACACTGCAAGCCCCCACCTTATTAGGTTTCTAAACGATTTGTTTATTTGTTTTTTATTTAAGAATATTAAATCTAAAGCTACCCAGAACGTATATGCAAAGGTTATAAATGCAGTGGTTAAATGAGCAGCTAACCTGTAATGGCTTACATCTGGATTATCTACCAAACCACTTTTAACCATATACCAGCCCAAAAAACCTTGAAATGCTCCCAAACATAAAAGAATCATAGCTTTTTTTATAGTGGGTTTGGAAAGTTGTTTGGTAATTAAAAAATATAAGAATGGGATAAGAAATACAAGGCCAATAAATCTACCAATTACACGATGAAACCATTCCCAGAAATAAATATCTTTAAAGTCTTGAAGGGTAAATTGATTATTGAGTTTTTGGTATTCAGGATATTGTTTGTATAAATCGAAAGCCGCTTCCCACTCAACATTGTTCATAGGAGGAATGGTTCCAGAAATTAACTTGTAGTTGGAAATTGATAAACCTGAATGTGTTAGTCTGGTTATACCACCAACAATAACCATAATAAAGATTAAAGTACATCCAGTTAAAAGCCAATAAACTACTTTCTTATTATCCTTTTTCATAGTTGTAGGTCGAGCGCAGTCGACTTTATAATTTTATTAACCTCTTGACTGCGCTCAAGGGAACAATAATGCCTTTTTGAAGCAAAGACTATTATCTATATTTTTGTATTGACCATAATTTGGAATTATAGAATATCCCATTTTTTTATAAAAAGAAACTGCCTCAACTTGTCTTTTACCTGTTTCTAAAACACATGTTTTATAAGATAGCTCGTGTGCCCATTTTTCTAATTCAAGTAAAATTTTTGATGCAATACCAATTCCTCGCTCTTCTGTTTTTGTGAACATGCGTTTTATTTCAACAGCTTTAATATCGTAGCTTTTAAATGCTCCACAACCTACAGGAGTATTATTTTTATAAGCAATTACAACATGCTTTAAAACATCAATATTATTGTACTGGCTATAGAAATCATGTTCATCTCCATCTATAATTTTTAAATAAGAATTTAGAGCATCTACAAGTTTGATAAAGTCTTTATGATTTGAATCTGTTCGTACAAGTTTAATCATAATTCTATCTCTATTTTTAGTCCTAGTGCTTTGCCTTTTTTTAGCATTAATTTATAAGCAGCATCAAAATCATTAGGAATGTCTCCTTCTAAAATGGCTTCTTTAATAGTTTCTTTTATAATTCCAATTTCTCGTGATGGTTTCAGGTTAAATGCCTTCATGATCTCTTCACCAGAAACAGGTGGTTGAAAATTTCTGACTTGGTCTCGTGCTTCAACTTCAACAATTTTATCTCTAACTATCTTGAAATTATTATGATATTTTTTAAACTTTTTTGGGTTTTTAGTGGTTATGTCTGCTTCACACAATGTCATTAAATTATCAACATAATCACCAGCATCAAAAATCAATCGACGCACTGCGGAATCTGTCACTAAATCTTGAGCAAGAACAATGGGTCTGGAGCTCATTAAAACCATTTTCTGAACAAATTTCATTTTATCATTCAAAGGCATTTTTAATCTTTTGAAAAGTCTGTAAACCATTTTCGAACCTTCAAATTCATGTCCGTGGAAAGTCCAACCAACTTTTTTATTAAATTTTTTAGTTGGTGCCTTTCCAATATCATGTAATAGTGCCGCCCAACGTAACCAGAGATTATTTGTACTAGCGGTAATATTATCTACAACTTCTAGTGTGTGATAGAAGTTATCTTTGTGACGTTGACCTTCAATTTCATCAATACCTTTTAACGCCGTTAACTCGGGTAAAATATGCTTTAATAGTCCAGTTTTTTCCAAGTGTAGAAAGCCAATAGAAGGCTTTTTACTTTCTAATATTTTATTTAGTTCGGTAACGATACGCTCATTGGTAATAATTTTAATCCTATTACTATTTTGGGTTATCGCTTCTAAAGATTTCTTTTCAATATTAAAACTGAGCTGCGTTGCAAACCTAATAGCGCGTAGCATACGCAGCGGATCATCACTATAGGTTATATCAGGATTTAAAGGTGTTTTTATTATTTTATTGCCCAAATCATGAATACCATTAAAAGAATCTAATAATTCCCCAAAATGAGACTCATTTAAGTTTAAAGCTAGTGCGTTTATGGTGAAATCTCTTCGATTTTGATCATCTTCTAAAGAACCATTTTCAACTGCAGGGTTTCTGCTATCTTCAGTGTAGGATTCTTTTCTTGCTCCAACAAATTCAATTTCAACATCATCATGCCTTAACATAGCTGTACCATAAGTTTTGAAAACTTGTACTTTAGGTTTACTAGGTAGATTTTTGGCAACCTGAAGAGCTAATTTAATACCATCTCCAATAGCAACAACATCAATATCTTTTGCATCACCACGATTTAATAGAAAATCACGAACAAAACCACCAATAACATAACTTTCAAGTTGCAATTCCTTGGCAGATTGCGATATGATTTTAAAAATAGGATGTTTTAAGGCTTCTTTGTAGTTCATTTAATTAGTTCCATAATCAAACTTCAAAACCGAGTTGCTTTAACTTGAATTTTGGTAGTTTATTTGCGAATTATTTCAACAATTCCACTAATACTTAATTTAATAATTGATGGTGGATTTGAGTATGCTTTTTCGTTTTGCAAATTTACGACATAGTCTACACCTTTTAAAACGGAAGGTGCGATTTCTTTGAATGATTTTGGAATAGGTTGGCCAGTTACATTGGCTGAAGTACATGTTATAGCACCATTAAACCTTCTAGTTAACCAATAACAAAAATCATCATCTGGAATTCTTATCCCTACAGAGCCATCTTTAGCAATTAAATTAGATGCTAAATTTTGAGCATTATCATATATAATTGTAGTTGGTTTGTCAGTAACATCAATAATATTTAAAGCGGTAGGAGGAATTTTTTTTACATAGCGTTTTAGCATACGCTCATCTGCCACTAAACAACTTAATGCTTTATTTGGATTACGCCTTTTTAGAGCATATACTCTTTTTACAGCTTCTAAATTTGAAGCATCACAACCAATTGCCCAAACTGTATCAGTAGGATAAAGGATTAAGCCTCCTTGTTTTAAAATTTGCAATGATTTTTTTATTTCAGAATCTATTGTGCTCATAAACTTTGCAACTTTATTTACAAATTTAATATTAGTTTATAAGAATGACTCAAAACTTTGTAATATTGCCATATGAAAAAAGTATTTCATACGACCTACAAAGATTTTCAAAGGGAGATAGATGGTTTTATTGAATCTTTTGAGACTTCAGGTAAATCTATAAAGGATAAAAGAAACAAGCTGAAACTGTTTGAATTAAACGGAAAAACAGTTAATATAAAATCTTTTAAAGTTCCTGGTTTACTAAATCAAGTTGTGTATAAGTTTTTTAGAAAAGGAAAAGCACAACGTTCTTTTGAGTATGCTAATAAATTGTTGGAATTAGGTATTGGATCGCCTCAACCTATTGCTTATTATGAATTTCCAGCGACTTTATTTTTTAAAAGAAGTTATTATGTTAGTGAGCATGATAATTATGATTTAACCTTTAGAGAATTATCACATAATACAGATTATCCTAATCATGAAAATATTTTAAGAGCATTTACGAGATTCACACATCAACTTCATGAGAAAGGCATTTTATTTTTAGATCATTCTCCAGGAAATACCTTAATATCTATTAACGAGAATGAGTTAGAATTTAAATTGGTAGATTTAAATAGAATGGTTTTTAAACCATTGTCTTTTGAAGAAAGAATTAAAAACTTTGAACGCTTAACACCACATAAACATATTGTGGAAATTATGAGTGATGAGTACGCGAAAATTTCTGGAAGACCTTTTGAAGTGGTTTTTGCTAAAATGTGGAACCTTACTGAAGCATTTCAATACAAGTTTAATCGAAAGAAAGCATTGAAAAAGAAATTAAAATTCTGGAAAAAGTAATTACTGTCTGTTTTTACGTAATAGCCATAACTTTACATACCTCATAAACACCACATATCCTTGAATATAGCCAATGGTTAAGCCAACTACACCATCTCTAAATCCACTTTGTAAAACATAATGTTTAAAAAAGCCCCAAAATGGTTTTAACACAAAATGATAGGGTGTTAGTTTTCCTGTTTTTTTATCATAATCTTTAGCTTGCCACCAAGCATATCGATTCATTTTTTCAATATATTTATCAAAAGTAGTATAAGTATTATGGTAGAGTTTACTTTTTAAATTACCAATTTCCCCATCAGCAATTATTTCAGCATGCACATGTTTGTCTTGGTATTTACAATAATCTCTTTTGAATAATCGTATTACAGAATCGTTTCTCCAACCACTAAAATTCACACGTTCACCCATAAAATGATTGTTTCTACCAATCCAGTAGGCTACAACACCCTCCTTGGGTTTTTTTAGTGTTTGTAAGATTTCATTTTTTAATGCTTCAGTAACGCGTTCATCTGCATCAACTAGTAAAACCCATTCGTGTTTGGCTTGTGGTATTGCCCAGTTTTTTTGAGAAGCGGAATATTGATATTCACGTCTTATAACTTTAACCCCAGTAGCTTTGGCCTTTTCGTAGGTTCCATCTGTGCTTAAACTATCTACAACAATAATTTCATCCGCAAAATCTACTGAAGCTATTACTTTTTCAATATTATGAATTTCGTTTCCTGTAGGGATTATTGCTGTTAGCTTCTGCATGCTTAATTTTTTGTAATGGTAAAAGGTTTATTATAGCTTTTAAGTGTATAATAGTTTAGCTTTTTCCGAATTTTATATTTCCGAATTAAATTTAATGGCTTAGATTTTAAATAGCTTTTATCTTTATAAAGAAATGAAATCGTAGCATCAATTACCCGTTCGCTTGATTTACCATCGTCGAAAGCGTGAGAAAATTTAGCAAATTTATCTATTTCTTCGATAAGTTCCTTGGGCTTTTTTAGAGCTTTCTTGATGGAATTTTCAATTTCTTTTATTTCAGAAATATCAATTAAATATGGTCCAGGCATATTATTATTAAAAGTTACTACAGGTTTTTTTTGTAATAGAAACTCTATAATTGCAGAAGTTGTATCAGAAAACATTATATCTGCTTTTTTAAATAAAGGAATTAAATCTGTTGTGTCATAATATGTCAAAAATTCATTTTGAATATTTTTAATTTTTTCTTTTACATTAGTAGGCAATTTTGGGTGTAAAACAATCATGAATTGCCATTTCTTGAGTTTTGAAATACGCTCAATCTCTTTTATTATATTATCATTTAGAGCTAAACTATATTGTTTTGTAAAAGTAGAAGCAACTAAAATGTGAGGTATGTTTGATTTATCAGTATCAGTTAAGGGAAATAATGGATCTACTTTTGACCACCCAGTTTCTATGACATCAAATGTTTTATTTTTTTTACTGATTTCTTTAAAAACGTTAGTAGAAGAACTCCCCTGAGTACAATATAAATCAAAGAAACCTCGTATTTTAAACTGATCTGTTCCTTTTCTTTTATTAGCAGGAAATCCATGAAATACCTGTACTTTTAAAGCATTAATAAAATCAGGAACACTGTCTGTTATAGTAAGAATTATATCTGGATTGTAATTTACTACCTCACGTATATTTTGTAAGACATTCTTTTTGTTGATAATAGAATTGCTTCCTTCATTTAAATCAGAAAACCAATTTATTTTATACCCACGTTTCAAAATTTCCGTCTCTAACGGATTGCCAATTGGTAGGGCATAACTGTATGATATGTATATTAAAAATTTAAGTTTCATTAAAAATTTATTTAAACTTAAAAGTTAACTGTATGTTTTTCATAAATTAAAATAATCTATTGATAATATGTATTATAACTTCTTAAGCAAAGTATTAAATTTATTGTTCAAATAAACTTTTCACAAATATAAATTTAGATATTAGAAATATGGATGTTTTTTTGAATAAAAGACTCTTCAATTTGTAAAATCAAGGTATAAACTTTTTTAATTATTTTTGATAAATGAAATTTAAAAATAGTTTCTCACAATCATTCATTTTGTCAAAAAAAATAATTCACCTAAATACTCTTCAGAATTAAAAAGAATTTAATGATAAAAATTAAAGATGAGCATTATATTTCAGAAGGATTGGCTAGAAAGTGTTATTTCCATCCTAATGATAATAACTTATGTATTAAGATAGGTAAGCCAGAAGTAGAAGTTGAACATCTTTACAAAGAAATTAATTATTTTAAAAAAATAGAAAAGAAAAAGACTTCAAAATTTCACTACCAATTTTATGCTGAATATCATGGCGAGGTAGAAACCAATAGAGGAGTTGGTTTCGTTTACAGTTTGGTAAAAGACGAAACATCTCAAAATATATCTTTAACCTTACGTCATTATCTAGAAATGAAAAATGCACCATTTAAGGACGATGTGTTTGTTGAAGCATTAGATAGATTGAAACAGCAAATGATTACACATAAAGTTTTTGTTGGGGATTTAAGAGCCCGAAATATATGTTGTAAAATTTTGTTAGATAATAGTATAGAATTAGTTGTTGTGGATGGATTAGGACATAGAGATTTTTTGCCTTTTGCAGATTGGTTTGGGTTTTTTGCAAAAAAGAAAGTTGAACGAAGGTTTTTAAGATCAAAAATGTATTCGTTGTCTGCACAAAGGGATTTAATAAAACGAATGAGAGAAAATGGTGCTACTATAGTTTAATTTTAAAATTTATGAAGATTTATTTCTAATATACCTCAATTCATTCGTTTCTGTAACCATTGTAATATGTAATTTAAAATTTTTGGAGGACATAAATCTAAACTTTGCATTGCCAAAAATAGTTTTTTATTACTATTTATGTTTAATTTCATTTTGTACCAAATCAAAGGTTTTTTATAAGATCTGAAATACAATAGTTGTAAATCATTTTGAAGAACACAAGTTTTATTTTTAATTTCTAGATGATTTATGAGACCTTGAAATAATAATTGATTGTTACTTCGAAATTTATAATTTATATTTTCAACAAAAATTTTTTCATTTGTCTTGAAATGATTGACGAAAGTTGATTTTCTAAATGGATGCGGCGTATGCTTAAAATTATAGTATCTATTAAAGCCAGCTAATTTTGCAGCTTTTTGTTGGGCAGTTTTGTGTCCTAATTTAATTTTTTTGAATTTTTTGTAAAATATATCTTTATCAAAATTTACCCATTTGCCTCTTAAAACAGGAAAACCATTTTTGAAAAAATCGGATGGTTTTGTTTCATTGATAAGAAAAAAATCATCATTTAAATATATAAAATGTTCTGCTAAATTGGGAATTCTAAACATAAAGGTCTCAATAGTTCTACTACTGAATGTTGGTAGATACTCTTCAAAACCATTAAAAATTTTTTTATGATCAATTATTGAAACGTTTTTGTACAATTTTTGATTGACATTTTTCTTTAAAAAACTTGGAGTTTGCTCATCTGTAATGATGTAGATATTCCTAACGTATGAAGCAAACTTTAAAATTGAATCAACAGTAAATTGAATCTCGTCAACTTGTTCATACCTTGATCTAAACTTTTTAGATTGTGTTAATTTATTAATTTTAATATACGGAAGCATTTTGGCTTTATGTTTTTCATCATTTCCATCAACCCATAGAATAACTGCGTCTATTATTATATCATCTAATTTTTTTTTTGTCATGCTTGCAATTGATAAAACAAATTGTACTAATTTACATTAACTAAAATATTTCAGTAATAGCTTTGTTTTTTTTATCTAGTTTAGGGAGCTTAAAATAGTTTCCAATAATTAAATTATACTTCTCAGGATAAAAATTATTTCTAGCATCAGATGGATAAAATGTCATTTCTCCAAAGATAGATTTTCCGTTTACAGAATAAAAGTCTACCCTAACAAAAGGTAAGTTAATAGCTAATTTTTTAGCAAGATTAACCATTTCAGAAAGGTTACTTGGTTTGTCAATATCAGTAGAAATACTTTTATAGTTTTTACTTTTCCCAAAGGGTAATAGATTAAAATCCAAATCAAAACAACCTTGTTTATGGTCTTCATCTCTGTCTATATGAACATCAATAAATTTGGGTTTTCCATTAAAGCAATAAAACTTATAATCAACTAGAGTATTTTTATTGTCTTCTTTTAAGAATTTTTCAATAATTATTTTTGGCTTTATATCTTTGTAGGCCCATTCTTGTCCTCTTCGATAGTATTGATTTTTAGTTAGCCATTTTTCAAATAACTTAATAACTTTTTTCTTATCAAGTAGCTCTTTATTTTTTACAATAAGATTATGACCATTGGTGTGGTTAGCTTTTATAACAAATTTATTTGGTAAACTTTCAAAATCAATATCTTTTGGATTATCGTATACAGCATAGAGTTCATTAAGGTATTGAGTCCCAATTTTAGCTTTAACGTAAGACCTTACTTCATATTTATCGGCTAATTGTGTTAAAAGTTTTGGTCTGAAAAAAACCTTATACCATTCTATTTTTGCATTAAAGTCCTTTGGGTTATTTAAATTTAACTTTTTTCCAGAAAAATATTCGTAGTGGTATTTAACGTATTGTTTAGAGGGAAGAAAACGCCACTTTCTTAACGTTCTAACATAAAACCTACGTAATTTCTTTAGCATTAATTAAAATAATTTAAACAAATATAAGATAAAACTAATCTGCTATTTTACAAACCTAGATTTAATAAAAAAACCTCAATTTAACTATTGAGGTTTTTTAGAAATAGAATAATTTATCTAAACCGCCACACTATGCTCACGAAGCGCATCGTTTAAAGATGTTTTCTTATTCGTGCTTTCTTTACGTTTTCCTATAATTAAAGCACAAGGCACATTATAGCTTCCAGAAGGAAATTCTTTAGCATAGCTACCTGGTATCACAACAGAACGGGCAGGAACAACACCTTTATACTCAACAGGTTCATCTCCCGTTACATCAATAATTTTTGTGCTCATGGTTAAAACTACACCAGCTCCTAAAACAGCTTCGGTTTCAACACGAACACCTTCAACCACTATACAACGGCTTCCAATAAAGGCATTATCTTCAATAATAACAGGTGCAGCTTGTAATGGCTCTAAAACACCTCCAATACCAACACCACCAGATAAGTGTACGTTTTTGCCAATTTGTGCACAACTACCCACTGTTGCCCAAGTGTCAACCATTGTGCCTTTATCTACATAAGCACCAATATTCACGTAACTAGGCATTAATATAGTGCCTGGTGAAATGTATGCACCATGACGCGCTACAGCATTTGGTACTACTCTAATACCACGTTCAGCAAAGTTTTTCTTTAAAGGGATTTTATCGTGGTATTCAAAAATACCAGCTTCTAAGGTTTCCATTTTTTGAATAGGGAAGTATAAAACAACTGCTTTTTTTACCCATTCGTTAACTTGCCAACCACCAGAAATAGGTTCAGCTACTCTTAATTCTCCTTTATCTAATAAATCTACTACATGTCTTATAGCAGAAGTTGTAGCCTCTTCTTTTAAAAGGTCTCTGTTATCCCACGCTTTTTCTATGATTTGTTGTAATTCAGTCATCGATATTTAATTTTGGGCAAATATAATAGCTATCATCCAAAAAGGCATTGAATTAGCCACAATAATAAACAGGATTCAATAAGAAATATTCAATTTTCTGATGGGTTTTTAAAGCACTAAAATGTGCATTTTATCTTTTTAACTAATACAGAATAGGGTAAAATGCATAAAAATATGTATTTCAACTAAAAAATAAGCTTTTAAACTATTCATCGATAAAAATTTGTAACTGCACTAGTAATCGAAAATACTGAGTTCTACAACTAATTTTTTGCAGCAAACATATCATCTCGATATATATTTGAACTGTCAAACAATGATAAACAGATGAAAACAAATTTTTACATATTATTAATTTTATTACTTACTGTCTCTTTCGGTAATGCACAAAGTGCTCCAGCTGTAGTTGAGGTAGAAATTAATAAAACTATTTCTACATCTATTGATGATGAAATGGCTACTGTAATTGCAGAAGTTAATTCTATTAAAGAGAATGATTCATTATTAATTGATGCTGTTACAGTAAAAGAAACTATTGCACGTAGTTCTAGTGATATCAGAGTTTACTTAAATCGTAAAAGAAAAGTAAGTAACATCAATTTAGTATTTCAAGGAATAAATAAAGCTACAAGAGCTTAATAAGATAATGTTCAAGTATTAATAATTAAGGTTAACTATTGAGAAAGGCTGTTCGAAAGGACAGCCTTTCTTATTTTATATAGTATTTTTGCAAAAAAAGATAATATGGCAAGAGTTCTTGCAATTGATTTTGGTACAAAAAGAACAGGTATTGCAGTAACCGATGAGTTACAGATAATAGCCTCTGGACTAACTACTGTCGATACAAAGCAATTGCTTCAGTTTTTAAAAGACTATACAACTAAAGAATCTGTTGAGTTGTTTTTAGTAGGGGAGCCAAAACAGATGGATAATTCGGCTTCTGAAAGTGAAGTGCACATTGCAAATTTTATAATTAAATTAGAAAAGACCATTCCCAATATTCCCGTAAAACGTATTGATGAACGTTTTACTTCAAAAATGGCATTTCAAACCATGATTGATAGTGGTTTAAAAAAGAATCAACGAAAAAATAAAGGTTTAATAGACGAAATTAGTGCTACGCTTATTTTGCAAAGTTATTTATATTCCAAATGATTATAGACTTAAAGAATAAATTTTTGTTAAACACAATGCAACACATTTAAGTATTGTATTTTTGTAAAGATTAATAATAAACTAGAATGATTTTACCTATAGTAGCTTACGGAGATCCTGTTTTAAAGAAGCCAGCCAAAGATATTACCAAGGATTACCCAAATTTTGATACACTTTTAGAAAACATGTTTGAGACTATGTACAATGCTTATGGTGTTGGACTCGCTGCTCCACAAATAGGACTACCAATTCGTATGTTTTTGGTAGATACTACACCATTTTCTGAAGATGAAGGTATTTCTGAAGAAGAGAAAGCAGAGTTAAAAGGCTTCAAGCGGACTTTTATTAATGCTAAAATTATTAATGAAGAAGGTGATGAATGGGCTTTTAATGAAGGCTGTTTGAGTATTCCTGATGTTAGGGAAGATGTGTTTAGAAAACCTAATATTACAATTGAATATTTAGATGAACATTTTAAACCACACAAGGAGTCTTTTGATGGTTTAATTGCTAGAGTTATACAACATGAATACGATCATATTGAAGGTGTTTTGTTTACCGATAAACTATCAAGTTTAAAAAAGCGTTTAATAAAAGGAAAACTAAACAACATTTCTAAAGGAAAAATAAACGTAGACTACAGAATGCGATTTCCTGCTCAAAAAAAGAAACGATAATATTTGCAATACACTGAGAAACATTTGATATTTGCGCTTTTCAAATTTTAATTTATGAGTTTAGAAAAAGTTATTTCAATTTCAGGTAAACCTGGGTTATATAAATTAATAACCCAAACACGAGGAGGTTTTGTTGCAGAATCATTAATTGACAAAAAACGTATTTCGGTAAGTATACAAAACAATGTAAGCGTGTTAAGCGAAATTGCTATTTATACATTAACAGAAGAAGTTCCTTTGCGTCAAGTTTTTGAGAATATAAAAAAGAAAGAAAACGGAGCTCAAACCTCTGTAAAGGCGAAAGATGGTAAAGATAAGTTAGAAGAGTACTTTTTTGATGTATTACCTGATTATGATGAGGAAAGAGTATACGCAAGTGATATTAAAAAAGTAGTGCAATGGTACAATTTACTGCAACAACACGGAATGCTTGATGCTTTATCTGATGATGAAGATGAAAAATCTTCAGACGAAGAAGAGTAAAATTCTCGATAGAATATAAAGTAAAACCTCCTATTCTGGGGGTTTTTTGTGCTTTTTTTGTAAGTGTTAGATGTTTTTTTCGACTTTTAAGTGTCTAACAAATCTTAATACAAATGAAATCACTTTGGTTTTTTGACGATGTCAATCTTTTCAGAGTACTCTGTCCCCACAAATTCAAAGCCTACAAGAAAGATCATGAGTTTGACGCCTATAAAAAGAAAGACTACATTTATTTTGAAGAAGACTCTGCAAATAAAGTTTACCTCATAGAAAAGGGAAAAGTGAAAATTGGTTATTACAGCGAAGATGGAGAAGAGGTTGTAAAAGCTATTTTAACACGAGGAGAAATTTTTGGTGAAACTGCTATTTTAGGTGAATCTAAACGGGAAGAGTTTGCACAATCCATCGATAATACTACTAGCATTTGTCCTGTAGGTGTAAACACCATGCATGATTTAATGCGCAATAACCAAACGTTTAGCTTAAAAATATATAAAGTGATAGGTTTTAGGTTAAGAAAATTGGAAAGACGTTTACAACTTTTGTTATTTAAAGATGCAAAAACAAGACTTCTTGAATTTTTAGATGAATTATGTTCTGATTATGGATATGATTGCGAAAAAACAGGGGATAAAGTTATTCAACACCCTTATACACAAAAAGATATTGCTTCTTTAATTGGGACTTCCAGACCAACACTTAATATTTTATTGAATGAGTTAAAGGAAGAAAATGTTATCGAATTTACAAGAAAAGAAATTAGAATGCATATTAAAAGTGCCTAATGTTAGGTAGCTAACATTTCATAATAATCTCGTGGCATACTTTTGAAGTATAATTTAAAACTTAAAAAAAATACCATGATTAAAAGAATGTTTTTGGCAATAATAGCCTTAGGAGTTTTTGCAACTTCTTGTAGTAACGACGATGATAACGAACCAACAAATGCTAATCTAACTTTAAACTTGCAAGGTTTGGAAGCTTTAGGTGATGATTTTGTTTATGAAGGATGGATAATAGTAGACGGAGTCCCTGTAACCACAGGAACATTTTCTTCAGTTACTTTTCCACAAACGTTTTCAGTAAATGCAACTCAATTAGAAAATGCAACTCGATTTGTTTTATCTATAGAGCCAGCAAATGATCCAGATCCAGCACCAGCAGACACCAAACTTTTGGTCGGAGATTTTTCAGGAAATTCAGCAAGTATAAACTCTGAAATTGTAGGAGACTTTAGTAATGCTTCAGGAGCTTTCTTTTTAAGATCTCCAACGGATGAAACTGGAACAAATAATGGTAATGACCATTACGGAGTTTGGTTTGGTACACCAGGGATGCCACCAGTACCTAATTTTAACTTACCGGTATTGCCATCAGGTTGGGCATACGAAGGTTGGGTAATAGGAGAAAGTGGGCCAATTACAACAGGAACCTTTACTGCTTTTGATGCACGCGATAGTTTTGATGATTTTAGTGAAACATCACAACCAGGTCCACCAGTACCAGGTGAGGATTTCTTTATAAATGCACCGACAGGAGAAACCTTTCCTTTAGATGTAAGAGGCAGAACAGTAGTTATCTCTGTTGAGCCAGTTCCAGATAATTCACCAGCTCCTTTTGCAATTAAACCACTAGTAGGAACAGCAGGACAAGAGACTGCTCCAGCAACACATAACTTTGGTCAGAATTTAGGTTCTTTGCCATCAGGTACGGTTACTAGATAAGACTAAAGTTTATTTTTTTAGATTTATGGCGCGGTTTTGTAATAGAAATTGCGCCTTATTAATTTTATATAGGATTGAATAAAAGTAAAATAAAGAATATCATTTTTTTTGTGTTAATAGGGGTGTTAATTATACCACAAACGCGATTACCAATACAAGTATTACTACATAAGAGTTTAGCATTATTTAGCCCATCTGTAGTTGATGATTCTAAACAAAATGTTATTGAGGAATATAATTGGGTTTTAGAAAATAAGAATGGTATTACTCTTAATTTTGAAGAAACCAGAGGAAAAGTTGTTTTAGTAAATTTTTGGGCTACTTGGTGTCCACCTTGCATTGCAGAAATGCCTAGTATGCAATTATTATATGATGATTATAAAGATAAAATTGAATTTGTATTTGTTTCAAATGAAACGTTTTTAGTAATAAATGAATTCATCAATAAAAATGGATACAATTTTGAAGTTTATAATCCCATAACTAGATATCCTGAGCTTTTTAATGTTACTAGTATACCAAGAACTTTTTTGATAAATAAAGATGGTAGTATTGTTATTGATAAAACTGGTGCAGCAAATTGGAATAGTGAAAAAATACGAGAAACTATAGACACATTGTTGTTATAGAGTTTTGAAAAAAGCTTTAATAAAACTCCATGAAAACAAAGACCACATGATTTTTACTTCTTCAAGAAAAGAAGATTCTTCATCTAAAAAACGAAACATATTTTGGATAGAGTTTTTAGCGTAAAACTGTTGAAAAACCCATTCACCCTTTTCGTTTTCATCGTTCAATACTTTTAAAAAAACCTTATCATAAAATTTAAATCGCTTTTTAAATAAATTTTTCGAAATGGGTTGATTATTTTTAATATTATTAATAATCTGTGCTACCTTTTTTTCGGTATGTTTAAAGGAATATCCAGTAGAGCCTTTAACCCAACCACCACCAGTACCAATTTTGGTTATTTTATTAGTACTATAGGCTTCAAAAGGGAAATTAGTCATTGGAATTTGACCCATTTCAGTTTCTATAATGGTGTAATTCTTAATTTTTAAATACTCTATAATATAAGTTTTAATATAGGAATCATAAGTGTCTTCATCTACAACTTCTGAGGTAAAATAGGTGAATTCAACTAATGCTTCAGTTTCAGAAAAAGGTAGGATATAAGTAAATGTGGTTTGGTTATTATCTTTAAGACGATAATCCATCATAGTAATAACATCTTTATCAAAACTATTATGTTCAGTTTTAATAACCCATCCTTTAAAATGCTGATTAATTGAAATGTATTTTTTCGAATCTATAGTGAAGCCTTCAGGTAACCTACTATCAAACACATGTGTAGCAGAGTAATTTTTATTTTTTGTAGTGATATTTACTATTTTACCTTCATTCACGAATTCAACATGCTCTAAAACAAACTCTATATTTTTCTTATCTGAAAGCGTTTTTTTAGCGTAATCATAAAAGTCAATAGATCGTATTGTTTTGTATGAATAAGGATGGAGCTTTAATTCTATGTGCTTTTGAGATGTGATTACAGAAGCTTTATTCCAAGACTGATGCGTAATATTATTCCATATAGATGGTTCGGTTTCCCAAAAACTCCATGTTTTATCGTTAATGTTTTTTTTAGAAGTATCAAATAAAGCAATATGTTTATCATCAAAAAAGCTATCTGAAGCCATATTTATAGCCAGTTGCAGTCCTGCTAATCCATTTCCAATAATAACGTAGTCGAAATGGGATTTTATAGGCATCTGATATGTATGAATATCTATTTTTTGAAATATTTGAAAGGAACGAATAACATTCCAAAACATTCACCATCCTTTTTTCCCAAGTGCTTGTGATGAATCTTGTGCGCACGTCTAACTCCTTTTGCATACCAATTGTTGGCATTCCTAAAAAGTTTAAAGCGCTGGTGTATAAAAATGTCATGAACCACAAAGTACGATAAACCATAAGCGAAAATTCCCAAACCAATTGGTAAACCTGCCCAAAAACTCGTGTACTTCCAAAGTAAAAAGAACCCAATACTTACAATGGCATAAAAAATAAAGAAGGCATCGTTTCGCTCAAACCAATTATCGTGATCTTTATGATGATGGTCTCTGTGCAAACTCCACAGAAAACCATGCATGATATATTTATGGGTAAACCAAGCCATGAATTCCATAAAACAATAAGTTCCTACAAATATAAGTATCCAATATAAGGTTTGCATTTCTTAAAATTTACAATAAATTTAATTGATATTTTACATAACTACGAGCCAAAAGTTCAATTTTTTTTGGGTTAGAAACCCTAATCCTTGAATCTTTTATTTTTAGCGCTGGTGTTTTTTTTAGTTTTTTAAGAAGTTGGCTATAGTATCTGTAAGCCATAAAAACACCAAACTTTGCTTCAATAGGTAGTTTTTTTATACCGCTTAAGCCTTTTTCAAAATCTGCTTCAATATCATCAATAATGTATTGTTTTGATGATTCGTTTAGATTTTTTAAATCTGCATTTGGGAAGTAAGTTCTGTCTAACCCTTCGAAATCTGCTTTTAAATCTCTTAGGAAATTTACTTTTTGAAAAGCAGAACCCAATGTCATGGCTGTATCCTTAAGTTCTTCATATTTTGCTTTATCACCTTTTACAAAAACTTTCAAGCACATTAACCCAACAACATCAGCAGATCCATAAATATATGCTTTGTATTCTTCTTCAGTCATATATTTAGTTTTGTGCAAATCCAATCGCATACTTTTCATAAAGGCATCAACAAGATGTTTATCTATATTGTATTTGTGAAATGTATATTGAAAAGAATTTAAAATTGGGTTAAGACTTATTTTGTCTTTCAAAGCTAATTCTAAGTCTTCTGAAAACTTATTAAATAATTGTTCTTTATCATAATCATGAAAAGAATCTACAATCTCATCAGCGAATCTTACAAAACCATAAATATTATAAATATCACCACGTATTGTGTTGTATAGCATTTTAGTAGCTAATGAAAATGAGGTACTATATGTTTTTGTTACAAGTTTACTACTCTTGTATGAAACGGTATCAAATAATGCTTTCATCTAAAATTGTATGATGTTTTGTTACTAATTCTGCTACTAATTTCCCAGATATTAATGATGGTGGTACACCAGGTCCTGGAACTGTTAATTGACCAGTGAAGAATAAATTCTCTACTTTTTTACTTTTTAATTTTGGCCTTAAAAACGCTGTTTGTAATAAGGTGTTAGCCATTCCGTATGCGTTTCCTTTATAAGAATTATAGTCCTTAATAAAATCATTAATACAGAAACTCTCTTTAAATATAACATCATTTTTTACATTTTGAGATGTTAAATTTTCAAAACGTTCAATTATTTTGTTAAAATAAGTTTCTCTGAGTTTTGGAGTATCTTCTAATCCTGGTGCTAAAGGAATTAAAAATATTCCAGCTTCTTTTCCTTCAGGTGCTGCATTGGCATCAGTTATACTTGGAAAACTAGCATAAAAAAGTGGGTTTTCTGGCCATTTAGGGTTATCATATATAGCCTCAGCATGCACATCAAAATCTACATCGAAAAACAAAGTATGGTGATTTACATTTTTTAATTTCTTATCAAATCCTACATAAAATAGGAGTGATGAAGGAGCAAATGTTTTCTTTTCCCAGTATTTTTCTGAATATTGTCTTAAAGATTTATCTAAAAGTGTTTCTGTATGATGATAGTCTGCTCCACTTACTACAATATCTGAATAAAAGCTTTCACCGTTTGAAACAAGACCTACTGCTTTGTCATTTTTGACTATTATTTTTTCAATGTTTGAGTTAACTTTTACAGTAACTCCAAGTTCTTTAGCTAAATTTTCCATAGCTAAAATTACTTGATACATTCCTTTTTTTGGATGAAAAGTACCTAAACCAAAATCAGCATAATTCATAAAACTATAAAAAGAAGGAGTATCACTCGGTTTAGCGCCCAGAAACAATACAGGAAACTCAAGTATTTTAACTAACCTATCATTTTTAAACTCTTTTCTAACATCTTTTTTTATGGTGCTAAAAAACTGATTAATTTTTTTAATCGTTGCAGGAGTAATAAGTTCTAGTGGTGAAACCCCTGGATTGTAAACTAAATCTTTAATGGCAATATCGTAGTTGTTTTTGGCCTTTTCAATAAATGTGTTTAGTTTTTTAGAGCTTCCAGGTTCTTCTAATTCAAAAGCCTTAGTAATTTTTTCAAGAGTATCTTCTATGGTTATAAAGTCTTCTTTTCCAAAATAAACGCTGTAGGCTGGATTTAATTTTTCTAAAGTGTAATAGTCTGAAGGTTTTTTGTCAAAATCTGAGAAAAATCGTTCAAATACATCGGGCATCCAATACCATGTTGGACCAATATCAAAGGTAAATCCATCTTTTATTAGTTGCCTAGCTCGACCTCCAATAGTACTGTTTTTTTCAAAGATTGTAACGTTATAACCAGATTTTGCTAGATAGCATGAAGCTGCTAACGAAGAGAACCCTGATCCTATTATGTTTATAGTTGATTTCATATTGTTTAACAAATATAGTTAAAAGCTAAACAAAAATAAAATCTTTATATATCTTTAACTAAATTTTCTATGGAATTAAAGATAGAAACTTTATCGGGAATAACTTCTAGCTCCAAATCGTTAAGTTTTTTACCTAATAACAACAACTCGGTATTATCTTTTTCGAGTAAAAGCTCACTAAAATCTTTAATGTAGTCAGGTATGTCTTTAGTTTCAGGGTAAACCGTAAAATATGAGATAAAGGTTATTTCATTAAAAAATTCCAGTAAGTCAGTTAAGCTTTCCATAGGAACACTTTCACCTAAAAAGATAGTATGGAATCCTTTACTTCTTAATTTATAGTTTATGAATAGTAAGCCAATATCATGGATTTCATTATCAGGTAAGAACAAAACAAATGTTTTGGACACCGGTTTAGGTTCTAAAAGTTGAAGTCTTTCTGTATTAAGTAATATTTTTTGTTTAATGTGTACTGATAAGAAATGCTCGTGTGCAGGCGTGATCGTGTTAGTTTGCCATAACAAACCTATCTCGTTTAATAACGGTAGAAAGACTGAATAAAAAATTTCGCTAAAGGTCTTATTTTCAAGTAGATTGTTATAGGTACTGTAAAATAAAACCTGATCAAAATTTATCATAGCCATTTTCAATGCGTTAATGGCATGGTCTTCAACTTTTGCTCTTGACGCTATTTCTCTTACCTTAATTGGGATTTCCTCTTCATCTAATTTTGCAATTTTAGAAATTTTGAGCCCGTTATTATTTAGATAAGAAATATTTAAAAGTTTCTGAAAACTTGTTAAACTATAGTTTCTAATATTAGTATCTGATCGATTGGGTTGAAGAAGATTATATCTTTTTTCCCATATTCGGATGGTATGTGCCTTTATACCAGTAAGGTTTTCTAAATCCTTTATACTAAAATTCACCTTAATATTGTTCATTAAAATTTAAATTTTATTAAACAAAAATACGGTTTTTTATTATATGAACAATAAATTTTATAGACAAAGTACTTTCTCTTTCAAAAATTAATGAATCTATGTTGAAATTTTTCTTTGAATTTTTTAATATTCTGACCATTAGTTCTTTATTCTGTTAATTATTTGAAATATGATCAAACTTAGCTTTTTTGGATTAAGTTTTTTTTATTTTTATGGTCTTGCCAAATAAACTTTAGTTTGAAGTCATTAATAAATTATTTCCTGATATTCCTTTATGTTATTATCACCTTATCTTGTAAGGGAGAAGTTTCAGAGTATACCGTTAGTTTAGAAGCAGATAAGAATGTTTTTATTTCAACCTCATTAATTAATGATAAACACTTTTTAGGAGACGATACTTGCAAATCTTGCCATAATGAACAATTTAATGATTGGAAAGGTTCTCATCACGACAAGGCAATGGAAGTGGCAAATGCAGTTACAGTTTTAGGAGATTTTGATAATACCACTTTTAAGAGTCAAGGTATTATTTCAAAATTTTATAAGAAAGATGGTGTATTTTATGTTAATACTGAAGGTAGAGATGGGAAATATCATGATTATAAAATAGAGTACACCTTTGGCGTCGAGCCACTACAGCAATACATTGTAAAGTTCCCTGATGGGCATTACCAATGTTTGCGAACTGCTTGGGATAGCAAAAAAAACAAGTGGTTTGATTTATACCCAGATTTTAAAGTGGTACATTCAGAGTGGTTGCATTGGTCTCGTGGCGGTTTAAATTGGAACACTATGTGTGCCGATTGTCATTCTACAAACGTTAGAAAAAACTATGATGTAGCAACCCATAGTTATGACACGAAATACGCACTTATAAATGTAAGCTGTGAAGCATGCCATGGCCCCGGAAAAGCACACGTTGCAGCTGTAAATAGAATGGGAGAAAATTACAAGTTTAATGGCGATTTAAAAATGGCAGCAGGTACAGCTCCTAAAGCATTGGTAGGCCAGTGTGCAAGGTGTCATTCCCGAAGAGAACAATATTCTGAATTTTATAATTTTGAAGGTACTTTTTTAGATCATTATTTTCCACAGTTAATTACAAATACAATTTATCATCCTGATGGTCAAATACTAGATGAGGTTTATGTTCATGGTTCTTTTCTTCAAAGTAAAATGTATCAAAACAACGTAACCTGCACAAATTGCCATAACCCACATTCTTTAAAATTGCGGTTTGAAGGTAATAGGCTTTGTACGCAATGTCACGACACTAAGGTTTACGATACACCTAAACATCATTTCCATGAGGCAGATACTGATGGTGCTCAATGTATTAATTGCCACATGACAGGGGAATTTTATATGGGTAATGATTATAGAAGAGATCATAGTTTTAGAATACCTAGACCAGATTTAAGCCTTACCTACGGCACCCCAAACGCTTGTACACAATGCCATACAGATAAAGACGATGCTTGGGCTTGGGAACATTATAAAAAGCGACATGGCGCACCAAAAGCCACACATTTTTCTGAATTATTAGCACCCGCCTTAACTGGCGATCCGCATGGTTTTGAGGCATTATTAGAACTCTCAAAAGATACTATTTATCCCGAAATTGCTAGAGCATCAGCTGTTTCTGCAATGCGTAATTATATTGACGAAACAGCTATAAATACCCTGATTTCGTTTTTAAATGACGAATCGCCTTTAGTACGTGGAGCTACTACAGATGTTTTAAATGAAGTGAATTCTGCAAATGTATCATCTTACATTTTACCATTGCTAAAAGACACCAAACGCAGCGTGCGAGTTAAAGCCTTTATGACCATTGCAGCTTTAGATGTGTCGCAAATACCGGAAGCTTACATAGAGGTTTACAAAAAAGTAGAAAAAGAATTTAACACGCATTTAGAGTCTACTTCTGATTTTGCTGGCGGTAGAGCTAAAAAAGCTTTATACTATGCCAAAAAGGGCGATACCCAAAATGCAATTGTATGGTATGAAAAGGCGATTGCAATTGATAGCTTAAATAATATGATGCGCATGAATTTGGCTAATTTGTATTATAGAAACAAACAATATAACAAAGCAGAAACTGCATTTCAACTCATTATCAAGCAAGAGCCAGAGTTTGCACAAACCTATTTCTCTTATGCGTTATTATTAGCAGAATTAAATAAAACAAAAGCCGCCATTTCGCAAATGGAGCAGGCAATACGTTACACGCCAAATAATACAAGATTTTATTATAATTTAAGTTTGCTATACGATAAGAATGGCGATTTAAACAAAGCAGAAGCAACTGCGGCAAAAGGGTTGGGTAAAGCACCAAATGATGAAAGTTTACTTTATGTTTTAGCTTACATTTATCAGAAGCAAGACAATATAAATAAAGCGGTTGACATAGCAGCGCAATTGGTGGCGTTGTACCCAAATAACCAACAATACAAAAACTTTTATAATCAGTTAAGTCAGTTGCAATAATTTGATGTTAGTATCAAACTAATTGTGCACACGAGAAGATTCGAACTTCCACATCCTAAACGGATACTGGCCCCTCAAGCCAGCGCGTCTACCAATTCCGCCACGTGTGCATTTTTGAGGTATGCTAAAATAAAAAAAGTTAAGCAATAAGCTTAACTTTTTTTGTGACCGGGCTGGGGCTCGAACCCAGGACCCTCTCCTTAAAAGGGAGATGCTCTACCAACTGAGCTACCAGGTCATAATTTCAATACTAACATATTAGCCGTTAGCGGGTGCAAATATAAAATGTTTAATTAATAAAACAATACTTTTTTTGAAGAAATTTTCGTTTTTTTGTGGTTCAAATACGTATGTTTTTAATAATCAATTTATAGCAAGAAAATGATCATTGTATTAATTGGATATATGGCATCTGGAAAGACGTCAATTGGAAAGAAATTAGCAAAAAAATTAGATTATAATTTTCTTGATTTGGATGATTATATTGAAGAAAAAGAAAAATTATCGGTTTCAGATGTTTTTAAAGAGAAAGGAGAAATTTATTTTAGGAAACAAGAGGCTTTATATCTAAATCAATTATTAAAATCTGAGAATAATACAGTCTTGTCTGTTGGAGGAGGAACACCTTGTTATAGTGGAAACATGGCGCTTATTCTTGCTTCAGAACAAGTGAAGAGCATATATTTAAAAGCCTCACTATCTACATTAGCTAACAAACTATTAAGAAAAAAAGCAAAAAGGCCTTTAATTGCTCATGTAGAAACTATTGAGGAAATGACAGAGTTTGTAGGTAAACATTTATTTGAACGTGTTCAGTTTTATAATCAAGCTGAAATAAAAGTATCAATTGATGGTATTACCAAGGATGATGTAGTAGAAGATATTGTTCTAGAATTATTCTAAAACAACTTCGTAATTTTTTCCTTCTAAAATTACTTCAACATGTTCATGTAAAGAAGTAGAGAGTGAAATGCCTTTAAAATCGGCTTTCACAGGATACTTTTTATGATTTCTATTTACTAATACAGCTGTTTTAAATTGTTTTAAAGGGACATTCAAAAAATGCTTTACGCCATATATCAATGTAGTTCCAGAATTTAAAACATCATCAACCAGCACAATCGATTTATCTTTGTATTCTTCTGGAGAAATAGAAGTTTTAATGTCTACCCATGGTTGTTTTTTATCTACAATAACTTTACAAAGTATGGGGTTTATATCTGATATTTTTTGAAGAATAGATTTTAATTTTTTAGCAAATACATAACCATTTTTGTCAATCCCAGCTAAAATCACTTCTTTTTCATCAACATTAGTTTCATAAATCTGAAATGCAATACGTCTTATTTTATGATTTATTTCTTTATGATTCAGGATTACATTATTTTTAACTGTCATAATCGGTCATTGTAAATTAAAATATAAAATTACTCATTTTCATTTGTAAAATCATCAATATCTCGTCTATCTTTTTTTGTAGGCCTCCCAGTACCTTTTTTTCTATAATAATCTTTTGAGTATTTTAAGAGTTCTTTAGCTTCAAACTGTTCTTTTGGGGTTAAATCGGTTCTGAATATATCAACCAATTTAGCACCAACTCTACTTTTAGGAATATCATTAACTTTCAACTTAAAGTTTATTTGGTCTTTCCTGAGCTCTATAATATCTTGTGGATAAACTTCTCTACTAGGTTTTACAATATCTTCATTGACTTTAACTTGACCTTTTTTACATGCTGTTGTAGCTATTGTTCTTGTTTTGTAATACCTAATGCACCATAAAAATTTATCTATACGCATACAATTAATGTGTTAAAGGGCGTTAATATTGTTGTGCAAGAATATATTAAAATTGTATCTTGCAGCTTCAAAAATAAACAATAATGAGTTTAAGAAAAATTGGTTTTTTTATAATAGTTTTTATTACTGTTTTTTCAGCGTGTAACGAAGATGATGGGTTAGGTATTACTCCTCCTGAAATTCGAGACAGGGCAGTACAACAGCAAGCAGATATGGATTCTATTAATGAGTATTTAAAATCCCATTACTACAACAAAAGTGAATTTTCCGTAGGTTTAACTCCCAGAATAGCAGATTTAGAAATCACTAAAATTACAGATGAAGTTATATCAGAAGATGCAGATTCTTTGTTAATAAATGCGGTTGGAGCCCCAAAATCAACAACTTTTTTTGATACAGATTATGAGTATTATATTTTAAAGTTAAGACAGGGAGGTGGAGAAAACTCGCCTTCATTTGTAGATGATATTCGTGTGCTATACGAGGGGTTCTTGTTAGATGGAGAAATATTTGATACTAACCTTGAAGTACCAATTGCTTTTGATTTAGCTACAGATATAGGCTTGTCAGGTGGTGTTTCTGGATGGCTAAATGTATTTCCAAATTTTAATGTTGCTGAGGGTTTTAATACTAATGCTGATGGCACAATAGAATATAATAATCCTGGTATGGGGGTTATGTTTTTACCTTCTGGACTAGCTTATTTTAGTAGTGGTCAAGGAGTTATAGCACCTTATGAGTCTTTAATTTTTAAGTTTGAATTATTACAATATTCCGTAAATGATCATGATAACGACGGAGTGCCTTCTTTTTTAGAGTTAGGATTGAATAACGAAAATGCAAACGTTGATACACTAGAAAAACTAATTTTAGTTGATACCGATGAGAATGCAAATCCAAATTTTTTAGATACTGATGATGATGGTGATGGTATACTTACCATAAATGAAGATATAAATAAAGATGGAGACCCAACTAATGATATTGGAACAAATGGAATTCCTAACTATTTAGACCCAGAAGAAACAGATTCAAAAAGCGATAATTAGAATATTGTAAGAAGTATTTAAAACAAAAACCTCGCAGATGCGAGGTTTTTTTATGATATTTATAAGAGCAATGATAAACTCAAAATTAACTGATCTGGGCGTGTATCTAATCTATTTTCAAGTGCACTTGTATTATTGTTTATGAAAGTAGCTTCATTATCGCTAAAACCGCGTTCATATCTTAAATCGACACCTAGTTTCTTGAAATTTAGTCCAATTCCAAAATTCAGTCCAACCGAGAAGTCGTTTTTTACATCATTAATAGCAATTCCATCAAATTCAGAATCTAATATATACTGTAGTGATGGACCACCAAACACGCTAATAGGTCCCAATACTTTCACACCAACCATAAGGGGTGCATCTAGTTTTTGCATTTCAAAGCTATCATCATTGTAATCACTCTTTGTGCTAGTGTAAACAACTTCAGGTCTAAAATACACTTTGTTTCCAATTTTCCCGAATAACCCAATATGATACCCAACATTCCTATCTGGGTTTTGCGCATTATCGTCAATAGATTCAAAATAATCGCCATTAGCATTATAATTTAATCCCGCTTTTATTCCTAAGCCTTGAGCTGTTTGAGCTATAGTTGCTGCAGGAATAGCGATAGTAAGTAATAAAGCGAAAAAGACGTTTTTACTCTGATTTCTGAAGTTTTTGGTGGCTTTTCGAAATTTTTGTAAACTTTTCATAATGTTCGTTTTTTTAGATTTCATTAACATTATCAAAAACGTTGCCAAACGTAAATTATTTTCTTTTTATTACAATCATTTTCATTTTTCAGTTATTTATCTTTGTCACTTTATATTGAAAAACGAATGAAGTTTGAATTACTTTCTAAAGATGCTCAAAGTAAAGCCAGAGCAGGAAAAATAACTACTGATCATGGCGTTATAGAAACCCCTATTTTTATGCCAGTAGGCACTGTAGCTACCGTAAAAGGTGTTCATCAACGAGAATTGAAGAATGATATTAATCCAGATATAATTCTTGGTAACACGTATCATTTGTACTTACGCCCGCAAACTCCTATTCTAGAAAAAGCAGGTGGTCTTCATAAATTTATGAATTGGGATAGAAACATATTAACTGATTCTGGAGGTTATCAAGTTTATTCATTATCCGCAAATAGAAAAATAAAAGAAGAAGGGGTGAAATTCAAATCCCATATTGATGGAAGTTATCATACATTTACTCCAGAAAATGTGATGGAAATTCAGCGTACTATAGGAGCTGATATTATTATGGCATTTGATGAGTGTACTCCATACCCATGCGATTACAACTATGCAAAACGCTCAATGCACATGACGCATCGTTGGTTGGATAGATGTATTAAACACCTTGATAAAACACCACTAAAATACAATTATAACCAAGCTTTCTTTCCTATAGTTCAAGGAAGTACTTATAAAGATTTACGAAAACAATCTGCTGAATATATTGCTAATGCTGGAGCTGTAGGGAATGCTATTGGAGGATTATCAGTTGGCGAACCAGCAGAGGAAATGTATGCTATGACAGATGTGGTTTGTTCAATTTTACCAGAGGATAAACCTAGATATTTAATGGGAGTTGGTACTCCAATCAATATTTTAGAAAATATTGCGTTAGGTGTAGATATGTTTGATTGCGTAATGCCAACTAGAAATGCAAGAAATGGAATGCTATTTACAGCTTTTGGTACTATAAATATTAAGAACTTAAAATGGGCTGATGATTTTTCACCTATTGATGACATGGGTATTACTTATGTTGATACAGAATATAGTAAAGCTTATTTAAGGCATTTATTTACGGTTAATGAATTATTAGGAAAGCAGATTGCAACTATTCATAACTTAGGATTTTATTTGTGGTTGGTTCGAGAGGCAAGAAAACATATATTAGCAGGAGACTTTAAAGTTTGGAAAGATAAAATGGTAAAACAAATGAATAATCGCTTGTAAACGTTATTAATGAAGATTTTAGATTGGTACATATTAAAACGTTATTTGTTTACATTTTTCATGATGTTACTTTTGTTTATTCCTATTGGTATAACGGTTCATCTTGCTGAAAAGATTGGTAAAATTCTTGAAAATGAAGTACCACTAAATGAGGTTTTAATCTATTTTTTAGACTTTACAATTTATTTTGCTCACCTATTATTTCCTTTATTTTTATTCCTATCTGTAATTTGGTTCACATCTAAATTGGCAAATAATACAGAGGTTATTGCCTTTTTAAGTTCTGGAGTTTCATTCACACGTTTTCTAAGACCTTATTTAATAGGGGCTGGAATTGTGGCTATATTGGCTATCATTCTTGGTCTTTTTCTAGCACCTAAAGCTAGTGAAGGATTTAACGATTTCACTTATAAATACTTTAAAAAGAATAAAAGTACTGTTGAAAACACCAATGTTTTTAGACAAATAAACGATAATGAAATTATTTACGTTAGTAGTTTTGATGTAAAAAATAATGTTGGAAATAATTTTACTTTAGAACATTTTGAAGATAATAAGCTTGTTTATAAAATAACAGCAAACAATATTAGATATATCCCTAAAGATACTACTTACAGGCTTACAAATTATGTTAAAAGAGATATTGGGGAGCATGAAGATGAACTAGAAATTATCAGAAGAAAAGATACACTTTTTGATTTTAATGTTGATGATTTACTTCCTGAGATTTTTGCAGCAGAAGTAAAAATGTATGGCGAACTTAAAGAGTTTATTGCTAAAGAGGAGGCAAGAGGATCATCAAATGTAGGTCGTTTTAAACTGGTTTTATATAGAAAGTGGAGTTTACCTGTATCTGTATTCATCTTAACTATTATTGCTGTAGCAGTATCTTCAAAAAAGAGACGTGGTGGAATGGGTGTCAATTTAGCAATAGGTATTTGTATTGCGATGATATTTGTTTTTTTTGATAAAATTTTTGGAGTAATGGCTGAACAATCCGATTTTAATCCCATAATAGCTGTCTGGTTTCCTAATATCATTTTTGGTATTTTAGCAGGATATATGCTATATAATGCCAAACGCTGATTTTAAAGACTATCTTCATTTACATTTTTTAGTTTTTATTGCTGGATTTACTGCCATCTTGGGAGAACTTATTACCATAAACGCCATTCCTTTGGTTTGGTACAGAATGGTAATAGCGTTAGTTTTAATTTTCTTTTACATTAAAATAGCTAAGATTAGACTCAAGATAAATCTAAAATCATTTCTTAGATTTTCTGTTGCTGGAATTATTATTGCATTGCATTGGATAACATTTTTTGCATCTATAAAGGAAGCTAACATATCAATAGCCTTAGCAATGTTTTCAACTGGAGCTTTTTTTGCATCCTTTATTGAGCCAATAATTTATAAACGTTCTATAATATGGTACGAAATAATTTTTGGAGTTATCGTAATAGCTGGAGTTTTTATTATAACGCAAAGTGAAATAAAATATCTTATAGGAATAATTTTAGGGATTTCATCAGCCTTTTTATCGTCTTTATTCGCAGTGCTTAATGGTAGTTTTTTAAAAAAGCACACAGCAACAGTTATTTCTTTTTACGAATTTTTGAGTGGTATACTTTTCATATCAGTTTATATGATGTTTTTTGGAGAGGGATTTTCAATAGATTTTTTTGACATAAGCATTTACGATTTTGGATACTTGTTCTTACTAGCGTCTGTTTGTACTGCATATGCATTTATTGCCTCTGTTTATATTATGAAAACTATAAGTCCATATACTGTTGTTTTAACTTATAATTTAGAACCTATTTATGGTATAATTATGGCGATAATATTATTTCCAGATAAGGAAAAAATGAGTGAATCATTCTATTACGGAGCAATTATAATTATTAGTGTAGTCTTTTTAAATGCTATTATTAAGAATAGTAGAAAATTAAAAAGAAGAGATACATAGTTCTCTATCAAAATTAAAGTTTTTATATTTGTTCACTAACTAAAGCTAATAGCCAAAATAAAAATTCTTATGGAATATTTAGAATTTGAACTCCCAATAAAAGAACTAGAAGAACAATTACAAAAGTGTAAAGTTATTGGTGATGAAAGTGATGTTGATGTAACGGAAACCTGCAAACAAATTGAAGAAAAGTTAGCTGCTACTCAAAAAGACATATATAAAAATATAACACCTTGGCAGCGTGTTCAATTGTCGCGTCACCCAGACAGACCATATACCTTAGATCATATAAAAGCTATCTGTGGAGATTCTTTTTTAGAGCTGCACGGAGATAGAAATTTCAAAGATGATAAAGCCATGATTGGTGGTTTAGGTAAAATCGGAGACCAAAGTTTTATGTTCATTGGTCAACAAAAAGGATATAATACTAAGACTAGACAGTACAGAAACTTTGGAATGGCAAATCCTGAAGGGTACAGAAAAGCATTGCGTTTAATGAAATCTGCGGAGAAGTTTGGGATTCCTGTTGTTACACTTCTTGACACACCAGGGGCTTATCCAGGTTTAGAAGCTGAAGAACGTGGACAAGGAGAGGCTATAGCAAGAAATATTTTAGAGATGACACGCTTAAAAGTACCAGTAATTACTATTGTAATTGGGGAAGGAGCATCTGGTGGTGCACTAGGTATTGGTGTTGGAGATAGAGTGTTAATGTTAGAAAACACATGGTATTCCGTTATCTCTCCAGAGTCTTGTTCTTCAATCCTATGGCGCAGTTGGGAATATAAAGAGCAAGCTGCAGAAGCATTAAAACTTACTGCAAATGATATGAAAAAGCTCAAATTAGTTGATGCTATTATAAAAGAACCTCTTGGTGGGGCGCATAGAGATAGAGAAAAAACATTTAAATCTGTGAGTGATGCCATTTTGAAGAATTATGAGCAACTTAAAAACTTATCACCAAAAGATTTAGTGTCTCAGCGCATGGAAAAATATGCTGATATGGGTGTTTTTAAAGGTTAAGTCTTTTAAAACAACAACTTATAAAAAAGCTGAAGTGTATTACTTCAGCTTTTTTATGCTTATTGACAATATTTTAAACTTATTAACAGTTCAATTGTTAACGACTAGTTAATATAGAACTTAAACTAAATCTATAATAAACCCTCTTTTTAATTACTTTTGTAGTTATGAAACAACCTAACCAAGTACAAGGCTATAAAGTTGATAAAAGTACAATTATCAATCTGGAAAAAGGGAAGATACCACCGCAAGCCATTGATTTAGAGGAGGTTGTGCTTGGAGCAATGATGATTGATAAAAAAGGGGTTGATGAAGTAATTGATATTTTGAGTTCTGAAGCTTTTTACAAAGAAGCACATCAACATATTTTTGAAGCTATTTTTCAGTTGTTTGAAAATAGCGAGCCAGTTGACTTATTAACTGTTTCATCTCAGCTAAAGAAAAATTCAAAACTCGAACTCTCTGGTGGTGACTTTTACTTAATTTCTCTTACACAAAAGGTATCATCGTCTGCACATATCGAGTTTCATGCGCGCATTATTTTGCAGAAATTTATTCAGAGAAGCTTAATTAAAATTTCTAGTGAAATTATTGAAGATTCTTATGATGAAACTAAAGATGTTTTTGATTTACTTGATAAGGCAGAAGCTAAATTGTATGAGGTTACACAAGGGAATATTAAAAAATCAAGTGAAACCGCTCAAGACTTAGTAATTCAAGCCAAAAAGAAAATTGAAGAAATATCTAATAAAGAAGGTTTAAGTGGTATTCCAACAGGCTTTAATAAGCTAGATAAATTAACATCTGGTTGGCAACCTTCAGATTTAATTATTGTTGCTGCTCGTCCAGGTATGGGTAAAACAGCTTTAACATTATCTATGGCTAGAAATATTGCTGTAGATCAAAATATGCCGGTAGCGTTTTTCTCTTTAGAGATGGCTTCAGTACAATTAATAACTCGTTTAATTTCTAGTGAAACAGGCTTGTCATCTGAAAAATTAAGAACGGGTAAACTTGAAAAACATGAGTGGGAACAACTTAATGTGAAAGTTAAAGGTTTAGAAAAAGCACCTTTGTTTATTGATGATACACCATCACTTTCAATATTCGATTTAAGAGCAAAAGCACGTCGTTTATCCTCACAACACGGTATTAAACTTATAATGATTGATTATTTGCAATTAATGACTGGTGGTAGTAGTCATGGTGGTAATCGTGAGCAAGAAATTTCAATGATTTCTAGAAACTTAAAGGCATTAGCAAAAGAGCTGAATGTTCCTGTTATTGCATTATCGCAATTATCGCGTGCTGTTGAAACTAGAGGAGGAAGTAAACGCCCGTTATTATCTGATTTACGTGAATCTGGTGCTATTGAGCAAGATGCAGATATCGTGAGTTTCATCTACAGACCAGAATATTATAAAATAGACGAATGGGATGATGAAGAACGCTCGCCAACAGAAGGTCAAGCAGAATTTATTGTTGCTAAGCACCGTAATGGAGGATTGGAAAATATACGCTTAAAATTCATCGGTCATTTAGGTAAGTTCGATAACCTTGACGATTTTGATTCACCATTTGAGTTTCATTCTAAAATGAATGCTGCTGCCAATGATGATACTTTTAAAACAGATAATTTTAAGGCAAGTCCAGACCAAGCTTTTGGTAGTTCATTCAATGATGAGGATGATGAAGTACCATTCTAAGTCCGTTATAAGCCTAATATTTTTATAAAATTTTCTTTCAGGTATATTTTTTGAGTATCTTTCAACCTATGAAGAAAGCCCTACTTATAACACTTCTGTTATTTTACACGCCTTTGTTTGCTTCTTATATCCTAATTCCTATGGATGTTGAAAGCCAAAAAAATCATCTAAAAGCTTACGGAATGACTTACTGGACACTCAAAAAAGAGTTAAAGGTAAAATGGTTATTAAATTATAAAGGAGGTTCTTTTTTATTGCCAGATACAGAGGAAATTAAAAGAGAATGTCAAATTAGAGGTGTATCTTTTGAAGTTATTTCTAATGCCAAAGCTGAGAGTATTCTAGAAGATATAGCAAGTCCAAGTCAAAATATGGAAGCAGTAGTGTTAGAAAAAGCACCTAAAATTGCTGTTTATACACCCAATGGTAAACAACCATGGGATGATGCGGTGACTATGGTTTTACAATATGCTGAAATTCCTTATGAAACAGTTTATGATGAAGAAGTTTTAAATGATGGTTTACTAGTTTTTGATTGGTTACACTTACATCATGAAGATTTTACAGGACAATACGGTAAATTTTATGCTCAATATAGGGCAGCTTCATGGTATATTCAAGAGAAAAAAGAAGCTGAAAAGCTAGCAACTGAGTTAGGTTACAATAAAGTTTCTGAAGAGAAATTGGCAGTAGCTTTAAAAATTAGAGATTATGTAATTGGCGGTGGTTTTATGTTTGCTATGTGTAGTGCCACAGATAGTTTTGATATTGCATTATCAGCTGAAGGAGTCGATATTTGCGAACCCATGTTTGATGGAGATGGAAGCTCTCCTGGATATCAAAATAAAATTGATTACGCAAAAACCTTCGCGTTTAAAGATTATATTTTAGAAAGAAGCCCAAAAATTTATGAATTTTCTTCAATAGATATGACCAGAAAACGGATGATTCCAAAAACATCAGATTATTTTTCTTTAATGGAGTTTTCAGCAAAATGGGACCCAATACCTACAATGCTTTGTCAAAACCATACGGCTTTAGTAAAAGGTTTTATGGGACAAACTACGTCATTTACTCGAGACGAAATTAAATCAAATGTTTTGGTATTGGGTGAGACCAAAATAAATGGAGAAGCCAAATATATTCATGGAATAAAAGGTAAAGGCTTTTTTACTTTTTACGGAGGACATGACCCAGAAGATTATCAACATAGAGTAGGGGATGCCAAAACTGAGTTAGATTTACATCCAACCTCACCAGGTTATAGATTAATATTGAATAATGTTTTATTTCCTGCAGCACGTAAAAAGAAACAAAAAACTTGATGTTAGATTAATTAAGTATCCTTGAGCAGTATTTAGTGATGCTCCATGATTTTTTAACTCTCTAAACCTTTAAACATCTATATTATGGCTTCTAAAAAAACAATAATCAAGAAAATTCAAATCATACTTACAAAGCATTTTGAATCCCCTCAAGTAGCATTCAATTTTTTTGATAAAAATGGTGATGGTAAACTTTCCAAAAAAGAAGTGGTTAAACTTTTGAAAGAAGCTGAAATTAATGGGTTTATCCGAGGCTTAGTAGGTTCAAAACTAATTGAAGGATACGATAAAGATGGCGATGGCAAGATAGATTGGAAAGAATTTAAAGTAGCATTAAAAGAAATGGCAACAGACGTTCTGTAGTTAAATCTTTATGAAATATTTTCAAAAAGAAATTAAATTAGAACCCTATACGAGAGGGTTTCATTTAATCACAAATGAGGTTTTAAGTGCAATCCCTGAATTAAAAGAAATTCAAATAGGACAGTTACAAGTCTTTATAAAACATACATCTGCAAGTTTAACGATTAATGAGAATGCAGATTTTACAGTGCGTACCGATTTTGAAAGTCACTTCAATAAAATGGTTCCTGAAAACGCACCTTATTATCAACACACTTATGAGGGAACTGACGATATGCCGGCGCATATCAAAGCATCATTATTAGGAGCTTCTGTTCAAATACCCATTACAAAAGGAAATTTGAATTTAGGGATTTGGCAAGGAATTTATTTATGTGAGCATAGAGATTATGGAGGGGCTAGAAAATTAGTTATTACTGCTTTTGGTTCTTAGTTTGGCAGCAACCAGTTTTTCTAAAATCAATTCTACTCCTAAATTGTTATTACTCTTGGTCTTAAAATTTGCAATTTCTATAACATCTGGATGCGCATTTTCCATAGCAAAACTATAAGTTGCTTGTTTTAACATATCTATATCATTATTATAATCTCCAAACACCAAGGTTTCATCAGGTGATATATTGAATTTTTTCTGGAGTAACTGTATAGCGTTTCCTTTGTTTGCTGAGTTGTTAGAGATGTCTAACCATTGTTTTCCGGATACTATAACTTTATATTCTGTCTCTAAATGTTTAAAATAGGGGTATATATATTTTTCTGAATCCTCAGCATTATATAAAGCAATTTTTATTATTTCTTCCTTAATATCACTAAGGTGTTCAATAAACTCAATATTGGGATAGTACTCAGTTAGAGATTCAACAGGGGAACTAGATTCAGATATTCTGTATGAATAAGCTTTTGTTTTTGTGCAGTAAACAGGGAAAATATCTCTATTTAGTTTGATTAAAGATTCTATATCAAATAAATCGTTTTTTTTAAAAGGTGTAGATAATATTAATTTATCACCTTGCATAATAAGCCCTCCGTTTTCTGCAACAATAAAAATATCGTTTTTTATAGAGTTTAATTTTTCAACTATACCGTAAAGCGGTCGTCCACTTGCAGCTACAAACAAAACATTATGTTTTTTAAGTTGTTCAAATAATTTAAAAAATAATTTACTAACCTCATGATTTTTGTTTAATAAGGTGCCATCCATATCGGTAGCAATCAATTTAATATGGGATAAATTCATAAAAGTATTTTAAATAGACTTTGTAATAATAAAAAATCCGACTCTTTCGAATCGGACTTTTAAAATAAGTTTTTTATAATATTAATGACCAGAACTTACACTAAAATAAGTTGCCCAATTATTGCCAGGGAAATCACATCCGTCACCCCAAACAGTTTCTTCACATTCTTGTGGTTCACCACACGTTACAGGAATAGAAATGAAAATTGGTTGAGTATTGTCATTTGGAATCAAAATAACAGAAACTAATTCATCACAACTAGGAATAAAACCTTCTCCATTATCTAAAGAAGCTTGAACTATCTCCATTCCTAAAGCTTCATTTTCTGACCTATTTAAAAACCACTCCCCAGTAGGATCTGTAAGGTATTTACACAAAGCACAGTTATTATCATCAATAAGTTCCCAAATTGCCCATTGTACATGTCCATAAGTAAAAGTTTTACCTGATTGACTTGTTTTACCAATAAAATCTTGGTTCATAATCCAATTTACTTTGTCAAAATTCTGTGGATTTTCAAAAGCTCCAGCTGGTAACTCATCATTGATTGACGAATAAACATCGGCATCATAACAAGTGCCAGGATCAAGATCAACATCAATGCACCAAGCGTCATAATCACCACTTAATATTGTATTATTTATTGTGATATCAAAGTAGCTGTCAAGTGCGTCTGCACCTCTAGCTGTAATACACAAATTTACTAAAGATGGTAAATTGTTAAGTATATCATCTGAATCTGATTGGGCAACACAATTTACAACGCCATGAGCTGCTATGTAGTTTCCTTTTGACATTGGTACTACATAAGAGTATGAATCTACACAATCATGAGAATTTTTATATTCAAAATGACCGTTTTTTGGATTTCCACCGCCACTCATTGGAAAATTCTCTGGATTAGATACTACAGATAAATGAGTTTCAGACAAGCAATAACCACTATCGGTAATATTATATGTTATTACATAGTTAACGCCATCAGTATTAACAGTTACATCACCAACCAATATGTTCTGACCAGCGTAGAGATTTGTTTTATCTGTAATTTTACAATCTTCAGAAAAATCAAAGGATGTACCTTTGGTTTTCTTGCCTTTTCCTTTTCGAGCTTCAGATGAAAGTGTTGCATCTAATTCTAGGGCTTGTTCTTCTTCAAATAAAGTTTCTGTTTCACAACTTAATACTCCTAAAAAGGCAGTAATAAGAAGTGCTTTAGCAAAGTAATTAATAAATTTGTTTTTCATAATAGCTTGTTTTTAAAAATTGGTTAAACTAGAGAGAAATGCTATTAAAAATAAAGGTAATAATAGTTTTAGACTAAAATGAATAATAAAGCCAGATGACTTAAAAATTCGATTAACTTAAGTTAAGTTGTTGATTAACTATAATTTATGTAATTAGTCTATGCTTTTTAGTTTAGTTGCCAAATTAAAAAATCCGACTCTTTCGAATCGGATTTTTATTAAGCGAATAATATGTTTTACAATAGGCTAAGCGCCTTATTTTACTTTATCAACTACAGCTTTAAAAGCTTCAGGGTTGTTCATAGCTAAATCTGCTAAAACCTTACGGTTTAACTCAATATCATTAGCTTTTAATTTTCCCATAAATTGAGAGTAAGACAATCCATGTTCTCTGGCTCCTGCGTTAATACGCGTTATCCATAAAGCGCGGAATGTTCTCTTTTTATTTCTACGGTCTCTGTACGAATATTGCATCGCTCTATCAACCGCATTTTTTGCTACTGTCCAAACGTTTTTACGTCTTCCAAAGTAACCTTTTGCTTGTTTAAGAACCTTTTTTCTTCGGGCTCTTTTTGCTACAGAATTTACTGATCTTGGCATAATTTTAATTGTTTTTTGTAGTAGGCGGTTAGTAAACTAACACTTTAATTGAGCCTAACTCCAGGGTTTATAAATTTGTTTTAACCAATTAAAACAGTGTTACTTTAAACGTAACATCGTTTTAATATTATCTTCGTCAGCCTTATGCACTAATGTGTCATGGGTTAACGCAAGCTTACGCTTTTTAGACTTCTTTGTTAAGATGTGACTCTTAAAAGCGTGCTTTCTTTTAATCTTACCAGTACCTGTTAACTTAAAACGTTTTTTGGCACTAGATTTTGTTTTCATTTTAGGCATTTTCTTCTCCTAGTTTTTAATTATTGCGCTTAATTATCTTTATTTATGTTATTACTTTTTTGGAGCAATAAACATTGTCATTCTTTTTCCTTCAAGTCTTGGCATTTGTTCAACCTTACCAAACTCTTCTAAATCTTGGGCAAGACGTAATAATAATATATGCCCCTTTTCTTTAAATATGATAGAACGTCCTTTAAAAAATACAAACGCTTTAAGTTTTGCACCTTCTTTTAAGAACTTCTCAGCATGTTTCTTTTTAAACTCGTAATCGTGGTCATCAGTGTTTGGACCAAAACGAATTTCTTTAATAACAACTTTAGTGGCTTTGGACTTTAAAGCTTTATCTCGTTTCTTTTGTTCATAAAGAAACTTTTTATAATCCATAACCTTACAAACAGGTGGGTCAGCATTTGGAGAAATTTCAACTAAATCCAGCTCCTGTTCATTTGCTATTCGCATAGCATCACCTTTGGTGTAAATACCAATTTCAACATTATCTCCTACTAAACGTAGTTTTTGTGCTGTAATTTTAGAGTTAATCTTATGTTTATCCTCCTGTTTAACCCTTCTGGGTTGCTGTCTTCTTCTAATTGCTATGGCGTTATGGTTTTAAATTAAACTTATTTATTGTTAAAACGATTTCAACGTTTTTTTAATATCTTCTTTTATTATTTCAGAGAAAGCATCTACACTAATCATACCCAAATCTGCCCCACCATGCTGGCGCACAGTTATTTTGCCTTCTTGTTCCTCTTGCTCACCAATAATAATCATATATGGGTGTTTTTGCATTTCGGCTTCCCGAATTTTCTTCCCTATAGTCTCATTTCTGTGGTCTACAAGGGCGCGAATTTCGTCATTTTCTAGCAAATTTAAAACTTTTTCAGAGTATTTTTCATATTTCTCGCTAATTGATAATATTATAGCTTGAGTTGGCATCAACCAAAGCGGGAAATTACCACCAGTATGTTCTAACAACAATGCTACAAAACGCTCCATACTACCAAAAGGTGCACGGTGTATCATAATAGGTCTGTGAGACTCATTATCACTACCTTTATATGTCAAATCAAAACGTTCAGGTAAGTTATAATCTACTTGAATAGTTCCAAGCTGCCAGCGTCTTCCTAAAGCATCCTTTACCATAAAGTCTAACTTAGGCCCATAAAAAGCAGCTTCACCCTCTTCAATCACAAAATCTAAACCTTTATCTGTAGCTGCGTTGATAATCGCTTGTTCAGCTTTTTCCCAGTTAGCAACATCACCTATGTATTTGTCTGGGTTTTCAGGATCCCTTACAGAAACCTGAGCCGTAAAGTTTTCAAACCCTAACGATCCAAATACATAAAGCACCAAATCAATAACATCCTTAAACTCTTTATCCAATTGTTCAGGCATACAAAATAAGTGCGCATCATCTTGAGTAAAACCACGTACACGAGTCAAACCATGCAATTCACCACTCTGTTCATATCTATAAACCGTACCAAATTCAGCATAACGCTTCGGTAAGTCTTTATAACTCCATTGACTACTATTGTATATCTCACAGTGGTGCGGACAATTCATTGGCTTCAACAAAAACTCTTCATCCTCTTTAGGCGTAGTAATAGGCTGAAAACTATCAGCACCATACTTAGCATAATGTCCAGAAGTTTCATAAAGTTCCTTTTGTCCAATATGTGGTGTTACCACCATCTCATAACCCGCTTTTTTCTGTGCAGCCTTCAAGAAATTCTCTAAACGCTCACGTAAAGCAGCACCTTTAGGTAACCACAAAGGTAAACCCTGTCCAACTTTTTGTGAAAACGTAAAAAGTTCCAATTCCTTACCAAGTTTGCGGTGGTCACGCTTTTTTGCCTCCTCAAGCATGTGTAAATACTCAGTAAGCTCCTTTTGTTTCGGGAACGAAATCCCATAAACACGGGTCAGCTGGGGTTTGTTCTCATCACCACGCCAATAAGCACCAGCAACACTCAATATTTTTACAGCTTTTATAATACCTGTATTAGGGATGTGGCCACCACGACACAAATCCGTAAACGTAGAGTGGTCACAAAACGTAATCGTGCCATCCTCTAAATTCTCAATCAATTCCGTTTTAAACTCATTGTCCTTATATAAGGATAAAGCATCCGCCTTAGAAACCGCCCTCAAATTAAAATCATGCTTCCCTCGTGCAATCTCCAACATCTTCGTTTCAATCGCCTTAAAATCCTTTTCAGAAACACTATGGTCACCAAAATCTACATCATAATAAAAACCATTCTCAATCGCAGGACCAATAGTAAGCTTCGCACCATCATACAATTCCTCAATAGCCTGAGCCAGCACGTGAGCCGAAGAGTGCCAAAAAGCAGTCTTACCAGCATCATCACGCCACGTGAATAAAACCAACGAACCATCAGTGGTTAAGGGGGTTGCAGTTTCCACAGTTGTACCATTAAAATTCGCCGAAATCACATTCCTAGCAAACCCTTCACTTATGCTTTTCGCAACATCCATTGGTGTAACGCCCTCATTAAACGTCTTCACACTACCATCAGGTAAAGTAATATGTATCATAAATAAAATTGAAATTCGCCTGCAAAGATAATAGTATAAACAAACCCACACAATATATATATAAGTATAATTTATTTTCGGGCGTTACCCACAAGGGGTCAGGCTATTCGTTCCAAGTCCTCGCTCCTCCTAAGGTCGGGCTGTGGGCTATCCACTACTATCCCTAACGCAAGCTAATCTGCCAAAGCCATTGCAGCCTCATTCATAAGTGCTATCCGCAAAAGAATAACCCCCACAATAGCTTTTTAGATATTAAACTTTATAAAAACAGTTCCATATCCAAATATTCCAAAAATCATGATAGCACTTGAAATTCCGACAGGGTGGGAACCAGCGATTTTCGAAATAATGAGCACTACAGTAAGTTAAAGACCAAGATCTAGGATTGAAGATATAAATAGAATTAAGGATTATAAATATGAAGCCATCAGCGAAAGGTGCTTTAGCAATTTCCTATAAATCGCTTTTATTTTTTGGTTCGTTTTGCACCAAGGCAAAATGAATGAGCGTTTTTTTGGTCATATATCAAAAAAATTCTGGTGTATAAATAGCAGAAAACAAGGCATTTAAAAGTCAGTTAAAAAAAGAATAAAAAAAAGCTT
>NZ_CANLGU010000004.1 GCF_947490405.1 uncultured Algibacter sp. | reverse complement strand
ATTCTTGCCTCTTCAGCTAATTTTGCCTTAGCCGCTTCTTCAGCTTTTAACCTTGCTGCTTCTGCTATTCTTGCTTGCTCTTCTTTATTTAATTCATCAACTGATTCAGTTTGGGTTTTAGCTATTACTACTTCTTCTGCTTTAATTTCGTCGTTGTTAACTACAGTAGGTTTTGTTTTTTTATTTGATTCAGATTTTGATGTTTTTCTTCGTTTTGCAATAGATCTTGCTTTTCTATTTGGAGAAATTAACAGCGCTTCCTCTTCATCATCTCCAGCATAATCATATCTGTTACGGTTAATAAATTTGAATGCTACAGTAATATCATGAGAATTACCAAAGCTTGAAAAACCTCCAACACCGTTTTCATAATTATATTCAATTGCAATTTGAGAAGTAACATTTAAACCAATACCAGCAGATATAGCGTATAAACTATTATAGCCTATTTGTCCCCAAATACCTTTAGGCACATTTAACATTATCATACCGGTTAGTATGGTTTGGTCTTTTCTAAATTCAGAGCTTACCAATCCCGTAAATCTACTTTCGTCAAAAAAACCACGTGCATTCATATAACCTGTATACATAATATGTCCTTTAATACCTTGCTCTGGGTTATCTTCAATCATTCTTGAAGATGTAAGATTATAGGAAACAAAATTATTGATGGAAACACCAAAGTCTAAAAACTCAGTACCATAGTTTATTCCAGGGTTTAAAGTAATAATTGAATTTGAAGGTATATTATCTAAAGCACTATCAGGAACGTTAGTTACAACATTACCTTCATTTAGTCCGCTCTTGTAAAAACCTAGATTCATCCCAAAAGTCAAATTGCTGTCCCGGTTAAGAACAGCATTGTAAGCGAAATTTGCAACCCCTCCAAAGGTGGTTAGAACACCATAGTTTTGTTGAAACAAACTAACTCCAGCTCCAATATTCTCTTGGAATCTTCCGGAATATCCAAACAAATAGGTTTGGGGGGCACCATTGAATTGCACCCATTCGCGTTTGTTATTAAAGCTTATATATTTATTTTGCTCTCTAACAAAACTAAACGTTGGGTTTATAAATTGTCTGTTAAATTTCAAGGAATTTCTAGCAGGAATATTAAACGCAACTACACCATCCTCTTGAGAATTTAGCAGCTGTACAATACAGAAAAATAAAACTATATGTAATAGATATTTTTTCACGCTATTTAATTACTGTTATTGTGCCTTTTTTTTGTTTACCGTTTATTGGTGTAATAATGTAATAATACACAGGGTTTACATCCGCAAAAATTATTTCGTTTTCTGGCCAATTATTTTGATAGTTATTTGTTTTAAATTCAACTTTACCCATAGAACTTATTATAACAACTTCAGCATTTGTACCATTAACATATTTTTGCGGAATTACCCATGTGTCATTTGCACCATCGCCGTTAGGACTTATTACATTTGGAATTTTTTCAACATTTGGAAATGCATCTCTTACCACAAAAGGAAATTCAATAGAAGCGTTACAACCCGTTGTTTGTGTAACTACAGCTTTATAAGTTCCTGTTTGTGTTATTTCGTAACTACCACTTGTAGCATCACTTATCATAACATCATTTAAGTACCATTTAAACTCAGGATTATTTGCAGTGGTAGTAATTGTAGCAACTAAGGTTTCGTTTTCATCAATATTATTAACATCGTCAACATCAATACTACTTGAAAAGCCTGTATTGTCTATATTGATTGAAGCGCTTGTCATACAACTTCCTAAATCAATATTTACCGAATACGCACCAGCTTCATTAGTTTCATACATCTGGCTTATTGCACCAGAAATAGCTTCACCATCTTTAAACCATTGATAACCATTAGCATTTATAGCACTTAAAACTGTTGGTCCATCTGTAGAACAATATGGGTTTCCTAAACTGGAATTAATACTAGTAGTTGAATTTGTTGTTGCTTCACTTAATGTTACTCGGTTTGATTCAGACTCTGATGTACATGAACCGTAATTAGTTTTAACAAAATAAGTACCTGGTTGATTAACTGATAACGTAGCACCTTCAGATATAAAAACAGATGTGGTCTCACTAGTCTCTTTATACCAGTTGTAAGTTAAATTAGGATATTGAATAGGAGAATCTCCTGGAAATTTATTAGGATTGTCAATACTCAATAGGTAACTGCCACCAGAACAATATACCGCTGTAGCTATTAAGTTATTAATCGAAAAATCTGTATCATGAACTTTATAATAGGCTGGAAACACATTTGAACTTCCGCTAATTGATGCTGGTGCAGTACTCCTTACACGCATGGTATAGTTTTCTCCTGATGCTGTTGTAGGAAGTGAAAAACTAAAATCTACAGGAGAAGTTGTAATTTCCCCTGGATTAGAAACATATATTTGGGTTGGATTAGAAAAGCTACTATTTCCATCAGAAAGCTCTACTATAAATTGATTAGATGCTTCTAAATTTGATTCTGGCGAAAACGTAAAAGCCACATCATAATTATTAAATGATGAACTTGCACATAACTGAGTAACTATATCTGTAAAACTAGGTTTACCTATTACTATTTGCGCATGAAGCGTTACGTTTAAAGATAAAACGAAAAAAGCAATAATGTAAAATAGAGTAAAGTTCCTCATACAGTTTCATTTAAAAAATAAAACATCTAGAAACCGATACTACACAACTGAACTTTTAGTTAGGATTTAATCATCCAAAATCTTGAAAAGTGTAAACATTAGAGTATAAAGGTCTAGAGTTTTATTATCCATTTTATATTTAATCTACTTGTCTTAAATCAGGATCTACCTCGTTAGACGCAATTATCTTGTTTATTTTCAATCTAAAATCTGGCCGCTTATTGTTTTCTGAATCAATAAAGGTTTCGTAATTATCACCTTTAGAATACACATTAAAAAAAGCACTATTGCCATACCAGTTTTCTAAATCATCATTGTTAGCATTGTATTCAACAAAGATATTTCCATTACAATTATTGAATAACATGGCTTCAAACTTGATTTTCTCTAAATTCTCTTGGTTTATATAAATATTCTCGTCCAAAATAACGGCTGGATTAAATCCCGAGATTACACTTTTAGACATTTGAATTTTAGCATTACTCCCAACAAATACAGATTCTTCAACCAAATTCATTTTTATATCAGTTTTCAAATCGTTACTAATATTAATTAACGTTAAATTTTCTGCCTGAATATTTGTTATATTTTTTGAAAAATCGAACTCTTCCTTTTGTTCATAAGATTTCACCTCTAAACACCTAGATCCTGTACCGTTAGAAGCATAAGGAGATCTTACCGCAAGAGAGTTTTTAATAATGGACTCAGAACCATAACTAAATTTATAATCACTTCCTTCATTGTTAAAAGAAACCATTCTAAACAAATCTAATTTACCTCCTAACACTTCAAAACCTTTACCTGCAGAGTGGCTAACCATAACATTAGATAATTTAGTTTGTTTCCCAACTCCTGCCAGTAATAATCCACTAAAGTACGCGTCTTTAGATACTCTTCTACCAGCATATTCAATTCTTACATATTCAATTACACCAGAACCATCCACTTTATCATCACCGCCATAGTTAGCATTTGCATAGCTACTACTACTAATATTTGGGTATAACATAGCAACAGAACCTGCTCCAAATTTATTAACAGGTGCTTTTCCTAATAAGATAAGGCCACCCCAGTCTCCTGGTCTTTTTAAACCTCTATTAGAACTGAAAATAATTGGGTCGGTTTGCGTTCCTTTTGCAAAAAGTTTTGCTCCACGTGAAATAGTTAATGAACCATTTGATTTAAAATCTCCTAAAATAACGGTTCCAGGTTCAATAGTAAGCTCTGTACTGTCTGTTACAAATACGCTACCTAATAGTAAATAAACATTCCTCTTGTTTAAAGTGGTATTCTCAGTAATATTTCCTGTAAGGATTTTTGTAGGCTCTCCATACTCACTTTGGCTGGACCTAAACTCTGTCCAATTATTTAGCCAGTTTTCTTCTCCAAGAATACCTTTCTCTTGCTGAGCAAAACTACTGGCTATTCCAAAAAGAAATATGAAAATGATTTGGGTAAAGTTTTTCATAATGAAATAATTAGTAAATAATTCTTTGATATAATAATAATCAAAAATAGAAAAAAACCTATGAAATACCAATTATTTCGTTGAAATACAATATTTAAAAAGAAAAAGACTACAAATTTAATCGATTAAGTGTAAAAATTGGTAATAAAAATTGAAGAATAATTTCGATAAAAAAAAATCGAATTTCTTTTTTAGAATTGTAAACTAAAAAGGAAATCCGATTGTATGTAATAATTATTATATAATAACCAACTTTTAACGAAACTCGTTATACTGATGAAGAGACTTCATAATTTCCTCATAAAACAGTATACCAGCAATTAAGTTACCTGTATCTGAGTATGGTAAATACTCACTGTGAAACTCGTCTGTATTTTCTAAATAATTATCAGTAGAATCAAATTGATTATCTAATGCTTTTTTATTATCATTATTTGTAGGTATACCTAATGTAGCCATAGTAATTCCTGGCTTTGTAGCAAATGCAACATAAGGCAAGGTTCTTGCCAATACTTTAATTCGTTCAGAATATAAAGTAATAAGCTGACCTTTTGCCATTCGTTCTAATTCAGCTTTATTATGATACTTACTTATTGTGGCTTTCTCACTAATGAAACTTTTTGGTCCTTTCTTTTTTTGAGAAAAACCAATGCTAGTAAAGAATAGTAGGCTAAAACTGAATAAAATAATCTTCAATTTCATGATATAGATTTAAGGGTTTGTAGCACAAATGTATGTAATTTATCGTCAAAAACAAGCGTTTTATCGATTTTTTTAATAAAACAAATATTAAATATCACTTTTATAAAGTCTACATTAGCAATAGTGAATAGTATTTTTATATAAATAATCAGATAAATCATTTATCCTTATAAAGTTTATAGAAAACTATTTAAGTATTCAATTAAACTTCTAAAAAATTAATTATTGTATTAGTGAGATAAGTACTAAATGTTAAATATATTTATAACTAGATTAAGTTCTATATTAAACAAGAAGCCCAAAGACAGAAAACATGAAAAAACTATTTATAATTCTTATTTTAACAGGGTTGATTTACGTGACCTATCTTAATAAAGAAATTTTTTATAAGTACCCAGAAGCTGTAAGATACACTTTAAAAAATTCAAATGAATTACAAAGAGCAGAATTTGAAAAAGTTTTAAAATATTTCAATAAAGAGGAAGATAATTTAAAACTAAAATGTGCACAAGTCCTTATTTCTAATATTCCTTTGTATTCCTATAAAAAAGAACCTGAAACTTTTAATCAAGTAGTAGATTCAATTCATGCATTAAAAAATAAATTAATAATTTACTCCGATAGTTTAAAGTATAATAAACGAATGCTAAAAAAAGTTCAAGATTTATTTGTAGATAAAATGAATTTTCTTTGTAAAACTAATGATTTTTTTGACAAAGAAGAAGTCAGAGACATTGACACACTTAGTTCTTCTTTTCTAATTGAAAATATAAACTTAGCATTTGAAGCTCACTATAAACTTCCAAAAAAATACAGAACCAATTTTAATGATTTTTGTAATTACGTTCTACCATATAGAAATGATCGAGAACCATTAGAGTTTCAAAAAAGAAGAGAACTATATGAAAAATACTCTTGGGTTTATGATTCCATAAAAATAAAACCTTTAGAAGATATAGTCATTCAAATATATGACGATTTAAAAATAAATATTGACTTTAAAAAATTAAGTAATCTAAATCTTAGCCCCACTCCTTCACAAATAGAAAAACTTCAGTATGGACTTTGTAGAGACGTAACAAATTATTTTGTTTTACTTTTTAGATCATTGGGCTTTGCTGCTGGTACAGATTATATTACAACTTACGGTAATAGACATAGCCCAATTGGACATAATTGGTTTTTTATTATGTATGATGATACTTTCTTACCTATACAAGCAAGATCTAAAAGTTTAATATTTTCTGATATCGAAAAAATTTTTAAACTTACCAATATGCCAAAAGTATATAGAAATGTATTCAATAAGATTAATTTTAAAAATTCATCAATTAATATAGATACGGATGTAACTAATATGTATAGACCCACCTCGACAGTGCAAATTGAAAATATTTTTCAAACTAGCAATAAAGAAGATTTTAAACTATGTGTGTTTAACAAAAAATCTAATTGGTTTGAAGTAGATAAAAATTTTAAATTGAATAATAATAAAGTTACATTCAATAATGTTGGGAGAGGAATAGCATATGCAGTTACAAACAGCTTCTTAGAACCTATTAATTATCCCTTTTATTTAGACTATAAAGGCAATTTAATGTTTTTAAAAAACAAGAATTTGAAAGAAGATATACCTTTTAATATCACAAGAAAATATCCTCCAATAGACCTACCCAATAAATGGAAAATAGATCGAATAAAAGCATTAAATAACTGCAAATTACAAGGAAGTAATTATTTAGATGAAAATAGTTTTAAAGATATTTATACAATAAAGAACTTCTGTAGTACTCAAAAAAGTCAATTTCTGTTTAAGAAAGAAGAAAAATATAGATATTATCGGTTAATTGCAGAAGAAGTAACTTCATATACATCGTATATAGCAGAATTTGCATTAATTAATACGGATTTAGAACCAATAAAAAATGTAAAAATAGATTTTTATGGAACTAAAGAATCTAAACTTAAGCAAAAATCAAAAATAACAGATAACGACCCTTTAACTTTCGGAAGATTTTTAAATATGAAAATTACTTTTGAAGTAGAAAACAATCAAAATGTCAGTGGCTTTGAAATACAAGCAAGGAATGATGATAATCATATAAATATAGGTGAAGAATATGAATTAAAGGTATTTGATAAAGCATGGAAGCGTGTTAGAAAAGAAAAAGCAAAAGATACCGTTCTTAATTATAAAAGTCTTGCAAAAGATGGTTTATACATACTACACAATTTGACAAAAGGAAAAGAAGAAACTGTTTTTACTTTTGATGAAAATGGAAATCAATTTTGGTTTGGAGTTTCTGATGTCAATGATTTAGGTGTTGGTGCTCCAATGTCGATGGGTTTTAAGTAAAAAACTTAATTTCTTCCTGATTTTAGTTTCTTTTCAAACACTTTATTATTCTTTTTCAAAGAAAAAATTGGTAAATAAATGAATATTCCTATTAAAGAAAAAATCAATCCCCCAATAGAACCAACAGCAAATGAAAACCAAAAAGCTTCATTTTGACCATTCCAAACAAAAGGTATCAAACCAATAATAGTGGATATTATAGTTAATACTATTGGGATTATTTTGTAATTAAAAGCTTTAAAATACAAAGTGCTACTATTTCTGTTTGGATAATCTTTCTTCAAATTATTAAAGTCGTTAATAATATATAATGCAGAATTAACACTAATACCACATAATAAAATAAATGCGGCGTAACCACCTTGATCAAAATTAAAGTCAAAAATGTAAAAAGTTAAAAATACACCAATAAAAGAAATTGGAATCATACTAATTATGGACAAAGGTTGTTTTAAGGATTCTAGTAATATGGCACCAATAAAAAATATAATCACAATCACTATAAATAGATAGTAATATTGTGTTTTTTCATCTTTATCCCAGTTTTTATTTTTTTTCTGAAAAATATTATAACCTAATGCTAGTTTAGGTTCAAATTGTTCAACGGCAATATTTCTTACTTTTTTAGCCATTTCTTTTGTTCCTAAAAAATCATAAGCTACAGTTAGTCGATACTGTTGATTATTCTTTTTTATTGTATTTCCTGTTTTCTTTTTTTCAATAGATACTAATTGATTTAGTTTATACGTTCTATTTTGAATTGTTATTGGTCTATTTTTTAAGTCCCAAATATTAAATTTTTTATATTTATTTGAAACTAATTTTACATCCTGAAATTCATTGTTTTGAATAATAGAAGCTAACTGTCCTGAGTGTACTTGGTTTTTTAAATAATCATATAATTTGTTTTCAGATATATTAGCATCTGCCAATTTATTAGAATCAAAATTTAAATGATACTCGTTTAAAGCATTTTCTCTAAAACCACCGCTAGTTATTTCTACATCTTTAACACGTGAATTAAAATTTTCAACCAATTGTTCTTTTAGTTGTTCAGCATAACTATACAATTTATCATAATTGTAACCTTCTAAAATAATTCTATTTTGCTTGAGTCCATTACCTAAAGCATTAGAAAAACCTCTCCCTACACCTGTAATAGTCCAATCTAATCCCCCTAAGCTTATAGCTTTAGTTTGTAACAAATTTTTTAAAGCGTATGGAAAACCATTAAATTCATAGCCCTCATTAAAATAAATAGAAATACTAGAATTTTTATGACTGGATATACGCGTTTCAAACAAATCAATTTCATCGAACCTACTTAAATAAGATTCCATTTTCATTATAGCTTCATTAAGTTGTTGTATAGTACAACCATCAGGCATGGAACCTGAAACCTTTAAGGTAGTTCTTTCAACTTCAGAATAATAAGAATCTTCAAAAACATGTTCGGTAAACAACCTTAAAGAACCTCCAATAACTTTTTCTAAAGTAGGTCTTACATCATTTGAAAACCATTCATTGCCAACAATTTTACTGTATATGTTTGAAAAAAAATCATCATCATCTTCTTCTAGGTTTTTAGGTAATAAATGAAAAGGAATTCCAAAACCTAATATAAAAATTACAATAAGTGCCCATTTATAGCTTGGTCTTTTAATCCAAAAAATAATTCTTTTATAAAAATTTGTAAATTTTATAACGTTTCTTTTTCGTTTCCTAGAAAACTTAACCTGTTTGCTAGTTAAGTTCATTTTGTTTAAGAGTGCTGGCACATAATACAAAGACACCAATAAAGAGACACCAATATTTATCGCAATAACTAGCGCAAAATCTAATAAATCGGCTTGTTGGCTTTCTTCTAATAAAAAGATAATCATTAGTGCTCCAATAGTGGTTAACGTTGATGCTAAAATGGCTAAAAAAGCTTTTTTATCACCTTTGTTTCTAATGTGACCTATCATTATAATACTATTATCTATAATAATTCCAAAAGAAATAGTAATACCTGCAAAAGAATACAGTTGTAGTTCTACTTTAAGCAGATAGTAAAAAATTATGGCAATTAGTAAATTGGTAATAATACTTAAGAATAAAACAATTAGATATTTCCAACTTCTATTAATTATTAGAATTAAGATTAATAATATTAAAAATGAAAAGAAAGTACGTTTTTGTATTTTTTGCAATTCTTCTACCACATATTCTGTCCCGTCCTGGGTTAATCTTATATCATAACCCTCGCGTAAATCATTATTCAAGGTAGTTATTTTAGCTTTAATAGTATTCGCTAAGTCTATGGTATTAACTCCATTTTCAGCATAAACGGTCATGTTAACGGTATTCAATCCATTTATTCTATAATAACTATTTACGCCGGCTTCTTTATATTTTACTTTCGCAATATGCTTTAAAAAAATAATTCTACCACCTATATGTTTTATAGGAATAGTATTCCAGTTAATTTCATTTTTAGATTTATACGACAATTGTAAACTAATTTGAGAGTCATAATTATCACTCTTAAAAACACCATTACCTAATTCTTGATTACTAAGGTGATTATTAATAGCGTTTTTTATATCATTTACAGTTAGATGTAATTGTAATAGCTTATCAGTATCATATTCAATAACCCATTCAAAAGGAGCAGCACCATAAACATCTAACTTGTTAACTCCTTTAATTATAGCTAGTTTAGGTGCAATATAGTTCTCTATATATTTTTTAATATAATAAGGGCTTTCGTTAGCATTAATACTGTAAGACAAAACAGGTGACTTATTTTCATTAATAGTACTTTGCGATATATTTGGATAAGTAACCCCTTCAGGAAATTCAGAATAAGATTGACGAATTAGGTTGGCTATTTCAAACCTAAGCGCATCCATATTCATATTATCCTTGAACTCAATTGAAATATTCCCTTTACCTTTATTAGAAGTAGAACTTATTTCTTTAATACCTTTTATCGTATTAAAAACACCCTCTAATTTTGAAGTAACTTCTTGCTCTATTAATTTAGCAGAAGCATCTTGCCATTTATAATTTACACCAATTGATGCTGTTTTTGCAGAAGGAGATAATTTGATATTTAATAAAGGTATAAGACTTGCCCCAATAATAGATAAACAGACAAAAACAATAAGGATAGAAAAAGAAGAAAACTTAAAGTTCATAAACCATTTAGCTTACATTTAATAAATACTTTTAAATAACCGTCCCCATTGAAAAGTATCTTGATAGTTTGATAAAAAAACCCCTTGTACATAACCCACAATATTCTTTTCTGGTAAAAAACCAAAAAACCTTGAATCTATAGTTTCATCCCTATTATCTCCCATCATAAAATAATAATTTTGTTTAAAAGTATACAGGTCTTTTATAACATCATTAATAAAATAAGTACCATTTACCCTTTTTATTTTAACTTTTTCGTATTTTCGGAGCGCTTTGTGGTAAATGGCAAAATTCTTATCATTAAGAATTATTTGCATTCCCTTTTTCGGGGTTATTATAGGTCCTAAATTATCAATCGTCCATTGTTCTTTATTTTTGCGATAAAAAAACTTATCATTTTCATTAAAGGCTTTAATTGTATATCCAAATGAATCTATTGAAGATAATTGATTCATTTCTTTTGCTTTTTTAATTGATAAATTTATTGTTGAGTATTGCAGTGAATCGGTTTCTATATTAATGCAATCTGTTATTTCTAAAGCGTCAATATCTCGATGAAATTTATCAACATTTTTAATCTTAAATTGATAGCTTTTTTTAATATTATTATTAAACTCATGGTATGTGTTATTAATATATACACTTCCGTTTTTAATGTAGAGTGTATCACCAGGAATGGCAACGCACCGTTTTACAAAAAAAAAGTTTTTCCTAAAGTTTTCATAAACAATTATATCGCCATTTTTCACATTTGAATAGCCTGATAAACGTTTATAAGCCCACCAGTTTTTTTTTATTTTTTCTTTAGCTTTTTTATTAAAATAAAACGCAATATTCAAAATGGGAATATCAAAAGGAGAACGGGGCAGTTTGGGTCCATATTTCAGCTTGTTTACAATAATTATATCTTTAGGAAACAAGGTGTCTTCCATTGAAGAACTAGGTATTTTGAAAATATCGAAAATAAACAACCTAATTATTATTAAAGCAAATAAAAGTGAAAATAAAACAAATCCTTTTTTAAAAAATGACTTACTTATTAGCGCTAAAATTTTCTTAAAGATTAAGACCAAAATAAACAATACTAAAAAAAGCCAGAATAGGTTTATCAATGCAAATAAAATTGCAAGCAAGCAACTTAAAAAAATAGTTCTTTTGGTCATTTACTTGTTTGTTCTTTATGAGGTTAATTATCAGTACTTTTTCTAGGTAAATAAAAAACAACTATATTTTAAAATAAGAATTAGCCTTACTTAATAATACGTAATAACAAAAATTAAAAGACTCATTAATGTAAAATGGAGATTTATAAATCCATTTTTAATTTTATAAGAGTTTTTCTTCAAGTAGATTTTTTTTAACTAAAAAAGAATACTTTATCTCGTTTTGGGTAGAGACAAAGTATCATACATATAATTTTTCAGTACCTTATTAGTATATTCATCTCATCTTTATTGTTTAGCCAAAGCTTTTATTTGCGTACTTAATTTAACAAACGCCTCCCCATTATCAGGAGACTGAAACTGATAATTTTGTGTTTTACCATTTTCTAAGCTAATTATACATGGGTATATACTATTATCAGAAAGAATAATAAAATCATCTTCCCTATCAATATAAATATTAGAATGATCTTTAACTTTAATACCTATCTTATTTTGTAATGTTTTAAGAGATTCTACCTTTGTAAGCACAAACAATACTTTCTTTTGGGCAATATTTTCTTTTATAAACATTTCTGCTTGTTTTATACAGCCTTTGCAACCTAACCCTGGTAATACTACAATCCAATTGTATTGCTCTAAATTTTGATCTAATTTTTCAACAAATTGTTTTATATCTGTAAAATCAGAACTTTCTTGAGTTTTTTTACAACTGGTTAAAGCATTAGAAACCAAAAAGAGTATAAATATGTATTTATAATGTTTTATCATAACTAAATATCTTTAGGTTGGAAAATTTTAAAAATTAAAGCGACTTCGTTTATATTATGGTTATCTAAAAACTCGATATTCAATCCTTCTTCTGTTACAAAAGAGTTTTCCCAATTCCAGTTTCTCCAAGTCCCCAAAACTTTTTCTCCTAAGTAATTAAAATTTTCATCCATTATAATTACTACTACTTTCTTTTTCTTAGAATTAGTCTTAACAGTAACATTAGGTAGGGCTTTAAGCATAAATCTATAGTAAACTTTGCTCCATTTATCATACAATAACCCGCCATAAATATCTTGTTGATTAAACTTTAAGCCAATTCTATTTTTTGGTATTCGTTTTTTTTCAGAGGCATCAAAAGATGTTATTGTACCAGCAAAATTACTGCTCGCATGTACTTTATCTAATTGATTAGTTGACAAATTGTGTCTGTATAGATGATGAGAAACTGGATAACTATAAACTAACTCGTTTTTGTTAGGGTTATAAACTGGGTAAACAATTTTATATAAAGGATCTCCCCAATTAAAATTTCTATACAATTCTTCTGGATAGGTATGCTCAAAACTAACATTATTATTAATCTTATTAAACCTTAAAGTGTGTTTTGACTTTTTTATAGATTCTTTTGAAGAATTATAAATAAAAAAACCTGCTAAAAATAAGTTATCCTTTACATTTATGAATGGAACGATTGAAGTAGGATAATATTGTGGATAAATCTGCGCCCAATTACTTTTTCTAAAATCTTTGTTGCCTATTAAAGAATGTCTGCTTAAAATTTCAGAATCACCATTTGCAATTACAATTTCTAAATTAGAATTATCATAGGCATATATAGAATCTAAGTTTTGGATATGATAACCAAGTAATCCAAATATTCCATTCGGTCCTTTTTTGTCAAAGGAAATCTTTTTTAAGAATGATAAGTCTTGATAGTTATAAAAATAAATCGAATTATTGTAGGAATTCAAAAAAGTTAAATTTCTCTTATTGTTTATATCTTTATAAATTTGTATGTACTTAGGGTTTGGTGCCGTTACACTATCTAAAGGGAATTTTTTGACATCTGTTTCTTTTAAAGTTTTACTGCTTTTTAACTTTCCTTTATTGATATTTTCTATTTCCACTACATGATTTGAACATGATAAGAAAAACAATATCATTAATAACGATAATGGTATTTTCATAATTTATTTAATTAGATAAAAAAGCAATTTCTAAAATAATTTTAGAAATTGCTTATTTAGAGTGAAATAAGAATAGATATTAATAACTCAATTGTTTAATATAATACTAATGACCATTACCTAAAACTGTAATAAGGATCGTAATCGTTCCAAGTATTACATTCGTCTACATAAGCATCATGGTAACATCTACCCGACCATGATGACCTACCAAAACCCCAATCATTGTAATCAATTGACTCTGCATTAGCAGTATTTAAACTTAATAAAGAAGATAAACTAACATCTTGGTTTCCTTTAATCTCAAAATTTGTAGTGTTAAAAAGCATGGTTAATGCAAATACAAAAGCTCCTACTATTCCTAATATTTTTTTCATTTTTATTGAAATTTTAATTATTTAAACAATTATTATTTTCAAAAGTCTTCGAGGAAATACTACTTTTGCCGAATATTAAATAGTACTACGAGTAGTACTACTTAGTCTAAAAAAAAACTTCCTCTGGGTATTAATCTTATTTATGTCATTGGCATGAATTTTTAGTTAAACAATTTGTGATTATATTTTTTAACCTTATGCACAGAGGTTTTTTTAGATTTTGTTTTTTTAGATTTTGTTTCCTCAAATTTAAAACCTCAAAGGGACAAATTTTGTCACTTTGCTATTCTTCAAGAAAATATTTACTAGTTTTTCTGCAGTATACTATGGTTTTACCTTCATTTCTTAGATTTTCTAGCATCCGTTTTACGGTTCTAATACTACAACCATAATCATTTGCCACTTTCTCTATTGAGCATAGTCTTTTTTGCTCTATTAAATACAACAAATGCTTTTCTTTTTCTTTTCTTTCAGGATAAGTCATATTTGCCAAATTTTAATTTTCTAGTATCGTTTCAAAATCTTGTATTAATGGCGTGTCATTAATAAAGTTATATAGCGTTAACTGTTGTACTTTATAATAAATCGTCCAATAATTTTGTAAGGTTCTTATATAGTTTTCATTAGCCTGTTGCCATGCCTTTCGAGAAGCGGTTAAGTTTAAAAAATCTACATTCCCAGATAAAAATCGTTTTTCTGTAAGTGTATAAGATTCTTTGGCTAAATCCCTTGTTTTCAATGCACCATCTACCAATTCTTTTTGTAAATTAAAATCTAGTACATTTAAGGTAATATCTTGTTTATAGCTATCTTCATTTTGTTGCAATTCTATATCTACAACATCTTTATTCATTTTTGCTGTTTTTATCTTGCCTTTACGTTCACCCCAATCTAGAACGGGTACATTTAATTGTATTGAAACCATTTGTTGGTCTAGAAACCTACCATAGGCATCAACAAACGTGTTGGCTTGTTGATTTAAACCATAACTAGCGTTTAAAGACAAATCGAACCGATTATCCTTTATGGCTTTATCTAAATCTCTTAAGGCTTCAATTTTTCTAAGCTTTAAATCAAGTATATCTGGGTTGTTTTCATAAGCGAGGGCTATAGCCTCATTTAAATCTATACTCAAATTAGTTATTAATTCGGGCAATTCTGGAATAGTGTTTTGAGGTAACTGATCCCTTAAAAACAGTTTTAGCTCCGCTTCTGTTTTTTGTAGGGTTTGTAGGTTTTGTGCTAATTTGATATTTGCATTATAAACATCTAATTCTAAGTTTAGAAGTTCATCGCGTTCTATAGCAATTAAATCGTAGCGTTTTTTACCTATATTGAATAGTTTTTCTGCAGATATTTTATTCTCTTGCGCAATTTCTACTTTTTTACTTGCTAGCGCCCATTTAAAAAATAAATCAACCGATTTTAAGTTGATGGTTTGTAACTCGTACAAAAAATCTTGTTTTGCTTTTTGAAATTCTATAGGTGCTGTTTTTTGTTGCCATTTAAAGGGGTTAAAAGCCATTATCGGTTGCGACAAACCTATTCTAACAGGGGTAGCATTGTAGCTTTCGGTTTCAAAATCGCCAAAATTTTCAAGCCTATTAAAACTAGAATTTATAAATAATCGCGTGCCTGTTGCAGCTATATTTTGACTTAACGAAAGGTTTCCAAAACTGTTTATAGTTTGCTGTTGCCTAAATACATCAATGTTTTGTTCGGAATCATAACGTTCAATCAACGCACTATTATACGTAAACGGTCTTGTTTCAAAATCAATTTTAGGTAATAGACTAGATTTAAAAGAACGAAACTGCCAATAATTTACACCGTATTTTCGTTTAGCCTTAAAAACATCTAAGGAGTTTTTACTAGCCAATTTTAAAATATCGTTAAGTGTTATGGTTTGATGAGTAATAATTAAGCTATCTTGTTGTTGTGCTGCAAGTTTACTGCTACTTATTAAGACGCACACACAGAGCGCAATTTGCTTTATTTTCAAGTATTTAATCATATTCTTTTAGTAAAATAATAATAACAAAGAGGTATAAAATAAAGACTTACTATCGTACCTAATAACATACCACCAATTAAAGCCACCGCTAAAGGTGCTTGTAATTCAGCTCCTAACCCACTTGAAAACAATAATGGTACTAAGGCTAGAATGGTTGTTAAACTCGTCATAAGTATAGGTTTCAATCGTCTTTGTCCTGCAACTAATAGAGCTTTTAGTAATGGATACCCTTGACGTTGCAATTGAATGATAGTATCTATTTTTAAAATTGAATCGTTAACAATAATACCACTCATAACCACAAGGCCTATCATAGACATTAGGTTAATACTCATGTCAAACAATTTTAAAAATAAAAACGCGCCCGCTAAGTCTATAGGTACTTCTAATAATATGATGAGCGGTAAAACAAAAGACTCAAATTGAGACGCTAGAATAAAGTAGAGCAGCACTAAAGAAATTGCTAAAACGATTTTAAGTTCTCCCATGAGTTCTTTATTTGAAAAAAAACTACCTGAGAAATTAACATCAAACCACGAATTATTGCTAACTACATCTTTTATATTACTTATTGTAGATTCTACCTCATTATCATTAATATGAAGCTCAACAGGAAAATATTCACCTTCCCTACCCCCAGTTATGGTTTTCAAATCTTTTGCCTTTACCGTTTTAATAAAGTTTTTTATTTGAAAAACAGCACTATCTTTCGCCTTTACTGTAGTTTCATTTAAAATAGCGTTAAGATGCTTGGTTTTATTTCCAAGAATAACAGGAACAAAATTTTGATTATCGGTTATCGTTAAAATTTCACGTTCGTTAAAAGCACTTTTTAAGGTGTTAAATAATGTGCTAGAAGACACATTATTATAGGTTATTAACTTTTCTTGGTCTGCTATTAGCGTAATATGGTTTTCCCATGCTATCGGTTTTAATGTAATCTCATTTAGATTGCCTTGTATTTGATGCCAAATGGTTTTTAACTGTTCATTTTGTTGACTTCCTAAATTTTCTACATGCCTTAAACGAGCAACTAAAGGCGTTTCTCTATCCGAAAAGATTAAGCTAAAAATATTATCAACATCTTTATAATTATAATTCGCATCAGGATAAGCTAACACCAAATCATCGTTTAAAGTATCCATTATTTTAAACAATTCTGTTTGCGATTTGGTCTGAATATAAATAATGGTTTCAGATGTTTTTGCATCTGCATTTTTATCTAATAGAAATTGTTGCGTGCCTACGAGTGCGGTTTGATTAATTAAGTCTGGGGTTATGGGCTTTAATAAATCTAGAACTCTACGTTTATTTTCGTCAACATTAATAGGTTCGTTCCAATCTATTTTAAGTATGGTTTCCGTATTAGAAAATTGAGGCATTTGAGATTTTGGTAATGCGGTAAATAATGCGATTGCAGCTACCAAAAGCAAAAGACTTATACCCCAAGAAATTCTTTGTTTACGCATCACCCAACGGAATCCATTTTCATAAAGAAAAGCATAGTCTACTGTATTTATTTTAGCTAGATAACGATTCATTTTAAGTGATGCTTTCGTATTACTTAAATGGAATAAGCGGTACAATACAGGTAGTAATGTAATAGAGACAAAAAAGGAAATAAATAAACCAATACTTATGGCCATAGCTTGATCGTAAAACAAAGCACCACTAACACCACTTAAAAACACCAAAGGAATAAATACAGCACAAGTTGTTAAAGCAGAACTTAACAAAGGTTTTATAACCTCTGTAGTTCCTGTAATACAAGCTTTAGATAAATTATAACCACGCTCTCTATACTGGGTTATATTATCTATAACAATAATAGAATTATCTATCATAAGTCCAATACCCAACACCAAACCAGAAAGCGATATTATGTTTATTGAAATGTTTAACAAATGAAAAAACAATAAGCAAACAATAATTGAGGTTGGTATGGTAACACCTATTAATAAAGGAGATGTTATATTTTTTAAGAAAAAAAACATGACTATAAAAGCCAATAACATACCCCATAATAAACTTTGAAATAAATTAGTTATAGCGTAGTCTAACAGTTTCGTTTGATCTCTAGTTATTGAAAAATTAATATGCGGATAGTCTTTTTTTAGCGCTTTTATTAGTTTGTTAAGTGACGCTTTTAAATCGTTCATTTTGGAGTCACTTTGTTTTATAATAGCCATGGTTACGGCTTCATCCCCCTGAGACAAAACCAACCCTGTTCGCTTTTGCGGATGCTCAATAACTTTAGCAAGTTCTTTTAACTGAAATACACGATTTTGATGATTGATATAAACGGACTCAATATCCTTTATAGTATTTAACGAAGTGCCTAAGCGTACATCGTATTGGTACTGATTGTCTTTAATTAACAAATTACCTATGTCTAGATCATTCTTTTTTATACTAGATTCTAAATTTTCTAAGCTAATGCCCAGAGCATCTAATTTATTTTGATTTGGAATTATTAGGATTTCAGAAGACACCAAACCACTCATATCAACCATAGCAACCTCGTTAACCTGCTCTATACGCTTTCGAATAACTTGATTGGTAAACCGATTAAAATCTACAAATTTTTGAGATACAGGATATAAACCACTCGTCTCATTTTTTCCGTTTTCAATCTTGCCCTCTGTCTCATTAATTGACATGCTTAAATAAAAAACAGGGATATCTGTAGCACTAGCCTTTATAACTTTGGGTCGTTTTACAGTTTTAGGCAAACCACCCATAATCCGGTCTATCTTTTCGTTTACTTCTATAAACGCATAGTCTATATTGGTGCCGTGAGTTAAGCTTAAACGTATAATGCCAGACGATTTACTGGTTTCACTTTTTATATCCTTTAAATGACTGACTTGCATTAAACGATATCGTAAGGGTTTTACAATAGCATCTTCTAATTGTCTTGCCGACATGTTATCTGCCTGTACCTGAACCGTAATTTCAGGCACATCAATATCTGGCATCAGAGAAATGGGGATAAAACTAAAAGCATATATCCCTAAAATAAGAATGCCTAGAGCTGTCATTAAAACGGCAATGGGTTTATGTATTAAAAATTTCACCATATTATTATTTATTAATGGCTTGATTTAATACTTATCTCACTATCATGAGCTAAATTTAAATTGTTGGACACAATAATAGTATCTCCTGCCTTTAACAAAGCACTACTTTTATCTGGATGTGGTATTACGGCGTAAGCTCTACTATTTTCTAGTGTTATAAGGACATAAGTCCAATAGGCTTTTCCATTTTTAACGGAAAACAAAACTTCTTGATTATCTCTTAAAACAACAGCAGATTTAGGTACTACAAATTGATCTGAAATATCTTTTTTAACAAACACCTTCACATTCATTCCTTCAAGTAAACTATTATCATTTTTTACCAACGCTTTAATTAAAATGGTGCCATCTTTTTCAACTTGGGGATTTATAGTAATAATTTCTCCTTCATAAATTTTATTTGAAGCAAAAGGTTCAATAGTTATTTTATCTTTTACTTTAATATCTTTTAGTTCAGATTCTATAACATAAAATTCCACCTCAAAAATTGCGTCATTTATTAATATAGCAAATGTTTTACCTGAACTTATTTGATCGTGTTTTTTACTAATTACATTCGCTATTTTACCACTAAAAGGCGCTATAAGCTTAGTCGATCTTAAATCAAATCGTGCATTTTCTAATTGGTGAAGGGCATTTTTATAACCTGATTTAATAGCCATTCTATTGTATTCTTCAACTGGAATAGATGCTTTATTATTAGAGTTGAAACCACGACGTATTTGCAAATCATCAAATTCTAAAGTCGCTTGTTTTAAATCTATTTCTGCTTTATTTACTTTTTGCTGAAATGTAAAAGCATCCAAATTTGCTAATAATTGTCCTCGCTTAACATAATCTCCATTTTCTATATAAATACTTTTAAGCTTTTCACTTACATTAAATTTAAGCTCATTTTTTTCTAAGGCTACAAGTCTACCATTACTAACTAGTTCTTTCTTGAATATGCTCTTATTTAAAACAATAATATCTACTTCGTTTTTGTCAGGTAGGTATTGCTTTTTATTTATAGCTTCTTCTCCGTGTTCTTTATGTTTATTGCAATTCACCAAAACGCCAAGGCAAATAATTAAAAAGACACTTTTTAAAATATATACTTTATCCATTATTTCATGTTAAGCTTAATCATGAGATTATTCATTTCGTGTTTTATTTCCGTTATTGCTGTAGACGGAACTTTTATTTCTTTTTTTAAGATAATCTCCGCCATAGACATTGCTTTTTCTTTTTGTCCGCTCTTATCGTATAATTTTGCCAATAAATAAAGAGGATAAAATCGTGAAGGAATCATATCAGCAGCATGTTTATAAACTATTTCAGCTTCTTTGTAATGTTCTATACTATTGTAAGCATTACCTAAAGCAGTTTCAATAATAGTTGTATTTAAATGGATTTTTGCACGTTCTAAAATTTCTACTGCTTTTTTATCTTGTTTATAAATAGAAAGTGCTTTTCCATAATTCATTAAAAACTCACCATTATTCCTCAATTCAGGATATGCATTTTTGTATTTTTGTATCGCTCTTTCATAATCACCATATTGATAACTATTTAATGCTAACTCCCAATTTTTAAAGCCTGAATTCAATTTATTTAAATATTTAAAGCTGAATATAATTGCTAATAAAACTGCTCCTTTTATTAAAATTTTCAGAGTACGTTTAGCACGAATCTTTATTTTAAAGGTTTGTAATGGCTTTATTATGTTTTCGTCCAACTTAGCTAGAGCTGCCAATAAAAAACACATCACAAGTTTAATAGGTAAAATTTCCATTGGGTAAGAAAAAAATGCAAAAACCCCTATAGACAATAAGCTTATGCCCAAAAGTTTACCTAAATAAAAATTCTCTTTTGTTATTAATATTTTGGTAATAAAATATAATATTGACATCAATATTATAAAACCCAATATGCCATTTTCAGAAGTAAATTGCATAAATTCATTAAATGCATAATAAGTATTATCAGCTACCAAAGCTGTACTAGCTTCTTCGTTTTTTGAAAAATAGTTAGCTTGATAATTCATGTAATGCGCTTTGAAACGATCAAAACCAACTCCAAAAAACGGATTGTCTTTTATAATTTCTGTAGAGGTTTTCCAAATAAATAAACGACCATCAGAAGAACCTTTTTTGAGATGATAAACGCCAAATAAGCTCATTCCAACAATCAATAATATGAGAATAGCTAATACTACTTTTTTTAGTTTAGACAATAGATTAAATCGTTTTTTCAGCGTTTTATAACGAAGTTCCAATAAGAAAATACTGCTTAATATAGCAGCTAACCACGATGCTCTAGATTGCGTAGCAGGAATTACTAAAGAAATGCTTATTACTCCAATTACCGAGATATACTTCACAGCATGCTCTATAAAAGTATTAATAAGTAAAAAACTTTTATTTTTTATATTTAGTTTCACATGACTGATCACGTTTTCTCTAAAAAGATAAACACCTAAAGCTATTGGGAAAACAGAAACAAGAAAACCTGCATAAGGTCCTGGATTAAAAAAACTACCTGTTAAAATAAATACCGAATGATTTGAAGGAAAATAACCTAGCAATTGTAAATTCCCATAAATAGACTGAAAAACACCAGAAACAATAATTCCTAAAAGTAAAAAATAAAATAGCTTAATATTTAAAGTTCTAAAAATCACATAAAGGAAGCTAAGACCCAATAATTCTAAAAAACGAATGGAAAAGCTATATTCTGATTGAAAAAAATATCTATTACAAACTATATAGATAAATAGTGTAGCTAATGTAATGTCTACTTTAGATAATGACAACTTGGTTACTTTGGATTTCAAAATCCAGAAAACGGAAAGACAAAATAAACTAGTACAAAAATATATAAATACGATAAATTTACTTGTAATTGTGGATTTAGGAAAGCTTGGTAAATTTATTTGTGGGATACATACTAACAAAAGTGTTAAAGATGATATCAATAAAAACTTTTTCGTCTTTAAACAAATAAAAGTTGATATAATATTATCTCTGAACACAAGCATTTTCTATTCTGTTTTTACTTATTGCTGAGAGATATCTTTTAAAAAAAAGACTTACGTGAAATAAAAAATTTTACTTACAGATTGTATCCTGTGCTATCCTGTTTTTTTTTATGTTTTGTTAAACAGTTTATAGAAACCTATTAATATAATGCTAATATTCCTGAAATTTTAGACAAAATAAAGTCTGATAGAATTAAGTATTATTCGGGCTAAGCGAAATCGCTAATTTAGTATTCATAAAATAAGTTTCTGATTTCTCTGAATCTTTATAATTAATAATTATGTATTCTAGATTTAAATAATAAGTAATTAAAAATCCAAAGAATAATTTATAATTAACGTTTTACAATTGGGAAAACATGAACTCATAAGCAAAGAACATTGTAGATCCTTTCTACTTTGAATAAATATAAATAACTGGAATAACTAATTCTTAATCTTAAGTCTTTTGAGCAATAGAAACTTTGACAAAACCAAAAACATAGACTAAAAAACATTTTGATTTCATGTCATTTAAAATATTTCAAGTTTCTAAAAACTGCAAAACCAACTAAAATTATCGTTATTAATGTTATTGGCAATAGATTTTTTACCCAAGTGAAATTTAGTTCAGATATAAAAAACTCTGGTTTATACTTTTCAAAATCTACAGTATCTGGATGGTGCTCTTCAAAAACTTTAGGGTAAATATCTAAACGAATATCCTCATGAAATTTAGTGGTGGCATGTAAAAAATCAATATGATCTGTTAAACTTGTTTTTGCTATAGCATTCATGGATAACTGCAGTTGCAGTGGAGGAAAAAATTGGGCTATTTTTTTACTTAACACCTCTCGTTTTTTTATTTTCTTATACAACGCATCCCGATCAGTTTTAGAATCGTCATCTCCCATTTGCTGCATAGCATAGTACCATAGCCATGAAAAGCCTTCTGTTTTAAAACCGTATTTACGCAATTGCGGATAGTGCTCATAAAAATGTTCTAAAGTTTCTTTTTTATCGGTATCCCACTTTTCATGGTAAGCATCACGTTGCTTAATCACCATAGTAAATGCTTCGTCTACAGGATACACTTTATTTATATAATTACTTATTAGCACGGGAATAAAAACAACCAATAGTAGCCAACTAGCCAATAATACAATAAGGTTGGTGTTTGAAGAGTTTCGTAGTAGAATAACAAAAAAGCAGAGTGCAAACCAAAATAAAATATAAAAGCAACTCATGGCAATAATGGCAAAAAAATCTGAGCTTAAAGGAATATTTAAAACTAGTTTTACACCAAGAAACAGGCATAGTAAAATGGAAAAAACAAATACCAAACGTATCGATATTTTAGATAACAAAAAGCGAAACGAAGACTTAGATTGAATGGTTACCATTTTCCAAGTACCTTTTTCTTCCTCTTCAGATAACACATTAAAATTAAGTGCAATAATTACTAGCGGAAAAAGAAAAACAATAAGAAAACTAACATCTAAATTTCCCACTTGTTGCCGCATAGGGTTTACCAAATCGGTATTGTGTTTTTGTGCTTCTAATGCTGTAATACTAACACTTTGAATATGCGAATTTATATCGCTTTGCCCAATAGATATACCAGTCAAGGGGCTTACAGGATTTATAAAAGAAAACTTTAGATAGTACGATAATAAACCAATATCATCCTTATTATATTGTCGTTGCGTTTCTAAATGTTTTTGTTGCTGTTCAATAGTTTTTGCAATTGCGTTGTTCTGTTGAGATAAAAATTGTTTCCCTGTACTTATACTCAAAACACTTAAAATAAAAAGTATAGCAACAGTTAGCCATACAGTTTTCGATCTAAAAAATTGTGTTATCAACAAGCTGTACATGACTAAATGATTTTAAAATAGTTAGAAAAATTTGTTATAACTACAATAGCTAATAATAGCCAAATACCTAAAGCCAATATTGAGATGATTTGATAATCTGTTGTTTTAGAAACAGACAAATACTTATACCTAAACTTTGGTGCATTTTTCCAATAGGTTTTATCTACAACATGTATTTTTCCTTCACTACCTTTTGCTTTATTACTAATAAATTTCATTTGTAGTTTGTTCATATACTGCGACTGCTTATAGCGGTATTGCTCAGTTTGTGCTAAAAAATTGGTATACGTATAAAAATCGGTTCCAGACAAGCCCATAGATAAATTTTTAATGGCTAAATACGGGTTTATTAAAACTAAACTATTAGTAATACTATTCTGTTTTTCGTAGGTTTTAATCAATTTATTATACTGATCTGCATATATTTTTGCCGTTTGCTCTTCGCCTTTACTCATTAAAAAACCACTATAATTAAATGGCAAATCTTTTACACTGCTTACGTTATGCGCTTTTAAAATAGAGTCGCGTATTTTATTAAAATGCGGATCGTCTGGATTGTGGCTATCACCTTGTTTTGCAACCTCTGTCTCAATAGCTTCTCTGAATTCTATCTTTGATAAATTTGGATTCAAATAATACCCTAGAACTTGACCTGCTTTTGGAATAATAATAAAAAACAATAACCAGCCACCTAATAAACTTAATAAGGCTTTATTTGAACTTTTACTTCTTGCCGATACAATTACTGTAATAAAACATAACACGATAAAAAACAAAAAGTAGCAAATGGTAATTAACAATGAGCGCATTATAATTTCACTATTTACCTGATGATTTTCTAAAAATGCAATACTCCATAAAGCGATTAAGGCTGGTACAAAAAATAACGCAGATACCATTAGCAAACCAACCGCTTTACCTAAAAGTATTTGTTTCATTGATGCACCTTGTAAATACATAATTTTAAGTGTACCATTTTCCTTTTCAGAGGTAATAGACGCGTATCCAATAAAAAAGATGATTAAAGGTAAAATAAGCTGCAATAACAACGCAATATTTAAATCGCCAAAACGTACCAAACCTGTTGATAAAGCAGCTTCAGAAAAATTAGCAGTATTTTGCTTGTGCGCTTCCAAAAAAATAGAGTTTCCTGTATAACTTTCTAATCCAGAATCGAAAATACTTAAAGGGTGTTGTGTTCTAAAAGCAAAAGAACCAAAATGTGCCATTCTATGTGGGTGCTTGTCTGGATTGGATTCCCAACTTTCTCTAGACGCGTCTTGATGATGTTCTACACTATCATGACGCGCTTCAAAAACATTCCATCCGTTTACAGTAACATAAACTAACACTAACCAGAAAAGTGATAACAGCACAAGAAGACCTCTAGTAAAAAAGGTCTTCTTAAAAAACTGTTTCCCTAATAAAATGACTAAATCATTATTTTTCATTCATATTAAAAATTATAAGTTGCGTTTAGCAAAATATTTCTTGGTGCTCCTGGACCTAATCTTGAAGGATTAAGACCACCCAACCAATAAGTTTTATCAAATAAGTTATTTATTTTAAGTGTTAATTGAATTCCAGTATTATTTGGTCTATAATATACTGCAGCATCAAATATGGTATAGTCTGGTAGTAGTACTCTTCCAGTAGAATATGTTGGGTTGTACCATGTAAATCTTTCATCTACATATTGCGCCCCAAAACCAAGACCAATGCCTTTTAAGGTGTTACCTGTAAAATCATAACGTCCCCAAAAATTCGCGTTATGTTTTGGCGCACCACCAATTCTAGCACCAATAAATTCTTCAATGGCATCCTCTTCAATTGTAGCATCGTTAAATGAATAAGACGCTGTTAATTGTAAATTTGGCATAATGTAACCTGAAATATCAGTTTCAAAACCTCTACTTCTTTGCTCTCCTCTAGTGGTCAAATTGTCTAAATCATAAGTATCGCCAAGTAAGATATTTTTTTGAGTAATGTTAAATATAGCAAAGTTGGCAAATATTTTTCCATTTAAAAATTCCCCTTTTGCGCCTATTTCGGTTAAGCTACTCTCTAACGGATCAAATCGACTTGGTGATGCTGCCCAAAAGAAGCCTTCTGCAGTTGGAGATAATGAAACAGTATTGGTATGCGGTTGAAACCCTCCAAGATATGTAGCGTAAGCACTAATAGTATTAGTCACTTCATAAGTTAAACCTAACCTAGGTACAAAAGCACTTGTTTTAAATTCTTCTTCATCCCCTTTATAATCAAAAATATCTGTAAACCACTCATATCGTAAATTTACTAAAGCAGAGAATTTACCAACTTTAAATTGATTTTGGATATAGATACCATTAGAAGTATTTAAGTTAGCTGGAATACTTAGTTGAGCAATGTTGTAATTTCTTGTATCTCTAGCACCATTAAAAGGATTATTTAAATCGAAAAACGCAGCAGATGGCGCAGGAAGCGTTATACCGTTTACCTCTACTTGTTCAAACGCATCAGGATCACTTGCATCAAAATTGGATTGCGCACCATTGGTTCTTGTATATCTTCTGGCACGAAGAAATCCAGCTCCTAGTTTTCTTTCCCATCGCGTAGCATCGTACCCTACCAGTAATTTATTGGTTATGTTACCTGATTTAATATCATAATTAAAGTAGGAACTAAAATTATCAGTTTCCCAAAATTGTTGTCTTTCATCATATCGTAATCGTATTAAACTAGGCACAGAATTACCATCAATATCTACAGCATTTGTTTCTACTCTATGTTCAGCTAAATCTTCATCCCAAGTTTGTTTCATATACTGTGCAGTGAAACCAAAATTATCAGTAAACTTTTTATTAAAGCTCACCATAAGCATTAACTCCTTGTTTATATAGTGGTCACTAGATGCTCCTACATTACGAGTTATAGGTGTACTATTTATATCATAATCACCACCTGTGTCAAAAATAGGTTGTCCTCTATCTAAATTTCCTTCAGCATCACTATATACCATTTCTACATTAAGAGATGTTGTTTCATTAGGAACATAACTTAAAGAAGGTGCAATTAAAATAGCATTATTATTCACAACGTCTCTAAATGAATCTGCATCTTGATACGCAGCATTAAAACGATATAATAATGTTTTAGAATCGTTTAATGGACCAGTAAAATCTGCTGTTGCTCTTAGAGTTCCAAAACTTCCTGTTGTAAATGCTATGGAACTTCTTTTTTCTGCCAATGGTTTTTTAGTGACCATATTTACAGTTCCACCAGGATCTGCACTTGAAAAGGTAACAGATGCAGGCCCTTTAATTACTTCTACACGCTCTAAATGCGAAGTAATAGGTTGTAAAAAGTAATATTGACGCGTACGCATACCATTAATAACTTGTCCATCATCAGCTTGTGTAATACCTCTAATGTTATAGTGGTTATATAACCCCGTGGCAGAGACACTACTTACTGTTTTTACGGCATCTGGTAATTGAAATGCTAGACGATCATCAATAAGCTCTTTGGTTACAGTAGCCACCGCCTGTGGCAATTCTCTGTTTTTAATAGCTGTTTTAGTGGCTGAGAAGGAATAATCACTGTTATAATCTTTTCTTACACGTCCCAGTATTTCTACGGTTTGTAGTTGTTCATTACCTTCCTCTAAAGTAATTGTACCAATGCTTTTAGCTTCATTATTAGTAACCTCAATAGTTGATTTATAAGACTGAAAGCCTAAATATCTAACTTCGATATTGTAACTACCTAAAGCAACTTCAATTTCAAACTTACCATCTTTATCTGTAAGTTGGCCTAATGTGCTTTTGGAATTTTTGAGTACTATAGTAGCTCCTGGAATTGGAGCATTGTTTTCATCTAAAATATTTCCATTAACCTTAGATTGCGAAAAACCAAGTTGTATCGCTAGCAAAATTATGGCGAATATGCCGTTTTTAAAATTCATTTTTAGTTAGTTATTTAATTAATTGTTTTTATGTATAAATCTTGTAGTTCTTGAGCAGATATTGTTGAAGTTTCTGCGGTATGTACCAGAGCTCCCTCTCGCATTATTCCGATTTTTGAGCCAATGTTAACAGCATTAAAGATATCGTGTGTCGCCATGAGGACACCCACACCATCTGCTGATAATTCTTTACAGATTTCAGCAAATTCTACTGATGCTTTTGGATCTAATCCAGAAGTTGGCTCATCCATTAATATGTAAGATGCTTTTTTGGCTAAGGCAATTGCTATTCCAACTTTTTGTCGCATCCCTTTGGAATAGGTAGATAATTTGTTCTGGTGCGCCACTTCCTCAAGATTAACACGTTTTAAAAGACTACCAAGCTCTTCTTGGGTATAAACAAACCCTGCTAAACGACTGAAGAAATTTAAATTCTCTAACCCTGACAGATTTCCATATAGTTGTACTATTTCTGGTATATAGGCTATTAAACGTCTTATTGATGTATCCTCTATTACAGATATATCATTTATTAAAGCCTCACCCGAAGTTGGTTTAAGCAGCCCTAAAAAAATATTAATTGTAGTGGTTTTACCTGCTCCATTTTGTCCTAAGAGACAAAAGATTTCTCCAGGTGCAACCGTAAAACTTAAATCGTTTAGCGCTAAAGTATTGTCATAGCGCATACTTAGTTTATTTGCTTTTAGCATAGCTAAATGTTTAATATGTTTAAAAATTCATCACGATATAACTTGTTTTCAAAGCAACCTCCATATTCTATGGTAGTGGTAAAACTATCTTTATCTTTTATACCTCGAGATGAAACACAAAGGTGTTTTGCAGAAATCATAACGATGACGTCTTTTGTTTCTAAAACATTTTGAAGATCCTTTAGTATTTGTAATGATAGACGTTCTTGAACCTGTGGACGATGTGCATAATAATCGACTAACCTATTTATTTTTGAAAGGCCAACAACTTTATCTTTTGGCAAGTATGCAATATGTGCGTGTCCTGTAATAGGTAAAAAATGATGCTCACAGGCAGAATCTATAATGATATCCTGCTCAACAAGCATTTTCTTGTAACCATATTTATTTTCGAAAGTAGAAAGCTTAGGCTTATTCTTGGGATTTAAGCCGTAAAACAATTCTTTTACATACATTTTGGCTACACGATATGGAGTACCTGACAGACTATCGTCTGATAAATCAAGTCCCAATTCCTCCATAATCTTTTCAAAATGATGCTGAATATTTTTTATTTTATCATCATCAGAAATTTCAAATGCATCGTCTCGTAACGGTGTTTCAACACTTGAAGATATATGGTTATCGCCTATTATTTCGATGTTTTCCTTATTCATTTTCATTTCTAGGTATTAGCACAACATTTTTCATCTTTACACTGACAGAAGATGCTACCGTACCAGTGAAAAAACATTAAACTTATAGAAGGCACGTAAATGGCAGCTTCAGGAATATCAAACCACAACATTTTTTCATTTAATATTATCATTATAAGTAAAAACCAACTAAACCAGAGAGCAATTACAATCCATTTTTTTGATACATTTGTGCTAGATTTATATATAGCTAAAGCAGAAATTAGTAGAAATATAAAATCTAAACTAGACCACCACAAAGGCTTTGCTTCGCAGCACTTTATGCTATGTGCTTGAACTGCAAATAAAAAAGGGGTGGCAATACAATGCATTAGGCACAAAGCACTGGAAAGTATACCTATTGAATCTGATTTATTAAGAGATAAGGTCATCTAAAAACTTTAAAGCAACTAAGTTGCAATATTAGTTTAGATTTTTTTAAAATGCAACTCAGTTGCAATATATTTATATCATGGGAATAACAAGACAAACAAAACAGGTTAAAGTTTTAACTGATGTATTCGATAGAGGACAAAAAGCAATCTCTGTAGCAAGCTTAGTTAAAATGTTAGCATCTGAAATGAATAAAACTACTGTTTATCGCATTTTGGATAAACTTATGGATGATGGAATTGTACATTCTTTTATTGGAAAAGGAGGTTTAAAATGGTATGCTAAATGTCAAGATTGTTCTTGTGAAACACACAATGATGTACATCCGCATTTTCAATGTAAAACCTGTGGAGAAGTAAAATGCTTACCTGTAAAATTTTCTATACCACCCGTTGATGGCTATAAAATTGAATCTGCTAGTTTGCTTATGGTTGGAGAGTGTAGTGCTTGTTCTTAATTTAAAATTTATTCAATTAAGGTTGCCACCAACTTCGCCTATTAAACTAAAATTTACATAAAAATAATCAACTATTTCCCAATACAATATTTAACTAACCCTATGTCCATTGGTACTATTACATTTGGGCAACAAATAGCATACAAAAAACATATAAAAAGAGAAGATTAGCAACAACTATTAATAAATTGCTCAACAAATATAGCATAAAAAAACCGCTCGATTAGAGCGGTTTCATAATAAAAAACACCAAGCATTAATTAGCTGTACCAGAGCCTAAATAAATACTGTTTGATACTTGACTACCATCAGCAGTAATAAAAGCCATAAATAGCTCTACAGTATCTCCTGCATAAGTTGTTGGGATTGGAACAATTTGAGAACCTACTGTTCTATCTGCTCCATCAAGTAAAGAAATAGATTCTCTTTTTGATGGATTGTAAACCAATAACATAGACTTGTCAGTAGTATTTGCATTACCTTCAGCAGAGTTATCATCCCAACCAAACGTTACTTCTCCAGCTGTTGCCAAATCAGTCGTTGGGTTTAACGCACCAGATAAACCTCCTCGACTTACTAAAGCGTTCGGATAGTCGATAACAAAGTTAGGTTCTGTACCTGTAATCGCATTATTCAACACATACGACATCGCAGCATTAAATTCTGTTTTCTTAACAGCTAACCCTTTATAACCTAACTTAATAAAAGGTTTTACAGCTTGTAAAAATTCTAAAGTGGCAGTAAACTTTGTTCTTTGGTTTACCTGACCAACAGTTCTTGGATTGGCTACACTTGAAGGTTTAATTCTAATGTAATCAATTCCTTTCCAGCTTCCACCGATAATGTTTCCAACCTTACCTGAAAGCCCTCCTAAAATACCTTGAGCAATTTTACCCATAACATAAATGATTTAAATGAAACTTACTTTTGTTCGGACTTGGTACGGACTTGAAATGTAGTTGTACCCTCCGCTGAAATATATGGCAAGTTTTATGCTATTCTTTTGATATGGATTTTGTTGCTTTAGATTGCTTCTTTTTGCATTATAGAAAATAAACTTTGAATATAAGATACTTTTAAATCTGCCATTTTTGAAATGATATTATGAAGCTCCGCTTTCTTTTTGCTAATTGCTGACACTATATTAATATGCTTTTGCAACTGAATTTCATTATAAAAAAATGAGATGTAACTGTTTTTTAAAGTGTTTCTACAATCATCTATCGAGATAAACGGAATAACACTACCTTTTAAATAGTAAGCGTAAAAACCGCCAATTTGCAACATCATAGATATGTGAAAAAGCGTGTTTTTTTCTTCTTTGGTTGAAGTTGTGACTACAAAACAATTAGGACAAGGATTTGTCAAGGGTTTTCCGCTGTTTAGTCCTTTGTTTAGTATAAAAAAGTGAGGGTTTGAGTAAGTTCTTCCGACTTGGTGTGTTTTTAGTTCAAAAGTTGACATAGCTATCCAATTTAAAATTGCTTCGCTACGCTTCGCCACATTATTTTTTTGAAAAGAAAAAAGATAGCCATAGTACTTGTGGCGTGGGTAAGGCTGTCAAGGTTTTTGGGTAAAAGTTTTTTGAGTTAAAATGTTTAAGGAAAAAGAATAAGGGTATTTAAAAAAGTTTTATTCAAAACCCGAAGGGCTTGACCTTTATAGCCTTGTGCGGCTGGCAGAGGTAGCCACATATATTTGCTACCTTTTTTTATTTTAATATTTCAAATTGGTTTTATCTTGATTGAAATGCTTTTAACTTTTCTGGGGAATTAACACTTAAAAAAATAGGTTGCTGTTCGTTTTTGAGCGTTGGGTGAAGTGTTTGTATAGGTAGCGTTTTAAATAGTTGTTTGATAAAACAGCATTTAAACAAGCTACTTATACAGGACTTTTAGATAATAGCTTATTGCTTTTTTGAGGTACGATAAAAAGTAATGTGCTATGACGTACTACAAATTATTGTAAACCTATTTTTTTATATCCGCTGACTTGGGTGGTGGGGAAAAGTGGACTTTAATATTTGTTAGCGAAATGAAACAAACAAAGACTTGAGGTAAGGAATACTTGGACTTAACGATGGTTTTGTGCAGATGAATGAGATAACGAATATTATTCAAAATTAACGTTACCCTTTAAATGTTCGACTGTTTAATGCTTGTTCAAAATGTGGTTAAAAGTTCGGATGTGAGCGTGGGATAAGCGGATATTTTACATAATAGCAGTTATAGCTACGAAAATATAATAAAACGCCGTAGGCAACCATTGAAAGGATTTTTGCTACTATAACTTCTATTATGTAACATAGCTTGGGATTGGTTTTGTGGCGTTATAATTGTTTGAGCGTTGGCAATGGCTCTTTGCTTTTTTATTGTACCATTTTCTCAAACTAAACTATGTTAAATAAAACAAGTAATGTGCCATTATAGCTTTGGCTACAAGTATTATAACATAAAACCAATTATGCATTGGCGAGCGGAACAACACAAAAGACAGAGGATTTTGAGGTACGAAAAAACTGGGTTTTGGGTTGTGGGGAATAAAAAAGAGCCTTCCGAAAAAGACTCTTTTAATATTGTTTAGTGGTCGTGATTTGAATGGTCTTCCGATTTCATTTCTCCTGTTTGATTCATAGCCATTTCGTGGTCGTATTGACAACATCCTGGTAAGTTTTTATAGGCTTCTTCACTACCTGCAACTTTTTCAGTATCATATCCTGAAGCTGCAATAGCTTTGTGAATTGTCATAGCATCTGTTTTGGTATCATCAAAAGAAACATCAATCTTTTTTTTATCGACATCCCAATTGGCACTTGCAACACCTTCAACACTATTGGCTGCTTTTTCAATGGTACTTTTACACATACCACAATTTCCTCTTACTCCAAAAGATAAATCCGTCATTGCGATTTCTTTTGACACTTCTGTTGTCGTAGTATCTTCAACTTTTTTAGTTTCGTTTTTACAACTTGTTAAACCTAATGCTGCTATTGCAACTACACTTAAAATTACTTTCTTCATTGTTTAAAATTTAATTGTTATTACTTGATTTGTTATTATTCTATTACTTGTTTTATTTCTCCACAGGTTAGCATTGCTTCACCAAAATATGGATTGATTACTTTTTCTTCTTTACTCAACCAGTATGCGCCATTGTTGTTATCTGCCATAGGACAATACTCAACATACACTTTTTCCTTAACACCAAACAGTTGTACAGTATTTATTAAATGTAATGATAGATGTTTGAAATGGTCTCTTTGTCCTTTTATATCTGACGTTTTAGAAATGGATGTTGCAGAAGATTGTATTTCTTTTACTAATGACATCCAATGTGCGTGAGCATTATTGTCCGATAATAATTTCATATCAACTTTACCTAAATTGTCTAATAAACTTGTTGCATTAACTGAAGTATTTTTTGAATCTTCTTTAACTAAAGCATCTTTTAAATTGATGTAATCATTGTAAACAAATTTTAATTGTTCTTGGAATTTCTCTGATACCGTCAATCTTTCGTTCATATTAGTATGGTCACTTTCTTTGTTAGATGCATTGTTATCCATACCTAAATGACCTTCGTGTCCAGTCATTACTTTACCACCATCTTTATTCATCATAGACTTTTTGCCTTGTAATTGTGCTGCTGCATCAACCGTAAATGTTCCGTTAGTCACTATTTCATTTCCAACAAATAAACCTTCTACAACTTCATATTCATTACCAATTTGATTGCCTAATTTAATTTCACGCATTTCAAAAATAGGTTGGTCTGGATTTGTTTTAAGGTACACCACAGAACGTTCACCTGTCCATAATACAGAAGATGCAGGAATTGATAATACTTCATCATTTTTAGCTGTACTGCCTTCAATATTTGCGGTTACAAACATTCCTGGTTTAAATACATCGTCCTTATTGCTTAAAACAACACGTAAGGTTACAGTTCTTGTTTTCGTGTTTAAAACTGGGTCAATGAAATCAACTTTACCTTTAAATTCCTTGTTAGGATAAGCGTTGGTTGTAATCATCACTTCCTGTCCTTTTTTAAAGCGGTCAATCTGATTTTCATACACATCAAAATTTCCCCAAACTGTGTTGAGATTGGCAATTTTTAATAAGGGTTGTCCTTGTTTGATGTAATCGCCTTGCTCTACCAATTTTTCTGTAACAGTACCCGAAACGGTTGCATAAACAGGAAAGTTTTCTTTTACTTTTCCTGTTTCTTCAATCTGGTTGATTTGATTTTCAGAGAGTTTCCATAATTTCAATTTATTACGGACTGCTTTGTATAAAGCAGGTTGAGATTCTTTTAAAGAAGCTGCTGTGATTAATTCTTGTTGTGCTGCATAGAGTTCTGGCGAATAAATGGTTGCCAATAATTGACCTTTACGAACTTCTTCGCCTGTAAAACTCACATTCAAACGTTCAATTCTACCCGAAAAATAACTGACTTGTACTGCATTGGCTTCTTCGTTTTCAGCAATTTTACCAGATAACTTTATGGTGTTGCCTTCAACATTTCCCTTGCCTACAACAGTTGTTTGAATATTGGCTAATGCCATCGCATTTTCTGTTAGTTTAAATTGGTCTGCCATTAAGCCATCACTTCCGCTTTCCGCAGGAATTAAATCCATACCACAAATGGGGCAGTCGCCTGGCTCTGGTTGCATAATCTGTGGATGCATAGAACACGTCCACATTTGATTGGTTGCTGCAACCGCATCGTGATTATGGTCTATTTCTTCATTTGATGAGCCACCAAAAAGCAACCAACCCAATAACACACCTACTACGAGTATGCCAATATATATGACTATTTTATTATTTTTCATTCTCTAATCGTTTTATCATTGCTTTCATTTCTTCTATTTCTTTACGTTGTGCTTTTATAATGTCTTCTGCTAATTTTTTAACTTCTGGGTCTTGAATATCTGCTCTTTCACTTGTTAAAATAGCGATAGAATGATGTGGTATCATTGCTTTCATCCATAGTACGTCACCAATGATTGGTGCTTGTGTTCTTACTAATCCTAATGCACCTACAAACAGGATAAAACTACCTGCAAGTATGGCTATGTTTTTCTTTCTATCATTATACATTTTTCGCATAAAAAACCACATTATTACTGCCATTGCTGAAATACCTAAACAGGTCATATAAAATCGGGTTAAGCTAAACCACACGTGGTCTATTGCATAGGTGTTTAGATACATTGTGATGTACATTGCTACAAATGAGCAAGCCAACATTATAAAGAAGGTTTTGTAATTTCCTTTGTTTGAGTGTTCTTTTGAATTTTCCATAATTATTTGATTTTATAGTTAAACTTTAATTGTTCTTAATCGTAGTGCATTTCCAATAACTGAAACAGAGCTAAAACTCATTGCTAAAGCTGCTATCATTGGCGAGAGCAATATTCCAAAGAATGGAAACAAAACTCCTGCTGCAATAGGCACACCTAAAGTGTTATAAATAAGTGCAAAAAATAGGTTCTGCTTAATGTTCTTCATTACAGCATTACTTAAATTTTTTGCTTTTACAATACCGTGTAAATCGCCTTTTACGAGTGTTATCATAGCACTTTCTATCGCTACATCTGTTCCCGTACCCATTGCAATACCTACATCACTTTTTGCCAATGCTGGTGCATCATTAATGCCATCACCTGCCATAGCAACTACTTTTCCATTTTTTTGTAGTTTCTCTACTTCTTTGAGTTTGTCTTCTGGTAGCATACTGGCTTTAAAATCTGCAAGATTTAGTTCTGATGCTACTGCTTGTGCTGTATTGTGATTATCACCTGTTAGCATTATTACATCTATCCCTTTATCTTGAAGTGCTTTAATGGCTTTAGCACTTGTTTCTTTTATTTTATCGCCTATAACTACATATCCAACTACGGTTTCATCTATTGACAAATAAGAAACTGTTTTACCCTGTTCTTGGTAAGATTTAGCTTCGTCTTTCATTTTAGAAGTAATATCCGCTTTAGCATATTCCATCATTTTAGGATTACCTAATGCTACATTTTTTCCATCAATTTTAGCTTCAACACCTTTTCCTGTAACAGCACTAAAATCTTCGGACTTTAAAATTTCTGCGTTGTGTTCTTTGCCATATTTAACTGTCGCTTCTGCCAAAGGATGTTCGCTATTTGTATTTAATGACACGATGTATTGTAACACTTCTTTTTCGCTTAAAGCATCATTAAAAGCTCCAACGGTTTCAACTGTTGGTTTTCCTTCGGTAATTGTTCCTGTCTTGTCAACGATAAGCGTATTTACCTTATCCATTTTTTCAAGAGCTTCAGCATTTTTAATCAATACACCATTTTGAGCACCTTTACCCACACCAACCATTACAGACATTGGTGTTGCTAAACCTAAAGCACAAGGACAAGCAATGATTAGTACTGCAATTGCATTGACAAACGCATACACATAAACTGGTTCTGGTCCCCAAATAGACCATACAATAAATGTGATAATAGAAATAAGAACTACAACTGGCACAAAATAGCCTGAAACTTTATCTGCTAAATTTTGAATAGGTGCACGACTTCTACTGGCATCATTAACCATATGAATGATTTGTGATAATAAAGTGTCACTTCCTACCTTTTCTGCTTTCATTAAAAAGGATTGATTCCCATTAATGGTTCCGCTACTTACTTTATCTTCTTGAGATTTGTTTACAGGAATAGGTTCGCCTGTAATCATAGATTCATCAATAGTTGTTTCGCCTTCAGTTATCACACCATCCACAGGAATTTTATCTCCTGGTTTCACTTTTAGAATATCATTAAGTTCTATCTCGTCAATACTGACTTCAACTTCTTCACCATCTACTATTTTTATGGCTTTATTAGGTGCTAATTTCAACAGTTCTTTTACTGCCGAATTGGTTTTACTATGTGCACGAGCTTCTAACAATTGACCTAAAAGCACTAACGTTAAAATCACAGTTGCTGCTTCAAAATAGACGTGAACTGCACCTGATTCTGTTTTAAATTGACTTGGAAATACGTCTGGAAAGAACATACCAAAAACACTAAACGACCACGCCACACCTGCACCAATCCCAATAAGTGTAAACATATTGAGATTCCAAGTCTTAATGCTTTTATAGGCACGTTCAAAGAACATCCAAGTGGCATAAAACACTACTGGAATTGATAATGCAAACTGAATCCAGTTCCAATATTTCTGTTCCATTATATCGTACAACGGATTGTTATTGAGCATTTCGCTCATAGCCATTAAGAAAATGGGCAAGGTAAATGCTGTGGCAATCCAAAATTTCTTTAATAGCTTTTTATACGTTTTTTCTTCTGCTGAACTATCTGCTTCCATTGGCACTAAATCCATCCCACAAATAGGACACGAACCTGCTTCTTCTTTTACAATTTCTGGATGCATCGGACACGTCCATTGTTCCTTTGAAGTTGCTGATAGATTTTGTTCTTCCACCAAATCCATTCCGCAAACAGGACAATCACCTGGTTTGTTATAGATTTTATCGCCTTCGCAATGCATAGGACAATAAAATGTGCCTGTACCTTTAGGTTGCTTTTCCTTTTTAGCTTCTGAATGCTGATGGTGTTCACCTTGTTTATGAATGCTATATGTACCACCATCCTTTTTTAAGGCTTCTTGAAATGTTTCTATGGGAATATGTGATTCCATTTCTATGTTAGCTTCTGCCTTATCTAAATCGACTGTTGCTTTTGAAACACCTCCTACTTTAGAGAGCGTTTCCTCAACGTGACTGCGACAACCGTTGCAGGTCATTCCGTGTATGTGATATGTGTGTGTCATTGTTTTACTGAATTAAATAATTAATGATTGTACTTTGCACATAGTAGGTCTTCACAGATTCTATTTGGTTCATTTGAAACTTTAGCTGCAACTCTTGAATATCCAAAACATCATTAAAATCAATCGTTCCTGTTTCATAGCTTTTGATTAAAATGTCTTCTGCATCTTTGGCTTGCTGTAGGTTTTTGGTTTGGGTAGCATAACTTATTCTTGCAGAAATGCGTTCGTTATTCGCTTTGTCTAAAAGCGTTTCCAATGCATTTAAACGTTCCTGTTTTTGAGCAGTAATTTCCTGCTGTTGCAAATCATTTTGTTTGGTTTGGGATTTATATTTCTTATTGAAAATTGGGATAGATACCGAAACCATTGGCATTACAATATCCTTTCCGTTATCGCTGAAATCCATATTTGGTCTTTCAGCAACATTGATATAATCTAATCCAAAACCAATCATTGGACTGCTTTCTTTTTGATTCAATAATTCTGATTGCTCTATGGATTGATAGAGTTTATCAAATTTTAGTAATTCAGGATGTAATACTAATTTTTCAAAAGTAATATCAAAGTCTTCAGAAGGTATCATTAAACTATCTACCACATTCACGGTAACATCATTACCTCTATTCAATAGATTATTGAAGTTAGTTTGTTCTGCTAAAAATTGTTGTTGCAACACATCTTTGAGTTGTTGCATTTCGTTTTGACGCATTTGTAAACGCAATACATCAACCGCTGATGCTTTACCAACCTCAACAGAAGTCAAAGCCATTGTTTCATATGTTTCTAACAGATTGATATTCTCTGTTAATACCTTTTGTTTTGCTTTATTAGCATATAGTCTATAATAAGATTGTGAAACTGAAGACATTAGTTTTCGCTTCGCAATTACAATATCTTCATACTTAACATCTGCTAACGAACTAACGTAATTTTCTCTTGCCGAAATATTACCAAACCACGGTAACATTTGTTTTGCAGACACCTTAAAGCGTTGAGCACCTGTTCGAGTTTCTGGTTCACTTACAAAATAACCAACTCCAAATTCTGTATTAGGAACCGTATTTACTTCATTTACTTTTTCTGAAACCCTTTTGTATTGCAATTCAAATTTTTGAATTTCAGGGTTGTTATTTAATGCTTCATTAATGAGCACATCTAATTGTTGCGCATTTCCTTTGAGAACAAAGATTAAAAAACAAAGAAAAATGACTGACTTTATGTGTGATTTTATATGTTTCATTATACTGTTCTTTTAAGTTTAACTTCTGCTTTCCAACTATATAAAACAGGGACTACAAATAGTGTTATTAAAGCGATTAACATTCCACCAAAACTTGGTATTGCCATAGGTATCATAATATCACTACCTCTTCCTGTAGATGTTAATACTGGTAATAATGCCAATATGGTAGTAGCAGTTGTCATTAAACAAGGTCTAATACGTTTTTCTCCTGCTTCTACTACTGATGCTCTGATTTCTTTTTTATTTTCTGGTGTATTTCTATCAAATGTTTGTGTTAAATAAGTTGCCATTACAACTCCATCATCGGTTGCGATACCAAATAGTGCAATAAACCCAACCCAAACCGCTACACTTAAATTAATGGGGTGCATTTGAAATAAATCGCGCAGATTTTCACCAAAGACATTGAAGTTTAAGAACCAATCTTGACCATAGAGCCATATCATTACAAAACCACCAGCAAAAGCAACTGCAATACCTGTGAATACCATTAGTGATGTCCCTACTGAACGAAATTGGAAATACAGAATTAAGAAAATGATTGCCAACGCTAAAGGCACAACAACCGACAAGGTTTTTTCTGCTCTTAATTGGTTTTCATACGTTCCCGTAAATTGGTAGTTGATACCTTTTGGGACTACCAATTCGCCACTATCTATCTTTTCTTGAATTAAGGTTTGTGCATTTTCTACCACATTGACTTCTGCAAAACCATCCATTTTATCAAATAACACATAGCCAACTAAAAAAGTGTCTTCACTTTTAATTACTTGTGGACCTTGTTCATATTTTATAGTCGCTAATTCACTTAAAGGAATAGGGCTTCCTTTTTCAACAGGCACATAGATTTGTTTTAAATCGGTTGGATTTGCTCTTAATTCTCTTGGGTAACGAACTCTAACACCATAACGCTCACGACCTTCTACTGTCTGTGTTAATACCATACCACCAACAGCCACTTTCAAAACATTTTGAACTTCCTCAATGGTTACGCCATAACGAGCAATTTTCTCTCTATCAATATCAATTAACAAATAGGGTTTACCTACAATACGGTCTGCAAAAACAGCTTCATCTTTTACACCTTCAGCTTGTTTTAAAATATCTTCTAATCGCATTCCAAACGCTTCAATCTGCTTTAAATCTTGCCCTTTTATTTTAATACCCATTGGTGCTCGCATTCCTGTTTGCAACATTACCAATCGGGTTTCAATAGGTTGTAGCTTTGGTGCAGACGTTACGCCTGGTAATTTGGTCACTTTTACAATTTCGTTCCAAATATCATCTGGTGATTGTATTTCAGGTCTCCAATTTCGATAGAACTCTCCATTATTGTCTGGAATGAGTTGAGACCTTTCGACTGTGCTCAAGGTGACATTTTCTGTATTATTTGGATTTGCGATAAATCGACCATCTTTTAATTCAAACAAGCCATCATTATTCACTTTGTAGCGTTGACGTTCTCGGTTTTCATTCAGCATATATTCTGACTTATACTGAATAACATTTTCATACATTGATAGTGGTGCTGGGTCTAATGCAGATTCTGTACGACCTGCTTTTCCAACTACAGTTTCGATTTCAGGAATACTGGCAACTGCCATATCTAACTGCTGTAAAACACGCTTATTTTCTTCTACACCAGAATGTGGCATAGAAGTAGGCATCAATAAAAAAGAACCTTCATTTAACGATGGCATAAATTCTTTGCCTGTGTTTTTCATAATGAAAAAACCAGCAATGACAATTGCAGTTGGAATTGAAAGAAATAGTAATTTATTATCTAAACACCACTTTAAAATTCGAGTATAATACCTGATAAACAATGAGAAAACACCCAATAAACCAAAGCAAATGACACCAACAAAGATGAGGTTCCAGAAGATACTTTTATCAACTCCTAAAGGTCTCCAATATTCCGCTAATAGGAACACTATTGCTGATGCTGAAATAATGATATTGGTAAGATTCGCTTGTTTGTCTGTTATCTTATTTTGAAGATTAAGACCTGCTGTAATCCCAAACGCAATTAAAATTAATCCTAACCAATATCCATAGACTATGGCTACGATTCCCAATGCTATTAAAACACCATTTAAAACATATTTAAAAGTGTTTTTGATGTTTTTCTTTCTGAATAAAAATGCAGCAAACGGTGGAATTAAAAACAACGCTACTATTATAGAAGCTGTTAATGCAAAGGTTTTTGTGAATGCTAATGGTCTGAACAATTTACCTTCAGCGCCAATCATTGTAAATACAGGAATGAAACTTATAATTGTAGTCATTACTGCGGTTACGATTGCACCAGAAACTTCGGCTGTTGCGTTGTAAACTACTGTATTAATGGATTGTGTTCCATCATCTTCATCTAAATGCCGAATGATATTTTCTGATAGTATAACACCAACATCGACCATTGTTCCGATAGCAATTGCAATACCAGATAATGCGACAATATTAGCATCGACGCCAAAGAGTTTCATCGCAATAAATACCATTAAGACTGCAACTGGTAATAATCCTGAAATCAAGACAGAAGCTCGAAGATTAAACACCATAATGATTATAACCAAAATGGTAATCAATATTTCAAGAGTTAAGGCTTCATTGAGTGTACCTAAAGTTTCTTGTATCAATTCTGTTCTGTCATAAAAAGGTACTATGGTTACTTGTGACGTTCTACCGTCCGCTAACACTTTTGAAGGTAATCCTGCACTTAATTCATTAATTTTTTCCTTTACGTTATTAATGACTTCCATTGGGTTTGCTCCATAACGAGCCACCACAACAGCACCAACAACTTCAGCACCTTCTTTATCCAATAAACCTCGTCTTGTTGCTGGACCTAATGAAACTTTTCCAATGTCTTTAATTTTTATTGAAGTGAAATTTTCAGAATCAACTACAGCATTTTCAATATCTGCAATGGATTTTACATACCCCAAACCACGAACTAAATATTCAGCTTGGTTAATTTCCAAGGTTTGTGCGCCAATATCCTTATTACTTTCTTTTACAGCTTTAACAATATGATGTAACCCAATGTTATATTGACGCATTAGTTCTGGGTTTACATCCACTTGGTACTCTTGAACATAACCACCAATTGATGCAACTTCAGAAACACCGCTTGCAGAGGACAAGGCATATTTAACATAGTAATCTTGAATACTACGTAATTCGTGTAAATCCCAACCACCTGTTACATTACCGTTCTCATCACGACCTTCAAGTGTGTACCAAAATATTTGTCCTAATCCTGTGGCATCTGGACCTAACGCTGGATTAACACCTTCGGGTAATAAACCACTTGGTAAGGAATTAAGTTTTTCGAGAATACGACTTCTGCTCCAGTAAAATTCTATATCCTCTTCAAAAATGATATAGATGCTTGAAAACCCAAACATAGAGGAACTACGAATGGTTTTCACTCCAGGAATACCCAATAATGATGTGGTTAATGGATAGGTTATTTGGTCTTCTATATCTTGTGGGGAACGACCATCCCACTTGGTAAATACGATTTGTTGATTTTCACCTATATCGGGAATAGCATCTACTGCTACAGGGTTACTTGGCAAAAATCCTGTATCCCAATTAAAAGGTGCATTAACAGTTCCCCATCCAATAAAAAGGACAAGTAGTAAAACTGCAACGAGTTTGTTTTCTATTAAAAATTTGATGCTTTTATTTAGCATATGATTGATTTTAAACAATTAGACAATAGTGTTGTAAAAACACCGAATACAGTAAATTATCCTTACGACATTGCAGTCATAGGATAAAAGAGTCTATTGTTTAAAAATCAAATTAAGTATGTCTCGTCAATCTTGTAGAGTTGCCTTATGACGAGTGGTGGTTTGTATTCTTCGTAGGTAGATACATTACTGTCTAAACCTTCAAAAAGGTTAATGTAAGTATAAACAAATGAAGCGATGAATACTTGTTGCTCAAACGTGATTTTGTCAACTTGCAATTGTAATTCGTCTTGACCTTCAATTGCTAATTGTTTATCATCACAACAATTTTTCTTGGTAATAGAACATTCTTCGGTTGAAGGCTTTTCCATTTCCATTCCGCAACCTTTGGCTTTTTGAAAGATAGCAGATTCTACTAAAGTATCTCCACAATAATGCATATTCACAGTAAATGACATTGTAGAGAATAACACTACAAAAGTCATTGCTAAAGACATTATTTTATGGAAAATCTGCTTCATATTGATTGCGAAGTTACGAAATTTTAACAACTATTGATTTTGTTTAACAGAAGTTTAATTGATTAATCTGCTTAATCCCATTTCATTTTCTGCAATCGAACTGCATTTAAAATTGCTAATAATGCTACTCCTACATCTGCAAAAACAGCTTCCCACATTGTGGCTAAACCACCTGCTCCTAATATCAAGACAATAACTTTAACTCCAAACGCTAAAATGATATTCTGCCAAACTACTTTGCGTGTAGAACGACTAATTTTAATGGCTCTCACTACTTTTGATGGTTGGTCTGTTTGAATAATGACATCTGCTGTTTCAATAGCTACATCACTACCTAAACCACCCATCGCAATACCAACGTTACTTAATGCTAAAACAGGTGCATCGTTAATACCATCACCTATAAAAGCTACTTTATTTTCAGGATTCTTCTTTAAAGATTCAACTTCGTTTAATTTATCTTCTGGTAGTAAACCACCTTTAGCATTTTCAATATTCAACTTTTTAGCGACTTGTTGAGTTATAGAATCTTTATCACCAGAAAGCATCATAATATTTTTAATGCCTACTTTATGTAAATCTGTAATTGTTTCTTTTGCATCCTCTTTTAATTCATCTGCTATTACTACATAACCTGCAAATTGATTATCGATTGCAACTAATACTATCGATTCTACAATAGATTCCGTTTCAGTTGGAACATCAATACTATTGGCAATCATTAAGGCTTGGTTACCTACTAAAACAGTTTTACCGTTTACTATACCTTTTAATCCTTTACCAGCAATTTCAGAAACTTCTTTTGCTTCATAGCTATTTTCAGTTCCTTTATATACCATTATGGCTTTAGCTATTGGATGCGTGGATTGTTCTTCCATAGCCATTAAATACTTCATAAAATCAGATTCATCCCAACCAATAGTTTTTATTTCTTTGATTTTAAATACACCTTTGGTAACGGTTCCTGTTTTGTCCATTACCAATGTATTTATCTTGGTCATAGCGTCTAAAAATGAAGCCCCTTTAAATAAAATACCATTCTTTGAAGCTACACCTAAACCACCGAAATAACCTAATGGTATTGAAATCACTAACGCACAAGGACAAGAAATCACCAAGAATATTAATGCTCTGTATAACCAATCTCTAAAAGCATAATCATCTACAAAAAAGTAAGGTATAAAAATAACACCAATAGCCAAGAATACTACAATTGGCGTGTAGATACGAGCAAACTGTCTAATGAATAATTCTGTTTTAGATTTACGTGCAGTAGCATTTTGAACCAATTCTAATATTCTGGCAATAGAACTATCTTCAAACTTATTAGTTACCTCAACTTCAATAACGCTTTCTAAATTGATACTACCTGCGTAAACCTTTGCTTCTTTCTGAATGGAATCTGGTTTGCTCTCGCCTGTTAACGCTGCGGTGTTTAGAGATGCTTTTTCGGATAATAAAATCCCATCTAACGGTATTTTCTCACCTACTCGAATTTGTATTTTTTCACCAATATTTACAGCTTCTGGCGACACACTAACATAATCACCATCACGAAATACATTGGCTTCTTTTGGTCGAACATCTAATAAGGCTTTAATATTTCCTTTTGCTCTATTAACTGCTGCGTTTTGAAATAATTCTCCTACTGCATAAAATAGCATTACTGCCACACCTTCAGGATATTCACCAATGATAAACGCACCAATGGTGGCAATAGACATTAAAAAGAACTCGGTAAAAACATCGCCTTTTATAAGACTTTTCCAACCTTCTTTAATTACAGGAAATCCAACTGGAATATATGCTAAAGTGTACCAAACTACTCGAATCCATCCTTGAAATTGAGGAATCGCATCAAAATAATCTACAGCGATACCTACCATTAACATAACAAAACTTATGATAGCAGGAATGTATGTTTTGAATGCACTTCCATTACCGTGATTATGACCATCATCGTGAGAATGTTGTGCTTCTGAATTTGGTTTTAAATCTTTTAAATTGATTTTCTTTTTTTTCATCAAGTTAGTTTTAACAACAACTTTTGTTTTGTTGAATTGGTGGACAAGGAACTGTACCATAAGAACAATACACACAACAATCTCCTTTGTTTGGTTTTAAAACTGTTTTACATTTCTCACATTCATAAAAGAATTGACAGGCATTTGTTGGCATATCTTCTTCCTTTTTATGACCACAGGTTGGGCAAGTGATTTCAGATTTTAATATAGTTTGCATCAATTTTAATTTTTATCAGTTACTTTATAACCTGTAGAATTAATTGCTTTCTCAATTTCTAATTCATTAGTTTTAGTTTGGTCATACTCAATGATTGCGTTACCATTCTTGTATGATGTTTTTGAGTTCACAATTCCGTTAAGTTTATTTACTTCGTGGTTTACGTGAGCTTCACAACTGGGACAAGTCATTCCACTTATTTTATACTCTGTTGTTTTGATATTTGATTTATCAACGACAACAATTTGTTTCTCTGAATTTGGATAAAACATACTTGAGTAGTATGGAAATGCCAACATCACTATTGCGAATACTGTTACAACTCCTAAAAAGGTTTTTGACTGAATAAATTTTGGTTTTTTATCCGTTTCACATTCACAGTCGATTTCTTTTTCTGGTTTTAATTTTTGATACCAAGCAAAGAGAAGAACTAATATAGTTAGCCCTATTAAGTAAGGTCTAAATGGTTCTATCCAAGAAAAAGTTGAAGCTACACCACTTGTTCCTGCAATTAATGCCAAAACTGGTGTGATGCAACACAATGAAGCTGTGATTGCTGTTAGGATACTTGTAACCGCTAATTTATTTTTCATTCTATATCTAATACTTTTTCAATGTCATTTGGAATAGGCATACGTTTTAATGGTGGTACGTTTGCGCCACCTGTATTACCAAGAGGAACGTGATTTATAAATGATTTCCAACCACCAACAAGCAATCTAATAATTTGACCGAATACTTCTTTAGTATCTTTTTGTCTAAATCCAAACTTTAGCATTAGCCAATGTGAATAGGTATGTTCTATAGGATAAGACTGTCCTATTATATGACTGCGTTCTAAATGAAACCAAGCATTACCAAACCGCTTATTTTCTAAACAGAAACTGTATTGTTTTAATTCTTCGATATAAGCCTGTTTGATATGTTTAGGTATTTTAGTATTAAACTTCATATCCACTAATTTTGGATAAAAGTAATTTAATAGTAAGTGCAATGGAAGTGCATTTGTTATCCACTACACTTATCACATATACCTTTTACAACCAAGTTTACATTTTCCGAAACAAAGCCATCAGGTACTTTAATTTGTGGTATTTTATGTTCTGTTAGGCAAATGGTTTCATTGCAATTATTACAATGGAAATGTAAATGCAAATCGTTTTTTATATCACAATTACATCCCTCTTCGCATAACGCATATTTCGTAATTCCTGTACCATCGTCTATTTGATGAACAATGACTTTCTCTTCAAAGGTTTTAATAGTCCTGTAAAGTGTTGTTCTATCTGCTTTTTCAAATGCGTTTTCAATATCACTCAATGTTACTGCAACCTCCTTCTCAACTAGGAACTTATAAATTAACATACGCATTGCAGTAACTCGTATGTTTTTTGATTCTAATACTTGTTCTATTGTTTCCATAATTAATCGTCGTCTTCGTTACCAAATGGTTTAATAATAAGTCCTACACTAAATATAAAACCATCTGTAGGCGCATATATTTCTGGGAAAACAGGATTTTCGTGCGGTGGTAAAACCAAAGGTGAAAACCTGCTTTGTCTTCTATCTGTAAAGTTTTCGAAATTTACAAATACACTTCCCAATTTAAAGTTACGCATCACCATTAAACCCATAGTTACAAAGTCTGTAGTTTCTGTACCATTAGACAAGAACTGTTTCCCTGTATAATAAGTTTCATAACCTATGCGCCATTTTTTAGATTCGTACATTATAACACTACCTGCATTATGTTTTGCTGTTAAGGGTTTTTGAGGATTGCCTTCTAAATAATTTAGCCTTGTATCAATAAATGCATAATTTAAAAACCATCTAAAATCCTTATATGTAAATTTGATGTTCGTTTCTGAACCTTTGCTGAATATTTTATCTGAAGCATTTTCAAATTGAAAAAATCCGTTATCTGTTGAATTTAAAAGCAGTCCATCATTAATAGCAGTCACATAGAATAATTGGTTTATGGAAAAACCAATCTCATCCGATAATCGTGTTTGATAATTCACATCGAAATTAACACCATAAGAACGTTCTGCATCTACTGTAGATTTATCTATTGCAAGCACATTTTCAAAGTTAATATACTCTGCTTCTTCTGTAAAAATATCAGGAATCTTATACCCTAAACCTCCACCAATTCTACTTGAAAATCCACTATTGTTTTTATAAAGTAATGAAATTCTTGGAAGTGGAAAGAAACCGAAATCCGTATTATAATCTGCTCTTAATCCAGTTTCCAATATCCAATTATCTGATATGTCAAAGATATTATTTGCAAATGCACCAAAGGTTACATCTTTTTGGTCTCGCTGTAATGGTGCATTATCGTTTTCATCAAAATTTGAGGTATAAAGATTAGCTCCAACTATCCAATCCGTTTTATCTGAAGCTGTGTTATAAGATATTTCAGTAAACGTGTTTGTTTGCTTACCATCAAAATTGAAATCCGGAACGGTTAAATTCCTATCGAAAAAAGAGACACTATTTTTAAATTCTAATGAACTAACGGAATCTAATTGTGTTTGATATACCAATTGACTGCTTAATCGTTTTGAATTGTTTTCTTCAGTATATTGATGTATGCCATTTTCTCCACTTTCAATTTTTGTCATATCTCCACCAATTCTATCATCATACGTACCGTTTAATCCAAACCAAAGTGTTGTTTTCTCTGATGGGTAATAAAACAATTTAGGATTAAATGAAATTGATGTTGTATTTGGTAGGTTGCTAAAACCATCATCTTCTGGGTCGTATGCTTTTTGATAATGACCAGAACCGTAAAGTGAAACACCGAATTTTTCATTTCGTTTGCTATAAAACACATTGGCTGTACTTCCTAACGCTTGTGTTTGTGTAAGCATTATGTCTAATGCAGGTTCATAGTCTGGTGTTTTAGATACCATATTTACTAATCCTGCAATAGCACCTCCACCATAAAGTGTTGATGAACTTCCTTTTATAATTTCAAATTGTTGTAAGTCTAAAGGTGGTATTTGTAAAATACTTAACCCACTTGAGAAACCACCATATAATGGAAACCCATCTCTTAAAAGTTGTGTGTACCTACCATCTAATCCTTGAATACGAATATTGGTACTCCCACTACTTAATGATGTTTGTTGCATTTGTATTCCTGTACTTTCTCGAAGCACCATAGAAATATTAGTAGGATTCATTATAGCTTTTTCTCCTAATTCCTCTGCACCTATAAACTCTATACGTGTCGGTATTTTTCTTACGGTTCTTGTACTTCTTGAAGATTGCAATACTACAGCATCTAATTGATTACCGCCCTCTTTTAGTTTAAACATTAATTCTGTATTACTTGGAATTTGAATTGTTGTCTCAAATGTTTCAAAGCCTAAAAAAGAAATAATTATTTGATGCTGACCATCTGGAATTTCTGTAAAAGTTGCAATACCATCAAAATCGGTTACTGCTCCTTTTTCTAATGCTTCAAAGTAAACCGTAGCACCCAATAAAGGCTCGTTTTCAGCTTCTGTTAGGACTTTTATTTGTATGTCTGATGTTTGTGCCTGTAACGATAGGCAAAGTATTAATATGAGCTTTATACTCAATAGGTATTTATTCATTGAATTATAATTGTAATTAACTAAATAATTGATTTAAAATCGAAACGTTTTAGCTTATTACTTGTGGCGGTTGCCAAATATTGGAAAGGAAGTTAAACCTATAAATAGGTTGATATGTAGAAATTAACTCCGATGAGATTTCAATATTGAGTTTTAAATCAAATGTCTTGATTGGTTCGTAAGTAATGGACAAACCACAACAATTGCAGATACACGTAATAGGACAAGAATCGTCACTATCTTCTTGGTGGTTGTGATTAACACTTATCTCGTCTTGGTGTTGGTCTTCTTTATTTTGACCATCAGAACAAGGCTTTGCTGAAAGCAATAGTATTATTAAGGATAATATGATTGTTACAAATTTCACAATTACAAAGATAAAAATTTAATGATGCAATAGTTGTGCAAAAGATTTATGAAATTCTATTATTAACCAAATTACCATTTACCCATTTTAGAAAGTAATTTTTTATACTGTGTTTAAATGCATTTCTTCACTTCCTATTTTATCCAATAAACTTTCGATGTTGTTTATTATCTCTTTAAAAAACTGTGGATTATCAAATACTATTTCAAATCTATTTTTTGAAGATGCATATTCATTTAGCGTAAACCGACCCTTGCTAAAATTCTTAATGTTATTGAACTTTCTATCGCTATTATTGACAGAATCGTTGTTTTTAATTATACCCTTGTGATGCACAACTAAATTACGTACTTGTCTAAAATTATCAATAAAACTCCATTCAGGATTGAGGATAGAAAAATCTACTTTAGCAGACTGCTTTAAAAACTTTTTTACTTTATCAATATCATTATTACCCTTTAAATCATCTACTCTATAATCTGTTTGTTTATAGGATGCGAACCTATCACAACCACGTTTTAAAACATCTTCAAAAAAAGAATACAGCTGTATGACTTGAGCGTTTCTGTAATTTTTGATGTAAACATCATTAAACATAAACACATTGTCAATAAAGGAATCTTGTATGTGGTCTAAATATTCTTCTGAATATTCTGATTTATCTATCTCTTTGGAACTTTGAAAATTATCATATTCAACCTCAATATTTTTTAATTCCCTTTCGAAATGAGTTTCCATATGATTCATATAATCTTCAATTAAATGAAACTCAAAATGGATAAAACCAAATCCCATTATAGATGCAAGTGTTTCTTTTCTTCTTAATCTTGACATATCATTATTTTATAAAAACCATAAGGCATCTTTAGCATCGTCTGGAACACCATTATTAAATCGTGGTGCTATTTGTGCTACCATTTCTGGGTATTTTATGGTAATAGGTACATTTTGTTGTCGAAGTGATTTCCAATACAATCTGCTAAATTGATATACCTGTGTTAATAACTCTAAAACCACGTCTGCATCTTCAAAAGCATCTTCATCTGGACTGCTTACCTTAATTTTTATTGGAAACGGATAACCATCTGTATCTGCATATCGCTGTGAATTAGGATAACGTGCATTATTAAACAGTAGGAATTGATTTTCGCTAATACGTATGTATGTGCCACTTACAGGCATTAACTTTTTACCCCAATTGAGGTCGTAAGCAATAATATCTTCTGCTTCTGTTTTATTGATATTTAAAATGTAAAGAGGAATTTTCAACCCTAATGTATGCATCCCTCTTATAATAGGTTTTAGTTCCTCGTAGCTCATTTCCTTATAAAAGTGAATGACTACTTTATCTGCTTCAGCAACCGATGTAAAATCTCTAATGGCTTTACATATACTTCCTGCCAATAGGTCTGTTTCGCTTTGGTCAAAATATTCGAACTTTCTAAATAAACCATTGTTTTGAAAACTAAAGGCACTTGCTATATACCGTCTGTTTTCGCCTTGATTGGTAAAAGCACCAACACCAATTACTAATTCTTTTTTATCGGTTACTGCGAGTTTCCAAGGTGCACCACCTAATTTAGCGTGAATAGCTAATGCCATATTTTGTAATGTGAATTGGAAGTTGTATTGATTCTCGATATTGACCACCATTTTTTCATAATCCACAACCTGCGTAACAATGCCTTCATTTAAAAACAATTCTTTGATTTGTATATAGATGTCTCGGTCTTCGGGATTTGGTGTGAATTTATCGAAAGGACTTAAATAGAACGCTGCATAACGTACATTATCGTGGTCGAAGGTTAAGCTCTCTAACTTTTCAACTATTTCTGGAATTGGGTCGCTTTCATTGGTAAACTCAATAAAATGTTCTTTAGACGTTGAAGCCTTAATGTTTACATAAGCCTCAATCCCTTTAAAATACTTTTTATCCGCAGTAACGCCAGTTTTAAGGTTATTGTAAAAGGTTTTAATTGCTTCTTTATGAGACGTATGGTACACAAAGAAAAACTTAATGTTTTGGTTGTTTGGTCTCTTATAAGGATTAAGATTATTCATTGCCAATTTAGGCACTAAATGGGTTTTCTTGTTACCGTATTGGTCTTTACCAAATTCTAATAATCCTACTTGTGGGTCAATGTGATTGATACGATTAAGTGGCACATCAATAAATGCATCGTTTTTAAACGGGAAAATGGCTTTAAAATCTTCTGCAAACAAATAATTGGTTGCAAAATTATTAATAAGTGCTACATATTTTTGGTATTTATTAGCTGGTCTAATTGGTTCTTCAATAGGTATATCTAATGCTCTGGCTAATGGTAAACTAAAAATTGGGAATGCTTTATCAAACTCAATAGCATTGAAATAATCTTCTTTTTCCTCTGTGTCGAGGTTCATTTGATAATTGAAGATAGTTTGTCCATATACGCAACGTTTTATTAACTCTGAATCCTCAATATCCTTAACAGACGTTGTAAGGACTTTTGATGTGCCATCGTACGATACAATAAGTTCTGGTAAGTCGGTTAATTTTGCAAATTGTATTTTAAATGAAAACTTATAATATAAATTATAATGCTCTGTATTGCCTTTAAGAGATGGCATCCAAACCTGTACGTCACCTACAAAGTTTTTTACAACTACGTAATCTTTAGCTTGAAAATAGCTTCTTAACTGATGCTTTAGGTATTGCTTATATATTCTTAATTCTCTACCATCAACTAATTTCAGCTTAATACTTGGTGCATTAGATATTTCGTTAGTAAACGTAGTATATATTTGGTCTGTATGCGATAAGTCTGTTTCTGGAAACGCCTCTTTAATTTGTTTAGAAAACTTTGATTTATGGATAGGGTGACTACCTTCAGTATCCTCTAAAGTTAAATAAATGGTAGGCGCACTATTAGGCCATTTAAAGTTAAGTATGTTGGTTTTGAGGTGTTCTTGCATAGAGTATTAATTTTAATTTAATCCTTCTTATTAATCCGCTTTATCAATCAAATCTTTTGGCTTGTAATCTATTGTACCACTCGGTTTTGAAGAATATCCAGCAAAGCCTGGGTAACCTGGATAACCCGGATAACCTGGGTAACCCGGATAGCCAGGATATCCGCGATACGGAAAATTTGATACTTTATAAAATCTATCGTTATCGAATATGCTCCCTAAATACTCACCTTCAGTATCGACAGCGTGTTCATCTTCCCAAGGAAACCAACCTATCCAATCAGCATCAGAATTATATAAATAAGCACCTATTTTAAACGCAATCCAATCGCCTTTTGAGTTATATAAATATTTCATAGTTATTATTTTTTTGTTAATCTATTTAAATTTTCTTCAGCTATTTTGAGGATTTCCGTACGCTCTTTTTCATTTTTTAGCATTAGTACTATTTGTTCGGACATCCATAACTTAATTAATTCGTTTTCGTCTTCCTTTAAGGTTTTGGCAAATGCAACTACTTGTTCGCGTCTTGCCATACGATTTCCTCTTTCTATTTTACTTAAATAAGCAACATCCATATTTAGGTTTGCAGCCATTTCCCTTAATAGCAAATTGCGTTTTTCACGCAATGAGCGTATGTACTCTCCAAACTCCATAATAGAATTATTTAGACTTGTCAAAATTTGTCTAATTTAAGAAAAGGAAAGAAAGAAATAAGAAAAAGATATTAACAGTTATTAACAAGATAATGAGGATATTAAGGATTTAAGGACATAATAATTAATATCCTCGAAATCCTCAAAATCCTGAACTATGTTTTTACAGGATTTGAATAGGTATTATGTGCTTCTCTATCTATTAATCCTGCTTCTACAAATTTGGTAATATAGCCTTCAGCTGTTTTATGTGGTATGTTCTGTTTAGTGGCAAAATCTAAATAATCTTGTCTGGTAAATTGTTTAGGTAAACTTTCCAAAAAGCGTTCTTTTCTATTTAAACGTTTTGTTGCTTTTTGCTCAATAGGTAAGTCGTTAAACACTTTACTGCTGTGTTTCACTAAAATTGAAATTATGGTTAGTGCATTTTCAAAATCAATATCCTCACATTCTTTAGTTGCATTAACATCACCATCTTCCATAATACGAAATACCGTAAAAAGCATCATTATCCTAAATGCAATTAAGCCTAACCGCCTAATGGTAGCAATATATTCTTCTGGTTGTAGGTTGATGTATTTGGTCTGTAAAGACTCAAAAAACGTATTGAATTGCTCTTGTTGAGCTGTGGTTAACCTAATTTCAATCTCTGGATTATTTTTAAGCGTTTTATACAGTCCTAAAAACTCACTACCTAATTGGTTGTAATAATCATCTAAACCTACATTATTGTTGTTTTTAAATACATTTTTCCAAGTCGGCTTGATATTCATATAATAAAACATAAAACGACTAAATAAGCCATTTTCAGCATTTGGTATTAATGTCGCTACTTGTTTTGGTGTGCCAGATAATACAGTTGATAAACAGGGTTTTTCTATATCTACATATTCTCTATCGGTTCTGCGATAATAACTTATAGTTTCGTGATGAAATGCTTTACGAAAACCATCGGAATAATTGCCATAATCACTTTTAAAGGCTTGGGCTAACGTATCTCCTTCAGTTTCAAAAATCAAACCTTTACCTTCATTATCTGAAATTAATTGATATACACCTGTTACACTATTATTGGCAGGAATAAACAACATTCGTTCTGGCGGTTTACTCGGTTTTTCCAAGTTTTCATCTTTACCCTTGTTCATATTATAAGTCGCTGTTTCTGACTGAAACTGTTGCTTTAATATTTTTGCTTGTTCTCGTTTTAGTTTATGCACAGGGTCTACCAAATTTTTAATTTGGTTAAGTCTGCCTTTACCTGCCGAAGCTGGTGCGGTTACAAATAAGTATAAATTACTGAATACTTTTCTTTGGTCGTAAATACCAAATAATTTTGGGAAACAAGCACTAAATGCTGTTAATGCGCCTAATAATAAAATGTCCTTTTCTTCCTGACTACTTGCAGGATTTACAACTTGTTGTAAAAACTGCGGTAATGTGTCAAATACCTTTTCTGGTATTGTTGGCATAGATTGTTTTGGCGCATCAACAAAGGTTGCAACATTTGTTGCAGCCTCGTTGTTGCTTTGTTGCTTTATTGGTTTTATACCTGCCTGATGTGCATAATGATAAAAGGTTGCAATTGTAATACCGTGCCCTTTGGCATTTAGACATTTATTGAATTGTTCTTCACATTCTTTTGAATCATAGCCTACATAGTTTTTGCTAACTCTATGGAAATAGTCTCTTCCTGTTTCTCCATATTCTTCGGCTAATGCAAAGCCTAAATCTCTCCAAGTGGCATAATTATCTGTTATGTCTATACCAGATTGTTCAATTGCAGAAATATAGGCTTCAATGTCGTTATCAGCAACAGCAACAACATCTGTTGTTGCGTTGTTGCATATTGGTTCTTTCTGCTCTTTTGGAACGTTTAACCAATCCTTTGGGTTAAATATTTTATTCATAATGCTTGGTGTCTTTTATGTAAAAAAGCGGTTGGGTCGTATGGTAAAAAACACGCTCTGGAAACGTCTTTACCTGACTGGTCAACCTCAATGTTATAATTGTGTTTAATGTAATTTGCTACTGCTGTGAAATACTTTGAATGCGTCACTTCTGAAACATCAATCCTGATAATCCATTTTAAGCCATCTCCAGATGGTGAAATGAAAAGCATTTCGGTTTCAAAATATTCATCGTTTAGCAATTGTGTTTTTAACTCTTGCAGATTATCTAAATGGTCAAAATCAATAGTTAATAGATTAGAATGTTGTAATAAATTACTATCGTTACGTTTTTCAAAAGTTCCTGAAAAGGTTACGTAGTCAAAGCGATTAGCTTTGAATTTACGTGCTTCTTTTACATCGGTTATTGCCCTTAAATCTTCTGTAATCTTTTTGTATTTATCACTTGTGATTAATGCAAATACTTGATGTAATCGCATAGTTTCCGCAGGAAACACATTGCGAACTGGGGCTTTGAAAAAGCTACAGTAAGCAAACCAGGTATCGTCTGGACCATTCAACCAATCTAATTCGCTTGTTTCCTTTGCTTCTAAATTTAGATGCAACTTTTGGTTAATCTTGAGTAACAAATGTTCTTCATCAGTTATTCTGAAATGGTATTGCGCAAAATCGAATACATCACCGTTAAACGTTTTTAGTTCTGTATCTCGATGCGTTGCTATTACACCATCAATATGAATCCGTAAAGTTTCTTTACCACCATTAAAAGGGTTTCGGGTTATCCCGCAGTCCCTTCCTTTTAAAGAAAGGACTGTTTGATTAGGATAATACTGTCTCAACACATAGGCATAGATTTTTAAACCATAATGTGTTTTGTCTAAAATTGCTTCTCTACTTATTACCATCTTGCTTGAAATTATGGTTGTAGTAGTTGTCTTGAAGCAATTGCTCTATGTCAGCAACTCTATAATAAAACTTACCTTTTACTTTACTGTAAGGTAAAGTACCATTGGTTCTTAAAGTTTGTAGCGTTCGCTTACTTATATGTAAGGTCTGCAATACATCTTGATTGTCTATCCACGTATCTTTCAATACTTCTGCTCTCGATTGTCGCAACAACTCGATACGCCCTTTTAAGTCCTTAACATCTTGCGAAAGCGCCAAGATTAAATCGATTATCTCCGTCATAACTTTACCGCTCCTTTCTTAATTAGGTAATCGGCAGCTTGCTGTTCGATTTCATCTTGTGAATCCACACGGTTACTTAATAACCATTGTTCTAATTCAACTCTGTTAAAATAAATTTTCTTACCATTCGGTTTATAATGTGGAATGGTTCCTGTGCTTGTAAGTTTGTATAAATGGGATTGTGATAATTCCAAAAACTTACACGCTTCGTTAAAACTTAATACGTTTTTTACAATAATGTTTCTGTCTAAAACGTGTGCTTCGATAATTTTAAGACGTTCTAATATTTCGTCCATAACTAATTAATTTTTAAAATAGAAATGGACATCTGGCCAAATGTCATTCTTGGTTATCAAGAACAGGACAAAGGTTTAAAATTGGTTTGTTGATTTTAGTAAGAGTGTAAATTGAGGGTAAGACAACAGTAAGGTTTCTTACTATTCTTACTGTTTTTTATTGCAGTTGTTGGATAATCTTGTCTATATCTTCCTTTCCTTTTGGGTTATGAACTTTGTTTTTATGAAGATTATTTGCTTTTAATTGCGTTCCTGTTTTAGTTATAAATTTACCTGAACGCTCTATTGAAGTAGCATTGAACCCTGTAAAGAATGGCTTTAAAACATCTACAATATAACTAAACTGCGTTGTTTCACATTGCAGATAAATTTGCGATTCTGTATTTGTAAAATCTTTTGCTAATAAAAGTTGGTGCAACTGTTCTACAGTTGTACGGTTATCTAACAAATCTATTTTTAGATTTATTTGTTTGAGTACGGTTAATAAGGTTGAGGTGTCTTTGTTTTTATAACCAAAAGAGGTCTTGGGTTTTGCTTTAGACTTTGATGTTTTATTAACTGCAACCTTTTTAGAAATATCTACTTTTTCAATTTTAGATGTATCAAAATCAATATCATAAAAATATTTTTCGGCTATTTCTTGAATTGTGAATCGAGATATTTCTGAATACTGTCCGTATTGCTCTTGAAGTTCGGCATATATGCGTATTGCTGATACTTTTAAGTAGTTTATGATATAATTGTCATCATTATTTAAATCTGCTGTTATTTCTCTTTTATTGATGTAAGTTGCAATATCATTTAGGTACTTATCAAATTTATTAAGCAGAAGGGTAAAGCTGTATTTATTTTCTGGTGTAGTTGCATTTTCAGGAAATTCCTTTACAAATGATGCTACTATACTTTCTGTTTCATTAAAAATTAGCTTTTGGTAGTATTCTTTCTTCGCATTTAAAGGCTTTTTAAAGTTTACTTTAAAAACAGCGTTAGCGGCTTTTGGATTCAATTTAAAACCAGACAGCAAGTATTTAAAATCCTTTTCTTGTCTATTATCTCTATGTAAGCCATTGGTAATTGAAACCAAACTTGAAAATATGCTTCCTTTCATTATAAATCCAGTTGAATACGGTTAGCAGCTTCTTTCTTTTTATCATCAATTACCTTGGCATATATCTGTGTTGTTCTTAATTCTTTATGCCCTAATAATTTTGATACTGTATAAATATCTGTTCCTAATGTCAATTGCAATGTCGCATAGGTATGACGCGCACAATGAAAGGTAATATCTTTTGAAACACCTGCTTTCATTATCCATTGCTGTAATTTTAAATTAGACCAGGCACTATAATGTAAACCATTAAAAACTTTTTCATCTGGTTTGCCTTCTTCTCCTAATATTTCTTTTGCTTGGTTAGATATTGGTAAGGTTTCAGCACCTTTAGTTTTCTTTTGTCTAAAGCGTATGTAATAGCCCATTTCTTTTGAATGCTGTATTTCTGACCATACAAGTTTTTCAATATCTGACCAACGTAATCCAGTAAGGGCTGAAAATATAAAAGCATTTTTCAAAAGTGGTAACTCACATTCTGTGTTAACTGCATTTTGTAATTCATCAAGAGTTAAAAATTCTCGTTGAGGTTCTCCTTGTTTGAAATAATCTACACCATTAGCAGGATTGACTTTTAAAAAACCATCCTTTACCGCTTGCTTTAATGCTGCGCAAAATTTACCATAGTACGAATATTTAGAGTTTTGAGACAATTTTTTACCTGCTCTACCAATTGCATCTTTATCTAAATATTCTTTGAAACGCTCAACAAACGATTTGTCTATATCTTGAAAACTAACATCAGTTGGACAAAACTTTTTCAAATGTTTTAGCATACTATTCCAATTCCCATAATTGCCAGAACTCGTATTTTTCTTTTCTGCTAAAGCTGTGATGTATGTAATAAAACTACCTTTTAGCTTTTCAATATCTTGAAAGCCATAAATACCGTTTTGAATTTCAATCTGTCTTTGAGCACAAATAGTTTCGGCTAATTGCTTGGTTTTCTTATTAACCTCTCTTTCCGTTTTGGTTTTAGGATTAGGTGTAAGGTATAACCGTAAGTATTCGGTTTTACGCTTACCTTTGTGATAGTAATCTAAATACAGACTTATTTTATCATTCTTTTTTCGTTGTCTTAATGTTACTTTCATAATCTACTAATTAAAAAGGTTTTCTATTTGCCATCTTGCTACAATACGCTTTCTACCAAAAGAAACAGCTTTTAAACGCCCTTGTTGTATCATTCTTTGAATGGTCCATCTACTAACACCAATAAGTTGTGAGGCTTCTGTAACGCTTAAAAAATCTTTATTATTTACAGCATTTGGATTGTGAACTTGAACAACTTCTTTTTGTTGTTGCATATCCTTTGTAAGAGTAGCTTGTATTTTCTCCTTACGTTTACGTGCCTTATAAGCTCTTTTAGCACAACTATCACCGCAGTATTTGGTAACTGTTGTACGTGCTGTAAAGGCATTAGCGCAATGCTTACAAGTTTTTGGAATGTATAAATTACTGCTCATAAATGGTGCTTTATGTAGCGTAATGGTGCAACGTGGTGCGTTATGGTGCATCATTTCGCCTATATCTTCGCTAACAGAAATGGGCAACAATTTTGTGTTTTAGGCAACAGATATACAACAAATTTAGTTAAAAAAGAGCAAATAAACAACAAAAAAGAGAAGATAAAATCCTATAAAGTCAACAATAACAAGGGTTTAACAAATAAAAGAAAGTAACTTACTTCCCGATACAGAAATTAGCAAATATATTACCCAATAAATCATCATTAGTAATCTCTCCCGTAATTTCGCCAAAATGATATAAAGCCTGACGAATATCTATAGCCAATAAATCTCCTGATAAACCTGTATCTAAACCTTGTTTTACTTTATCAATGTCTTCAAGAGCCTTCAATAACGAATCATAATGTCGAGAATTAGTTACTATCGTATCATTATTTCTTAGCGCACCAGTATTTACAAAGCTTAAAAGATTATTTTTTAGCTCCTCTACCCCAATGTTTTTCTTTGCTGATAACAACTGCCCGTGAGATTTTTCGTTTTCATTAGAAATAATATTAAGCGCTTGGTTTATAATAGTTACTTCTTCTTCAGAAAGTGTATCAATTTTATTGGCTATAATTAAAAGTGGTTTTTGTGGGTATTTATTTTTAATTTTTTCTATTTCAACTTTAAATTTTGAGCTATTAGATTTATAGTCTGCAGCATCAAATAGATAAATAACAACTTGAGCCTGATCTATTTTTTCAAAGGTCTTTTTAATACCTATACTTTCAACAACATCTTTCGTGTCTCTTATACCTGCAGTATCAATAAATCTAAAACCAATACCACCTATACTTATTTCATCTTCAATGGTATCTCGAGTTGTTCCTGCAATATCAGAAACTATGGCGCGCTCTTCATTTAGTAACGCATTTAAAAGCGTAGATTTCCCCACATTAGGCTCACCAACAATGGCTACAGGAATACCATTCTTTATAACATTACCTACTGCAAACGAGTCAATTAATCGTTTTAAAACAAATTTGATACGTTCCACTAAATCTTTAAATTGACTTCTATCAGCAAATTCTACATCTTCCTCCGCAAAGTCCAATTCCAACTCAATTAGAGATGCAAAATTTAAAAGTTCTTCTCTAAGTTTGGCAATTTCAGAAGAAAATCCACCACGCATTTGTTGCATAGCTATTTGATGAGAAGCCTCATTATCACTAGAAATTAAATCTGCAACGGCTTCTGCTTGAGATAAATCTAACTTACCATTTAAAAAAGCTCTTAGAGTAAACTCCCCTGCAGTAGCCATTCTACAACCGTTTCTGAGAAAAAGCTGAATAATTTCTTGTTGAATATAATTGGAACCATGGCAAGACACCTCTACAACATCTTCTCCTGTATAAGAATTTGGGTTTTTAAAAACAGACACTAAAACCTCATCTATTGTTTTTTCAGCATCAATAATGTGTCCTAAATGTATTGTATGTGTTTTTTGCTCTAAAAGTGATTTCTTTAAAATAACCGATTGAAAGCAAGAATCAGCAATCTTAATGGCATCGTTTCCTGAAAGTCTAATTACAGCAATAGCACCAGCTCCTGAAGGCGTTGCTAAAGCTACAATAGTGTCTTGATTTATCATGCGGCAAAAATACTAAATTTGAAATGCTATCTATTAAAACTTTAAAATCAATACATGAAATTAATCTTGAAATTATGACAACCTTAACCTTAAAAATCAATAATAATTCAATTTAACAACTAAGCATACTTTCTATTCTTCAATAAAACACTCTCATCAATGATTATTTTTCAATACTTTTTAGTAAAATTAAAATTTTTGTTAATCTTTTGTGTTTCTACTAAACAACTTCATAATAATCTGATTTACAAAATTTTAACTAAAATATTCTATGCAAGCATAGTATATTTGCAAACGCTAATTTTAAATTATCACAAAAAAATGTGACCAATTATTTATTGGTGTGTCATAATTTCTGATAACCAAAGCGTACTAATTTTTATCCCCCTAAAGCAACCGAGGTAAAGATTTGCAACAAAATGAAAATTATAGAATCTGATTTTTCAAATCAAATTTTAGAGTTCGTACAGAACCGTTTAGGTAATATCTTCTTCTTCAATCACATCGCGGTTGTTGAGCTTAACGAAGGTGTTCATTTTGATCTTGAAAATGCCCCAATTATTATTAACGAATTAGAATCTTATTTTGGAAAAAGTCAGCCCTATGGTGTTGTAGCTAACCGAGTTAATTCTTATTCTGTAGATTTAATAAACACACCTTCTTATAAAGAAAAAGCAAAAAACTTGTATGCTTATGGTGTTGTTGGTCATGACCTTGCAAGTAAAATGAATGCAGAAATAGAAAACGATTTCTGTGTTTCAGAAAAAGTTGATTATGATAATATCTACGACGCTATAAACAACGTGTACAACAAGGTGAAAAATAGTGGTTTATTTAGCCTCAACTAAATAAATACCATCGGGTTTTATTTCAATTAGTCGCTTTTTGTAAAGCGTACCAACTGCCCGTTTAAAATTCTTTTTACTCATTTGTAACTGCTCTTTAATCAAATCTGGACTAGATTTGTCGGTAAGATTTAAAAAACCGCTATTATCATCTAACTCCTGCATAATACGATCCGCATTAGGTTCTATATTTCTATATCCAATCTGCCCAAGAGCTATATCTAATTTATTACCAGGGCGAATCTTTTTAACAATGCCTCTCAAGGTATCACCCACACTTAAATCACTAAAAATATTATCTTTATAAATAAGTCCTGTATGCTTTTTATTTACAATAACATTCATTCCAATATCAGAAGGATGCGAAACTATCAAATCAACCTCTTCAAACGCTTCAACGGTAAGCTCCTTGTTATCTAAAAACCTATTAGTTTTACTCGAAGCCACTAATCTATCGGTTTTTTCATCCAAATAGCAATGTACCAAATACCAACCACCTGGTTTCATTTTAAACGCCTGCTCTTTAAACGGACAAAACAATTCCTTTACTAAACCCCAATCTAAAAATGCCCCATAATCCGTTACTTGGTTACAACGCAATAATGCAAATTCGCCTCGTTTAATATAAGGCATATCAGTAGTAGCAACAGGTCGTTCCTCATTATCCAAATACACAAACACTTCTAGCTTTTCCCAAATCTTAAAAGACTCCGGTACATAACGATTAGGCAACAAAACCTCATTATCCTCATCATCAATTAAATACACACCATGGTCGGTTTCTCTTAGTATTTCCAGCGTGTTTATCTCTCCTAGTTTTATCATGCGGCAAAGGTAACATTTTATTGTTATGGCGCAACCCAAGGGTCGGGCTTTCACTACTCGCTCCCTCTCCCGATAGCTATCGGGATCGGGGAGCTCAAACATGCCGTTCAATCCCTTGCGCACCTACCTGCTAAAGTCAATTTTAATTCAAAATTTCATAAAAATCTGCCTAAAATTCGCTTTAACAAATTGTATGAAGCACAAAATACATGTCTCACTTACAGTTACTTAATATATTTATCACATATTCTTCAGGATTTTTAATAATTGAATTGTTCTATTATAAAAATCAATCACCATGAAGAAATTAATTGTATTAGCAATATTAGCGCTTTCGTTTACAAATTGCGAGAAACAAGAGTTAAACGACACTGAGCAAAATTTTATTGAAGCTAAAGTTATAGGAACTTGGGAACTTTATCGTGATGAAAATTTAGAATCTGTAATAGATGAATGGACTGGTACAGCGTGGACTAATAAAGATGAGTGGTATCAAAACACAAGAGAGAACTCTCAAATTATACTAGAATTTAAAGCAGATAACACATTTGTAGACCGTTATGCAGATGTTGAAGTAGCTAGTGGCACTTGGTCAATTTTAAATGACGGACGTTTTTACTTTGATTATCTTCAAAACGAAGAATCAATTAATAACAAACTAACACAAAGAAGATACATTACTATACATTGCGATAATACGTATTCAGTAGAAATTGAAAATAACGATCGAGTTATTTATTATTATAGAAAAATGGGAACCGCAGAATGCTCAGATTTAATAGAATACAACGTTGATTAAACAGTGGTAGAATCACACAAAACACACCCTAATTAAAATATTTCTAATACTATTATTACCACAAATTGTAGCCACAACATCTAAGGAAGATGGCTCAAGTTCTGGTTTCCAGTCCGAATATATTATAGACCATAATTCAAGTATAAACTAAATTTTATTTCAAGGAGGAAATTCACAAATTACTATGGAGAATGGGTTCCGTCTAACTCTTGCCTCTAATTTAAATTAAGAAGCAAACCCAATCTCTACAAACAAAACTCTAACATTCAATAATATTAAATTAGTTTTGAGGTTAAAACATAAAAAAAGCGTTACAAATTGTAACGCTTTTTTTTTATCTAAACTGAGTTCTAGTAAACAGACTCTTTTCCAAAATGCTTAGTTAACAAATAGTAAACTACAGCTCTATATTTGTTACGGTTAGATTTACCATAAGTTTCCATAACAGAAGCAATAGCTTCATCTAACTTAGGTCCGTCACTTAATCCTAATTTTTTAATTAAAAAATTATTTTTAACAGTAGCTAATTCAGATTCATCCGATCCTGAAACCGTTGATGCATCTGCATTATATATAGATGGTCCACATCCAATAGTTACTTTTGTTAATAAATCCATGTCTGCGTTAACTCCGCATTTGTCTTTTAAATCAGCAGCATATTTTACAATAAGCTCGTCTCTTTTACTCATAATGATTTCGTTTTAATGTATTAGTAAATAATTTAAATTGATAACTGTTCTAAAGATAACTATTTTTTAGACACAACAAAAAACGGTTTGTCACATTATTACTTAATAAATTCAAAGTAGTTTAAAAGCACTTCATCATTAATATGTTTAGGTGTAAACACTTCCAAAAGCTTGGGCTTCTCTCCTTTTGAGTAAAACGATTTTAAAGAAGATTTTAGCTGTTCTTCATCTGAAACTGAATCATATTCAAAATCATACATCTTACATAATTGTGCCGCTGTTAAATCATGATTCGTTTCAAAATACGTATCAAAATTTTCAGTGTTTTTATGTCCAGGTAAGATTCTAAAAATACCGCCCCCACTATTATTTACAACAAGTATTCTAAAATGCTTTGGGATGTAGTTATTCCAAAGCGCATTACTATCGTAAAAAAAGCTTAAATCTCCAGTAATAAAAAGTGTTGGACTCTCACTAGCAACCGCACAACCAATAGCTGTGGATGTACTTCCATCTATACCACTGGTACCACGATTACAAAACACCTTAATGTTTTTATCTATTTTAAATAGCTGCGTATAGCGTATGGTAGAACTATTCCCTGATTGCAAAATGTAATGGTTAGGGATTGATTTTAAAATATAACTAAACACCTTAAAATCAGAAAAAGGGATGATTTCTAAATAATTTTTATGCTTTTTTAATCGCTGTTGCTTTATTGCTGCCCAAGTTGATTTATAATTACTTTTTACAACATGTGTAAGCTTAGGTAAAAAGGCTTCAAAAAATACATTAGGTGTTTTTTGAATATGATTATCTAAACAAAAAAACGTGTCATTAGCTTGCTTTGGGTCTATATGCCAATGGTGCTTAGGTTGATACTTTCTTAGAAATTGTTTAATTTTTTTAGAAACTATTAAGCCTCCAAAAGTAACAAGTATATCTGGCTGTAACTCCTGTTTTTGGTCTTCAGAAAGTGGTGCAATTAATTGGTCGATACTCGGAAAAAAACTCGAATGATGTAAATTTGATGTAGTTTCAGTTAAAACTATCACACTATCATCATCAGCTAACTCATCTAACCACTTTTTCTCAATTTGGTTTGGCTGATTAACCCCAACTAAAATCATTTTTTTTGTTGCCGAATTCCAGTCTTCTAAAGCGGTCTTTAAAACATAATCTTCAATTTCAGTTTCCTTTACTTTGGGATTTATATTTTTTGGAGTAACACTTAAAGCATCTACCCTTTCGTAAAGTGGCTCATCAAAAGGTATATTAATGTGTACAGGGCCATTTTTAAGTTTTGCAACGTTTATAGCAGTATTAATTTCTTCTTCATTATGAGTTTGAATATCCTTTTGTAAGCCTAATAAGCGTTCAAACTTATCCTCAAGGCTTTTCATTATAGGCAACTCTTCATGCTCAGGCACATTCTTTTCATCTTTTAAATCCAGCTTCAAATTAGCAGAATACAAAATATGGTTTTCATAAACATTTTTCTGATTTATGGTTTGCCCATCACCAATACCAACTAGATGTTTTGGTCTATCTGCCGATAAAACTACCAAAGGAATATCACTATAAAACGCTTCCGAAACCGCTGGGTAATAATTTAACAATGCACTTCCAGAGGTGCAAACTACAGCTGTTGGTTCTTGCAATTGTTGCGCGATGCCTAATGCAAAAAATGCAGCACAACGCTCATCAACAATACTGTAGCATTTAAAAAAATCATCATGAGTAAAACCAATGGTTAATGGGGCATTTCTGCTTCCAGGAGAGATTACTATATGCTTTATGTCTTTGGCTTTACAAAGCGCAACAACAGTTTGGGCAAGCGGAATTTTTGGGTATATCATGCAATTTTAATAGATATACAAAAATAAGAAATCGTTACTTAGTTTATGTGCTATAAAGTACTATATTTACCCAACTATTTAACAAATTCTTATGAAACTTAAAACGATTTTATTTAAACATGCTTTATGTTTATTAGTAACCATTTCTTTTTTTAGTTGTTCTGATGATAACGACAGTGATGATGTATCAAGTTGTAACGACTCTGTTATTCCTTTTTTAAAAAAGGGAAATACTTGGACTTATAATATTAAAAGTTTAGGAATAGATAATGGTCAATTAACCTTAACGGTTAAAAATTGTACTGGAGACGGTTTTGCTGTAGATATGCTTGCCACAGACTCAACATTTGATGAAATACTTACTAATGATGCATTTTGGAAAGAAACTGATGATTTTATTTTAGCTGATGTAGCTGATAACGTAGGCGCTAAAATGTTTAGAAAAAATGCTCAACTTGGAGATACTTGGTCATATACTCAAGGCGATGGCGGTATAACTACCCACGAAGTAATTAAAATAGATTCTGTTGTAACAGTACCAGCAGGGACTTTTACCTGTAAAGTTTATAAGTATACTGCAACTGATATTTTTAACGAATCTTTTGTGTTTTGGAATGACGAAATAGGGCAAATTAAAGAGGATGCTGGGTTTGTTAGTACAGAACTTACTAGCTATACCGTTAATTAAAACCCAAAAATCATATAGAGTTAAGTGTTATAATTCGTTATAGCACTTTTTTTATAGTTTTAGTTTTGCTTACCGTTTCTAACCATTCGCTCTCTGCGTTAGAATGTTTTGTAATACCGCCTCCAACATAAATAATAGCCTCGTTATTTTTAATTTGCATACAGCGTAAATTAACATACAATTGGGTGCTACGCCGCTTTACAGCATAAGCTCTATTTTCAATATTTCGCTTACTAGAACGAGGTGCTATCGTTGCTTCACAATTTAATTCGCCTAAAAAACCTGTGTAAAATTCTCGATTATAGTTCTCGTGCTTTAATATAAATTGCTTAGCAGCTTCCTTTGGTAATCCGCAAACCGCTGGTGTTGGATGCAATGCTCTAATAACTTGCTTTAAGGGTGTACCCTTTTTTAACTGAGCAGAAATCATGGTTTTTAAGTGTACCAAATTTCCAGCTTTTACCGTTTCCACATCCGAAACTTTAAAACTTTCAACCGCAGGTTTTAAATTATCTATTATAAAATCGGTAACAAATTGCTGTTCTTGCTTTTCTTTATTTTGCCAAACCACATCTAAACTGCCTTTGTAATCTTGTGTGCCTGCTAATGCCATAATAGAAAATCGAGAGCCTTCAATTTTTATTAATGTCTCGGGGGTAGCTCCCAACCACAAGCCAATTTTTGGATGATACCAACAATACACAAATGCCGATTTATAAATATTTAAAAGACTTTTAAAAATTGAAATAGGATTTGGTTCTGAAAGTGTTACAGTTTCGCTTCTGGACAAAACCACCTTTTTTAAATCTGTAGTTTTTAGAGTTTCTACACCTTGTTTTACGAGAGTGATGTGAAAATTTTTCGAATCAGTTGAAATATTTTTGGGCATTGAGTGGATTCCTGCCTGCGCAGGAATGACAGAATATTTAGAGTAACTTATAACCTCAGAAAGTTCATCTGGAATTAGCACCGTTTTTTCTGCATCATCAAAAGGAGAAAAGACAAAGCCTTTTTCAGTAAAATCGTCTACAAAATATGTGGCATCATTATTTTGTAAACGCGCAATAAGAGTTGCTTTATTGGGTTTTCTGTAGGCTACAAAAGGACGTTGGTTGCTATATTGCGCTTTAATACGCTCAAAAAAATCTTGCAATGCTTTATTTTTTTCTAGGTAATGAAATGGTTGTTAGCTTACATAAAGAAATTAGATTATCATCATCGTCAGTCACCTTAATTTCAAACAATTGGGTGGTTCTTCCCTTATGGATAAACCTTGCTGTAGCATAAACATAACCTGTTTTTACACTTTTTACATGGTTTGCACTAATTTCAATACCACGTACAAAAGTATGCTCTAAATCTAAAAGTAACTCTGCAGCAAAACTCCCAACGGTTTCTGCTAATGCTACAGTAGCACCACCATGAAGCACACCATCTGGCTGATACACTCTTTTATTTACGGGCATTCTTCCTACTACAAAATCATCACCAAAATCGACCATCTCTATCTCCAAGGTTTCCATTAACGTGTTTTTGGTAATGGCATTGGCTCTTTTTAATATGTCTTCTTTGGATAATTTCATCGGAATCTTTTTTATTTAAGCAGTTGTAAAAATACAAAAAGCATAGGTAATCTTTAGCTATTCATACATTGATTCCTCTATTAATTAGCATAACAAGGTTTAAGTAATTGGTATAAACTTAAAGGCATTGCATATATGCATTACTTAATGCGATATACATAATATGTGTTTGTTTTGGAATTTTAAAATAAGAGTGATACACTATAAAATCTCCAGATTTTGAAGGTTTTTATGATTGCGCTTATCGTTTTTGTGTATGGTTAGTTGCGGGTTTGTATGCGAGGATTTTCCGAAGGAAAATCAGAAGCTAGCAAACAAAGTAACTCACATTGGTTAAGGATAAAACTAGCAATTTTTTATATACTGTGTTGGTCATTGTTTTTTATTCAGTCACTTGTCTCATTAATTCAGCTCCAAATTTCGATAATCTAAATGAGTCAGAAGCGATTATTTCGTTTTTTGGCAATTCCTTATCTTCTCTATACAAATACGTTTCACTGGTTAAAGCTTCTTTAAATTTTGGTGGCTCTTCTTCAATCAATCGTAGTCTTAAAAGATTATCAATTAATAGTGGTCCTGTATGAAAATCCGAATGACTATTCCTTATTAAATCTCCTCTGTCCAAATAAGGTCTATCGTCACTAGTCATTATATAACTTCTTGATTTTGCATAGCTCAAAAGATAAAGTTCATTTACTGAAATCTGGTTTAAAACTTGACTAAATAGATGGCAAGTATTAAATTGGTTTTTTGGGTTCATTGCATTTGCCAATAATTTTGCCCAACTATCTTGCATAATTTCATCCTCTTCAAATGAAGCATATTCTAGTAAAGTAGTAACATCCTTAATCGGAAGTTTTTTAGGCGTTTCAATTCCTTTACTTTTTAAATATTCACGAGCTTTTGTTATAATATTTACTTGGTTTTTAAACCTCCAATATTTTACCTTATCCGTAAAAATTCCTGTTCCTTCCATTATAGGTGCAGCAATAATTTTTTCGATAAAGTCCAATGCTTTTTCGGCTGCAATTCCAATTCCATTTGCTATGTCAATATTCTTATTTTCGCTCATTTTCTCAAATTATGCCCAACGTTTAGATATGGTTTCATTTTAATGAACTATATCGTTCGATACTGAAACAAATTCAGCACAAGCAAGCAAAATTAGAATTTTCTTACCAGAATATCAATAAACTGCACAACGTATTATCAAATAATTATAAACAAAAAACCTCCCTAAACGGGAGGTCTTGTTAGAATATTTTAAAGGCTACTATTCTACTAATTTTTTTCCAGTAATCTCGCGCCCACCTTGAAAAAGCGTTACACTTTCTACTTTTCCAGTAGCATCTCTATTAAATTTTAACTGTGCTTGTACCACTTTTAAATAAAACTCAGTTTCATTTTTAGGAAAAACATCAAATACAGGTTGTCCTGTAGCTTGTGTTTTTAACTGGGTGCCTTCTCGGGTTATGGTTAGTATAAACCCAGGCATCAATTCGTATTTTCCTAAATAGGTGTCTAAAATGGCCTCTGATACTTTAACCTCTTTTTGCAAATTGCTAACATCATCACCTAACTTTTTTAAATAATCAATACCGTTTTGGTTGTTTGGGTTTAACTCTACAGATTTCCTGTAGTTTTTTATAGCCAAATCGGTTTTACCTAAATTCATTAAGGCTTCGCCATAACTATCATAGGCATTGGAAGACTTTGGAAACGCTTCAATAATTAACTTAAATACTTTAGCAGCAGACTCGGTTTTACCGCTGCCCATTAGCTTATATCCCATAGCATTCATATCACCTTCATTGGTATCATATAGTTCTGAATCTTTTATGGTATTATAATGTGCTAGTCCCGCTTCAATACCCTTTTCTTCAATAACCGCATATAATGCCTCTGCAACCGATTTTTTAGGCATGCTGTAATCTTTACCATTTAAAATACCATAGATTGCTCGTGTTATAGAATTTAGTGGTGCACCGCCTGTATTACTAAAAAGTACAACTAAAGATTTGTTTGAAGGTGCTCTGGAAATATTGGTATTAAATCCATTAATTCCGCCACCATGCCCGATGGTATAAATGCTATCCTTAGACTTTCCTATTTTACTATAACCTACGCCCCAGCCGTAAGCATAATGATTATTGCCCCATGCAGGAATATGAGCTTTAAAATACATATCCATGTATTTTTTAGGTAACAATGTATTGGTGTACAACCCTTGATCCCATAAGTACAGATCTTCTACCGTTGAATACATAGAGCCTGCCGCATATGGAATGGACATATCTAAATACCTAGAATTTTCATAACCACTTCCATTTCTCTCATAGCCTGTGGCACGTTTCTTTAGTATCTCACCATGGTGATCATACCCGGTATTAATCATATTCAGGGGTGTAAATATCTTTTCGTGTAGCAATGCTTCGTAAGTCTTTCCGCTTAGTTTTTCTACTAATACACCCAATAAAAAGTATCCTGAATTACTATACTTGAATTTTTCTCCTGGAGTGAATTCTAAATCCTTATCCTGAAATTTCTTAACAAAGGCTTCTGGCGTGTATGGGTTGCGAGTCTCATTTTCCATAAACCCAGGAAACGATGTATAATTTGGTATTCCTGAGGTATGTGTTAACAGATGGTGTGTTGTTATTTTATCTCCACTTGCTTTGGGATACTCTGGTAGGTATGTTGTAATAGGTACTTGTAAGTCTAATTGTCCTTCCGAAGCTAATTGCAAAATTAGCATCGCAGTAAATTGTTTGGTGATAGACCCTAAACGGTGTTTGGTATCTGAAGCATTAGGAATATCCCATTCCATATTCGCCATTCCAAAGCCTTTTTTATAAATAACTTTACCGTTATCTGCTACCAATGCAGAACCGTTAAATTTACCATACTCAGCATATTTACTAAGGAGTTCATTTATTTTATCGACTTTGGATTGTGAAAATACGGCACTTGAAACAATTAATAAAGCTAGTACTAGCCCACTTGTTTTTAACCATTTAAAATTTGAAATTGATTTCATAAGATGATTTTTTGATTGATTATTAGATTCCTTTCAATGTGACGATACGCATTGTAATAAGTTACATAATAAATCAAAAAAAAAATCAAATTTTGCTTAAAACAAAAAGATTAGAAAAATTATATGTTTGATTATAAGACAAATTATCTATAAAGCCAAAGCATTTTCTAAGGCTAAAAGATGCGTGGTTTTATTACTATCATCTTTTAATGGGTATATTGCTATTTCGCACTTATAGGGCTTACCATCTTTTTTGTAATTGATAATTTCTTCTCTAAAATGCTGTTCTGATTTTATCTGAGTCCGCATGGCTTTTCTAGTTTCTGGAGATGATTTTTCTCCTTGAAGAAAATTAGGTTTTTTCCCAACTGCAAATTTCGCTGGATAACCCGTCATTACACTAAATCCTTTATTTACCCATTTAATGTCTTGATTGGCATCAGTAAGAATTAAGGCTTCAAATTTATTCTCGATAAGTAGTTCTTCAATATCTAGCGTCCAACCAAATTTTTCCTTGCAATCATTCAAAAATGCAATTTCTGTCTGTTTATTAAAGTTTTTAGCCTGTTCTGATAAGTACATCCCGTAGATGTCCCAACATAATAAAGGTGCTCGTAATGCAGTAGTTCTTTTCATTGCTCTTTTTTTTGTGCAAAGCCATAACGAAGCAAGATTAACTATTAAAACACCTTAATAGTTTATCGTTTAAATCTTAACTTGCTTCAAATCGCGAAAGCACGGTTTTATGATTATAAAGAAAGTGTCTGGCTTGTAATACACATTACTCACAGTTGCGCGACAGCTCGTGATTCTAACACGATTCCTTTTTATTTAGCAAAAGCTAAACCTTTATAATTGTTCAAAGATACTCAATTAAATTTTGAGTATGTAAAACTTACAAATCCTTATTGTAACGCTCTATCATTGCTTCTCTTGTTTCTGGAGTTTCTTTTGTGCCCAATTGATCTTTTAACATTTGCCCCATAGTTGGGAATGTATCGCGATTAATTTGCTCTGAGGCTTCCCATAATCTTGATCGCATAAAAGCTTTAGCACAATGCAAAAAAGATGCTTCAACAGAAACAACAACACAAGCTTTTGGCGGATTATTTTCTTCAATGAATAGATTTAAATAAGAGGATTTTGTAGATAAGAAAGCACTACCATTTATTCGAAGTGTTTCATCAACTCCCGGAATTAAAAATAATAAGCCTATTCTATGCGTCTCAATAATATTTGATATACTATCTACCCTATTATTGCCTTTAGCATCAGGAATTACAAGAGTTTTATCATCAATAACTTTTACAAATCCTTGGCTTCCTCCTCGGGGTGAGGCATCTTGTTTTCCATCAATACTTGATGTAGACATTACTAAAAATGGGGAGGTTTTAACAAAATTTATAGCGTGTTTTTCTAGATGATTTAGAACTTTATCTTTAGCTCTTCCTTTGGGATAGCCATATAATTCGCGAAGTTGAGATTCATTTTCAATTTTCATAATGAAGATGTTACTATAGTTACCAAATTTAATAAATTAATAAGGTCCTAAACCGTGTAAATTGGTTATTCGTCAAGTATTTATAAATCAAGTGATAATTATTATTTAAAATTACACGTTTTAATACTTTTTCAACTTGAAGCATTTAATAGTCGTATTCGCCTTATTCTTTACAAGTTTATGTAGTGCACAATTTATATCTGATGATGATAAATTGCATTTTGGTGCAGGTTTTTTAATATCAGGAGGAACCTATTCAATTGTTTATGCCAAAACCAAGAATAAGAAAAAAGCTTTCTGGTATAGCTTTGCAGCTTCAACTCTAGCTGGACTTTCCAAAGAAATTTATGATGGTTATATTATAGAGGGAAGGTTTGATACTGGAGAACTAGTAGCAACCACTCTTGGTGGTTTAACAGCCAGCACAACACTTGAAATATTTGTTGGCAAAAAGAAAAGCAAAAAGCGAAGAAATATAGCTCTAGTTAATTAACCAGACGTTTAATAATATCTTTAGTTGGTAAAATTGTAGTGGTATGCTCAATACTTGGGCCTGCTACCCAAACGGTTTTATAAGTCGCCTTTGTAGCTGCATTTTTAGTGGCATTCATTCCGATAGAAAAACGGATCATCTTTACCCATTTTTTAAGTTTCTTGTTTTTATTTAAAACGGACTCTAACCAGGTTTGTTTAGTTCCTATTTTTTGTACGTAAGGGGTATTAATCACGGTACATGGTGTGCCAGAAATACGCTCGGTCATCACAATATCATCAGCACCATAATCCACACAGGCTTGTTTGTATTCCTCAGTAACATTAGCTTCTTCTGATGCTATAAACGGACTTCCGACTGAGACGCCTTGGGCACCATAACTTAACATCTTATCTATATCAGCTTTACAACCAACGCCACCGGCAGAAATAACTGGGATACTGCAATTGGAACTCAATTCTTTTATTAAATCTTCTGGAGATGAATTACCTCGATGCCCACCAGCTTGATTATTCACAGCTATAATGGCATCTGCACCTAAATCTTCAACTTTCTTTGCAAACTTTAAGTCTACAACATCACAAAACACTTTAATACCAACTTTATGAGCTTGATTTATAGTTTCCTCAGGGCTTCCTAAAGAAGTAATAATAAAATCGCAACCTTCTTCACAGATTACCTCTAGTTGTCCTCTATACTTTACATTAGATTTATTTACAATTAAATTAAATCCAAATGAACCTCCTTCTGGTTTTGCTGCCTTTAATTCACGTATTGCTACTCGTAACTCATCTAATGTACGGTAGTTTAGTGCTGGAATACAACCCGCTATACCACCATTCATAGCCTCTTTAACCATAGCTACATTAGACACTAAAAACATTGGAGCTTGAATTATTGGGTATTTAATGTTTAATAGTTCTGTGAGTTTGGTTTGCATAATATAGATATAGATTTATACAAATATAATAAATATTATGCATGCATAATATTTATTGAATACACAATAAAAATGTTATGAAAGTGGTTAAGCTCTTAGATGATTATCATTTATAAATTTGCTCTACTCTACCACAGTTTAGCATGGCATCACCAAAATACGGGTTTAAAACTTTACTATCTAAACTCAACCAACTACCTCCTGTAAAATCATCAACACAATCACAATGTTGAACAAAAACTTTTGAGTCTAAACTTTTAATTTGTGAAAAGATTGAAATAAGATAGTCTGATAAAGGTTTAAAGGCTTTTCGCTGACTTTTAAGCGTTTTAGCATTGCTTATATTATTCAAATTCCTTTTTATTACATGGAGCTCTTTGCCTTCATTTTTAGTAGATTTTAAAAGTTTTTTTATCTCATCACCAAATACTTTCGCTTTAATGCCAGCTCTTGTAAAATCAGATTTAATTAAAGCATCCTTTAAATCGATATAATATTTTAACAAAGCTCTAAAATGATTCTCTGATTGAGCACTTAAATGAAATGCTGTCGCTTTTCCTTTTAAATCTTTTTCATCGTTATGATGATTCATCATAGGTTCATTTTCAGACATAGACATCATTGATTTTTTCCCTCCAAGTTCAGCTGTAGCGTCAACTGTGAAAGCACCTTGAGTTACAATAATATCGCCTTCAGAAACACCTTCTAAGACTTCATAATAATCTCCTATTCGTTTTCCTAGCCTTACTTCTGCCATTTCAAAAACCGATTCGTTTTCAAACGGCTTTACGTATACAACTGAGCGTTTACCCGTCCATAAAACTGCAGATTTTGGAATGTTAATTGAATTCTTGTTAGAACTTTTTGAACCCAATTGTGCTGTAACAAACATACCTGGTTTTAAAGTCCCTTCTCTATTATCTAAAACAACACGTATATTAATTGTACGACTTAATTCATCCATTATTGGTTCTATAAAATCAATTTTAGCTTTAATAAGTTTTTGACTTAAACCTTTTACATAAACTTTAATATCATCACCTTTTTTTAAACCGTTTAATTGGTTTTCATAGCAATCAAAAATAGCCCAAACCTTTCTTAGGTCTGAAGTTTTAAAAATAGCATCACCTTCTTTATAAAAATCGCCTTCTCTAGCCATAACTTCTGTAATTGTTCCAGAAACATCAGCATAAATAGGAAAGGTTTCTATAGTTTTTCCTGTTGAAATAATTGAGTCTATTAATGCATCTGGCACTTTCCATAATCCATCCGAATTTCTAGCAGCTGTAAATAATCTTTCGTGTGTTTTACGATATTTTACAGAATTTAAAAACTCATCTTGTGCTGGAATGAGTTCTGGTGAATAAATCATTCCTATTTTTTGCCCTTTATAAACTTTCTGCCCTACATAGTTAGTATATAGTTTTTCTATTCTTCCAGTAAAGATTGATGTTTGTATCCCATCTGTTTTAGTATTGGTGCTAATTTTACCCGACAATGTTGTACTTGAATTTTCATTTACATTTGAGCCTATAGTAAACGTTTCAATATTTGCTAAAGCAATGGCATCTTCTGACATTTTGAACTGAGATTGTGAAAATGTAGAGTTTTGAGCGGAGACATAAACCAAATCCATGGCACATAAGGGGCATTTCCCTTCAATTTCACTCTGCACTTTTGGGTGCATAGAACAGGTCCAACTTCCAGTATTCGCAGTGCTTTCATTTGTTTGATTTGATGTTGAGTCGTTATTAGACCCGAAAAACAGATACCCTAAAAACAATCCAATCAATAATATAATTATATATGAGACTATTTTTTGTTTCATATTATCTTGTTTTTATGTTATTAAAACTTATTTCTTTTTTCCAGCAATATAACAACGGAACTACAAATAACGTAATTAAAGCCATTATCATACCACCAAGACATGGTATAGCCATTGGCAACATTATACTAGCCCCTTTACCACTAGAGGTTAAAATTGGTAACAATGCTAAAATGGTTGTTGCAGTTGTCATTAAACAAGGACGTAATCTTTTTTTACCTGCCTCTAATACATTTGCTCTAATCTCTAAAATACTTTTTGTAGGTTTAGCATCGAAATTTTGTTTTAAATAAGTTGCCATAATTACACCATCATCAGTAGCAATACCAAATAATGCAATAAAACCTACCCAAACAGCCACACTTAAATTTACAGTATTCATATGAAACAGTTCTCGGAAATTAATTTCTCCAAAATTAAAATTCAAGAACCAAGATTGCCCATAAAACCAAATTAATATAAACCCTCCTGCAAAAGCAACTGTAATTCCAGAAAATACTATTAAAGATGTTGTAATAGATTTAAATTGTAAATAGAGTATCAATAAAATAATCACAAGACATATTGGAACAACTACGTTTAGCGTCTTTTGAGCATGTAAATGATCCTTGTAAGTACCACTAAATTCAAAATTCACACCTTTAGGTACTCTTAGATTACCTTCATTAATTTGTTTTTCTATGTCTTTTTTTGCTTTAGTTATAAGTGAAACTTCTGATATTTCACTCTTTTTGTCAAAAATCACATAGCTTACAATAAAACCATCTTCACTCTTTATACTTTGCGGACCTTTTTCATAACGTATAGAAACAAAACTATTCAACGGAACTTGCTCACCATTTGGAAGGTCAATAAAGATATTTTCTAAATCCTCAGGAGAGCTTCTTAATTCCCTTGGATATCTTACTCGTATGCCAAATGTTTCTCGGTCTTCAATAGTCTTAGAAATTATTTTTCCTCCTACAGCAACCTCAATATTGCTTTGAATTTTGTTTATAGACAGCCCATATTTAGCGATTTTTTTACGATTAATATCTAATAAGAGATAGGGTTTCCCTATAACTCTATCTGCGAAAACTGAGTTTATAATAACACCTTCTGTTTGTTTTAAAACACGTTCCAAATCCAATCCAAACTTTTCTACGTCCTCTAAGTTTTTACCTTTAATTTTCACTCCTAAATTACTTCGCATTCCCGTTTGAAGCATTACTAATCTGGTTTCAATGGGTTGAAGTTTTGGAGCAGATGTTACACCTGGTAGTCGGGTTACTTTTGCAATCTCTTTCCATATGTCATCTTCTCCTCTAATATGTTGTCTCCAGTTTCGATAATATTCGCCATTTTTATCTGGTATTAATTCATGCTTTTTAATACTAGTTCCAGAATCTACAAACCTACCTGAAGTAGTTTCAAATTGCCCATCATCATTTACCTTAAATTTTACTGGATTATTATCGTCATCCAAAATATATTCTGTTTTGTATGATATTAAATTTTCATACATGGACATAGGTGCGGGATCCAGAGCCGAATTTACTCTACCAGCTTTACCAACAACATATTCTACTTCTGGTATAGAAGCTACAGCGATATCTAATTTCTTAAGTACTTCAATATTTTCATTAACACTAGCATGAGGAAGTGATGTTGGCATTAACAGAAAATCTCCTTCCTCTAATCGAGGCATAAATTCCTTACCTGAATTTAGAAATATAATAAAACCCAAAAACACTATAACCACAGGAACACTAATTGCAATTCTTTTATGTTCAAGTATCCATTTTAAAAGCTTCTCATAATATTTACTAAAAATATAAAAAGGCAATACAACAGAAACCAAAAGGCACACTACAAACATTAGGTTTCCAAACCAACCTATACCAAAACCTAGTGGCCGCCAGTGTAATGCCAATAATAGAGAAACAGCCAGAACCACAGCCCCAAGCATTAAATATTTGTATTGGAGTTTATTAACTAGATTTCTGTATGATGCTAGAGCTATGAAACCAAATAATAAAGCAATTCCACCTGCCCATATTCCTGAAAACAAGGCTAAAACCCCTAAAACAGAAATGATAATTTCTAAAATATAATAATTAGTTCTTGTCTTCTTCTTTTTTAATAAAATAGTTGCAATTGTTGGAATAACAAACAAAGTAATTAGTATTGCAGAGAATAATGCTGCTGTTTTAGTAAACGCCAAAGGTGTAAAAAGTTTTCCTTCTACTCCTGATAATGCAAATACTGGTATAAAACTTATTATGGTTGTTAACCCAGCAGTTACAATAGCCCCAGAAACTTCTTTACTGGCATCTAAAACAATAACTTTCAAGGGTTTTTCTGGAAACTTCTGCTGAAGTCTAATAATATTTTCAGACAGGATTATTCCCATATCCACTATTGTTCCAATGGCTATTGCTATTCCTGAGAGCGCAACAATATTTGCCTCCACTTCAAACAATTTCATTATAATAAAAACTGCTAAAATTGTTAGAGGTAATAATCCTGATATTAAAAAAGCTACTTTTAAATTCCTAAGCATGATAATAACTATCAAAATGGTTATCAAAATCTCTAACCATAAAGCTTTGCTTAATGTATTTAATGAGGCTTTGATTAGGTTTGAACGATCATAAAAAGGAATGATTTTGAGTTTAGAAACGGTACCATCACTGAGTAGTTTTTCTGGTAAACCGTCACTTATCGTTCTAATTTTTTCCTTTATATTATCAGTTATTTGCATTGGATTTTCACCCTGAGTAACCGTAATAACACCTCCTACTACCTCTGCACCACCCTTATCTAAAACACCCCTTCTAGGAGCAGGACCAATAATAACATTAGCAATATCTTTAATAAAAACAGGTCTAAAATCATTTGATACAACACATGTGTTTTCTATATCTTCCAAAGATTTAACATAACCTAATCCGCGTACAAAGTATTCTACTTTATTAATTTCAACGGTTTGAGCTCCAATATCCCTATTACTATTTTTAACTGCCTGAACTACTTGTTCAAGAGTAATCCCAAACTGACGCATTAATTCTGGGTTTACATCAATTTGATATTCTTTTACGTAACCACCTATAGAAGAAACTTCTGAAACACCTTCTGTAGCGCTTAGGCTATTCTTTATATAAAAATCTTGAATTGTTCGAAGTTCTTCTAAATTCCAGCCACCAGCTACCTCACCTTTTTCATTTCTACCTTCTAACGTATACCAAAAAATTTGCCCTAATGCTGTTGCATCTGGCCCCAGTCTGGGTTTTACATCCTTGGGAAGAAGATTACTAGGAATAGCATTTAATTTTTCTAAAATTCTAGAACGTGACCAATAAAAATCGACATCATCTTGAAAAATAACATAAACCATGGAAACTCCCAACATTGAGTTACTCCTAACAGATTTAACTCCTGAAATTCCTAATAAGTTTGAAGTTAAAGGAAATGTAATTTGATCCTCAATATCTTGTGGAGATTGACCTCCCCATTCTGTAATAATGATTTGTTGGTTCTCACCTAAATTGGGAATAGCATCTACAGAAAGCTTATAATCAGATATTAATGAAGTTTTAGAATTAAATGGAGATATTACTATTCCAAAAAAGGTTATTAGAATAATAATGACAACTATAACTAGTTTATTTTCAACTAAATATTTAATACTTTTATTAAACACTTGATTAAATGAGGCTTTGGTTTATACAAATAAAATCTTATTAACTAAGAAAATCAAAAAAATAGCTCTTAATAGTACTTTTTATTCGTCAAACCACGATTAATAAGAATACTTTATAGTACAAAAGCGTGCAGTGGCTATGATATTGACTTTCTTTTACTAAAAAATAAATATTACTAAGGCATAATAGCTGATATTCATGCAGTTATATTTTAAACAATATTTTATAGTAATAAATATCTGGTTTTATGATATTTATCATTTTTTTATTATGCATGCATAGTTAATTTTGAGGTTAGAAAAAATAATCTATTATGAAAAATGTATTCTTAGGTTTAATTTTAATTGGATTTACCTTCCAAGTTAATGCACAAGCTGTTGAGTTACCTGAAACATTAATTTCAGTTAATTACAAATATTTAGATGCGGTAGCTTTAGACCATGTTCCTAATCGTGTTAAAAAATTAGAAGAAGAAGTACTAAATTATAAAAACGTAGAACAATCAAAACTTTACGATGACAAGCATGATACTTATACTGTATCCTTTTATGTTCCTGAAGGTAAAATAGTAGCCGCTTATGATATTCATGGAAAAATTATAAGAACTATTGAGAAATACAACAATGTAAGATTACCATTGGCTGTTATGCAATCTATTTCTAAACGATTTCCCAATTGGGGAATCGTTGAAGATGTCTATCTTATCAAATATCATTATAATGAGGATAACTTAAAACAAGAATACAAGGTGAAAATAAAAAATAATAACAAATTACTAACTGTAAAAACTAATGAAAAAGGGGAGTTTATTTAAAACTTAATCTTCAAATCTGTAATACCCACTTTTTAAATAAGCCCCTTCCGGAAACCCAACAGGATGATCAATATCATGTTGGGTTTTCAATTTTAATTTAAATGGTCGTTGCATTGACAATAGTACCTGATTATTAATATCAAAAAATGATTGTGCTTCAACTCTAGAAGAACAGGATGCTAAAACAAGAAGCCCTTTTTTTGAAGTCAATTTCACTCCTAGTTCAGCTAACTGAGCATACTTTTTCTTAGCCAAATCAATTTCACTTGCTTGTTTTGCAAAACTTGGAGGATCGATAACCACTACATCAAAAGTAATTTTGTTTTTAATCAGCTTTTTTAATTCTTTAAAAGCATCACCTGCTATAGTTTTATGAGTTCCAGAATAGGAGTTTAACTTTCCGTTTTGTACTGCTATATCTAAAGCCTGTTTACTTATATCTAAACTTGTAACTTCAGTAGCACCATTTGCTAAAGCATGTACTGAAAATCCTCCAGCATAACTGAATACATCCAACACTGTTTTTCCTTTACTCCACTCACCTACTTGTTTTCTGTTGGCACGATGGTCTAAAAAATAGCCTGTTTTATGACCTTTGATGACGTTTGCTGAAAATTTAACACCATGTTCTACAAATTCTACAACTTCATTTTCAAGTGTGCCGTAAACTACTTCTCCATTTTTTAGTTGGTGCAGTTTTGATTTTTCTAGCCCCCTGCTTAATCTCATAACTATAGTTTCAGCTTTTGATGTTCGTTGTAAACTTGGAATAATAGTTTCTAGATAAGGCAACCATATTTCAGAATAAATTTTGATTACCAAAACAGATGCATATACATCTGCAATTAACCCTGGAAAACCATCGTTTTCTCCAAATAGCAAGCGATAACTATTGGTGTTAGTTTTTAATAATAAACTACGTTTGTTAAAAGCTTCTTTAATTTTATTTTGAAAAAAAGCTGCATTTATTTCTACCCTTTCAGTACCAGAATACAGCATTTTTATTCGGATTGGTGAATTTGCATCATACAAACCTAAACCAATAACCCTATTTTTATTCTTACTAAATATAATGGCTAAATCTCCAGAAATCGCGTCGTCATTTATTTTAGTGATATTATTAGAAAACACCCAAGGGTGACCATGAACTACAAATTGTTCGCCTTTAGCATTTAGTTTTACTGCTAAACGTTTTGGATTATAATGTGGTGTTATCTGTGTTGAAAATGACATACGTTATATGTATGCACCAAAAGTATTGGTTTTATAGATATTAAAAAATTATCAATGCACCTTATATTTTTTAAATACAAAGTGCATCAATATTTATGAAACAAGAACTTCTAGTGTTTTATAACTTTTTTTATAACTTGATTTTCTTCATTATATATTTTAAAAAAGTACAAACCATCTGGTAAGTTAGAAATGTTAATTCTATGATTAATTAGCTCTAACTTTTGTTTTACTTTTATTCCTTTAGCATCAAACACATCAAAAGTATAAGAAGAGTTACTGTTTGCAAAAGTAATAATACCTCTTGTTGGATTGGGTGATATAGAAATATTATTATATGTTTCACTGTTTGTATGCAAAACACTGTTAGCAAAAACTCTACTACTTCCATTACTATAATTAAAAGCCAATAACTCATCCCAAATAAAATCTATTGTATTTTGAAAATTGGCTTGTACCAATCCGTTCACAGTATTAGGAATTGCATATGTAGATGGTGCTTTCTCTTCATAAATTGTCATGTAAGTTATTAAACTTGCTAAGAAATAAAGTGTTGGCTCTCCATGAGGGGCATTATCTTCATATAATTCTAAAATAGGGATTTGGCTTAAGGATGTATCAGTTAACAATTTACTTAATATTGGACCAACAGGTATCATTCTAACATTCTCATTTGGCCGTTCAGCTTGAACAAAATCTTGATAATCAACCCACCAGTTATGAAAGTTTCCAAGAGTATAATTATTATAGTTTTCAAACTCGGTCTCTGATGGTGGGAAACTTTCTCCTGCTATAAAACCAGCCATATCTGGCCAATTTTCATATATGTAAGTTACTGCATTCTCCTCTTGAGTATCAATCCAATCTATAATTTCTAAAGTTGCAGATACAGGAGATGTCGTCGAGTTTCCATGATAGTTAACATTTGATGGCTGATCTTGTACAAAATTTGCAGCTGTTAATAAAATAGTATTAAAATTTGCATCTGTAAAGTTTTGAGTATCTGAATCCCAAGCCGATGCCACTTCACTAAATCCCCATTGAGCTGTAGGTGGAAGATTTGCATGTTGTGGTAAAAAGCCATATTGTCCAGAAACTGAAACATTATGTCCTGCTTCTTGAGCTAATAAATGTAACCAGTGAGGTACTGTAGTTTCATCAGAATCTGTGGCATGAACAATAAGACTATGTCCAAAAACATACATAGTTTTATCCTGTTGAGCTATTGTTTTACTTGAAACAACAAGGCATAGTAATGCTAAGATTAATTGTAGTAGGTTTTTCATGTATTAAATTTTTAAGATTTGGTATTTATATATATAACAAACTACTTTAAAAAAAACCTACCACTGTATTTGATAAAAAAAGAGGCTACCATTTCTGATAGCCTCTTTTTGAGATATTGTACTATAAATTTTTCTTACTCTTTAATAAATTTAAATGAAGAACCACTTTCTAAAACAAGAAAATACATACCCGCAGCTAATCTAGAAACATCAACAGAATTAAAATCCCCCGTTATAGCTTTTGTATCTAAAAGTTTTCCATGAACATCATATATATGTGCTTCTTTATCTGTTATATTAGCTTTGATATTAATAGCTAAACGTGCTGGATTTGGATATACAGAAGTACTAGCTTTATTAAAATTACTACTTGATAATGTAGTAGCAGAATTTAAAGTTAAATCGTCAATAAAGAAAGAATAAGCACCACTAGTAGGTTCAGCAGGGTTAAACTGTAAGGTAGGATAAACTCCAGATCCACCATTAGATGTTGTTAAATTAGCTTCTACTAACTGCCAGTCACCATTTCCTGTATAAGTAATATCGCCACTATGGAAAGGTTCTGCATTAGGATCACTGTTTGCTGCTTGAATATTTACACTAGTGTTGTTCTGTGCAGAACGCATTAAGAATGAGAAAAATGGTTCAGCATTAAGATCAAAAGTATTCCTAAATATAATTCTATAAGAACCAAATCCATCAGCAGTAACGTTAACATTTACCTCTCTAACTCTAGCCGAACCGTTTGTAGCATCAACAGAAGGATTAGCTTCATAAGGAGGGTTTAAAAACCTATTATTACCATTGGTTACTCTACCGAAACTAAAATCGTTTGATACCTCACCAGTATCTGGGTCAAAAGATTGGTTCTCAAAATCAAGAAGCAAAGTCTGTGCGAATGTAGCACCAGTAAATAAGAATAATAAAATAATTGTAATTTTTTTCATATTAGTTAAATTTTAAAGATTAATTAATTCCAAACCTTGAGAAAACAAAATTCAGCTTTAGCTAATTTATAGCCGTTAACTAATAGATATTAGAACAAATAGAGCATATAGTATAAATATGCCACCATATTAGGGTTAATTGTCTAAAAAACTGCTATGGTATTTATTTAATGAGAAGATGAACACTAAATACAAGATTATACTTTTTAATAAAATAGAACTTTTAAAATACAGATTGCTGCTCTTATTTACTATAAATTAAATAGATGTAGATTACTAAAATAAAAAAACGCAACCATTTTGGTTGCGTTTTTTACTATTATTTGATGAGATTCTTGCCTTTTCAGGAATTACACATTCTTACTTCACTTCCTCAAAGTCTACATCCTCAACATCATTACCTTCAGCTTGAGCTTGCTCACCTGCTCCTGCATCAGGACCTGGTTGTGCACCACCTTGGGCTTCTGCCTGTGCTTTGTACATTTCTTCAGATGCTACTTTCCAAGCTTCATTTATTTTATCTAAAGCAGGTGTAATAACCTCTATATCTTTAGTTTCATAAGCTTTTTTAAGTTCTTCTAAAGCTTCTTCAATTGGTTTTTTCTTATCATCAGATAATTTATCACCAAACTCTTCTAATTGCTTTTCAGTTTGGAAAATCATAGAATCAGCTTCATTTAATTTCTGAGCATTTTCTGCTGCAGCTTTATCCGCTTCAGCATTTGCTTCAGCATCTGCTTTCATTTTCTCGATTTCCTCTTCACTTAAACCAGAAGATGCTTCAATTCTAATATCTTGTTTCTTACCAGTCGCTTTATCTTCAGCCGATACTTTAATGATACCATTAGCATCAATATCAAACGTTACTTCAATTTGTGGTGTTCCACGTCTTGCTGGTGGAATATCACTTAAATGGAAACGTCCAATAGTTTTATTGTCTGCTGCCATAGCACGCTCACCTTGCAATACGTGAATTTCTACTGACGGTTGATTATCTGCTGCTGTCGAAAATACTTGAGATTTCTTAGTAGGAATCGTAGTATTCGCATCAATTAACTTAGTAAATACATTACCCATAGTTTCAATACCAAGAGATAATGGTGTTACATCAAGCAATAATACATCTTTAACATCTCCAGTTAATACACCTCCTTGGATACCAGCTCCTAGAGATACAACTTCATCAGGATTTACACCTTTGCTTGGTGCTTTTCCGAAGAATTTCTCAACCGCTGCTTGTACTGCAGGAATACGTGTAGAACCACCTACTAAAATAACTTCGTCAATATCAGATTTTGATAAACCTGCTGCTTTTAATGCAGACTCACACGGCTCAATCGTACGTTTTACTAAATCGTCAATTAATTGCTCGAATTTAGAACGTGTTAATGTACGTACTAAGTGCTTTGGTCCACTAGCAGTTGCCGTAATATAAGGCAAGTTAATCTCTGTTTGTGCAGAAGACGATAATTCAATCTTAGCCTTTTCAGCAGCTTCTTTTAAACGTTGTAAAGACATTGGGTCTTTACGTAAATCCATATTCTCATCAGCTTGAAACTCATCAGCTAACCAGTTTATGATTTTCTCATCAACATCATCACCACCTAAATGTGTATCACCATCTGTAGAAAGTACTTCAAATACCCCATCACCTAATTCAAGGATAGATACATCGTGTGTTCCTCCACCAAAGTCAAAAACCACTATTTTTTGGTCAGTCCCTTTTTTATCCATACCATATGCTAAAGCAGCAGCGGTAGGTTCATTAATAATACGTTCTACTTTTAAACCAGCAATTTCACCAGCTTCTTTAGTAGCTTGACGCTGAGAATCATTAAAATAAGCAGGCACTGTAATTACAGCTCTACTTACATCAGTTCCTAAATAATCTTCAGCCGTTTTCTTCATTTTTTGAAGAATCATAGCCGATAATTCTTGTGGCGTATATAAACGCCCATCAATATCCACTCTAGGTGTGTCGTTATCTCCTTTTACCACTTTATATGGTACACGTTCTGCTTCTTTCTTAGACTCAGAATATTTATTACCCATAAAACGTTTAATAGAATAAACTGTTTTTGTTGGGTTTGTTACTGCTTGTCTTTTCGCTGGATCACCAACCTTAATCTCTCCTCCTTCTACAAAGGCAATCACCGATGGCGTAGTACGCTTGCCCTCCGCGTTTGGGATTACAACAGGCTCATTACCTTCCATCACAGAAACACAAGAGTTAGTTGTTCCTAAATCGATTCCAATAATTTTACTCATAATATATCTTTTATTGTTTATAGATTCCCGTTTTCACAGAAACATTGTGTTTATTTTTAATTATCGGAAAGTATAAGTCAATCTTTATGCCAATACAAAAAGTGTGACATAGTGTCATACTTCTTTAATATAATAGTCACAGTAACAGATATCAGAGTATGTTAATGTCATTTTTTTTGCAAACTCAAAGGAGTGAATTTTTACTCATAGTTCATATTTTAAATCAATGAATTCATGAATATCAATATTTCAATACTCAACCCCTTACAAAGGTTGATTCAGAAAAGTCAGCAATTAAAATAAACCTTTAACCTCAAGATTATTGATTGCAGGTAGAACGCCTTCGCGTATCAATCAAATAAATAATCTCCCAAGTATTACCGTTTTTAAATAACTGAAAAGAGTTAACACCACAATGGCTAAATTCACCATTAAACCAAAATTCGTATGGCGTCCAAGCATTAGCCATGTTGCCATCCACTTGTATACTGTAGTCTAACAAACGTTCATCCCATTTTTGGTCGTCTGGTCTATCAGCAATAGCATTAATAAGTTTATTGGGGTTATCAGTTACCAAAATATCTTTACCTTCTTTATTTCTATAGGCTGTTTGCATCAAAATTTTATCCGCCATAACAGATTTCATTAAAGCGGTATCACCTTTATGAAAACCTTCAAAAAAAGTATCAACGGAAGCTTTTACAAGTGTGTCTTCATGGGTTTGTCCAATTGAAGTAGAAGTAATCAGTAATGCTATATAAAATATTATTCGAGCCATGGTTTTTGGTTTTTTGCTAAAATAACTGATATCTAAGCCTATAGATTCCCTTTAAAGAAAAGTTTAACAGTATCTTCTTATTTTGTGTATTTTTACGTGCTAACTAATTACAAAAATAACATGTCTACTGCCAAAAAAGAATATAAACGTGTAACAGTAAAATCACTTGTTGATATGAAAGCTACGGGTGAAAAAATATCAATGCTTACCGCATACGATTATACCATGGCAAAAATTGTGGATAGCGCTGGAGTTGATGTAATCTTAGTAGGCGACTCTGCTAGTAATGTAATGGCTGGACATGAAACTACCTTACCAATTACCTTAGACCAAATGATTTATCATGCATCATCGGTTGTACGGGCTATTTATAGAGCACTTATTGTTGTAGACTTACCTTTTGGAAGTTACCAAAGTGATCCTAAAGAAGCACTGCGTTCGGCAATTAGAATCATGAAAGAAAGTGGTGCACATTCTGTAAAACTTGAAGGTGGTAAGGAAATCAAAGAATCTATAAAACGAATCTTAAACGCTGGTATTCCTGTAATGGGCCATTTAGGTTTAACACCTCAATCTATATATAAATTTGGAACATATACTGTTCGTGCTAAAGAAGAACAAGAAGCAGAACAATTATTAGAGGATGCTAAAATGTTAGAAAAATTAGGATGCTTTGCTATTGTTTTAGAAAAAATACCTGCGAAACTTGCTAAACAAGTTGCAGAAAGCGTAAGTATTCCTATAATAGGTATAGGTGCTGGATCTGAAGTTGACGGACAAGTTTTAGTATTGCATGATATGATTGGTATGACGCATGAGTTTAATCCTAGATTTTTAAGACGATACTTAAATTTATATGAAGAGATGTCCACGGCTATTTCTCAATATGTAGATGATGTAAAAACTCAAGATTTTCCTAACGAGAGTGAATCATACTAGTGCAAAAAACGCATTCAAATAAAAGCAATCTTCAAGTCTTATATGAAGACAACCACATCATCATTATAAACAAACGTGCTGGTGATATCGTTCAAGGTGATAAAACGGGAGATAAACCACTTAGTGATGTTGTGAAGGAATTTATCAAAGACAAATACAACAAACCAGGAAACGTGTATTTAGGAACTGTACATCGCTTAGACAGACCTACTAGTGGTCTAGTGATTTTTGCAAAAACGAGCAAAGTACTTCCTAGACTAAATAAATTATTCCTTTCTAAAGACATAAAAAAAACCTATTGGGCCATCGTTAAAAACGAACCACCTAAGCACGAGGATACGCTTATAAATTGGCTCGTTAAAAACCCTAAAAACAATAAATCTAGAGCTTACTCCAAAGAGGTTACTAATAGTAAAAAAGCGATTCTACATTATCAAGTTATAAAAAAGTTAGATAACTATTATTTACTAGAAGTTAATCTAGAAACGGGAAGGCACCATCAAATTCGCGTTCAATTATCAAATATAGGGTGCCCTATAAAGGGTGATTTAAAATACGGTTTTGATAGAAGTAACAAAGATGCCAGTATAAGTTTACATGCCAAACATATTGAGTTTATTCATCCTGTAAAAAAGGCATCTATTTCAATAGATGCCCCTTTACCAAATGATGCTATTTGGAACGCTTGTTTAGTTTAATTTAAATACCTTTAGAAAAAGCTTTACTATTGAATACCCTACCCAATATAATAAAGAATCAACGAAGATTTTTCAAGTCTCAACAAACAAAGGATGTTACTTACAGGCTAAAGCTTTTAAAAACTTTAAAAAAAGAAATTTTAGAGCATGAACAAAACATATTTGATGCTTTAAAAAAAGATTTTAGAAAATCAGAATTCGAATCTTACCTAAGTGAATTTGGATTAGTTATTGCAGAATTAAATCTGGCTATAAAAAATCTAAAAAAGTGGTCGAAACCAAAACGTATTAAATCCTCGCTTTTAACCTTTCCTTCAAAAGATTATATCTATAAAGAGCCCTATGGAACTGTTTTAGTTATTGCACCTTGGAATTATCCTTTTCTTCTAGCTATGGAACCTTTAATCATGGCTATAGCTGCTGGAAATACAGTGGTATTAAAACCTAGTGAACTTACAAAGCATACATCAAAAGTAATCACTAAAATTATTCAAAATACTTTCACTAAAACAATGGCTATTTCTATTGAAGGCGGTATAGAAACTTCAGCAGCATTGTTAGCGGAACAATGGGATTATATTTTCTTTACAGGCAGTACAAAAGTTGGAAAAATTATAGCTCAGGCTGCAGCAAAACACCTAACACCAGTAACTCTAGAACTTGGAGGGAAATCACCATGTATTGTAGATGACACTGTAAACTTAAAACTTGTGGCTAGAAGATTGGTTTGGGGAAAGCTCTTAAATGGTGGACAAACCTGTATTGCAGCAGATTATGTAATTGCTAAATCTAATATTAAGCATAAGCTGATTGATGCATTGAAAACAGAAATAATTCGACGTTATGGTAAAAACTCAAAATTATCGCCAGATTTGCCTCGAATTATTAATACAAAAAATACCAAAAGGCTTGCAGATTTATTAAAAGACACAAATATTGTTTTTGGAGGTGAAGTTGATATTGATGAGTGTTATGTCTCTCCAACAATTGTAGATTCACCAAGCTTAGATAGTAAAATCATGCAAGAAGAAATCTTCGGACCTATTTTACCTATACTAACTTATGAGACTAATGAAGATATGGAGCAAATAATATGGAGTTTAGAACGACCACTATCGTTATATGTGTTTTCAAACCAAAAGTCGTTTGTTAAAGAAGTCATTGAGAAATTTAGTTATGGTGGCGGAGTTATTAATGATCTATTGATTCATTTTGGAAACCACCGACTACCATTTGGGGGTATTGGCGCCAGTGGCATGGGCAAATACCACGGTAAGCATGGGTATGATACTTTTTCAAATATAAAGCCAATTATTAAGCGAAGTAATTGGTTTGACCCTTCATTTAGATATGCTCCTTATAAAGGGAAAATGTATTTACTAAAAAAAGTTTTTAAGTATTTCGGGTAATCAATTTAAAGGGTAGTCTAAAACTAATTGAACACCTTTATTGGGTTTAGAATGTAAATTTAAAGTAGCACCAATTAAAGTTGCTCTACTCTTCATGTTAATTAAACCAGAACCTTGTTCAATTTCTTTCATATCAAAACCTTTGCCATCATCAGATGCAGTAATAATTATACTTTCAGGCTTATAATCTAAAGTAATAGCGATGTTTTTGGCTTCAGAATATTTTACAGAATTCGATAAAAATTCTTGAAGAATTCTAAAGATAATAATTTCGTGTTTTCGGTCTTTAAAATCAACTTTATCACCCATAATTTTGAGTTCAGCAGAGGTGAATTTCATCTTTTTCATTCTGTCTAACTCATTGGTTATAGACTTCTCAAAACCGATATTTAAAATCACATCGTTATTTAATGTTTTTGAAAGTGCTCTAACCTCTTTTAAACCATTACTGAGCGCCTCAGAAGTATCTTTAAACTTATCCCTAACATCATCCGCAACTTGCATTTTTAAAATACTTAACTGCATACTAGCAAAAGACAATAATTGCCCAACATTATCGTGCAACTCCCAGCCAATGTTTTTTAAGGTTTGCTCTTGAGCCTCAGTTTGTGCTTGAACTATTTCTGCTTCAAAAGCTTGTTGTTGTTTCATTTTATCTTGTAAAAGTTTGTTTTTCCGCCTTTGAAAAACTATAAAAAACACTATAACAAGTGAAGTAATGATAATTAATACCATTATCATATATACTAATAAATAACGTTCAGAAGCTGTACTAGCTAATCTTTCTGTGGTCTGCACCATATTAAAGCAAAGGTAAAAGTTGAATACATTAAAATATTAGCAAATAAATAAATTTGCCACCTTAGAAAAATAAAATTCCAATCTGAATTGGACATATATATATCATAAAATACGATTGGAGTTACAATTAACCACCAAATAAATATAGCAGCACTGATATAAAAGTTTAATGATTTATAAAAAATTAATATTTTCTCACTTTGTAATATTTCAATAAAATAAAATACCGAACATAAAAAAATAATGATCGCTCCTAAAACACTAATTATTGGAAAAAAAGTATTGAAATAGGCTTCCCAGTTTAAAATAATATAACTGACCGAAAACAGTAAAAACAAAATCCCACCATACCTAACTAATTTTTTACTCGTTTTATTAGATAAAATTTTAAAGTAATAAAATGAAAAAAAAACTGGCGCTCCTATCTTCCAAAATAATGTAAAAAACCAATAGTTTTGTTCAAGCGGTGTACCTTCTAAAAAATTAAGAAAACTATCATTTCTTATATACTTTGAGTAACTACCCAAAAAATCGCAAAAAAAAAGAAAAACTAAAAACCATATAAAATATTTAGCGGCAGTTGATCTATACCTTGTATAAAGTAATAAACCAGTAACAGCCGCCAAAATTTCTACACTAATTGTAATTGTATTTTTGTATTCTAATAAAAAATCATTCATTAAAGTTAATATGGGTACTTTTATTTTCTATTAAGTTGGTTTAAATTTATTAAAAAAAAGTCATAATATTTGACTTATAAAATACACTAGTTTAGATTTATTGAGGATACCCATTTGGCCCTCCATTTCCTTCATTTAAAGGCGGTGCAGGAATATCATCTTCTTTAACACTAAGACTAATACTTAAAGCACTTGCTTTTGAGGTATTCCTTGGTCCTGTTGGCACAATAAACATTGTATTTCTATTCTTTTTTATAGGGTCTTTTACATTACCGTAATTCCCTAAATATACTCTAATACCTGTCATAGTATAACCTAAATTATGAGATTCTGTTTTAGCATAATCCAAATATTCGTTTATTTCATCTAAAGACCACCAAACAGAACGAATTTTCTTTTTGGAGCCTTCAACCTCTAAAGTAGAATCTACTTCGGTTGGATTTCTTTGCTCCCAGTTTTTACTTAAAATTTTAGCTTGTGCTACAGAAATGGTATCTTTTGGTGCTTTAACTTCTATATCCATTGTCGTCATATCCATATCACCATGCCTTGGGCAAAAGTAATACGTTAATACAGCTCCAATAATAAATCCAATAATAATAGGTCCTAATTTTTTCATATTTAATAATATTTAGTTAATAATAGCTTCCCTAAAGTAACAAAAAGTTTTATTATGTACGATTTTATTTAAATATTTAGCTAGGAAAACCAAGTATTTCACCCATACCAACTGTAAAAAGCCAACACCCATAAATAGCATGCTCTATAGATACCAAAAGCGTTGATTCTGTTTTCTTGAATGTTAGTGCGAATAAAATGCCGCCTAAAAAAGTTAATAATAATACCAAAGGGCTTCTAAAAAAGAAATGTGCCAAAGAAAACAATATGGCATTTATAAAAATAAATAAGCTATCACTTTTTAGCAGTGAGCCATAGCGTTTAAAGAAGAAAGTTCTATAAATTAATTCTTGAGGATACACTGAAAAAAAACTATAAATAAATAATAACATGAGCCACTTTAAAGGTTTGTTTAGCAGTACATTAAAAAGCTGAGTACTATCAGTAACCCAAACAAAACTAATTGTAATAATTATAATTAGTGAGAGTTTAATAGCGGTGGCCTTCCAAAAGGTTTTCCAATCTAATTGTTTTGCTATTTTTAATTTAATTTTTTCAACTCTCAATAACACATAAATTACATAAATGAACCCAAAAACACCAATTCCAAGTTTGATCCATACTGAATAATCTATAGCAAAACTAATTGGTATTAAAACAAATACAATAAATAACTCTAAGCTTTTGTATAGTGTGGATTGCATGTTAAAAATTTATTACTGTGGTATGTTTAACTTCGTTAATTACAAACATACTGTGCGTACTCCCAATATGGTTAATGTTGGTTAATTTCTCAACCATAAAGGCTCTAAATTCCTGCATATCGGCAACAATAACTTTTAATAAATAATCGTAATCTCCGCTTAAATGATAACACTCTAATACTTCATTTAATTTTTTTACTTCTTTTTCAAACCTAACTACAAATTCTTGACTATGTTGCACCAATTTTACATGACAAAATACTACAAAATTACGATTTACTTTTTCTTTATTTACTAATGCTATGTATCCATCAATAAAACCTCCTTTTTCTAGTTTTTTTATACGCTCATAAACGGCAGTAACTGATAAACCGAGTTTATTAGAAAGTTCTTTATTTGTTTGTTTACTATCGTTCTGGAGGTATTCTAGAAGTTTTTTATCTACAGTATCAAAAGTCATAATTGAAATAATTTCTTTAGAAGATCAAGAAAGCGTCTATTATTAAAATATAATTCTATAAATATACATTATTATAGTTTTATTTTCTAAATTTTATATCAATAATTGTTTTATAATCTTATTTTAATAAGTTTTGTATAAGAATAAAACATACTAAAAATGGCTTTTAAACCCGCAAACAATATTCAGGACTTACAATATTTTGGTGAATTTGGAGGAGTAAACCCCTCTATTTCAGATTCGTCTACTTACACCTTTTTATCTGCAAAAACCATGTTTGATACTTTTGAAGGTAATGCAGATGGTTGCTATTTGTATTCGCGACACTCATCACCATCAAACTTATATTTAGGCGAAGCTTTAGCAGCAATGGAAGGTACTGAAACGGCTAATGTTTCAGCTTCTGGAATGGGCGCTATAACCCCTGTAATTATGCAGTTGTGTGTTGCGGGAGATCATATTATTTCTAGTAGAACAATTTATGGTGGCACGTATGCCTTCCTTAAAAATTTTACACCTAAATTTAATATTAAAACTAGTTTTGTTGATATTACTAAACTAGATATTGTTGAAGCCTCAATAACAAAACATACTAAAGTTATTTACTGCGAATCTGTGAGTAATCCACTTTTAGAAGTTGCAGATATTAAAGGTTTAGCAGAAATAGCAAAAAAGCATGATTTAAAGTTAGTGGTTGATAATACGTTTTCTCCATTATCCATTTCTCCTGCTACTTTGGGTGCTGATATTGTTATACATAGTTTAACAAAGTTTATTAATGGCTCTAGTGATACTGTTGGCGGTGTGGTTTGTGGAACACAAGAATTTATAAACGATTTAAGAAATGTAAACGATGGTGCTTCGATGCTTTTAGGCTCTACCATGGATAGCTTACGTGCTGCGTCTGTTTTAAAAAACCTAAGAACACTACATATTAGAATGCAACAACATAGTAAAAATGGTTTGTATTTAGCTGAAAAATTTGAAGCTGATGGTTTAAAAACAGTTTATCCTGGACTAAAATCGCATCCTTCTCATGAGTTGTTTAAAAACATGATGAACGAAACTTATGGTTTTGGTGGTATGCTTACCGTAGATGTTGGCTCACTAGAAAAAGCTAATAAACTTATGGAACTCATGCAAAATAGAAATTTAGGGTATTTAGCTGTGAGTCTGGGGTTTTACAAAACGTTGTTTAGTGCTCCTGGGAGTTCTACATCTTCTGAAATTCCCGAGGATGAGCAAAAAAAAATGGGGTTGAGCGATGGCTTGATTCGTTTTTCTATTGGTTTGGATGCTGATATTAAACGTACTTACCACATGATGCGAGATTGCATGATTGAAATTGGCATTTTGGAAGACAAAAAGAGCTGTTTTACTGAAGCTTACTAAATAAACTTATAAGAAAATGGCTTAAGCAGGTACACATTTATTTTTGTTTTGAAATTAAAACTGGCGGATGATTGCGCAAGGGATTGTAACGGCAGCTTTTGGCGAGGCGTGCATCGAGCCAAAACTATTAGTGGAAAGCCCGACCCTTGGGTTGCGCCCAAAAAACTAAATGCCTTTAATACGTTCCCAAAGTTGAGAAATGATATCATTTAGACTGTCGAATTTAGGTTTAAAAGGTTTCATATTAAGTCGGTTACCATCTTTATATAAGGTGAGGCTAAACACAGATGTATTTGGGTTATCTAAATCTAACAACGGATATCTCAAATCATTATAAAGGTATTCGTTTTTGTTTAGCTTATATATACTATAATATTGATTACTAAACCATGCTAAGTCTTCAATATCTTTATATACCGAAGGTTTTAAATCGCGCTGTTTTGGTACTTCCCTAAAGTTTAAAAAACGATTTTTGGTATCGAATAACGAATAATCTGCAACATAATAAGCTGTGCTATTTTCTGCGATAGCATACCACAAAACATTATTAAAAATAGCGGGTTGAGTACTGAATCTGGTTGCAGTAATATTGCTTTCTTTTAAGGATTTTCTAAAAATAGAGTCTACATATAATTTATTACCTAAAGTAAATAGCATGTATATAGAACTGATACCTAAACCTAGTTTTAGCCATAGTTTTCTTTTGGTTGATGTTCTTTTAAAAAACATTAAAACTATAATGCAAATTAAAAATGGTAAGGTGTAAGCAGGATCTGCAACCGCTATGTTATTTAGTGCTACACGATAATTACTAAATGGCGCAAAAAGCTGAGTACCATATGGTGTAAAACAATCTAAAATTGGGTGTGTAAAAAGCGACCAAAAGAATAAACTTATCCAATCTTTTTGAGTTGTAGTATTTATGCGTACACCAGTATTGTAGGCTTTATAGACTAACCAACCAAAAAGAAAAGCTGCCAAAACGGTAAACACAATGGAATGCATGAACCCACGATGGAACAACATCGCATCAATTTCATTGCCATAAAGCCAGCTACCTACTAAAACATCTAAATCTGGAATAGTGCCACCTACAGCTCCAAACAAGAGTGCTTTGTTTCCTGTTTTTTTCCCTAGTACGGCTTCTCCGCAAGCAGCGCCTAAAACAATTTGAGTGAGTGAATCCATAATTAAGTTGGCTAAGTTAACCAACTTTTTACTTTTAAAGTATTATGGTATACGTCTTAACCATACAGCAACACGGGCGCTATTTATGTTACCCACTTCTGTTATAGATCTAAAGCCTAAAGTAGTTCCTGCTGGAATAGCTACAGGAGTTGTTAAAACTTCAGTATAAGACAGATTATCGTTAGCTCCTGAAGCTGTAAATCTGAAAAATTCTGTAAACGCGCCATTGCCTGATATGTTTACAACAGCCATAAGCATCGTATTAGAACCATTGGACGTATTATCCGCATGAAAACTTACTGCATAAGCCTCCCAAGCTTCAGGAAGAGGTATACCTATAAAACCCGTATCTCCATTTGCAAAACTCCATTCCATTTGATTACTAGCTAAATCTGATGCTTCTTCTGCCCAAATAACAACTTTTTCGTAAGCAATTTTATTTGTACTTATTTGTTCCCAATTAGTACCATCGCTTTGTAGACTGATAGTTGTTTCATTACTTAAGGAAGTAGATGCATTCCCTTTTAAATCGTTGTATGATGATATAGTAGGCGTATTTGTTGTTGGATTTTTAATAACATATACTCTTCCATTGCAGGTATTTGCTGCTGGCAAGGTGATATTATGATTTCCTGCAATTATTATTGTATGATGTGTAGCATCTAAAGTGAGATTACCTGAAGTGCTCGTTATGTTTAGAGATAACGAACCATTAACATCTAAAGTTGAGTCTGGCATGGTTGTACCAACTCCAACTTGTGCAGATAGGTTAAGGCAGAAAAACAAAAGAAACCGAGAGAAAATTCTTTTCATTTTTTGATAGGTGCTTTTATAAGCGCTACTTATTGGTAAAAATAAATAAAATATATGTAAAAAACCTCTTATAGTCATCATTTTTATAAGATTTTAATTAGGTATATTATTTTCGGCATCCATTAGAAAACCTAACTCATCAGGGATTATGAATGATTTAAAGTTTAACATTGGAGTAGTTTGATGAATTTCAGATTCAATCAACTCAAAACTATTTTCATTTTTTGATATGGTAGATGCTAAATCTTTGTTAGATTCTTCATATATCAAAAAGTAAAGTACAGCGAATGCAAATAAAAATGATAAAATATATAACATGGTTAAGTTATTAAGGTTTGGTATTAAATAAGACACTATGAATCAAAAAAGTCACATCATTTTGAAAGCTTTCAATAAAATCGTAACATTACGTAGCAAAAAAAACCTAGATGAAAGACGACCAAAACATATCTGAATTTAAAGCCAATGACCAAAATATTATAGAAAATAAGGAGCTTAATATCTGGGAAGCATTAATTCCTTTACTTGCCCTTGTTGGAATGTTGGCCTATAATGTGTATGTTTTTGGGGATGATGCGTTAAGTGGCTCAAATCAATTCATTTTACTACTTGGAGCTGCTGTAGCTGCTATTGTTGGTTTTTACAACAAGGTATCGTATAAGCTTATGTTGGATGAAGTTTCAGAAAGTATAAAATCAGCAACTGGGGCTATCCTCATTCTGTTAATGGTAGGTGCTCTAGCCGGTACTTGGTTAATTAGTGGCATTATTCCATCTATGATGTATTACGGGTTACAAATTTTAAACCCTAATATTTTTTTAGCTGCTTGTGTTATTATCTGCTCCATAACTTCTATAGCAACAGGAAGTTCATGGACAACTGCAGCAACTGTAGGTATTGCATTAATTGGAATAGGAAACGCTTTGGGTATTTCTCTTGGAATGACAGCTGGAGCAGTATTATCAGGAGCTTATTTTGGTGATAAGATGTCCCCACTAAGTGACACAACAAATTTAACACCAATTATGGCTGGTGGCGAATTATTTTCGCATATCAAATATATGACGTTAACTACCGTTCCTACTGTTATTATTACACTTATAGTTTTTATTATAATTGGTTTTACAATTAATACCAACGGGGTTGCAGACACATCCATTATCTTAGAAGCTATAGATTCAACATTCCTAATTAGTGGATGGCTATTCCTTGTTCCAGCGGTTCTTATATTTTTAATTATAAAAAAAACGCCTCCTTTAGTTGCCCTTTTAATAGGAACATTATTAGGCGGTCTATTGGCAGTTACTACACAACCAGAAATAGTTAAAAATATAGCAGAGGCAGACTCCTTAACATTTAAGTCTGCATATAAAGGTATTATGAATGCTATGACGGTGAATACTGCAATTGAAACTTCAAATAGCGATCTAAATGATCTATTCACTTCAGGAGGAATGAGTGGTATGTTAGGTACAGTTTGGCTGATTATTTGTGCGGTAGTATTTGGAGGCGTGATGGATGCCATTGGTGCTTTATCAAAAATCAGTAAAGTCTTATTAAACCTAGCGACTTCTACATTTGGATTATTTGCTAGTACTGTTATTAGCTGTTTAGCAATAAATGTTACTGCATCAGATCAATATCTTGCTCTTGTCGTTCCTGGAAAAATGTTTAAAAAGGCTTATGAAGATAGAGGGCTTGCTCCAGAAAATTTAAGTAGAACACTTGAAGATTCTGGTACCGTAACATCACCTCTAATACCATGGAACACTTGTGGTGCCTACCATAGTAGCGTACTTGGAGTTAGTGTTTTTGATTATTTTATTTATGCGATTTTTAATTGGTTAAGTCCATTCATGACGCTCCTTTTTGCTGCCTTCCATATTAAAATCAAACAACTAAAATCTTAGACACAAATCGGTAATACACTCATTTTCAACACCCATAAATAAATACTATTAATCAATAGGTATTTAAAATTTTATGATGTTTTATTTTCTTTAGTTGTAATCTATTTTTGCACACTGAAAAATGAATCTTAATTATAAAATTTTAAAAATATGTCATTAGTAGGAAAAAAATTTCCAAACTTAAACGTAGATGCCATGAACGACATGGGCGATACTTTTAAAGTAAATGTTCTTGAAGAAGCAGTTAACAATAAGAAAAAAGTAGTATTGTTTTGGTACCCAAAAGATTTCACTTTTGTATGTCCAACAGAATTACATGCATTTCAAGCAGCTTTAGGTGAATTTGAAAAAAGAAACACCATTGTAATTGGTGCATCTTGTGATACGCCTGAGGTGCATTTTGCATGGTTAAGCACTGCAAAAGATAATGGCGGTATTGAAGGTGTTACTTACCCACTTTTAGCAGATAGCAACCGTAATTTATCTAGCGTTTTAGGTATTTTAGATATCACTAACGAAACCTATGATGAAGAAACAGGAACAGTTCAAGTTGAAGGCGATAACGTTACTTACAGAGCAACTTATGTAATTGATGAAGATGGTGTTGTACAACACGAAAGCATAAACAATATGCCTTTAGGTAGAAATGTTCAAGAATATTTACGTGTAGTTGATGCATTAACACACGTACAAGAAAAAGGTGAAGTTTGTCCTGCAAACTGGGAAGAAGGTAAAACTGCTATGAGTGCCAATGCTAAAGCTACTGCTGAGTATTTAGCTGCTCATGCTAATTAAAAAAAATCCAAATTCTAAACGTCATTGCGAACAAAGTGAAGCAATCTACTCAATTATAGTGAGATTGCTTCGTTTCTTGCAATGATGATAAAATAATAAGTTATGGTAAAAGAATTAGAACAAGATAATTTACAAAGCTTAGTTGCAGAGAACGATACTGTTGTTGTGCAATATTCTGCAACCTGGTGTGGTAACTGCCGTATTATGAAACCGAAAGTTAAGAAACTAGCTTCAGAATTAGAAGACGTTACTTTTATTATCGCTGACGCGGAAAAGTTTCCAGAAAGCAGAAAGTTAGCAACTGTTGATAATTTACCAACATTTGCTACTTTTAAAAATGGTGCATTTGTAAACCAAGTGCAGACTAACAAGTTTGATGTTTTAAAAGATTTAGTAAATGAAGTTACCAGTAATTAAACACTTAACGCAGTTTATTGAAGACAACGACGAAGACTTCTTAGTTGAAACCATTGAAACTTTAGAAGCTTTAACAGAAGCACCTTCATTAAAGGATGAAGAATTAGATGTTATAGGTGAATTAATCTCTAACATGTACGGTGCCATTGAAGTTAATAAAATGACTAAAGATGGTACACCTAAAAAAGAAGCTTTAAATAGTTTTATGGGACGCGTAATGGGATCGATTGACACATAATTGAAAGAGAAAAATAAGTATTAAAAACCACTTCAATTGAAGTGGTTTTTTGTTTTTATTGAAACTTGACTTTGTAAAAAAATTTCAGCTATCTTCGTTTAACGTCGGATATAAGTCATTAAAACGACGCATATCCGTAAAAACATTGGTAATTAATTTAAAAAAATACTGAATTGGAAATTAGAGAAATCCATAAAAATGAATATACCATTTCAACTGATAAAGATAAATTAGATGTTTTTAGCATTCACAAATTCCTTGCAAACGAAACCGATTGGGCCAAGGGAATTCCAATCAATACTTTAAAAACATCAATTGAAAACTCTTTGAATTTTGGGCTTTATTACGAAAACAAGCAAATTGGTTTTGCTAGAATAATTTCAGACTATTCAACTATTGCATATTTAGGAGATGTTTATGTTCTAAAGGAATATAGAGGAAAGGGGTTAAGTAAATGGCTTATAAATGAAATAATGGAACATCCAAATCTACAAGGATTAAGACGATGGATTTTATTAACTGACACAGCCGAATGGCTTTATAAAAAATTTGGATTTACGGAATTACCTTATCCTGAATTTTACATGGAAAAACATAATCCAAATGTATATAACAGAATAAAAAACTAATGCAACAATGTATAAAATTATTGCTAGTTCATTACTTACTCGGAAAACCCTCCGGATTTTCCTCTGGCTATTTTTTGTTTGTTAAATTAGTGACTTAACGCCACAACTATTCTTTCTTATAATAACCGTTAAACGAACCTCAAAATTCAAACTAATTCAAAAGATCTACAATACCTTTAAACCCTTTTTCCTCAGCATAATCAAAAGCAGTTTTTCCATCTTTATCTGCAAAAGAAACATCAACATCATGTTTCAAAAGCATTTCAACCATTTTAGTTTGATTGTACATGGTTGCAAAAATTAGAGATGTCACACCATTATTATTTTTAGCATTAATATTTGCTCCGTGTTTTATCAATAACTTTGCTAAACTTGTATTTCCTTTAAAAGAAACACCAATTAAGGCTGTATTTCCTGAAGCATCAGTTGCATCAATAGGCGTATTATGATTCAATAATAGTTTAACAATAGCCTCTTTATCAAAATAAGAGGCAAAAATTAAAGGCGTAAAACCTCTAGTGTCTTTTACGTTTACTAATTCTGGATTTCTTTCAAGTTGCGCTTCAATATTTTCAATATTTCCTTGCTGAATAGTATTAAAAAACAATTCTGTTTCGTTCATAGTTATATTTCAAAAATAAAAAGGATGAGCATAAAAACTCATCCCTTTCAATCTATAAATTCAATATTTATTTTAAATCAAATCGATCTAAATTCATCACTTTAGTCCAAGCTGCAACAAAATCGTTTACAAATTTATCTTGTCCATCGTTAGCGCCATACACTTCGGCAACAGCTCTTAACTCTGTATTCGAACCAAAAATTAAATCTGCTCGTGTGCCTGTGAATTTAACGGCTCCTGTTCTTCTGTCTCGTCCTTCAAAAATAGTATCATCATCAGAAGTTGCACTCCAAGTGTAAGCAAAATCTAAAATATTTGAAAAGAAATCGTTAGTTAAACTTCCAACATTATCAGTAAAAACACCATAATTAGAACCATCATAGTTTGTTCCTAATACTCGTAAACCACCTACTAAAGCTGTCATTTCTGGAATTGACAGTGTTAATAAATTTGCTCTATCTACCAATAAATCTTCGGCAGCTACTTTTAATTTTGGATTCATGTAATTTCTAAACCCGTCAGCTAAAGGCTCTAAATATCCAAAAGATTCTAAATCGGTTTGTTCTTGAGACGCATCTCCTCTACCTTGTGTAAATGGTACAGATATATCATGCCCTGCATTTTTAGCTGCTTCTTCAACACCCGCATTTCCAGCCAAAACAATTAAATCTGCCATTGAAATGGTAGTCGTTATATTGTTTTGAATACCTTCTAAAACATGCAATACTTTATTTAACTCCGATGGGTTATTAACTTCCCAACTTCGTTGAGGTTCTAAACGTATACGAGCACCGTTGGCACCACCACGCATATCTGATCCTCTAAATGTTGAAGCCGAAGCCCAAGCCGTTTTTACTAATTCTGACACACTTAAACCAGAAGCTAAAATCATTTTCTTTAAAGATTCAATATCTGAATTACTTAATGTATAATCTACTTTTGGAATTGGATCTTGCCATAATAATTCTTCTTTTGGTACTTCAGGTCCTAAATAACGATTTATAGGCCCCATATCACGATGTGTTAATTTATACCATGCTCTTGCAAAAGCGTCTTCAAAAGCTTTATGGTCTTTATGAAAACGTTTAGAGATTTCTAGAAACCCTGGATCTTTTTTTAGAGCCATGTCTGCTGTAGACATCATTAAAGCTTGTGTGCCGTTTCCACCAGCTGCTGGTGCTTGTTTAGCGTCTGCATTTTTAGGCGTCCATTGATGTGCTCCTGCTGGACTTTTCGTTAATTCCCAATCGTAATTTAACAGCACATCAAAATACTCATCATCCCATGTTGTTGGACTTGGTGTCCACGCACCCTCCAATCCACTGGTAATTGTATCATCTAACACTCCAGAATTGAAAGTGTTTTTCCAACCTGTACTCATTTCTTCAATAGAAGCACCATGTGGCTCTACCCCAACATATTTACCTGGATCTGCAGCTCCATGGGCTTTTCCAAATGTATGACCTCCAGCAACTAAGGCTACTGTTTCTTCATCATTCATAGCCATACGACCAAAAGTGATTCTAATATCGTGTGCAGATTTTAGTGGATCTGGCTCGCCATTGGGGCCTTCTGGATTCACATAAATTAATCCCATATGTACAGCTCCCAAATGGCCTTCTAAATCACCATCACTTGTATCATATCTATCATCATTATCTAACCAACCTGTTTCACTTCCCCAATAAATATCTTGTTCTGGTTCCCATACATCTTCTCTTCCAGCTGCAAATCCGAAGGTTTTAAAACCCATAGACTCCAATGCACAGTTTCCTGCAAGAATCATTAAATCTGCCCAAGATATTTTATTCCCATATTTCTTTTTTACTGGCCATAATAATAATCTGGCTTTATCTAAGTTTCCATTATCTGGCCAACTATTTAAAGGTGCAAAACGGTGTGTACCTGTTCCTGCTCCTCCTCGACCATCACCTACACGATAAGTACCAGCACTATGCCACGCCATACGAATCATAAAGCCTCCATAATGGCCATAATCTGCTGGCCACCAATCTTGCGAATCTGTCATTAAATTAATTAAATCTTGCTTTAGCTCATCGTAATTAATACTATTAAACGCCTTAGCATAATCAAAATCTTCTCCTAAAGGATTTGATTTTGGCGCGTGTTGCCTCAAGATATTTAGCTTTAATTCATTAGGCCACCAGTCTCTATTACTAGTTCCTCGACCTGCAGTTTTCTTTTGGTCGCCACTTAAAAAAGGGCATTTGCTGGCATCAGAGTTATTAATATCAAATGCTTCTCCATGATGATTGTTGTTATCCATTTTTATGTTTTATAATTTAGTGAGTTATTCTCAGTTGTAATTGAATGAAATAAAATTAAGGATTATATGCCCTCAAAAAACATGAATTATATTTTTTAAAGCTATATTTGGATTGATAAAACTTATCACTAAATACTATTTAATAGTTTTTGAATATCATTGATTCATTTTTTACTAGTTTAAAAAAGCAAAACAAAAACAAAAAATACTATTACTGGTACATTAGTATATAGCCTAATACCTTTGGGATTGTAGTGAAATATTAATATTCATGAACTCATTAATATGAAACATAAAATAATGAATAAAATCTCACAAATTTTAGGTTTTAGTGGAACAGCGAGGACTTGTAGTGAATTACACGCCAATTGTAATAAGATCAAAAAGATTTTAATTTTTATCCATCAATATATCAGTATGCCTTTATAAAATTTATTAAGTAATAATGAATGAATAAGATTAAATATTCATATTTTAGAAGCTTAAATTTAAACATAAAAAAATGGCTGCAATTACATTAAAAGGAAACGCAATAAATACATCGAGTAACTTACCTGAAGTTGGCACCAAGGCTCCAGACTTTTTACTAACCACAACAGATTTGGACGTACATAATCTGACGAATTATAAGGGAAATAAGGTTGTTTTAAATATATTTCCGAGTGTGGATACTGGAACTTGTGCTCAATCTGTAAGAACATTTAATCAAGAAGCTAGCGAATTGGATAACACGAAAGTACTTTGTATTTCTAGAGATTTACCGTTTGCTCAGGCTCGTTTTTGTGCTGCGGAAGGTTTAGAAAATGTTGTTAATTTATCGGATTTTAAAGATGGTAGCTTTGGAAAATCATATGGTTTAAACATTGTTGATGGTCCACTAGAAGGTTTACATTCGCGCTGTGTTATTGTTTTAGATGAAAATGGTACTGTAAAATACACTGAACAAGTTGGTGAAATTGTTGATGAACCAAATTACAAAGCTGCTTTAGAAGCGCTACAAGATGCCTAAAAAAGACTCTTTTTTAGTAAACCGATTAAAAAGTGTTAGTTATGCTTTTAAAGGGGCGCTACTTCTTTTAAAAACTGAGGCTAGTATAAAAATTCAGTTTGTTATAGCTTTAATTGTTACTATTGCCGGGTTTTACTATGAAATTTCTCATAGTGAATGGATAGTTCAAATTTTAGCGATTGGTTTAGTTATGAGTGTTGAAGGTGTAAATACAGCCATAGAAGAAATAGCTAACTTTATTCATCCAGAACGCCACCATAAAATTGGCTTAATAAAAGATATTGCTGCAGGGGCTGTTTTTATAGCCTCTGTTTTTGCTAGTATTATTGGGCTTGTTATATACCTACCTAAGATTTTTTAAAATACTAATACCTTAGGATAAACGTTAGTAATTTGTATTTTTGTTGCATTGCTAAAATCATTCAATAACAATCTTATTTTTAGATTATTTTTTGAAAACAACAAACCGTTAATGGCCAAAAGCAAACCCAAAGCTAAAAAAGCACCTAGAAAAAAAATAAAAGCGCCTAGTTTTAAATTATCTAGCCAGCAAAAGTTGGTATTAGGTAGTTTTTTAGTTATAGCGGGTTTGTTACTATTTATAGGGTTTGTATCCTATCTTTTTACAGGAGAGGCAGACCAGAGTACACTGTCTAATTTCACTTCTAGAGACGTAAAAACACAAAATTGGTTAAGTAAATCTGGAGCTTGGTTAAGCGATTTTTTTATTAATCGCGGGTTTGGTGTAGCGTCTTTTATATTTTCTGGTTTAATCTTTTTATCTGGTGTTTATGTTTTAATGAATATTAGTAAAGCAAAACTAAGAAAACACTGGTTTTGGGGTGTTTTAATAATTATTTGGCTATCTATCCTCTTAGGTTTTTTCGGAAACAAAAACGATATTTTAGGAGGCACTATAGGGTATGAGGTTAATAGTTTTCTTCAAGATTATATAGGTAAAATTGGTACTGTTTTATTACTTGTATTTGGCTTAATAACTTATTTAGCTATGCGTTTCAAAGTTACTTTTGAAAGTATTGCCAATATTTTTAAGTCGGCTAAAAAAGATATAAAAGATGAGCTTTCTGAAATGAAAGAAGATATTGTTGTGCCTTTTGATAATAATTTATCTGAAGAAGCTGAAGCTATAAAAACAGCGCATGAATTATCTTTAGAGAAGATAAAAGTTGAGACTAAAAAACCTATTGAGACTAAATTAGAAACAGCTCCCCTGGAGGTGAAAATTCCTGAAGCTGAAATTGAAGAAGAACCCGAATTACAAATAAAAGTTGAAGACGTAAAAGAAGAAAAGTCTGAAACTGATAATCTAGCTGATAAACTTGTTGAAGATTTTGGGCAGTTTGACCCTACTTTAGAACTCGCAAAATACCAATTCCCTACCCTAGATTTGTTAAAGAAATATGACACTGAGGGCATCACCATTAATCAAGAAGAATTAGAAGAAAATAAAAATAGAATTGTTGATACTTTAAATAATTATAAAATTGGAATTTCAAGTATTAAAGCAACTATTGGCCCTACTGTAACACTTTATGAAATTGTACCTGATGCAGGAATTAGAATTTCAAAAATCAAAAACCTTGAGGATGATATAGCTTTATCACTTTCTGCACTAGGAATTAGAATTATTGCTCCAATCCCGGGAAAAGGCACTATTGGTATAGAAGTACCAAATAAAAATTCAACAATCGTTTCCATGCGCTCTGTAATTGCTTCTAAGAAGTTTCAAAGTTCAGAAATGCAATTACCAATAGCTCTGGGTAAAACAATTAGTAATGAAACTTTTGTAGTCGATTTAGCAAAAATGCCTCACTTACTTATGGCTGGTGCTACTGGTCAAGGTAAATCAGTTGGATTAAATGCGGTTTTAACATCACTACTTTATAAAAAGCACCCAGCCGAAGTCAAGTTTATTTTGGTTGACCCCAAAAAGGTTGAATTAACACTTTTTAATAAAATTGAACGTCACTATTTGGCAAAACTACCTGATAGTGAAGATGCTATAATAACTGACAATACTAAAGTTATAAATACATTAAATTCATTATGTATTGAGATGGATAATCGTTATGAACTTCTTAAAAATGCATTTTGTAGAAATATTGCTGAATACAACACGAAGTTTAAAGCTAGAAAATTAAACCCAAATGATGGGCATCAATTTTTACCATATATTGTTTTAGTTGTTGATGAGTTTGCAGATTTAATCATGACGGCGGGTAAAGAGGTAGAAACACCAATAGCACGTTTAGCCCAATTAGCTCGTGCTATCGGGATTCATTTAATTATAGCAACGCAACGACCATCAGTAAACGTTATCACTGGTATAATAAAAGCTAATTTCCCCGCACGAATAGCCTTTAGAGTAACCTCTAAAATTGATTCACGTACTATTTTAGATGGTTCTGGAGCAGACCAACTTATTGGTAGAGGTGATATGCTATACACACAAGGAAATGATTTAATACGTGTACAATGTGCATTTGTAGATACCCCCGAAGTTGAAAAAATAACAGATTATATTGGCTCTCAAAAAGCTTACCCAGAAGCCTACATGTTACCTGAATATGTTGGAGAAGAAAGTGGCACAAGTCTTGATGTAGACATATCAGACAGAGACAAACTATTCAAAGATGCTGCCATAGTTATTGTAACCGCACAACAAGGTTCTGCTTCTTTATTACAACGAAAACTAAAACTAGGTTATAATAGAGCAGGCAGATTAATTGATCAGTTAGAAGCCGCTGGAATAGTTGGTCCTTTTGAAGGCAGTAAAGCGAGACAAGTTTTAGTCCCAGATTTAACTGCTCTGGATAAACTTTTAGAAGATGAATTATTATAAATTATAACCATGAAAAGATTAATTGCAGTAATATTAATAACACTATCAGTAAGTACTTTTGCCCAAAATAAAGCCAAAAGCTTATTAAATGAAGTATCGGAAAAAGTAAAAAATTACGATAATATTTCTTTGGATTTCAAATATGCTTTAGAAAATCAATCTGAAAACATAAAACAAGAAACTAAAGGTGATGTTGTTATGCAAGGTGATAAATACAGATTAAATATCCTTGGTGTTACTCGTTTGTTTGACGGAAATAAACTCTATACAATTAGTACCGAAGATGAAGAAGTTACCATTTCTTCAGATAGTGAAGATGAAATAGATGCTATTACACCCAGTAAAATGTTATCATTCTATGAAGATGGATACACTTACAAACTTGATATTACTCAGAATATAAATGGAAGAAAAATCCAATATGTAAAACTTACACCTATTGATTCAAATTCTGAAATTAAGAGTATTCTTTTAGGTATTGATGCACAAACAAAAAACATATACAACTTAATTCAAATAGGTAAAAACGGTACAAAAACAACACTTACTGTTAATTCTTTTAAAACTAATATACCGTTATCAAAAACCTTATTTACCTTTGATGCCAATAAATATAAAGATTACTACATCAATAAATTAGATTAGGTTCTTCGTTTGAAAATACTAGACCGTTACATACTAACCACTTACCTTAAAACTTTTATCAGTGTGTTTATAATACTCATGCTGATTTTTGTTTTACAAACTATATGGCTTTACATTAAAGAACTTGCTGGCAAAGACCTAGATATTATTGTAATTGTAAAGTTTTTAGCGTACTTCATGCCAAAACTTATACCCTTAGTACTACCCCTAACCATTCTTCTAGCATCAATAATGGTATTTGGTAGTTTTGCTGAGAACTATGAGTTTGCTGCAATGAAATCTACAGGTATTTCATTACAACGTGCCATGTCTGGATTAAGTGTTTTTATTGTTATATTAGGAATTACGACGTTCTTCTTTTCTAACAATGTCATACCCTGGGCAGAATTAAATTCTTATAATCTTAGAAGAAACATAGCAAAGCTAAAACCCGCCATGTTACTTGCTGAAGGACAATTTAACACTGTTGGAAATTATAATATCAAATTTGTTGACAAATATGGAGATCGTGACCAATTCCTAAAAGATGTCACAATTCATGTCAAAGGAAAAGATAATAGATCTAACGCTACAGTTATTAAATCTAAAACTGGTGAACTTGCTAGCGAAAAAGACTCAAACGTCCTCAAACTTATTTTGAATGATGGACATTATTACAGTGATGTATCTCCAGAAAATAGAAAATCTCGAATTAGAAAACCTTTTGCTAAAAGTACGTTTGAGACCAAAATAATCAATATAGATTTATCCAAATTAAATAATGTTGATTTTGATGAGCAATCTAAAACTGACAAATACAACATGTTAGATGTTAGCGGATTGAACAAAACTATTGACTCGCTAGTTGTTAAATATGGAGATGAACACAAAACGTTTTCAAAAAATTTACATTTAAGATCTGGTCTCAACAGAAATCAAATACCAAATAAAAAAGAAATCGATTCCATTAGCTATACCGGACCAATACTGGATCTATTTAATACCAAAGAGAAAGTAAAAATGGTTGATGTTGCTAGTAAATCTATGATTAGCTCTAAGCAATTGGTTATTTCGAAAGATAATACCATGAAAAACTCAAAAACATGGCTTAATCGCCATGTTATTTCGCTTCATGAAAAATTTGCTTTAGGTTTTGCTTGTGTTATTTTATTTTTTGTAGGCGCTCCGCTTGGAGCATTAATTCGTAAAGGCGGTATAGGTTTGCCTATGGTCATTGCCATTTTATTATTTTTAACCTACCATTTCATTGGAATATTTGCAACAAACAGTGCAAAAAATGGAGGTTTCAATCCTATTATTGCACCGTGGTTTTCCACTTTGGTTATGCTTCCTCTTGGTATATTTTTAACCAAAAGAGCAACTGCTGATAGAGGGTTATTTGATTTTGACGGTATATTAGAACCTATAAAACAAGTCTTTAATATTAAAGGAAAGAACAATGTAGACTATAAATTTCTAACTGATTATAAAGAAGATGAATTAATAGATACTATTAATAACTATGACGCTTTAGGTCATGACGAGAATGTAAGATTCAGTGCAATTGAAATATTACACTCAAAAGGGCTATCCACATTAGATTTAAGAATAAAAGGTTTAAAAATCAGTAAAGATTATGATACCACAGAAGCTTTAAAAAAGGATTATAATGAACATTCTAGATTTGCTTGGGTACTGTATCTTATTGGAATTTCATTATTGATTTTATTCTTTGTATTTAAAAATAATAAGTTAAACTCATTAATATCACCAGCTATAGAATTAAGTATCACATCACTTGTAATGTATGTTATCTATTATATCAAGTCTATTATAAATACTTTTCAGTTTTACACATACATTGGTAAAACTAAGAAAAAACCTAACATACTACTTTTAATTCTTGGGCTTCCTTTTTATTTTATCACCTATTTGTTTTTAAATCAAAAAATGAAAGACGACCTTAGGTTAAATTGTTTAGAATCTTTAAAATAAGCCATATCTTTGCATTATGATGGCAAATACTATGACACCAAAGACAATAAAACAAGAATTTAAACTAGATGCTATTCAAGAAGCTATAGATGATATCAGAAATGGTAAAGTTATAATTGTTGTTGATGATGAAAATCGTGAAAATGAGGGTGATTTTGTTGCTGCCGCTGATAAGGTGAGTCCGGAAATGATAAATTTTATGGCAACCCATGGTCGGGGTCTTATTTGCGCTCCATTAACTGAAGGCAGATGTAAAGAGCTAGAACTTAATATGATGGTTAGGAATAATACTGACCCCATGGAAACCGCCTTTACAGTATCAGTAGATTTAAGAGGCCATGGCGTTACCACTGGTATTTCTGCAAGTGATAGAGCTAAAACTGTACAAGCACTAATCAATGATAATACAAAACCTTTTGAGCTAGCTAGACCTGGTCATATTTTTCCTTTAGTTGCAAAAGATGGTGGTGTTCTTAGGCGAACAGGACATACTGAAGCTGCTATAGATTTTGCAAGATTAGCGGGATTAAATCCTGCCGGAGTCATTGTAGAAATTATGAATGAAGATGGCTCTATGGCTCGTTTACCTCAACTTTTTGAAGTCGCAAAAAAGCTAAGTTTAAAAATCGTTTCTATTGAAGATTTAGTGGCTTATAGAATGCAACACGACTCTTTAATTGAGAAAAAAGAAGATTTTCAAATTGAAACACGTTTTGGAAGTTTTAGATTAAGGGCTTATAAACAAACTACTAATAATCAAGTTCATATTGCTTTAACTAAAGGACATTGGAGCCCCAATGAAGAAGTCCTAACCAGAATTAACTCTACTTTGTTTAATAATGATATTTTAGGTACACTTACCAACAATGCAGACCAGCAGTTAGAAAACATGTTTAAGGTAGTTAATGAAGCAGGGAAAGGTGCTGTAATTTTTATTAATCAAGAATTACAATCAATGAATATATTAAGTCGCCTGTCTTTTTTGAAAGAAAACCAAGTTGAAGCTCATGTTGCCAAAGCACCTAGGATAAATATGGATACTCGTGATTTTGGCATTGGCGCACAAATATTACATGACTTAGACATTCATAAACTACTGTTAATTTCTAATACAAAACATACTAAACGTGTTGGTTTAATTGGTTATGGATTAGAAATTGTTAATTATGTAAATTATTAAAGAATCTTTTTACTCAATAATTATTCTTTTTGTAATAATGTTCTGTTCGCCGCTATATGCTTTTAAAATATATAACCCAGGTTGTAATTCTGATACATCTATTGATTTTTTAGGATCAACTTTTGTTACTATTTTCTTTCCTAGCATATCAAAGATTAAAATCTTATCAAGATTTAGATGAGTTTGCACATGAAGTGTGTCTGAAGTTGGGTTTGGGTAAAAATTTATATTATTTATACTGTTGGAATCAACACTCAAAGCGTTATTTTGATAAACTCTTACATAATCAATAATCATTGCACTTTCTGTAAAACCTGAATCAATAGTTCCAGATATACCGCCCATAGCCACATTTAATATGAGGTACTGTTCTAAATTAAACGGCCAAGTACTAGCATCTTTAACTGCTGGGTTGTAAGTGTAGTAACCAATACCATCAACCATAAACGTAATTTGATTTGGTGACCAGTTTACTGAATAAACATAAAAATTATTAGCTACATCATTTAGAACTTGAGATTCTGTATTTACAGTGTTACCAGAACTGGAAGGTGTATGAATTGCACTTGATGTATGATTAGTAGCACCTAAGCCATGTTCCATAATATCAATTTCTCCGCAAGCTGGCCAACTTGTTGTACCAAAACCTTGCGTTTGCCAATACGCCCCAGTTTCATTAATATTTTTACCAAGTGTCCATATTGCGGGCCATGTTCCATTTCCAAAAGGCAATTTAGCTCTTACATCAACTCTTCCATGAGTAAATGCTAATTTAGAATTTAATCTTGCAGACGTGTAATCTAAAATAACCCCATTTTGCTCAAAACCTTCTTCTTTTTTGGCCACAATATTTAAAAATCCATTTTCAACAAAAGAATTATCTAAACTGTTTGTATAATGTTGCTCTTCTCCATTGAACCATCGTCCGCCATTAGGTCCAAAAGTTTGGTGATGCCATTTGGAGTTATCTACGGGAGTCTTTCCTGGTGTGTTAAATTCATCTGACCATACTAAATCTGAATATATTACATCCAGTGCATTAGGGTCTGTTGCTATGTTGCCATCATTAATATCGTCGATTCTAAATGCTCCTGGTATAGTACTACCATCATCAATTCTAATCGTTAATCTACTATATTGACCTGTACCACCAACTGTTGAAAAATCAAACGTTAGATCTGACCACGCATTTTGATTTGAAGGCGCAGTTACAAGTACTTCAACGTCTGGATTGGTTCCATTCTCTAATTTAACTATAACATCGTGCGGATTTGTGTCAAATGAGTGAAATCTTAAGGTAATCTCATCTTCAGTATCCAAATCAATAGATCTACTCAAATCTATATAATTACCTTGTTCTAATGCTGAACTACTGCGAAAAAATTGTCCAGTATCATTATTAGAATCTACTGGTCCTGGGAGAATAATAAATGTACTACCGCCCCATGAACTAAAGTTATGTGAATTAGATGAAAAGTCTATAGGTGTTTGCTGCGAAAAGCAAAACAGCGAAACTAAAAGCATGGTTGCTATGTAGTGCAAGGTGTTTTTTGGCATGGGTTTACTTTTATTGTAAAATTAGTTAACCTATGCCTTTAAAAAAGAATTTTTAACCCATACAAAACCAATACAAATCCTAAAAACTATACGTGATCTCTAATAACTTTAGCCATTTTTAAAGCTCTAGACAATACTTCATCTTCAGTCCAAGAGAGTTTTATTAAACAGGATATGTTTCTACCTATATGATAATCGGATTTTGAGAAATCTTGTTTATTTAAATTTGACAACCCTTTTTTTATCTCCTCAGAGATGGGGTAAAGTGATTTTAAATCTTTAAGATGCTCCCATTTTCTGATATAATGCCAGCTATTATTATAGTAATTCCAACAAACATCAATACCATTTGTTTTGAAGGCTTCTGATACTTTTGTGGCTATTTCTAGATCTGGTAACGAGAAGTTTAAAAAGGCACAACTTTCTTCGCCACCTTCTGGAACCGTTCTAAAAGTCACTTCTGGAATTTGTGATAAGGCCTCTCTGAGTATATTGAAGTTTCTTTTTTGAATTTCTAAAAATTCAGGCAAACGTTTTACTTGTGCCAGCCCAACTGCGGCATGTAGTTCTGATATTCTAAAATTATAACCCAGAAATGGATGAGATTCAGCTCCCCTATCATTACCGATATGATCATGTCCGTGGTCGCTATAATGATCTGCATTTATGTAGTAATCTTTGTTGTTTGTTACTACTGCTCCACCTTCACCACAAGTAATGGTTTTAACAAAATCGAAGGAAAAGCATCCTAAATCGCCGATGCTTCCTAGTGGTTTTCCTTTGTAAGTGCCGCCAATAGCTTGACATGCATCTTCAACTAAGATTAGATTATGTTCAGTAGCAATAGTTTTTAATGCGCCCATATCTGCCATACTTCCACACATTTGCACCACCATAATGGCTTTTGTTTTTGGTGTAATGGCTTTTTCCACGGCTTCAGGATTTAAACAAAGTGTATCATCAATATCTACTAAAACAGGTATGGCTCCCAGCATCATAATGGCCTCAAAACTGGCCACGAAAGTAAACGTTGGCATGATGACTTCATCGCCTGCACCAACACCTGCTGCTGCTAGTGCTACGGATACTGCTGCGGTTCCGCTTGATACTAATTGCACATGTTTAGATTGAAAAGTGTTTTGAAGTTCGGATTCTAACTCTTTAGCTTTCCAATGGCCTTTACGCATACCATCGAATCCATAGCGCATAAGCACGCCATTATCAAGCACATCGTTTACTTCTTTTCGTTCTAAATCTCCAAATAATTCAAATCCTGGCATATTGTATGTTCTTTAATGTTGAAATGGGCCTACTTACTGCGTTAGGGATTGAGGTTTTGTTGAAGCTCTTTTTGTGTTGTTGCACCTATGCAACACAAAAAAGCGACTACCGAAAGCCCGACCCTTGCGGTAACGCCCAAATACTTTATATTTTTATTACGGCTTCTTCTATTGGCTTTCTAACTTTTTTGAATGTTGAAAACATATCGTCTTCTGCACGATAACCGATTGGAAGAAGTAATACTGATTTTAACCCTTTTTTGTCTAATTTAAGAATTTCATCGTATTGATCTGGTAAAAACCCTTCCATGGGGCATGCGTCTATACCCTCGATAGCACAAACGGTCATTAAATTCCCGAGAGCTATATAGGCTTGATTGGTTGACCATTGCTGCCGCTCTTTTACCGTTTTATCTTGCATCATTTTAATTAATTCGTCTCGGTAGGGTTTTAATATGGTTTCTGAGGTATTACGTATAGATTTTATGTTGTTGTAGTAGGTAGTTACATCGGTATCTTCAATGTTTTTCTGTATACAAATTACTAGTAAATAAGATGCATTTTGAACTTGTTTTTGACCAAATGCAGGAGCTACTAAAGCTCCTCGGATGTCTTTATCTTCTATAACAACTAGCTTTATGGTTTGAAGCCCAAACGAGGTTGCAGTAAGGTTAAATGCTTGTAATATAACATCTAACTTAGCCTTTGATAAAGTTTTAGTGGTATCAAATTTTTTTGTTGCATACCGCCACTTGAGCTGTTTTATTGTATCCATTTATGGTGTAATATGTTTTTGCAAAAATAAGGTATGTAGTTTTCATTTTTAGTGTATTGGCCAATAAAATCTAAGCATTGGGAAATACTCAAAATTTATTGTGAAAAAGTTAGATTTTTATTTGATAGAATGAAAAAGGACATTATATTTGCACCCGCATTCAAGCAAATAGCTTGATGAGGCACTCAAGGAGAAATGGCAGAGTGGTCGAATGCGGCAGTCTTGAAAACTGTTGAGGGTCACACCTCCGGGGGTTCGAATCCCTCTTTCTCCGCTAAGAATTTACTAAATTCTACTAAAAGCCCACAAACACTATGTTTGAGGGCTTTTTTAATTCTTAGTACAATCATCTAAAATCATCTAAAATCAATCAAAAAGTAACCTATTCGGTTGCCTATTTTGATTTTATACATAGGTAACCGAATTTCATTAAACACCTATAAATACTATGATTAACAGTAGGTTGTAAATATAAAAATCATTATATTTATGTAGAATTTATATAGGTAACCGATGTATCACACTTTTTCTATTCTTTTCTTCTTGCAGAAAAACAAAGCGACTTTAGATGGTAAAGCCCCTATTTATGCACGTATAACGGTAAATGGCAAAAGAGCACAGATAAGTATTCAACGAAAGGTACTTGTAGAAAAATGGGATTCTACCACTGGTAAATTAAAAGGTACTAGTGCTGAATCCAGAACTATCAACTCATATATTGACAGTATTAGACATAAGCTTCAAAAACTACAAGAGCGCTTTATAGATGAAGGAAAGACCGTTACTGCGTTAGCCATTAAGAATCGATACTTAGGGAAGGACAGAGTAAATAAAATGCTTATAGAGATATTCCAGGAGCATAACAATAAAGTAAATAGTTTGGTTGGAAAAGACTTTGCCCCTGGTACTGCTGAGCGTTATAGAACAGCGAAAAGACACATACAAGAGTATATTCAAAAAGAATATAACACGGATGATATTCCTGTAAAGGATGTTAATCACAAATTTATTACTGGATTTGAATATTATTTAAAGACTACCCGTAAGTGTAGTCATAACACAGCTATTAAATACATTACTAACTTCAAAAAAATCATTCGCATAGCTTATGCTAACGATTGGATAAGCAAGGATCCATTCTTTAATTGGAAAGCTAAATTAAAAACGATAGACCGAGAATTTCTTTCAAAAGAAGAAATACAAGTAATGGTTGAAAAGGAATTCTCCATCCCTAGATTAGAATTAGTAAAAGACATATTTATATTTTCTTGTTTTACTGGTTTAGCTTATGCTGATGTAAAAAAGCTATCTAAAGACGATATAGTTGTTGGAATAGATGGCAAACGTTGGATTAAAACTAAAAGAAGTAAAACAGATACTAGAAGCAATATTCCAATTTTAGAGATACCAAAAGAGATTATTAGGAAGTATGCTGAGCATCTAGATGTAATTGATAGTGATAACTTATTGCCTGTTCTTAGCAATCAAAAAATGAATTCTTACCTTAAAGAGATTGCAGATAGTTGTGGTATTACAAAAAATCTTACGTTTCACTTGGCACGTCATACATTTGCAACAACAGTAACCCTTACCAATGGTGTACCTATAGAGTCCGTTAGTAAGATGTTAGGACATAAATCACTTAAGACTACACAACATTATGCCAAAATTTTGGATAAAAAAGTCAGTGATGATATGGCCACACTTAGGGAAAAGTTTTCATCTAACCCTATTGCAACAATAAATAAGCAAACTTCTTAGTCTTTAAGGTACTTTTCTATGGTAATCATATTTATACCGCTATACTCTGAAAATTCTTCTGCTGTGATAAATTGATATGGCATCTTGCCAAAGTGTGCTTTAATGTCATTTAAAAGCTTACGTCCGTAGCGCTCACTTCTTCCTGTGATGCGTTGGATGTCTTTCGGATATATGCAAGCTCTTATTATTCTCATTTAATACTTTATCTATACTTAGTCCATACCTCATCTTGGTATCGTCTATATGTATTGTATTGGCATAAAACGAATCAATCGGAATGGATGTGTAGATGTTTTTGAATTCTTTTATAAAACTACTGTCTTTTGTTTCAAAATCAAAATTTTAGAACATTATGGCTAAACAAACAGGTATTATTAAATTGAAAGGAACTATCGGTGATATTTCCTTCTACAAAAGTGCTGACGGACACCTAGCACGTTCAAAAGGTGGTGTCGATAAAAATCGTATTGCTAATGACCCAGCATTTCAGAGAACGCGTGAAAACGGTTCTGAATTTGGACGTGCAGGAAAAGGAGGAAAACTGATTAGAAATGCTATTCGTGTGCTTTTGCAGAATGCAAAAGATAAACGCGTAGTAAGTCGTTTGACAAAAATCTTAGTTGCAGTTACTAAAACTGATGCAGTAAACGAGCGTGGACTTAGAACCATCGAAAATGGTGATATGAACACTTTACTGGGCTTTGAGTTTAACATCAATGGTAAATTAGGTGCGACCCTTTTCACGCCATATGTGACAGCATATGATCGTGTTGCAGGAAATGTAGATTTGGATATTGCTGCATTTGCACCAACGGTGCGAATTGCTGCACCAAATGGTACAACGCATTTTAAAGTTGTAATGGGTGCTGCAGAACTTGATTTTACAAATGAAGCCTCTGTATTCGAAAGCGACGAAACTGCAATCCTTCCTTATAATGGCGCAAACACAGCTCCAATAGACTTATCTGTAGCTCTTACAGCTAACTCAGTACTTCCAGTATTACAAGTTGTTGGTATTGAGTTTTACCAAGAGGTAAACGGACAAATGTATCCGTTGAAAAACGGTGCATTTAACGCTTTATCTATTGCGCAAGTAGATACAATCTAATGAATGTATTGCTCCATAGGACCTATTTTGAAGAGGGCACGAATAGTGCTCTCTTCTATAATGGTCAATTTTTAGGTTTTACTATTGAATTGCCCTGGTTGAATAACCAAAGAAATGTGTCTTGTATTCCGGAAGACGAATATGAGTTGAAAGCGAGGTATTCTACAAAGTTTGGACATCATTTACATATTGCAAATGTGAAAGGTCGTAGCCTTATACTTCTGCATCCAGCCAACAATGCGAAACGTGAGCTTCGTGGTTGTATTGCACCTGTTACGCAGTTAACAGGCATTGGAAAAGGTAGTAATTCAAAACCATTACTTCAAAAATTAGTATCGCTATGCTATCAAGCATTCGATAGAAATGAAACTATATTATTAACTATTAAATCTTAAACAAATGAATATCGTAGATCGTTATAAAAAACCAACACCAAAGTTCTTTAGAACTTTAAGAAATATTGGCATCGCATTGGCTACAGCTGGTGGTGCAATTATCGCAGCACCTATTAGCATGCCTGCTTTAGTTATTACTGTTGCAACTTATATGACCGTTGCAGGAACTGTTGCAACTGCAGTCAGTCAAGCTGTGACTATTGATGATGAGACTGAAATCCCTAAGACAAGTCAAACAGATGAGCAATAACTTATCTCATCTTAAATTTTCAATTATTGGTGGAACAATATCTTCAACATGGATTCATATTACTTCAGATGATATTATTAAAACCATCATAATGGCTATTTTAGGTGCTGTTGTTAGTTATATTGTTTCTCTTGTGTTGAAATGGTTTCATCAATTTCTTAGAAAGAGAAAGTAGAAAGAGAGTTTCAGTAGAGGCTCTTTTCTTTTAGCGAGAACTTTCAGAAGTAGCACAAAACCCTTCCAATATTTTTTTAGAAAAACAAAAAAGACAACTATCTCATTGTTGGTGAGGCAATGCTGTCAAGCTTTTTGGGGAAAATAATGCGCCTGAAATAAGGTTTAAAAAAATAGTACGCGCTTTTTAGCGTATTATTTTTTTTAAAACCTTTGGCTTGAGCTTTATAGCATTATGGCGGCGGACGATGGAAGCCAGCTATATTTGTGACCTTTTTTATTATAACCTCCACTTAATTCATAATAACGTAGCCATTTATTTTTCTTTAAATTTTGGCTTATAATAGGTTGAAGTGCATTTTCAATTTTTTGCTTTTCTACTATAGAAAGTTCAGTTTCTTCTAATTGACTCAGAATTATATCACTGCAATTGGACACATATTCTTGTTCAATTTTTTGAAGCTTATCTTGCCCCATTTTAGGAAAATAATTATTTTTTCGTAAAACAGTATCTAGCTTTCCATCCAACGCATTACATAATATAAGGTAGGTTTCTATCATTGAATTAATTTTTACAAATGTCTTGAAATATAATTATACTTACAATTCTGTCACTTTTATTCATGATAGTTAAGCAGGTAATCCAAAAGGCGCGAGCCGACTGCGAGATTAGCAAGGTTGTTGTGAGTGAATGCCTTTAGGGACGGAAGGCACTCACGACTATGTTGAAAACACTAGGTTGGCGCAGTTTTTTGATTCGGATTATACCTTAACGCAAAGGTTTTTAGGATATTCATTTTTCAAATACACATAAGGTATCATTAAAATGATTTCAAAAAATGTGACAACCGTTAAAGACCGCAGCGACACGCAGGCTCGCAAAACATTAAATAGCGCTTGTACCTTAATTTTTAAATCTTGCGCATAGCGCAAAACTACTTTGGATTTTAAGGTACAAGAGTAGCTATGGGTGAGGAATAGAATAATGTGTGCAATAGTGCAAGTAAATAGTGCTGCGAGGACGTTTCGCCGCAGTAGTAGTATTTACGGTAAGCACAAATGCGACGATAGAAGCGTTTTTGATTATGTACTATGAAACTAAATGGAACGACTGACGAACTCCTTATTACCTGCCTTCCTAAATTTTGATACTATTACTGAATATTAAACAAACGATTAATTGAACGTTGGCAAAAAATACTGGTTATGGGAATGTAGCGTCTGTCCGATAGGCAGGTGCAAAATGGACATAACTAGTATTGCGCGGAATTGGAAGCTCTTGCGATTGAGTGAATGTAGCTTTTCGCGAAATGAAAGAATGAGTATGTGCTGGAAGTGTGGAGTTGTTAAAAGCTAGTAATACCAATTCTTGAAATGTGACTAGCATATTTATTCCCAATCATATCCATTATTTCTTTTTTCAAAATAAACCTAACCTCCCCTAATCTATCATCATTGGTTGAGCATCCAAATACATAATTTAAATTTAACCATATTTGAAAAGGTCTATTTTCAAAGGAAAAAGTACAACCTCCAATATGATAGCTACTATCTGGCCTTCTGTCATTGTCAATACATTCCTTAACATCAAAACTTGGTGTAATAAAACCCAAAATGTATTTGTTTATACGCTTTTTCTTATTTGAATAATCACACGCAGCACTTAATTCAATTGCAACTAGCTCTGAAGCATCTCTTACTTCTCGTTTAATCGCTTTTGCTGAAGGCAGAAAAGGAATAAAACTATTGAACCATTCAACAGTATTGGTAATATTAAAAGTATCTAAAATATTTTGGTCTGCATTATTAACATTTATAACAGCACCTCTTATATCCTTTTCATTACTTGGTAAATCAATATGGAATATTCCATTTACATTTTCTTGAATAGACTCATCTGGAAGGCTAAGTTCGTTTAATCTTTCTGCAGCAAATAAAGGTGCTAATATAGTTCCCCAATTTGTGCCACTTTCAGCTTTGCTAATCTCACTATTAAGAAGTGGGATTAGACTTTCATTAACCGCCTTCAAAGGATTTTCTTTAGCATATTCAAAGCCTAAAGTAGAAGAAGCCAATTTAGAAAGTACCTTGCCTAAATTATCAATGAATGCTTTTGAATCTCCCCAAACTTCTCCTTTTGGGATAATATTAAAAAACTTATTGATAGTTTCTGAGCTAGATTTGTTTACAATACTTTCAAAATCAAAAAGAAACTTAACTGAATCATCATTTATTATATCTAAAATTCTATCTGACAAATCCTGAGTTTCTGTCTCATCTGTAAACTCATTCTTATCAATACAGCCTATAAATACTGGAAAAGGTGTTTCACTATAACCTCTTTTTGGGTTTTGAACATATTCAATAAAAGCATCAATTACATCCTTATTAGCAGTCCAAAATATTAATGCAAAAGGTCCATTATCTTTGGCAATATATTGGTTAATAGCCCTAGCTAAATCATTAAATACTGCACTATTATGTTTAATTATTTCTGTTGAACTATCATATTTATGATCAACACTTCTCTGTGTCAAGTTTATATCAAAAAAAGCTATACGTACGTTCTTAAGTGGCTCGTCATATTCTGGTGAATATTCAAAAGTTCTACATCCCAAACCGTTCTTAAAAAATGCTTTCCCTAGTTTTTCTAATTGATTTTTCTTGTCGTCAACTATTATTATCTTATTCTGGATTTCAAACATATTTTCTATTTTGGAAATACTAAAGCTATACAAGCTCCTACGTAAACTTTTGGGATTTCTAAATCTTGATTATCTGGAAATATTAATTTTCCACCCAACATATTCATTACTAAATCTGTGAAATATAGACCCAATCCCATACCTCCTTCTCGTTTTGTTTTAAAAGGTTGAATTAGAAATTCAGGGTCAACTGAAAAGCCATTACCATTATCTGCAATTATAATTGCAGGACCATCGAAAGAATGCAAATCTGTTGTTATTATTATACCAGGCTTAAATTTGTCATCATTTAATTCTCTAGCTGAAGTTGTCCAATAAATTGAATTATCTATTATGTTGGAAATAGAACTTATTAATAAGCCTGTTGGCCCTTTAAATTTAAAATTATCAGATTCCCCAGAAATAAGAGGCGATGAGAAAATTACTTCATGGAAACCAAATCTATTGTTATTTATGTTTTTTGCCTTTTCAACTATATATTTAGCGTTTGTAGCAACACTTTTATTCTGTCTTAAAATAGGTGATAAATTGTCGAGAATGTGCATCAAGTTTTGAACCCTACTTTTGACTTCTTCAATATCTACTTCATCTTGAATTAAGTCTATATTGATAAACTTCATTTCTCTTTCAACTTCGTGAAAAGCAACTCCTAAATTAAGCCCTGTCATTCCTGAATTAACCATTATATCCCTCATTTCAACGTAATCTTTATCAATACGCTTTAAATAAGGTGTCAATTCTTTTTCTAAATCTTTTTCTCTTAATTTTTCTTCAAGCTCTTTAATTGTTTCTCCAAAACCAACTTTTTTAACTGGCTTAGTACTGTCTATAAATTCATCTATTTTCTCTTTATCGTCTGATGCTTCTGATTCAAAAAATCTAAACACTTCTTTTACAATCAACTGAAACCTTTTATAGCTTTCATCTTCAATGAACCCTTCTCTATTGGTTTTTTCTTTTAATCCAATCAAACTGTCGTTAAGATCTAACTCAATTGCACCAATAGTAACTTTTTTACCAAAATGATCTCCAGCTCTTTGTATTTTATCTAAATCTAAACTTAACCAATCATCAAAAGGCTCGCCATAATTGTAAACTCGGATATTATCACGATAAATCTTTACACCATTATTATCTCTTATATAATTTTTAACTCCATTAATTTGACCACCAAACCTCATTCTGAGTAATGCGCTGTTTTGATTGAAAACAAAAAACTTCCCCTTGATTGTACCTAAATCTTTAATATCTTTATTTCTAAGATATTTTGAAGGCTTTAGACTATCATCTATTTGTTTAAATATTTCTCCTATGTGAAATATATTTTCATTGGTAAGCTTATTTGCATTTGGTTTGAAATTTTCATCATTTGGCTCAATTCCTGTTTGCTTTGGTGGATTAAAATCATAACGCCATCGAAATTCTGCGAAATCATTCTCAAAGTCTTTAGAATCTTTTTTATGCCATTGACTAATTTCAAATTCAAAACTATAAAGGCTATCCTTTAATATTTCTGTAGATGTTTTAACCTCTTCAATCCATTCCTGGTGAAAATCATTACAACTTATTTCTACATCAAAATCTTTAAACTCAGCAAAAGGATTTTTTATATTTTCAATTTTTCTAACTAAATCTTTTAAAGCCTTTTTAGTCCACTTTTCAGTAGTCAAATTGCTCAATATAATCCTTGTACCATAGCCCTTTTCAAAAGTATCTGCTTCTAACTCAAGAATTTCTACTTCCAATTCTTGAATGTATTCTTTAGACTCAATTAATTCTTGCCAATCAATAGTCAATTGGTGTGCAATTTTTTCTCCAACCGCTTGTGTCTCAAGAGTAACAACTTTAGCTAGTTTATGAATTGCCAAACGACCAACACCTTTATTTCCAAATGACACTCTTTCAAAAATCTCACTTATTTTCCTATTTCTACCTCTTTTAAAATCAGTACCAATTGTTAACCAAATGTTTTTGATTTTATCATAGGTCATACCTTGTCCATCGTCTTCAATTATAATCTTTTGATTTTGTGTATTTAAATCTATAAAGCTAATCGAAACCTTTTCTGCATCAGCATCATAAGAGTTTTTAACTAACTCAAAAATAGCGAGGCTATCACTACCTATCAATTCATTCCCTAAAAGGCTAAGAATATGACTTTTTGCTTTAAATGAACTTGATTTTAGTTTTGTTTGAATAGAAGCTAGAAGTTCAGTTTTGTTAATCTGAGAGTTGAATTCTTTATGCTGTAATATTAAATCTATAGAACCATCTAATTCTTCTTCTTTTATTTTTAAAGGATCAGAAATTAAAGCAATAGTAGCATTAGCCGCTCTATCTAGTATTTTAGTTTTGTTCATATATTTAGTTCAGCTATTTTATTTGCTATTGCTTCAGCCATTAAAGGTGGTACAGCATTACCAATTTGCCTAAAAGCTGCTGTTCTACCTCCCTCAAAGTAAAAATCATCTGGAAATGACTGGATTCTTGCAGCTTCTCTGACTGAAAGTGAACGCACTTGTTTTAAATCAGGGTAGATATAATGATGTCCATCTTTGGCAATATGTGCAACCATTGTATGAGAATGTCCGTTAATATTTACTACCTTAAATCTATCTAAAAACGATTTTTCATTTTTATGTGTTTTTAATCTTTTTGGCAGGTCAGGATACTTTAGTTTTTTCCCTTTAATAAATTTGTCGATTGCTATTTTATATATCTCTAAATCTCTTTCATTGTGTGGTCTTGCAATATGTTGAGTAACAAAATCCACTCCATTTCTTAACTTGAAACTCTCTAAATATTTTGTCGTTTTAGATTTATATTTAGTGACATTATTTTTCTCTCCAGGTTTTAATATTTTTAAATCTTTAAGGATTTCATCTAAAGTCCAATTATTTTCTATTTTATCGAAAACAGGGTATTCTATCTCTATATCTTTCTTCCAACCAATGAGGATTAAACGCTTTCTCTTTTGAAGAACTCCATAATCTGCTGAATTTTGGATTGAATAATCTATTTCATAACCTATTCTTTTAAAATAAGCTTTCATGTTTTTAAAGAATTCCCCTTTCTTAGCAGTAATCAACCCCAATACATTTTCAAAAACAAAAACTTTCGGCTTATATTCTATTAAAAACTTAGCATATTCTTTATACAAATAGTTTCTGGAATCATTGAGCATGCTATCCTTATCTCTTGCCCTACCTATTAAAGAATAAGCCTGACAAGGTGGACCACCAATAATTAAATCAACATTTAAATCTGGTTTTAAATTATTTATTAACCTGAAAATTTCTTTATTATTTTTACCTCCAATACTTAAATTTATTACTGAAGAAGTAATTTCTTTATCCCCATATTTCTTAATAAAACTTTCTCTATCAAGTTTTCCTTGGATGTAATTGTAATAAGGTCTTAGATTATCCTCTTTTTCTAATTTATGAAAAATAAGTCTTGTTTCTAGTGTATTGCAAGCATGATTATCCATTTCAACATGGGCAATGGGATTAAATCCTGCTCTAATAAAACCCTCAGAGAGACCACCTGCGCCAGAAAATAAATCAATAAAGTTCATAAAAAGTGTTTCGAATAACCAAAAATATATATAAATCTTATAATAACCTGGTGTTCTATACGAAATTTTTGTGGAATAATCTGAGACTTGAAAATTATTATTTAATAACTGATTAAACTCTTTTATCCACACTTGCCTTATCAAAAGCAATCAAATTAAACATCTCCCGCATCCTCGATCTAATACGTTCCCCATATTTCACTTGAAGCTCTTCTGCATTAAGATTAGTTGTTATATGGGTTAAAACCTCTCTTTGTCTAAATACTTCATATCTTGATATGAGTATTTCTCCCATTACGTTACAGTCTTTTCCGTAATGTCTGCCTATATGTTCGACACCCAAATCATCGAAACAATATGCTTTATCATCGCTGTAGTCTTCAATTAATTTGAAACCAATACCATTGAATCCGAAAACGATATTCCTGCAAGGGATGAAGTTGTAGGACTTTTTATGTGGTACGAGATGAGGTAATAATCTCATCAAAGTAGTTTTACCACATCCAACTGGACCAGATAGTAGAATACCCTTTCCTGTATCAATATCTAACTTTTTGCAATACTCGTGATCTTGTATAAAATAGCTTGCTAGTTTAAGCAAGAGCTCGTAATCGTCTTCATAAATTTTAAAATTCTTTCCATAAAGTAGTTTTCCTTTTGAATCAAGGTATTTGAGGATTTTAGGAAAATCATACGAAATAGATTTACCATCAAATGTCCCTAATTCAAACTGCGTAGCACCTTCAATAAGAATATGTGGCTTTTTAGGATTATAGTATGTTGCCGGATGCTTCATAAAGGTTGATTGTAATTTTTATTTCTTACAGTATGTAAGTTGTCTTGATTTTGGGACACTTCCTTTTCTGTTTTCATTTCTTCAGATTTAAGCATCCAATTTTTAGCTGAAGCATGCCAATTTTCCATTTTAATTTTCCCTCCAACTTTCCAACCTATGGCCTGGTAATGATTATAAAATTTTTGCGCTTCTAATTCTGGCCAGTTTTCTTTTTTGAAAAAATCTAAAACTTCAATTTCATTTTTAGGCTTTGGTAGTTTATAACTATTTTCTAATGTTTGTATATGTTTATTAGAAGGTACCAGTGCTTGTCCTTGATTTGGGACACCTAAGTCCACAGCTTGTCCAGAAGTTGTCCCGAATATGAGCATCTTAATAATTGACCCCTTAAATGGATTATGAGATGGTTCATAAATAAGATATTTATAATGATGTAGCTCCTTTGTGCACCTGTGATAGGTTGATTTTGAACCTATTTTAGATAACTTCATTATATCGTCACGGTTAACATGGAAACTATCGCGAAAGCGATTGTAATTCCATATTTGAAAAAATGCTAGATACAAACTGATATGAGTTGGATTAAGCCTGCTATCTTTTGAGAACTGACCAAATACTGCGTTGAGGTGCTTGATGTAATTAACTTCTGCCAAAGCATAACTTATGAAGCTACACGATTCTCTTTGAGTACTTTTAGGATTTCTTCATACTCATAGAGTATAATGCCTCCAATTTTTGTGTAAGGTAGTGTACCGTTAATTCGAAGATTTTGTAATGTTCCTGGACTTACTTGTAGCATTTCCATTACCTCAGCAGATTTAAGATATTTCTTTGGTGCTGAATGTGGGTTTTCCGCAATTAGTTTTTTGAGTTCTCCGAATAATTCTTGTTTAAATTCATAGAGATCGTCTGTGGTTAAAATTTCTGTTGCCATTGTAAAACTGGTTTTAGTTAAAAGCTACCACCTCGAACTTGTAGTCTCAATGGTAGCTATTAAATTGATTTAGCTCACAAACTTTTATATTTTAATAAATATGTGTTCGTGAATCTGTCGATTTGACTTTCGTTTGGCAAAATTCAACAGTATTAATGGTTTTTACACAGAGTCTCAACCGAGTTCGGATATATCTTTATAATCATATTTTTGATGCCTTTTAGTCTTAATCAAAAGGTTTTATTATGACATCATAGACTCAAAACGCCTAAATTTTATGTAGAAATGGAAAACCGAGTTTCAACCGAGTTCGGTAGTTTATATGAATTTGGATTGATAGTTATAGCTTTCTCAATTATAGTTTCAAATGAAGTGATACATATGAAAACAACTGATTTCCTTTAGTATTTGTAATATCCAATTTTCGATATTCAATCAAAAACTGAATTTTAGCATCGTTTAATAAAAGCTTTCCTATTCCCAACATAAATCTACCATCGTATTCCGGATTGTTTACTTTGCTTAAAGAAGAAATCATTTCTAAATTGATAATACTATATAACTCACCTTTATCTAATTTTTGACCTTTTAATGGAAAATCAATAGCAAACCTGTAACGAAATCTAAATATTGTAAGCAATCTCAAGAATCGTTCTTCTACTCGAAATCTATGTCCAAAACGAATTACCGTATGTCTCGCATTAAAATTATATTGTTGGGTAAGCCGAAATTCATTTGAGTCATTTACATCGAAGAATTTAATATTACGGTACATCGCACCCAAGCTTAACTTGCTTTGGCTACTTAATGCCAAAGTTGAAAAGTGAGAAAAATCAAATTGACGTCCCTTATAGCCCCACTTGTCTTTATATAAAAAAGACCTATGGGCTAGTGAGAAATTTTGAGAATACAGTTTATCAGAATTCAAATTGAAACTAATTTGAGGTTGGATTAATATTTCTGTTCTTTGTTGTGCAGATAGTTGGTATTGAAATAGTACACCTAAAATCAAAATGAATTGAATTGAACTATATTGATTCTTTAGTTTAGTGTTTATTAACATATTTAATCATTAATTTTTTCATCTTCGTCTTCCATTTTCTGAAGTAAGCGCAGACCTGTTTCCTCGAAAAATTTGATTCTTGAATTTTTACGAAATTTTATTTCATTGTAGGTTCTAGAAGGGTTTCCGCCTTCAATACCTAAAAACTGACCTAGAGCTTCAACAATTTTGATTGTTTCTTTATTTCCATTATTAAAATATCCCATAGCTTGACACCCGTATACAAATTCTATAAATCCAGCATAAGTGCCCGTCCAGATTATTTCCTTATCGATGAAATCATTCATCCTCCTCTCTATCTTTAATTTTCTTTGGTAAATAAATTTTTCAAATAATTCAAAACCACGTATTCTAGCAAGCAAAACATCATGAGATGTATTGAAGTTTGGGTCTTTGTAATAAGGATATGTTTGGATTGGCTGAATTTTATCTATATACTTACGTGAATAATAATATTTATCCAAAAGCGTGTGTCCTTGTTTTATATAAACTAAGAACTCTTTATGTTGATGAAAAAACGAATTCACTTCTTGTTCTCGCTTTTCTAAAAATTGTATTTGCATATTACTACTGCCACTAGGAATGCTCAATTCACAAGAACGCAGTTCTGAATAATAGATTAAATATTGCATAGGAATGACCTTTACGGATTTGAAAAAGTTAATCTCCATATCCATATCCTTGAAGCCATTATTTTCAACAGCTCTTTGGAATTTCGCTAAGGAGAGAGTACAGAGAGCAATTACTTGATTTGCTTCTTCCATAGGTGATGAAATCCTAAGATGAATATCTTTTAATTTTTCATTAAAAGATTTTAGTAATTCTTCATATAACATATCCAAGAGTTAGGGGTGTTACCTTGGGTCGCTATTAATGTTCTTAAAGAAGAATTATTTTTTAAATTTTCATGTTATATATGCGTTATTTATCTTCTAACTTTTATTGAAAGCCATATAATTAATAAGAATAAGTGTTATTTTTTCATTTAGTTTATTAAGCTTTTTAATTTTGCAGCTGCAATTTCGGCTGTTATATCTCTTTGAGGAGACCCAAACATTTCATAGCCAACCATAAATTTCTTTACCGCAGCACTTCTTAATAATGGTGGATAAAAGCTCATGTGCCAATGCCAGTGGTTGTTATCTTCACCATTGGTTGGGGCTTGGTGAATACCGCTTGAATATGGGAAGGAAGTATTAAATATCTTATCGTATGCTTTGGTTAAAACCGAAATAGCTTCGGCATATAATAAGGCTTCTTTATCATTCATGCCCAAAATGCTTGATTGATATTTTTTGGGCACTATCATAGTTTCAAATGGCCATATTGCCCAGAAAGGTATTAAAACCACAAAACCATCATTTTCAAAAATAATACGTTCCTTTTTCTCTAATTCTTGTGCTAAATAATCACCTAGTAAACTACTGCCATTCTTTTGGTAGTAGTTTAATTGTTGCGTATTCTTTTTGTCAACTTCATTAGGTAGTGTAGATTGACTCCAAATTTGTCCATGTGGATGCGGGTTACTACATCCCATTACAGCCCCTTTGTTTTCAAAGATTTGCACGTAGTTGATTGAATCATTATCACCTAATTCTTTATATTCTTTTTGCCATGCGAAAACCACTTTTTGAATTTCTTCTGGGGTCATATTAGCTAAACTTTTAGAGTGATCAGGACTAAAGCAAACTACTTTACAAATCCCTTTTTCACTTTTAGCGATTAATAATTCGTCATTTACCTGAAAATCTGGTGAATCACTTTGAAGTGCCGCGAAATCGTTAGTGAAAATGAAAACATCATCATAGTTAGGGTTTACTTCACCATTAATTCTGGTGTTACCAGCACATAAATAACAAGACTCATCATACGTTGGTCTCTTTTCGTTATTTACGGCTTCATTTTGCCCTTGCCATGGTCTTTTAGCTCTATGAGGTGATACCAAAACCCATTCACCTGTTAATATATTAAATCGTTTATGTGAATAGTCCTGTAGATTAGATTTCATATTAAAGGTTTGTAGTTAATTTTGTTCTTGCCTATAATTTTGTTCCCATTTCCAAGCCGTTGAAATCATATTCTCCAGATTTCTTTTAGCTACCCAACCTAATTTTTCCTTTGCAAAAGCTATATCGGAATATAATATAGGCACGTCTCCGGGTCTTCGCTCGGTTATTGTATAATTAATTTTTTGATTAATTACTTTTTGAAAGGTGTTTATTATTTCCAATACTGAATAGCCATTCCCTGTACCTAAATTGAAAGTCTCAAAAGAAGTTTCTTGTTTATTCTCTAATAGCCGTTGAACCGCAATAACATGTGCCTCTGCTAAGTCTATCACATGAATATAATCTCTAATAGGTGTACCATCTTTAGTAGGATAGTCATTACCAAACACACTTAAAGTTTCCCTGACACCAACCGCTGTCTGTGTTATATAGGGCATCAAATTATTTGGAATGCCATTTGGTAGTTCTCCTAATTGCCCAGAATCATGAGCACCAATAGGATTGAAATACCGCAGTGAAATAGCTGTAAAATCTTTATTTGAGTTTGTAATATCAGCAATTATTTCTTCTGCTACTTTTTTTGTGTTACCATATGGGGAAAATGGTCTCTGGGTTTTATTTTGCTCAGTAATTGGAAGTATCTCAGGATTGCCGTAAACTGTGGCCGAAGATGAAAAAATAAAATTATTAATGTTATACTTCTCCATAGCCACTAATACATTTATTAATGCATAGAGATTATTATGGTAATACATTAATGGCTTTTCAACAGATTCTGATACTGCTTTATGCGCAGCAAAATGAATTACTGCCTCAATATTTTTATTGTAGCAAAACATGTTGTCACATAAAAAGCTATTCTTTAGATCAACCTCTAAAAGCTTTGGTCTTGTACCTGTAATAGTTTTTATTCTATCAAGAACTTCTTTATTGGAATTAGATAAATCATCAAGTATTAAGACTTCAAAACCATTTTCTATTAAAGCAACTACAGTATGCGATCCAATATAACCGCAACCTCCTGTTACCATTATTCTCTTTTTCATAATAAAAACTTAATTATTTAATTAGTTCAATCTTTAGCTTTTGCATTCCACACCAACACTGCTAAAACCATTGAAAGTATAGCCGCTCCTAACCAAAATATCCTTATCTGTGAAAAATCATAGGTCATTACTCCTTCTACCATTAATGAAGAGTCTCCTATATATATCCCACTCATAACCTCTTGTATACCTGCTCCTGCGTAACTAGCTATACCTATCAAGCCCATTGCTGCTCCAGCTGCTTTCTTTGGCGCCAAATCTACTGCCATTAAACCTCCTAAAAAAGTGATTAAAATCCCAATAGCAAATCCATGCACAATCATTGAAATTGAATCTGTCAATACATTCGCATTTGGATAAAACAAAAAGACTGATATGGATAGGACATTGAGAATTCCTGCCACCAAAGCCGGTACATTTCTACTGCCTTTAAAAAACCTGTCTGATATAAATCCAGACACCACCGTTCCAATAATTCCCGATATAGCTGTCAATCCAATAATTTGCGCCGCTTCAACATTAGTGTAACCTTTCTCTGCCTCTGCATAGAACACTCCCCAACTTTCAATAGCATAGCGGATGACATACATCAGAGCTGATGATAGCGCAAGTAACCAAATAGCGGGGTTCTTTAATATGGCCTTTTGTGAACTACTTACATCTTTGGATTTATCTTCAAAGATTTCTTCTTCTCCTTTCTCTTTCTGTTCTAGTGATACTACAGATGGTAATCCTTTGCTCTCAGGGCTATCATACAAGAATATCTTTACCATAATGGCTCCCATTACCCCTACAATTCCTGCGCCCCAGAACCCCCAACGCCAACCTCCAATACCAATCAAGAATGGCAACAGGGTAAAGGCAATCGCCTTACCAATATTATGACTAGCGCTCCATGCTGCATAATAGGTTCCTCTTTCTTTTGCTTTAAACCATCTAGTAAGTGCTACAACACAAGGTGCTGCTCCCTGTGATTGGAACCAACCACTCAACCCCCATACGATAATGAATACTACAAAAACAGGAAAAAAGCCCAAAACTAAGTTGGCCAAAGCTGTAAAAAGTAATCCTATAGAAATAAATTTATTGACGTTTAGATGATCTGATAAAAACCCATTAACCAACTTACCTATGGCATAGGAAAAGAATAATGCTGAACCTATTTGCCCTAATTGTGCTGGATCAAATATCTCTGCATCGACCAGTGGTTTTTTTATTACGCTTAAGCTTAACCTGCATACATAGAAGAAAGCGTAACCAAAAGTAGCAGAAAGGAAAACACTCCATTTGGAAATCTTATATTTTCTAGTTAATTCTGTTACATCATTTATCTCTTCTTTTGCTGGAAGTGGGGCAAAGAATTCTTTAATAATTTTAATCATAATTAAATTTTTAGATTTTTAGATGAGATTTTCTGAAAGGATATTATTTAGAAAAAGCGCAGCAATACAACTGCGCCATTTCACTTTCAACTAAACTAAATTAAGACTAACTCATGCTATTAATAGTTCTTAGTTATGAAGTCCTTTGCTCCTTAAATACTTCAATAATAATTCAGGTCTATCGGTTTGAATGATATCAATATTGTTATCTATGAACCAATCATATATTGAAAGGTTTTGAACTGCCTTTTCATCATCATGACCTGCATTGTGCTGTGGCCATAGTGCATTGACCCATACACTTGAACCTCTACTCCTGATATTTTTAAATTCTTTTATGAATTTGATACTATCATGTTTCACTGTAAATTCAAATGCTACAGGAATGTTTCTAGAAGACAAATACTCTTCAACTATTTCATTTGCGATATTATTGGGCAATCCCAATATTGGCATAAAATGAACCTTATCTAAATAGTCTCCAAATTCTCTTTCAACATCAGATAATGGTTTTGCCCCCTTGATGACGACTTGATTTTGCATTCCAGTCTCTTCAATAATCTTGTAGCACTTATCAAAAATATGATAACTCTTATCAAGGTTGACGAGTATTTTTCCTTTAGCCATATTCAGAGCCTCTCTCAAGGTTGGAATTTTATGTTGAGTTTCAACACCTAAACCATCAATAAGACTCAATGTTCTTAAAGAATCTAAAGTCCATTCTTTTACAAGACCTTGCCCCGTTGTGGTTCTATCAATAGTTTTGTCGTGCATTAAAACCAACTCTCCATCTTTAGTTTCTCTAATATCAATCTCAACCATGTCAACACCCATTTCAATACAATTTTTTATGGCTTGCAAACTATTTTCTGGAGCATTACGCCAATCTCCTCTATGTGATACAACAATAATTTGATTGTTATTGGAATCTTCTAGATTTGCTATTTTTTGTTGAATAGAAGTAACTGTTTTACTATCCTCATTTTTGGTGACTTTAGATTGTTTATTGTCCTTGCATGAAACTAGTACAACAATTAAAATCAATATTGTATTTGCAAAAAATTTAAACTTCATGTGCTTATTATTTTAGTTTAATTAACTATTGGATATTGGAGTGTTTCAGACCAATATCTTGTGCCATTATCTCCATTTATTGATAATATGGATTTGATATTTTTCTTTTAAAATCTGCATATTATCTGTATCTCCATATATATTATCTCCAAGCCAAATCCATAAATCAGGGTCATTGTTGATAATATCATCCCAAAGGAGTTGAGGCTCATTCTGTTTATTGCAAGACCCAAAATTTATAACAAAATCCTTATTCAAATCAGATTGGGATAAGCATAATAGACTAGTAAATAATGCTAAATGAAGAAAGATATTTTTGCGCATAAAAAATACACTTGAAAAGCAGGTTTGCAGAACAAACCTGCTTTCTTATTTCAATAAAAATTATTTTATAACCAATTTACTTGTTGCCAACTTATTATCCTCTACTACCTTCAGAATATAAATTCCAGCTCTTAGATTTGATGTTTTTATCGCTTCATTTGCTTCAACACTTTTTGAATACACTTGCTTACCTAGCATATCAAAAATTTGAATAGTTTTAGCTGTATTTGAAGCCGTTGAAACATAAAACTCACCTGTAGTCACTGGGTTAGGGTAAACATTAAAGCCTTCGATATTAACTTTATTAGTTGATAAGGTTATGGCGTTTACATTAGACGTGTGTTTTGCATTTTTACCATACATAGGCCAGCCTCCTACTTGTAAACCTGTTGCAGAAGTAGTTAAGGCACTTAATTTACCCGCAGAAGCTGTTTCAACACCAACGTAAATTGTACCATCTGAATCAATGGCTGCTGGAGATGTAATTTTAGTTCCTAAACTTAAAGGCGTGTAAGCGTCTGTACCATCGCTATTAAGCACATAAAACATTCCACTAGTGTCACCAAAATATAATCTGCCCAGGTTATCAATAGCAGGTACAACTTCAATTGCTGAACTTGCTGTGTAAGTCCAAAGTATATTTCCATTTAGTGGATTAAATGCTTGCATCTTTCCGCCAGCATTACCAAAGTACACAGTACCATCTGCAGCAACTGCTGGCCCTCCTTTCTCAGCATTTTCACCTGTAAAGGTAACAGACCACTTTTCAGTACCATCTGCTGGGTTATACGCTTTTAAAACACCATCACCTGCCCCATTTAGTTTGGCTGAAGCATAAATGGTGCCATCATCTGCAAGGGCTATTGCTGAACTGGCATAACCACCTGACCCATATGTTGCAGACCATTTTTGAGTACCATCTGGATTAATTGCATAAATATTATCGTTAGTTGCAATGGCATAAATAGTTCCATCAGATGCTATAGCAGGTACACAATTAAAATCAGTTCCTGTTTCAAAAATCCAATTTTGTGTTGTCAAATCAAGAGTGAAGTTTCGGGCTCCTCTATCATTGTTATTACGAGTCATTATATAAACTTCTCCATTTGAGGCAAAAGCTGGAGCTGAATAACGTACTCGAGAGTTCATATAAAAAGTACGTAAAGTATCCCCCGTAGCAGCATTAAATCTATGTACGCGCCTTCCATAATGGCCACTTATATAAACTGATCCATCTGCATTTATTGAGGGACTTGATATAATTTGATCTACTTTATCTTGTAAAGCACCTTCATTTACATGTCCTTGCCATTTTAGCGTATTGTTGGGATTTATGGCAAATACATTTTCTGGTGAGGTTTCATAAGTTAATGTATTTCGTGTGGCATAGTCACAAGCTATGTAAATTGTACCATCGTCCGCAATAGCTGGACCTGAATAAGCAACTTTATCTGGTAATGTGTAAGACCAGCTTTCAACTAATTGACCGTAAGAGGCCATAGATAAAAATAATCCTAATAGTGTGTAAAATTTTTTCATAATATTTAAGTTTTGAATGTTAGTTATCTAGACGGCTCTTAAAAAGAACCGTCCGATATTTATTGAATAAATTGGTTTTGAATACTTTACCTACCCGTATGCTTAGCATCCTTGGCATACATAGGCCAACCTCCATTTGCTAATCCTGTAGCTTCTGTTTGGAACGCATAAACTTTTCCAAAATCACCATCATTTGCAGCTACATATATAGTGCCATCTGAACCTATTACAGCTGATGAATGAATTTCATCCCCGAGCTTCACAACTTTATATAGTTTTTCTCCATCTGGACTTATGACATGAAAGAATCCAGCAAGGTCTCCAAAATATAGGTTACCTTCATTATCAATGGCTGGTACAGTCTCTATTGCTCCATTTGCTGTGTAAGACCATTTTTCAGTACCATCTGGGTTGTAAGCAATCATTTTTTCCTCATAGCCACCAAGATAAATGGTTCCATCTGGAGCTATCGCTGGACCTCCTTGGTTAGCTTTAGCTGGTAAGGTCTTACGCCATTTTTCCGTACCATCTGCTGGATTATAAGCAATTAACACGCCTTCAGAACCATTTTCCCCTGCGAAATAAACAGTTCCGTCTTCTCCTATGGCTATTGCAGTTGCTGCCCAAGTTCCATAAACCGCGCGCCATTTTTCTGTTCCATCAGGATTGATGGCATAAACATTATCATTGGTTGAGCTTACATAAATAGTTCCGTCAGATGCTATCGCCGGAGTCGAGTTAAAGTCTTCTCCTGCTTCAAACACCCAGTTCATAGTATTTAAAGATGCATCTAAGGAATAAAAACCTTTTCCTGCTTTGTTGTAACCACCAACATAAACTGTACCATCAGCTCCAAAAACAGGACAAGAGTAACGTATTCTAGCATCTGTATTGTATTCTCCTTCAATAGCACCTGTTGATGCATTAAGACGCCATATTTTTCTACTGTAAAAACTAGCTGTATATATAAATCCATCAGCTGAAATTGAGGGGGACGATCTTATTTGATCTGACTTATTTTCAGATCCTTCAAAAAATACTTGATCCCAAACTTTGGCGCCATTTTTAATCGCAATAAAATCTGGTCCTTGATTTTCTCTAATCGCTTGATTAAATCCAATAAACAACGTGCCGTCATCTGATAATGAAGGTGATGAATGGTTCAATTTACCTTCCAAGGTATAGTTCCATAATTCAGTTGGAGGTGTACTTGATAATGATTGTTCCAAAGTAATGGTTTTAGAGGTTAAAATACTTGAGCTTCCAGTATTGTCAACAACTGTTAATGTAATGACGTATTCACCTCCATCTGCATAAAAATGTTCTGGAGACTGCTTTTGTGAGTTTTCGCCGTCACCAAAGTCCCAATTCCAAGATGTTATAAATCCATCTATATCAGATGACTTGTCTGTAAAAACTATTTTTTCTTCTGCTCTAAATTTTTCTGCCGTAACTAAAAAATCTGCTACTGGTTTAACGGTTTCTGCCCTTCCTACAGCAGCTACATCATCACTTTCACAAGATGTAAATGTATATATCGTTAATGCACCAAAAACAAGTGCTAATGTTATTATTTTTTTCATGATTAATTTATTTAATTAATATATTGTTTTACCAAAACCGGATAATCGGTTTGTATAATATTTCCCTTTAGATTGACAATTTTGCTAATGTGATTATAGTTATCATCTTCTGGACCAGTACTGGTGTTTACATAAGCATTTTTCAGAATATACCAGCCCTCTCTTTTTGCTTTATCAACTAGATTTTGATTAAAAGAAGCATCAGTATAATGCACTACTTTAACACCCGTATCTTTATAGGCGTTAAAATCTGACTCGCTGCTAATGTTAGGCATCGCAAGCGCATTGACATCCTTACTTATTATGCTGTTGATAACCGCAACATCTTTAGAATAAAACAACACTTGTTTTACCATGCCGTATTGTTTTATATCGGCATAGACTTTTTCAAAAGGTGCCTTGTTATGAATGTCTAGATCTATATAAAGCTTTCCTCTAGATATTGCCAAAACTTCTTTTAAAGTTGGAATTCTTTCGTTTGTTAAAACACCATTACTATCGTAAAGTTTGAATTCTTTTAACTCCTGAAGTGTAAAATCTGAAACATTACCTGAACCATTAGTTGTTCTGTCTATAGTTTTATCATGCATTAACACCAACTCACCATCTTTTGATGTTCTAACATCAATTTCAATCATAGTGATAGAATTGGTAATGGCTTCATTGATTGAGGCTACAGAATTTTCAGGATGTACATTATGGCTTCCTCTATGCGCACAAATGAGTATTTCATCGTCACTCAATTTATTTATTAGGTCTTTTCTTCCACTAATATCGTTACTATAATATACCTTAACATCTTGTGAAACCACTGAAGTATTATTGCCGTTTTGTAACGTCAATGTTACCTCATAGGTTCCTCCCCCAATTTCAGTGTATGCATGGGATGGGGTTTTGGAGCTAGAAGTATTTCCATCCCCAAAATCCCATGCATACACTGTATTTTCATCAATCCCAATAGAGTTACTTGTAAAATTAACGGGTATACCAATCTGCACTTCGGCAGGCTGAAACGAAAATGATGCCGTTAGTTTTTGCGTACTTGTGTCATCGGTACTACAAGATTGAAACACCGTTAATAATATCAAACACCCTGCTATTAAGAATACAAACTTTTTCATCTATCCTTTTTATATTGTTCTAGTATCCCGGATTTTGCGACATACTATCAGGGTCCGAATCAATTTGTGCCTGCGGAATTGGAAGCAAAAGGTCATCTTGATCTATAGTGATGTTGGCTGTAGATGGCATACCATCAAAATGAGTATTCATGATGCTAATAGGGTCTCCTAACCTTTTAATATCTAACCAACGATGCGGTTCATGAAAAAGCTCATGCCTTCTCTCTTCTAACAAAGCTGTAATAAACTCTGTTTGATTTGTAACAGTAGCTGATGTTAAACTTGCCAAACCTGCTCTTGTCCTTATTTGGTTTAACAAGTCAAATGCTTCACCATCGGCTACATACCCTTGGGCATTCAAAGCCTCTGCCAACATCAATAATACATCGGCATACCTCAGTACTATAACATTGTTATCTCCATCATCCACTACAGGCTGATCAACATCAATATATTTAGTTGAAATAAAAACAGTTGGGGTACTGGCATCGGGAACTATTTCATCCCTTCTTAAGTCGCCCGCTTCAAAAGAACTCGCTAAATCCGTAGTAATAATATTGTTACCGCGAGATCCTGGGTTAGCTTGAGAAGAAAATCTTGTGGCGAATTTGCTACCTTCAGAGTTTCCGTTTACATCAGACTTGAATTGAATCTCAAAAATAGATTCAGATCCATTTTCATTATTCACTCCAAAATTATCTGCATAATTATTTAAAAGAGTATAACCGGTTACTGCTCTTAATGCTGTTTCTGCTGCTTGCGGATTACCATTGGTTAAATACACTTTACCCAGCAAAGCATTAGCAGCTCCTTTAGTTGCCCTACCAGTATCATTCAACTCGGGCAATTCATTTTGTGCTTCAGATAAATCTGTTATTATTTGAGCAAATACTTCGGCTTTAGATGTTCTTCCTTGTCCAAAAAAGTCAGTAGGGTTTGTTGTTTCTTGGGTTACCAAAGGTACATCTCCATATAGATTTACAAGGTTATAATAAATCAACGCACGTATAAACCTAGCTTCGCCTTTTCTTGTTGCTTTTGTTGCTTGGTCCATATCGGTTATAGCATCAATTCTATTTAATACGATATTAGCCGTTTGAATAGCAATATAAGAATCACTCCATGTTGAAGTAATAACTGGATTTGTTGTAACCCTATTAAACAAATCCATATCACCATAACCACCTGAATTTGAAGGCTCTTCCTCAAACGTATTGTCAGAACGTGTTTCTAATAAAATGTGATAATTATAACCATAAAGGCCATCTCGTTGTAACGCACCGTACATGGCATTAACAGCTGCTTCTAAATCTGCTGCATTTCTGTAAAACCCAGCTGAAGTGTTTTGATCCTCAGGTGCTACATTAAGGTCGTCTTCGCAAGATGCATTCATGAGCATCATTGTAACACTAAAGAATATATATTTAAGTATTTTCATTGTCCTTTTTTTTTAAAATGAAACATTTAATCCTAAAACAAACGATTTATTTTGAGGATAACTACCTTCTGTATCACTAGGGTCTAAAGGATTAGACCTAGATTGTTCTGGATTAAATCCTTTAAAATCTGTGAATATAAATGGATTCTTTGCTGTAGCATATAATCTCATTCTTTGCAATCCTATTTTTGAAGTAACAGACTCTGGTAAATTATACCCTAATGTTATGTTCCTTATTCTTAAAAAAGAGCCATCTTGCAAGAATGCCGATGAGACATTAGCTCTTCCACGTTCACTTGACTGCGTGTAATCAGGTCTTGCTAATGTTCCGTTTGGATTATTTTGAGGATGCCATCTGTTTTCAAAATACCATTCTAATTGGTTTGAGAACCCTTGACCATTAGTAGCATTTCGAACGGTACGCGACAACACCTTATTACCTTCTACACCATCAATAAATATATTTAGATCGAAGTTTTTGTAAGCAAAACGGTTATTGAATCCATATGTGAAATCTGGTAAAGCAGACCCTATTACAGTCCTATCATTGTCATCTATAAAACCATTATTGTCGACATCTACAATTCGCCAATCTCCCACTTTTACCGTGGTACCACTTTGCGGAGAAGTATCTATTTCTGATTGCGATTTATAAATACCATCAACCACAAAACCATAAAAATCACCTATAGGATGACCAACCCTTGTTATATTAGTTCCTCCTGCTATAATCTGATCTTGACCAGAAGCCAGCGAAGTAACTTTATTTTCTACTTTAGAAAAGTTAAAACTTGAGTTCCATTTTACCTTTCCTAAATTGATGTTTGATGTAGATAGTATCAATTCAAGTCCTTTGTTTTCCATACTACCAATATTTTGTAATGAAGTACTAAAACCAGACTGTAAAGGTACTGGCACATTCAATAGCATGTCTTCGGTTTTTGCAATAAAATAATCTGCACTTAAATTAAGTTTGTTGTCAAATAACCCGATATCTGCCCCAAAATTATTTGTTATTGACGTTTCCCAAGAAAGGTCTGCGTTAGGTGCTGTACTAGGTCTTTGCCCACTTACAAAGCTATCATCTAAAATTCCGTTTAATTGTCTTAAAACAGCAATAGAACCGTAATTTCCTATTTGGTTATTTCCTGTTTTACCCCAACTGTATCTAAACTTTAAATTAGTTAAAAAGCTATCTTCAGGGAAAAAATCTTCTTTACTTACTACCCATCCACCTGAAAGTGAAGGAAAGACTCCAAATTTGGTATTTGCACCAAATCTAGAAGACCCATCTCTTCTTATAGATGCACTAAACAGATATTTAGAATCATAATCATATTGTAATCGACCAAAGTAAGATATAAGAATCCATTCCGAAATATTTTTATCAGTCGTAGTTGTTGCCGTTCCAGCGATATTGGTAATTTCATTACTATCTAAAACAGGAGCATCGACCTCAGTTTCTTCAAATAACTCTTTTTGGTATGAATAACCTCCTAGTAAATTGAAATTATGATTATCAAATACTTTAGTATATGTTAATGTATTTTCTGTAATCCAGTTTTTTCTAACTCTTGTTCTCTCACCTGCAGATGGAACAGAAGCTACTACATCTCTTCTATATCTACCAATAGTTGAAGGTCTAAACTCCTCTCTAAATGAATAATCAAAATCTCCTCCTAATAGGGTTTTAAAAGTTAATCCTTCGATTATATCAACTTCTAAAAATGTGCTTCCAAAAAGTCTAAATTTATTTTTTTCATCTGTTCTTTGTAAAGCAATAGCAACTGGATTCTCTACAAGAGCTCCATCGGTACCACCATTATTATGCCATCTGATTTGCTGACTAATATTTAAGTTCCCTTCATCATTATAAGGCGTAAAGAACGGTTCCATTAATATAGCCTGTTGCATTGGGCTATCCGTCCAACCTTCTACTACCGAATTCTGATTTGAAACACTTGGAGTAAGGTTTATTCCAAATCTTACTTTATCACTAAACTCTGTTTCTAAATTAATTTTGGCGGTAAAACGCTCAAAGTCTGAACCTATTATTAAACCTTCTTGACTAAAGTATCCACCAGAGGCAAACCATTTGGTTTTCCCACTCTTACCTGAAGCTGATAAATTATAACTCTGAATTTTTCCATCCTGAAAAACATCATCTAACCAATTGTTATCAGTTAAACCTGGCGTGCCGGATAAATATTTTTCTATATTGTTAGGAATTAAATTTCTTGGTCTAGCACCATTTGCCAATCTTGTTGCTGTATCATCATTTTCACTCCTATTAGTGGGGTCATCTGACACATAGCCCCAGTCTCTTGCTTCTTTTACCATTTGTGCATACTGAGAAGCATTTAAGAATTTCATAGGGTTTAGCACAGATTGAAACCCCGTATAAGTTTCAAAACTAAAAGAAGTTTTTTCTGTCTTGGCACTTTTGGTGGTTACAAAAATAACCCCATTAGCACCTCTAGAACCATAAATTGCTGTAGAGGCTGCATCTTTTAAAACTTCAATTGATTCAATATCAAGTGGGTTTATTGCATTCAAATCACTACCTTCAGTTAGCGGGTAGCCATCTACAACAATAAGAGGTGATCTACCAGCCGTGATAGTACCAACACCTCTAATCTTTATTTGAGAACCTGTTCCAGGCGCTCCAGGTGTTACCACCTGTACCCCAGCTACTCTTCCTGCAATTGCCTCATCAACACCGCCTACAGGTAATTGGCTTATATCCTCTGATTTTACAGAGGCTACAGCTCCAAGTACTTTAGCCCTTGACAACGTACCGTAACCAACTACAACAACCTCATCCAAAGCAGCAGTATCTTCAACTAGAACAATTGATAAGTTGGTTTTATTATTAAGAAGTACTTCTTGGGATTTGAAACCTAAATATGACACTACTAAAATAGCATTGGCGTTTGCCAATTCTAAAGTAAATTTACCATCAAAATCCGTTTGTGTTCCATTAGTAGTACCTTTTTCAATAATATTGGCTCCTGGAAGAGGCTGACCATTTTGATCTATAACTGTTCCCGAAACCTTTATCTGTTGCTTCTTATCACTTTTTCGGGCTGAGTTTTCATTCTCCTCAATTATAATAGTATTGTTCTTAGAAAGTTTAAAATTGACATTACTACTTGAAAGTGTATGATTAAGTAGTTTAGATAATTCTATAACCCCTTTTTTTAGTTGTACTTTTGGAGCATCATCAAACAAACTTTCCGGGTATAAAAACCTGTACTTTGTTTGTTTTTTAATTATTCGAAAGACTTGATGAACAGATACCTCTTTGTCAGCACCAATAATTACTTTTTCTTGAGAAAATCCATCAATTGAATTGAACCCAAAAACAGCAGTGCATAGTAAAAAGATAAATGTTCTCATAATAAGCATTAGTAGCCGTTTTCGAATGAGGAAACGGACATCAATAAATTTAATTTCCATAAATTTGCATAGTGTTAGTTAGTTATACATTAATTAATACATTATCAAAAGGTCGAAGTTTGTGACACCGCCAAATGTTCAACTTCGATCTCTTTTTTATTTTAAGATTATAGTTTTTCCTTTTATTTCATAGGCTTCAATTATTTTAAAATTCTTAATAGTCTCCAATATTTCTTCTATTTTTTGATCTTTCCCTAGAACACCAAAAAACTTAACTTCCTCTAATGATTTGCTGTCAAAGAATATGTCAACATCATACCATCTAGACAAGACCTTCATAATGTCCTTCAATGGTTTTCTTTCAAAACTAAAAACACCATCTTTCCATGATATTTCATTGTATACATCTACTTCTTTTACTAAGAAATTTTTGGTATCCACATCAAGGCTCGACTGTTGATTAGGCATTAAATTTTGTTTTCTATTTTCATAATTAACCGTAACCTTACCTTCAACTAATGTTGTATAAATATTAGTCTCGCCTTTATAAGCTTTAATATTGAACTCTGTTCCTAAGACTTCTACTTCTTGAGATTGATTAAATACTTTAAATTTAGCTCCTTTGTTTTCTGTACTTGGTGATACCTCAAAATATGCCTCACCATAAACTAGCTCCACTTTACGTGTTTCTCCTTCAATAAACCTTACAGGATATTTGAGTTGTGATTCGGAATTTAACCAGACTTTTGTGTCATCTGACAATACAACAAAGAATTGCCCGCCTCTTGGAATGGTTAAATAGTTATATACTAACTCTTTAGTATTAATTTGGTTAGCTTTATAAATAATCTCTTCTCCATTACTGTTAGCGTTTTGTGTCTTTAGGTATTCTCCTTTTTCTAATGCAATTTGAGAACCATCGCCTAAAGTTAGTGTTGCTTTATCTGTTCCTGGTTCGACAGTATTAGTGTCTACTATTATTGGAGTAGTTTCAACTGACTTGCTGAATATGTTATCTTTAAAAAAGTATGTTGTTGCAATTATACCAACAAAGATTGCGGCATATTTCATTACCCTGGTATACTTGCGAAATCTATATTGCTTTTTCTCCTTATCAATTAATTCAAGCAATTCTTTTTTTGAGTCATCGGAATCAAACATTTCCATATTTAAATCAATTAAGTAGTTAATCTTAACGTACTCCTTAAACATCTTATAATTATCATGGGCTTCTAGCCATAATTCTAGCTTATTCCGTTCTAAAAGAGTAGCTTGCCTAGTCAGATATTTTATTATTAGCCTTTGTATATCTTGAGAAATCATTTTAACGCATATACTACTATAACACAACAATTTTACACAACCCTAACTTTTTAGCAACATTTTTTATTATTTTTGCATTAATTCACTCCTGTTTTTATCTAATTCTTAATTTATATTATTGCTAAATGAACAACATAAGTCTTATAAATGGTCTTAAAAAAGGAGATTCCAAAGCCTATTCATTGTTAGTTGATACTTATCATAATAAATTATGTGTTTATGCTTATCAGCTTACAAATGACCGTGATTATGCTAAAGATGTTGTTCAAAACGTGTTTATTAATATTTGGAGAATACGCTTAAAGCTTAAAGATGACTTCGCAGTTAAAAGTTATCTATATAGATCCGTATATAATGAATTCCTTAACCAGGAAAGAAATAGGGTGCATGCCATTCCTTTAGATAAAAAAAATATTGACGCATTAAGTTCTATTTTGGAAGAAGAAGATGAAAAATCGTTAGACAGACTAATGAATTTGGTAAAACGAGAAATCGAAAACCTACCCCCTAAATGCAAACAAACATTTTTATTAAGTAAGCAAGAAGGTCTCACAAATATTGAAATTTCTGAATATCTAAATGTTTCTATAAAATCTGTTGAAGCTCATATGACTAAAGCTTTTTCCATATTAAGAAAAACCGTAGGCGAAAAAATGCAAGGGATTCTATTTTTGTTGTTTGGATTTCCTAGAGAAACGCAGTTTAATTAAACCCCTTGAAATTCAATTTTAAATTCTTTTCAATACTCAAATACTACCAAACAACATTAATCAATTCGGTTTCTTATTCGGTTACCTATCATTTACAAAGTTGTTTAATTACTTTAATATAAAGGGATAAAGAGGAACTGGATAGTTCCTCTTTATCCGCAATATTTTTAAAAAAACCTCTTGATTAATCAAGAGGTTTTTTTTGTGAACTAAATAAACGACAATAAAAAATTATAGAAATCAAATTTTGAAAGTCTCAAAACACAGATTAAAACTTTCTATCTGGATGAAATGTTGATATATCAAGAGATGTTTGCTTCTCTGATATAAGCTCTGAAACCAGCATACCTGTTGCTGGCCCTAAACTCCAACCCATCATGGCATGACCAGAGGCTACAGTGAAGTTTTTACATTTTGAAGACCTACCTATATACGGAAGTCCATCTGGACTACAAGGACGTAATCCACATTTTGCTTGTGACTTTTCTTCTAAAGTGATATTGAGGTTATTATAATAAGATGCACTTGCTTTTGCTATAGCATTTACACGCACAGGGTTTATATTATGATTTACTCCTGCTAATTCCATGGTTCCTGCAAAACGTGTGAAACCATCCATAGGTGTAACCGCAACTTTAGCTTCGCATAATATTGATGGTATCGTAATTTTAGTGTTAATTTTAGCATTAATACTATAACCTTTTCCTGCTTGAAGCAACAGTTTTAAACCAATTTTTTTGCTGAGTTTTGGGCTCCAACTTCCTGCTGCTAAAACAACTTCATCACATTCTAAATCCTGTTTATCTGTTATCACTTTTGAAATATTTTGCTTATTGATAGCAACATCAACAACAGTTTCATTTTTAAAAATAGACACACCGCTTTCCTTTAAAAATAGTAGCATTTCTTGCATGAAATTATTTGGTGTCATGTGTGCATCAGAATGATAATATACAGCACCTTTAATATTCAAATTAGCATCAGGTTCTATTTCTGAAACTTCTTTAGCTAATAAATGCTCAACCTTCAATCCTTCTTCTATACCACGTTTACCAACTTCCCATTCTTCTTCGCCTACCTTATCGGTTTTGTAGCACATTAAAAGTCCTTTTCTTTCATAATGAAAGTTGAAGTCTTTGGACTTTTTCAGATCTTCATATAAATCTCTACTTAACAAATTAATATCTAATAAAGGTGTAATTGATTGTTCTACTTTTGAAGCTGTAGCCGATTTTTTAAAAGCCCACGCCCATTTCATAAAATCCACATCCAATCTTAGTTTTATGTAAAGTGGACTCTTAGGATTAAACATCCATTTAATGCCTTTTGAAAGCATACCAGGAGAAGCCAATGAAACAAAGTGACTCGGGGTAATGTAGCCAGCATTAACATAAGATGCTCCTGAATCCATATTAGATTTATCGATAACAGTAACCTGATGACCTTCTTTTTGAAGATAATAGGCGGAACACAGCCCAATAATTCCACCACCAATAATGATTACATGCTTACTCATACCAAAATTAAATTACTTGAAAACCATGTGCATAAGGATCGTCTTCATCATCAATAGTTATGGTATTATAGCCGTAAATTTTTGCCCAACCTTGAATACTTGGAATAATAGCTGGTTTATCTGAGACAGAAGTTTCTGCAGTTACACACCCAATAAATTTACTTCCTATAAAACTCTCATGAATAAATTTCTCTCCGAGTTTCAATTTACCTTTAGCATAAAGCTGCGCTATTCTTGCAGATGTTCCTGTGCCACAAGGACTTCTATCTATAGCTTTATCGCCATAAAACACTGCGTTTCTTCCAGATGATTTTGAATCCAATGGTGTTCCTGTCCATAATAGATGAGACACATTTCTAATAGTATCATTTTCTGGATGAATAAATCTATCAGGATATTTTTGATTGATGGCTTGCCTTAATACTTGTGAATATTGAATCAGTTTACTTGCTGAGAAATCCTGAATACCTGAGAAGTTTTGTTGAGGGTCGATAATAGCATAAAAATTACCACCGTAGGCCACATCAAATATTAATTCACCTAGTTCTGGACATTCTATGGTTAAACTTTCATCAGCTAAATAGCTTTTTACATTGGTGAGTCGTACCCAATCTACTTTATCGCCAGTTCGTTGGTACTCAATTTCCACTAAACCTGCTGGTGCTTCCATTTTAATTTTCCCTGGTATTTTGGGTTTTACCAAGCCTTCTTCAATAGCAATAGTTATAGTGCCAATAGTACCATGACCGCACATAGGCAAACAGCCTGAAGTTTCAATAAATAAAATGGCAAAATCATTTTCGGGATTATGCGGTGGATATAAAATACTACCACTCATCATGTCGTGCCCACGAGGTTCAAACATTAAACCTTTACGTATCCAATCAAATTCCTTGAGAAAATGCTGTCGCTTTTCGCTCATGTCCGTACCAATCAATTCAGGACCGCCATGTTTTATAACGCGAACGGGGTTTCCGCAGGTATGCCCATCTATACAAACAAAAGTGCTTCTTGCCATTTTAATAAAATTTATTTCATCATTTTATAGCTTCTGGTAATAATTCTTTTGGAAAAGATTGGTAGCTTATCGGACGAACCCAACGTTTAATTGAATTGGTTCCAACAGCCGTAAACCTAGAATCTGTAGATGCAGGATATGGTCCTCCATGTTGCATAGATGGACATACTTCAACGCCTGTTGGCACACCGTTAAATATTAAACGTCCTACTCTATCTTCAAGCGCATCAACTATATCATGAAGTTGCGCGTATTCGTCCTCTTCTGCAATAATTGTTCCTGTTAGTTGACCTTCTAAACCGTTGATGATATTAATTAATTCTACTTCATCTTTTGCTTTTACTACCAATGAAAATGGACCAAACACTTCTTGTTGAATTTTTGGATTTTCTAAGAAGTCTTTTCCTGAAACACTTACAATTTGTGACGGAGCATAATTTGGTGCAACATCACTTTCAATTTTGGCAACGGTCTCTGCACCATTTTGTGAAGATACTTTTGCTCCATTTTCTAAAAAACCTGCTTTAATGTTTGGATGCAACATGCATTGCGCCTCAATGGCTACGGTTTTATCTGCTAAATCATTTACAAACTGTTCTGTTTTTTCACTAGCTATGGTTAGTAACAACCCCGGATTGGTACAAAACTGACCAGTTCCTAAAGTAATAGAACCTGCATATTGAGATGCCAAAGCTTCTGAACGCTTCTCTAAAGCTTGAGGTGTAATAATTACAGGGTTTATACTTCCCATTTCAGCAAAAACAGGGATAGGTTCCTCACGCTCAGCCGCAAGATTAAATAAAGCTCTTCCTCCTCCAACACTTCCTGTAAAACCAACTGCTTTAACTTTTGAGTGTTTTACTAATGCAGAACCTACTTCTACACTTTTTCCGTTTAAATTTGAAAACACGCCATTTGGCATTCCTGTATCTTTTGCTGCTTTAATAACTGCATTAGCAACCAATTCTCCTGTTCCAGAATGCATTGGGTGCGATTTTACAATTACAGGACAACCCGCAGCCAAAGCACTAGCTGTATCTCCACCTGCAGTGGAAAATGCCAGTGGAAAATTACTTGCTCCTAAAACAACTACAGGTCCTAATGGAATAGAGGTTTTTCTTAAATCTGCTTTTGGCAATGGTTTTCTATCGGGCTCTGCGGCATCAAAAATATTATCTCTCCAAATTTCATTCTCAATTAATGCAGCGAAAGATTGTAACTGGAAAATAGTTCTACCACGCTCTCCAACCGCTCTTCCTTCTGGCAAACCAGATTCTGACATATACATGTCGATTAATGTTGTGTCTAAAGCTAAAATCTCATCGGCTATAGCGTTTAAAAAAGCAGCACGCTTTTCTCCTGAGACTTTTCTGTATGTTCTAAATGCATCCCAAGCTAAGTTTACAGCCTCATTTACTTCAGCTTCCGTAGCATCAAAAAACGGTGTTGGGTTTTCAATATTTAGTTTAGGGTTTACGGTTTTATAAGTACTATTACCTGAGGCTTTAAGTGTTTGCCCGATATAGTTTTTTCCTGTAGTCATTGTTACTTATTTTTAAATGTTTTTTAATTTACTCGTTTGTAAACTACTTTTTTTGATAATAGGTATTTTTACAAAATACCTTAAAATGAAAAATCTTTTCTCATAAACATCTCTATAATTGTGATAAACGTGTTATAAAATCTACATATTTGTTTTCTGTAAAAACGAAGTTTTCTCATTTTTAAATATTTAAAAAGATCAACTTATTAAGTCCAAAACTTCAAGTCTTTCTTTTGCCAGAATATATCTTGCATGGACATCATCAATTTGCTGTTTAGTTAATTTCTTACCAAAGGTACGCAGCCCTCCAGCAACATCATTATGGTGAATTCCCATAGCAAGTTTTAGATATTCCAAAAGCAACGGCTGAGCATCCAGATAGGATATGGAATTTAAAGCCTGAGAAATTTTGTTTGCCTTAGCCCATTCCCCATTTAAAACATACTCCTGCATGGTAACACTAGCTTTTGGAAAGATACAACCAACACCTGTAATACCACCACACGCTCCAGCGAGTCCTGCATGTACAGTAACTGTATCTACTCCTGCCAAAACTTTTAAATCTTTGTTTTCTAGCATCAGTGTTTCAATAATTGAAACATCTATAGTCGATATTTTAAGAGCTGTCACATTAGGAAGCACAGAAAGCCTTAAAAGAAGATCCGTTGAAAGCGAATGATAACCAGCTGCATCAGGATTGTTATAAGGCATCATTGTTATACCTATATCCTTTGCAGTTACTTCAGAAAACGCATAATACTCATACATCTCTTTTTCAGAAGGAATCTCCTTAGTTTTTGGCGGCATAACCATTACTGTATCAACTCCTACTGTTGCAAGCCCTTCAATGATTTTGGCAAGTTCTTCCTTAGTTTCTGCTGAAGCTCCGCTGATTAACGGAACATTGTATTCCTTAGCAACCTCAGAAAGGGATTTAAGTAAAGAAAGGCGCTGTTTGTTACTCAAATAGCTATTCTCGCCCAGAGTACCAGAACCAACAAGTCCGCTCATTCTGCTTCCGCCCTTTCCTTGAGCTTTTAAAATACCTGCGGCCTGTTTTTGTGTTGTATCAAAATCAATTTCAAGAGTACCAGATTTTGACGCTTTCAACCATGTAAAAACTGCAGGCATTACACCATCCCAATTGGATTTCATTTTTTATTCTTTTTAATGAGTTATAAAACTATATAAATATTACCATCAACAATACTATTAAATTATTCGTTTTTAGTATTATATTATCCATTCATTCAAATTATATTTATATTTTGAATATTTTTGTATTAATGAAAATACACCCTTTTAAAATACCAAAGCCAGAAAATAGCGCATTAGTTTATCAAGAAGATATTGAAGCTGTTTTTTATGATAAGTTGCATCAACATAATGAAATTCAGCTTAGTTTTATAGAAAAAGGAAACGGAACACTACTGGTAGGTGATCATATTTCTAGTTATGTAGAAAATGATATTTTTATTATTGGCAGCAATTTACCACACGCTTTTAAAAGTGACAAACACGGTGTAACTGAATCTAAAATGTTGAGTTTATTTTTTACTGAATCTTCTTTTGGTGATACTTTTTTTGAATTGAGTGAATTTACAGAACTTAACCGTTTTTTTGTAAAATCTACGCAGGGTTTGGTTGTAAAAAACAATAAAAGTGAAATTATAGAATGCTTTAAAAAACTAAAAAAATCATCTAAATTAGAACGATTTATTTTGTTTTTAAAAATTTTAAAACATATTACTACTGCTAAATCTGAAACACTTTCCACTTTTATATATGAAAAAACCTATTCTGATAACGAGGGTAACCGTATGCGCCATGTTTTTGAATATACGATGACTAACTATCAAAAAGACATTTCATTAGAAACTATTGCAAATGAGGCGAATATGACTAAAAATGCATTTTGTAAATATTTTAAAAAACGAACTAATAAAACTTACGTTACCTTTTTAAATGAAATACGGGTAGAACACGCTACAAGACTTTTAAAACAACACGTAGATTTACCTATTGTTGAAATAGCTGAATTATCAGGGTTTAACAATTTGTCTAATTTTAATAGGCAGTATAAAAAAGTAAAAGGATACATTCCTTCTTTTGTTAGGAAACGTAAATAGCGTTCCTTACCCTAATAATTAAACAATTGACATAAAAAACAAAAACTTGATGAATATAATTATCATCAAGTTTTATTTGCTTTTATAAAGTCGGGGTGGCAGGATTCGAACCTGCGACCTCCGCGTCCCAAACGCGGCGCGATAACCGGGCTACGCTACACCCCGAATTGGTTATCTAATTTTAAAAAAAAAATGCGGAGAGACAGGGATTCGAACCCTGGGTACCTATTTCTAGGTACGACGATTTAGCAAACCGCTCCTTTCGGCCACTCAGGCACCTCTCCAATTTAGTTAAGAACTACACATTTTATTTAAATGCGGATGCAAATTTAGTTTTTCATCTGAAAGAACACAAACATTTTCTTCCTTTTTTTTTAGTTTTTATTCTGGGTATTCTATTCGTAAATGATAAATATTTGCAAGCTTGTGCTTTAACACTTTTTTTATGGATTGAATCTCCTTGAAAGTAATGTTAGCATTAAGAAACTGTCCTTCTTCAATTTGCTTGTTAATTATATTTTCCACAAAAGCATCAATTTTTATTGAAGTAGGCTCTTTCAAACTTTTTGATGCAGCCTCGACACTATCACACATCATTAAAATAGCAGTTTCTTTACTAAAGGGTTTAGGTCCAGGGTAACTAAAATCTACCTTACTTATTTCTATATCTGGAAAAGCCTTTTGCGCTTTCATATAAAAGTAATATACTACACTAGTACCATGATGTGTTCTTATAAAATCAATAACCCTATCAGGTAAATTATTCTTTTTAGCTATTTCAATGCCGTTGATAACATGATTTGTGATGATTTCAGCGCTTTCTTTTGAAGAGAGTTCATCATGTGGGTTAATTCCTGTAGATTGATTTTCAGTAAAAAATGTTGGATTTTTCATCTTTCCAATATCATGATATAAAGCACCTACTCGAACCAACATAGCATTTGCTCCAATCTCATTAGCTGAGGCCTCTGCTAAATTGGCAACATTTAAAGAATGATGAAAGGTCCCAGGAGCCTTATTAGATAACTCCTTTAATAATTTAGTATTGGTATCTGATAGCTCTAATAATGAAACATCTGAAACTAAACCAAAAAGTTTTTCATAAGCATAAATTAATGGCTGAACAAATAGCGTTGCTAAACCACAAAGAATAAACCATATAAAGGTTTCCCAATTAAGTGTCTCAACACTCCCCTCATGAATTACAAAAAAAGCAAAATAAGCTATAATATAAATGAGTGTAATCTGACCGACTGAAATAAAAAGATTAGCGCGTTTATACAACTCTGAAACTGTTAAAATAGTTACTATACCCGCAATAATCTGAAGAAACATATACTCATAACTGTTTGGTACAATAAACCCTAACAGTAGTACTGTTAGTACGTGGGCAAATAAACCTAATCGCGCATCAAAAAATGCTTTAAACACTAATGGCAAAATACAAATAGGCACAATATAAATATACTTTGAATCATAATTAACCACTAAAGTTGTTATAAATATCATCAAAGAAATATTAAAGAAAATAAAAGTGACTTTTGTATTATTTTCAAAAACCTTTACTCTATATTTTCGCAAAAAGAGAAGCAACATTAATAATGCTAAAGCAACAAGTAAGGTATATGCAAACAAAACCCAATTATAATTTGATTCATTCCAAACTTGTGATTCATATTCAGATTGTAACGACTTTAAAACCTGATACTTATCACCTTCAACAACCTCTCCCTTTGAAACAATTAGAGTTTCTTTAGCAACACTTCCTCTGGTAAAAGAAATCTGATTCAAATCGTCTTCAATGACCTTATCGGTAAACGGTTTATTAAATACCAAGTTAGGCTCGACTAAATCAAAAAACAATGACACAAATTCAGTTTCATAAACTGATAGATTATTTTTAGCCAATGTACTATTGATGACATTTTTAACATCATTTTGTTGTATTAGACTTGAATAAAAACCTTCTTTTTTATTTTCTCTCCCATCTAGAATAACAATAGACTTATTGTCAGGGAAATCATAATTTTCGTTTAAAACACCATAACTATAAAGTTCTCTAATAATATTTTGACCTACACCAAATAATTTATCATTAGTATATCTTGGTAAGGTATCTGAAAAAACTACTTTAAACGTAGTTTCATAAGAATATTTAACTTTTTCTTTTATTGAATTATCAATATCAAAATAAAGCTTAGCATTACTGACTATACTTTTTTTCTCTAGAGCTATTTCATCATTTGTTTTCTTTATAGCGAAATTAAATGGCGCCTGAAGGCTTTCAGATTGCCAAGGCTTTCCCTTTTCAAAATTGTATTTAAACTTTCCGCTTTTAGGAAACAAATACACAATTAAAAAGGTTGTAGACAGAAATAACAACCCTTTATAAATCAAAGAATGGTTTTTATATAGTTTATTTATAAAGTCTTTCATCTTGAAACCAAATGTAATAAAATTAAAAGCTTTTACCATTTTTTATATTGCGGTTATCTTTCAAAATTCTACCAAAAAAATCATTATTTTCGCAAGTACTAAACTAAAATATTAGAATAATGAGCAAAGAAGTCGTTATTGTATCTGCAGCAAGAACTCCTATTGGGAGTTTTCTAGGGGCTTTATCAACTGTTCCTGCTCCAAAATTAGGCGCTATCGCTATACAAGGTGCTTTGAAAAAAATTAAACTAAAACCTGAATTGGTTGAAGAAGTTTTAATGGGCAATGTAGTTCAAGCTGGCACAGGTCAAGCACCTGCTAGACAAGCTGCGATATTTGCAGGTATTCCAAACAAAGTACCTTGCACGACTGTTAACAAAGTTTGCGCTTCGGGTATGAAAACTGTTATGCAGGCAGCACAATCAATTGCTTTAGGAGATTCTAATATTGTTGTTGCAGGAGGCATGGAAAACATGAGTCAAATTCCTCATTATTTACATGCGAGAAGTGCGACAAAATTTGGGCCAGCAACTTTAATTGATGGCATGCAAAGAGATGGTTTAGTTGATGCATACGACCAGAATGCCATGGGGGTTTGCGCAGATGCTTGTGCCACAAAATATGAGTTTTCGAGAGAGGACCAAGATGCTTACGCCATCCAATCTTACAATCGGTCTGCAAAAGCATGGGAAACAGGTAAATTTGACAATGAAGTAGTTCCTGTTAAAGTACCACAACGTAGAGGTGAGCCTAAAGTTATATCGAAAGATGAAGAGTATACCAATGTGAGAATAGAAAAAATTCCGCAATTGCGTCCTGCTTTTACTAAAGAAGGTACCGTTACAGCTGCAAATGCATCAACCATTAATGATGGTGCTGGTGCTATGGTTTTAATGAGTAAAGAAAAAGCGGATGAGCTAGGTTTAAAACCATTAGCAACAATAAAAAGTTATGCTGATGCTGCTCATGAACCAGAATGGTTTACAACTGCACCTGCAAAAGCTCTTCCAAAAGCACTAGATAAAGCTGGAATTTCAATAAATGATGTTGATTATTTTGAGTTTAATGAAGCTTTTTCTGTTGTTGGTTTAGCTAATATGAAAATTCTTGGGCTTACAGATAGTAATGTTAACGTAAATGGAGGTGCTGTTTCGTTAGGACATCCACTTGGGTGTTCTGGCGTTAGAATTCTTATTACTTTATTAAATGTTTTAGAGCAGAATAATGCCAAAATTGGAGCTGCTGCTATTTGTAATGGTGGTGGTGGCGCATCTGCATTAATCATTGAACGTAACTAAAAAATTTTAATGCTATACGGTATTTGTAATTTAAGTATTGTTCCGCTTCGAAATGAACCTACTGACACAAGTGAATTAGTTTCACAAGTGATCTATGGTGATTTCTTCAAAATATTAGAACAACGCAAAAAATGGAGCAAGATAAGATTAGCTTTTGACAAATATGAAGGCTGGATAGATAACAAGCAGCATATTGAAATTAACGAGAGTGAATACAAAACTCTATCAAAAGAACCTCTAAAACTATCTACTGATTTAGTTGAGTTTATCGAAGATGAAAACCATCAACTTTTCCCAATTCCTATTGGAGCTCAACTAAATGGTTTATCATTATTAAACCATAATTACGAAGGCAACTCTATTAACGATAAAGCAACCAAACCTAACATTGTTAAAACTGCTTTTACTTTCCTAAATGCTCCTTATTTATGGGGTGGAAAAACACCTTTTGGTATAGACTGCTCTGGTTTTACGCAAATGGTATATAAATTAAATGGTTATAAACTCTTGCGCGATGCATCTCAACAAGCTACTCAAGGCGAAGCATTAAGTTTTATTGAGGAAAGCCAACCAGGTGATTTAGCTTTTTTTGATAATAATGAAGGTAACATAATTCATGTTGGCATAATAATGAAAGACAATTATATTATTCATGCTCATGGTAAAGTACGTATAGACCGTTTAGATCATTCTGGGATTTATAATGTTGACAAAAACATCCACACGCATAAGTTAAGAGTTATTAAAAAAATTATATAAAAAAAGCTACTTAAATAGCAGCTTTTTTTTATTCTTAGTATGTTAGGATTATATTATTGACCACCATCTATGGCATCAATTTTAGCTGCTACTTCTTTAGATTTTTCAACCTCGCCAAGAGCACTATATATGTTTTTCAACTGAACTAAAACATCTACACTAGCTTCAGGATTTTTACCAATAAAATCAGTTAAAACATCGGCGGCTTTTTGGAATAAAGCATTCTTTTCAACTTTTAATTCCTCATATTTAATATTATCTGCTTTACTCAATCCCAATTTACCCATTTCTTCAATTTGAACATTTCCTTTCTCTATGTATATGTTAGATAAATTTAACGCTGCATCAGAATTTTTAGAATCTAAGCCAAGTACCGTTTCAAAAGATTTTTTCGCATCTTCAATGTTTCCTTTATTCATATTAACAACACCAACGTTGTAATGAAGTGCCGCATTATTTGGATCTTTTTCCAATGCTTGTTCAATTACTTCTTTAAATTTATCTTCATCTTTCAATTGGAAATAAATATTGGCTTCGTTAATTATTAAATCAACATTTTCTGGATTTTCTAATCTTGCCTCTTTAATAGCTGCTAATGCTTTTTCGTTATCTCCTTTAGTAATATAAATTAATGCTATGTTCTTTACAATCTCTGGCTTTTTAGATTCTGATATACGCTCACCTGGCTTAATATGACTTCCTGCTTTCACATATAAATCTCTAGTTTTCTTATCTAGAATCACTTCTTTACCTGTATCCTTATCTGTGGCATAATATTCTTTAGCTATTCCAGTATAACCAATATCCTTAAGCTTGTTATATAGTTTTAAAGATCTATCATAATCTTGAACATTAACAGCAGTTAATGCGGAATAATACAAAAAAATCGTATCCGTTTTTCTTGCTTTATATGTTTTTTCAAAAAGAAGAGATGCCTGCTTGTAGTCTTGAGCTTCGTAAGCCTTATTTCCTTTTGTTAAAAAATCATTATACATACCATCTTTGATTTTTTTAACCTCAAGCTTGTACTTTCCTTTCACTTTCTCAAAACTTGCAAAAGCTTGCTCAACGTCAAGTTCACTGCCTTTTCCATCAGCAAACAATGTTACCCCATTAAGATAATAATACTTAGACTTCATATCCTCATTCATAGAAGCTAATAAGGGTTCAGCAATTTTCAAAGCTTCTTTTGCGGCGGCATAGTTTTTACTTTTAACAGCTTTTTCTAAGGCTTTCAATTCTTTTTTCTGAGCAAATGAAAACGCACTAATCGTTAGTGCTAAAGCTATAATAATTTGTTTTTTCATTTTAATTAATATTAAGTTTAACTTTTAGTGTTATTTATCGTTAGTATCATTATCAATAGTTGTGCCATCCTCTGATCTACTAGTGTTTTCAGGTCCTTCAAGATCTTCTATACTATCTACTTCATCTTCATCATGCATCACTTTTGCAACAGCCGCAATAGAATCTTTACCTTTTAAATTTATTAATTTAACTCCTTGTGTAGCTCTCCCCATAACTCTTAAATCTTTAACCGCCATTCTGATAGCGATACCAGATTTGTTGATTATCATTAAATCGTCGTCATCAGTTACGTTTTTTATTGAAACTAAGTTTCCAGTTTTTTCAGTTATTGATATGGTTTTTACACCTTTACCGCCTCGATTAGTGATTCGGTAGTCTTCTAAACTTGAACGTTTACCATATCCATTCTCAGAAACCACAAGTACATTACTCTCCATGTCATCTACAGCTATCATACCAATAACTTCGTCAGTTTTTTCATCTTGTAAACGAATCCCTCTAACACCTGAAGCACCTCTTCCCATAGGCCTTGTTTTGGCTTCTTCAAAACGTATAGCTTTACCTGATTTTAATGCTAACATTACTTGACTCTCACCTGTAGTTAATTTAGCTTCTAATAAAACATCATCATCTTTAATAGTTATGGCATTTATACCATTTGTTCTAGGACGAGAATATTGTTCTAGAGAGGTTTTCTTGACCTGTCCCTTCTTAGTAGCCATAATCACATAGTGGCTGTTAATATAATCTTCATCTTTTAAATCTTGAGTACAAATGAAAGCCATCACTTTATCATCCTGCTCAATATTTATAAGATTTTGAATAGCACGCCCTTTTGAAGTCTTACTTCCTTCTGGAATTTCATAAACACGCATCCAGAAACATTTTCCTTTTTGCGTAAAAAACAACATATACTGATGGTTAGTACCAACAAATAAATGCTCTAAGAAATCCTCATTACGTGTAGTTGATGCTTTCTGACCAACACCTCCTCTATTTTGAGTTTTATATTCTGTTAGTGATGTACGTTTAATATATCCAGCGTGCGAAATTGTGATTACCACTTTTTCATCAGGAATCATATCTTCAATACTTAAATCTCCTCCAGCATATTCAATAGTAGATCGACGCTCATCACCATACTTATCTTTAACTACTTGCAACTCTTCTTTTATGATATCCATCCTACGGTCTTTTTTCTCTAGGATATCTTTCAAGTCTTCGATAGTCTTCATCAACTCCTCGTATTCTGCACGAAGCTTATCTTGTTCTAAACCAGTTAACTGACGTAGCCTCATCTCAACTATTGCTTTAGCTTGAATTTCTGATAGCTTAAAGCGTTCAATTAACTTCTCTCTAGCTTCATCAGCATTTGCAGAAGCTCTAATTAAAGCGATAACTTCGTCAATATTGTCTGAAGCAATAATTAAACCTTCTAAAATATGCGCTCTTTCTTCAGCTTTGCGTAATTCATAGGTTGTTCTTCTAACTACAACTTCATGTCTATGCTCAACAAAATAATGAATCAAATCTTTAAGATTCAATAATTGCGGTCTACCATTAACTAATGCAATGTTATTTACACTAAATGAAGATTGTAGCGCTGTGTATTTAAATAATTTATTTAACACAATGTTAGGAATAGCATCACGCTTTAAAACGTATACAATACGCATTCCATTTCTATCAGACTCATCACGAATTGTAGCAATTCCTTCTAGTTTTTTGTCGTTTACCAAGTCAGCAGTTTTTTTAATCATATCTGCTTTGTTAACCTGATAAGGAATCTCATCAACTATAATACACTCACGCCCATTAACCTCTTCAATATTCGCTTTCCCTCGCATAACGATTCTCCCTCTTCCTGTTTGAAAAGCTTCCTTCACACCATCATAACCATAAATAGTCCCTCCTGTTGGAAAATCTGGCGCTTTAACGTGTTTAATAAGCTCATCAATCTCAATATCATTATCTTCAATGTACGCTATAGTTCCATCAACCACTTCTGCTAAGTTGTGAGGCGGCATATTTGTTGCCATACCAACAGCAATACCTGATGCACCATTAACCAAAAGCCCAGGTATACGCGTAGGTAAAACAGTAGGCTCCTTTAGCGTATCATCAAAATTCAATTTATGATCTACAGTTTCCTTTTCGATATCTGCCAACATGTCCTCAGAAATCTTTCGCATACGCGCTTCTGTATAACGCATTGCTGCAGGACTATCTCCATCAATAGAACCAAAATTTCCTTGTCCATCAACAAGCATATATCGCAAACTCCATTCTTGAGCCATACGAACCATTGCATCATAAACCGAAGTATCACCATGAGGGTGATATTTACCTAAAACTTCTCCAACTATTCTTGCGGATTTTTTATGTGCTGAATTTGCTCTAACACCCAGTTCATGCATACCATAAAGCACGCGCCTATGAACTGGTTTTAAACCATCTCTTACATCTGGTAAAGCACGTGACACAATGACTGACATTGAATAATCAATGTAGGCCGATTTCATCTCATCCTCAATATTAATAGGGATCAATTTTTCTCCTTCTGCCATAAATAATTTAATTTAGTTTTATGTGATTTTCAAAACATGCTAATATAAGAATTTAGACAGTCATAGTAAGACTACCAACTTTCCTTTTTCATGTTATTTATTAACAATTTTAACGACTTATTTAGTTAATAAGTATGATATCAAAAATTTTGATTTTATAAAGTTTTTTTTGTCAATTAGCATTTTACAGACAATTTAAGGTATAGTTTTTGTCTTACGTAAAATGTTTTAGTATTTTTAATGCAGAAAGGACAAAATAATATGGATGATAATTTTTCACCAAGAGTAAAAGATGTTATTGCTTACAGCAAAGAAGAAGCCTTGCGTTTGGGCCATGATTTTATTGGCACTGAACACCTAATGCTTGGACTCTTACGAGACGGAAATGGGAAAGCAATAAATATATTAAACGCTTTAGATATAGATTTAAACCACTTAAGACGAAAAGTTGAAATACTTAGTCCTGCGAACCCAAATATCTCTATAGCGTCTAATCAAAAAAAGAACTTACACCTAACTAGGCAAGCTGAACGTGCTTTAAAAACTACTTTTTTAGAAGCTAAACTTTTTCAAAGCACTTCCATTAACACAGCGCATTTATTATTGTGTATTTTGAGAAATGAAAACGACCCAACTACTAAGCTTTTAAATAAATTAAAAGTTGACTATGACAATGTTAAAGAACAATTTAAACTTATGATTACAAACGACAACGATTACATAGAGCCCAAATCTGAATTTCAAGATGACGAGAACATACCAGAAGAAGAATCTTCAAAAGGTGATATTTTTAACTCCCCAACCGGAAAGTCCAACAAGAAGTCCAAAACTCCTGTTTTAGATAATTTTGGACGTGATTTAACAGCTTTAGCCGAAGAAGGTAAGCTTGACCCTGTTGTAGGGCGAGAAAAGGAAATTCAGCGTGTTTCTCAGGTTTTAAGTAGAAGAAAGAAAAACAACCCTCTTTTAATTGGAGAACCTGGTGTTGGTAAATCTGCCATTGCTGAAGGTTTAGCACTTAGAATTGTTAAACGAAAAGTCTCTCGTATTTTATTCAATAAACGCGTAGTTACTCTAGACTTAGCCAGTTTAGTTGCTGGTACGAAATACCGCGGACAATTTGAAGAACGTATGAAAGCTGTTATGAACGAGCTTGAAAAGAACGACGATGTTATCTTATTCATTGATGAGATACATACCATTGTAGGTGCTGGCGGAGCTACAGGAAGTTTAGATGCTTCAAATATGTTCAAACCTGCCTTAGCCAGAGGGGAAATTCAATGCATAGGTGCTACAACTTTGGATGAGTACAGACAATATATAGAAAAAGATGGCGCCTTAGAACGTCGTTTTCAAAAAGTAATTGTTGAACCTACCACGGTTGAAGAAACTATAGAAATCCTTAATAACATAAAAGGTAAATACGAAGATCATCATAATGTTGACTATACTCCAGGAGCTATTGAAGCTTGTGTGAAGTTAACTAACAGATATATGACTGAACGATTTCTGCCCGATAAAGCTATTGATGCTTTAGATGAAGCTGGATCACGCGTTCACATAACTAACATTGACGTCCCTAAACAAGTTATTGAGCTTGAAAAGCAACTAGAGGCCATTAAAGAATCTAAAAATGCTGTTGTTAGAAAGCAAAAATATGAAGAGGCTGCTAAACTTAGAGATGATGAAAAGCGTCTTGAAAAAGAATTAGCTGTAGCCCAAGAAAAATGGGAAGAGGAAACAAAACAACACCGCGAAATTGTTACAGAAGATAATGTTGCTGATGTTGTTTCAATGATGACAGGTGTTCCTGTAAATAGAATTGCTCAGACTGAAATCAATAAATTGGCTGAATTACCAAACCTTATTAAAGGAAAAGTTATTGGTCAAGACGATGCTGTGGCAAAAGTAGTTAAAGCCATTCAGCGTAATCGTGCAGGACTTAAAGACCCCAACAAACCTATTGGTTCCTTCATATTTTTAGGTCAAACAGGAGTTGGTAAAACGCAGTTAGCCAAGGTTTTATCTAGAGAGTTATTTGATAGCGAAGATTCACTTGTTAGAATTGATATGAGTGAGTATATGGAAAAGTTTGCTATATCGCGTTTAATTGGTGCGCCTCCTGGGTATGTAGGTTACGAAGAAGGCGGACAATTAACTGAAAAGGTTAGAAGAAAACCTTATGCTGTTATTTTATTAGATGAAATTGAGAAAGCGCATCCTGATGTGTTTAATATGCTACTTCAAGTTTTGGATGATGGATATTTAACTGATAGTTTAGGTAGAAAGATTGATTTTAGAAACACTATCATTATCATGACATCTAATATTGGTGCACGCAAACTTAAAGATTTTGGTACAGGAATTGGTTTTGGAACCGCTTCTCAAAAAGCACAAGAAGATGCCAATGCTAGAAGTGTTATTGAAAATGCATTAAAAAAATCATTTGCTCCAGAATTTTTAAATAGAATAGACGATGTTATTGTATTTAATGCACTTGAAAAAGAAGACATCAATAAAATTATTGATATTGAACTTGAAAAGCTTTTAAAAAGAATAAAAGGACTAGGTTACAACCTAACACTAACTGATAGTGCTAAAGACTTTATTGCTGAAAAAGGTTTTGATAAGCAGTATGGTGCTAGACCACTAAAAAGAGCTATACAAAAATATGTTGAAGATGCTCTAGCTGAAGAGATTGTTGCTTCCAACCTTCAAGATGGTGACAATATAAAAATAGATTTAGACAAAAAAACAGAAGAGTTAAGTATTACCATTGATAAAGCTGAAAAGCCCACGGAGTCTTAATAATACTGAATTAAATAACTATTAAAATCCTGCTTTAAGAATAAAGTGGGATTTTTTTTTGAAAAACTGTAACAAATAGAACACCCACCTATCTATAATGTAAAGATATTTTTGTGACGCTAACCAAACTAAACACAGAACAGCTTGTAAATCTTTGTAAATCCCAAAACCAATCAGCGCAATTGGAAATTTACAATAGATATTATAAAACCATGTACAATGTTTCATTACGTATTGTAAAAAACAGCTATGAAGCTGAAGATATTATGCAAGATTCGTTTTTAACGGCATTTACAAAATTAAACAACTTAAAAAACGCATCTACTTTTGGTCCATGGCTAAAGCGTATAGTAGTAAACAATAGTATATATCAGTACAAAAAAAACATAAAGACCAAAGAAACATCAATTGATGACATCCTCTTTAAAGTTGAAGATAGTTCACAAGGAATCAACAGCAATTATGAATTTACAAACTTAAAAGCACAACAAGTTATAAGCACTATGGAAAAACTAAAAGACAACTATAGAATCGCATTAACTCTCAATTTAATTGAAGGCTATGATTATGAGGAAATTAGTGAGATTATGAAGATTACTAATGCCAATTGCAGAACAACCATATCCAGAGCCAAGGAAAGTTTAAGACAAAAACTACAATTAATTATCTCTTAAAAAATTGATTATGAGCAAAGACAATATAGATAGTTTATTCAAAAATCTTGAAAACGATTTTGATATTGAAAACCCAGATTTTGGGCATGAATCACGTTTTTTACAAAAACTTAATACTCAAAAATCAATTACTAATCATCGAAGCAAAAATATTTGGAAACCATTTTTAGGTATTGCTGCATCAATTGCTTTATTAGTGTCCCTTTTTGTTTTTTCACCTAAAGAAGATACCAAAATTAATCTAGCAGATATCTCGCCAGAAATGGCGAAAACCGAAACGCTATTTATGACTTCTCTTAAAAAGGAATTAGAAAATCTGAATAGTGAAGATATGCCAGAATATCAAGAAATAATTGTTGATGCCTTGTTTCAAATTAAAATTTTAGAAGAAGATTATAATCAATTAATATTAGGCTTAAAAGAACAACCAAATAACCAATTAGTTCTAGACGCTATGATTCTAAACTTTCAAAGCAGAATTAATGTAATACAAGATACCAAAGAAAAAATAGAAGTATTAAAAAAATCTAATAATCAAATAACAATCATTTAAATTTTAAACATCATGAAAAAAACAATTACTCTAACACTTATGTCATTAATGCTAGTAGGCACTACTTATGCACAATTATGGGGAAACAAAAAAGTAAAAGGAAACGGAAACGTTATTAAAGAAACCAGAACAACTGGTGATTATGATGGTATTAAATGTGCTGGCTCTATGGATTTTATTCTTGAAGCTGGCGAGGAAGGAAAACTAACTTTAGAGGGAGATTCCAATCTCTTAGAATACGTTATTACCGAAGTTAAGGGCGATCAGTTAATTGTTAAGACTAAAAAAGGTATTAGTATGAGTTATAAGAACAATACCATTAAAGTTTTTATCCCTTTTAAAGATATAAGTTTAGTATCCCTAGCTGGTTCTGGTGATTTATACAATAAAGATATTATTAAATCAGACGACTTAAGTGTTTCTCTAGCAGGCTCAGGAGATGTTAAACTTGAAGTTGAAACTGATTTTGTAAAAGGTGCTATTGCTGGATCGGGCGATTTAACATTAGAAGGGAAAACAAATACCTTAGAAGCAAGAGTTGCTGGATCAGGAGACTTTCATGGATTTGATTTACAATCCGATGATACAGATGTGGCTGTCGCAGGCTCTGGAGACGCGAAAGTGGTAAGCAATAAAACTTTAAAAGCGAGAGTTGCCGGGTCAGGAGATATTGTTTACAGAGGCAACCCTGAAGTTGATAAAAAGATAGCTGGTTCTGGTGACATTTCTAAGAACTAAAATAATCAATCAAATATTTACGACAATAAAAAAAAGCCATTTCTAAGGAAATGGCTTTTTTTTATTTACACTATATGATTTTATCTCTTGAATTGTTTTTATTTAATATACCATCATTAGAATCAAAAGTAAGTAACATCAAAACTACCCTCAGTAATCTCATAAGATTCATCTGGACTTAAAAAAGATTTTGCTGTGAACTCAAAAGTACCAACTATCCTTCTATTTGCTTTATCATGCAGCGTAATAACAACCTTTCCCGAATCAGAAGAAAAGCTTTCACTAAAAGACTTACTATATAATCCGCTAGGTATTCCAAATGTAGAAAGTTCATACTCTCCTGGAGTAACATTTGGATCCAAATTTAAACCAAGAACTCGCGAACTACCTATTGTAGCACTAATACCTAAATTTGAAATACCACCAGCACTTACCGATATAGCATTAATTTTTTCTTCTACAAATTCTACACCATCTACTTTTGCGAAAAATGAATTTTCACCTGACCCTGATGAAACTGCTGCGAAAGATACTTTTTCAAAAACTCCATTTGTGAATTCTTTAATTCCTAAATCTGGATTATGACCAGTAAAGAAAAAAGTTCCAGAAATTGTTTCACCTTCATTATCAATTTCTGTAATTGTAATCTGCCCTTGGCTATCTAAAAAGTTTGTAGCCCCTATCCAAGTGTCTCCAGATCCATCTTTTGAATTGGTATTGTATGCTGCTCCATTCACTTCAATACCATCAGAAATACCAATATTATAAGTTCCCACAGTACTTGCAAATACAGTTAACGTAATTAACTCTTGGTTATCTCCTTTTAAACCTGATATGTTAATTATACCATCAGATACTGAAGCTGTAACAACATCTGCAACATAAGTTTGAGAATCAAAATCTACTTGAAAAACCCCTGAAACATCATCATCACCTTCTGCAATTTCTCCTTCTGGAATTTCGCCCTCAAAAGGCTCAATATTACATGAGGTTATAAATAATAAAGCGAAAAAAATCGTAAAGAGGTAACGGAATTTAATAGTAGTTTTCATTTGTTTGTTGTAAAGTTGAACAAACATAAGAATTCAATTTATTAAACTGTCATTTCTTACTTCAAAATGAAGATTTTTTAGATAAACGAAACTTAAACGTCTTGCGAGTCATTTTTAGGCACTCTTATCAATAAAAGAATTCCAGCTAAAAAGAATACGAACAGAAATAAAATAGCGTATCGCATAGATTTATATTCAGAAACAACTGCGAAAATAAGCATACCAATTACAATACCTATCTTTTCTGCTACATCATAAAAGCTAAAATACGATGTAGTATCATCAGTCTCAGGCAAAAACTTTGAATATGTTGAACGACCTAAAGATTGAACACCTCCCATAACTAACCCTACTAATCCTGCAGCAATGTAAAACTCTTGTGGAGTTATCATAAAATAGGCATACACACAAAGACACATCCATATTGCATTAATAGTAATAAGAGTTTTTATATTGCCATATTTAGAAGCTGATCTAGACGTTAAAATCGCACCAACAATTGCAACTAATTGAATCACTAGAATACTAACAATAAGACCTATTGTTTTTTCATTATCAGATACCCATTCAATCTCTTTTTCTCCAAAATATACAGCCATTAACATAATGGTTTGCACAGCCATACTAAATACAAAAAAAGCATATAAATAGCGCTTTAACCTCAAGTTTTGCTTTAATTGTTTCCATACTAATTTTAATTCACGAAAACCATTAAGCACAATATCATTTGTAACTTTATGTCCAGAGGAAACACCTTTAGGCAATATATAAAATGTGTATTGACTAAATAAAGCCCACCAAATACCAACTGTAATGAAAGAGTAACGCATCATTTCAATTTTATCAGCATTATCTTCTTGACTCATTACCATAACTAGATTAAGTATCAATAAAAGAACACTACCTATATAACCCATGGAAAACCCTTTTGCACTAATACTATCTTGCTGCTCTTCAAATGCAATATCTGGCAAATAAGAGTTATAAAAAACTAAGCTTCCCCAATATCCAATTAACCCCATAAAATAAAACAAAAGACTTAAATGAACAAAACTTAAGTTAAACCAATATAATCCTATACAACCAGCAGAACCAACATAGCAAAAGAATTTCATAAAATTCTTTTTATTACCAATATAATCTGCTACTCCAGAGAGAATTGGTGATAAAATAGCAACAACTAAAAATGTGAATGCAGTTACAATGGTAATTAAAGTTTCTTGCTTCATTGTAAAACCAAAAGCAGAAACTAAATCTTCTTTAGAATCGAATAATGAAGAATAAAAGAGAGGAAATATAGAAGACGCAATAGTTAATGTATAAACCGAGTTAGCCCAATCGTAAAATGCCCAAGCGTTTAAAAGTTTTTTACTTCCTTTTTCCAATACTGCCATAATAAAAAAGCTGCCCGTTTATGAGCAGCTTCTAAAGTAATCAAATATTTTATATATGTAAACTATTGTCTAAATGTAGTTACCCCAAATTTTTGAGCTTCTGCCCTAGCTTTTGGCGCCCACTTTGTTAAGTTAGCAATTCTTGTATCGTTAGCTGGGTGTGTACTCATAAACTCTGGTGGGGCTTGTCCTCCACTATTTGCTTTCATACGCTTCCATAATTCTGCAGCTTCATTAGGATTATAACCAGCTATAGCCATTAAATAAATACCTATTTGATCAGACTCTGTTTCATGACTTCTGCTAAAAGGCAACATAACACCTAATTGAGAACCTATACCGTAATATTGATTAAAAGCATTTCTAGATTGCTCATCTTTTATCGCAATATTTCCTGCCACAGCTCCAAATTGTTGTAACATACCTGCACTCATTCTTTGTTGTCCGTGGTTTGCTAGAGCATGAGCTACCTCGTGCCCCATAATTGCTGCTACACCTGCCTCATTTTTAGCAATTGGTAATATACCTGTATAAAACACAATTTTTCCACCTGGCATACACCAAGCATTTACCGTTTTATCATCAACTAGATTATATTCCCATTTATAATCTTTTAAATATCCTTGATGCCCATTAGAATTCAGCCAACGTTCTGCAGCTACAGCAATTTTTTGACCAACACGAGTGATCATTTCTGCATCTTTAGTGCCAGTAACAACCTTGTTTTCATTTAAAAACTGACTATATTGAGCAAAGGCTGTTGGAAACAATTGAGAGTTAGGAACTAATGCCATTGTCTTTTTTCCTGTAAATGGATTGGTAGCACATGCCACAACAATTACAGCAATAGCTAACAAAATGAATGTCTTTTTAATTTTCATCGTTATTATATTTAACTAATTTAGTAGAAATACAAAAATTGTATTTTTAATTGTGACACCTAATTCACCCATTAGTCACATCTATCCAAAAATATAAAAATATCTAATACTTTAAATAACTTAATGACTATTAAATTTATCTTAGATGAATTATTGTTAAGTTTGGTAAACACAAACGACTTAAATACAATAAAAAACGACTTAGCTATGCATAAATTATTGATTGTTATCACTCTAGTATTTTTTGTTAATTGTAATTCTTTAGCTCAAAAAAAATCTGAAGAAAAAAAAGTAACTTACAAAGTTGAAAAGACAGAAGCTGAATGGAAAACCCAATTATCTCCTAAAGAATTTTATGTATTAAGACAAGCAGGTACCGAACGTGCTTTTACTAGCCCATTGAATAAAAATTATGAAGCTGGTTTGTATTTATGCAAGGGTTGTGATACTCCTCTTTTTAAAAGTAAACATAAATTTGATTCTGGTACTGGTTGGCCTAGTTTTGATAGAGAAATTAAAGGTAATGTAGCGTTTTCTACAGATTATGATTTAGGATATGCCAGAACCGAAGAGCATTGTGCTACTTGTGGCGGGCACCTTGGACATGTTTTTAATGATGGCCCAAGAGAAACAACAGGCAAACGTCATTGTATAAATGGTGTTTCTTTGAAGTTTATAAAAAATGAATAATACTAAATTTGTTTTATGGAGAGTTATTTAAATGGTGTGATTAAACAATTTGAATATTACAAAAGCCTAGGTGATAAAACTTTTAAACAGCTTACTTTAGATGAGATTCAGTGGCAGAGTAATGAAGATTCTAACAGCGTTTCTATTATAATAAAGCACATGGTGGGTAACATGCTAAGTAGATGGACGAATTTTCTAACTGAGGATGGTGAAAAAGAATGGCGCAATAGAGATGATGAGTTTATAGACAGTTTTAATTCTAAGGAGGAACTTGTTGCTGCCTGGGAAAACGGCTGGCACTGTTTATTTAAAGCTATTAAACCATTAAAAACAGAAGATTTAGAACGCATTATTTATATACGACATGGTGGGCATACAGTTACCGAAGCTATTAATAGACAATTAGCTCATTACGCCTACCATATTGGACAGATTGTGTTTTTAGGAAAGCTTTTAAAAGGAGAAAAATGGATGTCTTTATCTATTCCGAAAGGGGATTCTATCAATTATAATAAAGATAAGTTTAATAAAGAAAAAGGTAAACGCCATTTTACGGATGACTTATAAAATAAGTCGCAGTATTCAGTAGGTGTTTGCAGTTGTTACTTACTAAATTTTAGCATCCTTTATATTTTGTATGTTTACTGATTGAAACTGAACAAATGGTTGAGTTTACAATCTAGCAAGTATACCCGCGAGAAGGATTGAACGGCATGTTTGAAATCCCCGACGAAGGAGGGATTGAGTAGTGAAAGCCTGTTTGCCATTTTTCTTGGCAACTCGCCCAAATAATTTAATGTTTTAATTTGTTTTTAAACGGACGGATAATTAAGCGTGCTTCTCTATCAAAACGGATATAATTATACACCCAGTTAACGAATACCACCATGCGGTTTCTGAAACCGATTAGGAAAAATAAATGCACAAACATCCAGACGTACCAAGCAAAAATGCCTTGAAACTTCCATTTTTCCAAGTCTACTACAGCTTTATTTCTGCCTATGGTTGCCATGGCTCCTTTATCTTTATAAGCAAAAGGTTTCATAGGTTTACTTTCTAAAAGTTCCAGAATATTATCGCCTAATTGATCGCCCTGTTGTATGGCTGGTTGCGCCATCATAGGGTGGCCGTAAGGAAACGCTTCTGATGCCATACAAGCAATATCACCTATTGCAAAAATATGCTCGTAACCTTTTACTTGATTAAATTCGTTAACCAATAATCGATTGCCTCGAGTTACAAAATCTTCTGCATCTAACCCCTTTATGGTTGCTCCTTTTACGCCAGCTGCCCATACTACGGTGGCGGTTTCAAAGGTTAAATCAGTATTAGTAGTTACCGTTTTACCATCATAATTGGTTACCCTAACATTTTTCCAGATGTTAACTCCTAATTTTTCTAGAAAGTCTTCGGCCTTTGCAGAGGCTTTTTCACTCATTCCCTTAAGAATACAATCACTGGATTGAATAATATGAATTTGGGCTAAGCGCGTATCTAAATCTGGATAGTCCTTTGGAAGAATACCTTTTTTAATTTCTGCCAATGCACCTGCAAGCTCCACTCCTGTTGGACCTCCTCCAACAATCACAAAATTCATTAAGGCATTACGCTCGTTTAAATCTGAAGTTAATAAGGCCTCTTCAAAATTTTCAAGAATTAAACTTCTAAGGTTTAAAGATTGTGGTATGGTTTTCATAGCCATACTATATTTTTCTACTTCTGTGTTTCCAAAAAAGTTGGTTGTTGAGCCTGATGCCACAACCAAATAGTCAAACTTTAAATTACCTATATTAGTTTTTATCTTGTTTTTGTTTGCATCAATCTCCTCAACATCTGCTAACCTAAAATAAAAATTAGGGAAATCTTTTAAAATTTTCCTGATTGGGTAAGCAATAGAATCTGGTTCTAAACCACCTGTTGACACTTGATATAATAAGGGTTGAAAAGTATGGTAGTTATTCTTATCCAAAAGTACAACCTGTACTTCTTGTTTTGATAATTTTTTTGCTAAAGCAACGCCTGCAAAACCACCTCCAATTATTACAATTCGGGGAAAACTCGTCCTAGGTATGTTCATAAATAAATACTTGCGTTGCAAAGGTACTATAAAGATGTAAAATTATAAGATCTAAATTCTTTATTCAAATTCGATTTTGTAAATTCGCAGCTTAAACTTTAACAAATGAGTAAATACGATATTATTGTTCTTGGAAGTGGTCCTGGTGGTTATGTAACGGCTATTAGAGCATCACAATTAGGTTTTAAAACCGCTATTGTTGAAAAAGAAAATCTTGGTGGCGTATGCTTGAATTGGGGTTGTATTCCAACAAAAGCATTATTAAAATCTGCTCAAGTTTTTGAATATCTGAAACATGCAGAGGATTATGGTTTAAAAGTGAAAGATGCTGATCATGATTTTGATGCTGTAGTTAATCGTAGCCGTGGTGTTGCAGATGGTATGAGTAAAGGTGTTCAATTTTTGATGAAAAAGAATAAAATTGACGTTATTGAAGGTTATGGAAAGATTAAACCTGGAAAAAAAGTTGACGTTGATGGCACTGAATATAGCGCAGACAATATTATTATTGCTACAGGAGCACGTTCTCGTGAATTACCTAGCTTACCACAAGATGGTGAAAAAGTAATTGGCTACAGACAAGCCATGACTTTAAAGAAACAACCAAAGAAAATGATTGTAGTTGGTTCTGGTGCTATTGGTGTGGAGTTTGCGTATTTCTACAACTCTATGGGTACTGAAGTTACTATTGTTGAATATTTACCTGGTATTGTTCCCGTTGAAGATGAAGAAGTTTCTAAACAATTAGAACGTTCTTTTAAGAAGTCTGGGATTAATATTATGACTTCAGCAGAAGTGACTTCTGTTGACACCTCTGGAAAAGGCGTAAAAGCTACAGTAAAAACTAAAAAAGGCGAAGAAGTTCTTGAAGCTGATGTTATTTTAAGTGCAGTTGGCATCAAAACAAATATTGAAAATATTGGTTTAGAAGATGTTGGTATTGTTGTAGATCGAGATAAAATAATTGTAAATGATTTTTACCAAACTAATCTACCAGGATATTATGCTATTGGAGATGTTACTCCTGGTCAAGCTTTAGCGCATGTCGCTTCCGCAGAAGGTATTTTATGTGTAGAAAAATTAGCAGGTCATGATGTAGAGCCTATTGATTATGGAAACATTCCAGGGTGTACGTATTGTTCTCCTGAAATCGCATCTGTTGGTTTAACAGAAAAACAAGCAAAAGATAAAGGATTAGATATAAAAGTTGGAAAATTCCCTTTCTCTGCATCTGGTAAGGCTAGTGCTGGCGGAAATAAAGAAGGTTTTGTAAAAGTTATTTTTGATGCTAAATACGGTGAATGGTTGGGTTGCCACATGATTGGTGCTGGCGTAACTGATATGATTGCTGAAGCTGTTTTAGGTAGAAAACTTGAAACTACTGGTCATGAAGTATTAAAAGCAATACACCCACACCCAACTATGAGTGAAGCGGTTATGGAAGCAGTTGCTGATGCTTATGATGAGGTGATACATTTGTAGACGTTGGATGTTAGACGTTAAGAAATATAAAAAAAATGCGATTCAATTATGAATCGCATTTTTTTATAAATTATTTCTAGTTAGTACTTATATTACTTTCTTTTTGATACTATATATAGCTTATTCTATAAAAAACTTTGAATAGCAAGTTCATAACTTTGAAGTCCAAAACCTAGAATGACACCTTTAGCGTTTGGAGATATAAAAGACTGATGTCTAAACTCTTCCCTACCAAATGTATTTGAAATATGCACCTCAATAACTGGGGTTTCAATAGCTTTAATAGCATCGCCAATACCTACAGAAGTATGTGTGTAAGCGGCAGCATTTAATACAATACCATCATAACTAAAACCTACCTCTTGTAGTTTATCGATTAACTCACCTTCAATATTAGATTGAAAATAATCGATTGCAACTTTAGGGTATTTTCCTTTTACCTCTTCCAGAAACTCAGTAAAAGTTAAGCTCCCATATATATTAGGCTCTCGCTTACCTAACAAGTTTAGATTTGGTCCGTTTATTATGATTAGTTTTTTCATGCTATAAAAATACAAAAGTTGTTGTATAAAAAAAGCCGAAGTATATTATACTTCGGCTTTGTAATATATGCTTATTGTTTAAAATCTAAAACCTAACCCTATTTGTAAAAAGTTAAACTTTGTTTTAATATCACTAGCGTTAATCCCAGGATCTTCGCCACCATCAGTAAAAATCACTGCATCATCTTCTAGTCTATTATTCAATCCTAATGAATATCTTACGGATGCAAAAACTTTTTCAGTAATATCGTAACTCAATCCAGCAGATAAACCAACACCCATTTTTTTAACCCCATCAGATTCTTCTAAAATAAAATCTAATTGAGGTCCAAATAATAAACTAAACTGTTCTGAAGCCATATATTTCACCATAATAGGGACAACTAAAGAGTTACCTGACTCTCCATCTTGTCTTGAGTTAACATACTGAATCTCTGGTTGAACATGAAATTTCTCAGAAGTTTGAATATCCGCAAACAAACCAATATAAAACCCCGAGACATTATCTGAAGCTGATATCCCATCAAATTTTACTGATGCAATTAAAGAGTTATAACCAGCAGTAGCTCCAAACTTAGTGTCTTGCGCGTTTATCAATAAAGGCATAGAAATGGTCATAAAAAATAAAACTAAAATTGAAATGTTTTTCATAATTAATTGTTTTTTGATTGAATTTAGAGAGCAGCAAAAATAGCAAAGGTTAGGATAATGAGGTGATTTTTTTTACAAATATTTAAAAGACTATAACACTATTAATAAATTCACATAAAAAAAGAGAGACTAATAAAGCCTCCCTTTTTGTTTTTCTAAAAAATACTTATGCTATAGTGCAAATTCTACACCAGCAGTTATGGTATTAAAACCTACTGTTACAGGCCCAGCATCAATACTTACTCCTCTGTAAGCAAGAACTACATCTAGAGACTCACTAACCGCATACTGAACTCTTGGTGCATAATAAAAACCACCATCATTACCATCATTGATTCCAACAGCATAACCTAAATCTACTCCTAAAGTAAATTCATCAGAAACATTGAAACGACCTGCTGCAGCTAAGGGTAAAAATTGTGCATCTTCAGCATCACCAAAATCAGTATCCTTACCAAAAGACTGAGAAAAGCCTGTAGCAACACCTGCTTCAATTTGATCAGATACTTCCCATAAATAAGAAGCATCTACTGTAATGTTAAATGAGTAGAAATCACTAAAATCTCCAGTGATAAGTCCAACATTAACACCTCCATTGAACTGCCCTTGAGCATTTAAACCTGTAATTCCGAATACTGCAATAACAGCTAATAAAAATAATTTTTTCATAATTTAAAATGTTTTTAGTTTGATATTGACAAATTAAGGTCAAATTTTTGGAAAATCCTACAAAACCGACTGGGTTATTAACAATTTTATTAACATTATTTTTCAAATCACTGAATGTAAGGTTATTATGATTTATGTTATCAACAGTTTTTATAAAATATACGAATAAATACGTAGGTTTTAATTTAACTTTTCAATGAATATTTAGTTATTTTTACAGTCATGAAATGGCAAAATGCATTAAAAGATTATAAATTATACCTAAAAATTGAGCGTGGTTTATCAGATAACTCTATTGATAATTATGCGCTTGATGTAAAAAAGCTTATTGTATTTCTTGAACAAAATGATATTAGTAAATCGCCAATTCATATAGCATCAGAAACCATACAACAATTCATTTATGAAACAGCTAAAATTGTTAACGCTAGGTCTCAATCTAGACTAATATCTGGTTTAAGAAGCTTCTTTAATTACCTCATATTTGAAGACTATAGAAAGGACAATCCCCTAGAACTCATAGAATCACCTAAAATAGGGAGAAAGCTTCCAGACACGCTTTCCGAAGAAGAAATAGATACCTTAATTAAAGCTATAGATTTAAGTAAGCCAGAAGGCGAGCGTAATAGAGCAATGCTAGAAACACTATATGGTTGTGGACTCCGAGTGAGTGAATTGATAAACCTTAAAATATCAGATTTATTCTTTGATGAAGGTTATATAAAGGTTACTGGAAAAGGTAACAAACAACGTTTTGTTCCTATTATTGATGTTACTCAGAAATACATTAGCATTTACAGAAATGAAATAAGAGTGCATTTAAATATACAAGCTGGACACGAAGACACCCTATTTTTAAATAGACGCGGCAAGCAACTAACTCGCGCTATGATTTTTACAATTGTTAAACAACTCGCTGAAAAAATAGGATTAAAAAAAAATATATCCCCACACACCTTTAGACATTCATTCGCTACACACCTACTAGAAAACAATGCTGATTTGCGCTCAATTCAACTCATGCTCGGACATGAGAGTATTACAACAACTGAAATATATGTACATCTGGACAAGAGTCATTTAACTAAAGTAATGGAGCAGTATCACCCAAGGAAATAATAGTTAGTCGTTAGTGGTTAGTGGTTAGTGGTTAGTGGTTAGTGGTTAGTGGTTAGTGGTTAGTGGTTAGTGGTTAGTGGAATTAAAAAATCCAGCTAGAAAACTAACTGGATTTATATTTATTAATGAGATCCTTTTTTCAAAGGAATTTGTTGTTACTTAGCTATATTTACAGCTCTTGTTTCCCTAATTACAGTAACTTTTACTTGCCCTGGATAGGTCATATCTGTTTGTACTTTTTGAGATATATTAAACGATAACTCTGCAGCTTTTTCATCATTCACTTTCTCGCTCTCTACAATAACTCGCAATTCTCTACCTGCTTGAATCGCATAGGCCTTTTTAACACCATTAAACCCAAAAGCGATATCTTCTAAGTCTTTTAAACGTTGAATATAACTGTCTAAAACTTGACGTCTTGCTCCTGGACGTGCTCCAGAAATAGCATCACATACTTGAATGATTGGCGCTAATAACGATTTCATTTCTACTTCATCATGGTGAGCTCCAATAGCATTACAAACCTCTGGTTTCTCTCCAAATTTTTCTGCCCATTGCATACCTAAAATAGCGTGAGGCGTTTCCATATCGGCTTCTGCATCTGGCACTTTACCTATATCATGTAAAAGACCCGCACGTTTTGCCATTTTAGGATTAAGCCCTAACTCTGCTGCCATAACACCGCAAAGTTTGGCCACTTCACGTGAGTGTTGTAATAGATTTTGACCGTAAGACGATCTATATTTCATTCTACCTACCATTTTTATGAGTTCTGGATTCAAATTATGAATTCCTAAATCTATAACGGTACGCTTACCTACTTCTATTATTTCTTGTTCTATTTGTTTCTGGGTTTTTCTAACAATCTCTTCAATTCGCGCTGGATGGATCCTACCATCTGTAACAAGCTTGTGCAGAGACAAACGTGCTACTTCTCTACGAACAGAATCAAAACAAGATAAAATAATCGCTTCAGGCGTATCATCTACAATAATCTCTACACCCGTTGCAGCTTCAATAGCTCTAATATTACGTCCTTCACGACCAATAATACGCCCTTTAACGTCATCAGATTCTATATTAAAAACAGACACACAGTTATCAACTGCTTCTTCTGTACCAATACGCTGTATTGTGTTTATGATAATTTTCTTAGCATCTTGTTCAGCCGTAAGTTTAGCCTCTTCAAGAGAACTTTGTACATAAGCCATAGCATCGTTTTTAGCCTCTCCTTTTAAAGACTCCACCAATTGCTCTTTAGCTTCTTCAGCAGAAAGACTAGAAATCACCTCTAATTGTTGTACTTGACTTTTATGTAGTTTGTCGACTTCTTCTTGTTTTTTCTCAAGAACATCCAATCTATGGTCGTAATTTTTAATTTTACTTGTAAGACTCTCGTTTAACTTTTTACTCTTTGATAATTCATTAGAAATCTGAGACTCCTTATCACGAGTGCGTTTTTCAGCCTCTGCCATCTTTTTATCACGACCCAAGATAACTTTTTCGTGCTCCGCTTTAAGTTCAATAAACTTTTCCTTAGCCTGAAGTATTTTATCTTTTTTAAGTGATTCCCCTTCACTTTTAGCTTCTTTAAGAATTAAAGTCGCATCTTTTTTCGCTTCTTTAACAAGTTTTGAAGCATTACTTTTTTCGAGTGTTTTTGCTATTATAAAGCCTATTACAGCTCCTAATACAACACCGCCTACTGCAAATATAATTGAGTTATCCATCGTTTGTTTAGTTGATTTGTGTATTAAATTCAATTAAAATATTAACTATCATATTCAAATTGATATATATAAAAAAAGCCTACACCAGTATAAAGTTTTGTATAAACTCCTTAAAAACAAGTTTAGGGCTAACAAGCTGATCAAGGGTCTGCTCAAGATACTAAATGAATAGCACTAGCAGCATGCTTTTACAACTTAAACTCACCCTTTTTAAAGAATTAACGTTGAGTTTATCAAAAAAAATAACCAATGTAGGCAGTAACTTTTATGTATTTTAAAGAACGTTAAGAAACTAAATGCTCATGTAACAACTCATTCAAAGCGTTAAGCTTTTCCTCTACATGTTCGTTTACATTTGCTTTATCAATAGACTTCTGCTCTACTTGAGAAGCAAATTGTAAGGCACACATAGCCAAAACATCTTGCTTATCTCTAACAGAATAACTTTGCTCAAATTGCTTTATCATTGCCTCAATATTTTTAGCCGCTTTACGCAATCCTTCTTCTTGACTTGACTCAATTGTTAAAGGATATACTCGATTAGCTATAGATAGCTTTATTTTAAGCTTTTCAGACATTGAGTTTAGTTAGCTTTAATCAGCGAGTTGAGCAATACAATGGTCAATATCTCTAATTAAGGCGTTTATTTTAAGCTTAGTTTCTTTTTTATTATCGTCACTACCAAGTATTGTATTTGCCATTTTTAGGGCTTCATACTTTTCTTCCCAATCAGCTATATGCTTTTTTTGGGTTAAATTTTCTTGCTTTGAAACCTCTAATTCTTCATTTAATTTCAAATTAGCAAGTTTTAAAAGCTCTAGTTTGTGTAATACTTTACTAATCTTGTTTTCTAAAGAATCTACAATATCTTCAATATTACCCATTTACAAAATTCAATACTTATCTCACAAAGTTAACATACCTAACCATAAATTACAATTGTTTTTTCATAAAATTTCAATATCAAGTTATATGCACAATTATTTGGGCGTTACCCACAAGGGGTCGGGCTTTACGTTACAAGTCCTCGCTCGTACCTCGCTGTGGGCTTTCCTCTTCAATCCCTAACGCGGGCAAATCTGCTAACATAAAAACTTATCAAAGTTCACAGCCTTTTAGCAAGAGTTATTTTTACTAATTCACATCTAACTAAAGTTGTTTCTACCAAATATTCTTAAATAAATTCTAAGCGAGTTCAAATAACAATTTTAGGCGTGCCCTAAAGGCTTTCTAAAATAGAGTTTCACAAACATGGCTCGTTTTTTGTTTTACACTTTGCGATTTAACAGCAAATTGATATTTTAGCCATAATTCTTACTTATGCGATTTATACTCCCCCTATTTCTAATTTCAGCTTTATTTTTAAACGCTCAAAATAACTACCCGCAAGATTATTTTAGCAACCCACTAGATATTACCTTAGTACTATCTGGTACATTTGCAGAGTTACGCTCAAACCATTTTCATTCAGGTTTAGATATTAAAACCCAACAACGCACAGGGTTAAAAGTTAAAGCTTCAGCTAGCGGTTTTGTTAGTCGTATAAAAGTTTCGCACTACGGTTATGGTAAAGCACTTTATATAACACATCCCAATGGATATACAACCGTTTATGCACATTTAAGTAAGTTTTCTCCAGATATTGAAGCCTACGTAAAACAACATCAATACGAGAAAGAATCGTATGAAATTGAATTATTCCCCAAAGCAGAAGATTTATTAGTTTTAAAAGACAATCTTGTAGCATACAGTGGGAATTCTGGTGGTTCAGGCGGCCCACATTTACATTTTGAAATTAGAGACAAACAAGAACGTCCTATAAACCCCATGCTTTTTGGAATTGATATTAAAGACACAACTAACCCAATAATCAAATCGGTTTATGCATACCCTTTAGACGAAAACGCATTTATAAACTCAAAAAACACAAAACAAAAATTAAGACTCACACCCTTAAAAAACGGAGACTTCAATGCTGAAAATATTGAAGCTATTGGAAATATTGGATTTGCTATCGGAACATATGACAGACAGGATTTAGCCGCCAACTCCAATGGTGTGTACAACATTCAAACCTTTATTAATGGAAGCAGAAATTTTGAATTAGATTTTAAACGTTTTTCATTCAGTGAAACAAAGCATATTAATCAGCTAATTGATTATGAGCATTTTTCAACCAAAAAGCAACGTATTCAAAAATTATTCAGAAAAAACAATCCACTAAGCATCTTTAAATCAACACGTAATGAAGGTGTAATTAAAGTTGAGGATAGCACGTATTCGGTTTATAAAATTAGAGTTGCCGATTATAAAAACAATGAATCTTGGGTAACAATTCATATAAAAGGCACAAAAAAAACGGCTACAGAACCTGAAGCAAAAAAGGTTACACCATACTATATAAAGGCAAACCAGACTACTAACCTAAAAAAAGGTATCGTTTCAGTAGATTTGTATAAAGATACATTTTATGAAGATTTCTATATAGATTTTGAAGTAACAAACGACACATTAAAGCTTCACAAAGATGTTAAAGCTGCCAAAAAGAATTTCTCTATAACTTATGATGTAAGCAAGTTTTCAAATGAAGACAAAAACAAACTTTACATAGCCAGATTAATTGGTAATAAAAAATATCCATCGTACACCTACACAAAAAGAAAAGACCAATTTCTAACAGCTAAAACAAAAAAATTGGGTACTTACGCGCTAGCTATGGATACCGTAAAACCTAGTATATCCGCGCGAAATTTTAAAAGCAAACAATGGTTAAGCAAGTATAGATACCTAAAAGTAAAGATTTATGATGATGAATCTGGAATATCAAATTATAGGGCAACCATTAATGGAAAATGGATTTTAATGGAATACGATTACAAGACAAAAACACTAACTTACGATTTTAATGATAGCGTTATTAACGACACTAAAAACAATTTAAAAGTAATTGTTACCGATAATGTTGGAAATAATTCTACTTTTGAAACGTTATTTTATAGAAAATAAACTTTTTACACTTTTGAAGGCTAAACAACTACTAACTACTCTAATATTTTTTTCATTTTTAACTTTAAGTTTTGCTCAAAACGCTACCATTAAAGGCATTATTCTAGATGAAAATAATCAACCTATTGAAAAGGTAAATATAAAAACAGGTGATACTGGCACTGAGACTAACAGTAACGGTTTTTTTATTCTTTCAATTCCAGCAAATCAAGATATAATTATTGAGTTCACTCATCTTTCTCATAAAAAGATAGTAAGTACTTTCAACTTAAAAAATGGTGAAGAGTATGAGTTTAATCCAGTGATGAGTAACTCAGTGGAACAAATCTCTGCTGTTATAGTAACTGGCAATAGAAAAAAAGAAGTGGAAGGCATCATAACCATAAAACCTGCTGTTATAAGAAAAATACCTGGTGCTAATGCTGGAGTTGAAAACTTACTTTTAACCTTACCAGGAGTTAGTAATAACAATGAATTAAGTACTCAATATTCAGTAAGAGGAGGAAATTACGATGAAAACTTAGTATACATTAATGGCATAGAGGTTTACAGACCATTTTTAGTACGCTCTGGACAGCAAGAAGGTTTAAGTTTTGTAAATACAGATTTGGTACAAAATGTCGATTTTTCAGCGGGAGGTTTTCAAGCTAAATATGGTGATAAACTTTCTTCGGTTTTAGACATCACCTACAAAAACCCATATGAATTTCAAGTAAATACAGATTTGAGTTTACTAGGTGGAAGTCTTTCTATTGAAAACATAAGTAAAGACTCGAAATTCACAGGAATTATTGGACTTCGTTATAGAGATAACAGCCTACTTGTAAATGCAAAAGAAACTGAAACTAACTTTAGACCCACGTTTGCTGATGCACAAGGGTATTTCACATACAAATTCAATAATAAATTTCATTTAAGTTTTTTAGGTAGTGCATCCATCAATAAGTATGATTTTGAACCTCAAACGCGTCAAACTAATTTTGGAACTTTAAGTGATCCAGTAGCGCTACTTGTGGTTTATGATGGACAAGAAAAGGACCGTTACCAAACACTTTTCGGAGCTTTTAAAGGCTCTTATTTTGCAAATGATGATTTAACACTTCATTTAATAGCTTCAACATATCATACCACAGAAGAAGAATATTTTGATATTTTGGCGCAGTACAGGTTAGGTGAAGTAAATAGTAATATTGGTGATGAAAATTTAGGTGAAGTCGAGTTTAGTCAAGGAATTGGAAGCCAACTTAATCATGGTAGAAATGATTTGGATGCGCTAATAACAAACATTGAACACAAAGGTGATTTTAAAATTAATGATAACCGATTTGAATGGTCTGTCAAGTACACAAATGAAGATATAAGAGACCGATTGGTGGAGTGGGAAGTTATTGATTCTGCAGGGTTTTCAGTAAGGCCGCCAAGAACAGCTCCTAACGAGCAACCTTACGAGCCGTTTGTTGGCCCATTAGAGCCTTTTCAAAATGTTAGAGCAACAAATAATACACAAATTAATAGGCTTCAGGCTTATGCACAATGGAGTAAACGTGGTACTTTAGGTGAAAGTGATGTATGGTATAATGCTGGTGTACGTGCCCATAACTGGTCAGTTAGTGGAGATGACATTGCTTCATCAAATCAAACGGTTTTTAGCCCTCGTGCTCAATTTGCAATAAAGCCAAATTGGAAAAAAGACATGCTCTTTAGAGTTGCTGGAGGTTTATATTATCAACCCCCTTTTTACAGAGAACTTAGAGATAGAGATGGTATGGTTCAACCAGATGTAAAAGCTCAAAAATCATTTCACTTGGTTTTAGGAAATGATTACAGTTTCAAAATGTGGGACCGCCCTTTTAAATTAACTTCTGAGATTTACTATAAAAATCTAAGTGATGTTAATGCATACACACTTGAAAACGTACGTATTCGCTATAGAGCCAATAATGATGCAAAAGCTTATGCTTATGGCTTAGATATGCGTTTAAATGGAGAGTTTGTTCCAGGTACAGAATCTTGGTTTAGCTTTGGGTATTTAAAAACAGAAGAAAATATTAACAATAGAGGTTATATTTCACGGCCTACAGACCAACGCTTAAAATTTGCAGCATTATTTCAAGACTATGTTCCTAACATGCCTAATTTAAAAATGTATTTGAATTTAGTTTTTAACACAGGATTACCAGGAGGTTCCCCTAGTTATGCTGACCCATACGAATTTCAAAACAGGTTACCATCTTACAAACGTGCAGATTTTGGATTGCAATATGTTCTAGTAGATTCAAAAAAACAATTTAGTCGTGGTTGGAAAAAACCATTTAAAGAATTGTCTTTTGGGTTTGAAATATTTAATGTATTTGATGTTCAAAACTCCATTACCAATACTTGGGTGAGAGATGTGAGTACAAAAAGACAAATTGCTATTCCAAATTTTTTAACGCCACGTGTTTTTAATGTGAGGACTACAATGAAGTTTTAGTTTTACAATTAACTAAATGTTTTTAAGACACCAATAACATAATCTACTTCCTCTTTAGTATTAAATTTACTAAATGAAAACCGAATAGAAGGCTTCTGCAAACCTTCCTCATTTAAAATCTCAGTTAGAACATGTGATTTTTTAGAACTTCCGCTCTGGCATGCGCTACCTTCAGAACAAGCAATGCCTTTTAAATCTAATTGAAACAACAACATTGCCGCTTTTTTTGGTGGTATAGGCAAACAAATATTTACAAGTGTATAGGTACTTTTTTCTGTGTCTGATGACCAGCCATTAAAATTAACTTCTGGTATGGCTTTTAATAACTCATCAATAAAATATTGCTTTAATGCCTTTATATAATTTACTTCTTCATCCAAATTATCATAGGCCTTAATTATAGCAGTTTCCATACCAACAATGTTATGAATACTCTCTGTACCTGCTCGAAGTCCACGCTCCTGTTCTCCACCAATAATTAAAGGCTTTAACCTTGAATTTTTCCTAACAAAAGCAAACCCCACTCCTTTAGGTCCATGAAACTTATGTGCTGATGCAGCTAAAAAGTCAACACCTATATCTTGCAAATCAATATTGTAGTGCCCTATGGATTGTACCGCATCCGTATGAAAAAATGCACCATGCTCTTTACACAAATCAGCAACACGTTTAATATCAAGAATATTACCTATCTCATTATTAATGTGCATTAAGCTAACAAGTGTTTTTTTATGGCTTTTTAATAATTCTACAAAATGATTAAAATTAAGTTCTCCTTTTGCATTTAAATCCACAAAACTCAATGCCATATTACATGCGTTCTTCAATTTTTCAACAGTATGCAAAACAGCATGATGCTCTATTTTAGTCGTTATAACATGAGTTACACCTAAATCTTTAACGGCACTATTTAACACCAAATTATCGGCTTCAGTACCACCAGAAGTAAAAATAATTTCACCTGCCGAAACATTTAAATAACTTGCAATCGTTTTTCTTGATTTTTCAACTAAAGCTTTTGAAGACCTTCCAAAACTATGTGATGAGGAAGGATTACCAAAATTACTTTTCATAACCTCAGAAATAGTCTCGATAACCTCATCTCGCATTGGTGTTGTTGCAGCGTTATCAAAGTAAACAGATTTCATATAGGTATAATTTAAGATTTTAATTCTAAATTAGAAAAGCATTTTATAGTTCAAAAATACTTGAAATAAAATTATTATCAATAAGCTGCGTTATAATTATCAATTCCATTATTTTTGCCTAAAACCCAAATACAATGCGTAAGTTATTTTTTGTTTTCTTAGTTTTAGTCTTTGTACCTCTTAACTCATGTGATGATGGAGATATTATTGATTTTGAATTAGATTTTGAAAATACTTTTCAAGTTTGTTCTGGTGAAACTTCTACAGGACAAAGTACTTTAGTTTTTTACAAAACAAAAAATGACCCTTCAGAATCTATATCAGTTCAAGTTAACGGTTTAAACTTAGAAGATATTTTTGAAGTGGATGAGAATGGTGAATATGAAAACACTACTTCAATCTCTTCTTCAGCACCATTAAATTACAGAACATATAGTAATACAACTTTGCCAGATAATTTGTTTTGTAACGTTGTACCCAATTCTGATGTAAATATTAAAAATGATGATGAAAGTATTAGTGGAACAGTTACGATAAATACTGTTTTGGTTGAAGATGACAATGATGGCATACCAGCTGAACTTGAAGATAGAAATGGGAATGGTGATTTGAATGATGATGATACTGATGGTGATGGTTTACCTGACTATCTTGATGCCGATGATGATGGTGATAATGTTTTAACAAAAGATGAAGACCCAGACCCAAACGGAGATGGCGACCTTAGTGATGCTTTAAATACTAATAGCGATGAAGATACTTTGCCCAATTATCTAGACCCTGATGATGATGGCGATGGAATAATTACTAGAAATGAAGAAAATGATAGTGAAGACCTAAATCCAGCGAACGACATTACTAGTGATGGAATTGCTGATTATCTAAATAAAGACGTTGCTAATATAGGCGGACCTATAGCTACTGCCTACAGAGAACATACTATAACAGAAACTTACACGGTTACACTAACGGTCGCTAATTTTGATTTGAATTTGATTTCTTTAGATATTTATGATTTTGGAACTCTAAGTAGTAGCGCAACTTCAAGTTCCAGAACAGAAACTCCTGATTTTCCCTAGCTTCTAGAAGCATTTTGGTAAATATAAACTTCTGTGGCTCCTAAACCATATTTTTGGTAATTGGCATCATAGAACTTTACATTGTTATATCGACCAAATAGATATTCTAATTCCATTTTAAGCACCCCCTCGCCTACACCATGGATAAAGACTATTTTTTGTATGCGCTTAGAAATAGCAAATTCTAATTTCCGTTTTGCAGTATCTAGTTGAAGTGTAAGCATATCATGATTGCTCATGCCTTTGGCAGATTTAACTAATTGATTGATATGTAAATCAACTTCCATAGAAGGTTCGTACCGTTCCTTAAATCGTTTTTTTATTTGCTGTTTCCTTTTCGGAGCTTCTTTTTCTAAAACGACATCGTTAATGTTGGAATTTGAAAAAACCTCAGATTCAATTGATGCTCTTTTATCTTTCAACACCAACTCATTCATATTGAAATCAATCTCAAAACCATCATCAGTTTCTATTGAAATGATACTCCCCTCTATGTGTTTTATAATTCCAGATAAATCTTCATCTAGAACCAAAACGTGATCTCCTAATTTAAATCTCATAGCTAATCATTTTCTGAATCACTGTCCACTTCATTATCATTCCTGCTTGGTATAGTTTTTGAAACCCTATAAATACCAATCATTAACATAACAATACCTGCTATGAGTAAATACTGATTTTGGTCCGCAACTTTTTTAGCGTACATAGCCACAAAGGCTCCAATAATAATAAAAACATAGTTTAAATATTTCATATCAAAAAAGAAACAATATTCAGCAAGCAAATTACACTAAAATTTAATTATACCAATTCAATTACTAATTAATCTTAAATTGAAAAAATCGACAAAATACACTTAATAACGTTAAAATGCATTTGTATCTAAAAAAATAGTATATTTGCATGACTTAAAGCCCCAAACTTTATGCACAAAAAATTATTACTCTTACTAATACTTATATCCAACTTAAGTTTTTCACAACTTTCAGTTAGGAATAGCGCATACATATTTGTTAATGATGAAGTTGTTTTTGTTGAAGACGATATTAATCTTAATGAAACTAATAGCACTATTTATTTAAGAAACGAAGCACAAGTAATACAAGGTGCAGGAACTACAGGAAATTCTGGTGTTGGAGAATTAAGTGTTTATCAAGAAGCAAATGGTGGCGAACACGAATATAACTATTGGTGTTCACCTATTGGAAGTAAAACTAGTAACTCTTTAAATAATCCCTTTGGAATTTCATTTTTAAACGATGCTACAGGTTTAATTACTGCTACTCCAGCTACATTTGTTAGTACAGCTTCTTTTAATGGAACATCTAGTCCTTTAAATATTGAGCCCTATTGGGTTTGGAAATTTATAGCTTCGGATAATTATGCAGAATGGATTCATGTTGAAAGTAACACTTCAGTTAATCCAGGCGAAGGTTTTACTATGAAAGGCACTATTGGATCTGGAGATGCACAGCGTTATGATTTTAGAGGAAAACCCAACAATGGTACCATAGCTGTTAGTGTTTTAACTAACCAATATTCGTTAGTAGGAAATCCATACCCTTCCGCAATGGATGCCGTTGCTTATATTCACGATACCCAAAATGCGGCTACAATTACTGGAACCCTATATTATTGGGAACAAGATCCTACTACAAATTCGCACTATATTAATGAATATAACGGCGGTTATGCAACATATACCATTAATGCAGCTGGTACAGTAGAAACCTTTGTTTCTGCTGTTTTTAACACTTATAATGGGGATGGCTCCATTAATGTTGCAAATACTGGAACTGGCACTAAAACAGCAAGACGTTATATACCAATAGGACAAGGTTTTATGGTAGAAGGTGCCGCTGATGATGTGGTAAGAGCCAAAAATTCGCATCGTATCTTTACAAGAGAAACCGACGCAAATAGTGAGTTTTTTAAAGGAACTCGTACTAAAAAATCAAAAACAGAAAATCCGTTTTCTGAAATACCGGAAGACTACAAACGTTTTAGACTTAATATTGATTTTAATAATGCATATACCCGACAGCTTGTACAAACATTCCATGATAGTGCTACTGAAGGTTTTGATTATGGCCTAGAATCAAAAATTAGTGAAAGTGATATTATAAGTTCTGATGCCTATTGGGTTATTGATGGCAACTCACACATAGCGGAAGCCTTAGCCTATAATGAAAATTCAATTATTCCGCTTACAATAAAATTAGCCGATAGTCAACCACTTACTATAAGGATTGCAGATATTCAACATTTTGATGATTCTAACCCTATTTATTTACACGACAAACAAACTGATGTATATGTAAATTTAAGAAACCAAAATTTTGAAATTAACCTAGATAAAGGTGAATATACAGATCGCTTTGAAGTTACATTTACAAAAAATGTTCTCAGCATTTCCGAAAATACATTTGAAGGGCTAAGAATTTTTCAAAATAATAATACTTCTCAAATAAAATTAATAAATAAAAACAACTTTGAGATCACTTCTTTAAAAGTGTATGATGTAACAGGTAAAGAAGTATTAAACAAGCGTATTAAGTCTACAAAAAGAAGACACGCATTATCTACAAAGCCATTAAGCTCTGGTGTTTATGTTGTTAAAGTTGAGTTAGTAAATCAAGAGCTTTTCACAAAGAAAATTGTTGTTAGTAATAAAAAATAACAATCAACATTTTACCAACTTAACATGCTTTTAGTATTTTAGCTTTTCATCAAGATTCGCTATTATAGCTATGGAAGATTACATGCTACCCTGCTTAAACAAAAAACTACTAGGTATAGAATGCATGGGTTGTGGTATGCAACGTGCCATTGCCTTAATATTTCAAGGTGAGTTTATTGCAGCATTTCAGATGTATCCAGCCATTTATAGTTTAATAGCGCTTTTTATAACTATTGGTATCAATATTTTCTTTAAATTTAAGTATTCAAATAAAATTATTACAGCGCTTGCCATCTTAACGGTTGCTACAATTATTATAAGTTTTACAATTAAATTAATCAATTAAAATTCACACATGGAACAAAAACTCAACCCAACACTCGTATACGTATTAGCCATTTTAGGCCTTTTATGCTGTTGCTTCGGAGGACTAGGATTTATCTTAGCTGGAATAGCTTTTTTTATAGCCCAAAGCAAATTAAAAGAAGCCAAATTAAATCCTGAAAATTATGACCATTCTAGTATTAAAGCTATGGATACTGCTAAAATAGTAGCATTGGTTATTTTGATTATTAATATTCTATATTTAATTATGACTATTTACAGAATATCTACAGTTGGATGGGATGAGATAATGAGACAGTCTCAAGAAATGATGGAGCAAATGCAAAATCAATAAACATAATATTATAAAGCCAAAAAAAGGCGACCAATAATTGGTCGCCTTTTTTGCTTTACTTTTTATTTAACTAAAAAAACGAAGCACCTAATACCGCCCCAAATAGTATCAGAATATATAATCCTATTATGGCTATAGTAAAAATTCCAATGAATTTATAATGTGACTTTAAATTTAAAAAAGCACTTTTAAAATTATCATTATTTTCAGAACTCAAGGCCATTTTCATATTTTTTGCAAACTTGAACAAATATAGTAATGGAAAAAAATAGATTAGCGCTAATAAAACGTAAACAAGACCAACGCCAGTGGAATATCCCAATCCGTATGCCGTGTCGCCTCCAAATTGATTCATTCCAGTATAAAAGCTTAACCATAAACCTCCTAGAACCATCAACCCTATTCCAACAAAACCAAGTATTGATAAAAAATATGCCCATTTAGATGTTTCTTTTAAGAAGCCTTTAATCTCACTATTAACTTCTAATTCAAAGCTTTCAAAAGCTGATTTTTGTTCCATAATATCTATTTTTCAAATTGTTTAAGTGTGTTTACAATAATATCTACACAGTCCAATAATTGTACTTTAGTCATTACCAAAGGTGGCGCAAAACGTATAATATTTCCATGTGTAGGTTTTGCTAATAAACCATTGTCTCTCAAGGCTAAACAAACATTCCAAGCTGTATCGCTATCTTCATTATCATTAATAACTATGGCATTTAATAACCCTTTACCACGAACTAATTTAACAATATTACTAGTTTCGATGTATTTATTTAATTCACTTCTAAATAAATTACCTAGCACAAAAGCATTATCTGCTAGATTTTCATCTCTTATAACTTCTAATGCTGCCATAGCTACTGCACCAGCAATAGGGTTTCCTCCAAAAGTACTACCATGATTTCCTGGTTTAATAACCTCCATAATACTATTATTAGCTAAGACCGCAGACACTGGATATACACCGCCACTAATTGCTTTTCCTAGAATAAGTACATCGGGTTTAACATCAGGTGTGTTGGAGCAATTTTTATTCTCACAGTTACAATTGCCACAAGTTGCTAATAGTCTACCTGTTCTAGCAATTCCTGTTTGTACTTCATCAGCAATAAATAATACATTATATTCTTCACATAATGCTTTAGCTTTTACTAAATAATCATCACTTGGCACATAAACACCAGCTTCACCTTGAATAGGTTCTACAAGAAAACCTGCTATATTTGGATTATTTTTTAGTGCTTCTTCTAAAGCACTTAAATTATCATACTCTATTTTAATGAATCCTTTAGTATAGGGACCAAAGTTTTTTCGTGCCACAGGATCATTTGAAAATGATATGATGGTAGTTGTACGTCCGTGAAAATTATTTTCACATACAATAATTTCAGCTTCATTTTCTTTAATACCTTTTACTTCATAAGCCCATTTTCTACATAGCTTCAAAGCTGTTTCTACAGCTTCTGCACCTGTATTCATCGGTAAGAGTTTATCAAATCCAAAAAATTCGCAAGCAAATTTTTCGTAGCGTCCTAAAACATCGTTGTGAAACGCTCTAGACGTTAAGGTTAAGGTTTGTGCTTGCTGCACCATAGCATTCACTATTTTAGGGTGACAATGCCCTTGGTTCACCGCAGAATATGCCGATAAAAAATCGTAATACTTTTTACCTTCTACATCCCAAACATACACACCTTCTCCTTTAGTTAATACTACTGGTAATGGATGGTAATTGTGTGCGCCATACTTGTTTTCTAAATCAATCGCTTGTTGCCATGTTAATTGGTCTAAAACAGCCATTTTGTAAATAATTTTAGGTTTAATGCCTACATCGAGACACCGTTTAACACTTTTAAGTGCAAACTTTAATAATTAATCTCGCTTAACGAGTAAAATAACCATTCCTTATCTACCTTTATCCTTTCGAAAGTGTCGAAAATTCAGCGTGGGAAAGAAATCATCCCTAGGAGCAACAAAACTAAATAAAAAAAACAAATATTCTATATTTTCAAAACTTAATGTGTCTTTACTGTTTTTTTTGTGTCTTAAACACAACTACAACAATTAAAATTAAAAACTATGGACTATTTATCAAATCTTTTAGACACATTATCTCAATCAATTGGAGGAAATCTATCAAGCGCAATAGCAGCTTTACTTATCATTATTATTGGATGGTTTGTAGCTGGATTGTTAAAACGAATTGTTTCAAAACTTATTAAAAAAACAGGTATTGATGAAAAACTGAGTAATTCAAAAATAACATTATCAAAATTTATTAGTAAGTTAATCTACTTCCTAGTTATGATTTTTGTTTTCATATTAGCTCTAGAAAAACTAGGGATGAGTAATGTTCTAGATCCTGTGAAAAATATGCTTAATGGATTTACTAGCTTTTTGCCAAATATAATTGGTGCTGGTTTAGTTGGTTACGTTGGCTACATGTTAGCAACTATAGTATCAGAATTGGTTGAGCTATCTGGTAACTCCATTAAAAATTTGGCACCTAAACTTAAACTTCCAGAAAATCTTGACTTAGTAAAAATCATAAAAAAAATTGTATTCATTTTTGTTTTTATTCCTTTACTAATTTCTGCATTTAACATTCTAAATATGGATTCTATATCAGAACCTGCCACAACTATGTTAAAAGATTTTTTTAGTGCTATTCCGAAAGTACTAGTTGCAGTTTGTATTCTTATACTCTTTATTGTTGGTGGACGCTTTTTAAGCGAACTGATAAAAGACTTATTAAACAGTATGAATTTAAATAATTTTCTTAATAAATCTGGGTTAGATAATATTACAGGTAACTCTAATATGGTTAAGATTATTGGTAATTTAGTTTATTTCTTTATTGTTTTGTTTGGAATTACTACAGCAGTAGAAAAATTAGAATTTGCGAAACTATCTGAAGTTTTATATACCATAACAAACTACTCAGGAAAAATACTATTTGGTCTTGTTATTTTAGCCATTGGAAATTGGATTTCTACTGTTGCTGCTAACAATTTCTCAAAAAATGATAATAATAGTTTTGTTGCTTCTATTATCAGAATAGCAATTCTATCGATTTTCTTAGCAATTGGATTAAGAACTATGGGTATTGCAGATGAGATTATTAATCTTGCTTTTGGTATTACTTTAGGAACTGTAGCCTTAACCGTTGTCTTATCATTTGGTTTGGGAGGTCGAGAAGCAGCTGGTAAACAAATGGATAAAATACTCACTAAGTTTGATAAAAAATAACATACTTAACCTTTACTAATGTCAAGCTGCTTAGTTTTAGATACTAAGCAGCTTTTTTAATGACTCTCTTTTTTACTAGATAAGGAAGAAATTTGTATCTCCAATCGTTTCATTTCTCTTAACAAAGCATTCTTATCCATTTGCATCCAAGCGAAAATTTTTAACATACTTACACCGAGCAAAAAAACAATACTACCTGTTGCCCATTTAATCATTTCAAAAGTGATTTCAGCTTTAAAAAATTCAATTAAACAATAAATAAAGAGTCCAAAGAAAACCAAGGTCATAAAATTCATCATATACATAACCCATTTATTCTTTCCTCTAAATAAGCCCCACACCATTTGCAGTACATTTTGCTCATCTAGTTCATCATAAAACTTAGCCTCTTCTGCTGTTAAAGTGTCCTTTATCAATTTATCAATATCATCCATGTTAGTTTTCATAATTATCATGCTTTAAAAGTTGTTTTAATTTTTCTCTTCCATGGAACAATCTAGATTTAGCTGTCCCGACAGATATGTTTAGTATTAAACAGATTTCTTTTAGAGAGTAATTTTCTGTATAAAATAGTTTAATAATTACTTGCTGATGTTTAGGTAACTTTTTATAAGATTCAAGTAATTTTTGTTTTATGTTAGAAACATCTTCCTTCAAACTTTGAGAGCTAATCACTTCTTGCTCGTACTTTATTTGTTCCTTATGTTTTTGCTGTCTTTTATTTTTATTTAACCAATCAATGGCATTGTTACAAACAATACGTAACGCCCAACTCCCAAAGCGCTCTGGATTTTTTAACGCATCTATTTTCCTGATTATTACACTCCAAGAATCTTGGGCAATATCTTTGGCTACATCTGCATCTTTAACTAACCAATACGCTTTCTCACAAAAGGTTTTATGCCATTTTTTTACCAATTTATTTAATGCATTTTTGTCTCCAGACTGAAACGCTAAAACCAAATCTTTATCTGAGCCTTTTTCCTTCACCTAGTTAATATATATCTCCAAATACGTACCCAAACACTCCATCTTGTAATTTTTTGCGCTTCAGAAAAGTTATTTTCAATAGTATCAAAAGCATTTTCAATTAAAGCATCATGCAACCATCTTATTACAAAAATCCACTTTAATGTTGCTAACCCTTCTGTTTTCATAACAATACTATGTTTCACTTCTGTTGATTTAGCATCAATCGCTTTAATTTCAAATTTATGAACCCCATTAAACCCTATTGGCTTCGAAAATTTAAACACTATTAATTCGCCTAAAATATATTCTTCAACAGAATATCTAATTATTCCGTGCCCACCTTTAGCGCCTAATTTTAATCCATTTTTAAATCGCATTGCGGGCCAATTGTCTTTAGGCCAAACTTTGTCATGCTCAGTTGAAAGTGTTTTCAACAAAGCAGCAACCTTATTTTTAGGTTGTTTTATGGTTCGCTTATGTACGTTTGTCACATGCATTCTACTTTAAAGACGAGAAAAAACATAAAAGGTTCATTTTTATTTTAATTAGATTAAAAAATCTCTTAAAGTTAATAGAAATAAATATGACTTTATTTGTGGCTATTGTTATTTTTGCAGCATGTCTAGAAGAAGTAAACAAAGAAAACAAGTTTTTGAAAATGTAGCTGTTATTGATGCTGGTGCAAAAGGAAAAACCATTGCAAAAGCACCTGATGGAAAAGTAATTTTTTTACCAAATGCAGTACCAGGCGATGTTGTAGACGTGCAAACGTTTAAAAAACGAAAAGCGTATTACGAAGGTAAAGCTACGGTTTTCCATAAACTCTCTGACAAAAGAACAGAACCAGCTTGCGAGCATTTTGGAACCTGTGGTGGTTGTAAATGGCAAGATATGGCCTATAAGCATCAATTATTTTACAAGCAAAAAGAAGTTACCAATAACTTAACCCGAATTGGTCATATTGAACTTCCTGAAGTAACCCCTATTTTAGGTTCTGCTGAACAGTATTTTTACAGAAATAAAATGGAATTCTCTTTTAGTGATAGCCGCTGGTTAACACTTGAAGAAATTCAATCTGATAGAGATTTAGGTGATAAAAACGCACTAGGCTTCCATATTCCTGGAATGTGGGATAAAATCTTAGACATTAAAACGTGTCACTTACAAGCAGACCCATCCAATGCTATTAGAAATGCCGTTAAGAATTTTGCTATTAAAAACAATTTAGAATTCTTTAATACCAGAAATCAAACCGGATTATTAAGAACCATGATGATTCGTACATCTAGCACGGGCGATATTATGGTGATGATTCAGTTTTTTAAAGAGGATAAAGCTAAACGCAAACTGTTACTTGATTTTATTGCAGAAACCTTTCCGCAGATAACATCATTACAATACGTTATAAATGGAAAAGCAAATGATACCATTTATGACCAAGACGTCATTTGTTACAAAGGAGCCGATCATATTTTTGAAGAAATGGAAGGTTTAAAATTTAAGATTAACGCAAAGTCCTTTTACCAAACCAATTCCAATCAAGCTTTTGAGTTATATAAAATAACCAGAGATTTCGCAGGGTTAACGGGTAACGAATTGGTGTATGATTTATATACAGGTACCGGTACAATTGCTCAATTTGTTTCAAAACAAGCTAAAAAAGTTGTTGGTGTTGAATCTGTTCCTGATGCTATTTCGGCTGCTAAAGAAAATGCACAATTTAATAACATTAATAACGTTGAATTCTTTGTTGGCGATATGAAACAGGTTTTTAATACCGAATTTATAGAAAATCACGGGCATCCTGATGTTATTATTACCGATCCACCACGTGATGGTATGCATAAAGATGTGGTACAACAAATTTTAAATATTGCACCAAAGCGTGTGGTTTATGTGAGTTGTAATAGCGCAACACAAGCAAGAGATTTAGCATTAATGGATGCAACTTATAAAGTTATAAAAACCCAAGCAGTAGATATGTTTCCACAGACATTCCATGTGGAAAATGTAGTTTTACTTGAAAAACGTTAAAAGTTTATTCGTTTATTTGTGTAAAGTAAAAAATAGGCTTACCCTAAATTAAAAAATGAAGTATTTTAAAGTTTTAATAATTCCAACCTTATTGATAGCTGCACTCTCAATAAGTTGCGAGCGTGATGACATCTGTCCAGCTTCCACATCAACCACACCTCGATTACTAATAAATCTATTAGATGCTTCCAATCAAGATAACACAAAAAATGTATTCGACTTGGTAGTTGTTGGTATTGATGAAGATGGTACGCCTTTAACTACGCCATTACCTGATTATATTTTTGCAGATACCGATGAGCTTATTTTACCGCTTAAAACAACCGATAACACCACAGAATACATCCTTATACAAGGTGCGAGTAATAATGATAATGGTACTCCAGACGACACCAGTGATGATATAATTGATGGTAATTACGATAGGATTATAATTAATTATACTCGCGAGCAAGTTTTTGTATCTCGAGCATGTGGTTTTAAAACTATTTTTAGAAATGTAACCCTGACTATTGAAGATGTAAATAATGATGGGAGATGGATGCTTTCCAGAACACCTTTAACTGATAACCAATCTATAGAAAATGAGACAGCTGCACACTTTAGTATTGCGCATTAGTAGTTTTTTATGTCTGTTTCTTTTTTGTGTGTTTGTAAATGCACAAAATGATAGCATTGTTAGTACTGCTCAAGATTCAAATAAAATTCAAATAAAATACGGACTCCGCATTGGTGGAGATATAGGTAAGCTTATAAGAACATCTTTAGATGATGATTACTCTGGCTTTGAAGTTATGGCAGATTACCGCTTAAAAGAAAAACTATATATCGCCGGGGAAATTGGCTTTGAAGAAAAAAATACAATAACAGATTTTTTAGATATAACAACCAAAGGAAGCTATATAAAAGGAGGTATAGATTATAACATGTATCAAAACTGGCTAAACATGGATAACATGATTTACTCTGGCTTTCGAGTTGGAGCCAGCACCTTTAGTCACGATTTAAATAGCTTCACGGTGTATAGCACAGACCAATATTGGGCTCCCCAACTAACCTCAGAAGACAAACAAGAATTAACAGGACTTACGGCATTTTGGGCAGAAATTATATTAGGCATAAAAGCTGAATTATTTAACAACCTATACATGGGCTTAAACGTACAATTAAAAATATCTGCGTCTCAAACTATCCCTAATAATTTTGATAATGTGTACATTCCAGGTTTTGGGAAAACTTATGATAGTAGTGGTATAGGCGCAGGCTATAGTTATTTTTTATCTTACAGAATTCCACTTTATAAAAAGGCTAAGTAGTTATTGCGAAAAAGCATAACGTATCAATCTGCACATAATAAGTACAAATACAATATTAAATAATTTGGGCGTTACCCACAAGGGGTCGGGCTATCCGTTATATCTTTTTAAAAATCATTGCCAGGAGTTAGCGATGTGGCAATCTGTAAAACTCCAGTTCCAATACAAATTTATAGTTTCCCGCTTTTAAAAAGGATGCCACTACTATCCCTAACGCGGGTTAATCCGCTAAAGTCTGTTTTACAAACCAAAACTATTGCACCTCTAATGCGCGTCTATTACTATTTCAGCATCATGCACCACAAGAAAATTACAAGAATTAGCAATAAAACACAACCCATTGGCTTTTTCATGAAGCGTTTTAGCAAGCTCTTTTTTTGAGGCATCTTTTATAGTAACCACAGGGTTTAAAGTTACTTTTTTAAAGCGTCCACTACCCGACCCTTCTACCTCTAAAACAGCTTCAGCGTTATCCTCATAATTTAAAACCGCTATGTTATGTTGTGCGCAAACGTATAGATAAGACATCATGTGGCAAGACGCCAAAGCCGATAACAATAAATCTTCTGGATTATAAAGGGTCTCATCGCCTCTAAATGGTTTAGCTGCTGATACCTCTAGAGGTGTTTTTTTATTAGCAATGGTTACCACATGGTTTCTACTAAAACCTTTTGGACTTTGTGTGGTTTCATTATTACCTAATTGCCAGTTTACTTTAGCTTTAAAAATGTGATTAAATGCCATGAGTTTGTTTTATTTAAAGGTACGCAATGCGTTTAATTATTGGCATGTATTGTTTGTAAATACGTATAAGTACTTATTGACTTTTTAGTAAGAAATTTCTAACTTCGCTTATCGAACGATATAGTTCATTAAAACGAAACCATATCTAAACGTTGTGTTTAATACAAACAAAAGCAAATGAAAGAAAAGTTTTTTGGATTTTATCCTCCGAACGAAGACGAAATTAAAGATATATGGGAAAATGGACTCATTGCTTTTGATGCGAACACTTTGTTGAATTTATATAGGTATAGTAAAGAAACAAGAAAAGACTTTATAGATACCATAACTGAATATAAAGATAGGATTTGGCTTCCTTTTCAAGCTGGTTATGAATTTCATAGTAATCGGATTTCTGTAATTAAATCTCAAGAAGAAGCTTATTCCGAAATAGGGAAAAAACTTGATGAACACTTTAGTAAAATTGAAAAAGAACTAAAACAATATAGAAGACATCCATTAATCTCAATCGAAAAAATAAATAAAGAGATATCAACTAAATTCAATAAAATAAAAAGTGATTTAGTTAAACAATCTGAAAAACATCCAGAATATTTAAAGAACGATGCAATCCTTCCAGAAATAACAAAATTATTTAAAGATAAAGTAGGCGATAATTATTCTGAATCTGAATTAAACGAAATATATGATGAAGGAGAAATTCGTTATGACAAAAAAATACCACCTGGTTTTTCTGATATAGCTGAAAAAAAGAATAAAGGAAAAAGAAAGCTATATGGAGACTTAATAGTTTGGAAACAATTAATAAGAAAATCCAAATCTTCAAAAGAACACCATAATCTTTGTTACTGACGACAGAAAAGATGATTGGTGGTTGAAATTTAAAGGTCAAACAATACGACCACGAGAAGAACTAATTAAGGAATTTTACGACGAAACTGGTTTTAGAATTTTAATCTATCAAGCTGACTTTTTCTTAAAATTTGCAAAGGAAAAATTAAATTCGAGTGTAAAAGAAGACTCTATTAATGAAATCAAGGAAGTTAGACTCGAAGATGAACGAGAATATCAAAAAACTAAAAATAAGGCGGTTCAAAGAGTAATTGATAGATGGACGAGAACAAATGAATCCAAAAATTATGATTATTTGTCCGAATACTTAAACGAAATTAAAAAACCTAAAGAAGTGCCAAATTCAGTCCTTGAGTTTTTTAACAACTACCAAACTGAATCTAAAGAACCCTCAACTATTGATATTTTTAACAATATATACTATAAAAACCCAAATTCTGACCTAACAAAAGACAAGGAAAAAGATGGAGATGGAACTAATAAAGACAATTAAAAGTACTAAACACAACAATGGCTATAAGTAATTGCTTGTTCTCGCCTACTTCTGAAAATCCTAGCGGATTTTCAGCTTGGTGTGTACTCGCAAAGTTAAGTGCTAACCCACGCAACTACTCATAGCCGAGACCGATAAGCGGAATATTAAAATCAATTTACTAATCTTTTAAAATTCAAAGTTATGTTAACACCAATAGCCATGGGCAAAATTGCCGCAGATGGTAGCATCTTGAAAGCTACTCCAGGAATAACTATAACCACAAGCATAGTACCAGGTTCTATTAGTGGATCCGATATTGGGTATAAAGTAATTTTACCTGAAAGACTTGTTAATGACTCAAATTATATTGTACAATTAACAGCCGAAAACTATTTTGAAAGGATGGATTCTGAATATACTATGATAACATTAAGATACCAACAAAATACTGGGTTTGAGGTTTTAATTTGGGCAAATCAATCGAAACCGTCTACGGATCCCGGTTTCAAGATAGATACAATAAGAGTGCCTTGGCATTTTGTAATATACGACATATAGTGCAACCTTTAAATTACCAACAACACGATTAAATTTTATATCGAATAACGTTTTATAATAGAAATGTGCTACTTCATATACTTACCCTTCTTACTCCCTTCGTACATCACGTACTTTACTAAACGTGATTCTAATTTAGCGTTATAGAGTTGTATTTTTCTTGAAGGGCGCAAGCCTACATGTTTTAAAGCATCTAAATTTGAAGTAATAAACCAAGCATCTGTTCCTGGGTAGTTTTGTTTTAAAGTATCGCCAATGTTGGCGTAAAATTCTTCCATATCGATATTTAAACGCTCGCCGTATGGTGGATTAAATACCATGTGGAGTTTTTCATCGCCGCCTTTTTGGGTTTTGAAAAAATCTTCGTGCTTAACCTCAATAAAATCATCTAATTGAGCGTTTTTTACGTTATCTCTGGCTTTAGCAACGGCACTTGGGGCTTTATCGTAACCTATAATTTTATGATGAAAGTCGCGAGTTTTTCCCAGTAGCGATTCTTCTATTTTTTCAAATAAATCGACATCCCAATCCTGCCATCGCTCGAATGCGAATTCTTTTCGCATTAGGTTTGGTGGTATGTTACAGGCTATCATTGCTGCTTCGATAAGCATGGTACCAGAACCACACATAGGATCCATAAAATTAGACTGCCCATCCCAACCAGAGAGCATAATGAGTCCTGCTGCCAATACTTCGTTTATGGGTGCAATATTAGTAGCGGTTTTATAGCCGCGTTTATGCAGAGAATCTCCTGATGAATCCAAAGATATGGTACATTTACGCCTATCAATATGTACGTTTATTTTAAGGTCTGGAAACTTTAAATCTACGTTTGGCCGTTGGCCATCAGTATCTCTAAATTTATCGACTATAGCGTCTTTGGTTTTTTGGGCAATGTAAAGGGAATGTGAAAACAAATCAGAATGGATGGTTGCATCTATAGCCAAAGATCCTGTTGGTTTTAAATATGCACTCCAATCCATAGCATAGATTTTTTTGTATAAATCTTGCTCACTATTAACGTTAAATGTGTGAATAGGTTTCAATATTTTAATGGCTGTACGCAAACCCAAATTGGCTTTGTACATAAACCCTTTATCACCTGAAAAAGACACATTACGAATGCCTTTTTTTACATGTTGTGCACCGAGTTGGGTGAGTTCTTTCTCTAAGAGTTCTTCAAAGCCAAACAACGTTTTGGCTACCATATTGAAATTTTCTTCCATTTTTTTCGTCTGATAGGTTGCAAAAATAATGTAATTTTGCGCCAAATAAAGATTTTTAGAAACCATCTGCGATCAATAATCAAGAATAAAGGTGTTTTTTTGATTTCATTTTTGATTTTTTGAGTCGGAAACAAAAATCGTTATTTTAGATTCTCGCTTTCGCGAGAATGACATTTTTAAAGGAAAACTTGAGGCAAAAAGCCCCAAGCAATATTTTTGAATAACTAGCATTAGCGGATAATGGGTTAAGGATTGCAGTGGAAAGCCCACAGCGAGGTACGAGCGAGGACTTGTAACGGAAAGCCTGACCACGCTTTTGGGCGTGGTAACCCCCTAAAAAATATATGACGAACGATACTTCTAAATGGTTTACTTCTTGGTTTGACACACCATTTTACCACATTTTATATAAGGATAGAGATGATACAGAGGCGCATGCTTTTATGGACACGCTTACAGCCTATTTAAATATCCCAGAGCATGGGACGATTTTAGATTTGGCCTGCGGAAAAGGCAGACATGCACGCTATTTGAATAAAATTGGTTACGATGTTACTGGGGTAGATTTAAGTGAAAATAGTATTGACTTTGCAAAACAGTTTGAGAATCACCGTTTGAAATTTGATGTACACAACATGTGCAAGCCTTACCACACAAAGTTTGATGCGGTTTTTAATTTGTTTACTAGTTTTGGGTATTTTGATAAAAATGAAGATAACTTAAACACGATAAAAGCTATTAAATCTAATTTAAATGAATTTGGTTTTGGGGTTATTGATTTTATGAATAGTGAGTTTGTTATTGATAATTTAGTGCCTGAAGAAGTAAAAACGGTTGATAATATTGAATTCCATTTAAAACGTTATGTGGATGCTGGTTATATTATAAAAGATATTACTTTTACGGCAGACGAAACATTATACAATTTTCAGGAGCGAGTGCGTGGATTTACTCTAGCTGATTTTGAGGTGCTTTTTGAGGAGGCTGGTGTGCATTTATTTGATGTTTTTGGCGATTATAAATTAGGTAAGTTTAATCCGAAAGCATCAGAACGTTTAGTGATGATATTTAAATAAGGAATGCTATTCCCGCTTTTTATAACCTAACTCTCATGAATATTTATAATCGTTATTTAATAATTGAATCGTTTTTATTTTTAAATGAATAAATTTATTTTACCCTTTCTTGCTGTTGCCTTTGGGTTTGCTTTAACTTTTTTTACAAAAAAGCAAAAGTCTTGGAATACTAAGCTTCTACTCTCTTTTAGTGGTGCTTTTTTATTGGCGCTCACGCTTTTTGAGTTGCTTCCTGAAGTTTATAATCATTTAGAGACTAAAAAAACAGGGTTGTTTATTATGTGCGGTATTATGCTGCAAATTGTTTTGGAATTGTTCTCTAAAGGTGCTGAACATGGGCATGTGCATATACATAAAGACGAAACAGATTTCCCTTGGTTACTTTTTATTAGTTTATGTATTCATAGCTTTTTAGAAGGGTTTTCTATTCATGACCATAATGATATGGTTTATGGAGTTTTGATTCATAAAATCCCCATTGCTACATTGATTACTATGTTTTTATTACAATCTAACTACTCCAAACTTCAAATCGCAAGCTTTTTAATTGTATTTGCTTTAATGACGCCTTTGGGAACTTGGATTTCGCATACCTCTAGCATGATTGCAGATTATGCCCACGCTATTAATGCAGTGGTTATTGGTGTGTTTTTCCATATTTCGACTACCATTTTATTTGAAAGTGGTGAGGGACACAAGTTTAACATGTCTAAATTTGTAGCTATTATTTTAGGAGTTGGTATTGCTTATTTGATTTAGGTTGTCATTCCTGCGAAAGCAGGAATCTCATCAATTGAAACTAAAATATATTAAAATGGATTCCTGCCTTCGCAGGAATGACAAAATTGAAGATTTTAAATGTTCAGTAAAGAAGAATCTAGACGCTTAAGACAAGAGTTTTGGACAAGCTTTGGAAAATCCTTTCCAAGAAAGTGGATTTTGTATGATACCAAATTGAAAGGTTTAAGTTTTAAATTTTATTTTGATAATAAAAAGGCTCTAGTGGCTTTAGACCTTGAAGATGATTTAGAATACCGTATAAAATACTGGGAAAAGCTCCTTGCTTTAAAATCGATTCTGTTAGATGAATACTTACCTGATGCAATTTATGATGAGGAATATATTCTAGAGAACCACAAAGAGATTTCTAGAATTTACTTGCCTTTAGAGCAAAAAGTATCTATACATAATAAGAATTCGTGGCGCGATGTTATGGAATTCTTTAATGAAAACATGCTGCGTTTTGAGGCTTTTTTTGAGGAATATAAAGATGTTATAGAGGGATGATTTAGTGAATATGATTATTACACTTTTAACTTTTTACTAATTTTACCATCTCATAATCATCCATTATAAATCCATTTCCAATATCTGTTACTAAAGGCCCCACATTTTTAAAACCTAATTTCTCGTAGGCTTTAATAGAGTTTGTATTGTTTATATTTACTGTTAACCGGATATTTTTTAGTTGGTACCCTTTAGCTTTGGCTTCTATAAATTGCATTGCAGATTTACCTATTTTCTTTCCCCTGTGGTTACTTAAAACATATATTTTACTCAAAAACAACGCATTAATTTCTGGCTTAATTGAAATGTAACCCACTGGTTTGCCATCAAAATAAATTAGGTAATATTCAAAACCTACTTCTATTTGTTCTTTAATAGCTTCAGCAGACTGAAACTTTTTAAGCATATAGTCTATTTGCGGTTTACCAACAATTGGAATGTAATGTTCTCGCCAAATAATGTCTGCCAATTTCTCAATTTCAATAAAATTTTGAATTGAATTTGCTTCTTCAATTTTTAACATATATACTTTTATAATGTTCAAATTAAACAATAAAACTCTATTTATGATGTTAATATAAAGTGAATTTACCATTCATCGAAAAAATAAGTTAGTTGACTGGTTTTTAACTATATTTGAATCGTTATCTGTTTAAAAAACCTACAATTTAATAGTTAACAATAAAAAAAAATGCATGAAACACCACCTACTCTACCTGTTTTTATGTTTACCGATTTGTTTCTTTTCGCAACAATACAGTGACTATTTAGGTGCTGGCCATAGTAATGGTATAACAGTGACTTCCAGCAGTCAAGAAGATCGTATAGGATGGAATGAAATAGCTAGTGATAACAACACAATAAACGGCACAGGGCTAGATGGACGTTTACTTGAAACCTCTCGATTTTTAGCGCAAGCCACTTTTGGTACTGATTTAGATTATATTAAAACAGTAGCTGAAGGCACATATGAAGATTGGATTGACCAGCAGTTCGATTTGAATTCGCAATCTATGGGTACTTTAACTCAAACTGTTTATGATAAAGCTTTAAATAGATTTGTTGCTAATGGCGGTAGTGAGGATGACTATTTTGGACCTTTTTGGGTTCATTTTCAATATGCATGGTGGGAAAGCAACATTGGAAATGAAGATTTACTCAGACAACGAATTGCTCTGGCGTTAAGTGAAATTTTAGTTATCTCTAGAGAGTCTAACCTTGGTGATTATGGTATTGGCTTAGGTGATTATTATGATGTATTAAAAGACAATGCTTTTGGGAATTTCAAGAATTTGCTGCGAGAGGTAACACTTCATCCCATGATGGGGATTTATCTAAGTCATTATAATAACCCCAGAAGTAATCCAGAAGAAAACATTCATCCTGATGAAAACTTTGCTAGAGAAATCATGCAACTTTTTACTATAGGTCTTTATGAAATGAACCAAGATGGTAGTTATGTTTTAGATGGTAACGGCGACCGGGTTCCTACTTATAACAACAATGATATAAAAGAGTTCGCAAAAATATTCACAGGACTTGGTCCTGCTGATGTTATGGAAAATCCTTGGGGCGTAACACCTCGCTTTGGTGTAAATCACTATCTAGCCATAAAAGATATACCTATGGCCATGTATGATGAGTTTCATGAACCTGGTGAAAAACGCTTACTAAACGGTCAAGTGGTTCCTAGTGGGCAATCTGGAATGCAAGATATTGATGCTGCTATAGATAATCTATTCAACCATCAAAATGTGGGGCCATTTATTGCTATACGCTTAATCCAACAACTTGTAAAATCCAATCCATCACCAGCTTATATCTCTAGAGTAAGTGCTGCTTTTAATAATACTAAAGGTGTTAGAGGTGATATGAAAGCGGTAATTAAAGCTATTTTATTAGATGAAGAAGCTAGAAGTTGTAGTTGGATTGACGATCCTAAAAACGGAAAATTAGTAGAACCTATGATTCGCTATTTCAATGTGGCAAGACAACTTGACCTAGATAATGAAACTAGTGAAAACTGGAATGTTGCCTATAACTTTTATCAAGCTACAGGGCAATCTCCACTTGCTGCACCACATGTATTTAACTTTTATTTACCTGCCTATGTACCGAATTCAGAATTTGATAGTGCAAAACTGGTAGGTCCAGAGTTTGAAATTCATAATTCTGCAACGAGTATTGATTTTATAAATGAGGTAGACTTGTGGACCTTTCCACAATACTACTCCATCTTACGAACTTGGGATATAGATATGGAAGAGCGCTCTTTAGACTTTGAAGCCTTAAAATACTATGCTAGAGACAGCGAAGTCTTAGTTAATCAATTAGACAAACTGTTTACTCATGGCCAATTATCAAGAGAAACCAAAAACCTTATTAAAGATGCTATTGACCCCATTGTAAACGATTGGAACGACGATTTTCAATATACAGACTTACGTGTAAAAATGGCACTTTATCTTTTACTTATCAGCCCCGACTATGCCATTCTTAAATAGCCTTAAAAAATGACAAAACACAAACACATATCAAGAAGAAAGTTTATTGGAGATTCCTGTGCTGCTTTAGGCTACACTACTCTATTTTCTTCTTTAATCAACCTTAAGGCTATGGCAGCTTCAGCGATGGATAATTCATCACTAATTACACTTGGTGGTGATTACAAAGCACTTGTCTGTGTATTGCTAGGTGGCGGTAACGATTCATTTAACATGCTTATACCTAAAGGTGATAATGAATACAACGAATACGCAACGACGCGATCTAACCTAGCTATTCCCCAGAATGATATTTTACAAATAAACCCTAATACTTCAGACGGACGTGTTTTTGGTTTGCATCCCACAATGCCAGATATGCAACAACTCTTTGAAAGTGGTAATTTAGCCTTTCTTTCTAACGTTGGAACACTTGTAGAGCCTTCTAGTAAAACTGATATTTTAAACGGTATTGTTAAAACACCTTTAGGCCTATTTTCGCATGCAGATCAGCAACAACAGTGGCAAACAGGACGCCCACATGAAAGAACTAATACGGGTTGGGGAGGACGAATTGCAGACTTAGTTCAATCCATGAACTCCAATCAAAACATCTCGATGAATATCTCTTTACGAGGGAGTAACATCTTCCAACGTGGCGATCAAATTATTCCTTATGCTATTAGTAACGACGGTAGTATTGGTATAAATGGTTATGGTGGATCTGGTCAGTTTAATCAATTAAAAACAGCTGCTTTAAATACCATGCTGGAAAGAGATTATCAAGATATTTTTAAAAACGCCTATAAAAACACCATAAAAACTTCAAATGATGCCAATTTAGAGTTTCAAACAGCTGTTGATGGGATTTCAGATTTTAGCACACTATTACCAGAATACAATGACCTTGCAGCGCAATTAAACATGGTTGCTAAAACCATAGCATCCCGAGATACTCTAGGCTTTTCAAGACAGATATTTTTTGTTCAAATTGGTGGTTGGGATCACCATGATGAACTTTTAGTAAACCACAGCAATAAATTAACTGAAGTAAACGACGCCTTAAAATATTTTAACGATGTAATGACCGAACTTAATGTGAATGATTGTGTGACTACATTTAGTGTCTCAGACTTTGCAAGAACTCTTACTTCTAATGGCAATGGAACAGACCATGCTTGGGGCGGAAATGCCTTTATGATGGGTGGCGCTGTAAATGGGAAAGACATTTATGGAGACTATCCAACTTTAGCCTTAAATAGCGATTTAAATATAAATGATAGTGTTATTATACCAACAACGGCAGCTGATAGCTATATGGCAGAATTAGCCTTATGGTTTGGTGTTCCAGCATCAGAGTTGCCCACTATTTTTCCTAATATTTCAAATTTTTACGATACTGCTTCTGGTACACACCCCATAGGTTTTATGAATATGCAATAATGAAAATAAAGAGTTTATACATAACGTTAATCGCCATATTAAGTTTTCAACTTACAAAAGCACAATGTTATCCTGATAGGCATAGCACAACTTGGTACGATGGTTGGATATCTTGTAATCCTTCGCCAAATCCAATTGCTTCTTATGGCGAAACCCATTGGATTATGTATGATTTAGGTTATGACTATGTTTTAAATGAAACTAAATTTTGGAATGCTAACGAACCTAAACATTTGGATTACGGCATCAATGAATTCAATATAGATTACTCGCTAGATGGTGTTACATGGACCCATTTAGGAGCATTTAATATGGAACAAGCCTCGGGTTTATCTACATATGAAGGTGATGAAGGTCCAGATTTCAATTCAATTCAAGCGAGATATGTTTTAATTACACCCAACTCCAATTATGGTGGCAATTGCTATGGCTTTAGTGAATTGAAAATTTCTATTACCGATCCGTTTTTGGTTATCGAAGAAGAAGATGGGTTTAATGCTTCTGTATTTCCAAATCCATTTGTTGACAATGTATCGTTAAGAATCGTTTCTTTAGATGAAAATGCACCTATTGAGTATAGGTTATATGATATTTTAGGACGCTCTGTTATAGAAAATAGCCTATCAATGACAGAAAGTAACGATACATATTCATTGCCTCTAAATGGAAACACATTATCCTTTGGTGTTTATATTCTAAAAATTAAACAAGGTGATAAAGAGCGTACTTTTAAGTTGATTAAAAGAGAGTAACACTTTTTAAATCACATACAGGTAAATCATAAAAAAGTGAAAGATAGCTCCAGCTAATACAAACAGATGCCAAATTACATGATTATATGGGATTTTTTGGATGGCATAAAATACAATACCAACGGTATAGGCTAAACCACCTGAGAATAAAAACAGAACACCATGATCTGTAATAGCATCTGATAAGTTTGAAAAATCAAACACAATGAGCCAACCCATAACTAAATAGAGCAAGGTTGAAAACAGCTCAAATTTACCAGTAAAAAACAGTTTTAAAATCACGCCAAAAGCAGCAATTCCCCAAACGGAATAAAAAAGCGTCCAGCCTAAACTTTGTTCTAAAACTATTAAGCAAACAGGAGTGTATGTTCCTGCAATTAAAAAGTAAATACTAATATGATCCAGAATCCTGAAGTAATGCTTACGTTTCTCCCCTTTTACAGCATGATAACATGTTGATGCTGTGAATAAAACAATGATTGAAATTCCATAAATAATAGCACTAAAAAGGCTCCAATCTGTCTTGTTCGTATTTTTTACAATTAGTAAAATTAGTGCAACAACACCAAACAAAGCACCAATACCATGAGATATCGCATTCCATTTTTCTTCAAAAGGTGTTTGAATACGCATTTATTCTGTGGACTTATTATAAATCCACTTGTTGGTTAAATCGTAGAAATCAAAATCTAAAGCTGATTTTTGACGTTCCAAACGTCCGCTTTGGAAGTTGCGTTGCAACACATCTTCAATTAGATAATCTTCTTTTTCGTTTAAAGGGTTGTACTCTCGCTTTAAGGAAATATCAAACATACTCGCTGTGGTGTTGTACCAAAACGCGCGCCAACCACTACGCAATTCTTTAATGAGATTAAAAGCTGTTTTTCCAGTTTGCCTGTGTATTAATTTCACCAAAATTTGCCCCTCGGTACGGGTTAGTTTTTTTAACTCCTCTGAAAACTCGCCTTCAATATATTTTTGCACGCGTTTGGTGTAACGCTTTTTCTCTCTGGTTTTAGTTAAGGTTGCCATACGTGCATTCATAGAATCTAAACGTTCTGCAGCCATTTTTGCATACGGGTATACTTTTATAGTTTTTCTTCTGAGAATTAAATAACGTATACGGTCTTTCCTGCTATCAAATTTCAATTTATGAAGGAGCATCACTTCATCTAAATCGATAGATACTCTTGGAACTGAATCGCCTTCAATAATAATATACTCTGTGGGTATGGTATCCTGCTTAATCTCATTTACCTGAGCAAACAGTAGTAGAGGAAAAATTACAAGTATGTATTTTAAGTAGTTCATTGTAATAAAAAGGGGCATTTATTATGCCAAAAATACTGAATTTCTAATAATCTGATGAAGTGATTTTTGATTTTTATAACACTTGACTTAGTCAGAAAAAAAGTATAATTTCGTTTAACGTCGGATATAAGTCACCTGTGCTGAACTTGTTTCAGTATTAAACGACGGATATCCGTAAAAACATTGGCAATAATTAAAAAAACAAAATCCATGAAATTTATTTACTTATCAATATTAGTTTTTATTTTTAGCGCTTGTTCTAGCGAAAACAATAACGATAGCGTTGATAATGAACAAATCGATACCGTTACAATTATTTTTTCTGATATAGAATTATCTATAAATGAAAATCCTGTAGAAAATCTTATACTTCATACACTAAATGCAACAGTTGAAAATTCAAATCAAACTCCCAATTATACAATTACAAGTCAATCAATTACTGGAGCGATTGTTTTAGATGGTAATGATATTATTGTTTCAAACCCTAAAGATTTTGATTTTGAAACCAACATGGAAATTACTGGACAAATTATTGCCACGATTGATGATATTTCTGAAACTGCTGATTTTAGAATTACAATCACTGATGTTGAAGAATTTGAGACTGATGAATCAAAATTTATAACAACATGGAAAACTACAACAGAGAATGAAGATATTACTATCTATATAAACCCTTTTATTACTTCTAATTACAATTATACCGTTGAATGGGGAGATGGAACTATTTCTTCATCAGTTACAAATGATATAACACATAATTATTCGGATACTGGAATTCATACCGTAAAAATTAGTGGAGATTTCCCTGCAATATTTAACAGAACAGGAAGTAACGCTGTTAAAATTGAAACTATAGAAAACTGGGGAAACATATCTTGGAGAAGTATGTCTGAAGCCTTTAGCTGGTGTACAAATTTAAAATTAAACGCAACAGATATTCCTGATTTAAGCCAAGTAACAAGTATGGGTGAAATGTTCAGGAACGCTACATCTTTTAATGGTGATTTAAACTCATGGGATGTTAGTAATATTGATTACATGTGGGCTACTTTCGAAGGGGCTACTTCTTTTAATCAAGATTTAAATAACTGGAACGTAAGTAAAGTAATCAATATGAAAGATATGTTTCTCGGAGCTAGTTCCTTCAATGGAAATATAAGTAATTGGGACGTAAGTAGTCTTTTAGCAACGGACAACATGTTTAATAAAGCTAGCTCTTTTAATCAAGATTTAAGTAACTGGGATGTAAGTAATGTAATAAGTATGACTAATATGTTTGCAAGTGCAAGTTCTTTTAACTCAGACATAAGCAAATGGAATGTAACTAAAGTAACAAATATGGAAGGTATGTTCTATGAAGCTAAATCTTTTAATCAAGATTTGAACAATTGGAATTTAGGCAATGTAAAAAATACAATTTTCATGTTTCGTGGAGCTACGTCATTTAATGGCAATTTAAGTGATTGGAATGTTAGTAACGTAACCAACATGCATTCAATGTTTCGTGATGCAATATCATTTAATAGTAATATAAGTAATTGGAATGTTAGCAATGTAACACATATGCATTTAATGTTTAATGGCTCAGTTATTTTTAATCAAAATTTAAGTAATTGGAATACTAACAAGGTTATTGGATGTACGGACTTTAGTTTAAACTCAAATTTATCAGATGAAAACAAACCAATATTAGGAGGATGTGATTTTTAATAAAATGAAAATAACTATTGCCAACACCGTGTATAATTAATGGCTAGTCCTCGCCTACTTACGAAAATCCGCGAGGATTTTCTATTCGGTTTTTATTTACTAATAATCATACACAATCACTTTATGTGCAAAATTGAACAACTTATGAAAATAAACCTTCTAATATTAATTCTTACACTAAATTCTTGTTTTGCTTTCAGTCAGATTAGCACTGATGAGGAACAGAAAATACGAATGAATAATAAAATAAGTGAAAGACTTGAATATGAGTTTGATTTAAATAGTAATGATAGTATTTTAAAAGAAATTGACATTTATGACAAACAAGGAAAGCATATCAAAGACAATAGATATAATGAAAATGGGGAAATACACTATCAATATATAATCGAATATAACTCTGATGGATTAATGAATAAACAAACTGGTCATAAATCAGGTGAAATATCCACTATTCTAACTTATAATTATGACAAAAACGGAAATAGAACAGAGAATTTTCAACATAGTCCAGATGGTAAATTATTAATACATCAAAAGAGAATTTATGAGAATAACTTAAATACTGAACTGTATAATAAAAATGTGAAATTTGACAACTTCTGGTTGAGTTATAAATATTACTATGATAATGAAGGATTGTTAAAGAAAACCGAAAGGTTTAAGGCAAACGGAAAAAAAGCTTCAACTTCTATTTACATTCATAACAAGAAAGAGAATACGCTCTTTATTTATGAGAACAAAAAGAGAAAAGGTAATTTATATTTAATAAAAAAGTACAACGAAATTGGACAACTCATTAAAATGACATATTCTCAAGTCAAGAAAAGAATTGAATACAAATATGACTCTGAAAATAATTTGGTTGAAGAAGTGGTTATTGTAAATGACCAAATTGATTCGAAAACAAAATATTATTATAAAAAATTCAGCACATAACAATGGCTATAAGTAATTGCTTGTTCTCCCCTACTTTGGAAATTCCTGCGGAATTTCCAACTTAGTGTGTACTTGCAAAGTTAAGTGCAAAACCACGCCACTAATCATACACAATCACGTTAAACGAACCCTCCAAGAAAACTAAGCGTTTCGTCTTAAATTACCCCAAGCAAACACACCCGCGTTAGGGATTGCAGTGGCATCCTTTTTAAAACTTAATGAACTATAAGATTGATTTGTGCTTAGATTTGAAAGATTGCTACGTCGCTCACTCCTCGCAATGACGTTTTAAAAAGATATAACGTAAAGCCCGACCCTTGTGGTAACGCTCTAAACATTTTAAAATATAAGAGGGTTTTCAATTGATTTTTTACATTTTATATTATTATTTTAGTGCAAAACTTTTATAAATGGCAAAGAAGAGCATACTTAACAAGAAGTCGATGGACTTTTTAGAAAAATATTTAAATAATGCGGCTCCTACAGGTTATGAGTGGGACGGACAAAAAATCTGGATGGATTATTTAAAACCTTATGTGGATGAGTTTATTACGGATACCTACGGTACTGCTGTTGGAGTTATAAACCCAAAAGCTAAATACAAGGTGGTTATTGAGGGGCATGCGGATGAGATTTCGTGGTACGTGAATTATATCTCTGATAATGGCCTAATTTACGTGATTAGAAATGGTGGTAGTGATCATCAGATAGCACCTAGTAAGGTGGTAAACATACATACTAAAAAAGGTATTGTTAAGGGTGTTTTTGGTTGGCCAGCCATACATACCAGAAACCGCGCTAAGGAAGAGCCTCCTAAACCTGATAATATTTTTATTGATTGTGGGTGTGCTACTAAAGATGAGGTTGAAAAATTAGGCGTGCATGTAGGATGCGTAATTACATATCCGGATGAATTCCATATTTTAAATGGCGATAAGTTTGTGTGTAGAGCCATTGATAACCGCATGGGTGGTTTTATGATTGCTGAAGTGGCGCGATTGCTAAAAGAAAACAAAAAAACATTACCTTTTGGACTTTACGTTACTAACGCTGTGCAGGAAGAAATTGGACTACGTGGTGCGGAAATGATTACCCAAACTATTAAACCAAACGTGGCGATTGTTACTGATGTAACGCATGACACCACTACCCCAATGATTGAAAAGAAAAAGGCAGGACATTTAGAAATTGGCAAAGGCCCTGTAGTGGCTTATGCGCCTGCAGTTCAACAGAAACTTCGTGATTTAATTACAGATACGGCTGAGGCTAAAAAGATTCCGTTTCAGCGTTCTGCACTATCAAGAGCAACAGGAACAGATACAGATGCTTTTGCTTACAGTAATGGCGGTGTTGCTTCTGCTTTAATTTCGTTACCGCTACGTTATATGCACACAACTGTAGAAATGGTGCATAAAGAAGATGTTGAAAATGTTATTAAATTGATTTACGAATCGTTATTAAACATTAAAGACGGCGAAACATTCAGTTATTTTAAGTAAATTACTGTTGTTTTAATACCATAGAATTAAGCCGGTATTTTATAATCATCGGCTTAATTTTTTTAAATAATTGCTACCTCTTTTGGGTAAATATATTTTACATACAAATACATTCCCATTAACCAAACAGACTTTATTTTTTCTATTTATTGCCTTGTTTGGTTGTTCTCCTTACGCTTTTGCCCAAATACAACAAGAATTTTTACCCAGATTTAACGAGATGGTTCGTGGTGATTTTACTATAATAGCCAACACTATTTTATCTAGAACAGCTACCGATGCTTATAACGGAGAGGGCGATAACCATGATTTTATTGATAATGTTTATGTAGATATTGATAATGATGCTAGTACCTTTAACTCTAGCAACGCCAATTTTACGAATCCAGAACCCCAATTGGCATGTATAAGCATAAAAAAAGCTTATTTATATTGGGCTGCTGCTGATAAAGAAAATGATGATGGTTCAGACAACCAACCCGATTGGAGTTTTAACGATGTGAAACTTATGCTTCCCGGAAAAACCAATTATAATACATTAACTGCTGATGAAGTTTTGTACAGAGGGCGAGATACACACTTTAGTAACGACCCCTATGTTTGTTTTAAAGATATTACTGATTTAGTTTTAGATTTAGATAGCCCCTATGGTACTTATCAATTAGCAAATATTGAAGCTCAAACTGGGTTTTTATTTCAGCATACTGGAGGCAATACGGGTACTTCTGGAGGTTGGCAAGTTGTTTTTATTTATGAAAGTCCAAAACTTGTTTCTAAAAACATCAGCATATTTGATGGTTATGCACATATTACCAAAGATTTTAATAATTATGATGTGGGGTTTTCTGGTTTTAGAACCATCCCAAACGGGCCTGTAAATGTAAACACCTTAATTGGTGCTTTGGAAGGCGACAGAAGCTTAATTGGTGATCGGTTTCAAATACAAAATACTTTGGGTAATTATGTTGATATTTCTGCACCTTTAAGGGATTCTGGAAATTTTTTTAATAGCAGAATTACCATAAACGACACAGATTTTACGGATAGAAATCCTGCAAGTTTAAATACGTTAGGCTTTGATGCTGCTGTTTTTCAGTTAGATAATACGAATAATGGTATTATTGGCAACAACCAATCGTCTGCCTCTATTCGGCTAGCTTCAAATCAAGAAACCTATGGCTTGTTTTTAATAGGATTATCTGTTGAAGTTTGGGTGCCTGATTTGTACCCAATACTTGTGAGTTCGTCTGTTGTTGATAATACAACCAATGCCGCAGATACGGTAACCTATAGTTTTAATGTACTTAATACAGGAAATGATAATGCTTTGAATGTGTTGTTTTCTGAAACGCTTCCTGAAAATATTGAATTTGTTTCTGCTAATAATTTACCCATTGGTGTTGCTTTTAATTATGATGTGGACACCAGAATTTTAGAGTTTTTTGTTGAAGATGGCTTAGTAAATGTTGGTGATGCACCAATAAATATTACGTTTGATGTTATGGTAAAAGACGCTTGTTATTTTTTGGAAGACCAATGTGATTTGGATTTTGATATGCAATTTGAAGCCAGTTATAGCGGAGAACAAAACCCGAACAATTTTACTACATCTAGTTCTAGCGTTTTGGATGATTGTGAACTAGGAAACCCCTTGACTATAGAAATAAATCAACCAATTCCGCAATGGGAAACACCCGTTGGTAGTTTGGATAGAACACTAGCTATGGGTAATACAAATGCTTTATTGGAGGCGCAAACGCTTTTTCCTATTACTAATATTTGTAATTTTAATATCATTAAAACTTCTGGAGAGTTTATTCAAAATAGCGATTGTGATTACAATGGTACTTATACCAATACTTGGAATTTTACCGATGCTTGTGGTAGAACTATTGAAGACTTTGTACAAGTAATATCTGTGAGTTCTAATAGACTTTTTAATGGTGAGGACATCACCATATCCAAAGTAGTAACGCCCAATCAAGACCCTTGGAACGAGTACTTTACTATTAATCAAATAAATGGTTGTGGATTTACTGTAGATTTAAAAATTTTTAACCGCTGGGGTGCTATTATTTATCAATCTGAGGATTACCAAAACAACTGGAACGGAACCGCATCTAGAAGTGCTATTGGAGCTGCAAATCAAGTGCCATCGGGCACCTATTTTTATGTTATTAATATGAGAGATAGCGGATTAGCTCCTATTGCAGGAACCCTTTATCTAGGTACAAAATAAGACAAAATTAAAATGGAATATATAGACATTGTAACTAAAGAAGGTAAACCAACTGGAAAAACTGAACTCAAATCAGTTATACACCAAAAAGGGTATTATCATCATACGGCACACCTATGGTTATATACTGATAAAGGTGATATTTTATTATCACAGCGTTCTGCAAAAAAAACAATTTGTCCGTTGATGTGGGACGTCTCAGTTGCGGGTCATATTGATGCTGGCGAAACGCCTGTACAAGGCATTATAAGAGAAACTCAAGAGGAAATTGGTCTAACTATATCTGAAACCGAATTAAATAAAATAGGTGTTTTTGAGTGTTTTCAATCTTATGAAAATGGTATTATTGACAATGAATTTCATAACACATTTATTGCAAAACTAAATGTACCACGATCACAATTAATACCACAAAAATCTGAAGTTGAAGCTTTAAAACTCGTTACTCTTGAAGAATTTGAATCTTTAATAAATACGATTGAAAATAATGGTAACCACTTCGTGCCTTCTAATAAATCATACTACTTATTCATTTTAAATGAAGTAAAATCAGTGCTTTAAAATTCTTATATTTACTACAGTTAATTTTTCTTATTATGAATACGTATTTTAAAGCTAAAGTCAATGACAATATTGATTTTGATATTTCTGAAGCCGATGTTTTAGAACTTGATGCGTTTCAAGTTTCTAAAGGAAAGTATCATGTTTTAAATAACAATAGTTCTTTCAAAGCTGAAATCGTTGAAGCTAATTTCAATCAAAAACAATATACAGTAAAAATTAACAACAACACATACACTGTTTCTATTTCCAACCCCTTAGATTTACTTATTAAAGATATGGGACTCTCCGTAGGAACTAGCAAACAAATCAATGCTATTCAAGCTCCAATGCCTGGGTTAATTTTAGAAATTAATGCTAGGGTTGGTCAAGAAGTCCATGAAAATGACAACCTTTTGATTTTAGAAGCTATGAAAATGGAAAATATGATTACGTCTCCAAGAGATGGTATTATAAAATCTATTTCTGTAAAAAAGGGAAGTGCTGTCGAGAAAAATCAACTTTTAATTGAATTTGAATAATATGCAAAAAATACTTGTTGCTAATCGAGGGGAAATAGCTATTAGAGTGATGAAAACGGCTCAAAAAATGGGTATAAAAACTGTTGCTGTTTTTTCATCTGTAGACCGAAATGCACCCCATGTTAAATTTGCCGATGAAGCCGTTTGTATTGGAGGGGCTCCTTCAAGCGAATCTTATTTACGAGGAGACAAAATTATTAAAGTTGCAAAAGATTTGAATGTTGATGCTATTCATCCTGGTTATGGCTTCTTAAGTGAAAATGCTACGTTTGCAGAACTGTGCGAAAAAAATAATATCATATTTATAGGGCCTCGTTCAAAAGCCATAAAAATCATGGGAAGTAAGCTTGCTGCTAAAGAGGCTGTTAAAGCTTACAACATCCCTATGGTCCCTGGTATTGATGAAGCCATTACCGACGTAAAAAAAGCAAAAGCTATTGCTAATGATATTGGATACCCTATACTTATTAAAGCCTCAGCAGGCGGTGGCGGTAAAGGCATGCGTGTGGTTAATAAAGAAACGGATTTAGAATCTCAAATGCATCGTGCTATCAGTGAAGCGACTTCTGCTTTTGGTGATGGTTCTGTGTTTATTGAAAAATACGTAACCTCTCCAAGACATATTGAAATCCAAGTGATGGCCGATAGTCATGGTAATATTTTACATTTTTTTGAACGTGAATGTAGTATTCAACGTCGGCATCAAAAAGTAGTTGAAGAAGCACCATCATCGCTTCTTACTCCTGAATTAAGAGAAAAAATGGGAGATGCTGCTATAAAAGTGGCGCGCTCGTGTGATTATCTTGGAGCAGGCACCGTAGAATTTTTATTGGATGCAGACCACAATTTTTATTTCCTTGAAATGAACACAAGGCTTCAAGTTGAACACCCTGTAACAGAATTAATTTCTGGCGTAGATTTAGTAGAACTTCAAATTAAAGTAGCTCGTGGTGAAGCACTTCAAATAGAACAAGACGATTTAAAAATTAATGGACACGCATTAGAATTACGTGTTTATGCTGAAGATCCTCTAAATGATTTTTTGCCAAGTGTGGGAAACTTAGAAACCTATCAGCTACCTAAAGGAAAGGGTATTCGTGTTGATAATGGTTTTGAGGAAGGTATGGATATACCAATATATTACGACCCAATGCTCTCTAAACTGATCACCTATGGCAAAACACGAGAAGAAGCCATACAACTTATGATACAGGCTATAGATGATTACATTGTTAAAGGTGTTGAAACCACATTAGCATTCGGAAAGTTTGTATGTGAACACCACACTTTCCGTTCTGGAAATTTTGACACGCATTTTGTGAAAAACTATTATTCGCCTGAACATTTAAAAGAAAAAACAGAAAATGAAGCTAAAATTGCCACTTTAATTGCTCTTAGACAATACATAGAAGACCAAAAATTATTACGTTTACCTAACAACTAAATATGGATTCCAAACAAGAAAAAATCAATACGCTGAATGAAGCTTTAAAGCTTTCTAAACTTGGAGGTGGACAAAAACGTATAGATAAACAACATGCTAATAAAAAACTTACTGCCAGAGAACGTATAGAATATTTGTTTGATGAAGGTACTTTTGAAGAGATTGGTGCTTTAGTAACCCATAGAACAACCGATTTTGGGATGGAAAACCAAGTCTTTTATGGCGATGGTGTTATTACAGGATATGGTACTATAGACAACCGACTGGTTTATGCCTACGCTCAAGACTTTACAGTTTTTGGAGGTTCTTTATCCGAAACACACGCTGAAAAAATCTGTAAAATTATGGACATGGCTGTTAAAGTAGGTTGCCCATTAATTGGCCTTAATGATTCTGGTGGTGCTAGAATACAAGAAGGCGTAAGATCTTTAGGTGGTTATGCCGATATCTTTTACAGAAATGTGCAAGCCTCTGGGGTTATTCCTCAAATCTCAGCGATTATGGGTCCATGTGCAGGTGGTGCTGTATATTCACCAGCGATGACAGATTTTACCATTATGGTAGAGAACACAAGCTATATGTTTGTTACTGGCCCCAATGTAGTCAAAACAGTAACTAATGAGGAAGTAACCAGCGAGGAACTAGGAGGTGCACAAACCCATGCTTCAAAATCTGGTGTAGCCCACAAAACTTCAGAGAACGATATTGCATGTCTTGAGGATGTAAAAAAACTATTAAGCTATTTACCTCAAAATAATACGGAAAAACCAAAAAAAATAGATATTAAGATTGAAAGTGAGGTTCGCGATGTTTTATCAGATATTGTTCCAGACAATCCAAATAAACCATATAACATGCACGATGTTATTTCAGGTATTATAGATGATGACTCATTTTATGACATCCATAAAGATTATGCAGAAAGTATTATTGTAGGGTTTGCAAGGTTAGGTGGTAGAAGTATAGGAATTATAGCAAATCAGCCTTTGGCATTTGCAGGTGTATTAGGAGTTAATAGCTCAAGAAAAGCTGCTCGATTTACAAGGTTTTGTGACTGTTTTAATATTCCTTTACTGGTTTTAGTTGATGTTCCAGGGTTTTTACCGGGAACCGATCAAGAATGGAATGGTATTATTGTACATGGTGCAAAATTACTGTATGCATTGAGTGAAGCAACTGTACCAAGGGTAACTGTAATTACGAGAAAAGCATATGGAGGTGCTTATGATGTTATGAACTCCAAACATATTGGTGCTGATTTTAACTATGCGTGGCCAGGAGCTGAAATTGCTGTAATGGGAGCTAAAGGCGCTAGTGAGATTATTTTTAGAAAAGAAATAGCTGATGCGGATAACCCAGAAGAAAAATTGGCCGAAAAAGAAGCTGAATATGCTGAAAAATTCGCAAATCCATACAGAGCTGCAAAACGTGGTTTTATAGATGAGGTTATTTTACCAAAAAATACTAGGAGAAAACTTTTAAAGGCATTTACAATACTTGAAAATAAAAAAGTTGATAGTCCAAAACGAAAGCATGGAAACATCCCTTTATAAAAAAAGGAGTCTATCTCTAGACTCCTAATTTTACTTCAATTTACAGAATCCAAAAAGGACTCTCAATTAATCACAAATTTTACTTGTTTTGATAATTTAAACTAATTTGAAATACAACCAACCTAGTATATCAAAATAGAACTAAATCAAACCTTAAAAAAGAACAAATAATTAAACTTGATGAATTAATTTATTGATAATAGCAATATTCAAATATCAAAAAAACTTACAAATTCTCACAATAATTGACTACGCATTCAATACGCATCACTTATAAAGCAATAAAACTAATGGTTTAAGCCATTTTTCAAGGTATAAGAAAAAGTGTTTTCTATATACTCAAGAAGTGTGGTATCTGTTTTTACAAGATGTATCTTTTTTGAAATTCTATAACGTCTACTCTCAACAGATCTGATTGTGGTATTTAAAAAAACGGCTATTTCTTTATTTGTAAAGCCCATAAACAAATAATAACAGATTATGATTTCAGACTTGTTTAATTCAGGGTGAACTTCTTCAATTTTCTTAAAAAACTCAACATTTAACTCATTCATTATATCCAAATGACTCTCACTTTTATCTAACAAGGTTGAAGAATTGATATGCAAGTTTTTATATAAGTCTTTAATCTGTTCTTTCTGGTGATTTATACATTCAGTTCTGGAAATCTGTTTTACTTCTTTTTTAAGATTCTTTATATACGCTTCTAATCCATGAACTTTTAAAGCCAGCTGTTCATTATTAGTCTTTAAATAGGATAAGCTCGTATTGGTTTCCTGATTATAATTAACTAATTTATTTTTTTGCCTCTTAAAATGAATATATAGTAATAAAGAAAGTAATACTAGAAAAACAACTATGGTTACTGCTAAAAACCTATTAAAAGCCTTCTTTCTATTTTGAGAAATTAATTCTGATTCGGCTTTATCTAAAGAATCATTTACATCAAAACTAGCCTCAATTGTCTTGCTATGTATTTTATTATTTAAAAAAACCATAGAATCAATATAAATTTTTGAATTTTCTATGTTTCCTAAGTATTTGTTAAGATCTGCATGTAGTCCATAATAATCCTCTAATGCATCTTCCGACATGTATTTTGTTAACTTTGAAGATGATTCTAAATAAAAACTTGTTGAGTCAATATCCTTGTCTTTTAAATAAATATCAGCAAAACAAGTTTGTATTGCACCTTCAAAAGAGAAGTAATTATATTTCGTTATGGTAGTATCGTTCTTTAAAGATTTAAATTCATGATAATACTTATGAGCTTTTTTTAAATCGTCTAAATAAATATAGTTAGAAGAGAGCATATACAAGGCGAACATGTAATAGTACGCATCATCTTTTATGTTCTTATAATTTTTTAATTCTTTAAGTAAAAATGTGTTGCAACCTATGTAATCCCCATCAAGAAATTTTGCATAGGCTTCTGCTTGTAGCACTTCAACGTCACCATATTTATAGTCGCATTTTTCATAATAGTCTCTGGCTTTTTTTAAGTATTTATAGGCATCATTAATATTTCCTATAAAATATAGATTTGAAAAAAGTCCAACACTAGCCTCCCCTGCAATGCAAAATGTATTTTCCTTTTCCGCATATTTAATAGCTAAAATACAGCATTGGTGATATTTGGTATACTCATCAAAATCGTCATGAACTAGAGCTTTAAGAGAATAATATTCTGCAACTCTTCCTGGAATAAATTCTTCAAGTGGTTTTGGAATAGCTTCGAGAAAGGAAAGCGTTTTTTCCGAATCCGTATCAATATGGATATCTGCAGAGTCAATAAGCCTGAAATAATCATTATTTATCTGACCATAACCCAATAAACCGATAAACCAAAAATACAAGCACAAGCTTATAATCCTTAGAGAGAAATTAATTTTAAGCATGATTTTTAACTCTTACTATTTGTCAATAACGCAGTAAAAATATACAAATAAAAATAAAAGGCGTAAAGGATTACAAAATAAGGTTATAAAACAAAAACAAGTAGTTACACTTGGTTAATTATTGATAATAACAAATAAGCATATATTACTAAAAATAATTTATCAAGCCTCTTTTAAAGTATAAGAAAAAGTATCTTGCAAATAGTCAAGAAGTGTTGTGTCCGTTTTTACAAGGTTTATTTTTTTAGAAATTCTATATCGTCTACTTTCAACTGATCTGATAGTTGTGTTCAAAAACACAGTTATTTCTTTATTTGTAAAACCCATGAATAAGTAATAACAAATTATAACTTCAGATTTATTAAGTTTTGGATGCACTTCTTTAATATTCTTAAAAAATTCAATATTTAGATGGTTTACCAATTCTAAATGGCTTTCGCTCTTATCTAAAATAGTAGATGAATTAACATGTAGTCTTACATATAATTCTTTTATTCTTGTTTTTTGGATTTCTAAACATTTTAGAGAAGAAATATCTTTTACTTCATTTTTCAAATGTGTTAAATACTCTTCAAACCCACGCATTTTAAGAGCTAACTGCTCGTTGTTAGACTTAACATACGAAAGAGAATCAACTACCTTTGATGCTTCTTTAAGTTGATTACTCTTCTTCTTATAAAATAAGTAGTAAAAAAAACTAGATATAAGGACAATTGATATCAACAAAAAAATCAATGTTTTTTGCTTCTTAGTAATTCTATTTTTATGCTTTAGCTTTGATTCTACATCATTAATACTTTGGTTAATTGATAACGATGCGTCTCTATTAATCTCTAGCATATCATATTGAAAATCTTTTAAAGAGTCTAAATATGTTTCAACTAAATCAAAATTTTTCTTTTTTTTATGTAAATCAATATTGAGTGCATAGTAACTAGCAATATAGGTGTCATCTAAATAGTTTAATTGCTCCTTTGTATTGATTAAATAATTTTCACATGAATCTAATTGCTTTTGTCTAAAAAAATACTCAGCCATCTCAAAATATATAGAAGCCTCAAATGACCAATAATTAAAAGCGGTAATTGTTGGATTATCTTTTGTTGTTTTAAACTCTTTAAAATATGCTTGTGCCTTAGGCAAACTATCTATAGCTAGATAACTAAGTGCTATTTGTGCGTTAGCTTCCATATAAATATAACCATCTTCGTTAAGCACTGCTTTATACTTTTCAAGATTTGGAAGTAATTTTAAAATACTCCCATAGTAATCCTCTTTTAAGTAAGTTATGTAAGATTTTATAAGTTCAACCTCATATAGTCCATAAACATCATTGCTAAGTTTAAAATAATGCTCAGCTTGATTTAAATAGTTTAAAGAAATACTATCATTAACATCAGGAAAAACACATCTAAACAATTGAATATTCGCATCGCCTGCTACAAGGTAATCCTTATCAATTTCAGAATATTTTAGTGCACTAAGAAAGGATTGAAAAGCTTTAGCATCCTCATTTTTTAAACCATAAATATGTCCCTGGATGATATAAAACTCATCTAAATGACCACTTATATAATTTTCATGTGGCTTGGGAATAGAGTCCAGATAAGTTTGAGCAGTTTTTAAACTTACATCTAAATTATCTGAAGCAGCGTCTATATAACGTAAATAAGGACTAACATTTTGTCCTATGCATTGTTGTGATACTATCCACAACAAAAAAATACCATATATGGTTTTATTCGCCTTAATAATTAGAAACTTATAAAGTGAATATATTGAATTTTACATCCAATGCAACTCTGTTTTTCTAAAAAATCAGTTTATTTATATATTGTTTAATCAAAAATTAAAAATATAATAAAAAAAGCAAGTGTTTTTTTAAATATTTAACAATAATGAGAATTCCATATTGGTGGTATTATGCCCACCATTGGGCTGTTTAAATTCAAGATTAGAAGTATGTCTTACAGAATATCGTAAATCAAATTGAAGTTTATTTATCTCATAAGATAAGCCAAGTCCAAAAATATCTGAAAAAGCAAAACCTTTTGCTAATCTTTCAGTTGCTTTATCTGCATACATTGGTCCAACACTAATAATTGCATAAGAACTTATTCCATTGTAAATTTTATACCTAGAGATAAAACCACAATTTAAAACATACTCTTTTAAAGTTCTTCTCTGCATGTACAATTCGGTTAACTCCTCGTAATTATCAGCATCACTTGGTTTAATATAAAATCTATTTAAAAGTTGGTGTTCAACGATATTAAAACTAGGCTCTAAATTTACTTCAAAAGCCCATTTTCGCTTATCTTTAAATCTATAATTAATTTGAATTTTATAAAAATCGACTTCATGAATATAGTCATCTGCATTAAATGGAAATTTATCTTGTGCACCTGTACCATAAGTAAATCCAAATTTTAAATTTTCCTTTTTAATTTGAGCATTGATAAGATTTGTATTGAAAACAAATAGTCCTGCAAATAATAAAACGATACTAAAACTTAATCTCATTTAAATGTTAATAATTTTGATATTATGACTAATCCGAATAAATCCGTCGGTAAATATAATATTAAAAAGTTTAGATAAAATTCCCTAAAAAGTAAACATATTATTTATCAATGCCTATATTGTATTAATAGATTAATGATATGTTTATTTTGATTTTAATTGAAGTACTTTTGCTTCATGGAAAAACCCCATGAATTTAAACTAGAATTTGTAGCATTAATGGCGTCTTTAATGTCTATTGTTGCATTATCTATTGACGCTTTGTTGCCCGCACTTCCCGAAATTGGAAACCATCTTGGAGTGACCGACACCAACAATAACCAATTACTCATTACCATGATATTTCTAGGTTTGGGTTTCGGACAATTAATTTTCGGGCCTTTATCTGATAGTTTTGGTAGAAAACCTATGGTGTATTTTGGCTTTGTACTTTTTATAATTGCGAGTATTATTTGTGTGTCTACTAAAAACTTTGAGGTAATGATTTTGGGTAGAATTCTACAAGGTGTGGGTTTATCGTCTCCAAGAAGTATTGCATTATCTATGATTAGAGATTTGTTTAGTGGCGATTATATGGCTAAAATAATGTCAATTATAGTTATGTTTTTCATTTTAGTTCCGGTTGTTGCGCCAACCTTAGGGCAATGGATTATTCAAATTTTCAATTGGCAATCTGTTTTTTTCTTTAATTTGATATTTGGCGTCATTATAATGATTTGGTTTTGGTTACGACAAGAGGAAACGCTTCCGAAAGAAAAACGAATAAAATTCTCTCTGCATCTTTTTATAGATGGCACTAAAGAATTTTTTAAATATAAAGAAGCTGTTGCATTCACATTTGTATCTGGGTTTATAACAGGATCTTTTATGGTGTATTTAAGCACATCGCAACAAATATTTCAAGAGCAATACGATTTAGCAGAGTTATTCCCATACATTTTTGCAAGTTTAGCCATATCAGTAGGTTTCGCAACATATTTAAACAGCAGGCTTGTGGAACGATTTGGAATGTGGAATATGGCATATGTAGCTGCTATTGCTTACTCTATCGTGTCTATTTTATATGTTGTTTTATTTCATTCAGGTAAGAACCCTGATATTTTAATTTTGTTATCTTTTTTTGCATTACAGTTTTTTGCTGTAGGCTTCTTATTTGGTAACCTCCGCGCAATTGCTATGCAACCTTTAGGTCATATTGCAGGTATAGGTGCTGCAATAAACGGTTTTATCAGTACGGTTTTAGCGGTTCCAATAGCAAATTATATTGGTAGTTTTGTTTCTACCTCTGTCCTACCCTTATTTATAGGTTTTTCTATTTTTGGGTTACTATCCGTTTCTGTTTTTCTAATGATGAAAAAGCATCTAAACACCAGTATTTCATAAATTATAAGTAGCGATCCTTTATAACATCAATATGGTGTATTTCGTGCCCAAGTATAATAAACGCTGCAGCTCTTGCTGAAAGTGGATTGCCGCTGGCATGTCCTATAAATTTTAAATCGGTGGTATTTAAACTTTTTAGTAATTCAATAAAACTTTGCCGTACTGTTTTATATTCTTCCAATAAATCATCTAATGTTTTTTTATTAGCGTTTGAAGGATTAATAAAATCGTCTTGTTCAAATCCAGCCAAAGGTTTAGTATCATGTCTTGCAATTCTAAAACAACGATACATAAAAACACGCTCTGTATCTATAATATGCTGAAGAATTTCTTTTATACTCCATTTATCTGAGGCATATTGATATTCTAATTTATGCTCAGGAATAGATTTAAAAAAATCAACAACACTATTTTTTGCATCAATAAAACCATCAATTAATGTGATGTCTTTTGAAACCTTATTGGTATACGTTTCGTAATAAGCGTTACACTCTAATGGACTTAAATCTGTTACTTTCATAGGTTTTAAATTTTTGCTTGGTAGGTGTATAAATCATAATAGCGTCCGCCTTTTTCTATCAAAGTATCGTGCGTACCGCGCTCTACTATTTTTCCTGCTTCAATCACCAAAATTTGGTCTGCTTTTTTAATGGTACTTAAGCGGTGCGCAATTACTATTGTAGTCCTATCTTTCACCAATGCATTTAAACTTTTTTGAATTAAAGCCTCACTTTCGGTATCTAAATTTGAAGTAGCTTCATCTAAAATTATAATTTTAGGGTTCGACAAAATAGCACGTGCAATGGCTAAACGTTGCCGTTGTCCACCAGATAATTTTACACCGCGTTCTCCTATTAGTGTTTCTAAACCATCATCAAACCTATTGGTGAATTCATCAACATAAGCCGCTTTAACTGCATTTTGCAATTCATCTTCAGTAGCATTAGGTCTTGGAAATAAAATATTGTCTCTAATGGTGCCTTCAAATAAAAACTCATCTTGCAAAACCACGCCTAAATATTGGCGGTAGCTATTTAATTTTACTTTTGATACATCTTTATTATCAATAGTAATTTTTCCTGATTTCGGATTTAAAAACGTGGCCGATAAACCAGCTATTGTAGATTTTCCAGAACCCGAACTTCCTACTAAAGCTGTAACAGAACCCGCTGGCGCGTTAAAACTAATATGATGTAGTACGGTTTTATCTTCCTCATAGGCGAATGATACGTCATCAAAAACTATATCACCTTTTAAATGCTTTAGTGTGATGGTACGTTGTTGGTCATCTTCCTCAGCTGCCATATTCATTAATTCTTCGGTTCTATCCAAACCTGCCAACGCTTCGGTAAGTTGGCTTCCAATATTGCTCATTTGTACTATGGGCGCTATCATAAAACCAAGTACTAACGTAAAGAACAGAAAATCACCCGTCGTCATTTGTTCTTGAATCATATAATAACCTCCAATACCCATAATACCGGTTGTGGCAACACCTATTAAAAATGTTGACGAACTCGTCATTAACGCAGTGGCGGTCAAACTCTTTTTTACATTTTGAAATAACTTATCTACACCCTTTTCAAAAATTTGGTTTTCTTGGGCTTCTGCATTAAAAGCTTTTATAACACGAACACCTGCTAAAGTTTCGGTGAGTCTCCCTTTTACTTCTGCATTTATTTTACCCCTTGTTCTAAAAATAGGACGAATATATTTAAAAGCTCTAAGCGCAATATACCCGAATATTGAAAGTGGGATAAACACAAAAAGTGTCATCCATGGGTTTAATTTTATTAAAATAATCAACGAAACTATAGCAGTAAATGTGCCGCCTACCAATTGTACCAATCCTGTTCCTATAAGATTTCTAACGCCTTCAACATCACTCATAATTCTTGATACCAATGCGCCAGATTTTGTATTATCAAAAAAGCTAATGGGTAAAGACAGTACTTTTTTTTGAACCTGAGCACGCAACTCACTTATTAAATATTGCGCTTGCACACTTAATATTCTAGTTAAAGCAAATGATGTTGTGGCCTGTACTGTTATGGCTGCAATTACTACAGCTATTAGCGTATAAATTTGCGATGTATCCTTACTTGGGACAACCTCATCAAGTAGTACCTTACTTTGCCATGGTAAAATTAAACCAGCTAAACTACGAATTACAATAAGTATCAAACCCAAAAACACTAATTTTCGCCTTGGCCAAATAATTGTTTTAAAGGCTTGCGCCATCGTTACTTTTGGTTTAGATCTACTCTTAGTTTTTGATGTGTTTTGAAGATGCTGCATGCTATAGTTTTGAATCCTGAAAGGTAAGTTTTTCTTAAAAACTATACTATTAAACCATGGTAGAAATGATACATATTGGCAATGTTTACGCTCTCGCGTTTAAATGATATTCTAAACAAACAATCTAGTTCTAGCAATCCATAAATTCAAGCTAAATATTGGCAAAAAAATTCGTGATACTGGTTTCATTTATTACTTTTGAAACATAACATTGATACAAACTGAACAGATGAAAATAATTGGAATTGGTAAAAACTACGTAAACAACACAGCTGATATTGCGCCACTTAAAACAGGGCATCAACTTATATTTATTAAGGCAGAAAGCACACTTGTAACAGATAATAAAGATGTGATTTTCCCGAAAATAACAAACGCTTTAATTTATGAAGTAGAGCTAGTGGCCAAAATAGGAAAAACAGGTAAGGATATTTCTAAAAGTGATGCTGCATCTTACATTAGCCACATTGGTGTAGGCATTGATTATACTGCAAAAGATGTGTTGAGTGCTAGTAGAGAAAACAAAGGGCCTTGGGCTTTAGCTAAGGGTTTCGATGGTGCATCGCCTGTAAACGGATTTAAGGCCATTACAACATTTAGCGACATAAATAATATTAATTTTAGCTTAAACATTAATGGCAAGGAAGTACAACATGGAAATACAAGTCATATGATTTACAATTTCGCCGAAATTATCGCATTTGTTTCAAAATACATGACATTAGAGCCTGGTGATTTGATTTTTACTGGAACACCCGCAACTGGTGCTGGAGAAAATGTAAAAGGCGACCATTTACAGGCCTATGTTGAGGGCGAACTCCTTTTAGATTTTAAGTTGATATAATATTATTTAAAAACGAATAACGCCACAAAACAAAAAAACCTATGAAACTTCGCAGGTTTTTTTATGTTTATATTAATGTGCTGTCTTTTTAATTTTTATCAGTTTAAGTTTATCTAGCACTACCATAATACAGTAGGTAATATCTATCTCAAACCAACGCACTCCAAAATTTGCTCTTCCTCCATTTTTATGATGGTTGTTATGATAGCCTTCGCCCATCATCAATACATCAACAGGAAATAAGTTTTTAGACGTATCACTTACTTTAAAATTTGTATACCCATAAATATGGGCAAACCAATTAATAATTACGCCATGTATTGGCGCCATTAAAATGGCTATTGGTAATAACAACCATTGCCACCATGCTGTTGCAAAAGCAACAAAAAAACTTATATATGTAGCCGTAAACACTAATCGAGACCCTTTTGAGCTTGCAAATTTATCAAACGACTCCCATTGTGGTACATTTTTGGTAAATTTTTCTGGTACTGCAATACGTTTTCTATTAATATCTTGGTATGTGTTTTTTGTACGCCACATCATCGCAAAAACGTTAGTATCGTATTTTGGCGAATGCGGATCTTTTTCGGTATCAGCATACGCATGGTGCATTCTATGCATAACACCATACCCATAGGCACTTAAATAGTTAGAACCTTGAAATATCCAAGTTAACACATAACAAACCCGCTCTCCTAATTTAGACATGGTAAAGGTTTGGTGTGCAGCGTAGCGATGTAAAAAGAATGTTTGAAAAAACAAACCAGAATACCACAACACAATAATTAGAATAATAATTTTCATAGTTTCATTTTGGGTAAAGGTCTTAAATGTGGCTGATATCTAAAATGAACCTATGTTAAGAAATGGCATTACGAATTCTACTTAATGCCTGTGCTGTAACACCAATGTAAGAGGCAATATATTTTAGTGGAATTTCTTTTATCAAGTTTGGGCGCTCGGTAAACAAGTTAAGATAGCGTTGGGTAGCTGTTTCGTTTAAAAGCGATTGCTCTCGTTTAGATTTAATTAGAAATAAGCGCTCTGTAGAGAGCCTACCTATGGTATTACCCACAGCGGTTTTGGCATAAATTTCTTGTAAATCGTCATAAGAAATGCGCCAGAGCGACATGTCGGTTAACGCTTCAATGTCATATAAAGATGGTGTTCTTGTTAAAAAGGAATCGTAAGCACTTATAAATTCGTTTTCAAAACAAAACCCAAACGTAATGTCCTTAGCCGCTTTTGGTATGGTAAAACGCGCAACACCTTTTTCAATAAAAGAAATGTAATGCTCCTTTTCTCCTAGAGAAATCAATTTCTCCTTTTTTTTAAAAGTACTATATTTTAATTTTGAAGAAAATAACAACCAATCACTCTCGCTTATAGCAACTGTTTTCTCCAAATATGTTCTAATATTTTCCATATAGTATTGAAGGTCAAAAATAAGGTTATTTTATGATTACAAACCTTATAAAACCAATAAAACACAAGTTAAACTTGTGTTTTATAAAAGTGTTGTTTTCTATGTAAATATTAGAGTACATTATCCATAATATCTTGCACTACTTCTGGATTTAATAAGGTGCTAGTATCGCCCAAATTACTTGTGTCGTTGTGCGCTATTTTTCGTAAAATACGCCTCATAATTTTACCAGAACGTGTTTTTGGTAAACCTGATGTAAATTGAATTTTATCTAATTTAGCAATTGGGCCAATATGTTCTGTTATAATTTGATTAATTTCTTTTCGTAAGTTATCATGATTTCGAGACTCTCCTGTATCTTTTAGAATAACATAGCCATAAAGCGCATTGCCTTTTACATCGTGCGGAAAGCCAACAATTGCACTTTCTGCCACAGCAGGATGCTCGTTTACAGCATCTTCAATTGGGGCGGTTCCTAAATTATGTCCAGATACAATAATAACATCGTCTACTCTCCCAGTAATTCTGTAATACCCAACCTCATCACGCAACGCACCATCGCCTGTAAAATACATGTTTTCGAAGGCTGAAAAATAGGTGTCTTTATACCGTTGATGATTACCCCAAATGGTACGTGCCATACTTGGCCACGGAAATTTTATACACAGTCGCCCATCTACTTGATTGCCTTTTAATTCTTTAGCATTTTCATCCATAAGTGCTGGCTGAATGCCTATAAATGGCAAGGTAGCGTAAGTGGGTTTTGTTGGCGTTACAAATGGTATTGGCGTTATCATAATACCACCAGTTTCAGTTTGCCACCATGTATCTACAATAGGGCTCTTTTTTTTACCAATATTATCATTATACCAATGCCACGCTTCTTCGTTTATGGGCTCGCCAACGGATCCCAAGACTTTTAATGAAGACAAATCGTAGGCGTCTACCAATGCTGCACCTTGTTTTGCTAAGGCACGAATAGCTGTTGGTGCGGTGTAAAACTGATTTACTTTATGCTTTTCTACAACTTCCCAAAAGCGCCCAAAATCTGGATAACTTGGTACGCCTTCAAACATTACGGTTGTTGCGCCATTTGCTAACGGGCCGTAAACAATATAACTGTGCCCTGTAATCCAACCAATATCGGCAGTACACCAATACACGTCATCTTCTTTATACTGAAACACGTTTTTAAAGGTATAAGCTGCATACACCATATAACCAGCTGTAGAATGCACCATACCTTTTGGTTTGCCTGTAGAACCAGAGGTGTAGAGAATAAATAATGGGTCTTCGGCATCCATAACTTCTGCGTCGCAATGTGTTGATGCAGTATCTAAAAGTGGTTGTAACCAATGGTCGCGTCCTGAGGTCATATTAATATCAGATTGGATACGTTTTGCAACTAAAACAGAAGCTACACCTGCGCAACTTTCTAATGCTTCGTCTACAATACCTTTTAAATCTATGGTTTTAGCACCACGATAAGACCCATCGCTGGTGATTACCATTTTACAATCTGAATCATTAATTCGAGTAGATAATGCCGTTGCCGAAAACCCTGCAAATACTACTGAATGAATGGCACCAATTCTGGCACATGCTAAAACAGAAATTGCTAATTCTGGAATCATTGGCAAATACACGCAGACACGGTCGCCCTTTTTTATGCCTTGACTTTTTAAAACATTAGCAAATTTGTTAACACGTTCGTGCAATTGCTGGTACGTGATATGTTCTGCCGCTTCTTTAGGATCGTTAGGTTCAAAAAGTATCGCTGTTTTATCACCGCGCGTTGCCAAATGGCGGTCTATACAGTTTTCGGTAATATTAAGTTGAGCGCCTTCAAACCACTTTACTTCGGGTTTAGAAAAATCCCAACGTAACACCTTATCCCACTTGCGTTGCCACATAAAATGTTCTTCGGCTATTTCTTCCCAAAAATTTTCGGGTTCTCTAACCGATTTGCGGTATACTTGATAATATTCCTCTAAATGTTTTATATGGTAATTGCTCATTAGTTTTTAGGTTTATAGTGGTGCATTTAAAATTTAAAATTCTAAAAATAACAAAATATAGTGGTTTTTTAGTGTTTATGGCAAACATGCTATACGCTTTTGAAAGTACTTACCTTGGCGGATAAATGCGCTAGGGATTGCAGTGGAAAGCCCACAGCCCGACGCAGGAGGTGCGAGGACTTGCAACGTAAAGCCCGCCCGCTGGGAGCGCCCAAAAAAATTAATGTGTAGCATCGCCAGCACCGCTTGGTATTCTTATATTTTCAACAATTTCTTGAACATCTTCTGGAGGTGCTGGTGTAAACTGCATTACAATCACAGATACTATGAAATTTAATACCATGGCTACAGTGCCGAAACCTTCGGGTGATATACCAAACCACCATTCGCTTTTATTTGGGGTGACGTCATCAAACCAACCTAATCTATATTTTATCATGTAGAGTAACATGGCTGTTATACCTACAACCATTCCTGCAATGGCGCCTTCTTTATTCATTTTTTTGTAAAAAATACCTAGGATGATTGCTGGAAAAAATGAGGCTGCTGCCAAACCAAAGGCTAAGGCTACAGTTGCTGCAACAAAGCCTGGGGGATTTATGCCAAAATAACCCGCTACGCAAACGGCTGCAACTGCCGATAAGCGCGCTGCAATAAGTTCGCCTTTTTCTGAAATGTTAGGGTTTATCATTTTTTTAATTAAATCGTGTGAAACCGATGCTGAAATTACTAACAACAATCCTGCAGCTGTTGATAGTGCTGCTGCTAAAGCGCCTGCTGCTACTAAAGCGATAACCCAATCTGGCAATTGTGCGATTTCTGGATTTGCCAACACCATAATGTCATTATCTACAACTAGTTCGTTTTTAGTGGTATCTGCTAGGTATTGAATGCGACCGTCTCCATTTTTATCGGTAAATGTTATTAAACCTGTGGTTTCCCATTTTTTAAACCACTCTGGCACATTGGCGTAAGGTTGGTTTGAAACCGTTTCAATCATATTTGTTCTTGCAAATACGGCAACTGCTGGTGCTGCTGTGTATAGAATAACAATAAGCAACAATGCAATGCCTGCCGATTTTCGGGCGTCTTTTACGCGCTTTACTGTAAAAAACCTAACGATAACATGTGGTAAGCCTGCTGTACCAACCATGAGGGCTAGGGTAATTGCAAAAACATCTATAGTAGATTTTGAGCCCTTTGTATAAGCTGTAAACCCTAAATCGGTACTTAAACCATCTAATTTATCTAGTAAATACGTTTCAGAACCATCTGCTAATGTACTTCCAAACCCTAATTGCGGAATTGGGTTTCCCGTCATTTGAATAGAAATAAAAATTGCGGGTACCATAAAGGCAAAAATTAACACACAATACTGTGCAACTTGTGTATAGGTAATGCCTTTCATACCGCCTAAAACGGCATAAAACAAAACGATAATCATACCGATTATAACCCCTGTATTAATATCAACTTCTAAAAAACGAGAAAATACTAAACCTACACCTCGCATTTGTCCTGCCACATAGGTAAACGAAACAATAAGTGCACAAAATACACCTACAGATCGTGCTGTGTTAGAATAGTATCTATCGCCTATAAAATCGGGCACTGTAAACTTTCCAAACTTCCGTAAATAGGGTGCTAAAAGTAGTGCCAAAAGCACATAACCACCAGTCCAACCCATTAAATACACTGCTCCATCATACCCTGCAAAGGATATAATGCCCGCCATTGAAATAAACGATGCGGCACTCATCCAATCGGCAGCAGTTGCCATACCATTGGCTAATGGTGAAACGCCACCACCAGCTACGTAAAATTCTTTTGTTGATCCTGCTCTAGACCAAATGGCAATACCAATGTACAATGCAAACGTTAGGCCCACTAAAATATAAGTCCATTTTTGAATACCTAAACCTTCTGTGAGAAACAAACTAAACATCATATCCGTATTTTTTATCGAGTTTATTCATCAATCTCACATAAACAAAAATGAGAATAACAAACACGTACATGGCACCTTGTTGTGCAAACCAAAACCCTAGTTTAAAACCTCCAATTTTAATGGTGTCTAATGCATCTTTAAACAGGATTCCAGCTCCATAGGATACCAAAAACCATATCGTCATCAGTATCAGAACGTACTTTATATTCTCTTTCCAATAGGCTTTCGCATTTTTTTTATTTGTCATGATTTTTATTTTTTGGGCGTTACCACAAGGGTCGGGCTTTACGTTACAATCTTTTTGTAAGCTTCGCTTCGTCATCTTCAACCAAAAAATATTTTGGTCTTGATAGTCTCACAAAAAGGATTTCCACTGCAATCCCTAACGCAACCCACTCCTAACCCCTCCAAGGAATGGAATTTATACATCTATTAATATTTTAAGTTTTATTTAATCTTTTTAAGTAAGCCTTAATTTCTCTAACCACTTTAGGTGCCATAATAATAGTTGCCAACATAGTGGGTATTGCCATAAGTGCAAAAACACCGTCAATTAAATTTAACATCACACTAAAAGGCGTTGTTGCAGCAAGTATAATGCTCAAGATATAAATGTAATTATAATAATGCTTTTTATCAGCGCCAATTAAAAAAGACAAACATTTAGATCCATAATAAGCATACGAAAACAATGATGAAATACTAAAAATAGCCACACAAACCATAAGCAAATATTTACCATAAACAGGCATTGCATAATTAAAAGCAGAAGCTGTTAAACTTACACCATTATCCGAAGTGGTTTGCCATACACCTGTAACTAAAATAGCCAATGCTGTTAATGTACAAACTATTAAAGTATCAATAGCTGGTCCTAACATAGCAACTAAGCCTTCACGAACGGGTTCATCAGTTTTTGCTGCACCATGAGCCATGGGCGCAGTACCAATTCCAGCTTCGTTTGAAAATGCTCCACGGCGAATTCCTAGTAAAATTAAGGCACCTAAAACACCTCCCATAAACGCATCACCTTTGTAATAATCAGCTGAAAATGCATCTGTAAAAATCATCATAAAATATTTTGGTACTACTTCATAATTAGAAATTAGAATATACAGCACTAAAACAAAATATAATATGACCATAGAAGGCACCATTTTGGAAGCTGCATTACTAATGCGATTTAGCCCTCCAAGAATAATTACCGACGTTAAAGAAACAAGAATGAACGCCAAAATTAAATTCGATTTTAAACCGACTTCTACACCATTTGGAATTAATACAATATCATTTATGGCTTGTGTTAACTGATTAACATTAACAACAGGTAATGCGCCTAACATACCTAATAAACTAAACATTACAGCCAGAGGTTTCCATGCCTTTCCTAAACCTTCAGTTATAAAATACATGGGGCCACCTTGAATCTCGCCAGCAGTATCTTTTCCACGATACATAATAGCTAAAGTTGATGTGAAAAATTTGGTGGACATCCCCACAATGGCACTTATCCACATCCAAAACATCGCCCCGGGGCCACCAATAGAAATAGCTACAGCTACACCTGCAATATTTCCCATACCAATTGTAGAAGACAAAGCTGTAGTTAACGCTTTAAAGTGTGAGATTTGTCCAGGGTCATTGGGGTGATCATATTTACCTCTAAGTACATCAATCGCATGACCTAAGTATCGAAATGGTAAAAACCTAGACAAAACCAATAAATATAGCCCGCCACCTATTAACAAAATTACCAAGGGTAAGCCCCAAGCATAATTTGAAAAATCTTTAATGAGTTGCTCCATAAAAAGGTTTTATATTTTATAAATATATCACTTTACAAATATTTCAATTAATTATAAAGTATATTTAGGCATACTAAACTAACTTATGGTGCAATCTAATCGCCTATATTTTATTGACGCTGTTAGAGCATTTGCTATTTTAATGATGCTTCAAGGTCATTTTATAGACACATTATTGTCTCCTGCTTATAGAGATAATTCTAACACCTTATACAATATCTGGTCTTATTTTAGAGGTATTACAGCACCAACTTTTTTTACTATATCTGGATTAGTTTTTACTTACTTGTTATTGCGTGCTTATTCCAAAGGCAATGATAAGGCAAGAATTAAAAAAGGGCTTTTTAGAGGATTACTTCTTCTAGGGATTGGCTATAGTTTACGAATTAACTTAGTAAGTTGGTTATCAGGATATTTTAACCCATACTTTTTTGTAATAGATGTCTTGCAATGCATCGGTTTATCATTAATTTTCTTAATTATATTACACGTCTTATTTAAGAAATACAGTTACTTTTTTTCACTAGTGCTTTTTTCCATAGGATGTATTTGTTTTGTTACAGAACCACTTTACAGAAATCTAACTTTAGAAACTATACCAACATTTATAGCCAATTACATTACTAGTTCACATGGATCGGTATTTACTATTTTACCTTGGTTTGGATATTCAGCTTTTGGAGCCTTTATTTCTACTGTCTTTTTCAGACATCTACATCGAGGACGATTCAAAATTTCAACAATCATAACCTTTTTTATTGTAGGCTTATTTCTTATTTATTTTTCTTCTTTATTCCTTACCAGACTTAGCTATCTTACAAATATTGAATTATTTAAACTGAGTGCCGATTATAATTTTCTATTCACCCGTTTAGGAAATGTTCTTATCTTATTTGGAGTATTTTATGCTTTCGAAAACTTTTTAAAACAATCTATTATTGCACGAATTGGTGAAAAAACGCTTTCCATTTATGTTATACATTTTATTTTACTCTACGGAAGCTTTACTGGTTATGGATTAAAAAGGTTTTTAAGTAAATCTTTAGAGCCATCTACCGCAATATTTGGGGCCATCTTGTTTATGGTTATGGTTTGTTTTATTTCGTTTCACTATGCTAAAACCAATACTTTTGTTTATAATCTAATACGAAAATTGGTAGATACTATTAAAACTAAAAGAGATGGCTTACGATGAATATTTAGCAGATAGAATCCGTCAACAACTCAAAGAAAAACATATTGGTTTTTCAGAACTAAAAATGATGGGAGGTTTATGCTTTAAAGTAGATGATAAAATGCTTTGTGGTATTCATATCGATAAAAAATTTGGAGACAGTTTATTAATGGCTCGAATAGGCGAAGACTCTTATTTAAAAGTAATTGATAAACCCGAATGTTTACCCATGGATTTTACAGGACGCCCAATGAAAGGGTATATTTTTGTTACTCCAGATGGTTTTGATACTGAAAGTGAATTATCGTATTGGATAGATTTATGTTTAGCTTTTAATCCATTGGCTAAGGCAAGTAAATCTAGAAAACGAAATAGTTAAAAACGTATTATTTTATCTATTGAAGAGGTTCTCAAACTTAAAGATAACATGCCTTTAAATAATTATAGAAATGGCTACCAAAAAACTACAGAATTATGAGGTTTAATTATTAGTTTTGATTAAAAAATTATGACTTATAAAGCTGTTATTTTTGATTTAGATGGTACACTGGTAAATTCCATAAAAGACATCGCAGATGCTATGAATGTTGTACTGCAAAAACGAAACTATCCCACCTACGATTACGATACTTATAAAACCTTTGTGGGTAGCGGTGTAAAAAGCTTGGTTATAAAAGCCTTACCCAAAAATAAAACCAGCACAACAGAGGTAAATTTATGTCTTAACGATATGATGCAGGTGTATAGCGCATGTTGTACTTATAAAACAGAACCTTACCAAGGCATTTTAGAGCTTTTAGATACGCTACATAATAAAGGTTTAAAACTTGCCATTTTATCTAACAAAGAGGATGGCTTAACTAAAAAAGTAGCTTCAGCATTATTACCAGAATATATTACCCCTGTTTTAGGATTAAAAGACGAAGCCTTAAAAAAACCAAACCCAGAAGTGCTTTTGCAACTTTGCGAAACGCTAAATATAAACCCTGAAGAAGCCATTTACGTTGGTGATACTGACGTTGATATTTTAGTAGCAAAAAACGCCAATATGTGTGTTGTTGGGGTATCGTGGGGGTTTAGAGACCCGCAAGAATTAATAGCCCAAGGTGCAGATTTTATATTGCAAACGCCTAAGGATTTGCTTAACCTAGTTTAAGTACAATTAGCGTATTGATGCTCAAAATATTTCTAAAACAGATTAAAATATTGCTTTAAAATAAATAGTTGTGCTTATTGATTTTTGAATGAGAAAAATATAACTTCGCTTACTTGTGCTGAACTTGTTTCAGTATCGAACGATATAGTTCATTAAAACGAAACCATATCTAAACATTGTGTGTAATTAAATAGAACCTACTGATAATTGGAAAAGTCAATTAAAATAACTCGAAATCCTTATGAAGAACCTTATCACATTAATTTGATTTTTAAGGCTTCAAATGGAGACAGTATGGGACAACTTGAGATTTATGACAATGCGGATAGGCTTAAAAAATTAGCGGACGTTCTTGAAGATTTCCCATTTAAAGACGAGAAGAAATATTTATGGGAATTGGGTTCGGAAAAACCTAAGGATAGATTTGCATTCTATTTTAAGTGTGAATTCTCATTAATAAAACAAACGAGTGACTGTTTAGTCGGAATTAGGTTGAATAATAATGAAGACGGAATTGAAAAATCCATATCTGAATTTAATATACAATGCAAACCAGCGGAATTGAAAAAACTTGGACAACTATTCCGTGAATTTTCCAAATTGGAAAAAGAAACTCTGACTTGGAATGGACTAAATGGAAAAGTGGAATGAATAACTACAAACAACACTGTGTATAATTCATTGCTAGTAAAGGCTACTTACGAAAGTCCTTGCGGACTTTCTATCTGTTGATTTATTTGCTAACTTTAGTGCCTGCACACGCAACGAAATCATACACTAGACCGATAATCGCTAAAAAAAACAAACACCAAAACAATTTTGTTTAACTTATTTTTACAAAAATTAAACAAAATTGTATCTTTGTGTAAATAACTATGATTTTAGTCTTAAAAAATCATTTAGCAAAGCGATATATGTTTGGATTATTTAAAAAGAAATCAGAGAAAGAAAAACTACAAGATCAATACAAAAAGCTTTTGGAAGAGACGCACAAACTTTCTACTACCAATAGAAAGATGAGCGACCAAAAAGCATATGAGGCTGACGAGATTATGAAACAAATTGAAAAATTAGGCTAAGCCTTTGTTTACCATGAAAGCAGACAAAAAGCCTGATAACGTTGTGTTTAATACCGAAACTGAAGCCTATGACGCTGCGCTAAAGCCTTATGCAACTTCAGTTGGCGCACCTGTTATTAGCTCTACAGATAACACGCCTTGGAAAAACAGAAGCATCACCAAAATAAACCATAAAATAGAAACTAAATATTTAGAACTCCAAGCCGAATACAAAAAGATGATGGAAGAGTTTGAATACAACAAACTTATTTTTGATGCTAAATTTACGTTTGAACCTGTTATTGGTGAAGTATATCATTTATACAAGCGGGATAATGGCGAAACGTTTTTATCATTAATTGCACCTAATGAGTGTAACTTTAACGCATTAGGCAGTTTTTATTTAAATGCAGACCAAACGTGGCAAAAAGTCTAGCTTATAACTAAGTTACTTATTACAACATCACTCTACCTTAAAAACACGTTTTAGTGTTACGCGAATGTGATTTAACAGGTGTTATTTATTAACTATGTCAAAAAAGAATAGCACATATACCGATAAGTTATTCGCTAAATTGTAACACAATAAATAACTTGATTTATTTATCATTCTTATTATACTTCGAAATAATTCAATAAACTACTTGAAACATCCTAAAATTACTCTTAGTATATCCATACGATTTTTGGTATCTCACAAAACATAAATAATTATAAAAAATTACGTACAAATACGTATTGTTTTACAAGTAGGAAAATTCTAATTTTAACACATACTGAAACTCTCAGTGTGACATGAAATTCTAAAGCCAAGTAATCATTTAAAAAACAAAAACATGTGTACATCATTTTTAGCTTACAAATCCAATCTATTTGCCATAACAGGCAGATCTCTTGATTATGATCAAAGTAATAGTTATAAGACTATTATCACACCAACAGGTAACGTTTTTTCTTCTGTTCTAAACAATGGTGTTACTTGGACGTCATTATATAAAATTTGTACTGTTGCATCAGTTGTTAGTGATTCCAACTATCCAATTCCATTTGAAGGTATGAACTCTGTTGGAATTTCGATAAGTGGTAATCTAGCCAATGCACAATATCCTACAAGTAAATCTGGTAATGTTATTTCGTCTGATGACTTTGTAAATTATATATTAGCTCAGGTAGGTAACTTGAATCAAGTATCATCCTTACTTGCAAATTTAAATATACATAGTAAGTGGCAATACCATTATATTTTGTTTGATTCTTCTGGTAATAGTTTAGTGATAGAATTCAAAAATGGAGAAGTTATTTGTACACCTAATAAAACAAAAGTTTTAACAAACAACCCTGATTTAAATTTCCAGTTAGAAAACCAGAACAACTATGCAAATTGTAAAAATTGGTTTCCAGGAGCAACGCTTCCTGATTCAGGCGATCAGTTCCACGGTCAAGGCATGTTTGGAATACCAGGAGATTGGATGTCTACTTCAAGATTTACAAGAGTAAATACCATGTTAAACTATTCTACAAATTTAGTTACTGGAGTATCTGAAGCAATTTATTTAAGTAAAAAAATAATTGATTCCGCTAGCTTAATTAAGGGTATTGATTGTGGTTCTAGTTTTAGTGGAAAACCGATATATACTCAAATACAAATAATCAAAGATTTAATTAATAAAGTTATATACACAAGAGAATATGGAGTAAGTGATTGGACTATAAATAATTTATAGTCCAATACAATTACAAACATACTTTTTAACTTTAGTATATTATTTCAAATACGCTAAAACATTAGCTTCAATACGCTCTTGAATATTGGACACATCTGCCTTTACAAAGGTTTCGCCTGTGATGTTTTCGTAAAGTTCTATATAGCGTTCAGAAACTGTTTCTATATATTCATCGCTCATATGCGGTACCGTTTGTCCTTCTAAACCTTGAAACCCATTACTAATTAACCATTGGCGTACAAACTCTTTGCTTAATTGCTTTTGAGCTTCACTTCTATCTTGACGTTCTTGATAGCCTTCAGCATAAAAATAGCGTGAAGAATCTGGGGTGTGAATCTCATCAATTAATACAATTTTGCCATCTTTTGTTTTACCAAATTCATACTTGGTATCTACTAAAATTAAACCTCTTGACGCTGCAATTTCTGAACCTCTCTGAAATAATTTGCGCGTGTAATCTTCTAAAATCACATAATCTTCCTCTGAAACAATACCTTTTGCTAGTATGTCTTCTCTGGAAATATCCTCATCATGATCACCCATTTCTGCTTTAGTAGCTGGTGTGATGATAGGCTCTGGAAAGGCATCATTTTCTTTCATACCTTCTGGCATAGGCACACCACATAGCATACGCTTGCCTGCTTTATATTCACGAGCTGCGTGACCTGACATATACCCACGAATTACCATTTCTACTTTAAAGGGGTCGCATAAATGCCCAACAGCAACATTAGGATCTGGTGTTGCGGTTAGCCAATTGGGAACTAAATCTTCGGTAGCCGCCATCATTTTGGTAGCAATTTGATTGAGAATTTGTCCTTTATACGGAATGCCTTTTGGCATAACAACATCGAATGCAGATAATCTATCGGTGGCAACCATGACTAGTTCTTCGTCGTTAATATTGTAGACGGCCCGAACTTTTCCTTTATATAAACTCTTTTGTCCTGGGAAATTGAAATTGGTGTCTATTATGGTGTTACTCATTTTTTTTAATGTTTATGAGTTTATTTAATATCGCCATTACGAGGAGCATTTTTTTGCGACGTGGTAATCTCTTCCTTTTTAACAGATTGCCACATCACACAAAAAAGTGTGATTCGCAATGACGGTTCGTTGTTTATTCTAAAAAGCCCTAGCCCCGATTGAAGCGGCATCCTTTTTTTCTACAAAAAAAAGATATAGCGGAAAGCGGGAAATAGCTCCTAAAAAAAACATTAGTCTCTATTTTCTATGCTTTTATAAGCTTCAATAACTTTCTTTACAAGTTTATGGCGAATTACATCTTTGTCATCTAAAAAGATGATACCTACGCCATCAACATTTTTTAAAATTAATAGCGCTTCTTTTAAACCAGAAATGGTGCGACGAGGTAAATCAATTTGCCCAGGATCGCCTGTTAAAAGAAACTTTGCATGTTTACCCATACGTGTTAAAAACATTTTCATTTGGGCATGGGTGGTGTTTTGTGCTTCGTCTAGAATCACAAAAGCATTGTCTAAGGTTCGTCCACGCATAAAGGCTAATGGCGCTATTTGGATGGTACCTTTTTCAATGTAACTAGCTAATTTTTCTGGCGCAATCATATCTCGTAATGCATCGTAAAGCGGTTGCATATAGGGATCTAATTTTTCTTGCAAATCGCCAGGTAAAAACCCTAAATTCTCTCCAGCCTCTACTGCAGGACGTGTTAAAATAATACGCTTAACCTCTTTATTTTTTAAGGCTTGTACAGCTAAGGCAACACCTGTATAGGTTTTTCCCGTTCCTGCTGGACCAATAGCAAATACCATATCGTTTTTGTGCATGCTATCCACGAGTCTGCGTTGATTAGCCGTTTGAGCTTTTATCAATTTACCGCCTACACCATGTACTATGGTTTCTCCACTAGCTTTAGACGTTGTATAATCATCACTGCTTTGGCTCGTTAGGACACGTTCTATTGTGTTTTCATCAAGTTTATTATACTTCCCGAAATGTTTTAATAGCATGGTAATGCGTCTATCAAATTCCTCTAATAATTCTTCATCACCAAAGGCTTTAATTTTGTTACCGCGAGCTACAATTTTTAATTTAGGAAAGTACTTTTTAAGAAGTTCTATGTTTGCATTTTGAGCTCCAAAAAATTCTTTTGGAGTTATTTCTTCAAGTTCAATAATAATTTCGTTCAAAAGCGTGTTATAAGTTTAAAAGATTTACAAGTATAATATATTGAAATAATGTTTACTTAGATAAAATGATTTATTAGTTTTGTATATCATCTCTCAAACCCAAAAATACATAATTTTGGGTGAGTTAACATTAAAAACATATCAACAATTTTGCCTATGGCAATTATAACTTTAACAACTGATTTTGGGGAAAAAGATCACTTTGCTGGCGCGACAAAAGGCGCTATTTACAGTGAACTACCCGATGTTAAAATTGTTGATATCTCACACTCTGTTTCCCCTTTTAATATTCCTGAAGCGGCTTACATTATTCAAAATGCTTATAACAGTTTTCCAAAAGGGACCATTCATATTATAGGCATTGATTCTGAAATTAACCCAGAGAACAAACATATTGCCATTAAGCTAGACGAACACTACTTTGTTTGTGCTAATAATGGTATTATGAGTATGATATGCTCTGAAATTGCACCAGAGAAAATTGTTGAAATCAATATCCATGATAAAATTCAAACTAGTTTTCCTGTTTTAGATGTTTTTGTAAAAGTGGCCTGCCATATTGCCCGTGGTGGTACTTTAGAGGTTATTGGAAAAACCATTTCTGAGATAAAACCTATTAAAAACATTGTGCCTTACGTTAATGATGACAAAACACAGATTATAGGTAGCGTAATATATATTGATAATTATGGCAATGTAGTAACCAATATTAAGCGTAGTTTTTTTGAAACTGTTCAAAAAGGGCGTGATTTTGAAATTTCGGCTCGTAATTACACTTTTAAAAAGATTCTTAATAAATACAGTGATATTGTAAATTTTGAAATTCCGGAAAACAAACGAAACGATGAGGGTAGAAAACTTGTGGTTTTTAATTCTGGAGATTTTTTAGAAATTGCAGTTTATAAAAGTAATAGTGATACCGTTGGAAGTGCATCTACACTTTTAGGCTTAGGTTTAATGGATGCTGTGAGTATTAGTTTTGTAGCAAAACCTATTATACCTGAAGGTATTGAAATCCCGCAGAATATAACTAAAGCTGCGGACTACTAATTTAAAAAATATTTATGCTAGTAAGAATAGTAAAAATGGGATTTTACAAACAAAATGTAGAAGTATTTCTTGAGAATTTTGACAATACAAAAACCCAAATTAGAGCTTTTGAAGGTTGCGGATTTTTAGAATTGTATAGAGATAAAAACGATCCTAGTATATTTTTTACTTACAGTCATTGGGAGTCTGAAGAAGCCTTGGAAAATTATAGAAAGTCGGAATTATTTAATACGGTTTGGAGTAAAGTAAAACCCCTTTTTAGTATTAGGCCTGAAGCTTGGAGTGTTGATAAGTTGGAAAGTTTGGAGTAACAAATGAACCGTCATTGCGAAACAAATTAATAAATTTGTTGTGACAATCTGTTAAATTATAGAAAGATTACCATGTCGTTACCTCCTTGTAATGGCATACATATCGAAAAAGAAATGCTAGCAATTTTAAAAAAAGAAATAAACTCATTTTTCGCTTCTCCAATAGGGTATTTGGTTATTGCTATTTTTTTAGTTTTAAATGGGTTGTTCCTTTGGTTATTTAAAGGTGAATTCAATATTTTAGATTACGGATTTGCAGATTTATCATCCTTCTTTTTATTGGCACCTTGGATTTTGATATTCCTAATTCCTGCTGTTACTATGCGAAGCTTTTCAGATGAAAAGAAACAAGGCACTTTGGAGTTGCTTTTAACAAAACCTATCTCCCATTTTAATATTGTTTTAGGTAAATATTTTGGTGCGCTTGTTTTAATATTAATTGCGCTTTTGCCCACTTTGCTATATGTGTACACCGTTTATCAATTGGGTAACCCTATTGGCAATCTGGATATGGGAAGCATTTGGGGCTCTTATTTTGGCTTATTATTTTTAGTAACGGCTTATACAGCTATTGGTATATGCGCTTCAACATTATCAGATAATCAAATTGTAGCGTTTATATCTGCGGTTTTTATTTGTTTTATCTTTTATATTGGTTTTGAAGGTGTTGCAGAGTTTATCTCAAGTGATTTTATAGAGCAATTAGGCATGAGTACGCATTACAAAAGTATGAGCCGTGGTGTTTTAGATACCCGAGATATCATCTACTTTTTAAGCGTTACGTTGTTCTTTTTAATGCTAACTAAACTAAATATTAACAAAGTAAAATAAATGATTGTATCACCTTTATTTGTCATTTTTCTAGTGGTGGTTTTTATAGTCGTTTGGTTATTTGTAAATACCATAGATAAACGCAAATGGTTGACATTTTTAGTCAGTTTAGTATTAACTCCTGTTGTATATTTTTATTTGTTTTATCCGATGTTAAATATATTTAGTAGCTACCATCACGAAAAATATTTTGATGCTGAAGCTTGGGAAGACAAACCGGCATTACGTTACGAAATGACAAATCAAATTTTAACGGATAGTTTGTTTATAGGGAAAAACAAAAATGATATTAAAGTCCTTTTAGGAAAACCAGAATGGTATGGTTGGGACAACGCTATAAAAGCTAACTCAGAACAAAAATGGAATTACAATTTAGGTTTTAAACCCGGTGCATTCAACGATATGCAAGAATGTATAGAACTACAGTTTAAAAATAATATGGTTACATCTGTAAGACCTTATCAATTAGAAAAGACCTTTGAATAAGTATTTAAAACATATAATAATCCTTGTAGTTGCTTTAATTGCTCTTAACGTTATTAGCAGTAAGGTTTACAAGCGTTTCGATTTAACTTCAGACAATCGTTATACATTAAGCGATTCTTCTATAGAAATTATTAAAGATACAGACTCCCCTATTGTAGTTGATGTATTTTTAGAAGGCGAAGATTTTCCTTCTGAGTTTCGACGACTTAAAAATGAAACCAAACAGCTATTGGAAGAATTTCAAGCCGAAAACAGTAATATTGTCTTTAAATTTTTGAATCCACTTGAAGATGAATCAACTCGAGAAAGCAACATCCAACAACTTACTCAACGTGGATTAACACCCATGCAATTAAGTGTACAAGAGCAAGGTAAATCTACGCAAGCTGTTATTTTTCCATGGGCATTAGCAAGTTATAATGGGCAAACAGTTACCATTCCGTTAGTAAAAAATAAAATTGGTGCATCGCAACAAGAATTGGTTAATAATTCTGTTCAGCATTTGGAGTATGCGTTTGCTGATGGCTTTAGTAAACTTATAAAGCCAAAACGAAAAAAAATAGCCATCTTAAAAGGCAATAACCAATTAGAGGATAAATACTTAGTAGACTTCGCTAAAAAGCTAAAAGAATACTACTACATTGCACCTTTTACTTTGGATAGTGTGGCTTCAAATCCGCAAAACACCCTAAAAGCTATTGGTGCTTTTGATTTAATTATTTCTGCAAAACCCACCAAAGCCTTTACAGAAGAAGAAAAGTTGGTTTTAGACCAATACACAATGAATGGCGGAAAAAGCCTTTGGCTTATTGACGCTGTGGCTATGGAGAAAGATAGTCTATATAACGCTTCAGGAAAAAACTATGCGGTGCCTAGAGATTTAAATTTAACCGATTTCTTTTTTAAATATGGCGTCCGCATCAACCCTTATATGGTAAGTACACTTTACTCTGCGCCTATTACTTTGGCCATGGGAGAAGGCAGTCAATCACAATTCCAGCATTTAAAATGGCCCTATTCCCCTTTAGCGGGATCTAGTAGCAATCATCCTATTGTCAATAATTTAAACTTGGTACGTTTTGATTTTGCAAACCAAATTGACACACTTAAAAACAACCTTAACAAAACCATTCTACTTCAAAGTGCACCACTTACAAAATTAGAAGGTACACCACGCGAAGTAAGTTTAGAATTGGTTACTAAAGAGCAAAACCCTCAAGTTTTTAACAAGGGAAATCAAACACTTGCAGTGCTATTAGAAGGCGAGTTTCCTTCGGTTTACGAAAATCGTATTAAACCTTTTAATATTAATAACGCTAAAATAAAAAGCCCGCCAACAAAAATGATTGTTATAGCTGATGGTGATGTGATTAAAAACGACGTGATAAGAAATACCCCTCAAGAACTAGGGTTTGATAGATGGACGGGACAAACTTATGGCAACAAGGAATTTTTATTGAACGCCGTTAATTACTTATTAGACGATAATGGACTTATAAACATTCGGTCTAAAGAAATAGCGGTAGCCTTCTTAAATCAGCAAAAAATAGCCTCAGAAAAAACCAAATGGCAACTTATAAACATCTTACTACCACTCACATTACTTGCTGCCTTTGGTTTTGTTTTCAACTACCTCAGAAAGAAAAGATACGCTTCTTAAATGTTAATAAGTTTGTTTCCAAATAACCGCCTTTTGGAATATATTTGTAAGTAGCATAATTACAAATTAAACGAAGCAGGTTTCATGAAATTTATAGTATCCAGTACTTATTTATTAAAACAATTACAGGTTTTAGGTGGCGTTATTAATAGCTCGAACACCTTACCTATTTTAGATAATTTTTTATTTGAATTAGATAACAGTAAACTAACTGTTTCGGCCAGTGATTTAGAAACCACTATGGCATCAACTTTAGATGTTGAAAGTGATAGTGAAGGAAGCGTTGCTATTCCTGCTCGCTTGTTATTAGATACTTTAAAAACCTTCCCAGAGCAACCCTTAACTTTTGTTGTCGAAGACAATAATACAGTAGAAATAAGCTCTAACCACGGTAAATATGCTCTAGCTTATGCAGATGGTGCTGAATTCCCGAAGGCTGTAGCGCTTGAGGACCCAAGTAAAACTGTTGTAACTGGTGATGTATTAGCAACCGCTATTAGCAAAACTATTTTTGCTGCTGGAAATGATGATTTACGCCCCGTAATGAGTGGTGTGTTTTTTCAATTTTCTACAGAAGGCTTAACTTTTGTAGCAACAGATGCACATAAGCTAGTAAAATACACGCGTGAAGATGTAAAAGCCAACCAAGTGGCAGAATTTATTATGCCCAAAAAACCTTTAAATCTTTTAAAAGGTATTCTAGCTGCTAGTGAAGACGATGTAACCATTGAGTATAATGATAGTAATGCTAAATTTACATTTGAAAACTCTGAGTTGATTTGTCGATTGATAGACGGAAAATATCCAAACTACGAAGCGGTAATCCCGAAAGAGAACCCAAATAAATTAGTTATTGATAGAAACCAGTTTTTAAATTCTGTGCGTCGTGTTAGTATTTTCTCTAACAAAACCACACACCAAATACGCTTAAAAATTGCAGGTGCAGAATTAAATATTTCGGCAGAAGATATCGATTACAGCAATAAAGCCGAAGAGCGTTTAACTTGTGATTACCAAGGTGACGATATGCAAATAGGTTTTAACTCGCGTTTTTTAACTGAGATGCTGAATAACCTCAATGCCAATGATGTACAGTTAGAAATGAGCATGCCCAACAGAGCAGGTATTTTAACACCTGTAGATGGTTTAGATGATGGCGAACAAGTAACCATGTTGGTCATGCCAGTAATGTTAAACAATTAAATTCCTGCGAAGGCAGGAATCTCATAATATAAGCAGTAATCTCAAATAGATTGCTGCTTTTTTTGTCTCGCAAAGTCGCTAAGGCGCAACGTTTATATTAATGATAAAAAAAGTGCTGTTCTATTAATACTAATTTGGGCGTTACCCACAAGGGGTCGGACTATCCGTTACAAGTCCTCGCACCTCCTACGTCGGGCTGTGGGCTTTCCTCTTCTATCCCTAACGCGGGCTAATCTGCTAAGTCAATGTCTCTAAATCTTGGATTGGTTTATCTAAGTTGGTGAGTATTTAGAATTGATTTTTAAGAATGTATTGTTATAGTTGACTTTGTCAGAAAAATTAGCTAACTTCGTTTAACGTCGGATATAAGTCATTAAAACGACGCATATCCGCGGAACATTACCATACATTAGATGAAGAACATTACATTAATAATATTACTGATTTCTTTTCTTGGTTACGGACAAAGAAAAAGGGAGGTAATCGACAGTATTCATTCCAAAAGATTATGTCTAGGATACCCAGGAATAGTTGATATTCCAACAATTTCAGATGAATTTGAAAAATCTGAATATGTATTCACTGGAAAAGTTATAGAAATTATACGAAAAGAGACTCTTGAATCATCTGATATTGATGAAAATGGGCCAACAGATTTCCAACCAATTCAAAAGTACTGGTATGTTTTTGAAGTTTCTAAACTTTTTAAAGGAAAAAACAAGAAACATATTAAAATATTTGCAAGAATTTATAGCAGTACTTCTCCATTGTTAGTTTTAGATAAGGAATATTTGATTTATGCAAAAAAAGTATCAAAAAGAGAAAAAAAATATTTAGGACATTCCGACCCTTATATTTATTGTGGAGATAGATCTTGTCATATTAAATATGCTAAAAAAGATATCGTTGAGTTAAAAAAAATGATAGAATAAAAAACGTATGGTAACAATGTATAACCGCAATTACGGCGGATTCGACTACGTCCGAATCCACTCGGAATTGCTAACGTCTGTGCCAAACCGAAAATTAACGCATATTAACCCGTAACTGACGGTTATACGAGACCGTTAAACGAACCTGTCCCTAAAAACAAACAATCTTTTAAGTTTTTAATTAGCAGCCTATGCAAAAAACAAATAAACCAACCTCTTGGATTTATGTTTTAAAAGACCTTATTGACGCTTATTTTAAAAGTGCTAATAAGAAACCTAGAACGTGGCACCAACATGTTGTGCCTTACGAAGATGGTTGGGCTGTACGACGTGAGGGTAATAAACGTATTACCTCTAAACACCGAAAGCAAAGTACAGCTATAAACAAAGCCAAAACGATAGCTAAACGCCGTAATGCTGATGTGATTATCCATCACGCCAGTGGAGGGATACGTGAGCGTATTAATTATGACTAATGCTTAAATGGAAACGTGCTTTCTGCGTTAAGGATTGCAGTGGCATCCTTTTTAAAAGCTGGAAACTATAAATTTTTGAAGCAACTAGAATTTGACAGATAGTTACGTCCTCTCGGACTCACTATGACGTTTTAAAAAGATATAACGAAACATTTATGTTCATGAATTCAAAAATTTAAAATAGAAATGCATGAATAAAAGTCTGACCCTTTTTGAGGTAACGCCCAAAACATTAAAACAAATCTCCCGATTGATACTGAAACAAGTTGAGCACAAGAATTGGGATTTGTGATAATAATTATTGTCAGGTTGAGCGCAGTCGAAACCTCTTAGGTTTTCTACTTTCCAAGACATTTCGACTGCGCTCAATGTGACAAGTCGTTTTTATTTAAAGTTAAGTTTTACTAAAAAAAACGCCCACTAAAAGTGAGCGCTTTGGTTTATCTCGTAAATCGATTAAGGAATTTGCCTTAAAAGATTCCCGTCTACACGGGAATTCACTAACTAATAAAATTAAGAGATAAAGGATATGTTGGTGCTTCGCCTCGGCTTGCTCTTATGGCATTTACAATAGGGAATACTACTGATATAACGCCTAAAATAACAAAACCTAAAAGGCCTAAACCGAATAATAATATTAACGGAATACAGATGAGGCAATACACGATTAAACTTAACTGGAAGTTTATAATGTTTTTTCCATGGGTATCCATTTGATACACTTTTTCTTTTTGTGTAAGCCATAGCACTAGCGGTAATAATAAACTACCAAAACCAGTAACCAAAGTGATTAACTGACTTAAATGCGTGATGACTAATAATTGATTGTCTTGTCTCATGATGATTGATTTATTGATTGATACTTATATGACGCATATAAGTTTGAAATGTTACACCTTGAGTGGGGAAATATTAATTTTGGATGCCGTGATCTTTTAGGATTTTCTGGTAATCTGGATTGTCTTTTAAATACTTAAAGAATGATTTACTTTCTCTGCGAAAAGTTCTAGTTTGCTTATTCCTTATAGTATCTAAATGAAATAAAACACTATCGGTTTCTTTTAAGGCTGAAAAAACGACGGCGAGTTGATGGCTTTTTTCTGTGCGGTACGCATTTTTTCTTATGGAATCTAGTATTCTGTAACCTGAAAGCGTGTCGCCTACTTTTACATAACAATAGCCCAAGAAGCGATTGAAAACATCTTTTGTTTTTACAATATCTTCTAAATGTGGGATGGCTTTATCAAACTTATCTTGATCTAAATATAAATTAAAATACGCACGATCTACAACCAATTGATTACTACTACCGTGTAATTCTTGAATTTTATTGAGTAGTGTTTCTGCTCTTTGATACTCGTAATTCGTCATTAACGCTCTAAAATAACTGTTGGCTGTTGGGAAGGATAAAGGATCTAATCTATAAGCAATTTCTGCTTGCTCTAACTGCTTTTTAGTTTGATTGGTATACATAAAAAATGTAGAGTACTGATGTCTTGCCGTTAAATCGTTGGGAGAAAGTGCAATGGCTTTTTTAAAGGCAGCATCGGCAGCTTCTTGATTACCTTGAAAATTATTAATAAGTCCTCTTACGGAGTAAATTCTTGATACTTTATCATTAATAGCTTCTGCTTTTTCTAAATAACTTGCCGATAATTCTGAGGCTTCTTTAACGTTTCTATCAGAATAATAGGTTTCTAAATAAATAGAATTGGCAATTTCTGCGTAAGCTTCTGCATAATCAGGATCTAAAGCAATAGCCTCTTTATAAAACACAATGCTTTTTGCTAAACTTTCTTTATTGCGCTTATCGGCTTCATTTCTACCTTCTAAAAACAACTTATAGGCTTCAATATTTTTTGTTGGCACAATGGCTAACCCTTGTTGTTCTTCAAAAGACAAATTAAGTTCTAAGGCATCAACAATTTCTTCAGAAACCTCGGTTTGTAAACTGAAAATATTAGTTAAGGTTTTATCATAGTTTTCTGCCCACAAATGCTCGTCTGTTACAGCATCAATCAATTGTGCTGTTATTCTAACATCATCGCCGTACTTTCTAATACTACCCTCCAAAATATAAGACACACCCAATTCTTCGGCTATTTCTGGAATTGTTTTTTCGGTGTTTTTATATTGCATTACCGAGGTTCTTGAAATAACGCGTAAGTCTTTTAGTTTTGATAATTGGGTTAAGATATCTTCTGTGATACCATCCCTAAAAAATTCCGCATCATCATCTGTACTTAAATTATCAAAAGGCAAAACAGCTATAGATAGGTCGTTAGAAATTTCAGCTTTTTCTTTAAAGTTTTGGTATACTATTAACGCAGATAATAAAACTACAAATGCGGTTATTGCTAAAATTAAAGCCTTCTTTTTTGAAATGTTTTTTTCACTATTATTTGGTAACGTTTTTAATTTACCCTTAACCTCTTCTGGCTTAGGCACCACTAACCCATCATTTGAAATAGCAAATAATGGCATAGCATCTTCAACATTTTTTAACTCATAAGCGTCTAAAAACGTTGTTTTTATATGTTTATGACTTCTAATTTGATCGTGAACTTTATCTGAAATTAAAATGCTTCCAGATACCGCACAAGATTCTATTCTTGAAGCCACATTTACAGCGTCTCCAATAATATCATCTTTAGAATGAATAATATCGCCTACATGGATTCCAATCCGAATTGGGATTTTAGGGTCTTCAAGAAATGCTTTTTGTAATTCTATGGCGCAATCTACCGCCTCTACGGTGCTTTTAAAAGTACTTAGTGTACCATCGCCAAAATATTGAATGATTTTACCATTGTATGCCTCGGTCGTCATTTCAAAAGTATTTCTATGACGCTCTCGCATTTGTACAGCCTCCTTTTCATTATGCTGCATTAATGAGGTGTACCCCTCAATATCAGTAAACATAATAGCTGCTAGATGACGGTTGGTTGACATTTTAATAATAGCATTAGGTGCTACTAAATTAATTAAATATCTTTAATCAGTAAGGTTTAAAATTATTCTACTAAAAATAATTAATATCTTTAGCTTGAATAACCAAATTGATTATTAACATAGTGGACAAAAATAGTATTCAATTTTTATCTGAAATTCCTTTTTTTTCTGAAATTTCTAATGAGTCGCTTCGTCATTTATCTGAACACATTACCGAAGAAACATACATTAAGAATGAAGTGATTTTTGAAAAGAATACCATTGGCAATTCTATGTATGCGGTTTTGGAAGGTTCGGTAAAAATTCATGATAAAACCTATGTTTATGATACCTTATCTAAAGGGGATTGTTTTGGGGAATATGCTTTGATAGATAATGAAACACGTTCTGCATCAGTTACTGCTTTAGAAAAAACCAAGGTTTTAAAAATTGAACGCGACCATTTTCTTGACTTGCTTCAAGATGATAGCGGTTTTGCTCAAGGGATTTTATCGGTAATGATAAAACGGCATCGTGATCTTGATACCATTCAGGAGCGCTTAGCATCTTCAAAAATTGAAATTGAAAATGCTAATGGGAAATTAAGCGGCCTTATTAATGGTGCTATGGACGCTATTATTATGTTTGGTAACGATTTTAAAATTATTCTTACCAATCCTTCTGCCAATAAGTTATTAGAAAATGATGATGTGTTACAACGTAACGTTTTATTCTTTTTTGATGACGAAAGTGCTGATATTATTAAAGGTATCGTAAAATCTGAGGATAACAATAAAGCCGTTAATACATACCTTCCAGATGTTGTTAAAGTAATAGGTTCTGGAGATACAGAAACTTTAAACGAAGGTACCATTAGCAAATATGGTTCTGATACTAATCCATTTTACACCCTTATTTTAAGAAATATTGAAGAGCGATTAATTGCTGAGGATAAAATAAGTTTACTCACAAAACAAACGCAATATTTAGAAGAAGAAATCCAAGAGCTTACCAGCAGTTATGGGATAATAGCTGAAAACAAAAAGATGAAAGAGGCATTAAACCTTATTCATCAAGTTGCAAAAACTGATGCTACCGTTTTAATACATGGCGAAACCGGAACTGGAAAAGAGTTGGTTGCTCGTGCTATTCATAAAGAAAGTAATAGAAATGACAAACCTTTAATCAGGATTAACTGCGGCGCGATTCCTGCAAATCTTATTGAAAGTGAATTGTTCGGTCACAAAAAAGGGGCATTTACAGGAGCAACAGTAGATAGAAAAGGACGTTTTTTATTAGCGGATAGAGGCACTATATTTTTAGATGAAATTGGAGAAATGCCTTTGGAATTGCAACCCAAGCTACTTCGCGTTATACAAGAAGGCGAGTTTGATCCTGTTGGTAGTTCTGAAACTATTAAAGTTGATGTTCGTATTATTGCCGCTTCACACAGAAATCTTTTTGAATTTTCTAAAGAAGGTAAATTCAGAGAAGATTTGTATTATCGATTGAATGTATTTCCTATTAACGTGCCTGCTTTAAAAGAACGCGGAAACGATATTTGTTTAATTGCCGAAGAAATGATACAGCAGTTTTCTAAAAAACTGAATAAACAAATTCTGGCTTTATCTGATAACGACAAAGCTTTGTTAAGTAACTATGAATGGCCAGGGAATGTTAGAGAGCTTCAAAATTTAATTGAACGTGCCGTTATTGTATCGCAAAACGGAGCTATTAATTGGCAAGCTATTATACCCAATAATACAGATATTACTGAAATTCAAAAAGAAGCCCCTCAAGAAAAAATACTAACCTCAAAAGAGTTAGTGGCTTTGGAAAAAGAAAATATCCTGAAAGCATTAAGGCAAACCAAATGGAAAATATCTGGTGCTAATGGTGCCGCTTCTTTATTAGACTTACCTCCTACTACATTGGCCTCTAGAATTAAGGCGCTGAAAATAGAACGTCCGATTTAAAACTTACGACATTTCATAAATCTAATCACGATATTTCGTTAATATTCGAATTATCGTAACATTTAATTATGCCTAAAAACCATGTAATTATATGATTTTCAATTGATTAAAATGTTTGGCATGCCATTAGCATAATACCAACCAAACAATAATGTTTAACAATTTAAAATTAGAAAAAATGATTACAACAGCAAATGTAAAAAACGGAGTAAACGTAGATCAATTAGTTGAAACTATCAACCACATTCAAGAACAGCCAGAATTAGCAAAATTTGAATTCAGAGCTAAAAACAACTGGATTGATGGCGGACATTGTGTATCTAGTATCAAAAGCTTTTATGGTGCAGGACAAGAAGATTCTACTCGTGAAGAAACATTCACAATGGAATGTAGCCACCCACAAGTATTATTAGGAGCTGATGAAGCTGCTACACCACCAGAGGTATTATTACACGCATTAAGCTCATGCTTAACTGGAGCTATGGTTTATCATGCAGCAGCTAACGGCGTTGATATTGAAGGTGCAGAATCTAGCATCCAAGGTAATGCTGATTTACACGGATTCTTAGGATTAGATCCTGAAGTACGTATGGGATTTGACGGTATCAAATTCAGATTAAATGTAAAATCTGATGCCACTGCAGAACAATTAGAAAACTTTGCTAAGTTCTCTCCTGTATTTGACATGATTAGCAACCCTACTCCAATTTCAATTGAAATTGTAAAGCAGTAGTAAGCACCTTTAAAAAATGGCTACTCGAAAACTATTAGGAGTAGCCATTTTTTATTTCAAAACTTCATTTCACACACCACCACAAAATGAAAACTTCCACTCACAGCGTCATAAACGCAAATCAAGCCGTGGCACAAATTGCTTATAAAACTAATGAGGTATTCCCCATTTACCCCATTACACCAGCCTCAGAAATGAGTGAACTAGTTGAACAATGGCATGCAGAACAAAAGTCAAATGCTTTTGGAAGCTCGACTTCTGTTTTTCAAATGCAAAGTGAAGCTGGTGTTGCAGGCGCAATGCATGGTGCGTTACAAACAGGAAGTTTATCATCAACATTTACAGCATCCCAAGGGTTATTATTGATGCTGCCAAATATGTACAAAATTGCTGGAGAACTTACTCCAAATGTCATACATGTTGCCACAAGAAGTATTGCTACTCATGCGTTATCCATTTTTGGAGATCATAGTGATATTATGGCGGTTCGTCAATCTGGTTATGCGATGCTAGGTAGTGCATCAGTTCAAGAAGCTCACGATTTTGCTTTAATTTCTCAAGCGGCTTCTTTGGAATCTTCAATTCCTTTTGTGCACTTTTTTGATGGCTTTAGAACCTCTCATGAAATCAATACAATTAAATTAATTCCAGATGGTGTTATTCAATCTTTAATAGACCAAAATAAAATAAAGAGCCATAAAGACAGAGCTTTAAACCCTAACAAACCTGTTTTAAGAGGCACATCACAAGGTGCTGATGTATTTTTCCAAAGTAGAGAAGCCATCAATCCCTTTTATGATATCTGTCCAGAAATCGTTCAAAAAACAATGGATAGTTTCGCTTCACTAACAGGAAGACACTATAAGCTTTTTGATTATGTTGGACATCCTGAAGCAGAACACCTCATTATTTCAATGGCATCTTCAACAGAAACTATTGAAACAACCATCAATCAACTTAACGAAAAAGGCGAAAAATACGGACTTATAAAAGTTAGATTATTTAGACCTTTTAGTACAAAACATTTAGTTCAGGCTTTACCTAAATCAGTAAAATCAATTGCTGTATTAGACAAAACTAAAGAACCAGGTTCTACAGGAGAACCTTTATATTTAGACGTGCTTCAATCTATTTCTGAAGCTTTTCAAAAAAACAGACTATCTAGCTTTCCTAAAATAGTTGGTGGACGTTATGGCTTGTCTTCAAAAGAATTTACACCATCTATGGTTAATGCTATTTTCAATAATCTAAAAGAAGAACAACCTAAAAACAATTTCACAATTGGCATCAATGATGATGTGAAAAATTTAAGCTTAGATTTTTCAAAAACCATTAAAATAAAAAACAACTTGTACGAAGCTATTTTCTATCAAGAAAAAACAGAAAATGATAGTTTTTCAAATACTTTGAAACTTATAGGTAACAAAGAAAACACCTTTGTTCAAGGCTACACGCAATGTGATTATAAAAAATCAAACTCATATAACACAGCTCATTTAAGAATTAGCAACACACCAATTAAAGCACCATATTTAATAGAAGAAGCTGATTTTATTGGCTGTCAAAATGTAAACTTCACTTTAAACGACAACACATTACACAAATTAAAATTTAGGGGAACACTTTTAATTAACACTTCGCAAACGTCTAAAGCTTTTTGGCAGTCGTTATCGGTTAAGAATCAAAAGCTAATCAATGAAAAACAAATCAATGTGTTTGTTGTAAACATTGAAGAATTAAAAGCAAATCACGTTTTAAAGGACATAAAAATTTCTGAATTTCACGCTTGCTTTTTAGCAATCAAAAAGGATTTACTTTATGATGAAAATAGCATCGATTTAAATGGGTTTATATATAAAGTAAACACTTCTGCAGAAAGCATAACAACAGAAGAACCTGTAACATTTGACAATACGTTTAACGAAAGCCTTTTAGGTAAATTATTAGCAAAAAAAGGGAATGATGTACCTGTTAGTCTATTACCTATTGATGGCACATATCCAACAAACACATCACAATTTAACCCAATTCAAAATAGCACGTATTTACCAAATTGGAATACAGATTTATGTACACAATGCGGTGCTTGTAGTATGGCTTGCCCTCAAGCTGCACTTAGAATTAAAGTGTATGACGATGCTTATCTAAACGATGCTCCAAAAACTTTTAAACATATCATTTCTGAAGATTTTCATTTGATGAATTACACGATTCAGATTAACCCAGAACAATGTAATGGATGTAATAATTGTGTTGATGCTTGTTCTGTAAAAGCTTTAACCTTGGTTGACAAAAATGATAAAAAGGATGAAAATAAAAACTGGAACTACTTTGAAACTATTCCAGAATTTGACAGAACAAAAATTGATGTTTCAAAAGTAAGTCAGCAACAATTACAAGAACCTTTATTTAAATATTCAAGTGGTGTTGAAGGTTGTGGAGAAGCGCCTTATCTAAAATTGATGTCTCAATTATTCGGAGACAGGTTATTAATAGCAAATGCAACCGGAGCCAGTTCAATTTTTGGAGGCGCTTTACCCACAACACCTTGGGCTAAAAATGAAGACGGACAAGGTCCAGCATGGTCAAATTCATTATTTGAAGATAACGCAGAGTTTGGTTTAGGCTTCAGAATGTCTTTAAACCAACAAGAAAAACAAGCAACATATATATTAAAAAAGCTAAAACCTGAATTAAACCCAGATTTAGTTGAAGCTATTTTGAATACTGAACAAACTACAGAATTAGAAATAGCAAAACAGCGAAAAAATATTGAATTACTAAATAAAGAATTATTAAAATTGAATTCAAACGAAGCGAAACAACTTTTAAATATTTCGGATAATTTAGTTAAAAAAAGTGTTTGGATTGTTGGTGGAGATGGTTGGGCATATGATATTGGATATGGAGGTTTAGACCACGTTATCGCTTCAGGAGAAAATGTAAATATCTTGGTTTTAGACAACGAAGTTTATGATAACACGGGTGCACAAGCCTCAAAAGCAACACCTGTTGGAGCCGAAGCAAAATTTGCTTTCAACGGGAAACAAAAACAGAAGAAAGATTTGGGTCTTTTGGCTATGACTTATGATAATGTTTATGTGGCCTCAGTTGCTATTGGAGCAAACCAAGAACAAACTTTACGCACCTTTAATGAAGCTGAAAGTTTTGGTGGCCCTTCAATAATTATAGCTTATTGTCACAGCAATTCTCATGGTATTGATATGAAACAACCTAGCAAATATCATAAGGCTGCAGTAGATTCAGGGCAATGGTTATTATACAGAAATGACCCTAGGAGAGCTGAAAAAAGCTTAAATACTTTACAATTAGATTCAAAAAGACCTAATATTAAAATTCAAGAATATTTAGAACTTGAAAAACGTTTTTCTAAACTATTCAAGAAAGACGGAAAACACTTTAATCTATTCGTAAAAGAAATTCAAAAACAAGTAGACAAACGGTTTGCCAAATATTTATTTATAGCTTCTTTACCTGTTATGCTTAGATCCAAAATTAATCAAATAAAAAAAATTAAATAGTTAATTAGTTTCCTTGTTCATTGCCCTTTGCCTAAAATGATCATCAAACCATTCTGGTTCTTCTATTTCATTATCATATATATAATCAGCAATTTTTTGGATATTTTCTTTTGAGTAAGGCATTTTTTGCATGATTCCAAAACGCCTTACTGCACCATACATTTTTGAATCTTTTTCGTTTGGGTTTTTAATCCAGTTTTGAATACTCGTTATAAATTCTTCTTTTGAGGTATCTTTAAACATATAGTGTTTTTTTATGGCAATCATGGGTGGTGCGACACGTTTATCTTCAACTGTTGTCGCATCATGACAGGTATAGCAATAGGTTTCCATGAGTATTTTACCTTGGTGAATGGTATCATTTTCAATATTATTATTGGCAGTTGCATACGATACTTGGTTTTTAGTATTATTACAACTTGTGAATAATAAAACAATAAGGACTGTGAGCTTTAGGACGATTTTCATTATTTAGAGTTTTTACTGCTTATTCTATTTGTGGTGTTTAAATGTTTATTTGCATAACCAATAGCGGAATATCAATTTTAAAAGCAAATCGTTCCACGGTATGTGTTTTAAAAAGACGCTCTAGAAACGAGTGTCTTTTATTCATAATTGCTAGCATGTTAATATTATTTTTTTCAATGTAATCATGCACAACATGATACATATCATCACTTGGAGTATCAATAAATTCGTGCTTTGCATTTAAGAAGTTGTTGCTTAGAAAGTCGACATTATCATGGGCATCATAAACCAAATGGTTTTGGTCTGCAAGGTGCAAAATTTGTACTGAGGCTTTATTTAATATTTGTATTTCATTTAAAACTTCTAATTCTTCTTGATTAAATTGTTTTGAGTTTGTAGTTGCGAAAGCAAGATTTACTATTTTTTTAAACTTGCACCCGTCAGGTATGGCTAATACTGGAACGTTACAGCGCTGCATAACACGAACGGTATTACTACCAAAAAGCACTTTTCCTAAACCTGACGCTCCTTTAGTACCCATAATTATTAGATCTATACTATATTTTTTACAAGCTTGGTTAATGGAGTCTATAAAATTATCATAATCAACAATAGGATGAAATTTATGATTACTATTTTTAAACTCGTCGTTCAATGTTGTAATAATATTATCAATTGACTTTTTCGCAGCATCTATTAGTGTCTTATAAATAGTTGTAGATGAATTAACTACCATCATATCGTCTGTAATAAATGAAGATGCTTTCTGAACATTCAATATATGAAAGTTACATTCTTGATTTTTCAAAAACTCAATTGCGTAACAAATGGCATTCATTGAGTTTTTAGAGAAATCAGTTGGTAATAATATATTCTTCACGGTTTCAAAGTTTAGTTTATCTAGTAAACTTACACCTATATTTATGCAAATACTATGACATAAATCAGTAAAACATAGGCTATACAATATGAATAATTATTAGCATAATAGTTTTAAGCATTGTATTTTCGGCACAATAAATGATTAATGGTACGTTATAACCAAAAACACTATTTTATGAGACGTATTTACTTTTGTCTGCTTTTTCTTGTTTCTATTTCACTTTCAGCTCAAAACAATGCTATTGGTTTTGGTGAAAAACTAACCTATACAGCTTCCTATAACATGTCTGGCATTTTAAACGATTTAGCTGAAATCACCATGGAAACAAGTGTTGTTAAGACTTCTAAAGCTACTTTGTTACGCTTAAAATGTAAAGCAACCACCTACAGTAAATGGGATAACTTTTTTAAAATAAGAGACTTATATGAAAGCTATGTAAGCCCGAAAAGCCTTAAACCATATTTGTACAACAGAGATATAAATGAAGGTGGGTACCAAAAAAGTGTTAAATATACATTTAGCCATAAAACCAAAACAGTAAAAACAGTACAGACTAAGAAAAAGAGTAATTGGAATCAGAAAAAAACAGTTCCCATTAAATCTGACACAAAAGATATTATATCAACACTTTATACTTTAAGAACTTTTGATTTGGCAAATTTAAGTTCTGGTACAAGCAAAGTATTTACCATTTTATTTGACCGTGAAGAAGTAAAAGCCAAAGTAACTTACTTAGGTAAAGAATCCATTTCTACAGCATTAGGAAAGAAAACGTGTTATAAATTAGCATTAGGCTCTGTTAATTCAAACACTGTAAATGCAACATTATGGTTAAGTGCAGATGAAAATAAAATTCCTGTTTATGGAAAATTTAAAATTCCTGTTGGAACTGGAGAATTAAAAATAAAATCTGCTAGTGGTTTAAAGAATTAAATTTGTTTTAAGATGAAAAAATTATTCACTATTCTGGCATTAATTGCATCTATTCTTGCTATTATTCTTGCTGTTTTGCCAATATCAAACTTATCTATATTTCCAGCTATTGCCGCATTAATTTTTGGATTAATAGCTTTTTACATATCAAAAAAAACAGGAAAAGTTAAAAAAATCATTCAGTTTTCTTTCCTTTTAACCATTGCAGCGCTTTTACTTACTACCTATAAATCTATATTTACAGAAACTAAAGTTACTGATACAGATGCTATTAAAGCTACAGAGCAAAAACTAGAAGAAGAATCAATTCAAGAATTAGAAGAGCTTGATATTGAGATTGATGAATCAGAATTAGAAGATATTTCATTTGAAGAGTAAGTAATTTCGTCTTATAATTTGTTTATATTTGTTGTTAATTAAAATGAAACTAAAAGACTGATAATTCCCCTCCCTAAGGAAATGATTTGGTTATAGTTACATGTAATTAATAATTGCTTAATTATACATGAAAACCTTTTATATTCTCTCATTATTTGCCTTGATTGGCACTTGTGCCTCAAAAAAATATACGGCAAAAATACAAGATGTTAAAGATAGTATAGAACTAGTAGACACAACAGCTGTTTTAAAATATGCAAATACAATAACCGTAGAAGAATTAAAAAAACATCTATACCAATTTTCTTCAAATGAATTTCTAGGAAGACGAGTTGGAGAACCAGGTCAAAAACTGGCAGCTAAATTCTTAAAGACCTATTATCAAAACGAGGATATTCCATCCCCCTACGGAGACTCAAATTATTATCAAACTATTTCCTCTAATTTTTTTAATAAAAAATATAAAAATTCTGAAAATGTTTTAGCCTATATTGAAGGCTCAGAATATCCCGAAGACGTTATTATTCTCTCTGCTCATTTGGATCACCTGGGTATTTCTAAAGATGGTGTAATATTTAATGGTGCTGATGACGATGGTTCTGGAACGGTCGCTCTAATGGAAATGGCGCAAGCTTTTAAGCTAGCAGCAAATAATGGATACAAGCCAAAACGTAGTATTTTATTCCTTCATCTTACCGCTGAAGAGATTGGAAAAAGAGGTTCGGAATTTTACACACTTCATCCCGTTTTTCCTCTTGAAAATACTATTGCGAACCTCAATATTGATATGATTGGTAGGGTTGATAAATTTCATTTAAACAACAGGGATTATTTATATTTGATTGGTTCTGATAGGTTAAGTAAAGAGTTACATTACATTTCGGAAAAAGTAAATAATCAATTTTTTAATATTGATTTAGACTACCGGTTTAACGACGAAGGTGATATTAATGACTATTATGAACGTTCTGACCATTATAATTTTGCCTATCATAACATCCCTGTAATTTTTTATTTTAACGGTGAGCATGATGATTACCACCAAGTAAGTGATACAGCAGATAAAATTGATTATCCATTATTAGAAAGACGCATCAAGCTCATTTTTGCAACCTTATGGCAAATAGCAAATCAAGAACATCGTCTGGCTATTGATAAAAACAATGAACTGTTAAAATAGACTCAATTTTACGTCATCTATAAGTTCAATTTCGTAATATAGCAGATATTAAAATTTTAGACTTATGAAAAATTTTGTACTTCTATTTTGCGTAACTCTCTTTTTATCATCTTGTAGTTCCTCTCAAAATAAAAACAAAAATGGGAAAGAGGTTAATATTAAAGGATATTCAGCTTCCATTACTTCAGAAGAACTTAAAGATATGCTTTACGCCTATGCTTCAGATGAATTTGAAGGAAGAAAAACTGGTGAACCTGGACAAAAGAAAGCTATTGAGTTTATAAAAAATCATTACGTAGCAAATAACATCCCTTCTCCAATTGCTGATGGTGACTATTTTCAAGAAATTCCTTCCAGCTATTTTAGAAGCGGCATAAAGGATTCGGAAAACGTAGTTGCCTACATTAAAGGACGTGAAAAGCCTGATGAAGTTATTATTATTTCTGCTCATTTAGACCATATAGGTATTGATAAAAATGGAGACATTAACAACGGAGCTGATGATGATGGCTCTGGAACAGTGGCTATTTTAGAAATTGCTGAGGCATTTAAAAAAGCTGAAAAAGATGGAAATGGACCAAAACGTTCCATTGTTTTTCTTCATGTAACTGGAGAAGAAATAGGTCTTTATGGTTCACGTTACTATGCTGATGAAGATCCTATATTTCCTTTAAAAAATACGGTTGCTAATTTAAATATCGATATGATTGGTCGAGTAGATTCAAAACACAAAGAATCTGAAAAAAACTATCTTTATCTTATTGGTGCCGATAAACTAAGTAAAGAATTACATGATGTATCTGAAGCGGTAAACGAAAAGTATTTTAATTTAGAATTTGATTATACTTATAATGATGATAACGACCCCAACCGATTCTACTACCGTTCAGACCACTATAATTTTGCGAAGAACAATATACCTGTGATATTTTATTTTAATGGAACTCATGCAGACTATCACAGACCTTCTGATACTCCAGATAAAATAAACTATGAATTTTTAGAAACTCGTACAAGACTTATTTTCCATACCGCTTGGGAACTAGCAAATAGAGACGAACGCATTAAACTAGACTAAACTTATTCCAAAATATAATCTGCAGAAACAAATTCTAGAGGTTCTGTAGGAAACAATAAAGGATTATCATCTATAACACTATAGGAAAGAATGCATGAACTATTAGCTTCAATAATTCTGCATTTTTCGTTTGGTGAATTTGTAGCCGTTGCTCCTCCTCCAATGCTAATAGTAACTTGAGGAAACCCCTTTACATCAAAAGGATTAGGGTTAAAAAATTCTATTTCATAAGATAATGCATCTTAGTTGTTGTCAGTTTGTTGTGTAAAAACAAAACTTAAAAGTTCGTAAGTAACTGCTTTGGGCTCAATATCCTCTTCAACAGAATCATCTGAAGGGCAACTAAAGCATAAAAAAACTAAAAGCATCAAAGCCATTTTTGTAAATCTCATAACATCTAAAATAAAATTTTTTACAAAAAAAGCCTTTCAATCTCTTGAAAGGCTTTTACTTTTGGGTGGATGATGGGATTCGAACCCACGACCCTTGGTACCACAAACCAATGCTCTAACCAACTGAGCTACAACCACCGTGTAAATGCATTTTGTAATGCGTGTGCAAATGTAATTGTTTTCAATCTTTATTACAAAGACTTTTTTAATATTTTGATTAAGTTTTTATAACTATTTCAAATCAAATAAACTATCTACTGCTGGGTAACGTTCAACTGTGAAGCCTTCAGCATATTCAACACCTACTAATCGCCCTAGATCTCTAGCTCTATAAACAATACTATCAGTAAAATTTTTACTGGATATTGGTGTTTGAGGCTCTTTACTATTAGCATCATAAAATTGTGTTTTATAGGCTAATACAGCTTCCATTTTTTTATCTACAAACCCAGAAACATCGATAACTATATCTGGTTCCAAATTTTTCCATTGTATGTAATGATAAACCTGTTTTGGTCGCCAAGGTTTCTGCAAAATACCGTCTTCTTTAGTTTCAATTTTAAGTAATCCACTTAAAAAACAAGCATCACTGACTAGTTCACTTCCTTTTCCATGATCGATGTGCCTATCATCAATGGCATTACAAAGTATTATCTCGGGTTGATACTTTCTTATCATTTTAATAATAGCTAACTGATGCACTTTATCATTTATAAAAAAACCATCATTAAACTTCATATTGGTTCGTAAACTAACACCTAGAATTTTTGCCGCATTAAATGCTTCTTCATCCCTAGTTTCGGCAGTGCCTCTGGTTCCTAACTCACCTCTTGTTAAATCTATTATACCAATTTTTTTTCCTTGAGCTACTTCCTTTGCAATAGTTCCACCACAACCTAGTTCAACATCATCAGGGTGTGCTCCAAAAGCTAAAACATCTAATTTCATACAATAATTTTAATTTTTTATTAATGATTTACACAAAAAATAAACTACACAATTCATTCAAAATATAGAATACCTTAAAACTTCATACAACGAAAACGTATTCGCTGAAACATTCTTCATTTTTCACCTATTAAATATAATAATTCTTGAAAAATCAAGCATTAATTTAAAGCATGACTTTCGTCATAATAATTAGCAGTATTCAACGGTAATTTTACATCATAATTAACAAGCATAGTAAACATTGTGCTAAAGCTACTAAAGAATTACAAGATATGATCTATTTAATGCTAACCATTTTAGTTATTACCATTGGTCTCTTTGTTTGGGGAAAGTTTACACCTGATATTGTTGCCCTTATTTCTATGTTGAGTTTATTCTTAACAGGGATTTTAGATGCTACTGAAACTTTAAGTGGTTTTAGTAACCCAACTGTGATTATGATTGCCGCTTTATTTATTATAGGTGAAGGCATAGCACAAACAGGTTGGACAGCACTTGCTGGTAAGAAATTTGTAGAATGGGCAGGTAAAAGTGTACCCAAGCTACTTGTAATTATTACTTTTGGCGCTGGTATTTTATCTGGTTTTGTAAGTAATACTGGTACTGTAGCTACACTTATGCCACTAACCATTTCATCTGCTTGGAGTATAGGCACATTGCCTTCTAAAATGCTAATGCCTGTTGCTTTTGGTTCTAATACTGGTGGCCTTCTAACCCTTACCGGAACACCTCCAAATATTATTGCTAGTAATGCTTTAGTTGAAGCTGGTTTTGAAGGGTTTTCATTCTTTGAATTTGCTTTAATTGGTTTGCCGTTACTTATAATTGCATTACTATACTTTAGATATATTGGTTATAAACTTTTACCAAAAAACAAAACTAATAACAAACCTGTAAATATTGAATCTACTCTGCATAATTGGATTGAAGCTTATAAAGTAGATAGTGGTTACTATCGATTACGTGTGCGTTCAATTTCTCCACTCTTAAATACAAAAATTCAAAAATGGCAGTTTGAGAAAAAATATGATATTTCTATTATACGTATAAGAAGAAGGCATCCTAGTTTATTGAAAAAAGTCCCCAGTTTTATAGAGTTTCCTGACCCAAATACTGAGTTTTTATACCATGATATTATCACAGTAAAAGGAGATACAGAAGCCATTAATAAAATGATGATAACATTCAGGCTAGGTCTTTTACCTCTAGAACCTATTGCAGATGAGCTCAAAAACAATCTTATTAATCAAGAGGTGGGTATGACCGAAGTTATTGTTAACCCCAACTCTATGCTAGTAGGAAGGCATTACAAACTAGGTGATTACTTTAAACGATTTGGCATACAACTATTAGCAGCCTCTAGAAATAGACAGCCCATATTAGATAAAGAAATTACTGTAAAATCCGGAGATGCTTTTCTAATAAGAGGTACTTGGGAAGATATTGAAGACTTAAAAAAACAACATGAAAATTTAGTGATTATTGGTAGTCCTGAAGGAATGGCTAAGAATGTTGAAAATCTCAGTTATAAATCATTTATCGCACTAGGAGCATTGATTTTAATGATAATCTTTATGGTTTTCAAAATTGTCCCTGGTGCTATGGCTGCTTTAATTTCTGCTGGTGTTGTATTACTAACAGGTTGTGTTCCAATTTCTAAAGCTTATAAAGGGATTAGTTGGACAAGCGTTGTTATGATAGCAGCAATGATACCTATGGGTATTGCACTCCAAAAAACAGGAACTGCACAACTTATAGCAAATGCATTGGTTGATTATTTAGGCGCTATACACCCCATTTTATTATTGGGTTGCGTGTTTTTATTAACTACAACATTTAGTCAGGTTATTAACAACTCTGCCACAGCTGTGTTAATGGCTCCAATTGCAATTCTTGCAGCTAACTCACTCAACCTGTCTCCTGCTCCATTTATGATTGTAGTTGCTATTAGTGCATCAACAGCATTTTTAACGCCTATTGGCACTACTACAAATGCAATGGTTATGACGGCCGGGGGATATAAATTTATGAACTACTTAAAAGTAGGTGCACCTCTTTTACTCTTGTTTTTCATTATTACATTAATACTTGTACCTATAATTTGGCCATTTTAAATAAGATTAAAAAAGAAGGTTTTACTACTTTAAAATTACCTACAAATGAAATATTACATTATAATATTAATCTTAGTTATTAATATCAACACATCATTTTCTCAGGCTCCAGTAGAGGATAAATTAGGGTCTTGGTTCACTTTTGTTGGCAACCACAAAGTTTCTGACAAAGTTAGTTTTAGTACTTTAGTTCAAGCTTGGGACTACGAAGTAGCAGATAATTTTAACTTCATTTTATACAACCTGTCATTAAACTATAAGCTTACACCTAAAGTAACGACTTCAATAGCTTACGGATTTGCAGATATTGATAGTGGTTTTGAAACCAATAAACCACATACTTTTGAAAATCGTTTATCTGAGCAGGTTGGATATAAGCATAAGCTATTTAAACTTCCAATTGATCATAGGTTTAGAATTGAGCAACGTTTCCTCAATAAATCAGGTCCTGATGTTACACACAATAGACTACGTTATAGACTTGGCACTAAAATAGAGCTTAATAAAACCCTATTCTTACGTATTCACAATGAGTACCTCACAACTATTGGATCTAAAAAAGTAGATGCCTTTTCAGAGAATCGTTTTTATACTGCTTTGGGTATTAATGCTTCAAAATCTGTAAATATTCAAGTTGGTTATCTGAACAGAGCTATAAAAAAACTAAGTCTTCATAGGCTGCAACTAGGTTTGTTTTATAAAATGGATTTAAGAAAGAAAAAAGAAAATTAGTAGTTTGTTTGTTATGTTTACTAGAGAAAGTGCGAAAGCTACAAATAATGTAGTTTTAGCACTTTTTCATTGAAAAGACCAAGCTATAATTCTTGACACTTTATTCCCTTGCCCCATATTAATAGTCTTAATACTTGTCGCTCCTAATTTCTTCAAAGACGTGTACATACCTTTTACCAAATCTTTTTTTGAAACTAAGATTGTAAACCAAACACATTGCTCCTTAAATAATGAGCTTTCATAAAGGTAATTATGAATAAATGCTTTTTCTCCACCTTTATACCATAATTCATTTTGAGTTCCAGAGAAGTTTCTAACCAATTTATAACTTGCCTTATTTAGACCTTTTAACTTTCTAGTCGTCGCTTCTAAAGCATCAGCCTCTGATTTATAAAATGGTGGGTTACAAATAGACACCGAAAAACAATCTTCTTGATTTAAAACACCTTTAAAAATTTGAGACAGCTCTTTTTGATGGCGTAATTCAATACGATTCTTTAAGTTGTTTTTATCGATGATTTTCTGAGCAGATTTTAATGAGGTTTTATCAATATCGGTTGCAACAAAACGCCAATTATATTCTGATACTCCTAAAATAGGATAGATACAACTTGCCCCCGTACCAACGTCTAAAACATTTAAATTATCTGTAATTTTTGACGTCTTTAGCAAATCAGCTACATGATGAATATAATCTACACGCCCTGGGATTGGCGGACATAAATTAGCATCTGGAAACTCCCAAAACTTAATATTATAATCTTTAAACAACAAAGCTGTGTTTAGTGCTTTAACAGCTTTGGGGTTAGCAAAATCAATCGTTTTTGTTTCGTATTTATTTTCAAAAACAAAAGGTATTAAATCTGTAAATACGCTACACAAAGTATCTAAATCATATCCTGATTTATGCTTGTTATTTGGATGGAAACTTGTATGTGTTTTAATTTTTTTAAATCCTTTAATAAGTATTCAAAACTACAAAATAGATTTTTAGTACGTTTCTTTCAATTCTTATATATTCGCAAAAAAAATTACAAATGCTAAAAGCGGTTATTTTTGATATGGATGGTGTTATTATTGATAGTGAACCTATGCACAATAAAGCCTACCATGATATGTTTGATGAAGTTGGTATTGACGTTTCTTCAGAACTTTACGAATCTTTCACAGGGCAATCCACCATAAATATTTGCAAACGCTTATGTGACCATTTTGATCTTAAGGAAGCACCTGAAACTTTAGTAGCTTTAAAACGTAAGCATTACAAACAATTTTTTGATAGCAATTCTGATTTAGGGCTTATTGATGGTGTACTAGATTTGATAAAAAACTATTATAATAACGGATTAACATTAGTACTTGCCTCTTCAGCTGCTATGACCAGTATCAATCAAATTTTTGATCGTTTTGATTTAAACCAATATTTTGTAGCAAAATTAAGTGGTGGCGATTTAAAGCAATCAAAACCTCATCCAGAAATTTTTATTAAAGCTGCTGAAGCTACTGGTTTTTCAAAAGAAGAGTGTATCGTTATCGAAGACTCAACAAATGGTGTTGAAGCTGCGAAGGCTGCAGGCATTTATTGTGTGGGGTTTGATAGTTTTCATTCAAAGAACCAAGACTACTCAAAAGCGAATACTGTTATTACAGATTTTAAAGATATTTACTTTGATAAAGCGGTTAATCTTTTAAATTAAAAAAGGTACGTTTTCACATTCCTTTTTTAATTTTTTAAGTTGTATTATACTTAAGCATCATCACTCTTGTCACCTCCAAACAGTTTCTTTCTAAAGCCACTAAATAAAGCTACAGCCCCAATAGCAATAAACTTCCAGAATTTTAAAATTAAAGCAAAAAAGCCAGCTTTAGCTAAAATTTTCCCTGCTATTAATCCCCCTATTCCATAAGCTGCTACTTTATCAATATCTGGATTAAAATCAGAATAACGGTTTCCTGGAGTAAATTCTACACTATGTAAAATATTATCTCTGTCGGCATTAAATGTGCTTAACATATTTATATCTCCAATAGCATTTAAATTCAAATATCCTTTTCGCCCAAGTACACGAATGTTATAGTTAAGCGTATTTATCTCTGTATCCTCAAACTTCAATTCCTTAGCCCAGTGTAGCTTTTTATTCTCCTGATCATAATAGGGTTGCGATGCCCAACCTACCAACTCCATAGTTGGATAACCTTGAGCTGAGCGCTCTGGGTTAGATGCTTTAATATCTCCCTGCATCTCCTCTAGCAAGTCATCATAATCTAAATCTTCTGCATCTTCGTCTTCAATATAACCTTCTTCAGAATATTCAATTTCAACAGCATAAGTAAAATTATCATGCATTGGCGTCATATCCTCTGGGAATAATAATCCAATTGTCTCACTTGGTGGGTTTCCCCATAAATCAGTTAATACATATTTACTTTGCTCACTATCCAAAAACTTAAATCCCTCTGGTACATGAAGGGTAGCTAAACCATTATGAAGGTTTACTTCCCCACGTTGATAAGTAAATGTATTATTAATGCTATCTAAAGCTTTTTGGTAGGTTTCTAAATCAAAGGATAAAGTATCCGTTTCTTGTTGCGCATTTATTTGAATAGAAAAAAACAATAATAGCGCTAGAGTAATTTTATTCATCATTTTGAGTATAATTAGTTATGGTTTGTAATGCTAAAAATACTTTTTATTTTTAATCACCTGTATTTTCTTTCATTTTTTCTATAATCTGCTTCAATCTCTTCTTCCTAAGTGCAACATCAGATTTCTTTTTATTCTTCTTCTGTGCCATTAGTTTAGAATGCTTCGCCTTATTTTTCGTGTTTTTTTCCCTACCTTTTTTTGCCATATTTATTGTTTTGCTTTAAGTAAGGCATTTTGTTCTTCCATTAGTTCTGTAAGCTGTGATAGTAATTCAATATCCTTAGGTGTTGCAACGGTAACGTCGTTTGTATCTTGTGCTTTTTTCTTAAGCCTATTCATAAACTTAACTACAATAAATACGGTTAAACCAATAATCATAAAATCTAAAAACGCTTCAGCTAGTGCCCCATAACCGATGGCAACTTCTTCAGTAAGAATGGAACCATCGGTTTGTTTGGTGGCTTCTTGCAAAATTATTTTCTTATTCTGAAAATTTACCCCATCCGTAAGTAAAGACAATGGCGGCAGCATCACTTTTTTTACTAAAACATCAATAACTTTATTGAATGCTGCACCAATAATAATACCTATTGCCATATCCATCATATTTCCTTTTACGGCAAATTCTTTAAACTCTTTAAATAATTTCATTGCTATCAGTATTTATGTTTTTCAAATGTAAAGATATTGTATTGAAATACTATGTATAACTGGCTTCCTGCAGAAAAAAGTTTTATCTACAATAAACATTATCATTACATTCAATAATAAATAAAATTATTATCTTAAATACTAATATTATACATTATTATTCAATTAACTAATATTTTTAATTATTAGCTTTTTAGTTAATATTTTTGGTGTTTTAGATAAATATCTATACATTTGATGTTATATTTTACGTAATAGTATGACAAGCATCATCACAGGTGATATTATAAACTCTAAAAAAAGCTCTCCAAAACATTGGTTAGAGGCATTAAAGTCTGTGCTTAATAGTTTTGGGAAAACCCCACAAACATGGGAAGTGTATAGAGGCGATAGTTTTCAACTAGAAGTCACACCAGAGCAAGCATTACTTACATGCCTACTAATAAAAGCAACTATAAAACGTTTTAACGATTTAGATGTGCGTTTAGCTATTGGTATTGGTGAAAAAACATACCAATCTGAAAATATTACAGAATCAAACGGAAGTGCGTTTGTAAATTCTGGCGAGTGTTTTGAAAATCTTGACAAAACAACACTAGCTATAAAATCATCTTTTGAGCCGTTTGATACCGCTATAAACATCATGCTAGACTTAGCGCAATTAACTATAAACAATTGGTCTAGTAAATCTGCAATTTTAGTGAAAACAACATTAGAAAACCCCGATTTAAAGCAAAACCAAATAGCAGAAATTTTAAATCGTACACAAGGTAACATTAGCCAAGGTTTAAAAAGAGCTGGTTATGATGAGATAACAAAATTATTACACTATTATCAAACCCAAATACAATCCTTATGTTAGCTTTAGCTATAAAACTTGTACTTGCCCACACCATAGGCGATTTTTTGTTTCAACCCTACACATGGGTACAACACAAAGAAACCCATAAACATAAATCCAAGTACCTGTATTGGCATATTTTAATACACATTGTGGCGCTTGTTGTAGTATTGCAGTTCAATTTTCAATACTGGTTGCTATTAATCATAATACCTGTTTCACATTATATTATCGATGTAGTAAAACTACATTTAAACACACGAATGAATCCTCGGTTATTATTTGGACTTGATCAACTCGCACACCTCATCATTATTGCTTTAGTTGTCAAAATTTATCAGCCTTACACCGTTAGTATCACACAACTTTTCACCCCCAAAACTCTACTATTTTTAACCTGTATATTAGGCGTTACAAAAGCCTCGTCCATAATCATGCGAACCATTATATCAAAATGGGATTTATCAGAATACAACAAAGACACCACCCTCGAAGATGCCGGTGCTTATATTGGCATACTAGAGCGTCTTTTTGTGTTCATGTTCATCATCACAAATCATTGGGAAGGCGTAGGTTTTCTAATAACCGCTAAATCCGTTTTCCGCTTCAGCGATTTATCTAAAGCCAAAGACCGTAAACTCACCGAGTACATCTTAATTGGCACTTTAATCAGCTTTGGCTTAGCCATCTCATTTGGCTTAGGTTACGAGTACATTTCAAGTTTAATAGAACAATAATTTGGGCGTTATGAAGGCTTGGAGCTTTTATTCATACATTTCTGTTTTATTTTTTTGAATTTATGTATTTCGCTACAAGTCCTTAGAATTCCTATTTCGAGCTATTAGGTTACACAATACAAAAAGCGAGTTAATACAATACAAATAATAATGGAAGAAATACTAAGCAAAAATCTGATTTAAATGATACTCAAGATGACTAACATAATCTTCCATTAAAAACCTTAAATCAAAACTATCACCAGTATCAAGAATAATTTTAAAACTTAGAGTTTCCTCGTTCTGAATACTAAACAAATAAAGAATTCTATTATTAATTGATTTCCAAAAATCTAATAGTTCTTTTATAGAAGCATTTTGATATCCATTAGCCTTAACTAATTCATTTTGGCTATAACTTTCAAAACTATAGGGCTTTTCTTTAAATTGAATTTCAGTAAAACGTTGCAAATTATTTATACCAGAATCTATTAAGTGTCCTAAAATTTCTTTTTTAGACCATTTATCAGGAGATGCTTTAAAAAGTAATTCAGAATCGGAATATTCTAAAATACACATACATCCTTTTTGGAGTAATTGCTGCAACTTATGTTCCAATACTTTCATATAAATTTGTTAACTACTTTTTATAATACCTTGCATACCCACGATACGCAAAAAGCCCTAAAACCGCAATTATAGCAAAAGCAATAATAATAAACTTAATACTGATAATTTGGTCACCACTAGCATAACTATGTAAACCAGCTAAGTAAAAATTAACACCAAAATATGTCATTAAAATACTGGCAAATGCCACAATAGACATCAAGTTAAAAAACCAACGCCCACGTAATCCGGGAACCAATCGCATATGGATTACAAAAGCATAAACCATAATACTAATAAGCGCCCAAGTTTCTTTTGGATCCCAACCCCAATAACGTCCCCAACTCTCATTAGCCCACATACCACCTAAAAAATTTCCAATGGTAAGCATCACTAAACCAACCGTTAGAGCCATTTCGTTAATAGTAGTTAACTCCTTGATATTCAAATCCATTTTAACTTTATTAGCCTTAGTAGTAAAAATCATAAGAATTAGAGATACGATGCCTAAAATCATCCCTAAGGCAAACGGACCGTAACTTGCTACAATTACTGCTACATGTATCATGAGCCAATAACTGTTTAAAACAGGCTGTAGGTTAGCAATAGCAGGGTCCATCCAATTCCAATGTGCTATCATTAAAATCATAGACGTTACAAATGCTGCTGCTGCTATAGTTAAATTTGAAGATTTCAAGTTAAAGAAACCAGATAACTTTGATGAAAATGATGGAGATTCTCCTATTAACTCTTTTTTATCGCTCTTACTTATACCAGTAATCAAGCCAAATAACATGGTTGACCAAGCTACGTAAATCATAGATTCGTAAGCATCACTCCAAGGTGCATGTCCAGAGATATACCAACGGACAATCAATCCAGAAGTATGCAGTAAAAACAAGCCAATAATAACAAATTTTAATACTGTTACAGAAACATTTACAAATTTGCGCTTATCGTTAAATATTTGAGCAATTAACAATATAAAAAATAAGGCTCCAGTATACATGTACCATTTATAGAGCTTCTTGAAAATGTCATATTTGTTATAAAGTACTTCTGTTCTCACTTTATCATCGCTAAGCATAACATCACCACCATATTTGTGTTGTGTTTTTTTGAAAGCTTCTAAGAGCTTTTCGGCTTCATCGAAATTACCTGTTTGTTTCGCTTGATTTAAAGTGTATAAATAAGCTCTAAATCCATTTTTAACAAAACTTGAATACAATGAATCTTTTATCACTGTCGGGTTTTCTCTGTAATCATTATAAGAAATCCACTTGTTATTATCGTCATTTGGAATTGGAAAAACTTTTAATGAGCGTCCCTCAATAGTATTAAATAATAAACTTACGCGTTGATCGGCTTCCTTAATTTTTTTCTGATAACCATTAGGGACAGTTACACTGTAAGCATCATCCAAATATGGGCTTAGTTTATAGGTTCCATCGGGGTTTATAAAATCAGTTAACGCAAACAGTTTACCTTTCTTTTTTACGCCAATTATGGTCCGTAACGAGTCGGTTTCCATAGGTCTTAAATAAATAATAGGAACATTATACCATAGTTGCGGACTTTCCTGAATAGATAAAAATACTTGATTAGCATCAAAACCCTCGTAAGTATCATGTTTACTTAACTTACGAAGCATTTCAGATGCATATGTATTTACAGGCATCATTCGCCCACTTAAATCTTGGATAACTAATCGTCCAAATTTATCAGCGTGTTCTTTAGGAGCTACATTCGCTTTTAAAATGGAATCAATTTGTGCTTTTGTAGGTTGCGAGTGGTTATGCCCATCACCTTCATAGTGTTCTTGAGCAAAACCATGTAATCCAAAACACAACACCATAACGCTAAGCAACTTAGCTTTTTTAGCTTTCACTTTTTCCAAATAGCGTTTTAAATCTCCAAATCTAGAATGTTTAGAAAACAGAATAGCCATAAGTCCAAAATATAGCATAAAATAGCCTATATAAGTGATTAAGGTCCCCCAGTAATCATGATTAACAGAGAGTATAGTGCCTTTTTCATCAGGGTCAAACCCTGATTGAAAGAAGCGATAGCCATCATGGTCTAAAATATTATTCATATAAATTTTATAATCATAATCTTCAAACCTATCATCTAAAACTGTCACTTCACTTGAATAAGCAGAATACCCGCGCTCTGTTCCCGGGTAGCGTTCTGCTTCAAAATCGTTTAATTTTAAAGAAAAAGGCAACTCTAAAACTTTTGAGCCGTATTTGAAGGCAAAATCTAAACCACCAATTTTAACGATTTTAAAATTACTATTGGTTCCTTTTCCGCCTAAAAGTCCGACACGCTGTGTTTCTCCATTTGTAGTTACATTTAACACCACACCGTCTTCATCGTTTTTAAGAAGTTGTGATTTTTGAACCACATCAAAAACACCTTTTACTACGGGTTTAGGAAATACCATTTGCATATTCCCAATTTTATAAAGCGAGCGTAATGCTAGAGGTTGCAAACTGTCTTTGTAAAGTGTCCCTTGTGCTTTAGTGGCCATAGTCATGTAACTACCTTCAAAGGGAGACTTTATATTTAAAGAATCACCTTGAAATGTAATATTTATAGCCCCGTCTGTTGGTTTATTTAAGGCAAAAAGAATGTTATGAATACTAGATACTTGACCTACTTTTAAAAAATGATTATGAGCCCCACCTGATCCGGCTTCCACTATTTTTAAATATTCTTCACCATTGTTATCTGGAATAATATCTTCCTCTGCACCTACAATAAATTTTTCTAATGTAATGGTAACTGGTTGGTCTCCATACTCGGTGTTCAATGAAAAATCGTTTTCTAACCGTCCAGAAAAATCTACTTCGCTTTCTATAAAACGTTGTTGCACTTGTCCATTAATCTGGTAATCGCCATCAATAAAAGCTGTGATGTATGTTTTTTGTGAAAGAAATGAATTTTCTGTCGCACCTTCTCTAATAGCCATCATGCCTTCAAAACTAGCATACCGAGTGATGAAAGCACCTAATAAAATAAAAATGAAAGCTAAATGCAAAATAAAAGTTGCCCACTTTTCTTTTTTGTACAGTCTGTATCTGAAAATATTTCCTGTGAAATTAATAATAAAAAATACCATGATAGCTTCAAACCACCACGCGTTATAAATTAGGTTTCTAGTGTACGGTGTTGGCGATGTATCTTGTCCTGCGTCTAAAAATGTTCCTGTTGCCATAGCAACAGCAAAAAGTATAAATAAGACAGAAGTAAGTTTAGTAGAAAAGAAAATATTAGCGAGCTTTTTTTGCATAATTTGAAGCCTTTTAAAAGGTTTTGCAAATTTAATGATTAATGTTTATTTGGAAGTGTTAAAGTGTTGTAAAAGTTAGAAGGTTCAAGTAAGATGTATAAAGATTGAAAACGGTTAATGATTGTGCTTTTACTTAGACCTTGCTTCGAAAATTTTTAGGTATATAAACGTTCCCATTTTTCTGGCGCGTCGTTTGGCGTTTTCGGCATGTTCGCCTTTAAAAAGTTCTTCGATAGTTTCAAACCAAAGATTTAGCCACAACCCAAAGTGTAACTCTGTAAGGCTATTGTTGTTTTCTTTATCGACTTTTACATGTGCTTCTAGAGGGTCTCCTTGGTATTTGTGCTCTAATTTGCGTGTCATGAACAAACTGGTTTCCCAGAATGTAGTTAGTTTTTCCAAATGCGCATCCCAATCTTTAATAACATCATTAAAAAAAGGTCCAAGTACCTTATCTTTCCTTACTTTTTTGTAAAATGATGATACTAATAAATGTACATCTGCTCTGGTTTGAATATCATACTTCATCTTTTACAAAATTAGTTTATTTAAATAACTTTTTAAGGGGTTTATACTAACATAAACTGCACAAACCGTTGCTGCAATTGGGTGCGCAAGGGATAGTAGAGGAAAGCCCACAGTAAGCACACCTTAGTGGGCTTGCGAGGACTTGCAACGGATAGCCCGACCCTTTTGGGATGCGCCCAAAAATTAATAATTCTATAGTTTTAATTCATATTTCATTAGTATTTTAGCCATATGATTTCAGTTGTGATTCTTGGTGCGGGTAATGTTGGCACACATTTATTTAAAGGGTTTAGTAAGGCAGAGGATATTTCTGTTATTCAATGGTATAACAGGAGTTTACCTACTATTCAACCATATAAGAATGTGGTTGATATTACGAATGATTTACAGGCTTTAAAAGATGCTGATATTTATATTTTAGCGGTAAGTGATGATGTGATTCCGGAGTTGTCTAGCCAACTGCCTTTTGAGGGTAGGTTGGTAGCACATACATCTGGTAGTGCCAATATTTATGATTTGGATATGAAACACAAACGAGGCGTTTTGTATCCACTACAAAGTTTTAGTAAGACCGCCAAAATGGATTTTGCTAACGTGCCAATTTGTATTGAGACAATTGATAAAAAGAGTTACCCGTTATTAAAAAAGGTGGCCCTTAGTTTGGGAAGCCCAACAAAACGTATAAACAGCGACCAAAGGCGTGTGCTGCACCTAGCGGCTGTTTTTGTGAATAATTTTACTAATCAGTTGTATAGAGTTGGCCACGAGATTACAGAAAGTGAAGGGGCAGAATTTGATTTATTGAAACCACTTATTTTAGAAACTGCAAAAAAAGTACAAGAACTATCGCCTTACAAAGCACAAACAGGTCCTGCATTGCGAAACGACAAAAAGACGCTAAAAAAGCATTTAAAAACCCTAGAGCGTGAGCAACATAAAGCTATTTATGAATTACTTACAAAATCTATTCAACAAACCCATGGAAGCAAAAAGCTATAAAGAATACCTAGAGCATATTACCACATTTATTTTTGATGTTGATGGTGTATTAACCGATGGATCGGTAATGATAACTTCTTCTGGCGAGATGTTAAGAACCATGAATATAAAAGATGGTTACGCCTTAAAAACAGCTGTTGATGCTGGTTTTAATGTGTGTATTATTTCTGGCGGATCTAATGAAGGAGTTCGGATACGCTTAAAAGGCTTAGGGATTACCGATATTTATTTAGGTGCGCATAACAAAATTGAACAGCTTGATGATTATTTTTCCAAAAAAGGTGTGCAATCTGAACATGTGCTTTATATGGGTGATGATATTCCTGATTACCCTGTAATGAAAGGTATTGGCTTACCTTGTTGCCCGCAGGATGCAGTTCCTGAAATTAAGAGCATTTCAAAATATATTTCTCATAAAAAAGGTGGTAAAGGTGCTGTACGCGATGTGATTGAGCAAGTTTTAAAAGTTCAAGACAAATGGAACGGTAATTTTGGTGCTAAATACGATTAAAAAAAACTTTGGCTAGAAATAGAAGAAGACATAGTACGGGTTTTGGGTATATTGGTTTTGGCAATAATCAAAACGTTTTTAATCAATCTACAAAAAAAGCATTTTCAACTTTAAAAGAAAAACTTAACAGTGAAACGCATTATCACTATAAAGTAGATTTTCTTCATAAAAAACTTAGCAAAACTGAAAAGAACGCTATCAAAGAACGGATAAAAAAACAAGAGAAAATTAAGTTTCAAAAAACCATAGCTGCCTTTATTGCTCTAGCTATTCCTATATTTTTCTTTATAAAATTTTTAATTAGCAAACTAGCATCAAACATGTAACTCTTGGATTTATTAAACCTTATACGCTGGAAAAACTTATTAATGATTGCTCTTATGCAGTTACTTATTAAATATGCACTTCTAGAACCTTTTGGCGTACAAACTACTTTGGATGGTTTAGGTATTTTACTTTTAGTTACAGCTACCATTTGTATTGCTGCTGCTGGTTATATTATTAATGATATTTATGATGTTGAAACAGATTTAGTAAACAAGCCAAACAAGGTTATTATTAATAAGTCTATTTCAGAAAAAACAGCTTATAATTTATTTATAGGATTAAATTTAGCAGGTGTAGCCATTGGCTTTTATGTATCTCATTTGGTTGATAGAGCGTCTTTTTTCTCCATATTTGTTGTTATTTCTATTTTACTTTATGTATATGCTTCTTATTTAAAACGTACACTTTTAGTTGGCAATATTATTATTTCTGTACTTGTAGCTTTAAGTTTAATTATTGTTGGAATGTTTGAATTAATACCAGCAATAACAACAACAAACCAATCTACCCAGATCGTATTTTTTAAAGTTATTTTTGATTATGCTTTATTTGCTTTTTCTATAAATATATTACGGGAAATAGCAAAAGATATTGAAGATATTGATGGTGATTATAAAGCGGGTATGAATACCTTACCCATAGCTATTGGTAGAGAACGCGCAAAAAACATAATAACGACATTGAGTTTTATCCCTTTGGTTGGTATTATTTTTTATGTAGTTTCAGATTTGTATAAACAGCCCATTGCTGTTGGTTATTTTTTATTATTTGTTTTAGGCCCACTTATCTACACAAGTATAAAAACCTTTAGTGCTTCAACAAAAAAAGATATGCAACATATTAGCAATATGTATAAATGGATTATGCTTTTCGGGATGCTTTCCTTACTTTTATACAAGTATGTTATTCTGGGTTAAGATTTTGTCGCGTAAAGAATCATTATAATAAGCTATCGCAGAGGTTTAAAGCACATAAGTGGAACTATTTTTTGTCACGCGAATGTGCTAAGATGCACAGTTTAAACTGCGACTGCGACTGCGACTGCGACTGCGACTGCGACTGCGACTGCGACTAAAAAAACAAAAATGCTAAACGAAAAACTAAAAGACTTCAACATTATCCTCGCCTCAGGTTCCCCTAGAAGACAAGAGTTTTTTAAAAATTTAGACCTCAATTTTAAAATTCAAGTTAAATCCGTTAAAGAAGAATATCCACCACGATTAACACATTTTGAAATCAGTAATTATCTCGCTCAATTAAAAGCTTTACCTTTTAAAAAAGAACTTTCACATAATGATATTCTAATTACCAGCGATACCATTGTTTGGCACAACAATAAAGCTTTAGGTAAACCACGGGATGCAGATGAGGCTTTCAGTATTTTAAAATCGTTAAGCGGAGTAACACACGAAGTGATTACTTCGGTTTGTTTTACGACCCCTTCTTTTGAAAAAACACTTCATAACATTACTAAAGTGACTTTTAAAGCACTATCATATGAAGAAATAAATTATTATATTAAAACCTACAAACCCTTTGATAAAGCAGGCGCTTACGGCATTCAAGAATGGATTGGACAAATTGGCGTTACAAAAATTGAAGGGTCTTACTTTAACGTTATGGGATTACCAATTCATCTTGTTTACAAAACGTTAAATACCATTGCAGAAACAACTTAGCGTTGTAAATTTATGGTATGGATACGCTATACAAATTAATAAAAGACGTAAAAGCCCAAATACTATTTTGGCTATTCGCAGGAATCATATTACTAATAACTTCTTGTAAGGAGCAAAACAAGCAAAAGGATTTAGCCATATATACAAATCTTGATAAAGAGAAGGCTATTGAAGCTTTTAAAAAATCTCCAGAATTCAATGCCTATTGGTACGCTGGAGAAGCCGAAATTTCATCCTATAAATTAGAACAAGCCCGCTATGGCGAAATTCGAGAAGGTAAAGCCGTTTTAATCTATGTAACTGAAGATTTCCTTCCAGAAATACAAGTAAAAGCAGATTATCAAAATGCTAAAAACATTGCTGTTTTAAAATTAAATGCCACAAAACACTTTAATACTGGTGTATATCCCTACACCATTATGCAAAGTACCTTCTACCCTGTTTCAAACAATAAACACGCTATAAAAGTATCAAGTTCTATGCAAGAATGGTGCGGACATGTATATACTCAACTCAATAACAGAAAGCAATTTGAAGTTATGTCGCATTCCTATTTTGAGGGTGAAGCAGACCAAAATTTTAAACTCGATAAAGCTATTTTAGAAAACGAGTTATGGACCAAACTCAGAATCGATCCAAAATCTTTACCAACAGGAAGCTTAAAAATTATTCCATCGTTGGAATATTCGCGCCTAAAACATAAAACTATTAAACCGTATCCTGCTAGGGCTACCTTAGGTAACAACACTTACACTATTAATTACCCAGAATTAAACAGAACACTATCCATAACATTCAATCCAGAATTCCCCTATGATATTGAAGCTTGGAAAGAAACCTTTAAAAGCGGTTTTGGTCCAAACTCTAAAACATTAACAACCAGAGCAACAAAACTTAAAACTATAAAAACGCCCTATTGGCAAAAGAATAGTAACAAAGACGAGATACTTAGAGAAACCCTTCAGTTAGATTAATAATGTTTCCTTTTTGGGTGTATATTTGTATTATACCTTAAAGTAGCCATTATGTTTTTTGAAAATTACCAAAACGAATTAATCATATCTGGATTTGTACTCTTATCACTATTAATCATTCGATTAATCACCCATTTTACAATCTCAAAAATCGCAAAAAAGAATGGTATAAATGAAGCCAGAATACGATTAATGAAGCGCTATATAACAGTAACTTTATTACTAATAGCAGCGCTTATAGAAGCCTTTATTTTTGGAGCCAAATTTGAAGATTTAGCAGTTGTTTTCTCATCTGTTTTTGCAATTATAGGTATTGCTCTATTTGCCATTTGGTCTATTTTAAGTAATATAACCTCGGGCATTATCATGTTTTTTAATTTTCCTTATAAGGTAGGTGATAAAATAGAAATTCAAGATAAAGACTTTCCAATAACAGCCATTATAGAAGACATCAGAGCCTTTCAATTACATTTAAGAATAGAAAATGGAGACTTAGTTACCTACCCCAACAATCTAATGCTCCAAAAACCAGTAAAACTAGTAGAAAAAGATGCCATAGATGATATTGATGATGATGATGGTGCCCCAGCCGTTTAAAAATATTCTATATCTTTAAATTAAATTTAAAATAATGCCAAAAAGAATTTATCGTTCAAAAAAAAAGTTAGGTCAAATTCCTGGAAGTGTTATTTACACAGGTGAACGATCCAAAGAAAAGCTCTTTATTGATGCCTTTGATTATACCAAGGACTTTTGTACCGAAAAAGAATTGCAATCCGTTCAAGAAAGTTTTAAGTATAAAGATACCGATTCTGTAACATGGATAAATTTAAACGGCTTAAATCACGTTGATCAAATTGAAGCCCTAGGTAAACACTACGCATTACACCCATTAGTATTAGAAGATGTTGTAAACATAGCACAACGCCCAAAAATTGATGAGTATGATGATTATATATTTGTCTCATTAAAAATGTTGTATTATGATGATGAGCAACAAATTGTTTCAGAACAAGTCAGTTTTGTATTAGGCAAAAATTATGTCCTGTCATTCCAAGAAGCCGAAGGCGATGTTTTTGATCAAGTCAGAAACCGTTTAAGGCAATCCAAAGGTCGTGTACGCAACATGAAATCAGACTATCTGTTATACGTCTTAATCGATGCCATAGTCGACCATTATTTTAGTGTTATAGAAATTCTAGGCGATAAAATAGAAGATTTTGAAACCGCCATTTTTGCAGGTAATATAGAAGATGATGTTAGTCAAAAAATCCAAAACCTAAAACGCGAAATTCTAAGAGTACGTCGTGCCATATTTCCGCTACGCGAAGTTATAAACCGCATAGAGAAAAACGAAAGTCCACTCATACAAAAAAAAACAATTACGTATTACAGAGACATTTACGACCATTTAATTCAAGTTTCAGAAAACATCGATATCTACCGCGAAATGATATGGAGTTTAATGGATATGTACATGACCACCATCAGTAATAAAATGAACGAAGTCATGAAAGTCCTCACCATAATGGCATCCATTTTTATCCCGCTCACCTTCATCGCAGGCATCTACGGTATGAATTTCGAGTACATCCCAGAGCTACGCTATAAATACTCTTACTTCATCCTTTGGGGCGTCATGATTATCATGTTTTTAGGCATGCTCTATTATTTCAGGAAGAAAAAGTGGCTTTAATTTTTTAATGCTTGGGCGTTACCACAAGGGTCGGGCTTTCCGCTACAATCTTTTGCTTTTTGTCATTCCTGCGAAGGCAGGAATCCACTAACAAACACATAGCCTAATCAAAAAGTCTCTAATCTATTTACAGAAAAGCAAAAGGATTTCCACTACAATCCCTAACGCAAAGGCTAACTATATTTCAACATTAAAATTTCATTTTTAAATAATAGAAACCACCAACTTGATTTTGTAAAAAATTTCAACTAACTTCGTTTAACGTCGGATATCAAACATTAAAACGATTTCATATCCGCGAAACATTAACGGTAATTAAAACCAACCAATATGAAAAATACAATCGTACTGCTTCTAATACTTTTTGTTTCTTGTAAACTACCTTCCGACAAGAAAACCGAAACAAAGGATACTGAATTAGAACAATTGCGGACAAGTATTGATTCACTATTTAATTCTAATATCGGAGAAAATGAACCTGGAGCAGCTATACTTGTTTCTTATAACGGTAAAATGATTATTGGCAAAGGCTACGGAATGAGGGATCTGACAGAAAATCAACCGATAACAAAAAGCACTAATATGAGGATGGCTTCTGTCAGTAAACAATTCACAGCACTAACCATACTAAAACTTGTTGATGAAGGAAAAATATCATTAAATGATTCTGTTTATTCAATTTTTCCAATAGAAACTTTTAAGGATGGAACTACAATCGAGCAATTAATAAATCATACTTCTGGAAAAGCTGACGCTGAGAAAGCATTTTTTAAAGAATGGGATTCCACAATGATAGCAAACAATAAAAATATTTTAGAATGGTATTCTAGTGAAAATCGTACAATCACAAAACCAGGAGAAAAATATCAATACAATAATGGGATATATGAATTCATTCCTTGTATTGTTGAAAAAGTGAGTGGACAAGAATTTGCTGAATTTGCAAAGAAAAATATATTCAATAAAGCTGGAATGAAAAAAACCAATTTTTTCAATCTTACAAAACCTATTGAAATTGAAGAAAGAGCATTTTGTTATGAAAAAGACAGTTTAGGTAATTGGAAAAAAATGGATGGTCATTTTTTAAATGGTCTTTTAGGAGCTGGTGGAGTATATACAAGTGTAAATGATTATTTTCAATATGACCTAGCTTTAAGAAATAAGACTATTCTTTCTGAAAAAACTCACGAAATAATATTTAAACCTAGTTCCACGAATAAACATAATGGAGTTAAACGTTATTATGCAATGGGTTGGGGTGTTACTGACAGTACTGCAACGCATACAGGAGGTTGGTTTGGCACAAATACATTTACTAAAAGATATTTAAACAAGCCTTTAACAATAGCAATATTTATGAATCGAAAAACATTATTTACCAATGACTTGGTTAAAAAGACGGATTCATTAGTTATCGAATATGTAAAAAACTACCGCTAACAACTTATATGAAAAATTGCTAGTTTTACCCTAAACCAAAGTTTGTTGCTTTGTTTGCTAGCTTCTGATTTTCCCTCGGAAAATACTCGCGCACAAACACGCAACTTTTAATATACATAAACGATGGAATCCATTCAGCGAAAAGCTGACCAAAATGGCTCCGAAACTGTGTTGCTCCCTCCCTTTTGGTTCATGAATACCATCTTCCTGCTAAACCAAATTATGAACAACCAAAAATTAACAATTGTAGCTAAAATTTTGGCTAAGCCTGAACATAGAAACCTAGTTAAAAATGAATTAATCAAACTCATAGCACCCACAAAATTAGAAAAAGGATGCATTAACTATGATTTGCACCAAGATAACGACAATGAAAACCTGTTTTTGTTTTATGAAAACTGGGAAAACAGAGCGTTATGGGAAGCACATATGAAAAACACGCATTTAGCTGAATATGCAAAAGCTACAGATGGCGCAGTAGAATCGTTTTCTCTAAATGAAATGACGCCACTTTAATAGCATCTAAACAATATAAATAAGCGTTAAATAAAAACTAAAACCAGCATAATCGCTGGTTTCTTTTTTATATTTGATTTTAGCTAAAATTCAATCATGCATAAACGCTTACTTTACTTATTTATAGGGCTTATATCAGTATCTACTACACAAGCTCAAAAACCTAAAACACCTTCATCTTCAGAAATTTACGAATCTATTCAAAAATTAAATTTTTTAGGTTCTGTATTATATGTCGCGGCACATCCTGATGATGAAAACACACGATTAATTTCATATATGGCTAACCATGTTAAAGCCCGAACCGCCTATTTGTCGTTAACCCGTGGTGATGGCGGACAAAACCTTATCGGTCCTGAAATTAGAGAGCTTTTAGGCGTTATAAGAACCCAAGAATTACTTGCCGCGAGACGTGTTGATGGTGGCGAACAACGATTTACCAGAGCTAACGATTTTGGCTACTCGAAACACCCAGACGAAACTTTAGAAATTTGGGATAAAGACCAAGTATTAAGCGATGTGGTTTTAGCCATAAGGCAGTTTAAACCTGATGTGATTATCAATAGATTTGACCACCGAAAAGCTGGACAAACTCACGGTCATCATACCGCTTCTGCAATGTTAAGTATGGAGGCTTTTGATCTTGCTAACGACAAATTGGCCTACCCTGAATTAATAAAAAATACAGGAGTATGGCAACCTAAACGTTTGTTTTACAACACCAGTTGGTGGCGTTATGGTAGCAGAGAAGCATTTGACAAAGTTGATAAAAGCAATATGATTAGCTTTGATATTGGCACGTATTATCCGTTAAAAGGGATGAGTAATAACGAGTTGGCGTCTATAGCTAGCAGTCAGCATTTATGCCAAGGTTTTGGGCGTATGTCTACTCGTGGTACACAAGACGAATATATTGAGTTTTTAAAAGGGGCACCTCTTGATGGTGCCAATGATATTTTTGCTGGCATTGATACCTCATGGAATCGAATTAAAGGCGGTAAACCTATCGGAGCAATTCTAAATGCTATTGAAGCAAATTTTGATTTTACAAACCCTTCTGTACATGTTTCCGATTTGCTAAAAGCCTACAGAATGCTGCAAAATATTGAGAATGAACATTGGAAAACCCTAAAATCAAATGAGCTAAAACAAATTATCCAAATGTGCGCAGGCTTGTATTTAGAAGCTTCCGCTGAAACCCATTGGGCAACTCAAGGCGAAACCATAAAATTAAATATTGAAGTGCTTAACCGCAGTAGCTTACCAATAACTTTACAAAGTTTAACCAATACAAGTGGTTTAAATATTCAAAAAGAGATGGTACTTGGAAACAATACAAGATTCAATTTTAAGGAAGTACTTAAAGTTGAAAACCAAGCAAAACCCACAACACCATATTGGTTGAATAAAAAAGGAAGTTTAGGCATGTACCAAGTGGATGATAAATCTCTAATTGGAAAACCCGAAACACCAAGACGCTATGCAGTTGATTTTAATTTGCTTATTGAAAATACACCCATAACATTTTCAAAGCCTGTGATTCGTCGCTTTTCAAAACCAGACAAAGGCGAAATGTATCGTCCGTTTGAAATTATACCCGAAGCTTCAGCAAAAATTAAGGAAAACGTATTCATTTTTGAAAATAATGAGCAACAAGATATCACCGTTATTGTTAAAGCTGGACGCGATCATTTAGAAGGCGATGTAGAGGTATGTCACCCAAATGATTGGCAAGTGTATCCTAAAAAGCAAAAGGTAGCTATTGCGCATAAAGGCGAAGAACAAACCTTAGTTTTTACCGTGATTCCACCGACGAATCAAAGCGAAGGATTCATCGGACCTATTGTTCATATTGGAGATAAAGATTACGCTAAAGAACTCATAGAAATAGATTACGACCACATTCCCTTTCAAACGGTATTACTACCTAGCGAAAGCAAAGTGGTGCGTTTAGACATTAAAAAACGAGGTGAAAACATAGCTTATATACAAGGTGCAGGAGATGTAGTTCCAGAAAGTCTACGACAAATTGGTTACCATGTTCGTGTTATTACTTTAGATGAAATCACCCCAGAAACCTTAAGTAGATTTGATGCAGTGGTTGTTGGTATTAGAGCCTATAACACCTTAGAGGATATCGATTTTAAACAACAACAGTTATTTAACTTTGTTGAAAATGGCGGTAACATGATTGTGCAATACAGTACATCTTACCGTTTAAAGTCTGAACAATTAGCGCCTTTTGATTTACACTTATCTAGAGACCGTGTTACGGATGAAAATGCAGAAGTTCGCTTTTTAAATCCAGATCACGAGGTTTTAAATTTCCCCAATAAAATCACGCAAACCGATTTTGAGGGTTGGACGCAAGAACGTGGTTTGTATTTTGCGGATAGTTGGGGTAAAGAATTTACACCCATTTTTTCTATGAACGATAAAGGTGAAACGCCTAAAAACGGAAGTTTACTTATTGCCAAACATGGTAAAGGCTACTACATATATACGGGTTTAAGCTTTTTTAGAGAATTTCCTGCTGGGGTTTCTGGTGCGTATCGTTTATTCGCTAACATGCTATCTTTGGGTAAAGATGACATTAAAACCGCTATTAAATTAGAAGATTGATTATGGAAAACGTACCAAAACAAAAATGGAATAAGCTTTACACTATCGTTTTGGTGGCTAACGCTTTATATTTTATCATCTTTTATGTAATTACAAAAGCCTTTTAACTATGGACATGTTAAGTTGGATAGATTGGTCTATACTTGCTGTTACGCTCATTGCAATTGTGTCATACGGTACATGGCAAACGCGAGGCAGCAAAAATGTAAAGGATTATTTAAGAGGTGGAAACACCTCAAAATGGTGGACCATTGGTTTATCAGTAATGGCAACACAAGCAAGTGCTATTACATTTTTATCTACACCAGGACAAGCGTTTAACGACGGTATGGGTTTCGTGCAATTTTATTTTGGATTGCCTATAGCCATGATCGTGATATGCTTGGTATTTATTCCACTTTATCACCGCTTAAAAGTCTATACCGCTTATGAGTTTTTAGAAAACCGATTCGATTTAAAAACCAGAACCTTAGCGGCCATCTTATTTTTAATTCAGCGTGGTTTAGCAGCAGGAATCACCATTTTTGCGCCCGCCATTATCTTGTCTGTTGTTTTAGGTTGGAATTTACTCATACTCAATATTGTTATTGGCCTATTAGTCATTCTTTATACGGTATCTGGTGGCACCAGAGCTGTTAATGTAACGCAAAAACATCAAATGGTGGTTATTTTTATTGGTATGCTAGTTGCTTTCTTTTTAATAGTTGACAAACTACCACAAGATATCACCTTTACAAAAGCCTTGGAGATTGCTGGTGCAAGTGGTAAAATGGAAGTTTTAGATTTTTCGTTTAGCTTAAATAATCGTTACACCTTTTGGAGTGGTATTATTGGTGGTACGTTTTTAATGCTTTCTTATTTCGGGACAGACCAAAGTCAGGTACAACGTTACCTTTCTGGAAAATCTGTTAGAGAAATGCAACTTGGTTTAATTTTTAATGGCCTTTTAAAAATACCCATGCAGTTCTTTATTTTATTGGTTGGCGTTATGGTATTTGTCTTTTATCAGTTTAACGAAGCACCTGTAAATTTTAATCCTACAGCAACAGAGGTGGTTTTAAATTCTGAATATGCTGAAGACTATAAAAAACTACAAGAAGAGCAACTACAAATTTTTAGAGATAAGCAAAAAATTATTGAGGCTTTCATAGAATCTGATAATCCAGATACTGCAAAATATATAACTGCTGCTAATGCTGCCAATGAGGAATTAAGGCAAGAAGCCAGAGTTTTAATAGATAAAGCAAGTGAACTTAATGATATTAAAGTAGAGAGTAATGATAAAGACTACGTATTTATTCATTTTATTCTGAATAATCTCCCACGTGGTTTAATTGGCTTATTATTAGCCGTTATTTTAAGCGCTGCTATGTCTAGTACTGCAAGTGAATTAAATGCTTTGGGGTCTACAACAACTATTGATTTATACATCCGAAATACTGGAGAAAAAACAGAAGAAGAAAAAGTAAAAGCCTCACGCTGGTTTACTTTTTTATGGGGTATTATGGCTATTGGTGTAGCTTGTGTTGCTAATCTTGCTGAAAATTTAATTCAATTGGTAAATATTATTGGTTCTATTTTTTACGGTAATGTTTTAGGGATTTTCTTATTGGCCTTCTTCTTTAAGTTTGTAAAAGGTAACGCCGTATTTATTGCTGCACTAATTACTCAAGTACTTGTTATTACACTGTATTTTTTAAACGAGTTTGAATATATTAACCTACCATTTTTATGGTTGAATTTTGTTGGCTGTATTATTGTTATTACAGTCGCTTTAGGTATAGATTTCAAAAGAATTTCAAAAACCGACAGAAGTATTCTGGGTTTGCTAATTTTTATTCTACTCTACCTCAGTTATTTAATATTAAGAAATTCTAATTTGATTTAGTTAAATGATTACAAACAAAACCATAAACTGGGGCATTATTGGCCTCGGTAACATCGCACACAAATTTGCAACAGATTTATTAACTATTGGAGATGCTAAACTCTATGCTGTAGCCTCTAGAAATCAAGACAAAGCAGATGCATTTGCTTTGAAATATAATGCGCCAAAGGCGTTTGATAGTTATGAGGCTTTGGCACAAGACCCCAACATAGATGCTGTTTATATTGCTACACCACACGCTTTACATAAAGAAAACACGCTACTCTGTTTACAAAATGGTATTGCTGTACTATGCGAAAAGCCTTTTGCTATGGACGCAGAAGAAGTTGCAGAAATGATTGCAGTAGCAAAAGCAAATAATGTATTGCTTATGGAAGCACTTTGGACGTACTTTTTACCACACTATCAATATGTTTTGAAAGCTTTAAATGAAAACAAATTTGGTAAGCTGATAAAGCTTGAAGCTGACTTTGGGTTTTACCGTGCTTTTGATGATTCGCATAGATTATTCAATAAATCCTTAGGCGGTGGAAGTTTATTAGACATTGGCATCTACCCCATTTTTGTTACCCTATCTACGTTGGGAATTCCGAAACATATTGAAGCAGAAGCTACTTATTTTGAAAACGGTGCAGACGCTTCTTGTGATATGGTTTTTGAATATGATAACGCGGTTAAAGCGTACTTAAAAAGCTCGCTTATTGAAGATACGCCTACGGAAGCTATTTTCTATTGCGAAAACGGTGTTATTAAAATTAATAGCATGTTTCATGCGCCTGCAACGGTAACACTTATTTTAAATTCAGGGGATTCGGAAACTTTAGATTTTGGTTACAGCACGATTGGCTATAACTACGAAGCTATACATTTTAACAAACTACTAAAAGCAGGAAAAACTGAAAGTGATGTAATGACTTTTGGGTTTAGCGAACAACTAATAAAGATTCTAGACACTGTTAGAAACCAAATAAACCTGAGTTATTAATTTATAAAAACAACCTTGGCAAACAAGCGCGTTAGGGATAGCAGAGGAAATCCTTTTTAAAGATATTGACGAACTATAAATTTAGGTTTGGAAACTAGATTATACAGATTGCAACATCGCTCGCTACTCGCAATGACGTTTTAAAAAGATTATAACGGATAGCCCGACCCCTTGTGGGTAACGCCAAAATAAAAAAGCGCAACCATTAATGATTACGCTTTTCTATATGTTTATGAAGGTTATTTTACATAGCGCCCCATTCTTTTAATACTTTCTCGTTCTTTCTAATGTAAGCATCATATTTTGCTTCTTTTGCAAGTGCTAAAGATGACTTTGCAGCAGCAATAGCGCCTTTTTTATCTCCCGACTTAGCATGAATTAAAGCTTGTTGATGTATCCACCAAAACTTAGGCTTCGCTTTAGACATATCTACAGCTTTATCAATCCACTTAACGGCTTGGTCAATATTACCATCAGACTCTAAGTTGTAAACAGCCGCCGCATAATAATCGGCACCAGAAGGCCCATTCATAACCTTCTTAATATTAGCATTTACCTTAGCATCTGTTGGCACTGTAAAAGGGACAGCAGCATAAGATTTCTCCCAAATTAACTCTAAAACAGCACTATCATTTTTAATATTGTTAATATCAATAGCAAACGTTTCTACGTTAAACGGAACCTCTTCAACATCCACCTTAGCCGTAGCAACTACTTTACTATCATCCCATTTTTCTGGTGAAGGTGTTCCCCAGTTATTAGTATCGTTATAGAACATAACATCCCATTGTTTTGCCGAGTTTAGCTTTGTAAAAATAGCGTAAGATCCAGCTTTAACATCCTGTCCAGCAATTTTAACATCGTCGCTAAAAGTAATAACTGTGTTTTTATTAGCACCCGTTCTCCAAATGGTTCCAAAAGGCTCTAGGCCACCAAATATTTTACGTCCTTTTACCCCTGGTCTTGAATACTCAATAGTTATATCTGTTAACCCCACTTTTTGCTCTAATTTAGCTTTAGGGCTTGGTTGTGGAGTTTCTATTTGTGCATTTACGGTATATGTCATCGCAAAAGCAATACAAAGTAATAGTAATTTTTTCATGTTAGTAGTTATTAATTATTAGGTTTTTAAGACCTTAAAATTAACCATTCTGAAACGGGTTATTGTTAACAAAAGCTTAAAATAAGAGGTTGTATCTTTGTACAAAATTAATTTGGGCGTTACCGCAAGGGTCGGGCTTTACGCTATATCTTTTTTGCTTTTAATGGCAAAAAAGGATGTCGCTGCAATCCCTAACGCAAATTCGTCTTGATTTAACTAATAGTTATGAAACAATACATCTCCGAAACATTAGGCACATTCACTATGATATTCTGTGGCTGTGGAGCCATGACCATTAACGAAATAACCAGTGGAAGTATTTCTCACGTAGGTGTTGCCACAACTTGGGGGCTTATAGTCATGGCCATGATTTATGCCTTTGGTGAAATATCAGGAGCACATTTTAATCCAGCAGTTACTATAGGTTTTGCCTTTGCAAAAAAATTTCCTTTAAATAAAGTACCCAAATATATTTTAGCACAAACTATAGGTGCTGTTTTTGCAATTTTCTTATTGTGGTTTCTCTTTCCTGAAAGTCAGTTTTTAGGAGAAACTACTCCTGCAGAAGGTTTTCCTGCCTATAAAGCTGCTATTTTAGAGTTCTTATTAACCTTCTTTTTAATGGTGGTGATTATTAATGTTTCTACTGGAAGTAAAGAAATAGGCACCATGGCAGCCATTGCCGTAGGTGGTGTAATTCTCTTGGAAGCTATGTTTGCAGGCCCCATGACAAAAGCATCTATGAATCCTGTACGCTCTTTCGCTCCTGCTCTTTTTACCGGAAATTTTCAGTATTTATGGTTGTACATTACTGCACCAATTTTGGGCGCTATTGCCGCTGTTTCTAGTTGTAAATTGGTTAAGGATGAGCAATGTTGCTAGATTTTGAACATACTTTCCTAGGATAAAGCACCCCTAAAGTCCCCTCAAGGGGACATCACTCATACTCTTTAAACAAACTGTTTTTCAAAAGAAATCTACAATTTCAAAAAAAATATATTGCAAAGCATACTAAATATTAGATCTTAACTTTTGCGTTTGAGTTAGCATATGTCCCCTTGAGGGGACTTTAGGGGTGTAAAATTCTTATTCATTTTTTAGAAAAAGTTTATCTTTCAAAAATGAAAAACAAAATCATTCCATACAATCCAAAACTAAAAGAACGCGCTAGACAATTAAGAAAAAACAGCACGCTTCCAGAAGTACTTTTATGGCAAAAAATCAAGCAATGAGCATTTGGTGTTCAGTTTCATAGACAAGTTCCTATGCTAAATTATATTGTTGATTTCTATTGTCATGAAATACAATTAGCTATTGAAATTGATGGACAGAGTCATGATTTCAATGATGTGTATGATTTAAAAAGACAAGATGAGATAGAGGCTTATGGTGTCACGTTTTTAAGATTTTCAAATGAAGATATAAAGAATAATATGTTTAGTGTTTTGCTAGTTATTGAGCAGACTTGCGAAAAATTATTAAATCTATAGTCAATACACCCCTAAAGTCCCCTCAAGGGGACATCACTCATACTCTTTAAAAAACCATCTCTTTCTATTAATTTTTAACCGTAAACACTTTTTTAACAAAACCCTTTCCTTTTCCAGTAAGCTAGTGTCCCCTTGAGGGGACCACAGGGGTGTACATAAATTAGTATTTTTTCAAACCAAAATTTAATTTTGTTTAACTTTTTTTATTATTAGTTAAACATTTTGTATCTTTACCATAAATAAATCAATTATGGCAAAGAAAAAAAACATTTCAAAAAACGATATCATCACTTGGTACATGGATTATGTACTAGAGCATGATGAGAACCCAAAAACTGTTTTTGCATTTGCTAAGCAGCACAAGTTTGAAGAAGCTTTATTCTATAAATATTTTGCTTCTTTTGAAGCCATAGAAAAAGGCATTTTTGAAGCTTTTTTTACAAATTCTGTTAACATTCTGTATAAAAACGAGGATTATAAAATTTTTGACGCTAGAAACAAATTATTGAGCTTCTATTACACATTTTTTGAAAATCTTACTGCAAATAGGAGTTATGTAAAGCATGTTTTAGATAAATATAAAAACGATTTAAAAGGTTTAAAAATTCTTTCTAACTTAAAAACACACTTTACCATATACATTAGTGAACTAGGAATCCAAATGCTGGATATAAAACAAGAACAACTAGAGAAAATTCAGGATAGAGCATTAAAAGAATCAGCATGGTTACAATTGCTATTAACTATGAAGTTTTGGTTGGATGATACTTCTGCTTCTTTCGAAAAGACAGATATTTTTATCGAAAAATCAGTCAATACGACTTTTGATGTTTTAGACATAGCCCCAGTAAAAAGTGTTTTAGACCTTGGAAAATTTTTATTTAAGGAAAAATTCCACATGAATTAAGATAAAGAAAATGAAGACTATAGATAACATACCTACATCAAAAATTCAAAGAGCTACAAAGCTAGTATCTACCGGAGCAAAAGTTGGCGTGAACTATTTAAAGTATTATGGCGACAAACTAGTAAATGATGAAGTGGTAGCCAAAGAACGCTTAAACAAAAACAATGCTACAGATATTTATGACGGATTGAAACAACTTAAGGGAAGTGCCCTTAAAGTAGCACAAATGCTAAGTATGGAAAAAAGTATTTTACCACAAGCTTACGTGGAAAAATTCTCTTTAGCACAGTTTTCTGTACCGCCATTATCGCCACCACTGGTTATAAAAACATTTAAAAAATATTTTGGAAAACACCCTAATGAACTGTTTGATACTTTTAATGCAACTTCTGTAAATGCTGCAAGCATCGGTCAGGTGCATGTTGCCTTTAAGAATGGGAAAAAACTTGCTGTGAAAATCCAATATCCAGGAGTTGCAGAGAGTATCGCTTCAGATTTAGCTATGGTTAAGCCTGTAGCTATGAGCATGTTTAATATCAAAGGGAAAGATTCTGATAAATATTTTAAGGAAGTTGAATATAAATTGATTGAGGAAACCAATTATGTTTTAGAAGTAGAACAGAGCAAAGAAATTGCTAATGCCTGCTCGCACATTCCTAACCTTAGGTTTCCTAAATATTACGAGGATTTATCTTCTGAACGTATCATCACTATGGATTATATGGAAGGTGAACACCTTTCGGAATTTACAGGGCATAATAGAGACCAACATAAAGCTTATAAATTAGGACAAGCCCTTTGGGATTTTTACATGTATCAAATTCATAACTTAAAGAAAGTACATGCAGACCCACATCCTGGGAATTTCCTAATTTCTAAAAAAGGAGAATTAATAGCGCTTGATTTCGGGTGTATGAAATCTATCCCTCAGGAATTTTATACACCTTATTTTGAGCTTGCCTTACCTGAAAATATTACTAATAGAGATTATTTTGTTTCAAAACTCTATGAACTTGAAATTTTAAGAGAAGATGACTCTAAAGAAGAGATCTCTTTCTTTACAGAAATGTTTCATGAAATGCTAAGCTTGTTTACACAACCCTTTCATCAAGACCGTTTTGATTTTTCAGATGAATCATTTTTTGGGAAAATTGCGGAATTGGGTGAACGCTATTCTAAAAGTACCGACTTGAAAAAAATGAATGGCAATCGCGGATCTAAACATTTCATTTACATCAACAGAACCTTTTTTGGTCTTTACAACTTAATGTTTGATCTAAAAGCTCAAAATATCAAAATTAACAATTATCTAAGCCTAGTATAAAATGAAATATTTTAGTGAATCAGATATTGAAAATTTAGACCACATCTATAAAATAAATTTGATGAATAGTTGTTCTGGTTACAAATCTGCTAACCTGATTGGTTCCATTTCAAAAGATGGCGTAGAAAATGTAGCTGTGTTTAGTTCTGTAACTCATATTGGTTCGAGTCCTGCAATGTTAGGTTTTTTTTTGCGACCAACAACCGTAATTAGAAACACTTATGAAAATTTAAAAGCTACTGGTGTTTACACCATCAATCACATACACGATAATATTAAGGAAGATGCTCATCATACCTCAGCAAAATATGATAGTTCAATTTCAGAATTTGAAGTCACAAACCTAAAAGCTGAATATAAAGCAGGAGTTGCAGCTCCGTTTGTAAAAGATGCGCCCATTCAATTAGCAATGCAATATGTTGAAGAGTACCTAATACAAGCTAATAATACCATTTTAGTTATTGGAAAAGTGATTGGATTGTATGTTGATAACAAACTTATTGAAAATGACGGATTTATTAACCTACCTAAAGGCAAAGTTGCAGCTATAAACGGTTTGGATGGGTATGTAGTACCAGAAAGCAAAACACGCTTTGGATACCAAAGACCAAAAACTTTAGCTGAGTTATCATGAAAATTCTCGTAACAGGAGCAACAGGCTACATAGGCAAACGCCTTATCCCCTTTTTATTAAATCAAGGGCATACTGTTATTTGTGTTGTTAGAGATAGATTGAGAGCTGATAAAAGCTACACTGAAGATGAAAACGTGTATGTTATAGAGGCCGATTTTTTAAAGCCTGAAACACTAAAAAATATACCTAAAAGTATTGATGCAGCTTATTACCTTATACATTCCATGTCTAACTCTTCAAAGAACTTTGAATCTTTAGAAGAAAGATGTGCAGTAAACTTCAAAAAATATATAGAAACCACCGATGTTAATCAGGTTATCTATTTAAGTGGTATCACTAATGAAGATAAACTTTCTAAACATCTTCGTTCAAGAAAAAACGTAGAAGGTATATTAGTTTCAGAGCAATATGCATTAACTATCTTTAAAGCAGGAATTATAGTAGGTTCGGGAAGTTCTTCATTTGAAATTATAAGGGATTTAGTTGAAAAGCTCCCCTTCATGATAGCGCCAAAATGGTTAAATACCAAAACACAACCATTAGCTGTTAGAGATGTTTTAGCATTTTTATCCAGAGCTGTTGGTAACGAAGCTGTTTACAATAAAAGTTTTGATGTTTTTGGTCCAGAAACAATAACATACAGAGAAATGTTGTTACAATTTGCTGAGGTGCGTGGATTGAAACGTTATATTTTAACAGTACCTGTTATGACACCAAAATTATCATCATACTGGTTGTATTTTGTAACTTCAACATCTTATAAATTAGCAACATCGCTTGTGGCTAGCATGGGAGTTCAAATTATTGGTAAGTCTAGTGATATTAATCAAATTTTAGATGTAACACCCATAACATATAAAGAAGCTGTATCATTAGCGTTCGAAAAAATTGAGCAAAATAGTATTGTTTCTAGCTGGAAAGATTCCATGATAAGTAGCGGACGATTGGGAAAACAATTACATAAATATGTGAACGTACCAAAATTTGGATGCTTTAAAGACTACAAGGAACGTTACATAGTTGACACCAATGAAACCATAGAAAAAATATGGAGTATTGGTGGTAAAAATGGTTGGTACTACGGAACTATACTTTGGCGTGTTAGAGGTTATATAGACAAACTTTTTGGAGGGATTGGTTTAAGACGTGGGCGCACTAGCCCAACTGAATTGGATGCAGGAGATGCTCTAGATTTTTGGCGTGTGATTTTTGCAGACAAAAACAAGAAAAAACTTTTACTCTATGCAGAAATGCGCTTACCTGGAGAGGCTTGGTTGGAGTTTAAAATTGAAGATCATAAACTAAAACAAACCGCAACATTTAGACCCAGAGGATTATGGGGACGCATATATTGGTACAGCGTTTTACCTTTTCATGGTTTTATATTTTCTGGAATGATTAATAAATTAGTTGAAGTTGAGTCACAAAAAGCCACACTTACCACAGAAAATCTGTAAAACTTGCAATTTACCCTTTTCATGGAGAAAGAAATGGGAAAACAATTGGAATAGCGTTAAATATTGTAGCGAAAGATGCAGGAGAAAAAAAGTAACATTGGTTTAGTTTGGTTTAGAAACGATTTACGCGTTAATGATAACACGGTTTTAAATAAAGCCGCAAAGTACCACAAACATATTATTGCAGTTTATTGTTTTGATCCAAGACATTTTCAAGTTAACAATTTTGGATTCAAAAAAACTGAAAAATTTAGAGCAAAATTTTTAATTGAAACTGTTAACGATTTAAAACAAAATCTTAACAACTTAAATATTGAGCTATTTGTTTATAATAAAAAACCAGAACACGCCATTCCAAGACTTGTAGAGCAATTCAATATTAAATCTATTTATCTTCAGAAAGAATGGACAAGTGAGGAAGTTGAAGTTTTAGTGGCTTTAAAACAGAATAATCCTGAAAACATATCATTCCATGAATACTACAATCAATTTCTTTTTCATCCAGAAGATATTGATATGGACTTTCAAAAAATCCCTCAGGTATTCACCAATTTCAGGAAAAAAGTTGAAAAGTATAGTACAATAAGGACAACGGATTATTCAATAACTCCAGAAGCTATCAAAACAATTTCTAATACCACTAAAATTCCAACACTTAGAAGTTTAGGTTTTGAAGATTTCAATACCCATCCCAATTCTGCCTTTCCTTTTAAAGGAGGAGAAAATTCGGCTTTAAACCGTTTGGATGATTACTTCTTTCAAACTAAAAAATTAGGGTTTTACAAGAAAACAAGAAATGGTTTAATTGGTAAAAACTATAGCTCTAAATTTTCTTCTTGGTTAGCAAACGGTAGTATTTCACCAAGAACTATCTATTGGTCTATTAAACAATTTGAAAGAGAGCATTATAAAAATCAATCGACATATTGGTTAATTTTTGAATTGATATGGAGAGATTACTTTAAATACGTATCATTAAAATACGGAAATAACATCTTCAAAATTAGTGGTATTCTTAAAAAAGATTATCCATGGAAAACTGATGAAATTTTAATTAACAAATGGATTGAAGGTGAAACTAAATCAGCATTTGTAAACGCTAACATACTAGAACTAAAACATACAGGATGGATGAGTAATAGAGGTAGGCAAAACGTGGCGTCATTTTTTTCAAAAAACATGTTACTAGATTGGAGAATTGGTGCAGCCTATTTTGAATCGCTACTGATAGACTTCGATGTGCATAGTAATTATGGCAATTGGATGTATGTTTCTGGTGTTGGTAACGATCCTCGAAACAGAAAATTTAACGTGGATTTACAAGCAAAACGCTATGATGCCAATAATAAATTTCAAAATTTATGGTTGCAACCTACACTATTTTAAATGAAAACATTAAGACTCATATTAGGCGATCAGCTCAACATAAAACACTCGTGGTTTAAGCAAACTAACGATAACGTTTTGTATTGTATGTTTGAAATGCGCCAAGAAACAGACTATGCAAAACACCATATCCAAAAAATAATTGGTTTTTTTGCTGCAATGCGCCAGTTTCATCAAGATTTAAAATCTCAAGGCCATCAACTTACTTATTACAAAATCAATGATTCCAAAAACACACAAAACCTAACAGAAAATCTTTCGCAGTTAATAGAAAAACATAGCATTGAACATTTTGAGTATATCCTTCCTGATGAATATCGATTAGATGAGCAATTAAAAACCTTTTGTGATAATTTTCAAATTTCAGCAAAAGCAATTACAGCAGAACATTTTTATACCGAAAGAGACGATTTAAAAACCTTCTTCAAAGGAAAAAAGCAATATCTCATGGAAAACTTCTACAGAGATATGCGCAAAAAACATGATATTTTAATGGTGGCTAACCAACCTGAAGGCGGCAAATGGAACTATGATAAAAGCAACAGAAACAAATGGAAAGGTGATGTAGAAATCCCAAACTACAAGCTTTTTAAAAATAATGTATCTGAAATTGTAAAAGATATTGAAAATGCCAAAATAGAAACTATAGGCAAGTTTGAAATCAAAACATTCTCCTACCCTATTTCTAGAATACAGACCTTAGAACAACTCAAATATTTTTGTAAACATTTGCTTATTCATTTTGGTGATTATCAAGATGCAATGCATACAGATGAGGAGTATTTGTTTCATTCACGATTATCTTTTGCCATGAACTTAAAGTTGATTTCTCCAAAAGATATTGTAAAAACCGTGATGAACTATTACAGAAAACACGGAGCACATATTGAAATATCCCAAGTGGAAGGTTTCATTCGCCAAATTATAGGATGGCGAGAATATATGCGAGGGATGTATTGGGCATTTATGCCAGAATATAAAAGTTTAAACGCACTGGATAATCAAAACAAACTACCAGAATTCTTTTGGACAGGTAATACCAAAATGAATTGTTTAAAACACACCATTACAAACTCGTTAGATAATAGTTATGCCCACCACATACAACGACTAATGATTACCGGGAATTATGCGCTACTAACGCTAACCAATCCTGATGCAGTTGATGCATGGTATTTGGGTATTTATATTGATGCCGTAGAATGGGTGCAGCTTACTAATACTAGAGGAATGAGTCAGTTTGCTGATGGTGGTAAAATAGCAACTAAGCCTTATGTATCTTCAGGTTCCTACATCAACAAAATGAGCAATTACTGTTCCAGTTGTCATTACAACAAAAGTAAAAAAACCGAAGAAGAGGCTTGTCCGTTTAATAGTTTGTATTGGAATTTCCTTGCCGAAAAGCGCGAGTATTTAGGAAATAATTTCAGAATGGGTATGATGTATAGCTTACTTGATAAAATGGATCAGGGTCAGCTACAAAAATTAAAAAAACGCGCACAACATATAATTGCAAATCAAGATGAATACTAAGCCTCAAGTAAATGTAGTGTGGTTGAAACGCGATTTGCGTTTACACGATAACGAAGCTATTTTTAATGCATTAAAAGCCGGAAAACAAGTATTGTTACTATATAGCTTCGAGCCACTTTTGATGGAAGATTCACATTATAGCGAACGTCATTGGAATTTTATAAGAGAGTCCCTTGTAGATTTAAACGATGAACTTCAGCACTATAATTCTAAAGTGCTTGTGGTACAATCTGATATTATTGCAGCGATAAACCAATTACAATCAGATTTTCGTATTTCGGATATTTATTCTCACCAAGAAACAGGCATTCTTGTGACTTACGAACGCGATAAAAACTTCAAACGCTTTTGTAAAAACAATTTGATTAACTGGCATGAAAATATCAATAACGGAGTTATTCGGGGTTTAAAAGATAGAGAAAGCTGGAACGAAAAAGTAGATGCATTTTATGCCATTGAGCCACTCCCCTTTCAGCCAAAGGATAACCAATTGGTTTCAGTTAAAGTCATAAACCAGATAGAGCACAACTTAAACATACCAAGTTTAACTACTCCTAAATTCTCAGCTTTTCAAAAAGGAGGACGTTCTGTTGGAAAAAAATATCTCAAATCTTTTTTTTCAGAGCGCTATGGTAATTACATGCTGAATATCTCAAAACCAGAATTAGCAAGAACAAGTTGTAGTAGAATTTCACCATACATTGCTTGGGGAAATCTATCTGTTAGAGAAGTATATCATGAGGCTTATCATTTAAAAGAAACTTCAAAACACAAGAAAGCTTTAGAAGCATTTATGTCTAGATTACGCTGGCAAACTCATTTTATTCAAAAATTTGAAATGGAACATACCATGGAAGAAGCAAGTGTAAACAAAGGATTCCATAGACTAAAAAAAAGTATCTCAAAAACATATCAAACCGCATGGGAAACTGGAAATACAGGATATCCGCTAGTGGATGCATGTATGCGATGTTTAAACGAAACAGGCTATTTAAATTTTAGAATGCGTGCCTTAGTGGTTTCATTTTTTACACATAACCTATGGCAACCATGGCAAGAAGCTACTACACATCTGTCTCAGATGTTTTTAGATTTTGAACCTGGTATACATTTCCCACAATTACAAATGCAAGCAGGAGAGACAGGTACAAATATGCTACGCATTTATAATCCAGTAAAAAATAGTTTAGAACACGACCCTGAAGCTTCATTTATAAAAAAATGGGTACCAGAATTAGAATTACTAGACACGCCATTTATACACCAACCCTATTTAATGACAGAAATGGACCAACAGTTCTGTAACTTTAAACTAGGAAAAGACTATCCAAAACCAATTGTAGATTTAGAAACTTCACGTAAAAAAGCAAGTGATACACTTTGGAAACTCAGAAATGACAAAACTGTGCTAGAGGAAAGTAAAAGAATTCTCAGGAAACACACCCTTAAAAAAAGGTTTTAACAACAATAAAATACTGAAAGTCAAATATTTATAACTTAAATAAATTTTATCAATAGTTTGATATCTTTTTTTGTTTAACTTTTTTATTTAAATGTTAAACATTTTGTATATTTGGAATAAGAAAGAGTAAAATGATTCTAGATACTACATATCATAATAAAGAGCACAAACAACTTTTATACAATTTGGTTGGTAGATCTTTTACGCTTTTAGAATCATTAAAAATGAAAGGGATTGGATCAAAACGAATGATTGTTGGTGAAGTAAGTCCGAATATGAATCGTTACACGAATATAGTATCAGATATCAATTATGCTAATATTGAACTCAGAAAAAATGGGATTTTAATTTTTATCAACAAGGGGCTTAAAAATTTTACTTGGGCTATTCCATATTACCAACTGGTTATTTACAAAACAAATGGTACTAGCATTCATGCACAAGGGAAATTTATTCACTTTAAAAACAATAAAACTTTTAAAGAAAACAAACGCTTTTTTGAGAAAATGTTAGATGAAAAGATAAAATTTGATGAACAATATAACTTTCAAAATATATGACAATATATGACATTGATAGAGTTATAGAAATGGCTTGGGAAGATAGAACAACTTTTGAAGCTATTCAATTTCAATTTGGATTGAAAGAACAAGATGTTATTGAATTAATGAGAAGAGAGTTGAAACCGAGTAGTTTCAAATTATGGAGAAAACGTGTTCAAGGTCGATTTACAAAACATGAAAAATTGAGATCATTTGACAAAGGCCGCTTTAAATGTAGCCGACAAAAACAAATTACACACAACAAAATTTCAAAACGTTAACGTGCTTTGATTAATTAAATATTTAAGACAGCACACAAAAAAAATATTATGCAATTAGAAAAATTAAAGACAAACGGACACAAATTGAATGGCTTTTCTTTGGAAGATATTGGAGATGATCACCTTTATACGGGTTTAGAAACTCCAATGCGAAAAGACGCCTTTAAGCTAACAGATTCTGAAAAGAAAGAACGCATTGCAATTTTATTTGAAGAAATCATGGAGGTAATGGGGTTAGATTTAACTGACGACTCACTACAAGGCACACCAAAACGTGTGGCTAAAATGTATATTGATGAGATATTCTCAGGATTAAATCCAAATAACAAACCTAAAGTAGCCTTGTTTGATAATAAATATCAATACAAGCAAATGTTGGTAGAAAAAAACATTACGTTTTATTCTAACTGTGAGCACCATTTTGTGCCAATTATAGGAAAAGCCCATGTAGCTTACATATCATCTGGTAAAGTCATTGGTCTATCAAAACTTAATAGAATTGTACAATATTATGCAAAACGTCCGCAAGTTCAAGAACGTTTAACAAATCAAATAGCAAACGAATTAAAAACAATTCTAGATACTGAAGATGTAGCTGTGATTATTGATGCTAAACACCTTTGCGTATCTTCTAGAGGTATAAAAGATGATACCTCATCGACGGTTACCGCATATTATGGCGGAGAATTTAATACTTCAGAAAAAATTACAGAACTACAAAATTATTTAAACGGGTAATATTATGGAAATTGAATTAATCAATAAAGCTTTAGAATTTGAGCAAAGAAAAATGAGATCATTGTCTACAAGTGACCGTGTTAAACTATCTAGAGAAGCAAAAGCCTTAATCTTAGACCTTAATCAGATTTATAAGGTAAAAAAAGATGATAAAATTATGGATATCATGAAACGTTTAACCGTCATAAAAAGAAAAGTTGAAAAGCGGTTGAAAATGCGTCTCTAATGATATTGTTATCAAAAACAGGAGGTTAAAAACCCTAAATATTAAATTTTACCTAATATTTAGGGTTAAAAATAGGTAATCTTCCATATTTTATTATATTGCGAAAATGTGCAAATAATAGTGCATTTATATCAAATATAGTAAGAATAAAAATTTATGGAGATTATTGACAAAGCTTTAGAGTTCGAACAACGTAGACACACTTTTAAAACAACAAGTGAACGTATCGAATCATCTAGAGAAGTAAAAAGTTTAATATTAGGCTTAAACGACATCTACAAAGTAGAAAAAGATCCTGAAATTATGGATTTGATGAAGCGTTTAACCGTCATTAAACAAAAAATAGAAAAAAGGCTAAAGGGCAGGCCATAAAACTTAATGCCCTGAAACCCATGAAAACAATAATTGTAGTTGGTGGTAGTAAGGGCATTGGAAAAGCTTTAGTTGAAAAACTGTTAGCCCACTCAAAAGTTATAAACTTTAGTAGAAGTATACCAGAAACGTCGCATAGCAATTTGACTCACCACCAATGCGATGTTACACAAGATGAATTACCAGATATTGAAACAGCAGACGGATTAGTTTACTGCCCAGGTAGCATTAATTTAAAACCCATCTCACGTTTAACTATTGATGATTTTAAAAATGATTTTGAAATCAATGTGCTTGGAGCTGTAAAGGTAATTCAGAGATATCTTCCTATTTTAAAAAATGGAAACCATCCATCTATAGTTTTATTTAGTACAGTTGCTGCCAAATTAGGAATGCCCTATCATGCTAGTATAGCGGTAGCTAAATCAGGTGTGGAAGGGTTAGTCAAATCTTTGGGTGCAGAACTTGCTCCTACATTTCGCATAAATGCCATTGCACCAACGGTTACGGATACTGATTTAGCATCTAAACTCCTCCGTAATGATAAAATGATAGAAAATATAACCGAACGTCACCCTCTTAAAAAATTTCTATCACCAGAAGAAGTTGCAGATATGGCTGAGTTTTTATTGTCAAAAAAATCATCATCTATCTCAGGTCAGGTTTTTGAGATGGACTGCGGCATTGTAAGCTTTAAAATTTAAGCTATGAATATATTAAAAACATTTGTTGCTACGCTTGGTTCAAATTCCGTTAAAAAGAAAATGAATATAAACTCCATTTATGAAATAAAAATAAATACACTTTACGGACAACCAATAGACCTATCCAAATTTAAAGGAAAGCATCTACTATTCGTAAATGTTGCATCCAAATGCGGTTTTACACCTCAATACAAAAAACTACAAGATTTACATGAGCAATATGAAGATAAACTTCAAGTTATAGGTGTGCCCTGTAATCAATTTGGAAATCAAGAACCCGGAGATGCTGAATCCATTACTGAATTTTGTAAAATTAATTACGGAGTATCCTTTTTAATTACTGAAAAAATAAAAGTAAAAGGAAATCAGATGCATCCATTATACCTGTGGCTAACCCAAAAGGTTAATAATGGTATTTCCAATTCGTCAGTGAAATGGAATTTTCAAAAATACTTAGTAGATAAAGATGGGATTTTGGTGGACTATTTTTTTTCTGCTACCAACCCTTTGAGTTCTAAAATCACAAAACACTTGAAATAAAATGCTATGTTGGGATTATTTAAAAGAAAATCAAAATTAGAAAAGTTAGAAGAAAAATTTAAAAAATTGATGCGCGAATGGCATGCACTATCCTCAGTAAACAGAGCAGCAAGTGATAGTAAATATGCCGAAGCTCAAAATATCGCAAAACTAATTAGCAAACTCAAACATGAAGAAGCTGCTTAAATACATATTAATATTTTTAATCATAAATTTTGGTGCATTGGGCATTGGTAATTGGTTAATGGATAATGGACCTAAAACAGAGTGGTACATCAATCTAAACCAAGCGCCTTGGACTCCCCCTGGCTGGGTTTTTGGAGCTGCTTGGACCACAATTATGGTATGCTTCTCTGTATATATGGCATATTTGTATAAACTAAAGCCTAGTAGTAAAGTATTAGGCTTGTTTTCAATACAGTTTATACTTAATGTTATGTGGGGTTACATATTTTTTAATCAACATTTAGTGGGCATTGGCTTTACTACAATTCTGATTTTAACTTTTGTTGTAGCAGTATTCGCAACTTCTTTTAGAAACGATTTGAAATACAAAACCCTTTTAATTATGCCTTATTTAATTTGGTTGTGTATTGCTACTTCACTTAATGGTTACATTTTATTAAACAACTAGAATGAAAATATATACATTACATAAAAAACAAAACCTACCTATAACTGTAGAAAAAGCTTGGGATTTTTTATCAGACCCAAAGAATTTAAAGACTATAACACCAGATTATATGGGTTTTAATATTTTATCTGGGGCCGATAGAGAAATGTATGCAGGACAAATTATTCAATACATTGTAACACCAGTCTTAGGCATAAAAACCAAGTGGGTTACTGAAATTACACATTGCGTTGATAAGAAATATTTTGTTGACGAACAGCGTTTCGGGCCTTATGCTTTGTGGCATCATAAACATTTTATAAAAGAAATTGATGGAGGTGTTGAAATGGAAGACATTATTGATTATAAAGTACCTCTAGGTTTGCTTGGTCAACTTGTTCATCCTATTTTAGTAAAACCAAAGTTAGAAGAAATCTTTAATTATAGAACGGAAAAGCTGGAAGCCTTGTTTGGTAAATATTAAATATGAAACAACCCATATCGATTTTTTGGTTTAGACGCGATTTACGTTTAGACGACAACAAAGGTTTTTACGAATCCCTAAAAAGTGAATCACCTGTACTTCCTATTTTTATTTTTGATTCCGAAATTCTAGATAAACTTCCTGAAGATGATGCTCGAGTAACATTTATTCATGAAACGCTTCAAGAGATGCGTAATGCTCTACTAGATAAATATGGTAGTAGTATTGGCATATATCATGGTAAACCGCTAGATATTTATAAAAAATTAGTTGAAAATTATAATATTACCTGTGTTTATACCAATCATGATTACGAACCCTATTCCAAAGAACGAGACAATACAATCAAAGCATTTTTAAACGAACAAAATATTGAATTCAAAACCTTTAAGGATCAAGTTATTTTTGAAAAGGACGACGTTGTAAAAGCTGATGGTAATCCTTATGTAGTATACACGCCATACATGAAAACTTGGAAAGAAAAATTCAAATCTTATGATTTAAATTTTTACAAAACTAAATCTTATCTAGGTAATTTAGTTAAAAATTTGTCATTGCCAAATTTAAGCCTATCAGATATTGGTTTTAAAATATCCAATCAAAAAATTAAATCTTACATAGTTACTCCTAATTTAATCCAAGAGTATGAAGCCACTCGTAATTTCCCTGCAAAAGATTCGACCTCAAGATTAGGACCGCATTTACGGTTTGGCACCGTTAGTGTTCGTGAAATGATAAAAAAAGCAATTTCAGAAAAAAACGAAATATTCTGGCAAGAATTGATTTGGCGTGAATTTTTCATGCAAATTCTTTGGCACTTTCCGCATACTTCTGATACTAGTTTTAAGGCAAAATACGATCGTATTCAATGGCGTAATAATGAACAGGAATTTAAAGCATGGTGTGAAGGTAAAACAGGATATCCATTTGTGGATGCTGGCATGCGACAACTTAACGAAACTGGTTTTATGCACAATAGAGTGCGTATGCTTGTGGGGAGCTTTTTATGTAAACATTTACTTATTGATTGGCGTTGGGGCGAAGCCTATTTTGCTGAAAAGTTGCACGACTACGAAATGGCTAGTAACATTGGTAATTGGCAATGGGTAGCTGGTAGCGGTGTTGATGCTGCGCCTTACTTCAGGATTTTTAATCCTACTACACAGATACAAAAGTTTGATAAAAACTTAGATTATATTAAAAAATGGGTGCCAGATTTTCAAGAACTCACTTACCCAAAACCAATCGTAGAACATAAATTTGCCCGTGAGCGTTGTTTAGAGACTTATAAAAATGCTTTAAATTAACAACTAGTTAAAAAACGCTATCAAAATTATACTAGTAGTTAATCACCCTTGTATTTATACGTTAACTGCTATGTTTGAAATTCCAAGTTAAGAGTAATTTAATAGTTAAGTTACAATACAACCTCAGAAAAATAATACCTTGGTAACAAAACCATAAAACGATAACATTTTATTAAGAGTGTGCTTTTTATATTTTTCTATCTTTATAACTCATCAAACAAACTAAAATATTATGAATACACAAGATGTAGCAAATAAGTGGGCACAAATGTGTCGTGAAGGTAAAAACCTAGAATGTATAGAGAAACTATACGGCGATAATGTAACGAGTAAAGAAATGCCCGGGGTGCCTTATGGCGAGGTGCTTACAGGAAAGCAACAAGTTTACGATAAAAGTAAGCAGTGGTTGGATAATGTTGTAGAATTTCATGATAGTGAAATTAGCGACCCCATGGTTGCTGATAACCACTTTACTAGTAAAATGAGTTTTGACGTGACTTTTAAAGACCGAGGCAGACAGCAAATGGAAGAGATTTGTGTGTTTGAGGTAAATGATGGTAAAATTGTAAACGAGCAGTTTTTCTATACGATGTAAGCTTTATACAACTTAATACACCTAAAACCTCAATTTTTAATTGAGGTTTTTTATTTAAGAATTGTAATTTATTAAATACTATTTTTTTTCCTAATTTTCAGGGTGATAACTTTAGAAATTCAAAATAAATAATTCTAACCCATGAAAAAGATTTATTCGGTTGAAGAATATATTGAAGAACATGATAATTTTAGTAAAGCCTTAATTATCCTTAGAAATATTATAAACTCTACAGAAGTAGAAGAAACAGTTAAGTGGAGTGCCCCTGTTTATATGGTTAATGGTAAAAATGTTTTAGGGCTAGGTGCTTTTAAAAACCATTTTGGTATTTGGTTTTTTAATGGTGTGTTCTTGAAAGACGAACTTAATTTACTTGTAAACGCTCAAGAAAACAAAACAAAAGCTTTAAGACATATGCGTTTTAATACGATTGAGGATATTGATAAAAACATTGTTTTGAGTTATATAAAAGAAGCTATTGAAAATCAAAAACTGGGTAAAGAAATTAAACCCAATAGAAAGAAAAAAGAAACCATTATTCCTGATGAATTAAACGCTGTTTTAAAATCCAACAAAGATCTAGAATTAGCTTTTCTGAGCTTATCGCCTTATAAACAACGTGAATATTGTGAGTATATAAGTTCTGCAAAACGAGACGCCACAAAACAAACACGTTTAGAGAAAATTACACCTATGATTTTACAAGGTGTTGGATTAAATGATAAATATAAAAACTGCTAAAGTTTTAACCCATGTAGATTTAAAGCAAAAAAAAGCTTCCCATGTAGGAAGCTTTTTATTATCATATCACTGCTAATTGTTAATCTATTTAACTTTAGCAGGGGCATTAAGTTTAGTACTCATTTCCATAGAAATAGCAGATCTATCAAACTTTAACTTTCCAGCCATAGTTTCAATAACACAACTATTATCTTTATCATTCAGTTCAGCAACTTTACCATGTAAACCACTTTTAGTAATAACGCGATCACCACGTTTCAATTCTGCTGCAAACTTCTTTTCTTTTTTAGCACGTTTCATTTGTGGTGCAATCATAAAGAAATACACAACAACAAACATTAATACAAATGGTAGTAAACTACCGAATCCTCCTTCTCCCATTATAAATTTATTTAGCTTTTAGCAGGTACTGGCTTATTAACTTTATTTGGGTCTGGTTTTACAAATGCTGAAATCTTTACAATTTCAGAACCTTTTTCCGTATTTGCCGTTACAGTGATAGTTTTAGATACTTTATTAGAACCACTTCCATTAAACTTAACAGTAAACTCTCCCTTATCACCTGGTAACAAAGGTTCTCTACTCCAATCTTGCGGTACAGTACAGCCACAAGAACTTTTAATATCTGTAATTACTAAAGGGGCATCACCTGTGTTTGTGTATTTAAACGTAGTCTCTACCTTTGTTTTAGCCTCGATTTCACCAAAGTCATGTTCTTTCTTATCAAACTCAAGTACTGGAAATTTTGATGCTACAGCATCTCTTTCAGCAGCAGCAGCTATATTAGTTTCTTCAATTTTTTTAGCAACATTCTCTTTACAAGAGGTAAATGCTATTAAACACATAGCACTAAGGCCTAATATTATTTTCTTCATAATAGATATTTTTAAAACTTTTGTTGAGCAAAAATAGTAATTATTTAATCGATTGAAAATTTTTGTATTCTTCTTAACAATTCTTTGAGAGTATTCTTAACTTACATCAATCCCCTACCTACTTTATTCAACACACCCTCAGCCTCATACTCCTTAACTAACTTATCTAAAATACCATTAATAAAAATACTGCTTTTGGGAGTAGAATATTCTTTTGAAATTTCTAGATACTCATTAATTGTTACTTTCACTGGTATTGACGAGAAATTTTTCAACTCACAAATAGCCATTTGCAACAATACATAGTCTACATTTGCTATACGGTCTGAGTCCCAATTTTTTGTTTTCTTATCAATCTCCTCATTAATAACAGTTCTGTTTAAAAGTGTTTTCTTAAACAAATCAATAGCAAACTGCTTATCTTCAACATCCTTATATAATTTTGGTGTAAAATAATTTTCAGGAGCACTCGCTTTCACTTTTCTAAGCAATTTCAAAATGGTAGTGTTTACCGTTGGAAGATCATCTAACCAGGTTAGGTTTTTATCTTCCATATAATCATAAAGCTTATCGTTGGGAGCAATAATATCTTTAAAAACATCGACAATAAAATCCTTGTCTTCCTTAAAGTCAGACACTCTAGTTTTCATATAATCATTATACAAATCACTAGAAATAATGTCTTTAAAAATAATATCTACATATTCATCATCCAACTCCCAATTGGTAATTTTCTTTTCCTCTAATTGCTCTTTTAATTGCGTATTTTCTCTAAGAAGTTTTAATATTTGATTGTTTACAAATTTTTTATTGGGGTCTATATCCTCTTTAGTGGCAAGATGTTTGTTTCGTTTCTTTTGCAAATCGCTTTCAGCTCGTTTTTGAACTTCAATCAATAGAGACATCAATAGCAAATACAAATTATACATATTATCAATACTAAAAAGTAAAAACTTCTGATCTTTAGAAAAATCATCGCTTTCACTTCCCTTAAAAGCATACATTGTCTGCATCACTTTTACACGTATATGTCTTCTATTTAGCATCATTACAAAGAACTTTTTGAAAAAGAAGAATTACTCTTCATGGTTTTAATGCCGCAAAAATAACACTATATTTTAGTACTCAACAAAAAAAGCAAACTTATTTGGGCGTTACCCAAGGGTCGGGCTATCCGCTACAAGTCCTCGCACCTCACCCGATAGTTATCGGGATCGGGCTGTGGGCTTTCCACTACTATCCCTAACGCAGGCATATCCGCAAAGCACAATCCATATACCAAAGCATATTTCTTTTTTAAAAGATATTTAACACTTTGCAAACCTTATAAATCAACCTATTCTTTATTATTGAGTTATATTTGCAAATCGATTCCTATCTGGATAAATGAAAGAATTAAGGCACCTCAATAAATACTTTTTTAAATATAGAACACATCTAATCATTGGTTCTATTATTACCATAGTGGCACGTTTGTTTTTACTGTACACACCACGTTATGTAAAAAAAATATTTGTAGCCATAGAGCGGTATTTTGATAAATCAATAAACGAAACCACCTTTAGAGCAGACTTATTAGAAGCCATCCTCTATATTATTGGAGCTGCTGTAATTGCTGCTATTCTTACGTTTTTTATGAGGCAAACCATCATAAACGTATCTCGTTATATTGAATACGATTTAAAAAACGAAATTTATGACCAATACCAAAAGCTCTCATTAAACTTCTACAAACAAAATAGAACAGGTGATTTAATGAACCGTATTACCGAAGATGTAACACGAGTTAGAATGTATGGTGGACCAGCCTTAATGTACAGCATTAACACACTTGCACTATTTGTTATTGTAATTATTTACATGATTAATGCATCGCCAAAGTTAACCTTGTACACCATTGTTCCTTTGCCTATCCTCTCTGTAATCATTTATAAATTAAGCAAAGAAATACATAAACGAAGCACCATAGTACAAGAGTATTTATCAAAACTTTCAACCTTTACGCAAGAATCTTTTAGTGGTATTTCTGTAATTAAAGCCTATGGCATTGAACCGCAAACGTCGGTTAATTTTAAATCGCTAGCTTCAGAAAGCAAAAAAAAACAAATTGATTTAACTAAAGTACAAGCTTGGTTTTTCCCCATGATGATTCTGCTAATCGGCACAAGCAACCTCCTTGTAATTTATATTGGTGGTATGCAATATATTAATGGTGAAATAGAAAGTATTGGTACCATTGCAGAATTTATTATTTACGTAAATATGCTAACATGGCCTGTAGCCACCGTAGGTTGGGTTACTTCTATTGTGCAACAAGCAGAAGCCTCCCAAAAGCGCATTAATGAGTTTTTAAAAATAGAACCTGAAATTAAGAACAACATAGCTAACCATACAGAAATTACAGGCGATATTGCCTTTAAGAATGTATCTTTTACTTATGATGACACAAATATTCAAGCGTTAAAAGATGTTAGTTTTAGCATTAAAGCTGGTGAAACTTTAGCCATTTTAGGAAAAACAGGGTCGGGAAAATCGACAATTTTAGATTTAATAGGTAGACTTTATGATATTGATGCTGGCTCTATCTCAATAAATAACACCTTTATTAATAATCTAAATTTAACCGACTTACGAGACAGCATCGGTTATGTTCCACAAGATGCTTTTCTGTTTTCTGATACCATAAAAACAAATATAAAATTTGGTAAAGAAGACGCCACAGATGAAGAAGTTATTGAAGCTGCTAAAAATGCTCAAGTACACAAAAACATTATTAAGTTCAATAATGGATACGACACCGTTTTAGGTGAACGTGGTATAACTCTATCTGGAGGGCAAAAGCAACGCGTATCTATAGCTAGAGCCATTATAAAATCGCCTAAAATTTTATTATTTGATGATTGTTTATCTGCAGTAGATACTGAGACCGAAGAAAAAATCTTAAAAAACCTTAGCAAAATATCACAAGGTAAAACATCCATCATTGTTAGTCATAGAGTATCATCTGCTAAAAATGCTGATAAAATCATTGTTTTAGAAGATGGAGAAATTATTCAAGAAGGCACTCATGATAAGCTAATTGATACCGAAGGTTATTATAAAGAGTTATACCTAAAACAATTAAGCGAAACTTCTTCTAATAAAACTTAGTGTTTTTATTTATACATTTAGGAGCTTTTATTCAATTAAATGCAACAAAATCTAATATTCTAAAAAGAAAATTTAAAATTTATTGGTTAGTATCGTTTTTTTTTAGATTTTTGATACTGTAAATAGATAGTAATTTTAAAGAATTATAATGATATGATGGAGAAAGAGGAAATTTTTTCAAAAGTATTAAGAGCAGGAAGACGAACATATTTTTTTGATGTTAGAGCTACAAAAGCTGAAGATTATTACTTAACCATAACGGAAAGTAAAAAATTCACAAATGACGATGGATCGTTTCATTACAAAAAACACAAAATATACATTTACAAAGAAGACTTTACTGAGTTTAAAGAAATTTTGGCTGAAATGACAAATTACATCATTGCTGAAAAAGGTGATGAAGTTATTAGTGAGCGTCATCAAAAAGATTTTAAAAAGGAATATGATGATGGCTCGCGAGTTACTGAAGCTGATTTAAAAACAGGTTCAACTGATAGTTTTACAGACGTAAATTTTGACGATATATAGTCAGCAGCTAACAATAAAATTATAAAATCTAAACCGTAGTTAACCACTACGGTTTTTTTATACCTTAACTGCCAATAAGGTAATACATAAACTGGTTAGTAAATATCCCAATGCCGCGACTCAATCTCATGTTACTACTATTCCTAAGCAAATTATTAACCAAAGAGGAGCAAGAGTAACAACCAATGCAAATCGAAATGTTGACAAGAACTCTACCTCAATTATTTTAGGTTTTACAGCGTATTTCCAAAGCTAAAAGGCGTCATAAAGACCGCTAAAAACGTAGCAAAAGCAATTAAACTCACTGATAAGACTGTATTCCATTTAGCCAAATGCATCATAAAATTTGAGATGTTTCCGCCTGGGCAAGCAGCAACCATAAACATTCCCAAAGCAATATTGGGTTGAGGCCTTATCAAAAGCACTAAAAGAAACGTAGCTAATGGTAGAAATATAAATTAAGATAAAACCCCTATTAAAACTAACTTTGGCTGTTTTATTAACGCCCTAGATCATCAAAAGTAATTCCTAAAGACACTCCAAACATAACAATTGCGAGCGCTACATTTAATACCCATAAGCCATTGCTATCAAAGTTGATTTGAACCTTATCTAATTCTTGCATAAATTAATTTACAGGTGTTCCGTTTTTAACTTTAGTCTCTGGATTTAAAAGTATAACGTCGTTTTCTTTTACGGCTCCTAAAACTAAACATTCACTCATAAATTTAGCAATCTGTTTTTTTGGAAAGTTAACCACAGCAATAATTTGTTTATATAATAAATCGTCTTTGGAATATAATGTGGTAATTTGTGCAGAAGAGGTTTTTATTCCCAAATTTCCAAAATCAATTGTAAGCTTATAGGCAGGATTTCTGGCTTCTGGAAAATCATTAACTTCAATGATGGTTCCAACTCTTAAATCTACTTTAGTGAAATCTTCAAAAGATATTGTACTCCTCATTTTTTAAAAATACAAATTTTAACGAACTTTGAGGAAATATAAAATTATGGCAAGAACACCTTCAAATATGCTTCCGTTAGGAACAAAAGCACCAGATTTTTCGCTTTTAGATACTGTATCAGATACTACATTAAACTTAGATGAATTAAAAGGTGAAAAAGGAACGGTTATTATGTTTATTTGTAACCACTGCCCTTTCGTTATTCATTTAAATTCTGAATTGGTTGCTATAGCAAATGAGTATGCTTCTCAAGGTATTTCTTTTATTGCTGTTTCAAGTAACGATGTGATAAACTATCCGCAAGACAGCCCTGATAAAATGAAAGTCCATGCACAAAACGAAGGCTATCCGTTTCCTTATTTATATGACGAAACACAGGAAGTAGCCAAAGCTTACGATGCAGCTTGCACACCAGATTTATATCTTTTTAATGCTGAATTAAAACTTACTTACCGAGGTCAACTTGATGATTCTAGACCTGGAAATAGTATACCGCTTTCTGGAAAAGATTTAAGACATGCCCTAGGTTGTTTACTAGAAAACAAAGAAAATACTGAAACTCAAAAACCAAGTATTGGTTGCAACATTAAATGGAAAGTCTAATTAAGTTTTAGTTGCCATATACCTACATGCTGCCATTTGCCAAACTTCATACCAACCTCGCGTAAGTTAGCCACTTGTTTGAAACCTAGTTTTTCGTGAAGTTGTATACTCGCCTCATTCGGGATGGTTAACACCCCCAGAACGGTATGTAAATCTGTTGCTTTTAGCTGTTTAATTAATTCAGTATATAACTTTGTACCTATCTGCTTTCCATGTACATCGTGTTTTACATACACAGTAGATTCTGCTACAAAATCATAAGCTGCTCTTGGTCTAAATCTACTTCCGTAAGCATACCCTAATATTTTATTATTTTCCTCGTAAACAATGTATGGGTAATTAGGAATAATATTATTTATTTTTTCTGTAAAAGTTTCAATAGTCAAAGGCTCTATATCAAAATTAGCCGTTGTGTTAATCACATAGTAATTATAAATATCTAATAGTGCTTGAGCATCATTTATATGTACCGGTCTTATCATTTACAACCAACCTTTGCGCTTCATAATGTTTTCAATATGCGCATAATGATGGTTACTATGCCATGCATAATTACCTGTATTATAACTTAAAAGTACTTCACTATTAGTTTCAGGATGTATAAAGCTTCTATTAAAATCTTCTTTTGACATGCCTTTGAGCAGATTCACGAGTTTGTAATGAATGGCTTTTAAATGCTCTACAGACATTTGTATTGGTGCCGATTTACTATCATTCAACTCTGCCCAATCTGCCTCATTATAAGCTTTAATCAAGGGTTTATCTTCTGTTAAAGCCCACTTAAAACGTGTATAACTATGATGATGACTGTCAGAAACGTGGTGTACAACTTGCCTAATTGTCCACCCATCTGGTCTGTAAGGTGTATCTAATTGTTCTTTTGAAAGATGTTTAACTAATGCTTCAAAACGAATTGGAAAAGTTTCTAAAGTAGAAACCCATTCTGCAATATGCTTTTCAGTAATTTTTTCAGGACATTGAAATTGCCCGATAGGATATTTTAATTTCTCTAGTGCTTTCGAATCCACAATATAAATTTTAAAATGTGGTTCTAAAATAAGTATTATTTATGGTTATGCAACCTCAACTATCCCTTTTTTAGCCCAATTAACCGCTTCGTATAATGAATTGAAGTTTTTGATTTTGTTTTTGAAAAACAAATTTTCAACTACAAAATTAATTTTACTAGTCGGCTTATTCGAAACAATATAGTATGCTTTAAGGTAGTAGTTACTTTTGAAGAATTTAAGCCAATCTGCAGCCATAACAGCATAAGAATTTATACGATTAGAAATATAAATTATATCACTCCCATCTGTACCTAAATAACAAGATACATCTTCAACAATCTGTTTAGCATGATTACTCCAACTAACATTTATACCTTGGTTCATTTCTGAAACAATAAATCCATTAAATATGAATACGTTTCCAAAAGAATAATTGAGTTCTTTTAAAACTTCGGAGTATAAGTTGGTTTGTTTTACGCTAATCATGAGGCAAAACTATAACTATAAAATATATGGTTTTAAAAAACTCGATAAATAAAATAATTTAACGTTATGATGCTAAAACAAAAAAAGACACCTAAGTTAGGTGTCTTTTTATCTAATATATCTTTAATATGGATGAGATCAAATCTCTCTAGCTTTTTTTAAAAGCTATTCACTGCTTACTTAACATCCATCAATTCTACATCGAATATCAAGTTAGCATCTGGAGGAATAACACCTCCAGCACCTCTGCTTCCATAACCTAAATGACTAGGAATAACCAATCGTGCTTTGTCTCCAACGTTTAATAAACTAATACCTTCGTCCCAACCAGGAATAACTTGTCCAACTCCTAATGGAAAATCTATAGGTTCATTTCTTTTGTATGAAGAATCGAAAACTGTTCCATCAATTAACTGCCCTTTGTAATGTACAGATACTGTTTTTCCTTTTTCTGCTTTTACACCATCTCCTTTTTGGATAATTTGGTAACGTAACCCGCTTTCCGTTTTATCAAAACCTGCTGCCACTTTATCTAAAGCTGCTTCGTGTTTTGCTTTTTCTTCAGCTAGTCTTTTTTCTCTAGAACCTTCAAATGTTCTAAATGCCTCAACAGCATTAAAAGATTCGGCCTCTTCACCTACTCTTACAATTTCTAAACTTTCAATTTTATCACCTTGTGCTATGGCATCAACAACTTCTTGTCCGTGTTCAACCTTTCCAAAAACAGTGTGCTTATTATCCAACCAATCGGTTGCAATGTGCGTTATAAAAAACTGACTTCCGTTAGTTCCTGGTCCTGCATTAGCCATAGATAATACACCTGGCCCGTCGTGCTTTAAATCTGGATGAAACTCATCATCAAACTGATATCCTGGGTTTCCAGCTCCTGAACCTTGCGGACAACCACCTTGAATCATAAAATCTGGTATAACTCTATGAAATTTTAAACCATCATAATATGGTGCTCCTTGTGGTTTTACAGAATTTTCTAAATTTCCTTCAGCTAAAGCTACAAAGTTTCCAACTGTCCCTGGTGTTTTTTTGAATTCTAAAGCGACTAATATTTCGCCTTTTGATGTATTAAATTTTGCGTATAATCCGTCTTGCATGATGCTTATTTTGTTTGAAGTTGCAAATATATGAAACATAGATAACTAAAACTGAATACTGAAAAAAAATCATAAGATGTATGTTGTATGTACCTTTTTAAAAAAATAACTACCATTATATAAAATGATTTATGATTATAATTTTGTGGTTATAATTATAATTTTAGTTTTACAAAAACGCTTTATTATGAAATTTAGCTTAGATAAAATTCTTGCCGCTTTTGGTAATATTCGTGCCATGGAGCGTACACATGTTGATAATTATACCGAAGATATTATTAACGCCATTGATGAAGAGGCTTTTGCCGTTTCTGAACAAAATGTACTATTTGCCAAAACTTCAGAATTAGGAGGTTATTTTTATGTAATAACTATAGTTGTGGGCAGTTTTAAAATCAAAACGATTAAAGGTGCTAAACTCGCATTAAAAGGAACTGAGATTGATTTGGTACTAAAATCTGATATGGATGAATTTGAATCTGATTATTCCAACGTATCAAATAGATTTATTACACGCATAGATTTTCAAATTGAGGAAAACGATGTTGCTAATTTTGATAAAAATAAGATTACCTCTTTAACTCTAAGTGCTAAGAAACAAGAGGTTGTTTTTAAGACGCTTTAAGCTGAAGATTTTAGTTTAACACAACACTTGATTTTGTCAGAAAAATTAGCTAACTTCGTTTAACTTCGGATATAAAACATTAAAACGATTTCATATCCGTGAAATAGTTGTAGGCAATATGCACTCACATTGAACATTTTTAACTAATTTTAAACAACGGAACACATGAAAAAACAAAAACTGCAAAACCTACTCCAACTTGGAATTCTAATCTTCGGGATTTCTTTACTTCTCACCAATTGCGAAAAAGAAAACGACACTCTTCAACCCATTCAAGAAACCAATTCAAATCCTTATTCAGTTACAAAGGTTAAGTTTAACGAAATATCAAACAATTCAAATTTATTAAGTAAAATAAATGCCATAAAAAAAGGCGTAGAACAAAATAATATTAGTGCGTCAAAAACAAGCCAAAAAAAGACAGTTTATATTTCTGAATATGATTTCTACATTGACACAGATGAAGCTAAATATTTAGAAGAGTCAGATGGAACTTATCATTCTTATACTTTTCCTATATACAAAATAAATAATGAGACAAGTAATTTGTTTCAAAACCTATTCTTTTCATTCAATGATTCGAACGGTGATTACGATACGTTTGTTATCAATTATAATTTAACGCCTTCTGAAAGAGAGAATATAAACAATTTGAGTTCCTCAGAGCTAGAGGATAAAACTTCGATGACATATCTTGAAAACTTCGACACAGACGTTATTCTCAATTCCTTAGTTTATGTAGATGTAGAAACATCAACTTGTTGGTCTGGATCATATGATGAAAGCCCTTCAACTGGATGGGAAGGTTCATATGTAACATGGACACAGTTTGATTGTGCAGGAGGAGGTAGTGGATCTGGTGGAACAAGTAGTAACAATGATGATACTAGTAATACTGAAGTACCAGCAACAAATGAAGGAAGTACCACAACCAGTAACCCAAACAATTCATCAGGAGGACGTGGAGGTACAATAAATAATGATGCTCCTATTAGCGCACCCTATGTAATGCCGTTAGACCAACAAAGAAAAAAGACTTTTACGAGCATTCAGTTAACTGATGAAGAGTTTACCTTATTTTCAAGTTTAAGTTTAGAAACACAAAATACTATTTTTGAATTTCTTGAAAACCAAATGAACTCAGGAGATTTAGACTTATTATTAACACAATATCCACACGAAGCTGTTGAGTTTGTTAAAAATGCTAACAGAGACCTAACTCTAAACAAAAAAGTAGATTTAGAAGAAAGTTTTGCATCCCCTTTTAATGTAGATTTAGAACTTGTTAGACCAACAGTTCTTAATCCTGAACCTGAAAAAGTTAAGTTTATGTGTATTTATAATAAACTTATAAAATCCTAAAAATTTAAAAAGTTGTTTGTTGATACTTTTGGAAACAGTGAAAATATGCATGTACAATTTAAAATTGTTGACAACATACCTCCAACTCCTCCCTCAACCACAGAACCTAATGGAGTCACTAAAACACGGGCTTTATCAGTAAATCCTACAACTGGTGAAATTGTAAAATATAATGCTGTTATTGAAATCAATAAAAGTAACATGGGCGTTAGTTCTATCTCGTTGGCAAAAACGATACTTCACGAATCAATCCATGCCTACCTAACAGTAAAGCAATATGGTTGCAACCAAGGAACACCTTTAGAAGGTTATGATGATGTGGAACTAAGCGAATTACTAAATATTTATTTTTCAACAGCTTGTCCTGCTCAATCCGACCATGAATTTATGTTTGATTCCTTATTGCCAATCATGTCTGAAATTTTGGCAGATATTAAAGATGATTTGATTCCATTATCTCACCAACAATCTGCTGAAGAAGATTATACATTCATTGATGAAAATAATCCAACTGGAACAGAAGTTCCTTGGGATTGGAGTCAGTTTTACAAATATTTAAGTATGGCTGGTTTGCAAAATTCTAATGCTTTTAAAAATAATATCGAAAATACTCCTAGTAAATTTGAAAACTATAATAGCTATAAAGATATTGGAATACTTGGATTTAGTAATGAATGTAATGATTAAAACACAAAATATGAAAAAAACGATAATAATAAGTCTCGTTTTATCTTTAACAATTAATTGTTATTCTCAAAATTTAGAAAAAATTAAACAAAGTGAAGTATTATTTATACTTCACAATGGAACAAATGGCAATTACCAATCTAAACGAATTTCACAAAAATTTAAAGATAAAAGAGCCAGTATAACATATAATTTCTTCTTTAAAGAAGAAAACTATTATTCACTGCAAAGTGAAGTAATGAGGTTTATTTATTGGCATTATTCCGATTTTGATGAGCAATATAAAGATAATCCTGTGCCCTATTTTAGATTAAATAAAAGTTTTTTAAAAAAAAACAAAGACATTATTATAACTGGAGAATTTATGCAAAAAATTGGGTATATTGAATCTGTAAAATTAATTAATAATGCTAAAACTATCTTTTTAATTGATAAGACCGAATTACAAAATAAAGAGATTATTGTAAAAGAGGTTAGGTGTTTTTACGTTGCGGAAGAATAAATACTGCCTACAACACGGTATATAAAAAATAGCAGTTAAGAGCTTAAGCAAAGGTTTGGTTCTTTTCTGCTATCTTTGTTTCTAAACCGAAAAATGGCACATACAAATCTGCTACTTTTCATATACCAACACGTTAAACGAACTCTTCCAAAAAAAACCAATATAGTTCAAGAAATTAAGCTAGCAAACTAGCCCGCGTTAGGGATTATAGTGGCATCCTTTTTAAAAAAAGTAAGCCATAAATTTGCTTTTGAACTTGAATTTAACAGATTGTGACGTCGCTAGCTCCTCACAATGACGTTTTAAAAAGATATAACGTAAAGCCCGACCCTTGTGGTAACGCCCAAATAATTTTTAGGTTAATTGGCTACTTCGCTGATAAATTTGATTCGGTATAGCCGGAGTTCTTCATCGTCATAATCACCATCAAACTCATCTATTGCTGCGTCAATATCGTCAGTTTCAGATTCCATAAAATAGTCGTGGATTTCTTCTTGCTGGTCTTCATCCAGAATATCGTGCAGCCAATAATCGATATTTAATTTGGTGCCTGAATAGACGATAACTTCCATTTCTTTGATGAAGGCATCCATTTCCATGCCTTTGGAAGATGCAATATCATCTAATGGGAGTTTTCTATCTATATTTTGAATGATGTATAATTTATTTGCAGAGTTACTTCCTGTAGATTTTACGACTAAATCGTCTGGACGGGTAATCTCATTTTCTTCAACATACTTTGCTATAAGCGCTACAAAATCTTTACCGTATTTTTTGGCTTTACCTTCGCCTACGCCGTGTACATTACTCAACTCGGATAGATTTACTGGGTATTTTAGTGCCATGTCTTCTAAAGACGGGTCTTGAAAAATAACAAACGGCGGGACACCAAGTTTTTTAGCACTCTTTTTACGCAAATCTTTTAGCATGCCCATAAGCACATCGTCTGCGACAGCACCTCCTCCTTTTTCGGCTGTTATTATGGTACCATCTTCTTGCTCGCCCTCAAAAATATGATCTTCGGTCATCATAAAAGTCTTCGGGTTTTTTATAAAGTCTTTACCGTCTTCAACTAACTTTATAACGCCGTAAGTTTCAATATCTTTTTTAAGGTAACCAGCAACCAAAACTTGCCTTAATAAGGCCATCCAATATTTATTGTCTTGGTGTTTTCCTTTTCCAAAAAATGGTTGTTCGTTAGTTTTATGGGAGTTAATTAAAGCGTTTTCTTTACCCACTAACACATTAACTAAATCTTTGGACTTGTATTTTTCATTTGTATTATCAATAGTTTCAAGCAACAACTTTACGTTGTCTTTGGCTTCCACTTTCTTTTTTGGATGCCTTACATTATCATCCATATCGCCTCCTTCACCAGTTTTAGTATCAAACTCTTCACCAAAATAGTGAAGTATAAACTTCCTTCTGGAGATAGATGTTTCCGCGAAAGCGACAACTTCTTGAAGTAAGGCCTGCCCTATTTCTTGTTCTGCTACAGGTTTACCAGACATGAATTTTTCTAGTTTTTCAATATCCTTATAGGCGTAAAAAGCTAAACAATGCCCCTCGCCACCGTCTCTACCTGCCCTACCTGTTTCTTGGTAATAACTTTCTATACTTTTTGGAATATCATGATGGATTACAAAACGTACATCGGGTTTGTCTATTCCCATACCAAATGCTATGGTTGCCACCACAACATCTACATCTTCCATTAAGAATTTATCTTGATGACTGGAACGCGTTTTGGCATCTAAACCTGCATGATATGGCACTGCATTAATACCATTTACCTGCAGAACTTGTGCTAACTCTTCAACACGTTTTCGGCTTAAACAATATACTATTCCAGATTTACCATCATTTTGTTTTATAAAACGTATGATATCAACATCTACATTTTTTGTTTTTGGCCTTACTTCATAATACAGGTTAGGCCTATTAAAAGATGCTTTAAAGGTGGTTGCATTGCCTATACCTAAATTTTTAATAATATCTTCTTGAACCTTTGGTGTAGCTGTAGCTGTTAATCCTATAATAGGAATATTGTCTCCAATACGTTTGATAATATGACGTAGGTTTCTATATTCTGGTCTAAAATCATGCCCCCATTCGCTAATACAATGCGCCTCGTCTATAGCCATAAACGATATCTTGACCGTACGTAAAAATTCAACGTTTTCCTCTTTGGTTAACGATTCTGGTGCTACATAAAGCAGTTTCGTAATACCGCTAACAATATCTTCTTTAACCTGTTTTATTTCAGTTTTATTTAATGAAGAATTTAACACATGGGCTACACCATTATGTTTTGAAACACCTCTTATGGCATCCACTTGATTTTTCATTAGTGCTATTAAAGGCGATACCACGATAGCTGTACCTTCTTGCATTAAAGCTGGTAGTTGGTAACACAAAGACTTACCGCCACCAGTTGGCATAATAACGAAAGTGTGATTTCCTGATAATAAGCTTTCTACAACATCTTCTTGAAGCCCTTTGAATTTATTAAACCCAAAATATTTTTTAAGAGCAGCATGCAAGTCACTTTTTGTTATTGACATGAATTGTATAAAATTATTGTTTGATTAAAACTCTAAATTGCTAAATATTGGTTGATTAATTTCATTAAGCATTTAGAGAACCCTCATATTTTTTTCGTTAGTTTTGTAACGAATTTTCAAATTACAACAAAATTTGAATCTTTGATGTATGATTAAAGATAATAAAATCTTTAAACATCAACTCAAAAATAATAAATTTTGAAAAACAAAAGTTCTATTATTGATATTGCGAGACATACCATTGAAATGGAAAGTAAGGCCATTTTGAATTTATCCGAATTAATAACCAATGATTTTGCCGAAGCTACACAGCTTATTTACAACTCAAAAGGTCGCGTTATTATTACTGGTATAGGTAAAAGCGCTATTATTGCAAACAAAATTGTAGCAACATTAAATTCCACTGGAACGCCTTCAGTTTTTATGCACGCCGCAGATGCCATTCATGGTGATTTAGGGCTTATTCTTAAAGATGATGTTGTTATTTGTATTTCAAAAAGTGGAAACACACCCGAAATTAAAGTACTTATTCCTTTAATAAAAAGTGCGAACAACAAGATGATAGCTATAACGGGAAATAAAGATTCTTTTTTAGGAGAGCATGCCGATTTTATTCTTAATGCTTATGTTGAAAAAGAAGCTTGCCCTAATAATTTAGCACCTACAACTAGTACCACTGCACAATTGGTAATTGGTGATGCTCTTGCAGTATGCTTATTAGAGTTACGAGGTTTTTCAAGTAACGATTTTGCAAAGTATCATCCTGGTGGTGCTTTAGGAAAGAAGCTGTATTTACGTGTTCAAGACATTTCTTCTGTAAATGAAAAACCAAAGGTTAACCTTGACACCAGTATTAAAAATGTTATTGTTGAGATAACCGAGAAAATGCTGGGTGTTACAGCTGTTGTTGAAAATAATGCTATAGTAGGGATTATTACAGATGGTGACCTAAGACGCATGCTAAGCAAAGTTGATGATTTTTCTAAATTAACAGCAAAAGATATAATGAGTGCTAATCCAAAACGTATTGAAGCTAATGCTATGGCCATTGATGCTCTTGAAGTTATGGAAAACAATGGCATATCTCAATTATTGGTTGAAGAAAATGGCAAGTATGCTGGTATTGTACATCTACACGATTTAATAAAAGAAGGTATTATATAATGGCAAAAAAGGATATTAATGAGATGTCTTTTTTAGATCATCTTGAAGATTTACGTTGGCATTTAATAAGAATATGTTTAGCAGTCGTTATTGTTGCGACTTTGGTTTTTATTTTTAGTCGATTTGTTTTTGATCAAATTATTTTCGCACCTCTAGATATGAGTTTTCCAACATATAATATGTTGTGCCAAACTGCTAAATTTATTGGTGTAAATACTACATTTTGTGCTGAAGAAATGCCAATGATTCTTCAAAATAGGACCATGGCAGGTCAATTCTCAGCAGATATCTGGACGGCTATTCTTGGTGGTTTTATAATATCATTTCCCTACGTTATTTATCAATTATGGAAGTTTATTAGCCCAGGTCTTCATGAAAACGAACGCAAGCATTCTAGAGGATTTATTATAATTTCTTCTATGCTATTTTTTATAGGTGTACTTTTTGGATATTATATTGTTACGCCATTATCACTAAATTTTTTAGCCAATTATAGTATTTCTACAAAAGTGGATAATCAAATTGATATTAGCTCATACATTGCATTGGTTAGGTCTTCTGCCTTGGCATCAGGATTAATTTTTGAGCTACCCATAATTATTTACTTTTTAACTAAAATTGGACTAGTAACCCCACAAATATTAAGGAAGTATAGAAAATATGCCCTTGTTATTGTTTTGATTCTTTCAGCAGTTATAACACCTCCAGACATTGCAAGTCAGGTTATAGTAGCAATTCCTATTTTAATTTTATATCAAGTAAGCATTTATATTTCTAAAGTGGTGATAAGAAATCAGAAGAAAAAAGAAAAACAGCTTGCTTAAATTATTTAAGTAGAATAAGAAAAATAACATTCCGTTATTGTAGTGTATATGATTTCACTATTTTTAACGTTCAGTATATAAAATATGATTTTAAGAGCCGAAAACTTAATGAAGTCCTATAGCGGACGAAAAGTAGTAAAGGACGTTTCACTTGAAGTTAAGCAAGGGGAAATTGTTGGTCTTTTAGGACCCAATGGTGCCGGAAAAACAACATCTTTTTACATGATTGTAGGTTTAATTAAACCCAATGGTGGTCATATTTACATAGATAATACTGAGATTACAAAATATCCCATGTATAAACGTGCCCAAAACGGCATTGGATATCTTGCTCAAGAAGCTTCGGTATTTAGAAAACTAAGCATTGAAGATAACATTCTAAGTGTACTGCAACTCACTAAACTGAGTAAAAAAGAGCAACACATGAAAATGGAATCGCTTATTGAAGAATTTAGTTTAGGGCATATTCGTAAAAGTCGTGGTGATTTATTATCAGGTGGTGAACGTAGACGTACAGAGATTGCTCGTGCACTAGCAACCGACCCCAATTTTATTCTTTTAGATGAACCCTTTGCAGGTGTAGATCCTGTAGCGGTGGAAGATATTCAACGTATTGTGGCCCAACTTACCAAGAAAAACATCGGTATTCTTATTACTGACCATAATGTACAAGAAACATTAGCCATCACAGATAGAACATACTTAATGTTTGAAGGCGGTATATTAAAGCATGGTATTCCTGAAGATCTTGCAAATGATGAAATGGTTCGTAAGGTCTATTTAGGGCAGAATTTTGAATTGCGTAAAAAGAAAATCAGGGATTAGTTTTTTTTAAAATCGAAAAACAACTAACCCCTGAGGCTAAATATTTAATTTTTGTTTGCAGCAGCATCTGCTATTCCAGGAAAGTCCCAAACAAAATTTCTTCTATTTAATAAACCAAAATCACCACCATCATCCCAAACTACGGGTACAATACCTTTACTCATACAAGCTTCAACAAAATAATCTGCATGTTTTAATCGTTCAGATTTATCAGCTAAAAGACCTATACTACCCCATTCACCCATTACTACAGGTAATCCTTTAGATATAAAATTGGCTTCTATCCTATTCATCAGGGCATCTATATCCGCTTTATCAGCATCTGAACCCCAATCTGGATCACTGGCTTCTAGTGCAAATCTAAAAGGTACATAGGCATGTATTGAAATAATAACATTAGCATCATTATTTGGTATCACAAAGTCATCCCAAGTTTTCTGAACTACAGAAGCTGCATAAGGCGCTACCATAACTTTACGGAGCTCATTATTACCACCTGTTTTCCTTATAGCATCTAAAATTGTTACATAGTAATCGTTTAAAACTGTTCTCCCTTCTTCAGTACCACCTGTCCATTGTTCTGGAGTATCCTTATGCCTAGGTTCGTTTAACAATTCAAAAATTAGATAATCACTATAATCTTTAAAGTTATTAGCTATTTGTGTCCAAACTTTGTCTAATTGATCTTTTGTGAAAGTTGCTTGTGCTACCGTGGGTATAATCCATTTATCATCATGATGAATATTGATTATTACATACATCCCTTTTTCTAAAGCATAATCTATAATTGATTCAACCCTAGTAAAATAGTTTTTTTCAATTTCAAAATTTGGAGCATCACCCATATTATACCCCCATGTCACAGGAAGTCTAAGGGTTCTAAATCCTCTGTTGTAAATAGCGTCAACCACACCTGTAGTTGGCAGAGGGTTACCCCAAGCTGTCTTATCATTATCCCTAACATCAAAAGAATTTCCAAAATTCCAACCAGGCCCCATATCGGCTACTAATTCTGATGCAGAAATATCCCTAATATCACCTGTAACCTCTTCTATTTCTTCAATTTCTTCTTCCTCTTCAATTTCTTGCTCTATTTTTGTAACATCTCCACTATCGCTTGAAGTTGAGCAATTAATTGTTAATATTCCTAAAAATAAAATAAACCACATTTTTCTCATAATTGTTTTTTTACAAATATAATGGCATTTCAAAAAAAACATTGTGACAAATCGAGCATTAGATGTAAATAATCAGTACCATTATTAAACTATGATGTTGAATACTAATATTTACTGAGTTTCACCAGAAAGAACTTTTAAGCTATGGTTAAAATACAAGGCTTAAAACATTTCGTAGTTTATATGCAAATATTAAAATATTTGTTATATCTTTATGATATCATTTTAATATCATTATAAACTAATTTAATTATGAAAGAAGAGAAAATAATCACACCAGCTAATGGCTATATAATGCTATTTATATTTCTTATTATGTTTATAGGAAGTATAGTTGCCATCATTATAACAGAAAACCTTTTCTTTATAATAACCATAATTTTTGCCATATTTATAGCTTTTGGTTTTATTATGGTACAACCTAATAACTCAAGAGTATTATTACTTTTTGGAAAGTATTTAGGCACCATAAATAAAAATGGTTTCTATTGGGTTATACCATTTTACACGAAAAAGAAAATATCCTTACGTGCTAGTAACTTTGATAGCGAACGCTTAAAAGTGAATGACAAGCTTGGTAACCCAATTATGATAAGTACTATTTTAGTTTGGCGCGTTCAAGATACTTACAAAGCCGCATTTGATGTGGATAATTATGAAAACTTTGTTCGTGTTCAAACTGATGCTGCGGTTCGTAAATTAGCAAGCATGTATCCTTACGATAATTTTGCAGATGAAGGCCATGTGGAAGACATAACATTACGCTCTAGCGTTAATGAAGTGAGTGAAGCCCTAGAAAAAGAAATCCACGAACGTCTTTCTATAGCTGGTATTGAAGTATTAGAAGCAAGAATAGGCTATTTAGCTTATGCACAAGAAATTGCTAACGCTATGTTAAAACGCCAACAAGCAACAGCCATAGTAGCCGCAAGACACAAAATTGTTGAAGGTGCTGTTAGCATGGTAGAAATGGCTCTTGCAGAACTAAGTAAAAAAGACATAGTTGATTTAGATGAAGAACGTAAAGCAGCTATGGTGAGCAACCTTATGGTTATTTTATGTGGCGACAAGGATGCCTCCCCTGTTTTAAATACTGGTACTTTAAATCAATAAGCTATATTTGGTATATTAAACACACTTGAATAACCTAAATCTAAATGGCAAAAAAAAAGGCTTTTGCATTACGTATAAACGAAGAAATGCTCAAGGCTATTGAAAAATGGGCTGCGGATGAATTCCGCAGCACCAATGGTCAAATTGAATGGATGTTGAATGAAAGCCTAAAAAAGGCTAAACGCTCTCCCAAGAAAAACAAGGAGTAGCTATAAATTTATTCTTTCTTACCTGACACCTCCTGCTCCTGCAACAACTTCTTTTGGTATCTGCCTTGTACAATATCTACAATTACTAAAACAACAATAACAAAATAGAAAGTTGTTTTACTCATTGGAACAATTTCATTTTCAAATATTTTTAAATGAGCCAAGTGCCCTCCTTCTGTAACTAACATAATTCCAACAATAAATAAGATAAATAGACCTAAAACCTCATACATTCTGTTTTTAGCTAGAAATACAGAAATTCTATCTGCTAATACCAACATTAACAAACCACTAAAAACAATAGCTATAGCCATTATAATAAATGCAGTTGTTGAATTTTCTATAGAACTTGTTAATCCAATTGCAGCCAAAATGGAATCAAAAGAAAACACTAAATTCATTATCACAATACTAGTTATTGCAGCATTGGCTGATTTTCTTCTTCCACCATCTCCACTTTCAACATCATGACTCAAATCTTTTGTTGAAATCATGTGCCAAATCTCTTTTATAGCCGTATAAATAATAAAACCTCCTCCTGCAAGAACAATTAAACTATGTCCGTTAAATGCAAACTTTAAAACATCATCTATACCTCCTGTTAAAAAAGAAAATGGTTCTTGGAAGAAATCTATAATGGACACTAAAACAAAAAGTAAAACAATTCTTAATGCGATAGCTATCAAAATACCTACTTTTCTAACACGTTTCTGATCTGAAACTGGCGCTTTTTTACTTTCCAAAGAGATGTATAACAGATTATCAAATCCTAAAACAGCTTGTAAAAGCACTAACATAAGTAGCGTGAAAATGTTTTCTAACATGGGTTCTAATTTATTTTGAAGTTGTATTGTCTAAAACAGACAGAATAATATAAAGTAATATGATGATTGGTATGGCAGCAAATTGTAAAACAATTAATAACACAATGCACAAAATTATAAATATGTAACGGATAACATTATCTTTAAAGCTATAATTTTTGAACTTTAATGCGAATAATTTGATACCCGAATTAAGCAAATAACAACTTAAAAAAGTAAGCCCTATTAAAAACCACTTATTTAAAATAATAGCATTAATAGTATCATTATTCTGAAATTCGATGATTAAAGGCAGTGAAATGATCAATAAAGTATTTGCTGGCGTAGGCAAGCCTTTAAAGTATGTTTGTTGATCTTCATCAATATTAAATTTTGCTAATCTGTAGGCCGAAGCCAATGTAATTAATAAGCCCAAAAGTGGCCATACATAATAAAACTCTGGGTTACTAAATTCAAACCCAATAGTTCTATTATACCCAAAACCATCAACGGTCTCTTGCCATGAAGGACCTGTTAACTGTAATAATTTATACATTACAATCCCAGGAACCAAGCCACTTGTTACCATATCTGCCAAAGAATCTAATTGTAGTCCCAATTCACTTTGCACATTTAATTTTCTAGCAGCAAAACCATCAAAAAAGTCAAAAAATATGCCCAAAAACACAAAAAGAGCAGCAAAAACAAAGCTATTATTTACCGCCAGAAGTACAGCGATACACCCACAAAACAAATTTAGTAGCGTAAGTGCATTAGGTATATGTTTTTTCATAGTTAACTTGCTTAGATTTTGTAAAAATAACAAACAAATTGAGTCTAAAGCAATATCTATTATATTTTGAAGTTTTAAAGAATGTAAATTATGTGCATCTTTGTAAAAAAATTGCGATTGAGACTTTACATCACCACGTTATTTTGTGTTCTATCTGCGTCTTTATTTAGTCAAACCGTTAGAAAATACTCTAATGAGTTTATGAATATAGGTGTAGATGCTGCTGCATTGGGTATGAGTAGCGCCGTTACAGCTCACGCCTCTGATGTTAACGCTGGTTATTGGAATCCTGCTGGACTTTTAAAACTTGAAGACAGTCAGCTTGCATTAATGCACTCTAGCTATTTTGCGAATATTGCCAATTACGATTATGCAGCCTACGCAATGCCTCTAGATGATAGAAGTGCGGTAGGTATATCACTAATTCGTTTTGCGGTTGATGATATTTTAAATACAACTCAACTTATTGATGCCGAAGGAAACATAAACTACGACAGAATCAGTTTATTTTCAACTGCAGATTATGGGTTAACATTTTCCTATGCTAGACAACTACCTGTACAAGGCTTAAACTATGGTATAAATGCAAAAGTTATAAGAAGAGTTATTGGAGATTTTGCTTCTTCATGGGGGTTTGGTTTAGATGTTGGTATTCAATTTGAAACCAACAACGATTGGAAGTTTGGTGTTATGGCCAGAGACATAACAACTACTTTTAATGCATGGGCTATTGATGAAGATGAATTTGCCACTATTAGTGATGCTATTGAAGGGCAGAATCAAGAATTACCAGAAACCACAGAAATTACTATTCCTAAATTACAAATTGGGATTTCCAAGTTAGTAGATTTCAATGTTGATTATACGCTTTTAACTTCAGTTAATTTGAATGTTAGGTTTGAAGAAAATAACGATATCATTTCTACATCATTTGCCAGTATAAACCCTGCTTTAGGTTTTGAGTTTGGATATATCGATATGGTTTACCTTCGTGCTGGTATGGGTAATTTTCAAAATGAATTACAAATTGATAATAGCGACCAGTTAACCTTCCAACCTAGCTTTGGTTTAGGTTTTAAATACAATGGCATTCAAATTGATTATGCTTTTACCGATATTGGAGACCAAAGTGTTGCTCTTTATTCAAATGTATTTTCTCTAAAACTTGATTTTAGTATCTTTAGATAGCACTTAGCATACATTTGCAAAATAATTAAACCGTTTAATGGTAAAACTTGAAAAATTGAAAAAAATACTCCTCCTTGCCTTTCTTTTTTTATTTACCAACACTCATTTTGCTCAACAAAGTCAACTGTCTTCTCAAGCAGAAATAAGCGTACTTACGGTAGGCCCAGGATCATCTTTAAATGACGCCTTCGGTCATAGCGCATTCAGAATAAAAGATGTAAACAAGGACATTGATGTTGTTTACGGTTACGGTGAATATGATTTTGATGCCCCAAATTTCTATTTAAAGTTTGCACAAGGAAAACTCAACTATCTTATTAATAAAACTGAATTTAATCGATTTTATCAAATCTACAAATACTACGATAGAGGGATAAAAGAACAGCTGTTAAATCTTTCACAAAGCGAAAAACAAAAGCTATACGATTATTTAATAGACAATTATAAACCCGAAAACAGACGCTATTTATACGAATTCTTTTTTGATAATTGTGCCACTAAAATTAAAGATGTAACTAATGTTACTCTAAATAATACTATAACGTTTAACAAACCTAGAGGTTTTAAAGATTCCACTTTCAGAACCTTAATACAAAACAATCTAAACAGAAATTCCTGGGGGAGTTTGGGCATTGACTTAGCTCTTGGCTCAGTTATAGATAGACAAGCTACCCCTGAGCAACATATGTTTTTACCTGAAAACATCTATAGGTTTTTTGAACATGCAACCATTGAAAGTTACAACAAACCTCTGGTTAAGTCTAACAGAGTATTGTATGTAAAAAAAGATATTCCTCAAACTAGTAATTTTTTATTGAGCCCTCTTTTTATTTTAAGTATTATTAGTCTTTTAATTATTTATACAACCTGTAAAGACTATACAAAATCAAAACGAAGCAAATGGCTAGATGTTATACTTTTTATACTTACAGGATTGATTGGTATTCTAATATTGTTATTATGGTTTGCTACCGACCATACTGGTACACATCAAAACTATAATTTACTTTGGGCTTTTGCTCTTAATGTTTTATTTGCACATCAACTTCTAAAAACAAAAGCTTCCAGATGGTTTATAAAATATTTAAAGTTTTTAATTATTTTACTTTCCCTATTAACACTACATTGGATTATTGGTGTACAAGTTTTTGCAATTGGACTAACTCCGCTTTTAATAGCCTTGTTTATTAGATATATTTTTTTAATAAAGTATTACGGTAAATTATAATTTCTTTTTTTAGAAAACCTTTAAACTGAAAATTACTTATATACTACTGGCCTCGAAAGAAAATAATAGTACTTAATGTTTTTATCAAAATATTCATATCAAGAAAAAAGCCCCTGTGTTTGATATAATATAAATCATATTGTAGTTTAAGTAAACTATCATCAATTGATGCTGCATATCTTGTTTTTACCTGTGCCCAACCTGTAAGTCCTGGCTTAACAATGTGACGTGTTTCGTAAAAGGGCAGCATTTTAGATAGTTCTCTAACAAAAAATGGACGTTCTGGCCTTGGACCTATCAAACTCATTTCGCCTTTTAAAATATTAATAAACTGCGGTATTTCGTCAAACCTTGAGTGTCTCAAGAATTTACCAAAAGGGGTTACTCGTACATCTCCCTTTTTTGCCCATGCTATGCCAGATTGTTCCGCATCCTTTATCATAGTTCTAAACTTTATAATCTTAAAAAGTCTACCATTCTTACCAACACGCTCTTGTGAATAAAATAATGGCCCACGATTTCCTATAAAATTTCCTAATAAAACAAACGGAATTAAAATTCCCCCTATTAAAACACCAATAAATGATATTATAATATCGAAAAGACGATGAAAAAAAAGATAAAGTTTATTCTGATTATTTCTACTGAAAGGGAAATACTTATAAAAATCTTTGCCTACAAACTGAACAGGTATCCGCTGTGTTAAATCCTCATAAACTTGTGTGTACTCATTTATAGGAAAACCTTCTTCCAATAGTTTTATAAGTGTATAATAAATTTCAGAAGTAATATTTTCTGAACTATAACTTGCAACAACAATCTCAGATAAATTTTCTTTTTTTATAACATCAATGATATGTCTTGGCGCGTATTCCTTAATAGCATTAAATTTTACAGACGACAATTTATCGCGCTCACAATTAACAAACCCAACAATTTTGTAATTTGGATCAGAACTTTTGAAGGCTTCAACTATAGTTTCAATATTTGAAGTTTCTCCAATAATTAAAACTTTCTTGTAAAACCTTGGAGACACTATAAACGTGATATAAGCAAAACGCCATAAGAACAAGGCAAAGAGAATTGAAAAATAAAAGAATAATATTTGCAACCTGTTATCTGGCAAAACGGGTGTATAAAAAGGTGTTAAAAGATAAAAAAGCACGGTTGTAGATACTGTAAATACAATACCTGAAGCTATTTTATCAATTCTACTAGATTTTTGCAAATCATAAAGCTCAAAAACGGTAGCAAAAATAGATACGTATAAAACAAGCACCAAAACCCACGTCCAGTTTTCTTTAGTGATTGTAAAATAATCAAAATCAAAACTATTACTAACGAAATAAAGTGTAAAAAGAATAGACAATACATCGAAAATACGGAGAAGTATTTTCCGTTCAGATATATTAAAATGAATACCACTATTAGACATTCGTCATAAATGAAAATTGAGAGATGATAAAGATAGTAAGTAAATTCAATTAAGCACCAATTATTTTAACAGTTTAATCCAACGCTTCTTAACAATTCCCCAATCAAACTGCTCTACATAATATCTAGCTTCTTTAGCTATTTGATTCGTTTTTTCTTCAGAATCAATAACCTCAACAATACTTCTTATAAATTCATCTGCACTATTAGGAGGTACCAAAAATCCATTTTTTTTATGTTCTATTAAAAAAGGTAACCCACCAACATTTGTAGATATTACAGGCAAACCTAGGGCCATAGCTTCTATGACACTAACAGGCATATTATCAAAATTTGTGGTATTTATAAAAATATTATAATGCTCTGACAACTTAACCCATTCCTCTTTAGTTAATTTTCCTTTAAAATCAACTTTTACTCCCAATTTATCTGCATGCTTTTTCACTTCAGATAAGCTCCCATCACCCTCTGGACCTACCATACAAAGTTCGCTATCAATATTTTTTTTCTTCAAACCGTTTAAAACTTCAACAGCCAATACCGGGTTATAAATTCTTGAAAATGAACGTACCCATAGCAATTTTACTGTGTCGAAAACTTTTTCTTTAAAAGCATAATTATTAACTTCAATTGTATTGGGAATACAAATAACATTTTTAATACCTAAGATCTCAAAATTTGACTTTACATATACTGAAGGTGCTACATTGGTATAGGCATTTTTAAATATAGCCTTAGACAATTTAGGCGATCTTTTTAATCGATCTGGAAGGTTACCTCCATGAAGAATTGGAATATAATTTAATCTCAATGCTCTACACAATTGACTCACTAAAAAAGCATAGTAGAAATTTAAAGTACTATAAACGTCAATTAAGACATAATCTGCTTTTCTACTATATTTTATACAAACCCAAAGCATATCCAACAACCTAATAACTATACTCCTTTTAGAGGACGCTGAATAAACGCTATAACCTGTCTCTGCCAATAAATTACCCAAGACATCTATAGAAGATAAATTTGCTTCTTTTTTTACGCCTTGTTTATTTCCAATATAGATTAAGGTTTTCAAGATTTCACAGAGATTAGTTTCTTTTTAGATTTTGAACGATTCAACTGCTTTACTTTACTATTTTTAAATTGTATATCTAACAAACAAAGTCCATAAACAAAAGCAGGAGCTGCAATTCGCATAGAAGAGTGATTAATGGTTAAAAACCAGAACAAGTAACATGAATAAAAGAAAATATTGGATTTATGCTGTATTCGAAATAATAAAGGTGTAAATAATAAAATTAAAAATGCAGCCATTCCAAATAAGCCATGTTCTGACAAAATTCGACTCATCTCATTATGAGAAGCTGCCTCTATACCTTCGCTTTTTTGTCTTAATTCTTTAATTTTCCCAACACCAACTCCTAAAACTGGATTTTTTAAAAACTCATCTATTTCAAAAGACACTAAATCTGCACGTCCTGTAGAAATATCAGCTTTCTCCCTACCAAGAGCATCTCTATTAGTATAACGTTTATCAATTAAACCACTCGTTTGTATCGAAGAAAACAACCATATTAATAAACCTATACTTATAAATAAAAAAACCGTCCTACTAATTCTAAACTTTGCTTTAGCATTTACTTTAATAAAATAAAAATAGATGAATGCCACAATCATAATTAACGCAGTAATTACCCCACCACGACTAAAGGTTACAATAGCTCTATAGCTTACTAGAGCCACTATAAATCCATTTATAAGTTTCATAAAAAGAGAGGGAGAGAGCATAAAAAACCGAATACTATAAACAAACATACCTAGTCCCAAAACAGTAGATACTTGATTTGGTCCAAATCCTCCTGATGCTGCAAAGTTGGATCCTGTTCCTGTTAGTGTATCTTTTATACTTGGTGTGTACAAAAACAGATATACCATTGTAGATAATAGAGGTAATGCCATAGCCAATAACACTCTATGCATATCTTGATAAGCAATTTTTCTCTTATAACAAAAAATGGATACAATACCCAAACAAACGGGGCCGCTTAAATTAAATGCAATGGCTGTTCTAATTGTAGTTTGTTCTGTAATATTAAATCCAGCTACTAATATTCCTGGTATCAATAAAAAAATATAAATAATGTATGGTATGGGTTGCTTTAGCCTTATGCCTACAATACCAAATAAACAAAACAGAATAACCAAATATTTTGAAGTTTCGTATAAGAAACTACCTCCTGTCATTCTTAGAAACACCTCTGCTCCTACAACATAACTACAAGCCATTAAAACCTGAACTACCTTTTTTGACGGCGGGCTCCTAAAAATCTGATTTGAAAAATATATAAAAATACCCAGCAGATATATTTTAGAAAGAAATTCTAAACTATAAATTGCAAACCCAATTAAGATATGTAAGCCAATGAGTTTTATGTAATTTAAATTTTTCAAACTAATGTGTTGCTTTATTATATACTTCTAAAACCCTATTTAATTGAGATTGTTCTGAGAAGTTATCCTTAACATGTTGGCTAAACTTAGTTGCGTACTCATTTCTAATTGAATCATTTTCTATATAAAAAATTAAAGCTTCAGATAGCTCTTCATAGCTTAATGCTTTAACTACTAAACCATTAAAATTATTATCAACCACACTACTAACCTCACCAACACTTGTAGCTACTACAGCTAAATTTGACAATCCATATTCTAATAAAGCTACTGGCAAGCCTTCAGATTTAGATGACAATACACCTATTTCACATTGCGTTAAAATATTAAAAACATCAGGTTTACTACCATAGATAAACACAGATTCATCTATATTCAATGTTTTAATTTTAGACTTAACTTGAGACGAATAATTATCATTAAAGTCTTTACCTACACAATGCAAAGTCCACTCAGGATGAAACTTTAAAACATTATTAAAAGCATCAAGCAGAGTGATGTGATCTTTTTGAGATCTTAGATTTGCCAAACAAACTATACGTTTACCTGCATTACCATTTAAAACTGTTGACGCATCATGACTATCAACTGAAGCAAAATTTGGTAAATAAGAAATATTTTTAGCTCTTAAATTTTGTTTTGCCCAAACCTCTAAAGCTCTATTAACACTAAAAACATGAAAAAAATACTTAGAGCAAAATTGCAACATACGAGATTTTCTGCCACTAAGAAACTCACTATTTCCATAATGATCATGCCACAAAACAATCAAATTTTTATTAAAAAACTTTGCGATTACTGCCAAAAAAAAAGATGATGAGTGCGCATGAATAATGTTTATACCATTCTCCTTTATAAAACGATTAAGTAACCTTATGGCTTTTAAATCAATAGTTTTTTTCTTTTCTAGAAAAAGATAACCTACTTCATTAAACAAACTTTTTTTTAACAACCCTTCTTTTCTAGTGGCACACAAAAAAGACGCCTCTATCTTAGCAGATAAGGCATTTGCCAAATTAACGGCAACACGTTCTGATCCACCAGTATCTAAAGAATCTATTAATTGTAAAACGCGCATTAAGTTTCTATTAATTTAATAATTTCAGTCTCAAAAACATCTAAAGTATAGCTTTGTGACCACTTAAAAGCATTTTCTGATATTGATTTTAAGCGCTCTGAGCTTTTCAAACTATTCAAAACACACTGTACTGCATTTTCTAAGTTATAATCAATTAAAATCCCTCTTTTGCCGTAATCCAGCATATATGAAACACATGAAACCGAAGTTGAAATAGGTATTACACCAAAAAACATAGCTTCCGCAATGGCTTTTGGCCAACCTTCAGATCTTGATGGCAGTATTAAAAAATGTGCTTTCTGAAATGCTTGTTTAAGCGTGTTCTTATCTCGATTACCCTTCAATTTAATATAATTATCAAGGTTATTATCATCAATATACTTTTGCAATTCTGATTTCAACACACCATCCCCATATAAGCACAATTCAGCTTGAACCCCTATTTTAACTAGCGCTTCAACAACTTGAATTGCGAATAATGGGCGTTTACCCTCAACTAAGCCACCAACAAACACGAATAGAAGACGATCTGAATAATCACGCACTTTTGGAGTTAAACGTTCTTCATTTTTATATGTTGCAGTAAAAAAAGGTTTTATGTTTTTTGATTGATTCTCCCAATCACCATAAACCAAAACTTTTATGTTTTTTGTTAGAAAGGTATTAGAAAGTATCCATTTTTGAAATTTATAACTTAATGGCTGGCTCGCATCAGGATCCCAGTTTCCAGCATACTTTGCTGTTTTAACTTTTTTAGGAAAAAGTATTTGAACCAAACACCCTAGCAACCCAATATTACCTGGACATCTTAAATGAATATGATCTGAATTTTTACATGCCTTAAAAATTTCAAAGAGTATTGAAGGTATTTTAAAAAGTGACAAAAACGCCTTTTTTACATTTGTAAACTCTATTGAATATACCTCTTTAAAATTCAGATTATCATGCTTATAATGTAAATCAATTAAACTTTTACTTTTATCACTTTTTGGCGCCAATAAAACCACCTGATCTACATGTTTTAACCATATATTCATTTCCCGCACATAGGGTGCGTATGCACAAATACCATCTTCATCCACTAAATGCGGCACATGAGTTATGATTAAAAAATTCATTTTTTCAAGGTATAGAATACTTTTAATAAATCTTTTGGTGTTCTTTTAATAGTATCTTTTTTAAAAGTAAAAGCATTACCAACTGGCATGGATACAGTTCTCTTACTTGGTTTTAAACCTCTAATTTTATCTAAATATTTTAACCACCCAAATAAGAATCTAGTTATAAATAATAAAGCACTTCTTATAATTCTTTTAGAACTAAGGTTTACTAAATAATTTGAAATTACAACTGCAACTAAAGAGGCACTACCTTCTGTAATTTCACTTTTTATAACTTCGCATTGAGGGAATAAACTCCTTAAACCTGTGTAGGTAAATCTAAAAAAATCATAAGGCTCTGCATGATAAGGAAAATTTTGAGGCGCTTCAATTTGAATAATCCCTCCAACCTTTGTTACGCGTTGTAATTCTGAGCAAAATAGCCATGGATTGATTGTATGCTCTATAACTTGTGCTGCTAAAACAATATCAAAGCAATCATTTTTAATAGGAATAAAATGTCCATCAAAAATATAATCAGGTTTGAATTGATTATGAACATCAGAAGTTACAATATCACAATTAGGAAACATTTTTTTATAATAATCACTTTTCTCTCCTACACCAACAATAAGCATTTTACTATTATCTGGCAAAGATTTAGCAAGCGTTGTATACCTATTGTTTATATAAAAATCTTTATTTAATGATGGTAATAATTGCCTTCTAATATAGTTTTTAAGGTTTGATTTATCTAGGTGCGCTTTGTCCTGTGTTGTTGCTTTAGCTTTAATAATATCCGATTCATCAAAAATAGACTCTCTACCTAATAATATAGGTATTCCATTAAACACAGGTAATTTAGATTGGTCCTCAAATAGATAATAGCTATCTGTAATCTCAATTAGTTTTGAGTGTGTATCAGGGTGAATAATATTATTAAACATTATAATTTATTAAGATATTAAAACTTTAATCCAACTTATAGTTCGCCCTAAAGCTTCACTAAATGCCTCCTTTTTTTTTGGTGTTGTTATCGTATTACTAAATCTAATTAAAATTAATAATAGCGTAATGGCATGCCATTTTACTTTTACTTTTAAAGTTGGCTTTGGGTTTTTAGTTCGCCATATATGGAAGCCATTCCTAACAACCATTTTACCATATTTATATAAATTTGGTCTGCCTGAAGCTTCATGGTAATGGTATACCTTTGCTGCGGTATTTAAAAATAATTTACCTGTTTTTGCAACACGTATTGAAAAATCGGCATCTTCGTATAATCCATAGCCTTCAAAAAAAGTAGAGAATTGATGTTTTTCAAAAACATCCTTTTTAAAAGACGACACACCTCCCATTAATAATTCAACTTGATAAACTTTATTACTTGGCGGCAAAAAACTAACACTTCTTGCATGAGAAAATAATGGCAAAATACCTGGTGAACAATCACAATCTAATCCAAACTTTTTTCGAAGTATAAAACGCTTACTGTCTTTACGTTTCCAACCATCAAAATAAAACTCATCAATTTTAGGCTTGTAGTTATCTCCAACAAACTCAAAATTAGTCTCATTTACAATATAACCACCAACCCCTAAAGCATCAGGGTTTTCACTATAAGTATTTAATATGCTTTCAAAATAATCTGGTTCTAAAACCGTATCATCATCTAAAAAACACACGATTTTAGAAGTTTTTGAAACCAAATTGATACCAAAATTTCGTTGCTTTGTTAATCCTCTTTGGGCTTCTTCAACCCTAAAATACTTTAAGTTATTAAATTTATTTTGCTCTAAAGAAATTTTTGTTTTTTGATTGGTAGAACCATCAACAATAAGTATTTCATCAGGATAAGATGTTTGATTTTGTACCGATTTTAGCAACTTAATTAGTGGCTCACCCCGCATGTAGGTACAAATAATTAATGTAAATTTCATATTCACACAGTATTACTTAAATAGTTAGCCCACTTGTTACTTACTTGCCATTGTTTTTTAAATAATGAAATATATTTAAACGGGTTTTTAATTGACTGATCTTTATAAAACTTTAAAAACAATATGGTTTTATAACCTAACAATTGATACTTAGTTGAATTTATTTTTCTGTAAAACATTACTGTTGGTGAAGGTTTTGGCTGAATCAAATCATCTTCCCATGGATGTTTAAACTGCGTTCTAAACCCACCGATAGGTGCTTTTAAATGTAAAATCTTAATATCGGGTGCGTATATTACATCTGCACCTAGATTTCTTAATTGCATACCAAAATCTGAATCTTCTCCATAACCAAATTCCAATGCATTCCTAAAGGCAATTTTTTTAAAAAACTTAGTAGACAATATACTACTACCACCTCCAAAGGCACTCCATTGTATGGGTGCTTTATGTTTTTCTATTTCATTTTCTTGTAAATAGCTCATGCTAATAACGTCAAATTTATAACGTTGCATTTTAACGATGACGTCTTTTAGTAAGTTTTTACCAAATTTATTATCATCGTCTGCAAGGTAAACGAAATTAGCTGTTACTTTTTGCAATGCCAGATTTCTTGCATTACAAACACCAGTTTGATGGATAAATTCATGAATTATTTTAAATGGCCAATCCTTATTTTTAATGTAGTCCAACACAGATTCCGATGTTTTATCATTATTCTGTTCTACAACTATAACTTGTTTTGGTAAAATGGTTTGATTTGAAAGGTCTATTAAAACATCATATAAATATTTTTTTCTTCCTAATGTTGGAATAATAACATCAATAGTTTTATTTAAATCAATTAAAAAATTACTAATTGGCTCTAGTTCAAAATTAATAGTGAAACTATTTTTCTTTATAAAAAATGTTTTTAGAAAAGCTATTAATGGAAATTTACGCTCATAAATAATAAAATTAATTAGCAATAAAATACTCCAAACAGCTTTATAATTAAGCTTTACAAACTTAAACAACTCACTAATAGGAGCTGAAACTTGATTAACTGAATTGTATTGTTTAAGTAAATTAGGCTCTGAATAACAAAACAAGCCTTTACTCATTCCTTTTTTTGCAATAACATTTAAAGCAAAATCAAATGTATTATTTAGATTAATTTTACTTTCAAACTTTAATAATTGTGATGTATAAATAGCCCCTACCTGACTACTCATAAGCCACGTAGGGTATTTAACGCGCTTGTTTACTTTTAAAAATGGAGAATCTTCAACATAACCAATCTGCTCTGGTAAATATTGATTTTCACCAAAAGAGACCATCATATTTTTAAGATGAAATGTCGATTTAATAGCATCAATATCTAATGACGCTTTTAACGATTCATGACACCACACTAGTATCGTGTTTTGATTGTAATTAGCAACACTAAACAAAGCTTTTAAAGGATTTTTTATGGTGTTTTCAATAAATTGATTAGTCTTTAAATCAACGATTTCTATAACAGTTTCATTATTGTGAGTTAATAGAATCATCTGTTCAAAATAGATTTATAATATTTAATATTAATATCTACATTTTTTTCAATATCAAAAGCATCCTCAACTTTTAATCTTGCTGCTTTACCAATTTGCTCACAAAGCTTTTCGTTATTTAATAGTTTAAGTATTGTATTTGCATAGCCTTCAATATTTGTTGGGTGCACCAAATAGCCATTAATCCCATCACCTATCAACTCTTGCGCCCAACCTATACTAGTATTAACAACTGGTTTTTGCATTGCCATAGACTCAATAGTTACCATCCCTAATGTTTCTGCAAATGATGGATATGCACAAACATGAGACTTTTTTATATACTCCTGAACTTTCTCATAAGGTACCCTACCTAGATAATTAACCTGTTTTTTAGCTTCTTCTGAAAAAATATCTTGCATAAGTTTAAAGGTTGAGGCGCTACCTGTTTTTATATCAGACGAATCCCCACCTATTAAAACCAATCTTGCTTCTGGCTCCTTTTCTATAACTTTATTAAAAATTTCAGCCAATTCTAAAACACCTTTTTTTCTTATGATGGTGCCAATATATAAAATGGTATTAGAATCGAATTCATCAGGTTTTTCATTAACAAAATGCTGTAACTGCAAACCGTAGTGAATGGTTTTTATTTTCTTTTGGTTTAATCCAAAAATTTTTCGCGTCTCTTCCCCTGCATAAGTGGTAGGCGCTATGTAAGCAGATGCACCTTTTAAAGCTAACTTTTCAAACATATAGTTTTTAAACTTCTGCTTACGCTTATCTAATTTACAGAAATAAGCATCACTTCCATGAAACCTAATAACTAAAGGCACTTTAAACCTCATAAACGCAGTAATACCTGTCCAATCTGGGGCTTCTAAAATATCGATACTTTTCTTTTTGACTATTTTATTGACATAATTTTGAACAAACTTTCGGTAGAAATACCACGTAAATAACTTGTAGCTCTCTCTTTTTATAAGGTGAATTTCAACACCTTCGTCATGCACAACAGTTGATTCTTCTTGATGATAAACAAATACCGTAACGTCAACACCCTTTTTAACCAAGGTAATAGCCAAATTTTTAATACTCGTTGCTATACCTGCAGCAAACTTAACTTGCGGATGTGGATATTCTGATGTTATAAGGCCTACTCGCATACTTTATTTTAAAATTGAGCTAATGGTGTTCCAAATATTTTTTGAGGCTTGTGTTGGAGTTTTTCCAACTACAATCTGATACCATGCTTTACAGGTTTCAACATTAGATAACTTACCCTCTAAAACCTGTTTTATTAAACCTTCCAAATTGTTTTTATCCGTACAAAAAATCGCAGCTTCTTGACTTGGCATGCTTCTAAAGTGCACGTACTTGTAATTCTGGCCAATATCTCGAATACCTTTTTTTAATTGTGGCTGCTCATAGTTATAATAAATACAAGGCTTATTATGCGTAACAAAATCAAAAACAGTAGACGAACACACATTAGTTACAAACTCACTATGCTCGCAAACATTATAGAGCATTTTAAAGTCTTCTGGTGTTGGTAGCACTTGATTCCATTGACTTCCAACTTGTTTCCAAATAGGATTTAACACGGCAATTATATCTTTATTCGCCTCTATAACCGCATCATACCTAGGTGTAAAATCGACTGGACATTTTCTGTAAATAATTCCTAAATTTTCGCCTTTACTATTTAAATTTCTAACAGCTTTTGCTAAATCTTCTAAATAATATTGATCTAAAGGTGAAGTAGTTTCATCATCACCAGAATAACAGATGTATTTTTTATTGACGTCTAAACCGTTCGACTTAAAAAAATCTACTCTTGTTTCTTTTAAAGACGTATCATAATGAGGTTCAAATTGAGGTGTCCCAGTAACAAATACCTGATTTTCTTTTACAAAGGGGTAATATTGCAAAACTTGTTGCTTCATTAAATCACTCCAAACAAAATAATAATCGGTTTCAACCACTTGCATCGCTTTCGGCACATTATCCCATGAATATACAAATGCCACAGTTGGAATTCCTAAATCCTGAGCTGCTAATAATGCACTTATAGATTGTGTTGCACGTTGTGTTGTACAAAACACTAAATCGGGTTTATGAGCTTCTAATTGTACTTTACAATATTTATATTTTGATGTAGAGCGCTCTAACTTATTGATTTTTGCTCGTAATTTAACCACACCCTTTTCCGAAGAATACAAACCTACCAAACATTTAGTATACAAACTTATTAGGCAGTTTTTTACGCCTTTATAGTTAAAAGGAAACTTATAAGTGGTGTAAACGCTATCATTAAACTTATCTCTAGAAACATTTAATTCTGCTCGTTTTCTAGCTCTTGAGTATATTGGCAATAAGGGATGCGCGGAGTGGTCTTCAATTTTAACTTCATTGAACCCCAAATTGTCTTTTAAGGAGAAAATAGTGTTATTCCAATAGGTGATATCAAATCCCATTTGCTCACCAATATCCTTAAAATCTGTAAAGGCAAAATTTCTTAAACCCACTCCATCAGGAAAAAAAACAAATACTTTTTTTTTCATCTGTTTTAATTAAACTTTAAAAGGGCAAACTTCCATAAGCCCGCTACACAATTTTTCTACAACACGCGTTTCAGGGAGTGATTCTTTATCTTTAAAAAGGTTTTCTAATGTATTTAAACTCATTTTAACATCAATTATTTTTGATGTATAATTTGAGATTTTTACAGACTCAAAATAATCTTGATATTTTATATCGTCTCCAAAAACATCACCAGAAAATTTTTGCCATATAGCAGAAATACCATAGGCATGAGCCACAATAACCCCATGAAGTGATGATGATACTATTTTTTCGCACTTTAGAAAAGCGTTCGTAGTTTCCTCAACATCATTCGTCATTAAATCAATTAATAAAATATCATTTTCATTTTTATAAAAATCTTTAATTTTATTAAAATCGCTATAATGCGGAATGACACCAATAGCATATTTTTTTTCTATTTTTGGATTATAATATTTTGGCAATAATAATGCTGGGTCTCCATAAACTTCTGGAACATCATAACCTTGTTGTACTAGATGACTTCTGGTTTGTGGCCCTCTTACTGCGAGGAATTTTGCTTTTTTTATAGGATAGTCTTTTGAAATAATACCACTACCCCAAACAATGCATTTATGATTTACATTGGTTAGTATGCTACCAATCGTTACATAGATAGGGCTAAAAAAATCTTGTATTGAAAATTTTGAAGGCTTAGTCCAAATCGCTTCTTTCTGAGATATTTTTTCAACTAGATATTTTCCGAGTAAATCTCCGTAGTTTTCTTTGGATTTACCTTGCATCTTTATTTCATTCCACCAAAATAATCTAATCTTACCTAATGAAAACATACTATCCTTTTTGATTTTTCAACTTATCACGCTGCACTTGTTCAATAGGCAAAATATCTTGATTTTTAAATTGAAGTGCTTTATAAACCGCATTAACATCTCTACTTAGCTTACGCAACCCCATTGGCTCTAGAGATGCTGCATGATCGGTTCCTTTCCAAGTTCTATCAATAGTATAATGTCTTTCAATAATATTGGCTCCTAAAGTATAAGCAGCAACATCTACAGCGATTCCTAAATGGTGTCCAGAAAAGCCAATATGCTTAACATCATCACCATATTCCTTGTTCAATAAATTAATATCTAAAAGACATACATCTCCAAACGGCACAGGATAGCCCGATGTACAATTATAAAGTACCAAATCTTGGTTTCTATTTTTTCTTTTGAAAAGATTAACCAAATCTTTAATCTCATCCTTTGTTGTCATTCCTGTTGAAATATGCAACTCACCTTTATAACTATCGCATAACCACTCCAACATAACAACATTATTATTACATGCTGAAGGTATTTTAATAAAATCAGGATTTAATGATACTATTTCTTTAGCTGATGTTAAATCCCAAACAGATGTTGAATATGTGATACCTATCTCTTCGCAATAGTTTTTTAATTCCTGGTGTTGATTAATATCAAACTCTAAAAACTCCCTATGCGCTCCGTAAGTATCACCATAAGAATTCATGGGGTTTGGGTGCGGTTGATTGTATTGCTCCTCTGTTAATAATTCTTTATTATTTCGTTTTTGAAACTTAACTGCATCAACATTACAGAATATTTTAGCTACTTTAATAAGCTCTTTCGCTATTTCTATATCACCTTTATGATTACAACCAATTTCTGCAATGATATATGGTTTTTTATACGAATTCATTGTAATTATTTATTTTAATCTAGCAATCAAAAGTTAATTATTTCGGCTAAAATACATTTTTAAAAATCAAAAAAGGATATAGAAAAATTGAATTTTAAATGAATGAGGTTTCAAGCAATTTATTAATATTTGAACACTTAAAATGTTTAAAAATTGTAGTCGTTTGATGCTATAATTTAGCATTAAAAAAATTATTCTTTTAGTTTATACCAATCATCATAGCTAGAAAAATCTTCAAAAACACGTTCATAGCCAGCATTTGTTAATAATTTATAAATTCCACTTCTGTTTTTAGAAAAATTATGTTCAACAGTAATAGATCTAAATTTGTACTTAGTAAAATCAAATCCTTCAAGAATTACTAATTCACTTCCTTCGGTATCAATCGATAAATAATCTATAATTTTTGGTGCTTTATGATAGTCAAGTAAATCATTTAAAGAAATAGATTCTACCGTATAGCTTATACTGTCTTTTCGTCTTTCACTATGGGCATCATCTTCGCCAAACCCTTTTACGGTTGATAAAATAGCGTTTTCAACCTCAACAAAAGCTAATTTTTCGCCACTATCTTTCCATACACATCTTTTATCTATTATTGATTGTCTATTTAAAGCTAGTTCTCCATGCCAATATTTTGATGGCTCTGCCAAAATACCTATCCAATTGAATTCTTTTTCTAATAGATAAGTATTGCTTAATGAAATTCCATTAGTAGCTCCAAATTCAACAAAATATCCATCTTGTTTGAATTTAGACTCCATTAAAGCGAATAAATCCTGTTTTAATTGTGCATTTGATAAAGTCTTGTATTTTAAATATTTTTCAATAAGTGAAACAGGGTATTTTTGCAAGAATATATACTCTTCGGCTATCTTTCTTTTTGAAACTAACATATCAAGATTCTTAATTGATAAAGTTGTGAATCCAAATTTTCTTAACACCCAATTGATTGTATTTCTAAATATCTTCTTCATAGGTATGATTACAAACTAGTAATAAAATTTAAGGCTTTTAATTAAAGGTTATGATTAAATTAAAATCTTTTATTGTAATTCATAACAAACTCACAAGCTTCTCGTATAGCACCTGCTCCAGAATTTTTTGATAATACAATATCAGCATGGGTTTTAACTATATCTGTAGCATTATTTGGAGCTAAAGACCAACCTACACTGCAAATATTTGTTAAATCGTTAACATCATCACCAACATAAGCCACATTACTTAAAGATATACCTGCATCAGCAACAATATTTTTTAATAAGGTATGTTTATCTTTTACACCAAGAAACACGTAATTTAGCTTTAGTTTTTCCATGCGCCTAGCTACTAATTGGGAGTTTTCTGAAGTCATAATCATAACTGCAACATTAAACTGTCTTAAAATCTCAAGTCCCATACCATCACGCATATCAAAGCTTTTGGTATGTTCGCCTTCTTTTGTATAAGTTATAGTGCCATCAGTAAAAACACCATCAACATCTAAAACTACATGTGTGATTTTGTCTGACTTTTTTTCTCGTTTTTGCCTTTCTATTAATAAACTTTCAACCGCAACCCAATCAGATTCACTATCAATTTCTAATAATGAATCTTCTGGCATTTTCACAATAGCTGTATTATCACCTATTCTATTTTGATGTTTTTTTAATGCTTGCTTGGTAATTGTATAAACAGCACCATTTTCAATTAACAGTCCTTCAAAATCTTGACGTCTTGGTCTTTGTAAAGGATTGTAATTTAATGGTTTCCCGTTTTTATCCCATAAAAAACGATGTGTATTAACAACGGTTAATGCAGAATCTATATTACCATCAAGCTTAAACAAACATGAGTTAATATCTTCTTTTTTGGTAAAAGGAGATGTTGCTTGTAATAAACAAAATGCATCAAAATCATAATTAATAGACTCGCAATACTCAATAATAGCTGTTTCTGTTGATGCCTTATCCGTAGCACTTACATCACTACGCTTTAAAGCTCTTACCTTATTAGTCCAATGATATTCTTTTTTAATAAAATCAATAATGCCTTCGTCATCGGTGTAAACTACAACTTCGTCAAGATTAGAAAAAATAGCTTCACCTAAAACCCAAGTAAATAATGGTCTCCCAACCATTTTTCTTTTATTCTTGTTAGATATACCTTTTGATCCTTTACGTAGTGGAATAAATCCTATTTTTCTAGACATTAATCTTATTTTTTGCAATTTATTTATTTTAAGTGTAATTAACTTATTTTTACCCATAAATATACACCATGCTATTTGATAATTTTACTAGTAACGAACTTATAAAATCCTTTCTTACACTAAACAAAAAGCATAATAACCAAGAATTAATTTTTCCGCTTACTAATCGTGGTTTCTTTTCTGAAATAAACAATTTAGCTTTAGCAGTTCTCTATTGTATTGATAATAATATTAATATTAAACTCTCTTCAAAAAATTGGGCAAGCGGCAATTGGAATGATTATTTTAATCCTATTATTAAAGAATATAATGGACTTGTAACCTTACCTTCAAAATCAATTTTTGATTTAACTAGAGTTGAAAAAATAGCAGCACTTTACTTTAAAAATGTAAAAAAAATAGATTTAGTTCAAACTCATTATTGGAAAATAATAAAGCATCCTAGCTTTTTAAACAAAACTTTTTTAATTCCAGAATTAAATATTGATGGTGATATATTTCATGCTTTACAAAACATCTACCCCATTATTTTAGATTTTAATAAACTAACTAAAAACAATTTAATTGTTTCTGATAAAGAAACTGTAGAATTTTCGAAAAACAGTTTTGGATTGCATATAAGAAGAGGTGATAAAGTTTTTGGAAATAATAAAGAAGCAGAAGAAATTCAATTTACAGATTACATTGAAAAAGCAATTGAAATAGACAATTCAATAAAAAGTTTTATTGTTTGTACTGATGATTACAGCCTTATTGAATCTATTAAATTAAAATATCATGAGTTTGTTTTTAAAACTTTATGTGCACCAACAAAGAATGGATACAACCAAACAACTTATAACAATTTAAAAGACAAAAATTTAAAAAGTAAAGAGGTTTTAGACGTACTAAATGATGCCATTTTGTTAAGTAACTCAAAATACTTTATTGGTACTAACTCTAGCAACTTATCTAGATTTGTAACTCTTGTTAGAAATAATGAAAACAGCTATTCTATGGATAAAACATGGTATCCTGGATAATTTACAAATACTATCTACTTATTAGTTTGCAACTATCGCATTAGCTTTTGCAACAATGTTTTCAAGAACTTTTCCTCTTCCGTTTTTTATTAATTCTTCTCTTTTATCGCATAAGGTATTATAAACGGTTATACATTTATTAATACGTTCAATATATTCTGCATCAGACATATTATCAATAAATTGAAATAACGCTTCAGGGCTATCAAATTTAGAGTAATCAATAAAACTGTTTTCAGGAAATAGCTCATAAGCATTCGTATGCTTTCCGTAATAAATGGGTAAACAATAGGTTAGTATACTATCCCATATTTTTTCTGTCATGTAGTTATGGGTAGCTGTATTTTCAAAACATAAATTGAATTGATAATCTGCCATCAATTCTTTTTTACGATAAAAATAGACACCATCTCTAGAATCTTCTTTAGAAATACCATCTGGCCAGCCTTTACCAAATACGTCTACAACCCCTAACTTATAGCCTTCAATACATATTTTAGATCTCAAACCAATTAAATCGATATTTACACCATTTTTAATAAGTGGTTCAGAATTAAGGCCTTTATAATAAGACATTAATGCGATTGTTTTTTTTGTTTTTAATTTAAAATCTTGGGGTAAGGTATGAAGGTGTTCACCAAATATGCCTGTAAAAAAAGTAACATTTGAAACAAAAACATCTCTGGTGTAAATATTCATAACATGGCATTTTATTAATCCAAAAAGTTCTTTTACTTCTGAAGTAAAATGGGTATCAAATCTAGGCTCTATAGTCCAAATTAGAAACTTCTTACCAAATAGAGCTCGCCAGAAATGAGGCTTTAAATATTTTAAATTTTGAGAAATAATAATATCTGCATCTTTTGCTTTATCTACAAAAGTTATATTGTTATTATTTAAATATTCTAAATCTCCATCAACAAAATTGTCAAAGGGCGTATATTTAAAATTAGAAGCTTTGTATAACTTGGGCATGGTATTAAATCTTAATAGAATTATATTTTGAGATTACTTCTTTCTTTATAATATTTCTATCTAATGTAAACTTAACGTCTTCCTGATTTGTTTTGAAAACCTTAGATTGTAAACTTTGATTGCTAATCGCTAACTCTATAAGCTTAAAAATAGAATCTACATTCTCACAATCTTGAATCAATAATCCGTTCTTTTTATGTTTAATTATATCTTCTGTCGCACCACCAGGATTTGATTGAATTGGAAAAGCCCCCATTATTATTGCTTCTAACAAAGTATTTGGCATACCATCAGAATTACTATTCCCTATATAAATCAGGGCTTGCCCCATGAGTTTAATAACTTCAATATGTGGCAGCATATCAGACTTTTTATAGATTTTTAAATTGCTTTTAATCAAACTACTTTGCTTGACAAACGTACAAACTTCATCATCTGCTCCTAATACGATTATTTGAAAATCATTAATTATTTCTGAAAGTGCTTCAAGGGCTTTTAAAACTGGAATAGCTCTTCCTGAGCGACCTTGATACCCCTTTACTAATATGGCATTTCTATTTTCAAGTGGTTGAATATATGCTTCAAAAGTATCGATAGAATACCCTCCTCCTCCTGGAAAAACGCCTAAAACCTTACCATTAAAACCATATTTTTTTGCTAATTCTACATCACGATTACAATCGGTAAATAAATAGTTAACTCTTGGTAGAACCCGCTTTATATCTTTTAAGTATTCGGGGTTTTGCTGAAAATAAAACAAATCACTACCCCAAGAAGAATAAATCCATTTTATATCGGCATAAACATTCATCACCTTCAAAATAGGTGCGCAAGACACGTAAAGCACAAAACTATGTACTACATCGGGTTTAACTTCTAAAAGTACTTTTTCAAAGGTTTTTGCTGTATTATTTTCATATAAAAAACTTAACTTATTATAAAGCCAAGGCAACCTTTTTTTTACAAATACTCTGCCTTTTAATTTAGGAAACTTTAATTTCCATCCGGTTATTTGCTTTACCCAATGAAGCTTCTCAGAATAGCCGCCATCTCTAATATTAAACCAAAACACCTCATGACCAGAATCTTTTAATTGATCTGTCCATCTTTGAAAATGAATAGAATTCATAGACACCATAAGTATTTTCATGAGACTATTACAGTTTAATAATTAATGAGATGTTTTGACTACTACTATCAAAATTATACTGATAAGGGGCATTTCTGAAATTTAAAATAATACATTCTAAAAGTAAATCATTAACCTCTTGCATATCTAAAAACGTTTTTACTTTTTTATCTAAAACCTTTTTAGCAACATGTTTTATACTTTTATATTCTGGGTGTTTCTTTACAGATATAGAAACAACTTTATTTGAACTATACATCAACAAATTACTTAAAAGCCCTTTAACTTCTGAAAGCTCATTGGTTATATTAAACACTACTTCTACACCCTTTAATTTCTTATAATCCTCCGGCTTGTAATAGCCCCAGTTTTGGTTCTGATTTGCTTTAGTATTGCCACTCCTTTTTGTAAACTCTAAATACTTTTGATTTATAGTTTCAAGTTTGGAGTGAAAAGGCTCTAAACTCGATGTACTTCTATATATTTTAGGATGCCACTGATGGAGTATTAACACGCTTTTTTCATAATAAAACACCTGTTTATTAGCATTTTTTAACCTTATATGAACATCGGTATCTTCACTACCCCAACCATGATAAAACTCATCATAACCATTTATATGTTTTAAAACATTTGTATTATAAAGTGTCATTCCAGTGGCTTCTCTGGTAGACTTAAAGTTTATCTCAAATTCGTTAAATACCTTTTCTTTTTTTGATTCCTCTTCGCTTAAAAATCCAACTTGAAAATATGTAGCGTCTGCCTTTGTTTGGTATTGATTTAATGTTTCAATAAAATCGGGATGGTATATCATATCAATATCACCCACAAAAAAATAAGACGTATTACAAGACTGTAAAGCAATGTTTATAGCTCTGGATTTACACCACAATTGTTCAGAAGTTTCACAAGAAATTAGATTAATGTGTTTAAAATCTTTTATAAAAATTTCCAAATCCTTGAGTTGCTTTTCAGAAGAACCATAATCTACTATAACGCAGTGAAAATCTGTATTTGATTGGTTTTCCAACGACTTTAAACAACGCTTAATTAGCCTTGAATCTCTATTTCTATTTGTTAAAACAATAGTAATCATAGTTTGTTAAATAGATTGCTTAAGTGAATATAAATAATACTTTATTAAATGTAATGGTTTTGAGTTTGAGAATAGCGCTTCAGCTAAAACTTGGAATGCCTTAAAATATTGTTTTTCTCTGTTATAACAAGCTATTAACCCTTTTTTATGCTCTAATACACTTTTTTTAATCACTTTTATTTTATCAGAAAAATTAGGATCTGCAGCCACATATTTTACAATTTCTAAATTTACTTTTGCTGTTTCACTATGGGTTTTTCTAATTTTAGCTGAAATACCAATATCTGTTCTATAAACAGCAGTAACATCTTCTAAAAACTGAATATTTCCAGATTTTTTAATAGTCCAAAGGTATGTAGGCCAATCGCCGTAAGGAAAATTCCCTATCCAATTAGGAACAGGGTCATCCTTTTGAATATTCTTAAACATCACTGTAACTGATGTTATTATATTTTCAAAAATTAAATCATCAAAAGTGAAACTGGGTTTTAACCTTTCTTTTTCTACAGCCTTTAAATTGCCATCGCTGTATAGTCTTTTAAAGTTTGTTCCAACAATAGAACACGCTGGATGAGCTTCTAAAAAATCAACTTGTTTTTGTAATTTCTCATCATCAATCCAATAGTCATCCCCATCACAAATAGCAATATATTTACCAGTACAAGCTTTTATTGTTCTAAGATAGTTTTTTATTAATCCAATATTTTCATTTAATGCTGGTAGTAATTTTATCTTTTCGGGATATTGTTCTGCAAAAGATTCACAGATTTTCCGAGTAGAATCTTTACTACAATCTTCACCAATAACTAATTGAAAATTAAAGTTAGTTTTTTGCATTAAAACACTGTCTATAGCCTGAGCAATATACTGCTCTTGGTTATATGTAAGCATAAATATACTAACTGTAATTTCAGACATTATTGAAAAACTTCTTTAGTAACCTCTAAATATTCTGTTCCCCATTTCTGGCATGGTTCAAGATGGTTTCCTTCTGCCCACTCATTCCACGCATTTATAAAAACAAAATTTTCTGGCACCTCGTTCCATGGGTAATTTTCTTTAATGTGCTTTAACCAATCTTTATATTTTTCTGGAGAAGATTGATGCAATATAAATGCTTTGTTTTTCCTTGCTGAGTTGTCCCACATTGGAGTCGCACCAGGATACACTGGAGCTTTATAAGCTTCATTTTTTTGAACATTAGCATAGGTTTGATAATCATAAACCGACGATATCCCATTTACTTCGAATCCCATTTTTGCTAAAACTTTACTTTTTATTCTTTTCAAAGCATGATTTCCTAAGGGTTTGGGTAACCTTCCAAAATTGGGTTGAAACTCAAAAGCAAAATCGAATCCTTCAGACAAAAACTCCAATTGTGATTTTTGTGCATACCCTAAATACAAATCTGGCAAACCTGACTTTTTAGCTTCATCTCGCCATATTTGAATGGTCTTTTTAATATCAGGAAACAATTCTGGACGATACACTATAAATACTGGTTTATCATTAACCCTAATATATCGAGAATCTTTAAAATAAGTTAATAGATATTTTATGTGATTTAAATCATCATCAAAACCATAATCTTGTTTTAGTAATACTTTATTCTCAGAAGCTTCCCAAGCTCTTGTCCAATCTTCATTAGCCCAACACATCATAAATGGCAAATCTTCCTTTGAATTTTTTAATTTTCTATCCAAAGGTTCATACAGCATTTTTTTACCATTAAACCAATAGTGGTAATAACAAAAGCCATGAATTCCGTAAGCTTTTGCCAAAGCTTCTTGTGCTAATCTTGCTTCTTCTAATCGTAAATCGTAAAACCCTAAATCTGCTGGTAAATGTGGTTGATAATGCTCCTCGAACCTTGGTGTTGTTTTAGTAACATTAGTCCATTCTGTAAAACCTTTACCCCACCAAGCATCATTTTCTGGTGTAGGATGAAATTGAGGTAAATGTATAGCTATAGGTTTAATTTTTTCTGACATATCGATAACAAAAAGCGAGTTTTGAATAGACTTTATTTTTTATTTTTTTAAGAAACGGCACTCTATTTTTATGATAAACTTCTTTATATTTTTCTTTTGAAAGCTTATGTAACTCCTCGTTGTTTTCAGCTTTAAAGAAATCTTGTAATATTTTTGCCGCTTGTAAAAAGCCTTTAAGCATGGGAACAAAATCAGTGGACATCGATCCATTTCTAATTCTATAAAAAGCTAATACTTCTGAGTTATTAAATAGACTTTCAGAGCTGTAAAATAGTTTTACCCAAAACTCCCAATCCTCATGATTACTTAGATTTTCATTAAATTTCATGTTATTTTCAGGAATCAATTTCCTTTTAAATAATACACAATGAGGGGGAAATGATTTTCTGTATTCCCAATCCCAAATTATTTCTTTTTTGTAATTTAGTTGAGAAAAAAAAGGGGTTAAATATTTATGTGGCGCTTTGTCCTTGGTACCGTCCGTAAACGAAAAATAATCACAAACTGAGATATCATGAGTTATTAAATCTTTAATTTGAATTTCTAGCTTATTTATACTAATATAATCATCTGAATCTAAAAATTGGACATAATCTCCAATTGCATTTTGTAATCCAACATTTCTCGCATTACTTAACCCGCCGTTTTTCTTATAAATATAATTAAACCTGTTATCTTTATTTACCCATTTATTAGCAATGGTTTCTGTATCATCTTCACTTCCATCATTAACAATTATGCATTCCCAATTTTTATAGGTTTGTTCAAACACCGATTTTAAGGCTTCGTCCAAATACCGTGCTTGATTAAAACATGGGATTATAACGGAAACAAGATGTTCATTCATAATTTCAAATGTATAAGTTACTTTGCTAATAAATTTTTATTTACCCCAACTGTGAGCTCTCCCGTTTCAAATAAGTAATAACCATACTCTTTTAAAATCACATAAATTTTTTCTCTTATATTAAACTCATCATGTATTTCAATGGCTATTAATTTCGTTATTTTTAAGAAGGACAAATCACTATCGTTATCAAAAATAAATCGTTCAGCGCCTTCTATATCTATTTTTATTAAGGTAATGTAAGATAAGTTGTTTTCTGAAATAATCTCGCCTATAGTTATACCTTCAACTTTACCATTAACATCCTGTTTGGTCATAATTGCCCAATCTTTGGCGTCTCTAAATTTGGTGTTTAACTGAAATTTAAGCCCTGATTTATGGCTTAATGCTCTGTGATAAAAATGGATTTTATTATCCAACATATTCAATGAAATATTTTCATTGCACATTGCTGCATTTTCAAACGATGGCTCAACAGCATAAACAGAAACACGACTTAAACTATTTGAAAAATACAAAGATGTATATGCCACATTAGCACCAGCATCAATAATTACATTTTTATCATTAGTCTTTTGGTTTGATTTTATTAGACTCGTAATAATCTCGTACTGTTTCAAATTAAAAACTTGCTGTAAAACCATATAATCACTATGATTTTCATTACGCATTTTTATAGTTAAAGTATTTTTTAATTTCACTAAATAACTATCATGCTCTTTAATAAATGATACAATCTCCCTATTATGATGCAATTGATGCTCAAAAAGCTCAGTTGATGAAAACTTTTTAGGAAAAAATATTCTAAATACTTTTCTTATTTTTTTAAATTTCATTTAGCCTAGTTATTTTATTAATCGTTTTAAATAACATATATCTAGTATTATTTTTAATTAAATTTTTCTGGTTTATTAAGGATGAATTTTATTTGATGTACATAACGTTTAATGACGTACCAAAAGTCAACAAAAAAGTTTTTAATCAATCTAAAAACAGACATTAAAAAACCCTTTGAAGCACTTAAAAAACTAACATCCTGATGCCAAAGTTGATAATTACCAACTAAATCATTTTTAAAACGAAAATACACTTGCTTTTTTGTTCTGGCTATTTGATAGCAAAAAATAGATGCTACAAAATCAATATCATACCCCGCTTTTAAAATCCGTTTGGTCCACTCTTTATCTTCAAAAGTAGCTACATCTTCTCGGAATGGATGTTGCTCCCAAACACTTCTACTAAATGCTGAACCTGAAAAAATTAGACCTGATTTATTTGGATCAACTTTTGCAGACACCTTATTGATATAATTTTGATAATCATTCGGATTATGCAGACATCTTAATCCAGCAAGATTAGAGTTAGCATCAAATTTTTGTTTTATTAATTTGAAAAAATCATGACTTACAGGGTACGAATGCGCACTAAACATAACCACAATAGGAAACTTGGTGTGTTTTGCAGCAAAATTAGCACTACCACCGTAACTGAAATTTTTTATGGATATAAATCTAGCATTATACGCTTTTGAAACCGCTTCACTTTTATCCGTAGATAAATTATCAATAACTATAATTTCACCAATATCATCAAGGTAACGCTCATTCAAATTTTTAAGTAAAAATGTGAGTGCTTTATCTTGGTTTTTATTTCGTATTACAACTGAAATCATAAAATAATGATACTATTTTTTAAAAAGATTTAAAGGTTTTTCAAAGAATTTAGCAATTTTATATGATGTTGATTGTTTTAAGTTTGAAGCGTTATCTTCATTAATTTTTAAAAGATATAACAGATAATCCACCGTCTTATCATGATGCTTTATATATACATCTTCGTGTTTTTTGAAAATATACTTCATATTAGAAATTCTATGATTTTCTAAAGTATCAATCAACATGGATTGTTTTTGCTTTCTATAGAAAAACAGAAATTCTTCTACTATTTTAAACGTCCATCCTTGTTTTGTAATAGCCAACCAAAACTCCCAATCTTCAAACCCCCTTTTCATGGTTTCATCATAACCACCAACATCTTCCCAACATTGTTTTCTGTAAAGCGAGGTTGCTATTAAACAGTTTTCAAAAAGTAACGCATGATAGGTCGTGCCTATAGGTTTTAATTCATGTATAATATTCGATTTATCTTTGAAGAAAAACTTACTATAACATGATACAATAGCCAATGATTCGTTATTAATTAACTCTGGAACTGTTGTTGACAAATATGATTCGTGAATGATATCATCTGCATCTAATGGTAAAATATAATCGCCTTTACTTGATTTTATTCCTGTATTTCTAGCACTACTTAAACCTCCATTTGATTTTTCTAAATAGCTAAAACGCTTATCTTTTTCCACCCATTTTTCAGCTATAGTTTTGGTATTATCTGTACTTCCATCATTTATAACAATACATTCCCAATTAGAATAGGTTTGATTTAAAACCGATTGTAATGCTTCGTCTAAAAAATGAGCGTGATTGTAACAAGGAACGATTATGGAAACCAATTTGCTCATTTTAAAATTTATTTAAAACCCCTAGTTTTATTAAAAGACTTATTGTTTTAGATGACCGTAAATTATCTAATATTTTTCTATTTGTAATAATAGCATCTACATCATGCATGTAAGTTAAATAATCTCCGTGGAGTACGGCTTCTTTTTCATTAAACTTAATAATTTGATTTTTAGGATTAGAACTTAGTCCTCCAATATAAAACGTTGAAAGTGGTTTTGCAATATGCTTGTAACTTAAATTATACTTACAGATAGCATCTATAAAGAATTTCCAGTCTGATACTATTTTAAAATCTTCTTTATACAAGTTTGTTTTTAAAAAAGCCTCTTTTTTTATAAAAGTGGCTGGATGAGGCAAAGTATCTTCAACAAAATAGGAAAACGATAACGTATCTGGATATGTTTTTGTAAAGGTTTTATTTCCCTCAACAACTTGCAAATTAAAATACACCAAATCAGAATCTTTAATGTGCTCTTTATTGTTTTCTAAAACTTTACTATTGTAAAAATGGTCTCCGCTATTTAAAAATAATAGATAGTCTCCTGATGCATGCTTTATTCCTTTATTCATGGCATGGTATACGCCTTCATCAGGCTCACTTACCCAAAAATCAAATAAACCTTTATTCTCCTTTATATAATTGGCACTTCCATCTGTAGAGTGTCCATCAATAACTATATATTCAAAACCTTGAAACGTCTGCTTCTTTATATTATCAACAGTTTTTTTTAGTCCGTCAAGATTATTGTAGTTAACAGTTATTATGGAGAATTTTGGTTTCATTGAGTTACAAAGAGATTCTATAAATCAGTTTATTTAGCTTTCTTTATAGTTTGCAAAAAATCTTCAACCTGAAAAAAATATTTTTCAACGAGGTGTAGATCATCACTATTATAATTCCACCATTTAATATCCAATAGCTTTTCAATGGTTACATCTTCAAATCTATATTTTATAATCTCTATTGGATTACCTACAGCAATAGCATACGGTGGTATATCTTTAGACACAACAGCACCTGCACCAATTATTGCACCATCAGCTATAGTAACACCATCCAGAACCGTAACGTTCATTCCTATAAAAACATCATTACCAATCGTGATGGGTTTAAATTCTTCAATTTTATTATCAGAACTTAAAGTCATTCCGTTTTGCTTTGCTGTAGAATAAAACATAGGATGCGTAGATATACCTGTGGTAGGATGAACACCTCTACCTGCCATGAAATTAGCTCCGATTGAACAAAATTTACCAATAACTGCATTATTAATCACGGAGTTTTCAGAAATGTAAGTATAATTCCCTATTATGCTATTAGACAACCTTGAAGATGGATAAACTTTAGTTTTCTTACCCAAGTATGTTTTGATTTGAACAATGTTTTGATTGTACCTAAGTACTTTTTTTAAATCTGGAAAAATTAAAAAAAACAGGTTTCTTAATTTATTTTTAATACTTCTTTTCACATGCTTTTTAGTTGGCTTTTCTTTAAGCGATTTGTAAAAGTTTTTAATAATTAAACTGGCGTTTTCATCTTCAATAACATCAATTAATTTCACTTCAATATCTTTTGCTAATTCTGAATGATGAAACTCTGTATGAACACCATTATGCTCTCCAGTATTATCAAATCCGAAATTTTGAACTAATGATTTATTCGGAAATAAAATATAGCCATTTTTAAGCAATACGGAAGCATGCCACTTTACAAACCACGTATTTAACTTACCTGAAATATTATCTGCTAACTGACTGCTTAAATAATCTCCACCAAATTTATCTAGATTATTGAGCAACTTTTTTTGTTTTAATTCATTCCAAAGAAAAAGTGCATCTTCATTAAAATGCTTCCAAGATTTCTCCCATGTTGCCCAACCCCAACACAATGGAACATTATAAAAAAAAGTGCTTTGTAAAGTTGATCTATGCGGAAACATATAACCTGAAATATGCATAACCTCATCATTCTCTTGGTAAAGATTCAAAGCATTATTCATGTAGTTTAAAAAACCCGAAGAGGTTTCAATATCATCTTCTAAAACAATAACGCGACCATGTTTTTTAACTACCTCGGTAACACCATTGATAATTGATTGCGCTAAACCCTTATTTTTATCACTAACAATAACTTTTACACTTTGAAATCTATCTTCTGCTTTTGCTATTTCATGAACTTTATTGATATTTTTTAACTCTTGCTCATTAATATGGTTTTTAGGACCATCGCAAAAAATATACAACTCACTTTTTGAAGCTTCGGGATTTGAGGAAAGGGCATCCAAAGTTCTTTGCGTATGTTTTGGCCTGTTAAAAGCAAAAAGAACTATTGGTGAAAAACTCATAATCTATTATTGTTTATACAAAAATGGGAAAAGTTTCTGTCTAAGCCTAACTATAAACGTGTATTAATTTATTGAAGCGATTTAAACTTTTTCATTTTCAAAAATAATTTTACTCTTCTTTTTACAGATGCTGGAAAAAATCTAAATACTCTAGATTTAATAGAATTCCGTTGAAATACATCCAATAAAATAAAACCCTCATTACCCCCATATTTCTGGGTTCTATAATGCTTTTTATATGTTTTATGTACCAACTTAAATAAGCTTGTTGGAACCCAACTTAAATTAAGGCTATTCATTTTTATATAGGTTGAAGATTCGATATGGTAACAATAAAAATTTCCGTTTGCATCAAAATATATTTTCTTTAAATATTGATTATTTAAAACAGAATCATACGTTTCATAACCATGCTCCATACAAATACAATCGTCAAACGATTCATTACCTATTATTTTATTTAGCCTTATACTATTTATATTTTCTTGCTCTCTATAGGCTTTATAAGCCCGCATCTCTGTAAAAGCGAAGTCGGCATTTTTAATAAAATCCTTTTTTTGTTCGTTTAAATATGCCTCATCTTTAAATAATGCATTAATCTTATTTACATACCCGTTAACAACTTGAAAAGATGAAATATAACCATTCATGCATATACCATTGCACTGTTCTGTACAGTCAAAGTCTTTAAATTTATGTTCTTGATTATTTAAATCTGATAAAATCATATTATCAGAATCAAAATGCCAAAAAGCATTTATATTATTTTTTTTTATAAAGTTATGGACATAAAACCATCTCTTGAACACAAAATTTGTCCAAAACTCTTTCTTATGCTTTACCCCTGCTACATGTTTGTACACTTGATCGAAAACTTTTATCTCATCACTTTCGTCGTAATTTTGAAAACAGTGATGCTCTACTTTAGCTTTTTTTGCTACAATCTCATTTTTTTCATCACCAAGTAAAATAATTCTATTCTGAGGATTTGTTAATTTTACTTGCTTAAGCGTATAATACAAATACGGTGAGTTACCATAATGGCAAAATATTATTGGCTTTTTTATATCTTCAATTTTCATCTTAACTTTTCTGTTCTTTTTAAATCACCACAATTGTTTGACTAATTAACCTAAAAATGCATTTAACATTCAAATGAAATAAGCTTGTTAATTTTTCTTGATTTTTTTGTAAAAAAATGAAAAAACTCTTTTACTAAGTAAAATCATTGGAAAATACTTAGTACTCAGTGATGAAAAAAGTATCTTCTTATTGCTAAAAAAAATATAAAACCAACAACCAAAATACTTAACTACACCTTTACCTTCTTGAAGCTTAAACATCCAATACTTACCAAGAAGTGCATCTATTCTTTTTAATGAAATATTATTTTTACAACTCCAAAAAACAAGTAACTCATATACTTTAGCTTTATTATATAAGTTTGCGTTATTAAACACATTGGCTTCATGTACACCTCTCATGGCAACTGGTTTATCTAGTAACCCACCAATCAATTTAGTTTTTAAAGCCATTTTTAAAAACATATGTGTGTCTTCATCAACTAATAAGGTCTCATTAAAGAATTCAACCTTATCAAATATTGATTTTTTCAAGGTTAAACCATCTATAGAAAAATGCCCTTTTTTATAATATAATAACTCTTCAAACAACTCTTCGGGCTTTAACTTTTCGCTGATGGTTGTTAACTTTAATGCAACTCTTTCAAATTCTTTAGATGCTCTATAGAAATGAGCACCTATTGCATTATAAACCCCATCAATACTACTATCTTCAGAAAATACTTTTTTATCGTTTTCAAATCTATTTTTTAAATAGAAATCATCTGAGTCTAAAAACGCAACATATTTACTTGAAGCCTTTTTAATACCTAAGTTTCTACTAGCAGAACGTCCTTTATTTACATTGTTTGGGTGATGGTATACTTTAATTCTAGAATCTTTAGCTTGTAATTTTGTTATTATTTGAAACGAATTATCAGTACTACCATCGTTTACAATAACAACCTCAACCACTTCTGGTTGTTCCAATACAGAGCTTATTGCTTTTTCAACATAGCGTTCTGTGTTGAAAACTGGTATAATTACAGATACTTCAAACTTCATGTTCTATAAATTCAAAATGACAGTTATGCTAAAATTTATGAATTAACCCTAATTTAATCATAAGTTTAATTGTTCTTGACTTTTTTAATGTTCTAAGTGTTCTTTCTAATTTATACTGTTCTTTTAAATCATTCATAAAAGCTTTAAACTCTTTATTTAAAACACCCTCTCGCTCTGCTTTTACTTGGTTTTGGTTTTCTTGTAATGAACTTAAACCATCTCTATAATATGTTGAAAAAGTATCTTCAACATACTTATAGCTTGCATGGTGCTTACATATAGCTAATATTAAAAATTTCCAATCTGATACAATTTTTAAATTTTCATCATAGTAGCCTAAATCATCAAATAAGCTTTTCTTAATAAAAGTAGCTTGATGCGCTGGCAAATCTTCATGTAAGTATTTAAAAGTTAATTGCTTTGGACACTTTTTTATATAGGATTCATTTTCTCCAACAACATTAATATCAAAATAAACAATATCAATATCTTTTAAATGCTTATTTACTTTATTTAAAGCATCAGCATTATTAAAATGGTCTCCACTATTTAAAAAAAACAAATATTCACCTTTAGCAGATTTAATTCCTTTGTTCATGGCATTATAAATTCCATGATCGGGTTCGCTAACCCAGTAACTAAAACTTTCTTTATTTAATTCGATTATATCTTTACTACCATCTGTTGAGTTACCATCAATTATAATATGCTCAAAATTAGAGTAAGTTTGATTTTGCACACTTTTTACAGTGCGCTCTAACCCTAATTTGTCATTATAATTTATTGTGATAATAGATATTAACATCATTATTTTACTTAACTAAACTTTCAAATAGTTTAATATAATTTTTAGCTTGAACTTTTTCATCATACTGATTCACAGCATCTTTTCTTATATCTTCAATGGAATAAGTTACTCCATTTTTTAGAAAGTCTGATATCGATTCTACTAAAGCATCTACACTAACCTCTTTTGCTAACAAACCATTCTTATTATGATTTATAATCTCAGGAATACCTCCCACAGGGAAACCAATTACAGGTGTGCCACAAAGTAAAGATTCTAAAACTGTATTTGGTAAATTGTCCATTAATGATGGTATAACAAAAGCATCAGCAGCAGAATATACAGAACTTAACAATTCTTCATCATACACCTTCCCATATTGGATAATGTTCTTAAAACGGTTTAAATCTTCATTTTTATTTCCTATTACAAATAATTGAATATTGGTTTGTTCTATTCTTTCAATAGCGCGGACTAAAAATTTTAACCCTTTTCTGTTTGCATCGATTAAATCTGCAACAAACAGTATTACTTTTTTTTCTTGTGGAATATTTAAAAGCTCTCTAGAACTTGATTTATCTCTAATTCTAAAAACATTAGAGTCAATTCCATTTGGTATTTTATGAATTGGAAATCTTTCAAAAAAATCATTTTGTTTCAATTGATTAGTCATCCAATTACATAGTGTTACAAAATGTAGATTATCTACGTTTGATAATGCTTCCATTTTTAAGTTTAAAACACTTTTAAATGTTGATATTTCTTCGTCTAGAAAAACTCTTTTAATTGGAAACCCTTTTTTATCTATACCTAAATATTTTTCTTCATAATGCTCTCCTCCTGAAAAAGGATTCATATCGTGTAGCGTCCAAACTACTGGTTTCGTGTTTTTTTTAAAAAACGATTGGTAATCTATAAATTCTGAAACCCAATGTAAATTTATTACATCTGCTTGTTTGTAGAGTTCAGACTCTGTTATATCATAATTTGAATTGGGAAAAGAAAACTTCTCTAAACCTTTAATTCTATTTTTTATGAATAGTTCTTCTTGAGTTTTTTTTGAAGGTTTTAAAAGTTTAATCCTTCTTAAAACACTAAGAACCTTGTTTTCTATTTTAAAGAATAAAGAATTATTGGTTTTTTGATGAAGCACATAAGACGCTTTGAAATCTGACATTTTCTTAGCCAACAGCAATTTAGAATCTACTTCCATATTTAGCAAACCAAGATGTAATCTTGCACATGCTTTACCAGCACCTCCCACATCGCTTGTATTAACCAACAATACCTTCACTGTAATCTTTAATTAATTGGTTAATAGTAAGTAGATTTTTTGATTCACTATTTTCAGAAATGTAAGCAGCTATTTTGCCTCCCAATGTATAATCAAGAGCTAAGAAATTAGTCTTTAATGTTTCAGCAAATAGTACAGAATGAAATCGCATACAAATGTTTAATTCAGATTGCTGCATACTTTCTACAATCGAATCAACAGTTGATAATTTTTTCTGATAGCCTACTCTAGAATCTTCTGAAAAATATGTTTTTATAAACCGTCTTGAAAAGTCTCTATCATCACCCCCTAAAACAAAATTATGCATATGATTAAACACTATTTTATCTACTTTAAACGCTTCTGCTTTCTTCTTAATTAAGTTTGCCAAGGCATCTTCAAATTCTTTTTTTACTGAAACAAATTCTGTTTCAGACATATTTCCTCTTGCATAAAGGTATTCCCAATCTCGAAGATATAAGGATAATACTTTTTCTTGTTTAAGCGGTGTTGATTTTGAGAAACGCTTTAAATAAGATTTTGCGGGGTCTCCTATCATTTCAGTATTAGGCACATTAAAATGCTTAGAAGCGTAAGCTTGACTCTTCTTATCTCTTAACTTAATCTCGTTAGAAAGCTTTAATATTTTATGAATGGCTGATTTATATTTATCATGATTTATTGGCCCCAATCCACAACCATAAACCGTTCTTTTTCTATTATATTTTTTTGCAATGGTAAATGATAACAAAGGGACATACAACTCATTCAAATCCATTAAAGGACCTCCGCCCATAATAACCTCATCACATGTTTTGGAATATCTTATAAACTCCAAATTACTCGTATTAACAACAGTAGCTTCAATTTGAAGTTCTTTTATAGTTTGATGGGTTATAAAAGGGTATAAACTACCAATAATTACATTTAAACTATCACCGTATTTCTGCTTATAAGCTTCAACAATACTTCCTAAAATAGCTTTATCTCCAACTGTCTCTGTTCCATACCAACCAACAATTAGTATACTATATTTGTTTTTTGGTAGTTTTGGTGTTCTTAAAAAACTAGATAGTTTTAAAACCTTATTCTCATTATGTAACTTTAAAAACTTCTTTTGAAATTTATCTTTATAAACTTCAACCTGTTCTGTATAAGTAATTTCAGAATGATAATCATGAATACAATCATCGCACTCGTTTAATATTATTCTCTTTTTTTCTTCAAGATTAGACTTATAAATTACAGAGGATGCTATTTCTATACCATTACCAATAGTTTTAGATTTTGGTGCGCAATAAGCCAACTCTCCTTTGGCATTAATATTTATTCCTTTTTTATGGTATGGGCACCCTGTAATTCTCTTACCTCCCAATAAAATATTTTGAATACTAGAATAGGTTCGCTTATAAGTCTTATTTGTTTCGTAAGTTATTTTAAGTTTCTCAAAAAACAAGGCTAAATGATAACTTTCATCTGCTGTAAAATTTCGGATAACCTCCTCTCTGTCTTCATTATATAAGCGCTTAATAAACTCTGCCACTCTAAAACGCCCATAAATATTATTTGCTTTTGCAAAATCTAACAGCTCATCAATTTCCCAAACATTCTCTTTTGAAATTGTTGCTCCAAAAGAAATTGGAATTTTTAAATCATGCTTTACATAATTTATAACTTCTATAGCTGTTTTAAAATTTCCTTCTCTACCTCTAATTTTATCATGCATCTCAGCATAACCATCTAAAGACACCATAACACTAAAATTAATATTATGTTCTTTACATAATTTGTTTACTGCATGTAATTGTTGCTTTACCTCATCAACTTTAATACAATTGGTAATTATACTTAAGTATTTTAATTTAGGAAGGAAATCTATACACGCTTTATATAAATCAACTAAATCATTTCTTAAAGTTGGCTCACCTCCAGTAATACCAACTCCAGTTATTTCAGAATAAAATGGATCAGAAAAAATGATTTTTAAATCGTCATACGATATTTCTTTGTCTTGCTTATTCTTCCAAATATTACACATGGTGCATTTGGAATTACAAATATCATTAGCATTAAGGTTTATGAGAACTGGCTTTTCTGTCTTATTAATAAAATTTACTTCATTAAGTTTTAAACGTAGTAGCGCTTTTAGCTTTTGAAATATTGCTTTTATTTTTTTCCACATAGAAAATTTGCCTGTAGAGACAATATGTTTAGTTTTTTAATCAGATTTAATATTCCATTTACAATCTAGTACAACGCAACCAAAATCTACACCTTTGTATTTATGAAACATGCTACCTGTTTCTTCAATTCTGAAATTCACAACATCAAATAAGCTTCTTATTTTTTGTTTATTCGGCACATGATATCCTACTATAACGCGATATTCGCTAGGTAATAATACTGATTTAGGAAATTTAATATTTGAAAAATAAACCCCCTCTTTTTCTATGAAATTATTTAAATCTTCTTCTGAAGAAAATACAGTACGCTCATTTTGATCTTTAATTCTAAAACCTACAGATCCATATTCAATGATATCTTTTGTAACTCTTAGTTTCACTTGCAAAGTTATTTGATCTTCAAAACCAAACAAACCTGAGATATTATTGTCCTTGTCTCGCATTGAAACTTCCAAAATATCAGCGCCTTCATTTGGATTATCGTTTACGTAATGTGCAATATCATTAGCTACATCACTTTTTAAATAAAAATCTACGGCATCATTAGTATTACCCTCAAAAACAGTAGTTCCATGCTGTAAAACTATAGCGCGCGTGCATAAACTTTTTACTGCCGCCATATTATGGCTTACAAATAACACAGTTCTGCCATCACTATTACTGATGTCTTGCATTTTACCTATGGCTTTCTTTTGAAATTCTGCATCTCCTACTGCAAGTACTTCATCAATCACCAAAATATCTGGGTCTAAATGTGCTGCAACTGCAAATGCTAAACGCACTGTCATACCTGATGAATAACGCTTTACGGGTGTATCTATATAGCGTTCACAACCTGAAAACTCAACAATTTCCTTTAATTTTGATTGAATTTCCTTTTTAGTCATCCCTAGAATAGCGCCATTTAAAAACACATTTTCTTTTCCTGTCATTTCTGGATGAAAACCTGTTCCAACTTCTAATAATGATGCTATTCTACCTTTAGTTTTTATCTCACCAGTAGTAGGCCCTGTTACTTTAGAAAGTATTTTAAGTAAGGTAGACTTACCTGCACCATTTTTACCAATAATACCTATTACTTCTCCGCGCTCAACCCCAAAATTTATATTCTTTAAAGCCCAAACATACTCTGAATCTCCTTTAGTACTTCTATCATTACTTTCACCAATTTTTAGATACGGATCTTCTTTTCCTCTTATCTTACTCCACCATCTATTTAAATCATGACCAAGTGTACCAGTACCAACTAAACCTAATCGGTATTGCTTTGAAAGATTTTCAACTTTTAAAATAATATCCTTTTCCATTTAGATGGTATCTATGAAACTCTTTTCCGTTTTATTAAAAATTATTAACCCCAAAAGAAAAACTACAAGGCTAAATAGTGCAGTATATAACATTTTAGGTAATGAATAATCGCCTACACCTAAAGTCATATATCTAAAGGCTTCAATAATTGTTGTCATAGGGTTGTATTCTACAACCCAGGAAATATTTGGCAATTTTTTTTTAAAGAATGACAATGGATACATAACAGCAGAGCCATACATAAGCAATTGCACTCCAAAGCTTATTAAAAACTTTAAATCTCTATACTTGGTTGTCATAGAAGATATAATCATCCCTAAACCTAATCCTAAAATCCCCATAAAAAATATTAGCATTGGTATAAAAACTATGGCTGATTTAGGACTTGCTCCTCCCGCTTTATCAGTAAAAAAAACATAGTAAATATAAAACCCAATAAACACTAATATTTGTATCCCGTATTTTACCAGATTTGTTAAAACTACCGACAATGGTACAATAACTCTTGGAAAGTATACTTTTCCAAATAACCCTTGATTTTGCGAAAACGTATTACTAGTACCCGTTAAACATTCTTTAAAATAATTCCAACACGTAATACCTGCTAGGTTAAACAAAAAAGACGGAACGCCTTCGCCTGTTGGTATGTTGGCCATGTTATTAAATATTAAAGTAAATATAACCGAGGTAAATAATGGCTGTATAAAATACCATAATGGTCCAAGTATGGTTTGTTTATAAACAGTAATAACATTACGTTTTACAAACAATAAGAGTAAATCTTTATAATACCATACCTCTTTAAGGTTTAAATCTATCAACTTTTGCTTTGGAGAGATGGTATAAAGCCAATTGTCGTTTTTATTAGCCAATATTTCTTAGTTTAAATTTTGAAAAAAGATTTAATCTTAGTTGATAATTTATTTTTAGCAGAGTCATCGTCATTATATCCATTTCCATAACTTCCATAACCGTAGCCATAACCGTAGCCATACCCATATCCATATCCATATTTGCCTTTTTGGTTATATCCGTTATAAATAAAACTTAGATTTTCAATTTCACTTTTATTGTATTTAGCATTGATAAGATTAATCATTCCCTTTTTTGTATAATCCTGCCTTACAACATAAATAGTGGCATCAGCATATTCTGTTAACTCCAAAGCGTCAGCTACAAGTCCTATTGGTGGTGTATCCAGAACTATATAATCGTAAGATTTTTTAAGGCTTTCAATTAAATCATCCATTCGTTCTCCAATTAATAATTCAGCAGGATTTGGAGGTATAGGTCCCGAAGTAATAACATCCAAATTAGGCACTTTTGTTTTTTGTAAAACTCCGTTTAAATCCTTTTGCCCAATTAAATAATTTACAACCCCAATATCATTTTGAATATCAAAGTCACCAAAGATCTTTGGTTTTCTTAAGTCTAACCCTACCAAAATGGTTTTCTTTCCACTCATTGCAAAAACTGTTGCGATATTTATGGAACAGAATGTTTTTCCTTCGCCACTTACAGATGATGTTACCATTACTGTTTTAGTGCCGTCCAAATTGTGTTTTTTGTAGAAATACTGTAAACTTGAACGTATAGACCTGAAAGCTTCAGCAATTGTTGATTTTGGTTTTAAATGAACCACTAAATTATTTTCTAAATTATTTTTACCAACTACACCTAGCATTGGTATGCTAGATAAATTTTCAAGGACTTGCGGATTGTGTATTTTATTATCAAAAAATGTTAATAAAAAAGCAAGAAGTAGTGGTGGTATTAACCCTCCAATAATTGCGAATAAGTATCGAGAACTTAACTTTAGATCTATAGGTGTTGCTCCAGTATCTTTTGCAGGATCAATAACAAGAATATCTGAAACGCTTGCTGATTTTATAATATCGGCCTCACCGCGCTTCGCTAAAAAAACATTGTAGGTTTTCTCACTTAAAGCATACTGGCGTTGTATGTCAAACATTTTTTGTTGTGCAGCTGGTAGCTTTCTTATTTTAGCGTCCTCTACAGCAATTTTATTATTTATTATTTGCCTCTCCCGCTTTAGCTCATTAGTAACCGAACTAATATTCTCCAATAATACTTCTTTTAACCCTTCAATTTGTCTGTTTAAATCTGCAAAAATTGTAGCATCTTTTCTAACCGTAGATCCGTATTTAGATTTTTGCACTGACAAAGCATTAATCCTAGATACATTAGCTAAAATATTACCTTCATCAATACCAGATATAGCAGGCGCTGGTAAATCTGTAAAATTATTACTTGTTATTAGGTAATTTTTTAAACTTGAATAATATGCTAGCTTTCTATTAATGTCATCTTTATTAATTTCTAAGTCTGATAGCTTACCATTAATAACAGCACTTTTATCATCCAAATTATAAATCCTATTTTTTTGTCGGTAATCATTTAAAGAATCAGCACTTAAAGTGAGTTGATTTTTCACCCTACTTAATTGATCATCAATGAAGGCTATAGTATTAGTAACAAATTGGTTCTTTCTATTAAGTTGGTCTTCGCTTAACACCCTAACTGTTTCGTTTAAATAGTCAACAATTTTAGGCTTGTTCACATCAACCATACTTAAATTTAAAATAGCTGAATTTCTAGGATTATTTATAGCTAATTTACTTCTGTACTTTGATACAACAGCATCAAAATCACTAAACTGAACATAAAATTCCTCATTAGGCTTTACAGTTCTTCCTTCAGCTAAATAAATCGTTCCATTAAAATAGGGCAGATTAACTACATCTCCTAAGCTAAAAACTTGCTTAAACTCACCAACTGTAATATCCAAATTAGTTTTCTTATAATCTGAAAAGTTTTGAGCTCTTACAGGAGTCGATTCAAAATTAAAGTATAATTCGTATTTATTATTTTCTAAAAAAGTTACCCGAATAGGCACATTTAACAGTTGATAGGTGTCTGGAGACAGATTAATCCTAAAAGGAGCGTCTGTATAAACATCATCTTTTCTGAACCTAGATTGTTTTAAATATGTGATGTAATACTGTAAATTTTCAACCACTTTCTCATGAATACTTCTTGATCTTAGAGCGTTAATCATGGTTTGTACTTTGCCAGAAACACCTCCCCAGTTAAATGTTAAGCTAGTATTTGATGTGAATAAAGGGTTAGACTCTTCTTCAATTGAGATTTGAGTTCCTAATCTGTAAGATTGTTGCGTACGAATATTTTGTTGATAGACTATAAATATTCCAACTCCAATAAATAAAACAAATAACTTCCAGTAGCTTAGAACGCGAATCAAAAATGCCTTTATGTCAAAAGATGGCTTTTGTATTTGTGAGTCTGCAACATCAAATTCTTCTTCCATAGCTTTTTAAAGATTCTTTGTTAAAAAGTAAGTAGAGACTAAGACAGATAAAATCGAAGCTATTGTAGTCAAGTTTTGAAAAGCTGTTTCTCCTGTACCAATAGCTTTACGTTTTAAAGGTTTAACCAAAATCATGTCATTAGGCTGTATAAAATAAAACGGCGATTTCATTGCTTTAATATCTGTTAAATCAATATGATGAATTTTTTGGCCTTCAGGATATTGTCTGATTACTAAAATATCTTTTCGATCAGCAGTTGCAGGAAGACCACCAGCATTTGCCAATGCTTCAATAATATTTACACGGTCTTGAAATAAGGTGTACACACCAGCCCCACCCTCTCCAGTAACAGTATATCTCAATCCAGATAATTTAACCGTTACAAATATCTCAGCTGTTTCTTTAAAATATTTCTCTAGTAAAGCATTTTCTACTTTAGTTTTTATTTCATCAATAGTATAGCCTAGTACATTGATTTTACCTAAAATAGGAAACTCAATATTACCGTGTAAATCTACCGTAAAACCACTAAAATATAAGCCGCCGTTTCCCAAACCCCCATTAGCACTTCCAACGGGATTAAAAATATCAACAAGCTCGGGATCTAGAGCTTTTACGTTAATACTTAAAATATCGCTTACCTGAACTTTATAGGGCTTTGGCAACTCATTAACTATTAAAGACGCATCTGCACTATCACCTTTATCTTGTAAATAAACAAGGTCTTTATTAGTAATACAAGAGCTTAGTACTAAGCTAATAATCAATAAAATAACAAGAAATCGACTCTTCATATTGAGGCAAATTGATTTAACACAAATATAACTTTTCGTGTTGAAGAATAAAACTTATGACGGGTTTTTTGGTTTTTTGTCCGTTATTTGCAAAAAACACTGCCTTTTGAATTACTTGACCGTTGAAAATATTTCCAAATCTTACGGAGAACTAACTCTTTTTGAGAATATTTCATTTAGTGTACATAAAGACCAAAAAATAGCTTTTGTAGCGAAAAATGGAACTGGAAAAACATCTATCTTAAACATATTATCTGGTGATGATGCAGCAGATTCTGGAAACGTTATTTATAGAAAAGACATCAAGATTTCTTTCCTGTCTCAAGACCCAAAATTTGATAATTCCCTAACCATAGAAGAAACAATTTTTGCTAGTGAAAACCCTATTTTAAAAATTATTTCAAATTATGAAAAGGCACTTTTAAACCCCGAAGACACAGAAGTTTATCAGCTTGCTTTTGATGCTATGGATCGCCATGAAGCATGGGATTTTGAAACGCTTTACAAACAAATCCTTTTTAAACTTAAGCTTGATAATTTAGGGCAGAAAGTAAGCACCTTATCTGGAGGACAAAAAAAGCGTTTAGCCTTAGCAAATGCTTTAATCAACAAACCTGACTTGCTCATTCTGGATGAGCCAACAAACCATCTGGATTTAGAGATGATTGAATGGCTAGAAGCCTTTTTTGCTAAGGAGAATATAACACTGTTTATGGTTACGCATGACCGTTATTTTTTAGAACGTGTGTGCAATGAAATTATTGAGTTAGATAATGGACAGCTTTATAGTTACAAAGGCAACTACTCGTATTACCTTGAAAAGCGAAATGAAAGATTAGAGCGAGAAGCTATAGAAGCTGGAAAAACGAAACAGCTTTTTAAGAAAGAGTTGGAATGGATGCGAAGACAACCAAAAGCCAGAACTACAAAATCTAAATCTAGAATTGATGATTTTTTCGATATCAAACATAAAGCGCATCAGCGAAGGAAAGAACATGAAATTCAGTTAGAATTAAATATGGAACGATTAGGAAGTAAAATCCTTGAGTTTCACAAAGTTTCAAAAGCATTTAAAGATAAATCCATTTTAAATGCTTTCGATTACACATTCAAAAAAGGTGAACGTGTTGGCATTATTGGAAAAAATGGCACAGGCAAAACTACTTTCTTAAACATTTTAACCCAAACTACCCAACCCGATTCTGGCAAAGTAGTAAAAGGTGATACTGTTAAGTTTGGATACTATACCCAAAACGGAATTACCATAAAACCCGAACAAAAAGTTATTGATGTTATTAAAGAATTTGGCGATTACATTCCTTTAAAAAAGGGACGTCAAATTAGTGCGCAGCAACTTTTAGAGCGTTTTTTATTCAGTAGAAAAAAGCAGTATGATTTTGTTGAAAAACTGAGTGGCGGTGAACGCAAACGCCTTTATTTGTGTACGGTTTTAATTCAAAATCCTAATTTTCTGATTTTAGATGAGCCTACAAACGATTTAGATATTGTTACACTTAATGTATTGGAAAGTTTTCTCCTAGACTTCCCAGGCTGTATTATTGTTGTTTCTCACGATCGTTATTTTATGGATAAAGTCATCGATCATCTTTTTGTTTTCAGAGGTGATGGGATTATTGAAGATTTTCCCGGAAATTATACAGATTATAGAGTTTATGAGGATAGCCTAACTGTAATTTCAAATACAACAACTGACGATAAAAAAGACAAAACATCTTGGAAACAGAACAAGGCATCAAAATTATCATTTAATGAAGAAAAAGAATTACGAAATATTGAGAGCAAGCTGAATACTTTAGCGTTTGATAAGAAAGCATTAGAAAGCAAGTTTAATAATCCAGACTTATCTCAAGACGAAATTAATAAACTTTCAGATGAGCTTCAAGGTATTATTGATACTATTGAAGCCAAAGAAGAACGTTGGTTTGAGCTCTCTTCTAAACTTGAGAGTTAGGCTTTTGCAAAAAATTCTGAATTAAAATAATGTTTCACCAAATAAAACGATACATTACGTTTCTTTTAAAAAGCACCAATCAGCATGGTGTACATTCTCCTTTCGTGTTTAATTTAGTTACTAAATGCTTTTATGATAAAAAGTATTATGAAGCATATAATTCCATTTTTGATTTTAGAAAATCGCTTTTAAGAAACAAGAGCAAAATTAAAGTTATTGATTTAGGTGCAGGCTCTCAGGTCATGAAAAACGAATGGCGCTTGGTTTCTGAGGTATCTAAAAATGCAGGTACAACATTAAAAAGAGCAAAACTACTTTTTAGATTAACTCAATATTTTAAACCTCAAAATATTTTAGAACTAGGAACTTCTTTGGGTTTAGCAACACATGCTTTAAGCTTAGGAAACCCGATAGCTAAAATCACAACTATTGAGGGGTGCCCAAATACTTCTGCTTTTTCTCAAAAACTTCTAAAAAATTCTAATATTCAGAATGTTTCACATATTAACGGTGATTTTAATGATGAAATTGAAAAATTAATTTCTAATAAATACGACCTTATTTTTTTTGATGGTAACCACCAAAAAGAAACTACATTAAACTATTTTGAAACCTTATTAAAAACAGCAACCAACCATTCTGTTTTTATTTTTGATGATATTTATTGGTCTAAAGGCATGACAGAAGCATGGGAAATCATTAAAAAGCACCCCAAAGTTAACGTAACAATTGATACGTTTTTCTGGGGTTTTGTTTTTTTTAGAGAAGAACAGGTAAAAGAACACTTCAAAATAAGAATTTAAGCTATATAAAAAAGCCTCAATATTTGAATAAACATTGAGACTTTTAACTTATAAGTAAACTTTTCTATTTATTTCTCTAAATTAATTTCAACACGTCTGTTTTGAGCTCTACCAGATTTAGTTCCATTACTAGCTACAGGCTTCGTTTCACCATAACCAACAGAACCTAATCGGTTAGAAGCTATTCCATTTTGTATTAAAAATGTCATTACAGAACTAGCGCGTTCTTCAGATAACTTTTGGTTTAAAATACTACTTCCAACACTATCAGTATGCCCTTCAATTGAAAACTTAGCTGATGGATATTCATTCAAAATCTTAACAATTTCCATAAGAACCTTATCTGATTCGACTTTTATTGATGATTTACCAGAATTAAATAATATTGTTTTTGCATAATCATTTAATGTTTTTTGAACCTCTTCGGTTACTACTGGGGCTTCAACAACCTCAGTTACTTCTGGGCATCCTTTGTTTGCAATTGTACCAGCTACATCTATACATTCATCATCTTTATCTAAAACAGAATCACCATCTGTATCTGGCCAAGGACAACCTTTATTTTCCTCTGGACCAAACTGCTCTGGGCATTCATCAACATTATCTAAAACTAAATCTCCATCTTTATCTCCCCAAGGGCATCCATTATTTTCTTCTGGCCCTGCCTCTTCTGGACACGCATCAACATTATCTAAAATACCATCTTCATCTTTATCTCCCCAAGGACAACCATTGTTTTCAACTGGTCCTACTTCTTTAGGGCAAGCATCTAATTTATCAATTACACCATCTTCATCTCTATCTCTTGGTTTGCGTTGTTTAACTGAAAACTTACCACCTGCGTAAAAATCTGCACCTCTAGTATCATCACCAGTAATAGCAGACAGAATAGATCCAGATCCTAAATAAAGTGGTCCCAATCTTAACCCTGCTCCAGCTTGAAAACCATTATTTTCAACAACACTTAACGGTAAATAAAAACTAAACACCCTACTTTCATAACGTGGTGTTAAAGACACTATATTTGATATTCTACTTGCATTTTCTTTTCCCTTAGCAACAAGTGAAAGATCTGTATTTAAGTTTAAGTAAAGATTTTTAGTAAAGCTCCAATCTGCATTTAAATGTAATGCTGTAGGTAAATTTGTTTTATACCCTACCTCAGAACCTGTTTGCGTGTATAGTGTATTTAAAATATCTTCAATATCTTCAGCATCTTCAATATCCTCTTCACTAATTCCTGAATTGGTAATATCAAAAGTTTCTTGAATACCATCTTTATAATTTATACTTCCAATATCTGTTATAGATACACCTAATTTAAGTTTGTATTTATTTTTATGCTTATGTGCATAAGTTTCACCGTCAGCATTTGTAGTTTTATAATCAGCATGGTTAGGTCTCCATTCATAAACAAATCCTAAATCAACTGCAAAACCATTAGCATCTGGCAAATCATATTCGTAATCATCATTATCAAAACTTTCAAAACGCCCATAAGTAATTTCTCCTGTAGAGCTAACATCACCAGTAGTTTCTCCACCTCCAAGATCAGTACCATCGGCGTCATAATCTATAGTAACATTTTTTCCGTAACCATAACCACTACCTAGACCTTGTAGATACTTTAAAGTAACTCCACCTTTCATGAAATGTTGCTCACTATTCTTAAAAACTCTAGCATAAGTTAATCCTAGTTCTCCCCAGGCTTGACCAAAAACGCCAAAATTTCCTTCATTTACCATAAAATCATCGGTCTCATCATCATCAATAGCATCCACTGTATTTCCATTAATTTCACTGATGTTAATTACAGATCTAACTCTGGTAGAAATAGCTAGAGAACTCTTTTTATTTAAATTAAACATAAAAGAAGGTCCTAGAACATCAGAATATAAAGCAATATTATTATCATTGCTTGGAGATTTATTGGCGTCTAAATCAAAATCATAATCAGATTTTAAAGCATCCATAACGTTAACTCCATAATAATCGTTACCAACAAATATGCTTGAACCAATTATATTGATATCTGTTTTAAAACGTGAATCTACAATATTTGCTGGGTTTGAAATTACACCATGCACACCACTATAATTATCTGTAAGGTAGCCTATATAAGACTGAGCTTTTACAGTAAAAGTAGCTAAAGCAAGTAGTAATAATAAAGTAATTTTTTTCATAATCTTCATTTAGGTTAAAATATGATTTCGTCGACAAAAATAACATTTTTATCGACAAAAGGTAATTTTTTATGTGATTTTTTAGACAAAAAAATTATCAACAGCCTTATTTTGAAAATCTTAAGCCTTTATAAAAAAAGAATATGTTATAATCGGGAAAACTAATTGTACACATAAATACTGTTATAACACTATTTAAAACAGCTTTAAGTCATCGTTTGGGTTACTTAAATCATTATTACCTGCAAGAGACTTCAATCTTCTTTTTCTGTGGCTTACCGCTGTTATTTGATACACTAACGCTTTGCTCTAGCTTTATAATACCAGCCTTGGGAATATGTATAAGAGTTTCTTCATATTAAGGTGTGGTTAATACAGTTATCGTTAAATTATAAAAATCAACAGTTGTGCCTTGCGCAGCGTTAAACATATCTACTATAATATACCCTGCACCATCCGCTGAGGCAGTCATAATACCAGTATGGTTTCCTTCGGTTGTAGTAATTTCTATATCTGCGTCAAAACTCACATTTGAGTGATGTGTTGTATCCCAGATTCTAGCTGTAGCACCCGAAGATACGCCAGAAATATTAAAATTGTAAGTTGCGCCATTCATTAAATTAGGAATATCAAATCGCATCCTTGTAGTACCTGCTGTATCTACAACTAATTGCGCTTTGTAGCCACCACCAGTTTTTGGTTGTGGCGATATTGTCGCGTCCCCAAACCATATTTGCAATCCATCAACGTCGTTTTCGTTGGTGGTGGCACTTAAGGCGTTTCCTTCTGTGTAAACATTATTAACTGACGATGGTAACGGTGTGTAAGCAATACAATTCCCTCTGGCGCGCCATGTACTAGCACCATCTTGAATATAAGCAATCATAGTATTATATTCAGTAACATCAGATTGCACCGTATCACCTGTAGCACTTCCAGAATAAACAAACTGTATATTCCCACCATTTGCTGGATTAACGTCCACAGTAAAGTTAAAACCTAAAGCGGCTTCATCTGTTAAACCTAAACTAGCATTATCAGGAATAGTTATAGTAATGGTTGCAGAACCGTTGTAATCAATAAGTTTACCATTCCAATCCGCACTAACTGTAACATCACCTGTAATTTCATTACCAAAAGCAAAGTTTGAGGAAGCTGATATATTTGCATTTGCTACTAAATTAATTACTTGCCCTAATGTTGGCAGCTCTGTATTTACTGTGGCTTCTGCTGCTGTTGCTGTACCTGTAGCTGTAAAATCCCCTGTCGTTCTTTCAAAAGTGAATCTATCAACTGTATTATCTCTTATAAAAAAATTTGAATCTAATAAATTTAAGACACCACTTACACCACCTCCAATAATTTCAAATCTATGATTAAATACGACGCCACCTCCGCTACCGTAAAAGCTTTTATTATTAAACTCAGAGTATAAAGCCCAATTGGTAGTGCCTTTGTTAAGTAAGGGGATATAAATACCATATTGATTTGTAACAGCACCTTCACCTGTAGCATTTGTAACTCTTAAATGCTGAAGATTTTTAACCGTACCCGCAGTAACGTCCAATCCAGAGTAAAAGCCATAAAACTCATTCATTTCATTGGTATTGCCATAACTTGGCAAAGATTGAAAAGCTGCATAGTGATCGTAAGGATTAGTACCGCCTATGTTTATACGAGCATCATAAGAATTATACGCAAAATTTGTTCCCATGTTTAATAAAGAACTATCTGAAAAAGCATGGCCATTTATAGTGTTATTTGTAACATTTCGAGATATGACTATTTGCGCATCAGAGCTGTTAAGTACATTTCTATCACCAACGGTTATTGGTGCCAAACTTTCGTTTAACAACACAGGAGATGAGCCGCCTGTTAATATGATAGATTGAGCTGCTGAATTGCTAAAATCTAAAACACCTTGTAACCCACCATTACTAGTTATTGGTAAATTTTCAACCTTAACATACTTTAATCGTTTACTTATGGTATCATAAACAACCACTCTAGTAGTAATACCAGGATTCAATAATTCATTAACCGTTTTAATTTCAACTACGCCATTAAGTTTCTCAACTTGAGACGAAGCTATGCCTATTGAAAATAAGGCAAGTAATAATATTAAGCACTTTTTCATAATTCTGGATTTGATGATTCTAATAGTTTATAATTCGGATTTTGTTTTTCTCCTAAATACACGGCAGTTCCAAACACACGATCACCGCTTTTGGGGTCAATAAAAAAGCCTGTTAGCATATCGCCACGTTCGGGCTTTGTAACTAGGCTAGGTTTTGCCTTGTAAATATGATACTCACCATCCTTTATTAATCGGCTATTCCCTCTAAACCATGCCAAAATAGTTTGCAAAAGGGTTTTTGGTTCTTCAAAAATTATATTCATAATTGTGGTATTTCTTAAGTTGATTCTAATACATTCCAATTGCCCTTAGTATCTTTATCAGTACCTAAAGCAATGGCAATGCTCCAATACTCAGTAGCATCCCAAAAATCATCCAACACATAATCATTTACCACTAAAGTTTTTGTGTTGACAGGATTGTTATTTATAAAAACGGTTGGTCTTAAAGATGCACTATCAACTTTAGAATCCAACAAATCCTGTAAATCTTCTATTGAGGCCAATGTATGGATTTAACTACTTTAAATGAACAGAGAAAACTAAAACATCTAAAATCCTGATAGATTAAATAGCTTTTATAAAAACACACTTACATGAAAGTTGAAAAATTTAATTCTTAACCAAGTTTATTTCAACACGCCTATTTTGTTTTCTTCCCGCTTTGTACATATTTGTTGCAATAGGACGTCTTTCTCCATAGCCTATAGCCGAAAGTCTTGTTGAATCAACTCCATTTTTAACTAAGTACGCCTTAACTGCATTAGCTCTTTTTTCTGACAACACCTGATTGATTTCATAACTACCAATACTATCGGTATGCCCTTCTATGGAGAATTTAGCGTTAGGATAATCGTTTAGAACCGAAATAATATCAGACAATATCCCATAGGATTCTGTACTTATGGAAGATGTACCATAATCAAATAAAATAACCTTAGCAAAATCATTTAATGTCTTTTGAAGTTCTTGCATAACCGCCTCAGGACACCCATTATTTGCTACTGTTCCAACCTGATCAATACAATCGTCATCTTTATCATACACACCATCTCCATCTGTATCTGGCCAAGGACAACCTTTGTTTATTGATGTACCTGCTTCATCTGGACAAGCATCATCTTTATCTAATACGCCATCTTCATCTTTATCGCTCCAAGGGCACCCTTTATTTTCTTCTGGTCCGGCTACTTCTGGGCATTCATCCACATCGTCTAACACGCCATCTTCGTCTTGATCCTCTACAGGGCAACCGTTATTTGATTCTGGTCCAGCTTCTTTGGGGCAATCATCTAATTTATCAATAATTCCATCTCCATCTTTATCTTTAAATGGACTTTGATATATAGGTACTTTCAACCCAGCATAAACATCAGCTTGTCTATTATTATCACTAGAAAATGCAGAAATAACAGACCCAGAACCCACGTATAAAGGACCAGCTCTAAATCCTGTTCCTATTCTAAAACCATTATTTTCTATAACACTTAACGGCAAATAAAAACTAAACCATTTTGTTTCATATCTTGGTGTTAATGAGACTGTATTTGCTATACGGTTAGCAGTAATTCTATCTTTAGACATTAAGGATAAGTCTGTATTAAGATTAAGATATATTTTACTATTCATATTCCAATCTACATTAACATGCAATGCCGTTGGTAAATCTATTTTATAAGCTGAATCTTGGTTGGTACGTGCGTAAAACGCATTAAGAAACTCACCAATATTATCAGCAGTATCAAAATCGTCATAACTCACATTTGCATTATTAACATCAAACCCCTCTCTAATGCCATCTTCATAATCAACAAATCCAATATCTGTTACTGAAACTCCTACTTTAAATTTATATTTGTTTAAGTGCTTATAATTGTTGTTTTTGATATCATCACTTTCAAAATCAGCATAATCTGGTCTAAATTCATAAACAAAACCTATATCTGCTCCAAAACCACTTGCGTTTTTAGCCAATTCTACATCATAGTCATCATCATCAAATTCATCAGAACGTGCGTAAACAAAAGCACCACTAGTTGTTATACTTCCTGTTGCCTCTCCTCCTCCTAAATCAATACCATCGGCATCATAATCAATAGAAGCATCTCGAGTTTCAGCATAAACACTACCTATACCCTTTAAATATTTTAAGGATAACCCGCCTTTTAAAACATGTTGTTTTTTATTTAAAAGTGTTCTTGCATAAGCAACACCAAATTCGGCCCAAGAATGTGCTAAAACACTCATATTAACATCTTCAAAGCTATAATCATCGGTAGTATCATCATCAATGGATTCTATGGATGCGCCATTAATATCATTTGCGTTTACCAAAACTCTTGCTCTTGAAAAAAGAGCTATGGAACTGTTTTTGGAAAGATTAAACATAAAAGAAGGCCCTAGAACATCTAAATTCACCCCTCCAGAATTAGAATCCTTAGAGTCTGTTTTGGCTTCTAAATCGAAACTATAACCATCTTTAGTGGCATCCAAAATATTAATACCATAATAGTCATTATTTCCAAAAAAACTTGCACCAGCTAAATTGATATCTGCTTTAAAACGAGAATCTGTAATACTAGCGGGATTGGATATAACACCGTGTACACCACTGTAGTTATCTGTTAAAAAACCGATGTAAGATTGGGCTTTTAAACAAAAAGATAAAGAAGTTAGTAAAACTGTTAATATAATTTTTTTCATTATTCTGGTTTTGCTTTTCAATGCAAAAGTAATAGATTTCTGTTAGAATAATTAAAATGAATTTTCTTTTAATCTTTGTAATGTACTGAATTACATAGTCTTCAAAAATTTTCAATAAACGCAAAGGATTTTTTTAAATAAAATACTCTAATAGTTAATTTTCACATCAGATTAGTATTAATTACTCTTTTAAACCTCTAAAGTAATTTTAAGTAAATTGCAATGATTAATCTTGATATGATACTAATTCTTGTAGTCATTGTAGTAATAATTACTTATTCTGTTGGAAGCACAAGAAGTAAAACAAGAGATTTTAAAAAAAATTACAAGATTAAAAAGGAAAGGAATAGATTAAAAAAAAGATAAACAAATGACAAGTTATTGGCTAATAATAGCTATTATACTAGGTGGATTTTTTACTTTGCTAAACAACAAGAGAAAATTTGTTAATCATTTTTATAAAAACCTTTCTAATGACCAATTAGCTAAGGAAACCATGCTAATTTTGAATAAGATTTTGAAGCTTCACAATAAAGAATCTTACTTTACCTATACAAAAATAGATAGTTATACTGATTTAGAAGATATTATTTCCAAGTATAATGAATTACTTTCTAAAAAGAATTTTAAAACTATTTTTGATTTAAGAAATGAATTTGCTCCCACTGGTTTATTTCAAGAATTATCGATACAAAATGGATGGACCGAAGCTTACAAAGAACTCTTATATAAATTCGGTATCATACATAATATATTTTGTGAAAGGTTAAAAAACACTTCTTAAATCCTTTATAACATCCTTTTGCCTTTTCCGTTTTAACTTTTACCTTTATGACATGAAAATTTACACTAAAACAGGAGATAATGGTACTACCGCTTTATTTGGCGGAACTCGTGTACCAAAACATCATATTAGAATTGAAAGCTATGGCACCGTTGATGAATTAAACTCGCATTTGGGTTTAATTCGAGACCAAGATATAAATACCCATTACCAAGAATTGTTAATGACCATACAAGATAAACTTTTTACTGTTGGTGCCATTTTAGCTACCGACCCCGAAAAAGCTATTTTAAAAAATGGTAAAGAACGCTTGAATATTGAGAAAATCTCGACTAATGACATTGCGCTTTTAGAGAAAGAAATGGATACCATGAATGCTGCTTTACCACCTATGACGCATTTTGTTCTTCCTGGTGGGCATCAAACAGTGTCATTCTGTCACATAGCACGTTGCGTATGCCGTAGAGCCGAACGTTTGGCTTCAGCGCTTAATGAATTAGAACCTTTTGAAACAAATGCTTTGAGATACCTAAACCGCCTTTCTGACTACCTTTTTGTATTGGCACGAAAGTTGTCATCTGATTTACAAGCAAATGAAGTTAAGTGGATTCCTGAAAAAAAATAGGCTTTCTTATTTAACTTGATTTTGAATTGAAAACGTGAATTGCGTTAGGGATTGTAGCGGCATCCTTTTTAAAGCTTGAATGAAATAACAGATTGATGAGAACTATAATTTAGCAGATTGCTACGTCCTACGTCCTCGCAATGATACTTTAAAAAGATATAGCGAAAAGCCCGACCCCCTTTTTGGGGTAACGCCCAAACAATTTATTTGGACACGTTATTATTAACCTCGCAGAAATAATTGCAAGGGTTTAGAATACAAAAAGATACGTTCTTATAAGTAATGATTAAATATTTCATTTTTTTCTTGTGTGTTTAAACTAAAAAATTATTTTTGCAAAAAATTAAACATTAAGAAATGTATTGGACATTAGAATTAGCATCGTATTTAAGTGATGCACCTTGGCCGGCTACCAAAGACGAATTGATAGATTACGCAATTAGAACGGGAGCACCATTGGAGGTTGTAGAGAATTTACAATCTATTGAGGATGAGGGGGACTCTTATGACTCTATTGAGGAAATCTGGTCTGATTACCCTACCGATGAGGACTACCTCTGGAATGAAGATGAATATTAATAAAGCATAAAGAACTGTTAAAAAGTCTCGATTTTGAGGCTTTTTTTTTGTTCTAAATTACGCTAAAACCTCAACAAAATGTATCTTTGAATACCTTTTAAATGAGGCACATAAAAATTGACAAAAAACTAGGGTAATCCTAGAAATATATATAAAATTACACTCATGAGTTTTTTAAATTCTGTATTAAAAATGTTTGTTGGCGACAAGTCTAAACAAGACGTAAAAGCCATTACACCTTTAGTTGATAAAATTAAAACCTTTGAATCTGCTCTGGAAGCCTTAAGTCATGATGAATTAAGAGCAAAAACTGCTGAGTTTAAAGCTAAAATTGCTGAGGCTAATGCGGATATTGATAAAAAGATTGCTGATTTAACTGAAGAGGCAGAAAACACAGAAGACATTGATGTTCGTGAAGATATTTATGAGCAGATTGATGCCCTTAAAGATGATGCTTACAAGATTACTGAAGATGTTTTAAATGCTATTTTACCTGAAGCTTTTGCAGTTGTTAAAGAAACCGCTAAGCGTTTTGTAAACAACAGCTCTATTACGGTTACTGCTAATGAGTTTGACCGTAGTTTATCTGGTGAGAAAGATTATGTGTCTTTAGACGACGAGAAAGCCATTTGGGCAAATTCTTGGGATGCAGCTGGAAAACCGATTACTTGGGACATGATACATTATGATGTGCAGCTAATTGGTGGTATTGCCATGCACCAAGGTAAAATTGCCGAAATGCAAACTGGTGAAGGTAAAACACTTGTGGCTACCTTGCCTGTTTACTTAAATGCCTTAGCTGGAAAAGGTGTGCATTTGGTAACAGTAAATGATTACTTAGCGAAACGTGATAGCGCGTGGATGGCACCTATTTTTGAGTTTCATGGTTTAAGTGTGGATTGTATTGATTACCACCAACCTAACTCTGCAGCTCGTAGAAAAGCTTACAACGCCGATATTACATACGGTACAAATAATGAGTTTGGTTTTGATTACTTGCGTGATAACATGTCTCATGCTCCAGAAGATTTAGTACAACGTCCGCACCATTATGCGATTGTAGATGAAGTTGATTCTGTTTTGGTAGATGATGCGCGTACACCACTGATTATTTCGGGACCTATACCAAAAGGTGATCGCCATGAGTTTACAGAATTAAAGCCTAAGGTTGATGATATTGTTTCTGTACAACGTAAATACTTAACTGGAGTTTTAGCTGAAGCAAAAAAACTAATTGCAGCAGGAGATACTAAAGAAGGTGGTTTCCAATTACTACGTGTTTACCGTGGTATTCCTAAGAACAAAGCTCTTATTAAATTTTTATCTGAAGAAGGTGTTAAGCAATTACTTCAGAAAACCGAAAACTTTTACATGCAAGACAACAACCGCGAAATGCCAAAGGTTGATGCGGAATTGTATTATGTGATTGAAGAAAAAAATAATCAGATTGAACTTACTGATAAAGGGGTAGAATATATCTCAGGTAAAGACAATCCTGACTTCTTTATTTTACCTGAAATAGGTATTGAGATTGCTAAAATAGAAGAACAAGGACTTTCCACTGAAGAAGAAGCAAATCTTAAAGAAGATTTATTTAAAGAGTTTGGTGTAAAATCTGAACGTATCCACACGCTAAATCAGCTTTTAAAGGCTTATGCGTTATTTGAAAAAGATACACAGTATGTGGTGATGGACAATAAAGTAATGATTGTTGATGAGCAAACGGGTCGTATTATGGATGGTCGTCGTTACTCTGACGGATTACACCAAGCCATTGAAGCTAAAGAGAATGTAAAAATTGAAGATGCTACCCAAACTTTTGCTACTGTAACATTACAAAACTATTTTAGAATGTACCGCAAACTGTCTGGTATGACGGGTACTGCATTAACTGAAGCTGGTGAATTCTGGGAAATCTACAAATTAGATGTTCTTGAAACACCAACTAACCGCCCTATTGCACGTGATGATAGAGAGGATTTGGTTTATAAAACCAAACGTGAAAAATATAATGCTGTTATTGATGAAGTTACTAAATTATCTCAAGCAGGTCGTCCGGTACTTATTGGTACTACATCCGTTGAGATTTCAGAGTTGCTTGGTAAAATGCTAAGTATTAGAAAAATACCACATAACGTATTAAATGCAAAGCAGCATAAAAAAGAGGCTGAAATTGTAGATCAAGCGGGTAGGTCTGGACAGGTTACTATCGCCACCAATATGGCTGGTCGTGGTACAGATATTAAATTATCAGACGAAGTTAAAGCTGCTGGTGGTTTAGCCATCATTGGCACAGAGCGTCATGATTCGCGTCGTGTAGACAGACAGTTACGTGGTCGTGCTGGTCGTCAAGGAGATCCAGGAAGTTCACAATTTTACGTATCGCTTGAAGATAACTTGATGCGTTTATTTGGTTCTGAACGTATAGCAAAAATGATGGATAAAATGGGATTGAAAGAAGGCGAAGTGATTCAGCATTCTATGATTTCAAAATCTATTGAGCGTGCACAGAAAAAAGTTGAAGAAAACCAGTTTGGTGTTCGTAAGCGATTATTAGAATATGATGATGTAATGAATGCGCAACGTGAGGTAGTTTACAAACGTCGTTATAATGCTTTAAACGGAGAACGTTTACGTGTGGATTTAGCAAATATGATTTTTGATACTTCAGAGGGTATTGCTGAAACTAACAAGGGCGCTAATGACTTTAAAAACTTTGAGTTTGAATTGATTCGATACTTCTCGATGAGTTCGCCAATTACTGAAGAAGAATTTGGAAAATTATCAGCTCAAGACATTACATCAAAAATATACAAAGCAGCTTTTGAACATTACAGAGATAAAATGGAACGCAATGCGGATATTGCTTTCCCTGTAATTAAAAATGTATACGAAACACAGCGCGATAAATTTAAGCGTATTGTTGTACCGTTTACTGATGGTGTTAAGAGTTTAAATGTGGTTACAGACCTTGAAAAAGCTTACGAAACCAATGGTAAACAATTAATTACTGATTTTGAAAAGAACATCACCTTAGCCATTATTGATGATGCTTGGAAAACGCATTTACGTAAAATGGATGAGTTAAAGCAATCAGTTCAATTAGCTGTACACGAGCAAAAAGACCCGCTTTTAATTTATAAGTTTGAAGCTTTTGAGTTGTTTAAGGCTATGATAGACCAAGTGAATAAAGATGTAATTTCATTCTTATTTAAAGGTGAATTGCCTCAAGAAACACAAGATACCATTCAGGAAGCACGAGCTAGAAAGAAAGAAAAACTTAACGTACAAAAAGACGAAATTCCTAATTTAGATGAGCGTTCTGCGCAAAATAGAGCTGCAGGAAATACACAACGCCAGCAAGAAGTTGTGGAAACCATAGTACGTGATAAGCCAAAAATTGGACGTAATGATCGTGTGACTATAAAACACGTAATGAATGGTGAAAACAAAACCTTAAAATACAAACAAGCTGAGCCTTTAATTGCTAAAGGAGAATGGGTTTTAGTTGAGGAATAACATTATTTTTTTGAATAATAAAAAGCCCTTTGAATCATAAACTATCCAAAGGGCTTTTTATTTTATTTATATGCCCTTGAGATACTTTTGTATAGAGCTGAGTGGTTTTAATGGAATGATGCCCTAGAAGCTCTTGAATAAAGCGCAAGTCTGCACCAGATTCTAGCAAATGTGTGGCGTAACTATGCCTTAACCCATGAATACCTATTTTCTTTTTAACTCCAGCTTTTAGCAATGCCTTTTTAAAAATTTGCTGTAAACTGCTTTTGGAATAACTTCCGCCATATTGTCCTTCAAATAAATACTCGCTAGGTTTATAAATTATATAATATCGTCTTAGCTCATTCAAAATAGTACTTGGCAAAGGTACATATCTGTCTTTTTTACCTTTAGCACCAACAATATGAACAACCATTCTAGAGCTATTAATATGATCTAGCTTTATGTTAACTACTTCTGAGACTCTTAAACCCATACCATAACATAATTTTATGGCAACTTTATGCTTAAGATTGGTTGTAGCATCAATTATTCTTTTTATTTCGTATTTACTTAGTAGCTTAGGTAGAGTACTTGGTTTCTTAGGTCGAGGTATATCAAAAAACATCTTAGGTCTATGAATTACTTGCTCAAAATAAAACTTCACTGCATTTATCTTTCCATTCATTTTGCGTTCTTTCATTTTAAGGTGCTGAACACAATACAAAAAATAATCTTTAAGTCTTTTTGGGTTTAAATCTTGTACGGGATAATCATTTATTAAAAACAACAACTCAGCAAATTCAGATAAGTATATACGTTGAGTATTAATACTATAAGATTTAATTTGCAATTGATTTCTATAATCAATAAATGCTTGCTTATTAATATGATGTATTTTATTTAAGAGCTTCTTACCTGGTAATTCTTCTTTAATTTTTAGTGCCTTTCTAATAACAGGAAGATCTGGAAGATACCAACATTTATTTGTGGCACTGTATGATGCTGATGGAAATTGCTTTCGTAATTCTAATTGCATTTCCTTATTGTATGCAAACAAAATCCAAATAACGTTTTTCTCTTTGTGTATACCTAGTTTGAAATCATAATTAGCAAGATTCATAAGTAGAGCATTTTGTATATCAAAATTGAAATATACTAAATTATGATATACAAAATGCACACTATTGAAAACTTTGTAACACATTATTAATAAATAAATTACTACGGTTTTTCAATTTTATTTATATTAGCATTAACTGCACATATATATGTGTTACCCACAAGCTAAAAACCAACCGCACATTTTAGCACTTTCGGTTTTTTCCGACACACAAATCCAACGCTATAAAAACCAAAAGAGCTAAAATTTTCCCAACGCTCGAAATTTATGTATTTAAGTATTTGCTTAAATAAGAAATAAACGTAACTTTGTTTTATGGAAAATAATTCTTGCATAAGACAGCAAGCGGATATTGAACAAATAAACCGTTGCAAAGACACAGTTTCGGAATTAAATGAATCGTTCGACTATTTAGCAAATGGACTTTCATTAGTCGGAAATAGCGTTCGACTGAAAATACTTTACCTACTCTTTGAGGAAAAAAGACTTTGCGTTTGTGATTTGAGCGACATTCTCGGAATGAATATTTCTGCTATTTCTCAACATTTAAGGAAAATGAAAGACCGAAATCTATTGGAAACCGATAGAGAAGCTCAAACGATTTTTTACTCACTCACGGCTGAATACGAAAAATTACTAAATCCATTCTTTGAGATACTTGATAAAAACAAAATTTTAGAAACGATATGAAAAGCGAAAACAAATTAATTGGTGCAGGTTTGTTAACTGCAATTACAGCTTCATTATGTTGTATTACACCAGTTTTGGCTCTAATCGCAGGAACAAGCGGAATTGCTTCTGCATTTTCTTGGATTGAACCTTTTAGACCTTATTTAATCGGACTGACAATTTTAGTTCTTGGTTTTGCTTGGTATCAAAAACTAAAACCTCAAAAAGAAATTGACTGCGAATGTGAGACGGACGAAAAACCAAAATTTATTCAATCAAAAAAGTTTTTAGGAATCGTAACTGTATTTGCAATTGTAATGTTGGCTTTTCCATACTATTCAGGAATATTTTACCCAAATACAGAAAAGCAAATAATCGTAGTTGACAAATCGGACGTTAAAACGACTGAATTTAAAATAAGCGGAATGACTTGTGCGAGTTGCGAAGAACACGTAAATCACGAAGTAAATAAGCTCAACGGAATTGTGAACTCAAAAGCGTCTTACGAAAATGGAAATGCAATCGTTGAATTTGACAAAACCAAAACCAACGAAACAGAAATCGAGAATGCGATAAACTCAACAGGTTATAAAGTAACCGATAAAAAAGAAAACTAATGAAAGTCAAATTAAATTCAGAAATCACTTGTCCTAATTGCGGACATAAAAAAGTAGAAGATATGCCAACAAACGCTTGTCAATTTTTCTACGAATGCGAGAATTGTAAAACGGTTTTGAAACCAAAAGAAGGAGATTGCTGTGTTTATTGCTCATACGGAACAGTTGCTTGTCCACCAATTCAAGAAAATAAAAGTTGTTGTTAAAAAGCCAACGCTAAAAGCCATACACATTTGCAATTCGCACCAACCAACACACAAGCCCAAAATTGCAAAAGAGTATGTCTTTGCCAACGCTGAAAACCAAGCTGAACGGAATAAAGCCAGTGGGTAACAACGTATATAAAAAATAGCGGTTTAAGTGCTTAATCTAAAGTGATTTTTATAAATTTAACGTCAGTACCAAACCGAAAAGTTAGTGTGTAAAATCCGCTACTTTTCATATACAAGACCGTTGTGTGTAATGTGAGCAATGAAAGATTTAAGAAAAATTATAGAACTGATTTCAAAAGACTCTAATTGTAGAGTTTT
>NZ_CANLGU010000003.1 GCF_947490405.1 uncultured Algibacter sp. | reverse complement strand
AGTACATCGTTAGCGGTACAACCATCATTGGTAATGGTAAGTGCAGATTGCGATGTAGTATAATCTTGTCCGTTAGCAGCCCAAGTATAAGTTTCCCCAGAACAGATCGTCACTGTAGTGACATCATCCGCAGGCTTAGGTGTTACAGTTAAGTTCAGTACATCGTTAGCGGTACAACCATCATTGGTAATGGTAAGTGCAGATTGCGATGTAGTATAATCTTGTCCGTTAGCAGCCCAAGTATAAGTTTCCCCAGAACAGATCGTCACTGTAGTGACATCATCCGCAGGCTTAGGTGTTACAGTTAAGTTCAGTACATCGTTAGCGGTACAACCATCATTGGTAATGGTAAGCGCAGATTGCGATGTAGTATAATCTTGTCCGTTAGCAGCCCAAGTATAAGTTTCCCCAGAACAAATAGTTGCATTGGTTACATCATCAGCAGGTTTTGGTGTTACTGTTAAGTTTAGTACATCATCAGCGGTACATCCATCATTAGTGATAGTAAGTCCAGTTTGATTTGTTGTATAACTAGCACCGTTAGCAGCCCACACATAGGTTTCCCCAGAACAAATAGTTGCATTGGTTACATCATCAGCAGGTTTTGGTGTTACAGTTAAGTTCAGTACATCATCAGCAGTACAACCATCATTAGTGATAGTAAGTGCAGATTGATTAGTTGTATAACTAGCACCGTTAGCAGCCCACACATAAGTTTCGCCAGAACAAATAGTTGCATTGGTTACATCATCAGCAGGTTTAGAACAACTTACAGTACCTGTAATAATAACTTGATCAATATAAATTTGATCATTATTGGCACTTGCATCACATTGGAATCTAAACTGTGCACTTGCAGTAAAATTGTATGTAACATTATCTAAAGATATGTTATCTGAGTAAAAAGATCCATTATTAAAATCTGTACCAGAAGTATAGGTCTTAATTGTTTGCCATGTGGACCCGTTAAAGAATTGTAAGAAAAAATCCTCACCAGCTTCCATGCTATTTGGATAGTAATAAAAACTAATTTCGGTATTACTATAAGTTGTTAAATCGAAAGTTTCTGATGTTATTGAAGATGTCGTACCAGAATTATCACGTATTATAAGTGAATAATCATTTTCGTAAGAAAAACTTGTTGCGTTAGCAGATTCAGAATAACGAAAAGCATCATTACCTCCTAATGTCCAATTGTCTAAACCTGTTTCAAAGTAACCTTCATGTAGTGTTACTGTATTTAGAGTTGTAAAATTGGTTGAACTGCTGTAACTTGAGGAACTAGCATCACAGTTACTTCTTACTTGAACTTCATAATCTGTAGGGGCACTAAGTCCAGTTAAATTATAACTTGAACTTGTTAAGTCAGTAACATTAATCCATGTTCCAGAACTTGTTTGCTTATATCTTAAATCATAAGTTGCTGATGGTATATTATCCCAAGTAGCAGTGGCACTTGTAGTGTTTATACTAGATACGGTAAGATTGGTTGGCACTGAGACAACGCATGGAATATCAATACTAATAACTTTAAAATCATCAAAAATAAAACCATCAAAAGTAGTAGGGTATCCATCAGCTCTGTTTGTATTGTCGGAATCGAATACAAAACGGAAACGTGCATTTGAAGCTCCAAATAAGAAATTGTTTTCTGTTCCATCAATTAAAATTTCTTCCATGACCCATTTGTCCATAGTATCTGCATCATAAATTGATTCTCCAGTAGGTTGGTTGTTTTGGTCTGAAGTAGATTTTCCAGTACTTGTATTTGAACTATAAGTGCTACTATATCTGTTTGTAGATCTACTTGATCCTGGTTTACTATATTTCCCACAAAGTGGAATCCAAGTTGTACCATTAGTTGAACCTTCAATTTGGACATAATCAAAATTTCGTTCTAAGTCCCATTTTGCAAAAAACTGAACAATTGAAGCTGATGATGATGATATATCAATACTTGAGTTTAGAGTTAATGTTTTGGATTGATTATTTCCATAAGCACCAGATGGAGAATCTGTAATAGCTGTAGTGCTATTACCATTATAATCTGTAGTGGTTATTGTACCCCAAGAACCTCCTGATGCAGTCCAGTTTGTTAAATTATCTATGTCTGGATTGTCTATAAATAAGACAGAAGGATTGTAAAGTTTTATAATATTTGCTTGATACATCACATATCCATCATCATTACTTAGAGTGACTTGAAATTCAATTTCATCATTTGGTTGAATTCCAGCATCTAAAGTGTATGCTGCAGTTACTGTTCGTTGTTCTAATTTACTCCAACCAGTTTGTGTTGTTGGTGGTGTTATAGACTGTATTCCAGAAACAGCAGTAACATTTAATGTGATATCTCCTAAGGTTTGTCCTAAATATTCTAATCCAAATTCTAAATTTCCAGAAGTTGTATTTATATCGCTAGGATTTAAATCATGAAACTGAGCAAACTTTCCACTATGGTAAGCATTTACAAAATTCATCCTTACAGCTCTTTGAGCAATCTCAACAATTTTTGTTGCATTTGGCCAAAAACCACCTTCACCATCTGCTGTAATCCATGAACCATTCTCAGGGGCAAGGGCTAAAATACCTTGGCCAGAACCTGTCGATCCATTTAAATCTGCAGCACCTCCAAGCATCCAGTCACTCATATCACCGTTTGCAATGGTTAGTATATCTGGAGCTTCTCCATAGATATATCTATTAAAACGTGTCATATCATGACAAAACTTATGATATTCAGATTCTCTACCTGATCCAGTTGAACCTGGATATCCGTTATAAGAATGCGGTATTAAATTAGAACTGGCATGATGATTCATAGCAGTTTTAAATTCTCTAGTCGCTGAAAAATCTCTAACAATTTGAGTTTCTGGTTCAGAAAAAGCACTAGGTCCTCTGTAAACATTACTATTTGTTGACCCAGATGATCCAACAGTACCATTAGCATAAATAGTATGGCTTCCCCAGAAGTAGTCGTAGTTTCTATTTAAATCGACACCTCTTAAAGCATTGTCACCTGTATTATAATCTCCTAAATTTTTTCGTTGCAATCCACCACCACTAGGTGCTATTTGTTCATTCCACATCAACCCATCAGGATTAGCTACAGGAATAAAATACATTTCATGATTGTCTACTAAGTTTTTAATACCTGCATCTGAGCCATAATTTTCTAAAACATACCACATGTAGTATATTAAATTCATCATACTACTTACCTCTCTTGAGTGTGTCATCCCAGAATATAAAGATTCTGGCTCGTTTGCCTCATCTGTATCTGGGTTATCTGATATTCTTACATAATATATTGGTTGTCCTGCCCAAGTATCATAAACAGTCGATCCAGGACCGTCAGTAAAAGAATTACCATTTGTAACAGTTCCAGGTGATGCATCTGTTTTTACTGATATCAAATTAGGATATAAAGCTCTCATTTGATCTAATTCAGCTAAAACCTCACTGTAAGTTAAACAACCACCCATACTTCCTAAATTAAAGTTGGTTGGTACTGCCCAATTTACTTCTGAACACCCTTCATATTGTATGAAGTTATCAATGCTTTCACTTTTGGTGCTTAAAGATTTACTAGCAACCTTTTGAGCTTTTTTAGCTGCTAATTCTGCTTTGGCTATAGGAAGTTCTATATCATTTTTCTTTTTGTAATGATCAATTAAATCTTCAACTAAAATAGAATAACTTATACCTTGGTTATCTAAAGCGTTTAATTCAATTCCTCCTAATTCTAAAATCAGGTTGTTGTTATCGAATACAGCGCCGCACGATAAATCAATACCAACTTCTCGAACTTTTAAGAGTTGTTCTTTTGTTGGGTTATTGATTTTAATTCGTTTTGAAATAAGGGATTGTGAATAACTTAATTGTGCTATTAATATTAGCATTAAACTTAAGAGGGTAATTTTTTTCATCAGATTTGGGATTTTAATGAATTTTGAGAGGCTAATATAGAATAATAATCTAAAAAACTCCATGAAACGCAAAAAAAACCGATGAAATACATTTAAGCTAAATATGTAAATTTTAAATACCTGATAGTCAATTATTTGTGTTTGTTTTATTCTTAGCCTATTTTTATTGATAGTGTACTATTTAGTTATTTTGTAAGTAAATATTTTATTCTATGTAAGTAGTATACTTATTTTTTTGATTATAGAAGAATAGAATCTCATTATCATATTAGATTTTATCAAATTTTAAGAGAACAATAAGTTGTATTTATAAAACTTTTCTTGCTTTTTAATAAGCATTTCTGTCTTTTTAATCATCAATAGAAGAATAGCGGCTCATACTAAATATAAAAATCAAATTATAAAATCTCCCGTTACTTTTTGATGAAAAAGAAGAATAAGATAAACATAAAGAAGGAGCCCCCAGAGTTTTTTAAATTTAAATTGTTTGTCTAAAAAATTAGAATATCAAGATATTTCCATGATTTTGATTAAATATTACAGATAAAATTATTGCTATAAACGTAGATTTACACATGAAAAAGCTTAACATTATTTCTATGCTTTATATTTCTGCTTTTAGCTATATTATAGTTGAGTATACTCTTTAAAGATATTAGGAGTATTTATAGTATAATGAATTGAAAAAAGGTGCTGTTTGGAAAATATATTGTAAAACTTTAACTAAATATAAATGAATTTATACCCTTTAAAATTTACGCCTCTTTATAAATATAGAATTTGGGGAGGCGAAAAATTAAAAACATTTTTAAATAAAGACTATACAGAGGAAAATATAGGAGAATCTTGGGAGATTTCAGGAGTTGAAAACGATGAAACCTTGGTTGCAGAAGGCCCTCTTAAAGGTAAAAGTTTAAAAGCATTAATAAATGAGTTTAAAGGCGATTTTGCAGGTAATAATGTCTACGAAACCTTTGGCGATAAATTTCCGTTACTCATTAAATTTATTGATGCTAAAACACCATTATCCATTCAAGTGCATCCAAGTAACGAGATAGCAAAAGAGCGTCATAATTCGTTTGGTAAAAATGAAATGTGGTATGTTATGGGAGCCGATGAAGATGCAGAATTAATTGTTGGTTTTGATGAAAAAATAAATCAAGAAGACTATAAAACGCATTTAGAAAATAATACGATTTTAAATGTAATGCATCATGAAATTGTAGAAAAAGGTGATACATTTTATATTCCAACGGGTAGAGTCCATGCTATTGGTGCAGGTGTTTTATTGGCAGAAATTCAGCAAACATCAGACATTACCTATAGAATTTATGATTACGATAGAGTAGATGCTAAAACGGGGGAAAAGCGCGAGTTGCATAACGATTTAGCGATTGATGTTATAGACTATGAAGTGCACGATGCTTATAAAACAGATTACAAACTAGAGACAAATAAATCAAGTACACTAGTGCATTCGCCATATTTTAAAACCAATATTATTGCGTTAGATGGTACGATGAAAAAAGATTATTCAAATCTAGATTCTTTTGTTATTTATGTGTGTGTTGAAGGTGCAGCTAATTTAAGTTGTAATGGTGAACGCTACGATATTAAAAAAGGGGAAACACTTTTAATCCCCGCAAGTTTAAGCGAAATACAATTAGAATCAACAGGAGTTAAAATTTTAGAAGCGTATTATTAATGAAAAGATATATGAAGACAGTTAAATATTTATTTTGTGTATTGTTTTTAAGTATGCTTTCTTGTAATCAAGAAGCGGAAAAAGAAAATACTTCGAATATAATTTCGAAAGGAAAAAGTTTAGTAGATTTTGTAACCCCTTTAATGGGAACAGATTCTTCTTTCGATTTATCAAACGGAAATACATATCCTGCAATTGCAACACCTTGGGGAATGAATTTCTGGACACCAATGACTTCCAAAATGGGAGATGGTTGGACATATAAGTACGACGAAAATAAAATACGAGGTATTAAACAAACCCACCAACCAAGTCCGTGGATAAACGATTATGCCGCATTTTCATTAATGGCGGTAACGGGCGATTTAAAATATCAAGAAGACGAACGTCAATCTTGGTTTTCTCATAAAGCAGAAACTGTAAAACCACACCATTATAGTGTGTATTTAGCAGATTATGATGTTACTGCTGAGGTTACACCAACAGCGCGAGCAGCTCATTTTAAATTTACCTTTCCAGATAATCAATCGTATATTTTATTAGATGCCTTTTTTAAAGGATCTATGGTTAAAATCATACCCGAAGAACGAAAAATTATAGGCTACTGTAGAAATAATAAAGGAGGTGTTCCAGAAAATTTTCATAACTATTTTGTGGCAGAATTTGATAAAGATTTTGAAGTAACGCACACTTGGGACGATAATTGGAAACTATTAGAAAACTCTAAAGAAAGCGAGGGAGAACATGTTGGAGCTATAGTAGGTTTTAAAACAAAACGAGGCGAAGTAGTTCATGTAAAAGTAGCATCATCATTTATAAGTTTAGAGCAAGCAGAACTCAATTTAAACCGAGAAATAGGAGCCGATGCTTTTGATAATACGTTAGAAAAAGCAAAGGCATCATGGGAAACAGAGTTAAACAAAATTACAGTTGAAGATGATAATATAGATAACATCAGAACCTTTTATTCCTGTTTATATCGTGTGTTATTATTCCCAAGAAAATTACACGAATTAGATAAAGACAATAACATAGTGCATTACAGCCCATATAACGGCGAAGTTTTACCAGGTTATATGTTTACCGATAACGGATTTTGGGATACCTTTAGAGCTGTTTTTCCTTTTTTTAATATGGTCTACCCAGAGCTAAATAGCCAAATTATGGAAGGATTGGCAAATACCTACAAAGAATCTGGTTGGTTGCCAGAATGGGCTAGTCCTGGACATCGCGATTGTATGATAGGTTCTAATTCGTCACCAATTATTTCAGATGCATTTTTAAAAGGTGTTACTGTAGATAATGTTGATTTGCTTTTAGAAGCCATGATTAAAAATGCAACTACAGCAGAAAACAGACCGCTTTCTAGAGGCGGAAAAGTGATTAAATCAGTAGGACGAGAAGGAATTGATTATTATAACAAATTAGGTTATGTGCCATACAATGTTGGAATAAAAGAAAACGCTGCCCGAACGCTTGAATATGCTTATGCCGATTTTACAATTGCGCAAATGGCAAAAAAACTTGGTAAAGAAGATATGGCAAATACATTTTACAAACGTTCTTTAAACTACAAGAATTTATTTGATTCTGAAACAGGTTGGATGCGTGGTAAAAATGAAGACGGTTCGTTTCAATCGCCTTTTAATCCTTTAAAATGGGGAGATGCGTTTACCGAAGGTAACAGTCTACACTACACATGGTCCGTTTTTCATGATGTCAATGGTTTAATTGATTTAATGGGAGGGAAAGACGCTTTTGTAAACCAATTGGATGCTGTGTTTAACATGCCGCCAGATTTTGATAATTCGTATTACGGCTTTACCATTCACGAAATAAGAGAAATGCAAATTATGAATATGGGGAACTATGCACATGGTAATCAACCTATTCAACACATGATTTATCTGTATAATTATGCAAATGCAAGTTATAAAACGCAAGAAAAAATTCGCGAGGTATTAACAAAATTATACACACCAACACCAGATGGGTATTGTGGCGATGAGGATAACGGACAAACATCAGCTTGGTACGTATTTAGTGCTTTAGGTTTTTATCCTGTTACGCCAGCCGTAAATGAATATGTTATTGGAAGTCCTTTATTTAAAAAGGCAACTATACATTTAGAAAATGGAAAAACGTTTCAAATTTCGGCACCTAATAACTCGAAAGAGAATTTTTATATTCAATCAGCTACTTTAAATTCCGATGCGTATAATAAATCGTTTATTACGTTTGATGCTATTCAAAATGGTGGTGAATTGTATTTTGAAATGGATAACACACCAAATAAGGATTGGTCTAGTGATGATGATGCTGTGCCGTATTCGTTGAGTTTAAGTGAAAAAAATAATTAATATAGATTTAGGATATGACTAAAAGAATTGAATTAGTAGATGCTATTAGAGGTTTTGCACTTTTTGGAATATTATTAGTTCATGCTCTTGAGCAATTCGATTTAGCAAATTATCCTGAAGCAACGGGTGTTTTAGCAGAATTAAATATCATTATTAGAAAAGTTGTCTTTTTCATATTCGCAAGTAAAGCCTATTCAATTTTTTCAATAATGTTTGGTTTTAGTTTTTTTATTCAACTAAATAATAGAGAAGTTAAGGGAGAGGATTTTAGATTAAGATTCGTTTGGCGCCTTGTAATTTTATTTATCATAGGGTATATTTTTTCGTTGTTTTATATAGGGGAAATACTTACCATTTTTGCTTTGTTAGGGTTAATTCTTGTTCCTATGTACAAATTAAAAACACCCTTTTTAATTATTTTGGGAGTGTTATTTACTATACAAATACCTACACTCTATAACTTGTTTATTTCCTTTACAGATAATGCATTTGTGCATAAAAACAGTTGGCATCATTGGGCTTTAGTATCCAAAACTTTTATGGAAGGTTCGTTTTTTGATGTCGTTAACTTTAACTCTATAAATGGTCATCTTGCCAAATGGCAATTTATGATTAACACAAACCGATATATACAAATGATAGGCTTATTCATTGTAGGTTTATTATTAGGAAGGTTTAAATATTTTAAAAATATTGATAAGCACAAAAAAATAACCCTTAAGGTTTTAATGGTTTGTGGGCTATTGGCTTTAGTGTTTCATTATGTGCCTTTAAGTTTCCAAGAAAGTACCTTTTCTAAGGTACAAATAGATTTATTAAATCAATTGTTTTCATCCTATTTTAATTTTGTATTCACATTTTTTATTATAGCACTTTTTATAGTCATATACTCGTCTATTTTTCAAAAAGCAAAGAGTTCTATTTTAATAAACTATGGTAGAATGAGTTTAACAAATTATGTTGTTCAAGCTCTTTTTGGAACTATATTCTTTTACGGATATGGTTTTGCCATGTATAAATATTTTGGCGCTACTATGTGCTTTTTATACGGGACTACATTTTTTGTTTTACAAGGGTTCTTTTGTAAGTTTTGGTTAAAACATTTTTATTATGGTCCGCTAGAGTGGGTATGGAGAGCTTTTACATTAATGGATTTTAAATTAAAATTTAGAAAAATAAATTAACATAACACATTACTAAAAAATGAGAAATATTTTTAATAAAGAATTATTACTTTTTATAAGTGTTATTTTGATGCTGTTTTCTTGTAAAGAAGAAGTAAATAAAGTTGAAGTTTTAAAAGATTTCACGCAATATGTAAATCCGTTTATAGGAACCCAAAACGAAGGCCATACGTTTCCAGGAGCAACAACGCCTTTAGGAATGGTGCAACCAAGTCCAGAGTCTTATAATACTTATTACAAAGGTTATGAAATGGATCATATTGCTGGTTACCAGTACAACGATCCTTGGTTAATAGGCTTTACTCAAACACATTTAAATGGTGTTGGGTGTCCTTCTATGTCCGATATTTTATTACAACCTTTAAACACAGATACTATTAATAGTGAATCTAGATTTAACTATAAATCTACATACACCAAAGACTCTGAAATAGCCAAACCAGGTTATTACAAAGTGTATTTAGATGATTTTAAAGTACAGGTAGAGTTAACGGCTACAGAACGAGTGGCATATCATAGATATACTTATGACAATGAAAAAAATACAAAACTCCTGATTGATTTACAATACGGTGTCTCTTGGAATATTAATGAAATACCTTTAAATATTTTAGAAGCTAATCAACAATTTGAAGACGACTATACGTTAACTGGCTATAGAAAAGCTAGGGTGTGGGCACCCAGAGATTTGTATTATGTAATTAAATTCAATAAAAAAATTGTAAAAAAGCAAGAGCTAACACCACCAGAAAACAAAGATGAAAAGGCACCACGCTATATTCTTGATTTTGATATGCAAGGTGCTACAGTTCTTGAAATAAAAATTGGAGTATCTACAGTAGGAATAGAAGAAGCTAAAAAAAATCTAGAGGCTGAAATTAATACATGGAATAGTTTTGATTCCATTAGAGCTGCAACCAACAAAAAATGGAATGACATATTAGCAAAGTTTCACTTAAAAGGAAACGAAGATAAAAAAGTAGCGTTTTATACTAGCTTGTACCATCTTTATATTCAACCTAATAATATTGCAGATGTAGATGGAAGATTTAGAAGTGCCGATTCGGGTGTGCAAAAAGCAACCAGTGGTAAATACTATTCAACATTGTCTCTCTGGGATACGTATCGTGCGGCAAACCCAATGTACACAATTCTTAGTCCAGATTTGGTAAGCGATATTAATACCTCTATGCTTGATAGTTATAAATTTATGACTGTTGATTCATTAAACCCTAAAGAAGCTAATAAATACTTACCAAGATGGAAACTTTGGGGGCAAGAAACGCATACTATGGTTGGTAATCATGCTGTACCCGTAATTGTTGATGCTTATTTAAAAGGCATAAAACCAAAAGGTTATAGTGATGAGGAAATTTTTGATGCTGTTTGGACATCTTTAACCAAACCACATTACCGCAATCATGTAGAGTTGATAGATTTCTTTGGATATATTCCTTATGATGCAAAACTGTCTAATATTGATGATGGTAGAGAAACGGTATCACGTCTTTTGGAGAATACATACGATGATTATGCAGGGGCTTTATTTGCTGAAAAACTAGGAAAACAAAAAGAGGCTGACTTCCTTAAAAAAAGAGCTGCTTATTATAAAAATGTATATGATAAAGAAAGTGGTTTTATGCGAGGTAAAAATGCTAAAGGAGAATTTAAAAAAGAGGTAGATTTATCTGAAGTGGTTGGCGAATGGCTTAAAGGTTCAGATTTTACAGAAGGTAATGCATACCATTATCAATTTCATGTCTTACACGATATCTCAGGTTTGGTTGCTATTATGGGAGGTAAAACAGAATTTGGAGAAAAACTAGACAATCTATTTTATTCAGAATCTAAACCAGAGGTAAAAACTTTAGTTTGGAATATTCATGGTACGTACGGTCAATATTGGCATGGAAATGAACCTTGTCACCATTTGCCTTATTTGTACAAATATTCAGATAAACCCTATAAAACAGATAAAATCATAAAAACACTAATTGATGAATATTATTACACAAAACCAGATGGTTTGATGGGGAATGACGATTGTGGGCAAATGTCTGCATGGTATATGTTTGGTGTACTTGGTTTTTATCCAGTAAATCCAACAGGAGGACAATATATTTTAGGAGCTCCGCAGGTAGAAGAAGTAATAATAAATCTTCCAAATAATAATACATTTACGGTAAGAGCTAAAAATTTAAGTAACACCAATTTTATTGTTGAATCTGTAACACTAAATGGAGAGGTATTGAATAGAAATTATATCACTCACGAAGAAATTATAAATGGGGGAGAATTAATTTTTAAAATGACAGCGGAAAACCCTTTAATTAAACAATAACTTTCCTGTAAAGTATTATATTACTCAAAAATATATAGGTTAATTTTATATTGAAATGACAAAAACCAACAAACCTCTACTAAATAGAAAAAATATAGCATTAACGGAATATCCACCTGTAAAAATTATACAATTTGGAGAAGGTAATTTTTTAAGAGCCTTTATTGGATATGCTTTTCAGGAGTTAAACAAAAAGGTAGCTTTTAATGCGGGAATAGCTGTAGTCCAACCAATTGATAAGGGTTTGGTAGAGATACTAAATAATCAAGATGGTTTATACACGCTTTTCATGAAAGGGGTTAAGAAAGGAGAAGAAATTCAAGAGGTTGAACTCATAGAGAATATTGTAAAAAGTGTTAACCCGTATCTTAATTTTGAAGAGTATTTAGGTTTAGCAAAAGAAGAATCGTTAGAATATATCATTTCTAACACAACAGAGGCCGGTATTAGTTATGTAAGTACTGATACTCCACACATGAAACCACCAAGTTCATTTCCTGCAAAACTAACTGTTTTATTGTACGAAAGATTTAAACATTTTAAAGGAGCTGCTAATAAAGGGGTAACCATTATTCCTTGCGAACTTATTAATTACAATGCCAAAACATTAAAAGAAATCATTTTAAAATATGTTTCCGATTGGAATTTGGAAAACGGTTTTAAAATATGGTTATTAGAAAGTAATACATTCCATAATACCTTGGTAGATAGAATTGTACCTGGTTATCCAAAAGATGAAGTAGAACTATATAACGCTAAGCTAGATTATAAAGATAATTTAATTGTAGCCGCAGAAGCTTTTTTATTATGGGTTATAGAAGGCGGAAATACATTAAAAAAGAAACTACCATTTGATAAAACAAAATTAGATGTTAAGATTGTAAATGATATGCAACCTTACCGTACCAGAAAGGTTCGTATATTAAATGGTGCACACACCGCAATGGTACCCTTTTCTTTGATTTATGGGAACAAAACAGTAAAACAATCCGTAGATAATTCATTTACTGGTTCGTTTATAAATACTGCTGTATTTAATGAAATTATAGATACATTAGATATGGATAAAAGTGAATTGAATAGTTTTGCTGATGAAGTTTTTGACCGTTTTAGAAATCCTTTTATTAGTCATAATTTATCGAGTATTGCTTTAAATTCAATATCAAAATTTAAAGTAAGAGTACTACCTAGTTTATTAGAATATGTAAATATTCACAATAAAGTACCAACAAACTTAACCTTTGCTTTTGCTTGCTTAATACGTTTTTATAAAGGAGTGTGGCAAGGGAATACTTTACCTGTTCAAGACAGTGAGGCTATTGTTTTAAAATTTTCTGAAATATGGAAATCTAATGATTATTTTCTGGTGGCAAAAAGTGTTTTAAGTATTCAAGATTATTGGGGAGAAGATTTAACGCATGTTGAAAGTTTAACAGAAGCCATTGCGTTTGCATTAAAAGAAATAGAGACCAATGGTATTGAAAAAGGCTTTGCGAATTATAGTCAACAGTTTTAAATTTAAACAACACGAATTACAGTTTACAAGATGCTAAAAAAGCTTATAAAAATAAACACCTCAGACAATGTTGCAGTTGCTCTGGTAAATTTAAAAGCAGGAGAGGTTATTTCTTTTGAAGAAGAGGATATTAAAGTCATATCAAATACAAAATCTAAACATAAAATTGCCTTAGAACATTTTAATTTGGGAGATAGTATTATTATGTATGGTGTTCTTGTAGGAAAAGCTAATGGCGTGATTAACAAAGGAGATGTATTAACGACCAAGAATGTAAAACATGAAACCGAAAAGGTATTTGGTAGAACAGCTCAATTTACTTGGAAAGCCCCTAATGTTGATAAATGGAAAGCAAGCACTTTTTTAGGTTATCATAGAGCAGATGATCAAGTAGGTACAGAAAATGTTTGGTTATTTTTTCCGCTAGTATTTTGCGAAAATAGAAATGTTGAAATTTTAAAAGATATTTTTGAAAAAGAGCTTTTACATCAGCAAGTAAGCACCCATCAACTCATGTTAAGAGCTTTAGTAAGGGGAGAAGAATCATCAATAGAGATCACTGGAAATACTACAAAAGTTTTTGATAATATTGATGTTAAATTTATAACGCATCCTGGTGGTTGTGGAGGTATCCGTCAAGATTCAGAAAGTTTAGCAAAATTATTGGCAGGTTATGTTAACAATCCAAATGTTGCTGGCGCTACTGTGTTGAGTTTAGGGTGTCAAAACCTTCAAATAGATATATTTAAAGATGCTATAAAAAGCATAAATCCTGTCCTAAATAAGCCTGTTTTAATATACGAACAGCAACAGATGGGAACAGTGGACAATATGTTGTCTACGATTATAAAAGAATCTTTCGAAGCCATAAAAAAGGCAAATAATATAGTACGGAAACCAGCTTCTTTATCTAAACTTAAAGTAGGTTTAGAATGTGGAGGCTCGGACGGATTTTCGGGAATATCTGCAAATCCTACTTTAGGAGCTGTTTCAGACATTTTAACTGCGTTACATGGCACTGCTATTTTAGCCGAATTCCCTGAGTTATGTGGAGTAGAGCAGGAGTTGGTAAATAGATGTATAGATGATGAAAAAGGCGAAAAGTTTTTAAACCTAATGAAAGCTTACGAGAAATCTGTAGTAGAATCCGGTTCTGGTTTTGATATGAATCCTTCTCCCGGAAATATAAAAGATGGTTTAATTACAGATGCCATGAAATCTGCAGGAGCTGCCAAAAAGGGAGGAACGTCTCCAATACAAGATGTTTTAGATTATGGAGAGTATGTTAGTAAATCTGGACTCAATTTATTGTGTACTCCAGGTAATGATGTAGAAAGTACAACAGCTATAGTTGGTGCAGGTGCCAACCTAGTTTTATTTACAACAGGTTTAGGAACACCAACAGGAAACCCAATAGCTCCGGTAATTAAAGTGTCTTCTAATACAGATTTGGCCAATAGAATGCCAGATATTATTGATATTGAAACGGGTGGTGTTATTCGTGGTGAAAAAACAATAGAGGAAATGGCAGATGAAATGCTAGAATTTATCATTAAAGTAGCAAGCGGAGAAATACAAACCAAAGCCAAAGTGTTGAATCAAAACGACTTTATTCCTTGGAGGCGAGGCGTATCTTTATAAGTTGATTTTTTAAAGCTAATTATCTACGATAGCAAAATATAGATGAGCACAGTTAAAGCAACAAGTATACTGCCGTAAAGTTTAACTTTAGGCCAAGACTTTTCTACAACTTCTTGTTTCATACTATAATAATCCGTTTTAATTTCTGAAGGATACATTTTTGAAACTAAAAACATGATTGTAAAATTTAGAAGAAATTCAATACCCCACAAATGCACAAAATGGATATTTACTTTAAGTACAAAAGTGGTTAGAATGTAAAATGTAAATCCGAAGAAAAGTCCTGCTTTTGCGCCCTTAGTATTTATTTGTTTAAAGAATATTCCAGCAATTATAATGGAAGAAATAGGAATAAAGAAAATGCCGTTTAGTTCTTGTAATAACTGGTACAAACCATCAGGGGCATAAGCAACCATTGGTGCTACAGCAATAGCTATTAAGGCTAGAATAACAGACGATATTTTACCGTATTTCACCAATTTAGCATCAGAAGCATTTTTATTAAAAATCTTTTTATAGATATCTAAACAAAAAATGGTGCTTGCTGAGTTTAGTACACTATTAAATGTGCTTAAAACAGCGCCCAGAATAACAGCAGCAAAAAAACCGAACAGATAAGAAGGTAATACCTTTTTTACCAACATAGGATATATCAAATCTGGTGTTGCATAATAGGTGTCTTGAAAATAGTAATAAGCAATTAGACCTGGTAAAACGATTATGGCAGGAACAAAGAGCTTCAATACACCAGTGTAAATAAGTCCTTTTTGAGCTTCGACTAAATTCTTAGCTCCAAATGCTCGCTGAATAATAGCCTGGTTCATTCCCCAGAAATACAACTGATTAATCATTAACCCGGTAAATAAAACAGAAAAAGGAAGTACTGAATCTGGCTTACCAATAATATCAAATTTATCTGGTGCAAAATGGTACACCGTGCTTAAACCATCAAACATATTACCATTACCAATTTGATATAAGGCAATTGTGGGTATAAGAAGTCCTCCTAGCATTAAGCCAATACCATTTAAAGAATCCGAGTATGCAACGGCTTTTAAGCCACCGAAAATGGCGTACATAGAACCAATAACACCAATGGTTAAAACAGTATAAATAAGCGATTCACTTTTTGATACATCAAATATTGCCGAAAAATCAAAAACACTTTCGATATTAATAGCTCCGGAATATAAAACGATTGGTAAAAGCGTTATAACAAATGATGACATTAGCAGAAAGGCCACAACAGAGCGTATTACACCATCAAAGCGCCTCTCTAGAAATTCGGGGATGGTAGTTATCCCTAATTTAATGAATTTCGGAATAAAATAAATGGCCGCTATAACTAAAGCAATAGCAGAAGTAACCTCCCAAGCTATTATAATGATACCGTTTTTATACGAGCTACCATTCATTCCTATTAAGTGTTCCGTAGAAATGTTGGTAAGTATCATAGACCCTGCGATGATCGGGCCTGTTAAACTTTTTCCAGCTAAAAAATAACCTTTTGAAGTTGTAAATTTATCTTTTCGGAGTTTATATGTTGTATAAAGTATTACGAATAAGGTAAATCCAAAAAATCCTAAATAGGTATAAAACATTATTGTTTGGCTGATTAGTTGGTTTCTGAGTTCTTAAAATTTTAGCGTTTTAGGTAGATATTTTTTTACAAGTTCTTGGTAATAAGGTTTTAGAGCTTTAACATCTGGTTTAACAGGTGCTTTTGTATATAAATCATAAGGGTTGAATTTCTTTACCCATTCAAACATTTTAATATCCTTTTCATTCATCAAGTGGGTATATTCGTTTTCTCGATGCTGAGCATAAAAGGAATGATATCTAATAATATACAACGCTGGTTCAGGTAAATAATCTTTCATGATTTGATATAAATACTCATCATGCCCCCAACTCATTTTAACATTGTCTAGCCCACAATTTGGTGAATATATACCATATTTTGTATTGTATTTTGGGTTTGTTGAATCAGGATTGTCAGCAAAATAATTGGCATGTACAATTTTGTCAGAGAATTTACAACCTACAGGGAAAGTATCTCCAACTACAGCCCATTGAGGTTCTCCAAATAAGCAAAGCACTTTGCCAACATCATGTAAAAACCCAGTTAAGACAAACCAGTCTGGATGTCCGTCAGCTCTTATAGCTTCAGACGTTTGTAATAAATGTTGTAGTTGATCTAAGTCAATATCAGGATCGCTATCATCAACAAGGGTGTTTAAGAAATCAACAGCTTCCCAAATAGACATTTCTTTTCTATTGAACTCTAAAAAACCAGCTTCTTTTTTTGATACAAAATCATAGGTTTGAAATATATGATTAAGTCTATAAAATTCTTTCACACTTTCAGCTCTATCTGAATCTTCGTAGTTTCTAAAGTCTTCTTTTTCTTTACCATTAGTATCGGGATCAGGATACCTTTTAATTAGATCTTCTTCCCAATGCTCTATATTTTCTAACGGGGTTTTTAAAGAGGATTTATTGATATCTTTCATCTGCAATTTTTTTTAGATATGGTATTTAATAACACTTAAGCTATGCTTTTTTGTTTTTATATACTATTATAAGTGTATATTGATTGTATAAATAATCAAGCTTTATCAAAAATAATATTACTGAGTTTTATTGTTATGGACAATTATGTCAAAAGCATGGATTAGTTATGCATGAGGTGTTTCTTGTGAATTAATTTTTTCATGTATTAGTATGAATTGTTTTCTTGTAATAAGATTTTTTTGGCTTAATATGAAAATAGATTTTAGTAAGAATTGACTTAAATATAATTAATGCTTGTCCATATTTTTGAATTATTATTCCATGTAGTTTCCCAAGTCAACTGATACATTTATAAAAAATTTAATGACTAATAAACTAAATGAATTACAATGAAGAAACTAAAATTACTTTTAAGTGTATTTTTCTTAGGTATTTCGCCTCTAGTATTCGGACAAGATGTTGTGTCGGGTACTGTTACGGACGAACAGAATGTGCCTATTCCAGGGGTTAACGTTCTTATTAAAAATACATCAACTGGTGCAGCTACTGATTTTGATGGGAGATATCAAATCAAAGCAAGTAATGGAGATGTTATCGTATTTTCCTATTTAGGTTATCAAACTTTTGAGGTAACTTACTCAGGGCAATCTCCTATGGATGTTCAACTACCTGAAGATACTGCTAAACTTGATGAAGTAGTAGTAATCGGATATGGAAGTGTAAAACGAAAAGATTTAACAGGTGCAGTTGCTTCCATTGGAAGTGGTGAAGTTGTTGAACAACGAAAAACAGACGTAGCCCAAGCATTACAGGGACGTTTGGCGGGTGTAGATGTTAGAGCTCTTAATAATAAACCAGGAGCTCCACTATCAATAAATATTAGAGGAAATGGTTCAATAAGAAATAATAATCAAGGCAACGACGGTGTTAGTGATAGTTTAGCAGATGATTTGTCTCAACCTTTATATGTAGTTGATGGTGTGTTTTTTGACAATATTATTGCTTTAAATCCTGCGGATATTCAACAAATAGATGTTCTAAAAGATGCTTCTTCTACAGCTATTTATGGAGCGAGAGGAGCAAATGGAGTAGTGATTATTACAACAAAGAGTGGGCTTGAGGGTAGAACGCGTTTTACTTATGATTCTACTTTTGGTGTGCGTAGTGTGGTAAATTCTCCAGATTTTTATAATGGTGATGAGTATGTTGCCTTTGTTAATGATGTAGTTAGAGCAAGGGAGTTTGGTAATTTACTCAATGGAGGTCCTGCAACGGTTGCGGATTACAATAATATTGTAACAGATAATACAGTTGAGTTTATTGGTGCTGAAGAGCAGAGTAATGCGCTAAACGGCAGATACACAAACTGGATTGGAAGGTTTCAAGAAACTGGAATTCAAACAAGTCATACATTATCAGCCTCTGGTGGAAAGGATGGTCTTATTTATAATGCTTCGATTGGCTATTTGAAGGATGAAGGTGTAGTAGGTATTGAAGATTTTGAAAGATATAATCTTTCTGGTGCTATCACAAAAAAAGTAAATGATAAACTATCCTTTGGAGTAAAAACCTACTTGGCATTTTCTGAGAGAGAAGAAGGTAGCCGTGAGTTGTTTAGAAGTTCTTTTCGATTAGCACCTACCGTGGACCCTTTTGAGGATGATGGTTCAATTACATTAATCCCAGATCAGCAAGATCAACGTTTTATCAATCCGATTTATGAACAAGATGGCGCATGGAGAGTTAATACTAAACGTTTTGACATTATAGCAAATGCATTTTTAGAGTATAAGCCTTTAAAGTGGTTAAGTTTGAAGACACAGTTCTCACCAAGTTTGACTTATAATAGATTTGGGGAACATAGAGGGTTGCTAACAAAAGCAGCAAGGAATGAGCCTAATAGAACAAGAGCTGTTTATGAAACGGCTTCCATAGTTACCTATACATGGGATAATATTGCAAATTTAAATTTTGATTTAGATGAAGATAATAAACTTAACGCTACGTTAATTTCTTCACTTTACCATAGAGAATTTGAAAGAGGAGACATACAAACGCGTAACTTACCTGATGAATTTTTGTTTTTCAATACTGGAGCAGGTTTAGATATACGTAACTTTAGCAGTGGATTTTTAAAAGATAACATAGCCTCTTTTGCAGCCAGTTTAAATTATTCTTATAAGAATAAATACTTACTTAAATTAACGGGGAGGTACGATGGTGCATCACGTTTAGCAGTAGGTAATAAATGGGATTTCTTCCCTTCTGCATCATTTGCTTGGAGATTATCTCAAGAAAATTTTATGCAAGATGTTAATTGGTTAAATAATGCGAAGATACGTGTTGCTTATGGTCAAACAGGAAACATTGATACAGTTGAACCATACCAATCTTTGTCTTTTTTAAATAATGGAACATATTTATTTGGAGATGATTTAGCAAATACACAATTCGTATCTGGTTTAGCGAATAACGAATTAACTTGGGCTGTTTCTACAGAGACTAATGTTGGTGTAGATTTAGGATTTTTTAATAACAGAGCCAACTTAACGGTAGACTATTATAACAAGGTTACAGATGGAAGCTTATTTCCTAGGTCTTTGTTGAATATATCAGGTTTTGAAGAGGCTGTTGGAAACTTTGGAGAAGTAAGAAGTAGAGGTGTTGAGGTGGTTATTGGTTTAACTCCTATTCAAACCGAAAATTTTAGATGGCGTACAGATTTTAACTATTCTAGAAACAGAGATGAAATTTTGAAAATTGAAGGAGATGTGGAAGAAGTGCCATTTGGACGACATGGTGTAACTAAGGTAGGAGAAGATCCTGCTGCAATCTTTTCGTTTGAAAATGATGGTATATGGCAATTAGACGAATATGCTGAGGCTGCAGTGTTTGGAGCGCGACCTGGGCAATATAAATTTGTAGACCAAAATGGTGATAATGTTATTAATAATGATGATAAAGTTGTTATTGGTTCGCCATCTCCTGATTGGATAGCTGGTATAACCAATACATTTACCTATAAGAATTTTGAAGCTAGAGTGCAAATTAATACACGACAAGGTACGCTAGGACATTCAGAATTTTACCAAAACTTTGCGCCTTATCAAAATGACCAAGCAAAGTTTAATAAAATTAATTTAGATTATTGGACTCCTAATAATCCAAATGCATCTAGACCAGCTTTAGCTTATGCGCATCCAGGAGAGTATTATTATGAAGAGTTCGATTTTGTTAAAATAGCAAATATTGGTTTCTCTTATACTCTGCCATCAACTTTATTGGAAAAGTTTAAGTTAAATGGAATGAGATTATCTCTGGATATTCAGAATCCATTTATTTTCACAGATTATGAAGGACCAGACCCAGAAACAGGTTTACAGAACTCTTATAGTTCTGCTTATTTGACTAAAACCGTGTTATTTGGATTAAATGTATCACTATAAATATTAAATTGTTAATTAAGATGAAATCAATTTTTAAAATACAATATATAATCATAGCTCTGGGGTTAATGTTTACCGCATGTGATGATTATATTGAAGAGGAGTTTTACGGCGGTTTAGTTGTAGAAAACTCAATAGACGAAAATAATGCGGATGAATTGGTTGTAGCGATTTATGCTAATTTAAGAAACCTTTATAAGCAATATAACATCATGTTTTCTGGAACAGACATGTTTACATCACAAGATGATGTTAGAAGCAATACTCCTTTAAACGATTATTTCGGGCTTACTGCAAGTGATGGTGACTCTGGCAATTTTTGGGCGGCTAATTATGCTTTAACTTCAGAGGCGAATACTGTTATTAATCGTTATGAAAACCAAATTTCTTGGAGTGAAGCTACTTTAGATGATAGAGATTATGGTATTGCTCAAGCAAAAGCTTTAAGAGCTTTAGGATTTTATAACCTAGCGAAACATTTTGGAGGCATCGTATTAGAGCTAAATGAAACAAATTCTATTCGTACTGATTATGTAAGATCAACTGAAGACGAAACTTTTGCACAAATCATAAAAGATTTGGAAGAAGCAATTCCTAATCTATTAGATAACCCACAGACTGGAAGGTTCTCAAAAAGAGCAGCACAACATCTATTGGCGGATGTGTATTTAACTAGAGCGTATAAGTCTTTTGGTAGTGCATCAGATTTTACAACTGCATCAACTTTGGCAGAACAGGCTATAGGGTCTTTTGATATTAGAAGCCAAACTTATGCTCAAGTATTTGATTATGGCAATCAAGTAAACCCAGAAATATTATTTGCAGTACAATACGGACCTGGAGGTAATTTTGACGATAGGAATAATTCCAAGCATGGTATTTTTATGAATCCTGTTAATGATTATGTAGGTATAGGTCGAGGTAATCCTTATGGAGCTAATAATACAAGCTTAATGCCAACACCACGTTTTTATGAATTGTTAGCAGATAATGATTCCAGAGATGAAGTTACATTGCACAGAGTGCTATTTGCAGACGAAGCAGGTGAATTTACTTCTCCTGAAGGAACAGATAACATAACTGTTGGTGATACCATTGTGTATTATCCTAAAACACCTATAGATGCTACTGAATTGGCAGATAAATTAGACCGTTACTGGGTATACCAACCTGACCAATATCTATTTGGACTTCCAGATAATATTCCGGGTGTGGTTTATCAATATTCTTCAAATGTTATCAGGACTAATTTTCCAATATTTAAAAAGTTTGATGATATAGGTATTGATGCTGAAAATGGGGGGTCTCGAGATACTTTTGTATTTAGAATTGCAGAAACTCACTTAATTGCTGCGGAAGCACATTTAGGAGCAGGAAATACAGGTAATGCTTTAAATCATTTAAATAGAGTTAGAGAACGTGCTACAGGAGTTGTAAATCATTATACTTCTGTGGATATCGATACTATTCTTGATGAGCGGGCTATAGAACTTGCTGGTGAGGAAGATCGATGGGCAGTCTTAAAACGAACAGGTAAGTTACAGGAGCGTATAAACATGCTTAATCCTCACAATATAGATCATGGAGCATTTAATGCGAATACGCATTTGGTAAGACCAATCCCTGATAATGAAGTAGGTCTGTCTGAGGGGTCCATAAGTCAAAATCCAAATTATTAAGACAATTTTTTTCCATATGTAATACAAATTTTGTGTTACATCAGTTTTGAGTTAGTTTAGTTTTATAAAGGCAGATGAATTTAGTTTGGTTGTCTGCCTTTATTTTTTAACTTCATTATGCGCATATACCTTACACTTGTTTTTCTTAGTTTATTCTGTTGTAAAAGACAAAATAATACAGTTCCTCAACCAGAGGAAAAGCAAAGCAATGCAGTATATATTAACCCTTTTATTTCTACCGCTAACGACCATGGGCAAACAGATGTTGCTGCCAGTGTTCCTTTCGGAATGGTAAAACCATGTCCAGATACAAACCCAATAGCACATTCTGGGTACGATTACAGTGCTAAAGAAATTATTGGTTTTTCAAATACCAGATTTTCTGGTGTTGGATGTAGAGGCGTTGGAGGGAATTTAAGAATATTACCTTTTGTTATTTCAAAAGGAGATTCAATTCCTAAAGGTTTAACATATTCAAAAGAAAGTGAAAAAGCTAAAGCTGGATATTATTCAGTGAACTTAAACAACGGTGTAAAAACGCAGCTTACTGCAACTAGGCAAGTAGCATTTCATCAATATACATTTCCAGAATCTAACAATGCTGGATTTACCATAGATTTAGCAAGTAGTTATGCAGGTCCCGTATCTCATAGTTATCATATAGAAAATGGTATCATTAGTGGCAAAATAACAAGCGTTAATGTTTGTAGAAAAGGTAAATACACATTTTACTATGCCATTAATTTTAATCATGAAGTGTCAGAAGTAACTGAAGATGATTCTAAATTGATTTTTAAGTTTTCAACTAAAAATAATCAAGATATTTTATTACGATGTGCTTTATCGGTTGTTGATGAAAACAGTGCCATTCAAAATTTAAATTTATCAGAAAAATTAAACTTTTCTGAAGTTAAAGAGCAAGCATTTAAATCATGGAACAATCTTATGGATGTTGTTCATGTAGAGACTGAAAATGATACACTAAAGGAATTATTCTATACACATTTGTACCACGCAACACAATCGCCATTTATTATAAATGATGAAAATGGAGTGTTTAGAGGTAGTGATGGTAATCAATACAAATCTAATTCATCGCATTATCACGGTTGGTCTGTATGGGATACGTTTAGAACAAAACTTCCTTTATTTTCATTTTTATATCCAAATAGATATAAAGACATGTTAACGTCTTTAAAAGCATTGTACAAACAAGGAAAACCTGATTGGGCAACAGAAACAGAACCTTTTTTAACCATTAGAACAGAGCATACCATAGCTATTGTATTAGATGCATATGAAAAAGGAATTTTGCCATTTCCATTATCTGATATTTATGAAGAAATGAAAGTAGAAGCTGAACATTTACCGTTTAAATCGCCAGATAATGTACTAGAATCGAATTATGATTTATGGGCGCTTTCAGAAATTTCTAAAATCTTAGGAGAAGATGCAGATGCTAAATTTTATAGAGATAAAGCTTTTGAATATAAAACCCTTTGGAAAGACAAGTTTTTAACTATGGATGAAAATTCAGATATCATGCATGGAGACGGATTATACGAAGGCACGTTGTGGCAATACCGATGGTTTGTACCTTTTGATATAAAGGGAATTCAAACCATGATAGGTGGTAAAGATGAGTTTGAAGCTCAATTAGATTATTTCTTTGAAAACGAATTATTTAACATAGGTAACCAACCCGATATTCAAGTACCGTATTTGTATAATTACACAAATTCACCATGGAAAACGCAAAGATTAGTCGACCAATTGTTAAACAAGAAAACGAATAATTGGTACGGAACACACCATAAATTAGAACAACCCATTACGCGTAAAATTTTTACTAATACGCCCAATGGTTATATCAAAGAAATGGATGACGATGCAGGCACTATGTCGTCATGGTACGTATGGTCTACAATGGGGGTATATCCTATTTTTCCAGGAAGTACTCAGTTGGCATTAACTACACCACAATTTGATAAAATTACTATAAAAACAAATGATAAACCGTTGCAAATAATTACAAACGGTAGAACATCAAAAAAGATATACATTCAAAAAGTAACATGGAATGGAGAAGAAATTAACTCAAGTATTATAGACTTTAATTTAATTTCTAAAGGCGGCATTTTGCAATTTGAATTAACAGATACACCCAATAAAGACTGGGGTAAACAAAATTAAACATGGCATACAAGACAAAATGTAGTACTTCTGTTTTATATGTTTTTTTACTGATTTTATTTTTTTGGTCATGTAAAGAAGCAACTGAAACAACTGTAAATGTCTCTCAAAGTGAAGTTAAAAAAGAGTATCTAAAAAAGACTAATAATAAAGAATATTTGGTTACAGATTATGGTATAGTTGGTAACAGTAAAATATTAAATACAGTTGCTTTACAAGAATTAATAGATAAAGTTCATCAAGCCCATGGTGGTACTTTAGTATTTCCTAAAGGAGAATACCTTTCTGGTAGTCTTGTAATGAAATCTAATGTAAGCTTGTATTTAAAAGCAGGTGCTGTTTTATTAGGGAGTACAAATCCTTACGATTATAAAGATGTGCCAATGCCAGAACGACCTGAATCTCCAAAGAGAGACGATTACTCGAATATGGCATTTTTAGTAGCCTATAAAGCCAATAATTTTAAAATTTACGGCAAAGGTAAAATAGATGGACAAGGGAGAGCTTTGGCACTAAGTATAGATAGTTTACACCATTCAGGAGAACGTATAGACCCAAAGTATAATTACAGACGTATGCGTCCCAATGAAACGGCAAGACCTAAATTATTCAGGTTTTCAATGTGCAAAAATGTAGATGTCTTGGATTTAAATCTTCAAAATGGAGCATGCTGGGGACTTTCTTTTGAGCTATGTGAAAAACTAAAATTGGATAACCTTAAAATAATTAATAGAGCCTTTTGGAATAATGATGGGATGGATATTACCGATTGTAAAAATGTACAAATAACCAATTGTGATGTAGATTCTGCCGACGATGGCATTTGTTTAAAATCGTATTTTCCAAAGTATTATAATGATAGTATATATATTGCAAATTGTACGATTAAAAGTAGTGCAAGTGCACTAAAATTTGGAACCGCTTCTTACGGTGGATTTAAAAATGTAACTATCGAAAATATTAATGTTTTTGATACATTTCGTTCTGCAATAGCTATTGAAAGTGTTGATGGAGGTGCTATAGAAAACATTAAAGTATCCAATATTGTTGCTAAAAATACAGGTAATGGTATTTTTATTCGCTTAGGTCATAGAGGTGGAGAACAACCGGGAACCATAAAAAATGTACATATAAAAGATGTAAAGGTTGAAATACCTTTTGGAAGACCAGATATAAATTACGATTTAAGAGGACCAGAGGTCGATTTTTTCCATAACCCTTTTCCATCTTCAATTGTAGGTATTCCTGGGCATAATATAGAAAATGTAATTATAGAAAATATAGATATTACGTATCCTGGTAGAGCATCAAAAGGAATGGCTTATGTGCCTTTAAGTAGATTAGAACAAGTGCCTCATAAAATAAAAGATTATCCAGAGTTTTCAATGTTTGGAGAACTGCCTGCTTGGGGGTTTTACGTTCGCTATGCAAAAGATATTACTTTTAAAAATGTAAATTTAAAACTAGAAAACAAAGATTTTAGACCAGCATTTGTATTTGATGAAGTAAACGTTTTAAATATAGAAAATGTGGTTTTACCAGAAACTAATCACAAACAATTTGCATTAAAAGGAACGCATGAGGTAACAAAAGATGATGAATTGAAAACGGCTACTGCCATTATTAAATAGGCCCAATGAGATATTGTAAATTTTTTATATTGTTTATACTATTATCAGTTTTTGCTTGTAAAAATGATAGTAAACAAATAATCACAGATGAGGTTTATAAAGAGGTCGATTTTTCAAATATGGTCTATCCTCAACTAGATACAGAAAATTCTAGATGGTTTTTCTTTTCGTCTGCATGTCGTCCTTTTGGAATGGTAAATTTAAGTCCAGATAACGAAATAGATGGAGCTTGGGGCAGTGGTTATCGTTATAAAACAGATACAATAAAAGGATTTAGCCATATTCATGGTTGGCAAATATCTGGTGTTTCTGTAATGCCAGTTACCTTTTCCGAAGAAAATAAAAATAGCATTTTTACCGATTTTTATTCAAAATTTAGTCATGATAATGAAGTGGTAAAACCAGGTTATCATAGCTTAGAACTTCAACGGTTTAATATTAAAACAGAATTAACAAGTACCAAACGTGTCGGTTTTCATAAATATACATTTCCTGAAAAATCTGAAGCAGGAATCCTATTAAATTTAAATACCGTTTTAGGGCCAAGCGATAATGCAAATGGCATATTAAAACAAATTAACGATAAAGAATTTATTGGCTCTGTAGTAGCTACGCCAACGCATAGGAGACCAAAAGATTTAAAAGTATTTTTTAAAATAGCTTTAAATCAGTCTGTAAATCATCTTCAAAAAGATGAAGAAACAGGGAATTACATGTTGCATTTTAAGGATTTGAATACGCCGCTTTTAATGAAAGTTGCTATTTCATATACCTCAGAAGAAAATGCTAGTTTAAATATGAAAACAGAATTACAACATTGGGATTTTAATGCTGTAGTTTCAGATTCAAAAGACGAATGGAATAGCCTTTTAGGTAGAATAAAAGTTGAGGGTAATACCGAAAAACAACAAAGGAGATTCTATACAGACTTGTGGCATGCGCTTCAAGGAAGACGAACCATAAGTGATGTAAATGGTGCATATCCAGATAACACGGGAGAAAGCTTTAGAATAGGGCAATTGCCTTTAAAAGAAGATGGAACGCCTAAGTTTAATCATTATAACTCAGATGCTTTTTGGGGCGCGCAATGGACAATAAATACTTTATGGGGCTTAGTATATCCAGAAATTTATGAAGAATTTACATGGTCTTTATTGCAGTATTACAAAGATGGTGATTTAGTTGCTAGAGGACCATCAGGAGGAAATTATACTTATGTTATGACGGGAAGTTCGTCCACACCATTTTTTGTGAGTGCCATTCAAAAAGGTATTCTAAAAAATAATTTAGAATATGTATACGAAGCTTTAAAGAAAAACCATATGCCAAATGGTATTATGGAAAAGGCGGGCTATGAGCATAAAACACAAAAAGGAGGTGGTCTTAAATATTATTTAAAAAATGGTTTTGTGCCACATCCAAATCCAGAAGGTAAATTTGGAGGGCATCAAGATGGTGCAGGTTTAACTTTAGAATATGCGTATCAAGATTGGACGTTAGCCCAATTGGCATTAAAGTTAGGCAAGAAAGCAGATTACGATTATTTTATGAAGCGTTCTAAAAACTATCAGAACCTATTCAATAAAAAAATAGGGTGGATGCAACCCAAAAATATAAAGGGACAATGGCAAGCTGACTATAGTCCTTACAATTACGAGGAAGGTTTTATAGAAGCCAATGGCGCACAATCCACATGGTTTGTACCTCATAATATTCCAGAATTAGGAGAATTAATGGGAGGAAAAGATGTGGCTGCCGATAAATTGAATACCCAATTTGAAGAAGCAGAAACCTTAAACTTTACCTCTGGAACGTCACATGCATCAGAATTACATCCAGAATATAGAAAGATTCCAATAAACTATGGTAATCAACCCTCTATACAAACAGCTTTTGCTTTTCATAAACTGGGCAGACCAGACTTAACACAGTATTGGTCTCGAAAAGTAACATCTACCGTTTTTGGAGGTTTAGCACCATCAACAGGTTATAATGGAGACGAAGACCAAGGATTAATGGGAAGTCTTGCTGTGTTAATGAAAATCGGTTTATTCCAAATAAATGGCGGAACAGATGCAGATGCAGAATATCAAATTGGAAGCCCTATTTTCGATAAAATTTCCATTCAATTGCATCCCGATTATTATTCAGGAAAAACCTTAGAAATTCTAGCCACTGATAATAATGAAGCCAATGTTTTTGTAAAAGAAGCAAGCTTTAATGGTAAGTCATTAAAAGAATTTACCTTGTTTCATAAAGACATAACAAGTGGTGGTGTGCTTAACATGAAAATGGAAGCCAGAGATAATTAAAGTGTATTATCTTTAGTGTATTAGGATGATATCTATTTTCTTAGAGGCACTATCCTTATTTTATTCGTACCATTTTCAGAGGCTAATTCTTAAATAAATGACAACAAGAAGAAAATTTATAAAACAAAGTGCTTTGGGTGTTGCTGGACTTACAGCATTAAACTGTTCTGCTTTAGGAGTAGCTCATAATTTTCAAGCGTATCCTACCAACAGACCCATTCCTTCTAAAAGAACATTTGTTAGTGATGCTGTTGAAAAAACTATAAAAAATGTAAAAAAAGGAATCAATAATAAAGAATTGGCGTGGATGTTTGAAAACTGTTTTCCAAATACTTTAGACACCACAGTAGATTATGAGATTATTGATGATAAACCAGATACATTTGTTATAACAGGCGATATTGATGCCATGTGGTTGCGAGATTCTACAGCTCAAGTTTGGCCATATTTACCTTTGGTTCATAATGATGAAAAACTAAAAAATTTATTTAAAGGCTTAATAAATAGGCAAACCAAATGCGTGTTGCTAGACCCTTATGCCAATGCATTTTACAAAGATGTTACAAGACCAACAAAATGGAAAGACGATAAGCCAACGCCACAGTCAGGTATTCACGAACGTAAATGGGAAATAGACTCTTTATGTTATGCCGTTCGTTTGGCTTACGGATATTATAAAGAAACAAGAGATACTTCTGTTTTTGATGCAGATTGGGATAAGGCCATGCGATTAGCAGTAGAAACCTTAAGAACAGAACAACGCAAAAACGGCACAACACCGTATTATTTTGAGCGTGTTAGAAGAAATAAAAACGTTACAGCACCTTTTAGTGGAAAAGGCAGACCAATAAAACCAGTAGGACTCATTTGTTCTGCATTTAGACCATCTGATGACGGCACAATGTACCCCTTTTTAATTCCATCAAACCTGTTTGCAGTAGAGTCTTTAGCACAATTAAGTAAGGTTTATAAAACGGTTTTTAAAGACGATTTGTTTTCTAAAGAATGTGCTTCATTTTCTAGCGAAGTATTGCAAGCAGTAAATAAATACGCTATTTCAGAACATTTACACTATGGCAAAATATATGCCTACGAAATAGATGGTTTTGGTAATAAAGTATTTATTGACGACCCTAATATTCCGTCATTAATCGCTATGAAATATTTGATGAATGAAGCGTTTTACGATTCCGAAGTCTATAAAAATACAAGAGCCTATTTGCTAAGTGATGATAACCCTTATTATTTTAAAGGGAAAGCAGGCGAGGGGCAAGGTGGTCCACATGCAGGTTTAGATACCATTTGGCCTATGGGCATTATTTTAAGAGCTATGACGAGCGATAGCGATGAGGAAATAGTTTGGTGTATCAAACAATTGATGAATACGCATAATGGTTCAGGGTTTATGCATGAAACCTTTCATAAAGATGATGCTTCTAAATTCTCTAGGTCTTGGTTTGCTTGGGCGAATACCTTATTTGGGGAGCTGATTTTAAAGCTATACAACGAAAAACCGAAACTTTTAAAATCTATTTAAATGAAACAACGGGCTCTTTTATGTCTGATTATTGTTATCTGTTTTGGGTGTGCAAATGAAACACATTTAAAACTGAATGATATTCAAGTTATTGGAAGTCATAATTCATATAAAATAGGTATAGAAAAACCATTGTTAAATTATATTGAAACTATTGATTCTAGCAAAGCAAAATCTTTAGAATATGAGCATATTAGTATTAAAGAACAGCTAAATCTAGGTTTGCGAAATTTAGAATTAGATGTGTTTTACGACCCAAAAGGTGGTCATTTTTCCAATCCGAAAGGTTTAGAAATTGTAAAACAATCTGGAGCTATTCCAATGCCTTATGATGAAGATAATACTTTAGAAGCATCCGGATTTAAATTGTTTCATATTCAAGATATCGACTTTAGAAGTCATCATTTGCTATTCAAAGATTGTTTAAGCGTGATGAAGCAATGGTCGGATGAAAACCCAACACATACACCGATTATCATTTTAATGAATACGAAAGATAAAGCACTACCACAGTTAACAAAGCCATTGCCATTTTCAGTCAAAGCCTATCAAGAATTAGATGCTGAAATACGTTCGGTTTTTTCAAAAGACGATTTGATAGTGCCAGATGACGTGCGGAAAGATTTTAATAATTTAGAAGAAGCAGTCCTAAAAAACGGCTGGCCAAAATTAGAAGACTGTAAAGGGAAATTCCTTTTTGTTTTAGATGAAAAAGAACAAAAAAACAAGCTTTACATTAATGGTGATAACACACTAAAAAACCGCGTATTTTTTGTGAATAGTAAAGAAGGAAATCCTGAAGCTGCGTTTAGAATTGTAAATAATCCCATTACCGATTTTGAATATATAAAGCAGTTAGTTGCAAAAGGGTATATGGTGCGCACGCGTGCCGATGCAGGAACTAAAGAAGCTAAAGCAAACGATTACACCAAATTTGAAAAAGCAAAAGCATCGGGAGCGCAAGTAATATCTACCGATTATTATAAACCATCAACATTATTTAAATCTGATTTTGAAGTGAAGTTTGATGATGGCACTTATGAAAGGATTAAAAAAGCAGCAGAATACAATGACTAAACTATATAAACTCTTATTCTTAATGTTTTGTCTTTCCGCATGGGGGCAAAATACGGTTCAATTCCCATTGGTTAAAAATGGAGAAATAGCTTCAATACACATTGATAAAAAAGACGCAGAAGTGGTTAGAATTGCTTCTGTAATTTTAGCAAACGATGTAAAAAATGTTTCAGGAAAAACAGTTGCAACTCATCAAAATAAAGCAGCATACCAAATTATAGCAGGCACATTAGGGAAAAGCAAAGTAATTCAGCAATTCGTTAAAAATCATAATATTGATGTTTCTCAAATTAAAGGCAAATGGGAAACATATAACATTCAAGTTATAAATAATCCTTCAAAAGGAATAAAAAAAGCATTAGTAATTATCGGTTCAGACCGAAGAGGAACTGCCTACGGACTGTTAGAAATATCTCGAAAGATTGGTGTATCTCCGTGGGAATGGTGGGCAGATGTTAATCCAGAAAAGCAACAAGAATTAGTTTTAAACATAAAAAACAAGATTTATGGTGCGCCATCAGTAAAATATCGAGGCATTTTTTTAAATGATGAAGATTGGGGCTTACAACGGTGGGCTGCATTAAATTACGAACCAGAAACGGGAGATATTGGTCCGAAAACGTATGCAAAAGTATTTGAGCTTTTATTGCGTTTAAGAGCCAATACCATTTGGCCTGCAATGCATAAATGTACAAAGGCATTTTATCATTATCCAGAAAATAAAATAGTTGCCGATAATTATGCTATAGTTATTGGGAGTTCGCATGCAGAACCCATGCTGTGTAATATAAACGCAGAATGGCATCATGAAACTATGGGAGATTATAGATACGATACGAATTCAGAATCCATAAAATCATTATTTAAAAAACGAGCAAAAGAAACGGCAAATTTTGAAGGTATTTATACCGTTGGAATGCGTGGAGAACACGATTCACCTATGATAGTTGGCGAAGATGATACCGATTCTCAAGTAAAATTATTAGAAAAAGTAATAACCGATCAACGCGAAATTCTTAAAGCTAATACAACGCGAGGAATCACAAAACCACAGGCATTTGTGCCTTATAAAGAGGTGTTGCATTATTACCAGAGTGGTTTAGACTTGCCCGAAGACGTTAGTTTGGTTTGGACAGATGATAATTACGGATACATGCGCCAATTGAGTAATGAAGATGAACAAAAAAGAAGTGGAGGGGCAGGAGTTTATTACCATACCTCGTATTGGGGAAGACCCCACGATTACCTATGGTTAAATTCTACAAATCCTGTTTTAATGTGGGAGGAAATGACGAAAGCTTATGAGTTTGGGTCTCAAAACATTTGGATTCTGAATTGTGGTGATATCAAACCACACGAATATAATATCGAGTTATTTTTAGATATGGCTTGGAATATTGATGCTTTTAAAAATGATGATTCAGTTAGAAAACACCATCTAAATTTGAGTGCTAATGCATTTGGAAAAGAAAACGCAAAGGCTATTACCAATTTGATGTTTAAATATAACCAATTGGCCTTTCAACGCAGACCAGAATTTATGGCTTGGAGTAGTGTAGAACCGGTTACCAAATCAGGAGAAACGGAGTTGACACAATATCATTATGGAGATGAAGTTGGTAAGCGCATTCAAGCGCATCAAAATTTAATTAGTGATGTAAATGAAATTCAAAAGAATATTTCAACATACCGAAAAGATGCCTTTTACCAACTAATTCATTATCCCATTACAGGCGCATCAAATTTAAATCTTAAATGGCTTTACAGTTATAAAAATAAATTTGTTGCAGCTCAAGGAAGAGAGAGTGCTAGCGACTTTGCTACAAAATCTTTTGATGCATTTAAAGCAATTCAAAAAGAAACGGACTATTTTAATAATACGCTTCAAAATGGAAAGTGGAAGCATATTATGACTATGGCGCCAAGGCACTTGCCTGTGTTTGCTGAACCAACGGCAACAATACCTTTAAAAGAAAAAACGAGTACTTTGGGTATGGCTTTAGAAAGCTATCAAATGGAGGTAAATGATGAGGTTATAAACTCCTATGCCGATGTTTTACCCGTTTTTAATGCATACACCAAAAACAAGTATTACATCGATTTATTTTTAAATGGAAAAGATGAATTGGAATGGGAAGCAGTGCCTAAAGCAGATTGGATTATAATCTCGAAAACATCAGGAAAACTAAATAAAAACCATTTAGAAGAGCGTATTTGGGTAACTATAGATTGGGATAAAGTCCCGAAAGGAGAAAGCAAAAAAGAAGCACCTTTGGGGCACGATTATCAACTGATACCACCAAGTTTTAAAGTAAATTCTGGAATAGATTTTCTTTCAAAAGAAAAGAAAACGCATATTGGGGTGTCTGTTTTTAATCCAAAATTAAAGGAGTTGGAAGATTACAAAGGATTTGTTGAAGACAAAGGATTTGTTTCTATAAATGCAGAAAATTTTTCTCGTAAAGTTGATGGGAAAGAAGCAAAATGGACTGTTTTTAATGGTGTCGGTTACACAGGAAATGTGAGTGTGGCATTACCACGAAAAGCAAAGTCTGAAACAGAATTGGAAGCTATAAAACAAAATAGTCCTATTTTAGAATACGATTTTTATGCGTTTAATTTTGGAGAGGTTGATGTGTTTTTACAAGCCATTCCAACACATGCGCCTAATAACAAAACAGGTGTGCGTTGTGCTATAGCTATTGATGATGCAGAACCTGTTATAGTCGATTTTCAAACTTTTGGGAGAAGTGATGCTTGGAAACAAAATGTATTAAAAAATGCATCCGTACAATCTGTAAAGCAAATTGTAAATACAGCAGGAAAACACAAATTAAAAATTTGGATGGTAGATGCTGGCGTAATGATAGACCAAATTTTAATCGACTTTGGAGGATGGAAAAAGTCGTATGCATTTCCTTCAGAAACTAAAATGTAGTATCTAAATGTTCAAAAGACTTACTGTCATTTTTATTGGTTTGCTATTGTTTACTTGTAATGAGAAGCAAGGAAAAATAGATAAGAGTTTTAAAGTGGCTTTTATGGCAGATGTGCATTTGCAAGATATTTACGGAACGTTTTCAGATAATGAGTATAAAGGTGTTTTAAATCCAGCAACAGGCAAATATACCTTGGTAAGAACCATGCAATCGCAATTGCAATCTACGCGATTATTCAACGAAAACTATTTTGCTTTTTTAGCTGCTTTAGATGATGTAGCGTCTCGTAACATAAAATACGTGGTGCTGCCAGGGGATTTTAGTGACGACGGACAAATGCTGAATATAAAAGGGCTAAAACAAATATTAAAAAAGTATTCAGAAGCGCATGATATTGAGTTTATACTTACAACAGGTAATCATGACCCTGTGCGCCCGTTTTACCAAGAGTCGGGTAAATACGATTTTCTTGGAGAAGGCGGAAAACAACAACCTATTTTTAGTTCCGAAAAAGCGTTTAAAGCTGAAGAAAATCAAGAATTGAACCCCATTTTTACCAAAGATATTGCTAAGTTGGGGTATAAAGAAATACTTTCCGAATTAAAGGATTTTGGCTTTTTTCCAAAGGAAAAAGATGTGTATTGGGAAACACCGTTTTCAGATTATACGTATTCAAATTATCAATTTAATGAGGCAATACAACAGGCCGATTTATTGAACAGAAATTATGAAATCCTGCCTTTTGGCAACAAAATTCCAGATGTAAGTTATTTAGTAGAACCCACGGATGGACTTTGGTTTTTAGCTATTGATGCGAATGTTTATGTGCCAAAAAATTCAAATAATTATGGTAGTGCAAGTATTGGTTATAATAATGTTTTAACCCATAAAAAACACTTGTTAAATTGGATTAAAACTGTTACACAACGTGCAGAAAAATTAAATAAAAAACTAATTGTTTTTAGTCATTATCCAACTGTAGATTTTAACGATGGTGCCTCAAAACATATTCAAAATTTATTAGGAGAAACTAAAATGCAATTGCACAGAGTACCTAAAGAAGCTGTAGCAAAAGCTTTTATAAATGCTGGTGTAAAGGTCCATTTTGGCGGGCACATGCATATTAACGATACGGGCGTTGCAACTTTTAAAAATGGTAGTTTGATAAACGTTCAAATTCCATCATTAGCAGCATATATTCCAGCGTATAAAATAGCAACAGTAACAGCCAAAGAATTTAAAATAGAAACTATTGTAGTGGATAATGTTCCTAGATTTAGGGAGTTATTTCCGCTATACAAACAAGAGTATGAATATTTGAAAGAGAGTAATTCAAAAACAGTATGGAATTCTACTATTTTACAAGCTAAGAGTTATAAAGATTTTACCCAATTTCATTTAAAAGAATTGGTACGATTACGATTTTTAGAAGAAGATTGGAATATTTCTTTTACTGATTTTCTAGTAGAGGCAACAGAGGAGGATTTACTAAAATTTGCTTCAGAGGATACTAAAAATAATACTGAATTTAAAACTTGGACAGGTTTTGATATGCTTTTTGATTTGTATTGTTTACGTTCTGCCGATGCTCTTGCTTTTAGTGATATTGGAGAAAAAAGATTAGATAATTACAAACAAATCATTGAACTGTTTCAGGATAAATTCCAGCATTTAAAAACACCTTCTAATAGACAAAAAGACTTCAATCAGTTTTGTTTCATCTTTAAAAAGTTTTTAAATGGTGAGCCATCTGAAAATTTTGTGATAAATTTAGAGGAGCACAAAATTATAGTTAACTAAATATCGAGCACTAATTTGAAAACGAATAGACTGTTTATATTTTTCATTTTTATTTGTACTTGCATAACAAGTGCTCAAGAACTCGTTTTTGAACATTATAATGAAGTAAATGGACTGTCTCATAACTCAGTAAGATCTATTGTACAAGATAGTAAAGGCTTTTTGTGGATTGGTACATTTGGAGGAGTAAACAGATTTGATGGTTACGATTTTAAAACCTTTGAAGTTAAAGTTGATGATCCTAATTTTCTGAATAGTGATGATATTTTAGAGATTGTTGCAGACAAGCACGATAATCTTTGGATTGCAACAGACTTTGGTTTAACTAAATACAATATTCCTACACACACATTTAAAACGTATCATAGCAATAAAAAAAAGAAGAATGCAATTGTAGGAGATAAAATCAGGTCTATTTTTATTGATAACTCAGATAGACTTTGGGTGGGTACCATGCAAAATGGAATATGTTATTTTAATAAAAAAGAAGAACGTTTTTATAAAGTCAATGCAGATGGAGCTAAGAATATAAGGTCAATTTATCAGACTAGCGATGGTAAAATATGGTTTACAACTTTTAATAAAGGTGTTTTTAGTCTTACCATAGATGAAAATAATAATATATCTAATTTTAAAAATTATAAACTATCTCCAAAAAAAGAAGCGTTTATTAATGATTCGGATGCGTATTTTATTTTAGAAGATAAATTACATGACTTATACGTAGGAACAAAAGATGGATTATATCAATTTGATAATAATGATAATGAGTTTAGCCTGATTCATAAAGATAATTCTGCAGATTATTTTAGATGTTACACTATAGCACCAGACGGAAAATACTGGTTTGGAACACTTAATGGTATTATAGAATGTGAAAGTATTGATGATATAAAAAACAATACATTTAGCCGTTATGTTCCAGATATTAGAAACACAAGCTCTTTAGTAAATAACTATATTCTTTCACTTTTTTTTGATCATTCAGGAATATTATGGATAGGAACTGAAAACGGTTTAGATAAGTTAGATCCTTATGAAAATCAATTTAAAACCATAAAAGCAAATTTTACTACTAGTGGTAACATTCCGGTTATAAGTTGCTTTGCAAAAACATATAATAATAAAGTTTTAGCAGGAACTCACTCTAATGGATTATACATTAAAGATGGAAATCGATTTAGCCAAATACTAAAAAAATATAAAAAAATTAGTAGTATTTATACAACTAATAATGTTGATTTTTTTATTGGATTATGGAATGGAAAAGTTCTGAACTATAACATAAAAACAAACAAACTCAAAGAATTAGATGTTGGTTTTAAATCATCCCCAATATCAACCTTTTATAAGATATCTAACACAAGATTATTAATAGGCTCTGTGGGTGAAGGTTTAATGGAATACGATTTAAATAGAAAAACGTTTTCTAAAATTAATCCAGAACTAAATGCCATGCAAGACATCAATAAAATTGTTCCAGATAGCGAAAATGTTTTATGGCTGGCTACAGAAGAAGGTATTATTAAATATAATATCGTTAACAAAGAAACAAGACATTATAAATCTGAAGAAAATAAAAGAAGATTATCTAGTAATAAAGTAAAAGATATTATTATTGACAGCAAGGGGACAGTATGGGCTGGAACAAGAAAGGGGCTCAATTTCTACGATACTTCAAGAGATGATTTTTTTGTAAAAGAAGACCCTGTTGAATTAAAAAATAGTTGGATAACAGACATGACTACTGATGTTCACGGTTGTTTATGGCTAAACATGAACTACAATAAAATTGTAAAATATGTTCCTGAAAAAAACGAATACAGATCATTTCATATTAATAACGGTGTGCGTTCTAATCTTATTAATAAACGTGGTTTTTTACAATATGATAATACTAGAATTTATATAGGTGGAGATAAGAATATTATCTATTTTTCTCCCATTGATATAAAGGAAAATACAAATGCCCCTCAACCTTTAATAACAGAATTTAAAATACAAAATAAAGAAGTATTACCAGGCATTGAAATTGATGATCAAATAGTTCTTAATAAAGATTTAAATTATAATAATTCAGTTGAATTAAAATATCGAAATCGCAATTTTTCAATAAAGTTTACAATACCGTCTTATGCCAATGAACGTTTAAATACATATGAATATAAACTAGAAGGTTTTGATGATACTTGGAATATTACTCCAAGCAATGCAAGAACTATTCAATACACAAATTTATATCCAGGGAATTATATTCTAAAGGTAAAAGGTTCAAATAATAATGGTTATTGGAGCGAAGTATCTACATATAAAATAACCATATCTTCTCCTTTTTGGTTAACATATCAGTTTTTTATTTTGGTACTAATAGTACTTTCAATTTTAATTTATTTTTTAAGAAAACAAATAAAATATCGTATTAAATTAAAGCAAGAACTTTTGCTTGAAAAGGTTAAAAGAGAACGAGATGAGAAATTGAATAACGAAAAGTTACGTTTTTTTACAAACATTTCTCATGAGCTGCGTACACCATTAACGCTTATTTTAGGTCCTGCAAAGCAATTGTTAAAATCACAAGATGAAGAGCATCAATCGAAACATAAAATTGGACTAATTCATCAAAATGCCAACAGACTTTTAAGATTGGTAAATCAAATACTTGATTTTAGAAGAGCAGAAACAGGAGAATTAAAATTAAAAGTTTCTGAAGTTGATGTTATACAGAGTACTAAAAGTATTTTTTATTCTTTTATAGAACTAGCACAATCTAAAGATATAAACTTCAATTTTAATACCGAGGATGATTCAATTATATGTTGGGTAGATATAGATAAGTTGAATAAAATACTTTACAATCTCTTGTCAAACGCCATGAAGTTTACAAACAATCATGGGAATGTAGATTTATTTATTGGTATTGGAGGCAAAAAAAAGAAATCCTTAATCATTGAAGTTAGTGACGACGGTATTGGTATTCCGCTTGAAAGTCAGGAGAAAATATTTTCAAGATTTTACCAAGCTAAAAACAGTATGAAAAGTACCACTGGAACAGGTATAGGCCTTTCCTTAGTTAAAGCTCTAGTCGAAATTCATAAAGGTGCTATAAAGGTAGAAAGTGCTACAAAAAAAGGAAGTGTTTTTACCATAGAATTACCTGTTTATAAAAATGCGTTTACAATAGATGAAATTCAAGAATTAGATAATGAAGACATTCAGAAAGGGACAAATGAAATCATAATTGAGGCACCTTTAGCTTTAAGTAAAACAGGTAATACAAGTTCAAGTTTAAATACAAATATTAAACATAAAATTTTAATAATAGAAGACAACTCTGAACTTCGAAAATATGTAGTAGGCTATTTATCTGAATTTTATACAGTTTATGAAGCAGAAAATGGAAAAGAAGGTTTAGAAATATGTAAAAAGATAAAACCTGCTTTGTGTGTGGTAGATGTTATGATGCCCATTATGGATGGTTTTAAATTTGTGGAAGCTTTAAAAAGTGATGAAAATATAAGTCACGTTGCAGTAATTTTACTTACTGCCTTGGCAGAGAATGAAAATAGAATTAAAGGTTATAAAATTGGAGTAGACGGTTATTTAGTAAAACCTTTTGACCCTACCTTATTAAAATCGAGAATAGACAATGTTATAAAAATTCATTTTGATTTAAAACAACGATTTTCAGGAGTTGCAGAAAGTGATGTTATGACCTTGGCACATTCTCAAATTGATATCGATTTGGTATCTAAAATTAAAGAGGTTATTGAAACTAATTTAAATAAGCCTAATTTGTCTCCAAGTTTTATCTCTGAAGAAATGGCAATGAGCTCTTCTAAACTATATAGAAAAATAAAACAACTTACAGATTTATCTCCCAATGAATTTATAAGGACCATCCGCTTAAAAAAATCAGCAGAACTTTTAAAAACCAAAAACTATAATGTATCTGAAGTTTCAGATATGGTTGGATTTAATGACCCATTATATTTTAGTAGAGTTTTTAAAAAACAGTTTGGTTACGCACCAAGTAAGCTTATTAAGTAAGAGTAAACAAGTATGTTTTATTTTTTTTCTTACTTATTTGAATTAGAGTTATTTAAGTATTAATAAATCCATGAATTTGATTAAAATGTCTGTATAAAAAAGCATTGTACTTCTGATATTTGTAGTTATTAGGAATATTAAAAATAAAACAATAATCCAAATTATGAATAAAAGTAAGACATCTATAGTGCCCAAAAACATGTTAATACCATTTATTCTGGTTACTTCATTATTTGCGCTTTGGGGATTTGCAAATGCTGTAACAGATCCCATGGTACAAGCATTCAAAAAGGTGTTAGAACTATCTAATTCTCAAGCTGCATGGGTTCAAATGGCATTTTATGGAGGTTATTTCTGTATGGCTTTACCAGCAGCAATGTTTATGAGAAAGTATTCTTATAAAACAGGAATTCTAATTGGTTTAGGTTTATACGCTGTAGGTGCTTTATTATTTTATCCAGCTGCTACAACAGAGCAGTTTTGGTTTTTTTGTTTAGGGCTTTATGTACTAACTTTTGGGTTGGCATTTTTAGAAACCGCTGCGAACCCTTATGCTCTGGCAATGGGACCAAAAGAAACAGCTACACAACGATTAAATTTAGCACAAGCTTTTAATCCTGTAGGTTTAATACTAGGGTTGTTTGTTGCACAGCAATTTGTGCTTAAAAACTTAAAATCTGATGATGTAGAAAACTTTAGTGCTTTAGATGAAGCCTCTAAAATTCTAATAAAAACATCAGACTTGCTAGTTATTCGAAACCCTTATGTTATTCTAGGACTTGTTCTTGTCGGGATTTTTATTTTGTTTTTAGTAGCTAAAATGCCACAATCTAAAGCAGAAGGAGCTATGCCCAGTATTGGAGACACATTTGCCAATTTAGCTAAGAATAACAAGTATGTTTTGGGCGTTTTAGCGCAAATATTTTATGTAGGAGCACAAATAATGTGTTGGACTTATATTTATCAATATGCAGAAGCTATTGGTATGGATAGTGTAACAGCAGGATATTATCAAATGGCTGCTTTTATACTATTCACCTTTGGTAGAGCTATTGGTACTTACATGTTAAGGTTTATTGGTTCTGGTAAGTTACTTATGTTATTTGCCATATTAGCGATGTGTTTTGTTTTAGGAACTATCTTCATAAAAGGTATTATTGGTTTATATGCTTTAGTTGGTGTGTCTTTTTGTATGTCTTTAATGTTTCCAACAATTTATGGCATCGCTCTAAAAGATTTAACCGAAGAACAATCTAAAGTAGGATCTGCAGGTTTAGTAATGGCAATTGTGGGAGGCGCTTTGATGCCTAAACTACAAGGTATGATTATAGATTTAGGTGGTAATGGCGTAGCAGATATAAAAATATTAGGTGTCTCTGAAGTATCTTTTTCTTTTATACTACCACTTCTTTGCTTCTTGTATATTACTTGGTACGGACATTCAGTTAGCAAGTCAAGTATTTAAATTTATTGGAAATAGTTTTAAGAACGAAAACGATTTTATCCAATTATTAAGTTTTAAACCTAAACAATGTTTTTAAAAAGAAACTACATAAGTACACTACATATTTTAGTTATGTGTATTGTCTTTTTTCAAGCTTGTGATACAGGAAATAAGAAACATAAAGAACAGGTTAACTATTATGCAGAAAACAAAGAGACTTTTAAAGACGAAGGACAATATTGGCATTTAGAAATGAAGGTAAAACCAAAACGGTATTGGAGTTGTTCAGAAGTAGTGCCAAAAATAAATAAGAATGAGTTAGGGCATAAAGAACTAACAAAAGGATTGCAGTACCATTTACTTTGTCAGTCTATTGCTGGATTAACGAATAGAGCTGTAGATGAAGAAAAAAGCGAAATTGCAGTATGGTTACACGATTATAGTGGTAAAAAATCTTATCGTTTAATAAAAGAAACACTAGAGAATAGTGGGGTAGAAGAGCAAGGTATGCAAACAGGAATTGAATTAGCAACCAAATCGTATCAAGATAAAAATGGAGTAAAGCTTAGTATAAAAAACTTGTTTGATGGTTATGTTTTAACAGATGTAGAAAACAATCCAGAAAGTAATATGGTAGCTACAGTAGCTTCACATGTGTATAATTCTATAATTGTAGATGTAAGAGATAGAGGTTTTTTTGAAAAATCAGGTTATAAAATGACATATGATGCATCTAAAAAAAGTACTATAGATGCATGGAAAGAATTTAAAGATAATTGTAGTAATAAAGCGTTGGTAATAATGCCAGTAGCAACTGGAGAATTAAGAGAATTGGCAATAAAAAATAATTTATTTGCTATTAATTTGAATAAGGAATACAATAATTCTAAATCTGGACAAAATGTAGCATTATTTGAAGAGATTTTAAAATGGTTGGTTCCAGGAGCGCCTATTTATGGTTGGGAACAAGATGTTTCAGAAGATTTGTTTGTAGATAAGGTTTCTGAATACGGACATATTATGATGCCTGCCGACTGGGTATACAATACAAGTTTGGCATCATTAAACTACAAAAACAGGCAAAAAGGAAGTGTAAAAGTACTAGACCCTAGTACTATTAATTTTAAAGAAGAAGGTAGAAAATACGTGTCTTATTATTTGTCTGATGGCGATAATGTGCAATGGATGTTTAATGGTTTTTATTCAGATAATTATTATACCCATCCAGATGCAAAAGCAACAAAAATGGGTTTTGGTTTACCTATAGATAACTTATCTATGATGGCCCCTGAAATGTTACAATTACTTCTAGAAAAACAAGCCCCAGAAATGTCTATTATACAAACTTTTGGTGGAGGCTACAATTATGCTGATTTATACGGAAAAAAGGCAGACAGAACTAAAAACTTAAATCGAATAGCTAAAAATATAGCTACTCACATGAAACAGCGTAATGCAAAAATTTTAGCATTAATGGCAAAAGATGTTCGCTCTCAGTCAGCTATGGAAGCATATCAAACCTATGTTAATGCAAACGATAAGTTAGAAGGTATTGTAGCAGTTCAATATTCTCCTTATGCAGGAGGAGAAGGAAACATTATGTGGGTTACCAATACTAAAGGGTATCATATTCCTGTAGTTTGTGTAAAATATGCTATCTGGAATTTTGGAGACACTAATACTCAATACGAGGGAAACCCAACACACATTGCTAAAAAATTGAATTCAGAAAAAACAGAAAATCCATTTAGTCTAATTTCTATACATGCATGGAGTAGATTTACAGATATAGGAGCCTCTAGTAATGCTATAGATGAAAATCAATTAGGAGGAATTATTGGAGCAGGAGCAGCAAAACTCAATATAAATAAATTAGATAAAGTATTTAAAATAGTAAATGTAGAGGAATTAATTTGGCGAATAAGAATGCATTATAAACCAAAACAAACTTTAAAACGAATAGAAGAAATTAAAAATTATAAAGTTCTTGGGAGTAACTAGTCTTTTTTATATTTTAGCGACTAAATCGGTTTAGTTATGAAGAGTGGCAAAAAATATTCTTTAAAAGATATTGCTAATGATTTAAACATTTCCAAAACAACAGTATCGCTTGTACTTAACAATAAGGGTAATGAAAATAAAATTAGTGCAGATACCCAAAAAAGAATAAAAGACTATGCTAAGAAAAATGATTACGTACCAAATCAGTTAGCACGAGGATTAAGTATAGGAAAGAGTGAAACTATTGGATTAATTATACCAAATATTTCAGATACATTTTACTCTAAAGTAGCTGGAATAATAGAAAGGGAAGCTCAAGAACAAGGGTACACGGTACTTTTTAGTAGTTCTTATGAAGACCCAAAAAAGGAAGGAAAATTGATACACTCTATGTTAAATAGACAAGTAGATGGACTAATTATAGCATCTACACAGCAGAATCAAAAAGAAATCGATTTTTTAAAAAAAGAGAAATTTCCTTTTGTTTTGTTTGATAGGTATTATCCAGATAAGGATACAGATTATGTTGTGGTAGACAATTATTTAGGAACAAAAAAAATTACAGAGCATCTTCTTAATTTAGGAAGAAAACGAATAGGATTAATAACATTAAAACCAGGTTTAGAACCCATTGCACAAAGATTACAAGGTTATAAAGATGCCTTGACTCAATTTAACATAAAGTCTGAAGAATCCTATATAGTAGAAATTGAACGTGAATCGTATTTTAAGGAAATAGAAAACGCGTTGGTAGGTTTAGTATTAGCCAAAGATCCAGTTGATGCCATTGTGTTTTCAACACATTATTTGGCTTCTCAAGGCTTAAGGGTACTTAAAAAGTTAGCTATAAATGTACCAAAAGACGTGGCTATTGTAAGTTTTGATGAGTTAAGTGCTTTTGATATTGTAGAGCCACCAATTACATCAGTAATTCAACCTACTAATGAAATAGGGAGTGCAGCAGTAAAAATATTATTAAATAAGATAAATGGAACAACCCTTAAAAAAACTGAAACCAGAGTATTGGAAACTAAACTTGAAATTAGAGGGTCTTGTGGTCAACTATAATGGCTAACAATACTTTTTTTGATCAATAACTAAACCGATTTAGTAAAGAAAAAATAAAATAAGTAATAATGAAAAAACATTCAATTTTAATACTGATGTTAGTTTGTGGTTTTGCGTTTGGACAAAAAGCTATAAACATTAATTATGTAGAACCTTACGAATATAAAGAGGTTACAGGCAATTTATTGGCTAAAGCCAGTCTAGATATCGAAGACATTCAATTGTTTAAAAAAGTAGTTTTTGAAAACGGAAAAACTATTAATATAAAACAAGAAGAAGGTAAAGCATGGCTTTGGTTGCCGGTTTTTGGTATGCCAGAAGATATAACGTTTGTTGCCAAGTCTAAAAAGAATTCAACAAAGCAGTTATTCACACCTTTAGTTACAACAGATTGGGGCTATTTTAAAGAAGGAACATTTCATGTTATTTCTTCATCACACCAAGATATTGCATGGATGGATACACCAGCATATTGTAGGCATGAGCGCATACACGATATTATTACACCTGCCTTAGATATGATGCAGGACGACAAAGGATTTCATTTTGGAATGGAACAAACGCTAAACCTTAAAGAATTTATAGAAGAATTTCCAGGTAGAAAAAAAGAGGTCATGTTACGTTCCACAGAAGGAAGATTTACGTGGGGAGCAACCTATAATCAACCTTATGAAGGGATGCAAACCGATGAACAATTGATTCGCGAAATGTATTTTGGAAGACGTTGGCTTAAAAAGAATTTTGAAGGTAACGATGTGGTTACCGCTTTTAATACAGATGTTCCAGGTAGAACATTACAGTTCCCTCAAATACTGGCAAAATCTGGAGTAGAAAACTTATTTGTTTCTAGGATGAAAGAAGGCTTCTATAATTGGTATTCACCTGATGGTTCATCAATACCAACATATAGCCCAGGAAATTATGGTTGGGCGGTTATGTTTTATAAGCTTTTTGAACAAGATGCCATTGAGGCGATGCACAAATTGCAATCAAGAGTAAAAATGTGGGGCGACTATTATAAAGAACGTAATCTGCCACCTCATTTTGCAATATTAATTAGTAACGATGCAGCAGGACCTGCAAATTATGGAAATATTGTGTCTGAATGGAACGCTATTATAAAGAAAACAGGTGTAAAAATGCCAATACTAAGGCATTCTACGGTAACCGCATTAATGAATGAAGTAAAAACACCAGATGCCGTTTTTGAAACAATTTCTGGAGAAAGACCAAATATATGGTCTTACATTCATGGACCAGGACATGCAAAGGCAATTACTGCTTCAAGAAAAGCAGGACGTTTGTTGCCTTCAGCAGAAATTTTTGCTTCAATAGATGCGGTTTTGAAAGGATCATTTGATGATTATCCAACAGAAGAAATTTCTAATGCCTTTGAAGAGTCCATTTATCCAGACCATGGTTGGGGAGGAAAGAACGGACATATAACCGATAGTATTTTTCGTTCTAAATTAGAATTTGCCGCTTCTGAAGCAGATAGATTAATTGAAAAATCACTTCAATCTATCACTAAAAATGTAAAAACCAAGCGTAACAACGCCGTTGTTGTTTATAACGACCTTTCTTGGGCAAGAACCACTACCGCAGCTGTAGAATTAAAGGATAATTCAAATTATTACGTTGTTGATGCCAACGGAACAGCTGTTGCTTCACAAATAACGAAACGAGACGGAAAAAGAACACTGGAGTTTGTGGCTCCGAACATTCCATCTTTAGGATATGCTACATTTTACTTAAAAAAAGGAAAAAAATCTATTAAGGTCAAAAAATCAGTATCACCTAACGCATTAAGTAATCAATTCTACACATTACGATTAGGGGATGGTGGTCTAACGTATTTGTTTGATAAGAAGTTAAATAAGGAAGTAGTAAAAACAACAAGATTTGCAGGTGGAGATGTTATTACTATGAAATATGATGGTAATGGTGCAGGGGAGTTTACCCAAATGACAGAACCTAAGATGGACGGTTTTAATAAAACAAGTCAACATATATTAAATTGGGAAATAGTAGGTGATGGGGCAGTTTATACCGAGTATAAAAACAAGGTTAAGTTTAAACATGCAGATATTGTTCAATATGTAAAAGTGCATCACCATATTAAAAAAATCGATTTTTCAGTTGATATTTTAAACTGGGATGGCACCCACAACCGTGAGTTTAGATTCATGCTGCCTTTAGATATGGAGGATTCCACAATTAAATATGAAGTACCTCTTGCAATTGCAGAAGTTGGAAAGTCAGAAATGAAAGAAGCACCACGCGGATGGGCATGGGGAGGAACTTACGATCAAAAACCTGTAGAGATTCATCCAAGAGAAGTAATGAATTTTATTTCTTCAGAAAAAGATGGTTTTGAAGTAACCTTAGCTACGGATGTTTCTTTGGCAGATTGGATAGATCCAACAAGAGAATCGGTAGAATATACGGTGCTTCAAGGTATTCTTATGGCATCACATAAAAGTTGTCATGGAGAAGGAAATTGGTATCATCAAACAGGAGATCATCATTTTGAGTTTTCAATAACATCTCATGAAGCCAATGATAAAATTTCTTATCAATTTGGAAATGGTTCAAACCACCCATTACAAGTTGTAAAACAAGACAAGAAAAACAACTCAGGTACTTTACCGTCTAGTAAAAGCTTTTTCAATATTTCTGAACCTATGGTGCGTGTTAGTACCATTAAAAAAGCTGAAGATGATAATGCACTTGTTTTAAGATTGGTAGAACTTAACGGTAAAAATAGTCAGCCAACAATCACTTTGCCTAAAGCAGCTTCAAAAGTGATTAAAACGAATCTAATTGAGGAAGAAGTTAAAACACTTGATGTAAATGGTAAGCATATAAAAATTGATTTAGGTAATAACGCTATTGAAACCTATAAACTTCTACTAAATAACTAATTGTAAATCAGAAATATGAGTGCCACTAGCAAAATTTGGAAAAATGATAAAGAGCTATTTACTATAGCTAAATCAGAATTGTTTGTTGCCTTGGTTGGCGATATTTTAGATACGCTTGGATACCAACATCAATTTCTTCCACCAAATATTAAACCGTTAAACACAGACTTTGTTTTAATAGGAAGAGCAATGCCTGTTTTGGAAGCCGATGTGTTTGAAGAATCTGCAGAAAACACGAATAATCCCATCATGAAAAAGCCTTTCGGGATTATGTTTGAAGCCTTAGACGATTTAAAGGAAGATGAAGTTTACATCTGTTCAGGTTCATCTCCAAGATACGCACTTTGGGGTGGATTAATGAGTACAAGAGCTTTAAAATTGAAAGCTGCCGGTGCAGTACTTCACGGATACTCTAGAGATACAAATGAGGTGTTAAGTCTTAATTTCCCAACCTTTTCTTATGGTGGTTATGCGCAAGACCAAGGTCCAAGAGGAAAAGTCATAGATTACCGTGTACCCATAGAAATTGAGGGCACGCGCATCAATCCTGGTGATATTATATATGGTGATAGAGATGGCGTAATTATAGTACCTAAAGCTGTTGAGGAAGAAGCATTTATGGGTGCCATAGGAAAAGCTAGAGGCGAACAGTTAGTTAAAAAAGCTTTAGAAGAAGGTATGAGTACTGTTGATGCTTATAATAAATTCGGAATTATGTAATCTATAATTCAAATTAACTAAACTAAAACCAAACATGTATGAGTACTAAAAAATCTAACTATTTATTGGGAATCAGTTTTGTATCTACCATTGGAGGATTTCTATTTGGATACGATACAGCGATTATTTCTGGGTGCAATTCATTTTTAGAACAGCACTTTCAATTGTCTGCGGCTATGTTAGGTTTGGTAGTATCATCTGCATTATTAGGTACCATTTTAGGCTGTGTTATCGCAGGCACTATAACGGATAAATTTGGCAGAAAAAAGGCGCTTATTTTAGCGGCACTTTGTTTAACCGTATCTGCCTTAGGTTCTATGCTTCCACCACAATTTTTGGGAGATTTAGATCATAGCTTTTGGATTGCATCAGACGTTACTACATCTTTCAATTTCTTAATAGTAGTCAGGTTAATTGGTGGTATCGGTGTAGGTATAACATCGGTGGTGGCACCAATTTATATTTCAGAACTATCTAAACCCGAGAGTAGAGGTAAAATGGTGTCAATGTATCAGTTATCGATTACTCTAGGAATCCTTTTGGCCTTTTTAGTAGATTGGATTGTACTAAGCAATGCAGGCGATGCGGCAGGAATTATCTCCAGTGAATCATCTTCATTTTGGAGTTGGTTATTTGTAGATGAATTATGGCGAGGCATGTTTGGAACAGAAGTACCAATCGCATTACTATTCTTGTGTTTGCTTTTTATAGTACCAGAAACCCCTAGGTGGTTAATTACCAAAGGAAGGAAAGTTGAAGCGCTAGCGATAATGGAAAAGATACTTGGTAAAGAAGAAGCGCAAGTGGAGATGAAAGAAATAGAGGCTTTGGAAAAAGAAGAAACAGGAGGCTTTAAAGAATTATTTCAACCGTTTTTAAGAATTCCACTTTTAATAGGCATTCTGCTTCCAATGTTTGCGCATTTAAGTGGTATTGCGGCAATTATGTACTACGCACCAAACATAATTAACGAGTCTGTTAAAAGTGTAGAAAGTGCTTTTTTAGGTGCGGTTTTAGTAGGTGTTGTTAATAGTGCATTTACGTTTGTAGCCATTTCTCAGATTGAAAAGTTTGGTAGAAAAAAACTACTACTTATAGGAGTTGTAGGCGCTTTTATTTCATTATCTGGTGTTGGTATATTGTTCGCTATTGGTTCACAATACGTTATCATACCGTTACTAATGTACGTCGCAAGTTTCGCATTCTCATTCGGTCCTATTGTTTGGGTTATTATTAGTGAGATTTTTCCAACAAGAATAAGAGGTTTAGCGGTATCTATTGGAAGTTTTTCATTAATGGTCACTGGTTTTGTAGTAACACTTACCAATCCTGTTTTAATAGAAACTATTAATGCCTCTGGAACCTTCTTTCTATATGCCTTTTTAACCATGCCAGCCATTTGGTTTATCTGGAAATTTGTTCCAGAAACAAAAGGAAAAACCTTAGAAGATATAGAGAAGTATTGGCGTTCAAAAATTAAGTCTAGTAACAAATCATAAAATGATTGAAACATATAAAATTGAAGGCGATGGGTATCATCCATTTTTAATAAGAGATGGATGGCAAGTAGCTCAGCTTAACTACCAAGAAGAACAGCATATAAACAATATAAAAAAATTGGATGTTCATCTACAAACAGATGAGGTTTTTGTTTTAACTAAAGGAAACTCAGTATTAATTGCAGCCAAAATTGAAGAAGGGGAGCCTGTTTTTGAACTGGAACTTATGGAACAGCATAAAGTTTATAACATTCCACAAGATATGTGGCATAATATAGCCATGGAAAAAGGGAGCGAAGTGATAATCATAGAAAAATCGAATACACACATTTCTGATTTTGAATTCTTTGAATTAAGTGAAGAGAAACAAATTGAATTAAAGGAAAAGGTTGAAGTTCTTATGAATTCAGTTAATTGTTTAGAAAAAAAGTAAACGTAAGCCTATGAAACATATTGATTTAACAGGAAAAACGGCTTTAGTTACGGGAGGAAGTCAAGGTATAGGAGCTGAAATTTGCAAACAACTAGCAGCCTGTGGTGCTAATGTTTTTATAAATTATTATAGTAATAAGGAAAAGGCAGAACTTGTTGCCAAAGAGATAAGAAAGTCTTTTGATGTAAAAGTAGCTATTGGTAGAGCAAACGTATCTAAATCTAGTGACGTTAAAGCTATGTTTAACAAACTAGATGAAGAACTCGGCAGTTTAGATATTTTAGTAAATAATGCGGGTAGTGAGAGCGTAGAGCATGTTTTAGATTTAGAAGAAGATGAATGGGATAGAGTAATAAATATCAATCTAAAAGGACCTTTTTTGTGTGCTCAAGAAGCAGGGCGAAGAATGGAATTAAATAAATCGGGTGTCATTATAAATATATCCTCCATTCATGATGCTGTACCAAGAAAAGGCTTAATTCATTATTGTTCTGCTAAGGCAGGATTAAAAATGTTTTCTAAATGTTTGTCTTTAGAATTAGCAGAGAGCAATATAAGGGTGGTTTCGGTAGCTCCGGGTGCCATAGAAACCAATATGAATAGAGAAGAAATCAACAAATTTGGTCGAGAAAAATTCAACAATTGGATTCCGTCCGGTAGAGTTGGTAGTGTTACCGAAGTTGCCAATACGGTAGCTTTTCTTGCTAGTGATATGGCAGCGTATATTAATGGTTCAGACTTGTATATAGACGGTGCGTATATGAATCAGACCATACAGTACGATCCACGCCCACCACGTAAAAAATAGGAATTCATAATTTTTAATAGAATCAATTCTCATAACAATAATGCTAAAAAATAAGGCAATATTCTATACAGGAAGTTACACACAAGCAGGCGCACCTGCCGAAAACCCAACAGGAGCTGGTATAGGATGCTTTCAATTAAACATTGAAACAGGAGAAATTAAAAACCTGCATTATACAAAACAACGTAACCCCAGTTATCTAACCATTTCTGAAGACAAAAAATATCTCTATGCTCTTGAGGAAATGTTTGAAAATTTAAATCCTAAAGTGTATGCGTATAAAATTGAAAAAGATGGGGCATTAACACTTTTAAACTCACAAAAAATAGATGGCGATTATGCATGCCATTTAGCTATTATTAAAGATAGGTTGGTACTGGCTAATTATGTTTCAGGAAATTTATTGTCTTTTCCAATTCTAAACGATGGGAGTTTAGCCCCTTGTTCACAAGAGATTAAACACAAGGGTACAGGACCTAATACAGAACGACAGGAAGCTGCACATGCCCATATGATATACCCTTTTGGAGAAGATAAAATGTATGGCGTAGACCTAACTTTAGATACTGCCATAGCCTATCAACTAAATAACACTTCTAAAGCTTGGGAGGCTAAACCAAATCTTGATATTACAATTGAGAAGGGTAGCGGTTCAAGACATATGGTTATGGATAACACCGAAGGTTTTGCTTATATATTAGGGGAATTAACAGGAGAAATTTCTGTGGCTGACTTACGAGGAAGTAAACCTGAAATCGTACAAAAACTAAGTTTTATTCCAGAAAATCATACGGGAGCTATTGGCGGCGCTGCGATTAGAATACATCCAAATGGGAGGTTTTTGTATGCTTCAAATCGAGGTTCAGAAACGATTACAATATTCAGAATTGATAATACTTCTAAACAATTGAGTTTGGTCGAACATCAATCCACTCTAGGTAAAACACCAAGGGATTTCAACATTGATAGAACGGGTAACTGGCTCATAGCAGCAAATCAAGATTCGAATACATTGGCGGTATTTCAAATCAATCCAAAAAATGGACTGCTACAGGAGAAATCAAAATTAGAAGTACAAACACCAGTAAATATTTGCTGGTTGTAAAACACAAGTAAAGCAATCTAAAATGATTGAATTAAAAGGCATTGCGTGGGATCATCCAAGAGGTTACGAACCCTTAATCGCAACAACTAAAGCATTTAAAAAGACAAATCCCAAGGTAAATATTCAATGGGATGTTCGCTCTTTAAAAGAATTTGGAGATACGCCTATAGAAGATTTAATCGATAAGTACGATTTTATAACTATTGACCATCCTTACATGGGGCAAGCCGATAAAAATGGATTGTTACTTAAATTGGAAACATGTATTCCATCAGAAGAATTGCAAATATTAAAAGCTGACGTTTTAGGCAAATGCTATGATATTTATAATTATAACAGTTGTTTTTATGCAACACCAATAGATGCAGCGGCTTTGGTGGCTTCATATAGAAAAGACCTTCTTAAAAATACAGGTTTAAACTTGCCAAAAAACCGTGACGAACTCAAAGCGTTTTATAAAAAATTACCATCACAGTTTTCAGTAGCATGGGCACTATGTCCAACCGATATCTGGTGTACATTTCTAAGCCTTTGTGCTCAGAATTATGGTAAAGATTTTATTCAAAACAAACATATAAACACGCAAGTTGGAGTGGAGGCATTAGACGATATAAAGTTTCATGCAACGCATAGTCATCCAGAGTCTTTAAATTGGAATCCTATTCAAATATTATACAAAATGGGTAATGAAGATGAAATCATTTATTCACCGTACTTATTTGGATACACCAACTATTCCCGAAAAAATTACACCAAAAACATCGTGCATTTCACCAATAGTCCAGTTGGCCGGCAACAAAACGTGTCAACAATAATGGGAGGTGTAGGACTAGCAGTGTCAGCTTTATGTAAGCACCCTTCAATAGCTGCAAATTTTGTGATGTATGCCGCAAGTGCAGCTATTCAAAAAGGTGTTTTTACTTTAAATGGAGGGCAACCCGCAAGTAAAATTGCTTGGGAAAATGCAGAGAACAACGTGCTGTGTAATAACTTTTTTAAAGACACTAAGTTAACCATTGAAAACGCTTATATACGCCCACAACATCCAGGATGGAATCAATTTCAAGAGCAAGGTGCAGATATTATCCATGAAGGGATATTGAAAAATATAAGCTCTGAAATTATCATGAAAGATTTAAACGAATTTTATAAATCGATTTAATAAATGAAAGTATTTAAAACGATACAAATTGAAGTTATAGATAAAATAGCTGTCTTGAAATTTAATCGTTCAAGTCAATTAAATGCCATGAATCGCTTGATGATGGATGAAATTGTTGAAGGTATCCGATGGATCAATTCAAATAATAAAGTAAACGTCGCTGTCATAACCGGAGAAGGAAGAGCGTTTATGGCTGGAGCCGATATTAAAGAATATGGCAGTCAAACTGCTGAAGAGTTTGATGCGTTTCAGGAAAAAGGAATGCAATTGTATGATGCTATAGAACATGCATCAAAACCATGGGTTGCCGCCGTAAACGGTTTTGCGCTAGGGGGTGGTTTTGAAATTGCCTTGTCTTGTGATATGATTGTAGCTTCAGAAGATGCCAAAATGGGGTTGCCAGAAGTGTTTTTAAGATTAATTCCTGGTGGTGGTGGCACACAACGATTGATTCAAAAGATAGGCGTAAACCGTGTTAAGGAAATGCTGTTTTTAGGAGAGCAATACGATGCTAAAACCTTAAACAATTGGGGTATTGTTAACGTCATATTTTCAAATGATGACTTTCTTTCTCAGGCTATGGATTACGCGAGTAAATTATCTAGAAGACCACGGCAGTCTATTGCGCAGTTGAAACGCTTGGTAAACTTGAGTACTACGGCAACCCCTTTTGAAGAACGCATAAACAATGAAGCACGCACCGTTAAAAAATTGTTTTTGCATGATGAAGCACAACAGGCCATTCAAAGTTTTATAAAAAAATCAGAAAAATAACTATGGAACAAAACGGACCATTAAAAGGATTAGTTGTTGCCGATTTTTCACAATTAGCACAAGGCCCTTGGGCAACACAGATGTTAGGAGACATGGGTGCGGAAATCATAAAAATAGAGCCTCCAAAAGGCGATTGGTTAAGGCATTATGCGTATGGGAATTTGTATCCAAAAGGCGAGAGTATTTCGTTTATTAGCTTCAACAGAAATAAAAAAAGTATTGCCCTCGATATGAAAACGGATGAGGGCAAACAAATAGCAAAAGATATTATTGCCAAAGCGGATATCCTTCTAGAAAATTTTCGCCCTGGCGTTATGGAGCGTTTGGGATTAGGCTATGAAGATATGAAAGTATTAAATCCCAAATTGGTGTATTGTTCAAGCTCGGGTTACGGTGCATCTGGCCCTTATTTAAAACGACCAGGGCAAGATTTACTGGCACAATCTATTAGTGGTGGGCCATTTCTAAATGGAAGAAAAGGAGATTTACCCGTAGTGACTGCCGTTGGACAAGCAGATTTATTAACGAGTTTATTTATTGTACAATCGATTTTGGCAGCTATTTATTCACGCAGCGTTACAGGAAAAGGACAGAAAATAGAAGCTAATTTATTGAGTTCGGCAGTAGGATTTCATACTCAGGAAATTACGGCGTTTTTACACAAAGGCGAAAATCCTGAACGTAGTGAAAGTGGTATTCCAAATCCGTGGCTTGGAGCGCCATATGGATTGTACGATACAAGTGATGGCTATATTGCTATAGGCATGAATTCTGTTCGAAAATTAGCCCAGGTCATCCGTTTGGATAAGTATGATAATGAAGCATTCGATTCAAATAATATTATAGAAGGAAGGGATGAGATTCGTAATGACTTCAATGCTATTTTTAAAACAAAAACTACTACCGAATGGTTAGATATATTGCTAGCAGAAGATATTTGGTGTTCCCAAGTTAATAGTTTTAAAGAGATGGTAGAAGACCCTCAGATACAGCACAACAACATGATTTTAGAATATGAACATCCTACGATAGGTAAAGTGAAAACTACAGGTTTTCCTGTTCAATTTAGTGATACACCACAAAAAATTGATAAACCAGCGCCATTATTAAATCAACATGCCGAAGAGATATTGAAACACTTTAGTAGCTATACAGATGAAGAGATTAAAGCATTTTTAAAACAAAAATAGTATAAGATGAAACTAGGATTTGGATTATACCGTCACATGCTCAATGAACAGCATTATAAGTTTGCAAAACAATGTGGTGCTACACATTTAGTGGTACACATGGTAGATTATTTTGGTAATGCAGACAACAGTAAATCTAACGCCAACCAACCTATTGGAGGCGATAGAGGTTGGGGTAAAGCAGGTAATGGCGAGCTATGGACTTTAGAAGAACTTCTTAAAATTAAAAAAGAGATAAATAGTCATGGTTTGGAATGGTATGCTATAGAAAATTTCGACCCTTCTATTTGGCATGATATTCTTTTGGATGGCCCGAAAAAAGCAGCACAAATAGAATTGGTTAAAGAGCAGATTCGTATTGTTGGTAAAGCAGGAATACCTGTTTTTGGATACAATTTTTCTTTAGCAGGCGTCTCTAGTAGAGTTGAAAAACCATTTGCCAGAGGAGGCGCTGTTTCTGTTGGGATGGAAGGTTCAGTAGATGAAACCCCTATTCCTAATGGGATGGTTTGGAACATGGTCTATGATGAAAATGCTCCGGAAGGAACAGTAGAACGCGTATCTCATGATACCTTATGGGAAAGGTTGCAGTATTTTCTAGATGAAATTATACCTGTTGCAGAAAAAGCGGGTGTGAAAATGGCGGCACACCCAGACGACCCACCAATGCCCTATGTTAGAAACACACCGCGATTGGTTTATCAACCAGATATGTATCAGCGTCTTATAGACATGCAACCCAGTGAAAGTAATAATCTTGAATTTTGCTTAGGCACCATAGCAGAAATGACAGATGGCAGCGTTTACGAAGCAACAAATCAGTATAGTAAACAAAATAAAATTGCTTATATCCATTTTAGAAATGTAGTAGGTAAGGTACCTAATTATAAAGAGGTATTTGTGGATGAAGGAGATATTGATATGTTTAAAATTTTAGAAATTTTAAAACAGAATAATTTTGAAGGCATTTTAATTCCCGACCATACACCGCAAATGAGTTGTGATGGTTCTTGGTACGCAGGTATGGCTTATGCAATGGGCTTTATGAAAGCAGCTTTAAGGGCTGTGAATGAGTAATAAAAGTAACAAATAAGCTATACATTTAGAAGAAATTTAAAAGTCTAAAAAAGAAGTTTAATATGGTTACTAGCGCTTTTAAAAATATTAAAAATAAAATCTTGGTAGTTCCTGGAATTTAAAAAAGCCAAGAATTAAATTCTTGGCTTTTTAGTAGCGAGAGGGGGGCACGATCCCCCGACCTCCGGGTTATGAATCCGACGCTCTAACCAACTGAGCTACCTCGCCATTTTGAGGTTGCAAATATAACAACAAATTTAAAGTGCGCAAACATAACTTGTGCAAAATATTATGAAAAATAATTGTAAATCTTATCAATTAATGTATATATTGAGCAACGCTTAATTTTAAAAACAAATAATGGACGACAAAGTTAAATTTGAAATAGAATTTCCTATTCATGCTTCACCACAATTATTATATCAATACATATCTACACCGTCTGGTTTATCTGAATGGTTCTCAGATAATGTAAATTCTCGTGGAGAGTTGTTTACATTTATTTGGGATGATAGCGAAGAACAGGCAAAATTATTAAGTAAGAAAAGTGGAGAGCGTGTTAAGTTTAGATGGTTGGCTGATGAAGAAGATGATTTATCATGCTATTTTGAAATTAGAATTCAAGTAGATGAAATCACTAAAGATGTCTCTTTAATGGTTACAGATTTTGCTGATGATGATGAGGTTGATGAAGCAAAAATGCTTTGGGAAAATCAAATTTCAGATTTAAAACAAGTACTAGGTTCTGTATAATTAAAACCTATTTTAATCTTATATTTGTCCGCGCTTAACGTATTAAAGTAGCGGACTTTTTTTATGATAAATTTTGATGGCTCTATTTTAGAGAATAATACTCACGTTTCCATAGCCAATAGGGGTTATGCTTATGGAGATGCTTTGTTTGAAACAATCAAAGTAGTAAATGGAAAGATATTATTTTGGGAAGATCATTATTTTAGATTAATAGCTTCAATGCGTATTATGCGCATGGAAATTCCTATGAACTTTACCATGGAATTTTTAGAAAGTGAAATTCACAAAACCATAGAGGCTAATTCATTATCTCAGGTGTCATCAAGAATTAAGCTACAAGTACACAGAAAAGAGGGTGGTTTATATACTCCAGAAACAAATCATATTAATTTTGTGATTTCAGTAAAACCTATATCTGAAGACTTTTATTTATTGAATGAAGATTTTTATGAAGTTGACTTATTCAAAGATTATTATGTGTCTCCAAGTTTGCTTTCAACTTTAAAAACGAATAACAAGGCTTTAAACGTTGTAGCTAGCATTTATGCAAAAGAAAATAGTTTGAATAATTGCTTGTTATTAAACACCAATAAACAGGTTGTTGAGGCCTTAAATGGTAATGTGTTTTTGGTAAAAGGCAATAAGATAAAAACAGCTCCTTTAAGTGATGGGTGTTTAAAAGGAGTAATGCGAACTCAAGTTTTAGGTATTATTGAAAAAACTCCAGAATTTGAGTTAGTTGAAGATTCTATCTCTCCGTTTGAAATTCAAAAAGCTGATGAATTATTTATAACAAATGTAATCACAGGCATTCAACCCGTTAGTAAGTATAGAAAAAAGATATTCAGTAATTCTACAAGTAAGACTATACTTCAGAAGCTAAATGTAAAAATAAGATTAACTTAGTTATAACTAGGGTTTTCTGGAGCATTAGACCAGATGCTGTATTCGCCTCCAAACTCAAGCATTTTTTCTTTCCAAAATGTTTCGTAGTCTTTTTCTATGATATTCTTTTTGTAAATATTTTCAGTTACAACCCAAGAACTTGCTTTTAGCTCATTCTCTAACTGACTCGATTCCCAACCCGAGTAACCCAAGAAAAACTTAATATCGTTTTCCTTTATGGTATTGTTTTTAATAAGTTCTGCAACTTTTGTAAAATCTCCACCCCAAAAAATACCTAGAGATATTTCTATGCTATTTGGAATAAGGTGTGGTATTTTATGAATAAAGTATAAGTTGTCTTGTTCCACAGGGCCTCCGTTGTATACCTTAAAAGTGGCCTCAACTTCAGGGATTAAATCATTTATATTGTATTCAAGAGGCTTGTTAAGAATAAAACCAATAGAACCTTCATCAGAATGGTCAGCAAGCAAAACGATAGAACGATTAAATGAAACATCACCTATAATTGCAGGTTCAGCGATTAATAAATCTCCTTTTTTGGGTTTTGTTGTAACCATGTTTTTTGAGGAATTAATAATTAAATCTAATATTTATTTATTAAAAATGCAACTCAAAGTAAAATATATAAAAAAAGCTTCCAATATATGGAAGCTTTTTATATGGTATAATAACTAATTAATTAGTTTACTGCACTTGATAAATCAGATCCAGCTTTAAACTTAACAACGTTTTTAGCTTTGATTTTGATTGTAGCACCAGTTTGAGGATTTCTTCCTTCTCTTGCTGCTCTTTTAGACACTGACCAAGAACCAAATCCTACTAAAGAAACTCTATTACCTTTTTGTAAAGAACCTTCAATTTCAATTAAAGCACATTCTAATGCTTTTTTTGCAGCTGCTTTAGTAATTCCAGCGTGTTCTGCCATTGCGTCGATTAAATCTGTTTTGTTCATAATATAAAATTTAATTATTAATAAATCGGTTAAACATTTTTGTTAAATCCTTTACAAATTTATACGGATTATGCAATCACGCAAGTACAGGCAAGGGAAAAACACAGTTTTGTTGATAACTTGAGACATTTGTTAATAAAGGAAGTGCTTTTTATCGATTTTTTGTCAATATCAACAGGGGTAAGGGTTTAGAGCATTTTAGCATTTTCATGAAAGGTATAACCATTTAACAGCGATTTTACATCCATAGCACGTTTCCCCGGAAGCTTAATTTCATTAATAATTATATAACCTTTTGTTACGGCAACCTTTAATTCTTTTTTTGATGCTACAATAGTCCCATTGCTTAGAGCATGATTATCCAATTCTTTATCAACTTTATATACCTTAATATCTAAATCATCATCTCCATTAATTAATGTACACCACGCAGCAGGATAAGGCGATAGTCCACGAATATGATTATAAATGTGATCAATAGAAGCCGTCCAATCAATTTTACAATTATCTCTATTAAGTTTGTAAGCCGTTTTTATGTTTTTCGTTTCAGTTTGAGGTATCGTTTTTACATCACCTTCCTCGATAGATTTTACCGTTTTTAAAACCAATTGGCTACCAATAGCCATGAGTTTATCATGTAGGCTCCCAGCATTCTCATCTGGTTTAATGTCAATATCTTCTTGAAGAATCATATCGCCAGTATCTATTTTCTCATCAATAAAAAAAGTTGAAACCCCAGTTTTTGTTTCCCCATTAATAATAGCCCAATTTATTGGTGCCGCACCTCTATAGTTAGGTAATAACGAAGCGTGTAAATTAAACGTCCCAAATTCTGGCATTTGCCAAACCACTTTAGGTAACATCCTAAAAGCTACAACTATTTGTAGGTTTGCACGTAACGCTTTTAATTCTTCAAGAAAATCTTCGTTTTTTAAGTTTGTAGGCTGCAAAATATTTAAGTCTTGAGATTTTGCATACTTTTTTACAGCACTTTCATTAAGTTTTCTACCACGTCCAGCAGGTTTGTCAGGAGCCGTAATTACACCTACAATATCATAATTATGTTCTACCAGAGTTTTTAAAGTAGCCACCGCAAAATCTGGCGTACCCATAAAAACAATTCTTAATTTTTTCATTTATTTTTATATTTTAAAATTTGGGCGTTACCCCGAAAAGGGGGCGGGCTATCCGTTACAAGTCCTCGCTTTTGCGCTAAGGCGAAAAAGCTGTGGGCTTTCCTCTACTATCCCTAACGCGGGCATATCTGCAAACTTCTGTTTTTTATTTGGATTTTTTTAATTTTTGGAGAGTTTCGTTTAGCGTTCAGTATAAGAAACGTAGGGCAGGTGAAAAGCACTATCGTTTGGGTTTATTACTTAGCCAAATATAATATTTTGCTTTTATCTTTTTTGTTGAAAATGCTATATTTTATATTTGGCGACTTTAAAAAATAAAAGGACATTCGATTAAGTACCAAATGCCCTATGTTTTTTATACATTGTTGTGTGTAGGTTTTTATTTAATACCTCCAAACGCACCAAAGCACATATTTTTGTGTAAAATTTCAGTCTTTTTGAAACCTACTTTTCTCATTAATTCTAGCTGATAAGTCATTGACCTAGGTGAATCTTCTTTCTCTACATAATCTAGAACTTTATCTCTGTATTCCTTTCCGTCTATACTTTCTAGATAATCGCCATAGCGTTCCCAAGTATATTCATTAACAGTATTAGTTTCTTGAGTTATTAAGTCTGAAATCATTAAACATCCCCCTGGTTTAAGTAAATTATATAGTTTATTAAAAGTAGTTTCCCAGTCGTTGTCATCTCGTAGATGGTGCAATACTGCTCCAGCTAATATAATGTCAAAACTTTTTTCTTTTAACTCTACTTCACGAATGTCTCCTTGGATAGTTTCTACTTTATTGTTGGTTTTGGCAGAGACTCTTTCCTTTGCTTTATCTAACATAGGTTTGCTCAAATCAACTAAAGTACAGTTTAAGTTAGCTATTTTAGTTAACATTTTCAAACTATAATTCCCTGCTCCACAACCTATATCTAATAAGTTTTTAGCATTAGGTACAATTCTTTTAGAAGCTTCGGTTAAAAGTTCAAGAGATATTTTTGCATCAATTGTAGCTACTTGACCAGTATCTAGATTTGAAAATCTTTCGACATCATTATCAAAACGTTCTTTTATTTCTTTTACTGTTGATTTTATCATTGTTTATTTTTTTATTCAAAACCTCCTGAAACACCTATTTTTTGCCCTGTAATCCAAGAAGAATCATCGGAAGCTAAAAAGACAGCTAATTCAGAGATGTCCTTAGGCTGTCCAATTCTCCCCAATGAAGTGTTTGCGACTACAAAATTTTCTATCTCTGTTCCTGCAATTTGATTTCCTTCTGTTTGAGTTGGACCAGGCAAAATTGAATTTACGCGAATGTTTTTTGCACCTAATTCTTTTGATAATGTTTGAGTAATAGAATCTACAGCACTTTTACTAGCAGAATAAACTACGGACATAGGTGTAGGTTTAACACTTGCAATAGAGCTAATATTTATAATGCTGGCACCATTTTTATTGAAAATTTTTAATGCCTCTTGAATACAAATTATTGTACTTAAAACATTGTTGCTAAATTGATGGTAAAATTCTTTTTCGGTAACAACCTCTATGGGTTCAAAATTATATACCCCAGCATTATTTATTAGTATATCAAGATTTCCAAATGCTTTATTGGATTGCTCAAATAGATTTTTTACATCTTCTGATTTTGTGATGTTAGCTTTTATAGCTATTGCAGTACCTCCGTTTTTTTTAATCGTTTTCACAACAGATTCAGCTCCGTTATGGTCTGAAAAATAATTAACGATAACTTTTGCTCCTTCTCTTGCTATTGCTTTTGCTATTTCAGCTCCAATACCTTTTGAAGCACCTGTAACTATTGCTGTTTTATTTTTTAATTTGGTCATTATCTAATTTTATTAATTTAGAATAAAACTAGAGTAATAAAAAAACAAAAAGTTTGCTCTATGACAAAAAATTACTTTTTTGCTCTTATTCGACTAAGAGTATATTGAGTGATCCCTAAAAAAGACGCAATTTGATTTTGAGGAATACGTTGAATTATTGATGGGTGTCGTTGTAATAATTTATTATATTTTGTTAGTGCGTCATCTACAAACATTTCACTTTTTAAGTTATATTTTTCAAGTAATGCTTGTTCTTTAATTAAACTTATTATTTTAGAAAAATTAACAATTTTATCTTCAAATAATTTGAAAGAGTTGTCTGTTATTGTTAGGACTGAACACCTTGTTAAAGCCTTAATGTATTCTTTTGATGGTGTTTTATTAGTAAAACTGTCTATATCTACAGCAAAATGTCCTTCTGTAGTAAAATATTGTATAAATTCATCGTCATTAGAGTTTGTTCTAACAACTTTAAACACACCATCTAATACGAAACCCAATTTTTGGCAAATTTTCCCGCGTTCAGAATAAATTTCACCTTTATTAATAGTTTCTAAATTAATATTATTTTCTATTAAATTTTGTTCTTCTAATGAAATAGGTAAGACAGAGTTTAATTTTGTTATTAATCTATTCATTTTTGGTTTTTCAGGTTTTTTTCAGCACTTATACACAGTGTTTTTACGGATATGCGTCGTTTTAATACTGAAACAAGTTCAGCACAGGTGTTTTATATCCGATGTTAAACGAAGGTAGCTGAATTTTTTACAAAGTCAAGTCATGTTATATTTTATAAATGACTTAATTTATAGGTGTTTGATGGTGTAATGCTAATAATTTGGTGCTCTAATAAGAGCTTTAAAACCGTTTTTATATCCTTGTCTTCACAATCTAAATGGGCTACTATGGCTCTGGAAGATTGTTCTCCTTTTTCTAGTAATTGAATGATGTCTTTTTTTACACTTTTTAAATCTTGTGGCTTCTTTTTCCTTTTTGTGTTTATGCAAACAGAACACACACCACAAGGTTCTAATTTTTTTTCTCCAAAATAGGCGAGGAGTTGCATACTTTTACAAACCGAATCATCCTCAATATAATCAAGCATTGCCTTAACTTGGCGTTGCTTTAGTTTGTTTTGTTGGTTTATTATAGAGGCAATTCTGTTGATGGTTTTATCATCTTCTCGCGGTTCTAAAAACGTAATTTGTGCATCGGTTTTTGCTAAGCTTAAATCAATAATTTTATCGCTTTCTAGTTTTTTAAGTGTTTGAATTATAGTGTGTTCTGTAACCGAAGCTTTTTCGGATATTTTAGATAAATCTATTTTGGTAACATGATCAAAAATACCTCCATACAAGCGCAAAATGGATTTTACTATAATACTTATATTATCATGTGTTTCTAGATATCTAAAAAGTACATTATTTGATGTTGTAAATTGGACAGTAACCTTGTTTTTAAACTGTTTGGATAAGCTTATAATGCTATTTCTGTCTAGTAACAAAATGGCATTATAGCATAAAATTGAGCTAAAATTATAGGTTTTACAAAAAGTGTTGAAATCAAAATCGAAGGTTTGGTATTCACCCTCTCCATAAGAAATTTGAAAATAGCTACAGAGTTTTCTATACACCTGTTTTACCAAATCTACATCTGGTAAAACACTTAAAAATTGATTTTTAACTAACGCTTTATCACTATCGTTTTTTAAAATTAAGGCAAAGGCTTTTTCTCCATTTCGTCCAACTCTACCAGCTTCTTGAAAGTAACTTTCTATACTTTCTGGTAAGTTTAAATGTATAACTGTTTTTACATCTGGCTTATCAATACCCATACCAAAGGCATTAGTAGCGACCATAACTTGTTTTTGGTTGTTTAACCACCCCAACATGTTGGTGTCTTTCTCAATATTTGAGAGTCCACCATGATAGTGGGTTGCTGTAATGTTTTTTGAGTTTAAAAACGCACTAAGCTCTAAGGTTAGTTTTCTGTTTCTAACATATATAATAGACGATTCGGGATTCTTTTTTAAGATGATTTCAAGACGATGATGTTTATCGTTTTCATGAAACACCATGTATGCCAAATTGGGTCTTAAAAACGATTGCTTAAAGATTTTTGGGTTTATAAAATCGAGTTCTTTTACAATGTCTTGTACTACATCTGGTTTTGCAGAAGCTGTTAAGGCTACCACATTTACACTAGGCTGTAGTTGCCTTAATATGGTTATGTTTTTGTATGCTGGCCTAAAATCGCTTCCCCATTGTGAGATACAATGTGCTTCGTCTACTGCAATGAGGTTAACATGCATTTGTCTAATCCTATCTTGAACGAGTTCTTGTTGTAAACGTTCTGGCGAGAGGTAGAGAAATTTATAGTTGCCATATATACAATTGTCTAATAACGTGTCTAATTGCTTATAACTGATACCACTTGTAATGGTCATGGCTTTGATGCCTTTGTTGTTTAAGGTTTGCACTTGATCTTTCATGAGTGCAATAAGCGGCGATACCACAATACAAATGCCTTTTTTAGCTAATGCTGGGATTTGAAAACATAATGATTTTCCGCCACCTGTTGGGAGCAGAACAAAAGTATCTTCGCCCTCAATCACTGAATTGATTATGGCTTCTTGCTCTGGCCTAAAACTAGTAAACTTCCAATAACGCTCTAATATGTTAATGGGGTGTGCCATACTACATGTTTAGTGTTTTGAGAATAAAGTTTGTTCGGTTTTCTACCGTGTCAAAAGGCACATCAATTAACTCATAATTGTAGTTTTGGTAAGTGTTTACTAAATGGTCGTGTATTTTTAAAGCTTGCTCAAAATTTTCGTAACGTTCGTTATCACTTTTATAGATGGCTTCCCAGGGTTTTAAAATAAATACACTGTTGTATGTTGAATTTTTACAGGCTTGTACAAAGTTTTTTGGATAAGCATCTCCAATATAATCCATGTATGCTAATACATCTGGAATACCTCTATCGAAAAAAACGGTTTGGTTTTTATAGATGTTTGCATCGATATATTGTTTTTGTCTGCCTTTTAATAGGAGTTCGCTAAATAGTAATGGGTTGGTTAAAAACAATTGGTCTATACCTTGTTTTTGGGCATCGAGGGTGACTTGACGTGAAATTTCTTCAAGACAAATGTGTCCTTTTTCTATCAGGTTATTGATTAGTGTAGATTTTCCAGTACCTGGTCCTCCAGTGATGACTATTTTTTTTGTGCTCAACCTTAAATATTTGCTGTAAAAATCGGTATTTATATGTTGAAAAAAAAGTGGAGTAGAAACTAATGCAAATATGTAGTGACTTTTGGTTATGTTTTTGTTGGCAGGTTTGTGCGCTAAGGATTGAAGCGGCATCCTTTTTTGAGGCACGAGAAAAAGATATAGCGTAAAGCCAGACCCCTTTTTTGGGGTAGCGCCCAAATAATTAATTACTTAATATTTTAAAATGTATTTTGGAGCCGTATATTTGCACTTTATTTTTACATTTATGAGCACACCTCCAAATTCTGAAGAGTTTTACAAGAAATTAAAAACGCAATTGCAAGATACGGCACTATGGCCTACCGAGTATTTGTACAAATTTATTGTGATTTCTGATAAGATGAAGATTAAGGATATTGCTTCTATTTTTAATCATTTAGGTGCTGTAATTGAGACAAAAGAATCGAAAAACGGTAAGTATACAAGCGTTTCTATAAACGTGAGAATGAAAAACCCAGATGCAGTAATTGAAAAATACAAAGAAGTGGCAGAAAAAGTAGAAGGCGTAATTAGTCTTTAGTTTTTTTTTGTATTTTGCGCAGGCACAAGAACTACGTGTAAAACATTTAACTCTACACATTTATTTTGATAGATAACTTAGAATATAACACAGAGCGTGAACATTTAATTATTCCCGAATATGGGCGTCATTTGCAAAAAATGATTAATCATGCTAAAACTATAGAAACTAAAGAGGAACGTAATAAGGTGGCTAAGGCTATAATTTCTGTGATGGGAAATATGCAACCACATTTAAGAGATGTTCCAGATTTTCAGCATAAACTTTGGGATCAACTTTTTATAATGGCTAATTTTGAGTTGGATGTAGATTCTCCTTATGAAAAGCCTACAAAAGAACTGTTTGAAGAGCGTCCAGAACCTTTAAAATACCCGCAGAATCATCCAAAATATCGTTTTTACGGAAACAATATTAAAACTATGATTGATGTAGCTAATACTTGGGAAGAAGGAGAATTAAAAGAAGCTCTGCTTTATACCATAGCAAACCACATGAAAAAGTGTTTTTTAAATTGGAATAAAGATACCGTTGAGGATGATGTGATTTTTGATCATTTATTTGAACTTTCTGGAGGGAAAATAAATTTGAAAAACTCTGATGAAGATTTATCTGAGTCTTCTAGTTTGCTTCGAACTAAGGGGAAATACTCCAACAACAATAACAATAATAATAAGAAGCACCACAAGAAAAATTCTAATAACCGCCAAAGAAAACGCTACTAAATAAGCATGGGAACATTTAAAATTGAGGGTGGTCACCGTTTAAAAGGGAAAATTCAACCGCAAGGTGCCAAAAACGAAGCATTACAAATTTTATGTGCTGTTTTATTAACTCCAGAACGTGTAACAATAAATAACATACCTGATATTGTTGATGTTAATAAGCTAATTAGTTTATTAAAAAAGCTTGGTGTTAAAGTAGAGAAAATCGGTAAAGGGTCTTATACGTTTCAAGCCGATGACGTTAATTTAGAATATTTAGAATCTGATCAATTTAAAATTGATGGTCGCGGTTTACGGGGATCTATCATGATTGTTGGACCACTTTTAGCACGTTTTGGTAAAGGTTATATTCCAAAACCAGGAGGTGATAAAATTGGTAGACGCCGTTTAGATACGCATTTTGAGGGTCTTATTAAGTTGGGAGCTAAATTTGGGTATAGCAAAGAAGAACAGTTTTATGGTGTTGAAGCTGAAAAACTTAAGGGAACTTATATGTTGCTTGAAGAAGCTTCAGTAACAGGGACTGCAAATATTTTAATGGCTGCGGTTTTAGCTGAAGGACAAACTACTATATATAATGCGGCTTGTGAGCCTTATTTACAGCAACTATGTAAAATGCTAAACAGAATGGGCGCCAAGATTAGTGGTGTTGGTTCTAATATGTTAATTATTGATGGTGTTGCTAATTTAGGTGGAACAGAGCATAGAATGCTTCCTGATATGATTGAAATAGGAAGTTGGATTGGTCTAGCCGCTATGACAAAAAGTGAATTGACCATTACCAATGTATCCTGGGAAGATTTGGGTTTAATACCTGAAACATTCAGAAAACTCGGTATTACGGTTGAAAGAAAAGGTGATGATATCTATATTCCTGCTCATACTGATGGTTACGAAATTCAGAGTTTTATTGACGGTTCTATTTTAACGATTTCTGATGCGCCTTGGCCAGGATTTACACCAGATTTATTAAGTATTATTTTGGTTGTTGCTACCCAGGCTAGAGGAAGTGTTTTAATCCATCAAAAGATGTTTGAAAGTCGTTTATTCTTTGTGGATAAATTGATAGACATGGGAGCAAAAATTATTCTTTGCGACCCACATCGTGCAACTGTAATAGGTCATGACTATAAATCTACATTAAAAGCAACAACCATGACGTCGCCTGATATTCGTGCAGGTGTATCGTTATTAATTGCTGCATTATCGGCAAAGGGAACTTCTACTATTCAAAATATTGAGCAGATTGATCGAGGGTATGAAAATATTGATGAACGCTTAAGAGCTATTGGTGCTAGAATTGAACGTGTGGATTAATTTCTAAAATTAGAATGCACTACTTTTAGGTAAGATTCAAAAGACTCGCTATCCTCTGATAGAATATCATCATATTTTAGAGCTTCTACATAATCTTTTATAACTTTTAAAGGAATATTAATATGCTGTGCTGTATTGATATGATGCTTAAATTCTATTTCTAGTGTTTTGTCTTTTTTGTTGAAGTTTAAATTTTTTATAACTGAAGGTTTTAAGTTGAGGCGTATCATAATGCATTGGTTTATAGTGCAATATATTGCTATAAACATTCAAATCAAATACGTATATATACTTATTTTGTAGTAGGTTTTCTAGCTATTTTATTTTTATCATTTCTAAAAATAGGTCTTTGGGTTGAACATCATTGCGTTTAGACACACACTTGTAACGTTCTTTAGATGTTTCTGTAATAGACACATGAAACACTTTACCTATAATGTTTGTTAAGTTTGTGGTAGATACGCTTTTGCAAGTTAAAATATAACTACAATCAGATATCCAATCAATGGTGCTTATAATCTCAATACCCGTTTTGTTATTTGTTTCTATTTGAGTGCTATCTGTTCTTGTAATTGTCCAATTGGTATATTCAGGATTTGAATATATATATTTACCTGTTTTAAATTCAAGACAAGATGTGTTTTGACAGAATAGTGTCGAGCTGAAAAGTAAGACAATTATAGAGAAATTGATTCTCATACACTGTATAGGTTGGTTGGGTAATCAAATATAAGGAATTTCTTATAAAAATACTATGTTTTTATCAAAAATAGAACCTGTTTTTATTGTTAAAATATTTATTTTAAGTATTTTCTTAGTGAGTTAAAAATAACTTGCGCCGCCACAGTAGTCCCTTTTTTTGATGGGTGAAAACTATCTTCACTGTAGTAATCAAATTTTTTGGTTTTATCGAAATATGTCTTCCAAACTTTTCCAACAGGGCATAAAATAGCGTTGTTCTCTTTAGCTGCTAGTTCATAGTTTTTAATAACATCATCAAATGTATCATAATATTGTAATGATGGCCATACCATAAAATAGGCTAAAAGGGTATTGTTTTCTTTACAGAGTTCTTTGTACTTTTTTCCATAGTTAATAAGGGTGTTTTTTCCTTTGGATTGTGAAGAAGGTCCTTGTTGAATGATAACAATATCAAATTTTTTACTAGAAATAAGTTTTTGAACTTTTCCCTCTCTCCAATGGTCTGAAAATGCATAATTTGGTAATGCAACCATTTCAAAATTTATATTATATCCAGAATACTTAGCTTTCTTTTGTATTAAAACAGGAAGGCTATTGGTATATGTTAAACTATTTCCTATATATAATATGGTGTTTATCTCAGATTTGTTTTGCGCTTCAGCATTAAACTTAAAACAAAAAAATAGTGTTAATAGAAAAAATTTTTTCAATGTATTGAAAGCCATATAGCAAAAATTATCGTTTGCTTTTTTATGTGATACATAAGTGTAGTTTATGTATTACATAAAAAATATAAATAAAAATATATTAATAGTGTGTGCTATATTTGCTTAGGGAAACGAAATATAATTTAATAATAAATAAAAATAAAATTTAGTTTAGTTTAGTTTGAGTTGATTATCAATAAGCCTTAAGAATTTTACTTAAGGCTTATTTTTTTTGGTTTTAAATTCATCAAATTCAGAAACTGATTCACTTTTTGGGAATGTATTATTATCCATATTTGTATCAGCAAATTCGAAATTTGGATCTAGATTTACTTGCTTAACTTCTTTGTCTTTAATGAAAGTTTCTTGAATTTCATATTCATTTCTTCTCCAAATGTCGGCTGGCAATGTATCTATTTCTTTGGTGCCATCTGTAAATACCCATTCAATGGTTACAGGCATTACTAATCCACCAAGGTTTTTTATAGTAACTTCATAAATGTTTTTTCCAGATACTTGCTTTCTTAAAGCGGGTTCGTCTAGCCTTGATAAAAACTGACCATATGAATTGTCTGGAGTCGATGTCATGGTAATAACTTCGGGGCCATTACTGAAGTCTTTGGAGGCTTCTTCGGCATTATTGCCATTTGCAGCTATTTTTGTTTGCGATTTACTTTTCTGATCTTCAATATTAGTGTCTTGCTCATAAACCTTAAACCATTTTACATTGCTTAATTCCATATCAACATTATCCGTTGAAAAAAACCATCCTCTATAAAACCAATCTAAATCTGTTGCTGATGCATCCTCTAAAGTTCTAAATAAGTCTGCAGGGTTTGGGTGTTTATATTTCCATCGGTTAGCATATTCTTTGAAAGCTTCATCAAAGAGCTCTTTCCCCATAACTGAGTTTCTTAATATTTGTAGGCCAACAGTTGGTTTTAAATAGAAGTTTGCGCCAAATTGAGATAATAATTCATTATCAGAATTCGTCATTATGGGTCTTAATATATTCTTGTCTCCACTCATAAACGGTACAATAGATTTTGGAGTAACACTATTCCAGCCAGGGTAACGTTCAGCAACTGTACGTTGGTGTAAAAAGGTGTTTAAACCTTCATCCATCCACATCCATTTGCGCTCATCAGAACTCACAATCATTGGAAACCAATTGTGCCCAACTTCATGAATTATTGTACCAACCATTCCTTGCCTAGCACCATCGCTAATTTTTCCATTTTTTGGTCGTCCTCCATTAAAACTAATCATAGGAAATTCCATACCTATATTAGAAGTGTTCACTGAGATGCAAACAGGATAAGGATAATCAAAGGTAGCTTCAGAATAGACCTGTAAACCATGCATGATAGCTTTGGTAGATTCTTCCTGCCATACCGGCAAACCTTCTTTTGGATAAAATGACATGGCCATAACATTATTAGATGATAGTTTTACAGCCTGTGCATCCCACATAAATTTTCTTGAAGAGGCAAATGCAAAATCTCTAACGTTTTTTGCATTAAACTTCCAAGTTTTTTGTTTTGTAGATTTTTGTTTCTCATTAGCCTCTGCTTCTTCTTTAGTAATTACCATAACAGGTTTGTCAAAAGATTTTTTAGCTTGCTCTAATCTTTTACGTTGTGTTTTGGTTAAAACAGATTCAGGATTTAGTAATGTTCCTGTTGAGGCGATAATATGATCTTCAGGCACTGTAATTTCAACTTCATAATCACCAAACTCTAGAGCAAATTCTCCCAATTTTTGAAATTGTTGATTTTGCCATCCTTCAGTATCATTATAAACAGCCATTCTTGGGAACCAATGTGCAATTAAATACACTGTATTATCATCCTCTGGGAAATATTCATAACCTTCTCTGGATAATAGATACATGCTTCTATCTGTAATAGGGTAAGACCAACTTATAGATAGTTTGGTAGTTTCCCCAGATTTTAAGACATTATTTAGTTTTACTTTCATCATGGTGTTATTCACCATGGTTTTTATGTTTTTTCCATTACCATCTTTTACAGATTTTATAGAATAACCAGCAGGAAAATCTATAGCCCTAGTTAAAAATTGTAATTGTCTAGTTGTCATAGAATCTCGCATTCTGTTATTGATGCTACCAAAATCCTCATTCTCTTTTTTATTTACATTTTGTTCTAATTGAATCCAAACGTAAGTTAAATCATCAGGAGAGTTGTTGTAATAGGTTATAGTTTCTTCACCTGTAATAGTATTATTCTTTTCATCCAGAATGGCTTTAATTTTATAGTCTGCTCGTTGTTGCCAATAGGCACTTCCTGGAGCACCACTAGCAGACCTGTAAGCGTTTGGAGGAGAAATCATATTATCGATGGGCTCAAATTTACCTTTCCAGGGTTGATTTTGAGCTTGAATACTTAATGAAAAAAGAAGAAAACAAATTGTTAAACGCATGATTAATTAATTATTTAAGTTAGTCATGCACAATATAACAAATAATGAGTTGAGATTGTAGGAATTATTCAATTTGAATATGTTAAAATTATACTTATGTGAAAAGAATATTAAGCTTTATTTAATAATTGTTTAAGGTTAAAGCGTTCTGTACATTTGCAATCTTAAATTAATGAACAATAAACCTAAGTTATAGATTAAAATATATTGAAATGAGTAATAAAAAGAAAAAAACGGTAACATTTGATGTTTTAATTGAAATCCCAAAAGGAAGTAGAAATAAATATGAATATGATTTTGCATTACATAAAATTCGTTTTGATAGAACTTTGTTTTCTTCAATGATGTATCCAGGGGATTATGGATTTGTACCCGAAACTTTAGCTTTAGATCAAGATCCTTTAGATGTTTTAGTACTTTCAACAGAACCATCTTATCCCATGGTGGTAATGGAAGTGAGACCCATTGGTGTTTTTCATATGACAGACGAGAAAGGACCAGATGAAAAAATTATTTGTGTTCCAGTTTCTGATCCTGTTTGGAGTAAAAGAAGCGATATTTCAGATTTGAATCCACATAGACTAAAGGAAATTGAACATTTTTTCCAGGTTTACAAAGATTTAGAAGAGAAAAAAGTAGATACAGGCGGATGGGGAAATGCTGAAGAAGCTATTAAAATTTACCACGAATGTATAGAACGCTATAATAATAGTGAGCATAAGAAAAAGAGAACATTTACAATTTAGTTGCTCTCTTGTAAATTATAAAAAACCACCATATATAATTATGGTGGTTTTTTGTTTATGTGTTGTTTTGTTTTTACCTTTTTTAGTATTAATAATATCTATTTAATAGTTTAAAAGTTATTTTAAAATTCAATCGATAAGAACTTAAAAACTAATAATTGTCATAGTATTATTAATATAATAATTTAATGGCTTATTAAATATATTATCTTTAATTTATGTAGGCTTTTTTTATCACTTATATTTTCATATTTTGGTCGAGTTAAAAAAATAATTAATTAAAATTAACTAACTAATATGGAATTAATAGTAAAATTTTTACCGCTTTTTGGTGTTCTGGCTTTAGCGTTTGTATTTATTAAAAATGTTTGGGTTTCTAAGCAAGACGTTGGAGAAGCTAAAATGGCACGAATTGCTAAAAACATCTCTGACGGTGCCATGGCTTTTTTAAAAGCCGAATATAAAGTTTTAGCAGTTTTTGTTGCTGCAGTAGCGGTTCTGTTATACTTTAAAGGAAATGCGGAAGAAGGCTCTAACGGGATGGTAGCTGTTTCATTTATTGTAGGTGCTATTTGTTCTGCACTTGCTGGATTTATAGGAATGAAAGTAGCAACTAAAGCCAATGTAAGAACCACACAAGCTGCAAGACACTCTTTAGGTCGCGCATTAGAAGTTGCTTTTGCTGGAGGTGCAGTTATGGGCTTAGGTGTTGTAGGTCTTGGTGTTTTAGGACTGAGTGGTTTATTCATGATATATAGTGGACAAGGCTGGGAAATAGGAGAAATTCTTAATGTACTTTCTGGTTTTTCTCTTGGTGCTTCTTCAATTGCTTTATTTGCTCGTGTTGGTGGTGGTATTTATACTAAAGCTGCCGATGTTGGAGCTGATTTAGTTGGTAAAGTTGAAGCTGGTATTCCAGAAGATCATCCATTAAATCCTGCTACAATCGCTGATAATGTAGGTGATAATGTAGGTGATGTTGCTGGTATGGGAGCCGATTTATTCGAATCATATGTAGGATCAATTATTGGTACTATGGTATTAGGAGCTATTTATGCAACGTTACCAGAGTTTCAAGGAGCTTTTGATGGTTTAGGCGCTGTTTATTTACCTCTAGTGCTTGCAGCGGTAGGTATTGTAATGTCTATTCTAGGAACATTTTTTGTACGAGTTAAAGATGGTGGAAACCCACAGACAGCTTTAAACATTGGAGAATTTGGTTCTGCCGGTTTAATGTTAGTAGCATCTTATTTTATAATTAATGGTATGTTACCAGAATCATGGGTTGATGCAGGAACAACATACACATCTATGGGTGTGTTTTGGGCAACTATTGCTGGTTTGGTAGCTGGTTTAGCAGTAGGTAAAATAACTGAGTATTATACTGCAACAGGAAAAAAGCCTGTATTATCTATTGTAAAGCAATCTGAAACAGGGGCTGCAACGAATATTATTTCTGGTTTGGGTGTTGGTATGATGAGTACAGCAATCCCAATTCTTTTAATTGCTGCTGCTATTATGGTGTCTCATCATTTTGCAGGGTTATATGGTATTGCTATTGCGGCAGTAGGTATGTTAGCAAATACAGGAATACAATTGGCTGTTGATGCCTACGGACCAATTTGTGATAATGCTGGAGGTATTGCTGAAATGGCAGAATTGCCAAGTGAAGTTAGAGAGCGTACTGATAAATTAGATGCTGTTGGAAATACAACTGCTGCTATTGGAAAAGGATTTGCTATTGCTTCTGCAGCATTAACTGCTTTAGCATTATTTGCTGCGTTTATGAAAACAGCTAATGTAACTTCAATTGATGTGTCTAGACCAGATATTATGGCTGGTTTATTAATAGGTGGTATGTTGCCATTTGTGTTTTCTGCATTATCAATGAATGCTGTAGGGCGTGCAGCTATGGCAATGATTGAAGAAGTTCGTCGTCAATTTAGAGATATTCCTAAATTAAAAGCTGCTTTAGAAGTTATGAGAGCAGTTGATTCGGATATGACAAAAGCGACTGCAGAACAAAGAAAAATATTTGATGAAGCTGATGGTGTTGCAGATTATGGAAAATGTATAGATATTTCAACTAAAGCCTCTATTAAAGAAATGGTATTACCTGGTTTATTAGCTATTGCTGTTCCAGTTGCTGTTGGTTTTTTAGGAGGTGCAGAAATGTTAGGAGGTCTTTTAGCTGGTGTTACTACTTGTGGTGTGCTTATGGCAATTTTCCAGTCTAACGCTGGTGGTGCTTGGGATAATGCTAAGAAAACTATAGAAGAAGAAGGTAGAAAAGGAACAGATGCACACAAAGCAGCTGTTGTTGGTGATACTGTTGGAGACCCTTTTAAAGATACTTCAGGCCCTTCTTTAAATATTTTATTAAAATTAATGTCTGTTGTAGCTTTAGTTATAGCACCAAGTATCGCTATTTCTGCGGATAGCTTAACGGCTTATGCTGATACTACTAATGCAACAGAACAGGCAGAAGTTTTAAAAGAAGTTAAAGTAGAAATGACAAAAAATGATGATGGAACTACAAAAGCAGTTGTTACAACAGTTACCACTAAAAATGGAGAATTATCAACAGCTTATGAAACTTTTGAAGGTACTGAAGCAGAAGTTAAAGCCAATATTAATGCTTTAAAAGAAGATGGTAGAGATATTATTGTTGAAACAAAAAAGATTGTAAAAGAGTTAGAGGAAGCGGTTGTAAACTAAAACCTTTTACTTTTTTAAGATGATATAAAACCACGCTACAAAGCGTGGTTTTTTGTATTTTTAAATTGAAAAAATAATGCTGTTTTAATGTTTAAAAAAGACCCACTTCAAATCATAGGTTTTCAAACCTATGGCACTAAAAACCATTTGTATTTAAGAGGGAGAGCTTTAGAGGATGAAAGTATAAACTTAGAAAAGCGCGGTGCATTTAAGTTGTTTATTAATGCGTGGAAACGTTTTGAGACTGATGAAATAAAGTATACAGCGCTTAGTGTAAAAATTGGAAAAGAGAAAACATTTTATGCGAAAACAGATAACAGAGGTTATTTTCTAATAGATGAACAGGTTGAAGATATAAGTGTTTATGCAAATAAAGAAGGGTGGATACAATTAGAGTTTTCATATCGTGAAGAGCAACTTAAACGTGTCATACAATCTGATAATCGTTTCTCAGGACAGATGTTAATTCCTTCAAATAAAGCAGCTTTTGGGGTAATTAGCGATATTGATGATACGATTCTTCACACAGGTTTAACTTCCATATTAAAATGGCGTGTTTTAATTAATACTTTGTTGACTTCGGCAGATCAAAGATTGCCTTTGGAAGGTGCTCCAGAATTTTATAATTTACTGCATCAAGGTAAAACAGGGAAAGAGGCAAACCCCATATTTTATGTAAGCCATAGTCCTTGGAACCTATACCGATATTTAGAATTTTTTTTAAAAAAGAATAATTTTCCCAAAGGACCTATTATACTCAGAAATTTTCCTAAACCTTTTGCTAGAAGGCAGAAAGACGAAAAACCTCAAAAGCAAAAAGAGATTATTAATCTTTTAAAGACGTACCCTAAGCTTGAGTTTGTTTTAATTGGAGATAGTGGCGAACATGATCCTGATATTTATATGGAAGTTGCAGAAATGTATCCAGGTAGAATTTTGGCTATTTATTTAAGAAGTGTTAATCATAAAAAGAAAATGTTAAGGGTGATTAACTTATATAAAGATTATACAAAGATTCCTGTTTTATTGGTTGATAGTACCAGTGATGCTATTAAGCATGCTAAGATTAATGGCTTTATTGCTTGAAAAAGTAAAATGTTTTTTGGTAAAGCAATAACCTAAGTTGGTAAATGCGTTAGGGATTGTAAAGGATAGCTTTTGGCGAGGCATGCATCGAGCCAAAACTAGTAATGGAAAGCCCGACCCTTCTGGGTAACGCCATAATTAAAACAACCCGTTTATCTCAGCGTCTATGGTATTAATAACGTTTCCTAAGTCTTCAGGGTTATCCACAAAGTTTAAATTATCGACGTCTATGATTAGTAATTTACCTTTATAATCGTGAATCCAAGCTTCATAGCGTTCGTTAAGCCTGCTTAAATAATCAATACTTATTGAGTTTTCGTAGTCACGACCACGTTTGTGAATTTGCGAAACTAAATTAGGTATTGAGCTACGTAAATAGATTAGAACATCGGGACCTTTTACAAGAGATTCCATTAAATCGAAAAGAGATTTGTAGTTTTCAAAATCTCGATTAGTCATTAAGCCCATGGCATGCAAATTTGGTGCAAAAATGTGGGCGTCTTCATAAATGGTACGATCTTGAATAATGTCTCTACCGCTTTGACGAATTTGTAAAACCTGACGAAATCTACTATTTAGAAAATATACCTGTAGATTGAAACTCCAACGTTCCATTTGATTGTAGAAATCATCTAAGTAAGGATTATCCACTACATCTTCTAATTGCGCTTCCCAGTTGTAATGTTTTGCTAATAATTTAGTGAGCGTAGTTTTTCCAGCCCCAATATTTCCGGCAATAGCAATGTGCATGGTTAATCGATTTTTAATTGAAATTCCTGCAAAAATTCAGAGTTGTAAATATACAAGGTTTCGTTGGTTACAAAAAACTGATTTATTAACAAATTTCCTGTTTTTATAGGAAAAATATTATCTGTGTTTTTTTTGTTGTATAAGAGTTTGTTTTCTTTTTTAAGGATTATATCCCCGTTAGTTTCAGCTAATTCTGTATACCCTATATTTTTAATTTTTTTAACTAAACTCCCGAAGTAATTATATTTATACAAATAGTTTTCTGTAAGCAACCAACAAAAATTATAATTACTTTTTAAATCAAGTACTGAACTTTGCACAGGTACAGTTTGTGCTCTTGAGGTTCTGCTCTTATAATCAAATAATTCTAGCTTTTGTAAGTCTTGATTAAATACCCAAATGGTATTATCGTGCCCAGTTGAAATATGAGTGACGTTCTTGTATGGAATTAAACTGTTAAAATCTATTTTAAATATTTCTGCTAAACGATTATCAAGAATGATTACGGTATTAAAATCTTTATAAAGTAAATTGATTTTTAAAGGGTTGAATGCGTTTGCAGATGCAATATTACCAAGTTGTAAGTTATTATAAGTAATCAAGGTATTCTCTACTTTTTTTAGAATAACATCATCTTTCAAATAGAAGATTGTTCCAAAATTATCTATGGCTACAAGTTTATCGAATACTATATCTGTTTTTTTTATTGAAGTTGTTTCTATAGGCTTTTGTGCACTTGTATAAAGTGTAAAAAACAGGAACATGTAAATTATAGCTCTCATAGCAGCTTGAAAAGTACAAAAATCAAACCACTTTTTAGTAAATTAGTTTATAGCCAAAGCCTCTAACATTAATTATTTCAATATTAGAATCTTGCTTTAGCTTTTTTCTAAGCTTGGTTATAAATACATCCATACTTCTTGCACTGAAAAAATCATCATTTCCCCAAAGTTTATTTAAAATTAAAGAACGATTTAAGACCTGATTTTTATTTTTTACAAGATGAAACAGTAAATGAGATTCACGATGCGTTAATGGAATTTTGTCTTCGTCTTTAAACTGAAGCGTTTGCTTTGGGAAATTAAAAGTATACTGGCTAATCTCAATGAGAGCTGAATGTTTTTGCTTTTTACTTCGGTTCAATAGGTTATTGATTCTAACGATTAACTCTTCCATGCTAAATGGTTTTTTTAGATAGTCGTTACCACCAATAGAAAACCCTTCTACAACATCCTGTGTTTGCGATTTTGCTGTTAAAAATATAATAGGAATGGTATCATCAATATTTCGGATTTCTTTGGCTAATGTAAAACCATCTTTTTTTGGCATCATTACATCTAAAACTAATAAATCTGGTGTTTCAACTTGATATTTTTTTAATGCAACCTCGCCATTTTCGCAAAGTTTAACTTCAAAACCCCTAGTTTCAAGACTTTCTTTTATAATTTGTCCAAGAGCAGCTTCATCTTCAGCTAATAAAATTTTTACAGGCTTATGCATGAGGTATAGAAATTTTGAATGTTGTTAGTTTGTTTTTTAAGTCTAAATGAATATTACCTCCATGCTTGTCAATGATAGTTTTTGTGTAGTATAAACCAATACCATAGCCCTTTACATCGTGTGTGTTTCCTTTTGGAATTCTATAAAACTTTTCGAAAATACGTTGTTTGTTTTCTGCTCTTAAAGTATTGCCATTATCTGAAATGGAGATTTCTATGTACTTAGAATTATTATTGAGTGCAATAGAAATTTCGTCTCCTCCATATTTAATCGCGTTATCTAAAATATTGTTTAGCGCATTTTCAAAGTGAAATTTATCAGCACTAATATTCAACATTTTTACATTAATATGAGATTTGAATAATTTATCTGGGTTATGAGTTTTATATCGAGTTATTAAATTATCAAGAAGCGCAACGAGATCTAAAGATTCTTTATGAAATTCTAAGGATTCACTATCCAAAGTAGCGGTTTCCAATAGTTTTTCAACCATAAGATTTAACTTTGAAAGCTGATTAGATGACATATCAACATACTTTTTCGTTTTTTCTTTATCATTAATGGCGTTAAAACTATTAATACTTTCTAGAGCCACACCAATAGTAGCAATGGGCGTTTTAAACTCATGTGTAATATTACTAATTAAATCATTTTTAATTTCAGCTAACTGTTTCTGGTTTTTTATAACCTTAAGTAAATAGAATAAAGCGCTAATAATAGAGACTACTAATAATATAGAAATTATGATACTACCAAAACTTTGTTTTAAAATAATACTTGTAGCATTTGGATAGGCTATTTCTAAAACTTCATTTTGTTTTAAAAATGTTGATTTAGACCGAGCTTTTAAGAAGTTTGGTTTTTCCTTTTCTGCATTAAATATATTAAATAAACTATCGTGCTTATAATGTTTTAAAACATACTCAAATTCTAATTTCTTTCTGTTAAACTCACTTTTTATTAAAGGGTTTAGCTTTGCAAAATCTAAGGTGTCGTTCTTTATAGAGATAAATATAGAAGTGATACCTTTAAGGAGTTTAATACTATCTGCAGCTTTTGTACCTTTTATAACACGTACTTGAGAAATATGGTTTTTTCCTTTACGAAATGTAAAACCACTATCATTGCCTTTCAGTTGTGTGAAGCCAGAAATACCTTTGCCACTTAAAACTTTATGTTCCTTGGTTATACTATTTAGAATTGAATCTGTGTTTAATTTTAGCTTCCCTTGGTTCAATATAGACAGGGTGTCTGTTTCAATTAAAGTTAAGTTATTAGATTCTGCAAGTTCAGCATAATAAGTATCTAAAGCATTATCTAAACTTACCTGTACTTGATTTATAAAATTCTGCTTATTTAGTAGATAATTTTTATAATTCCAATAACCTTGTACTACTATGGTTAGAATAATAGTAGTAACAATTATATAGAGTAGCCATCTGTATTTTTGCTCGTTCATTAATCCAAAAGTAAATGTTAAAAATCAATAAAACCAATCGGTTAACACACGTTAACACTAGTTAACTTTAAATACAGAAATTCTACTACATATTTGTACTTCATTAATCAAAAAACGAACAATTATGAAAAACAACTATGTCTATTTCTTGTTATTGCTATTTACTACAAGCGTAATAGCACAAAATTTCCAAGGGGTTGCCACCTACAAATCGCACCGAAAAGTAAATTTAAAAATGGGTAATAAGGAGATGAGTGATGAAAAGCAGAAGCAAATTCAAGAACAATTGAGAAAACAGTTTCAGCAAGAGTATACACTTACATTTAACAAGCATGAATCTATTTACAAAAAAGAAGAAAAGTTAGCGGCTCCTAATCCTTTTCAATCTGGAATTAAAATTAAAGTATCACAGGCATCAGATATTTTATATAAGAATATAAAAGAAGGCAGATTTTTAAATAAATCTGAAATTTATGGAAAGGTATTTCTAATAAAGGACACATTGACTAATAGAAAATGGGAACTCGTAAACGAAACTAAAAACATTGGGAATTACACTTGTTTTAAAGCAGTTTTTAAAGATGAATATACCACTGAAACTTTAACAGAAATGGGAGTAATTGAAAAGGTTACCAAACCTAGAACAACGACTGTTTGGTATACACCACAAATACCCATTAATAATGGTCCAGCAGAATATTTTGGATTACCCGGTTTGATTTTAGAAATGAATGATGGCGACTTAACTTTAGTATGTACCAAGATTGTTTTGAACCCCGAAGAGGAAGTAAAGATTGTTGAACCCAGTAAAGGAAAAGAAGTTAATCAAAAGGAATTTGATGACATTCGAGAAAAAAAATCTCAAGAAATGATGCAACAATTCAAATCTAAAAGCGGACGGGATAACAATGGAGAGCGATTAATGATAAGGATTGGAGGATAGTATATATTTGGTATTCTAAGAGCTATCAAATAATGGTGTTTAATAAATTTATATATTTGTTAAACAAAATAGACTATTATGGAAAGTTGGAGTATTAAAATTATTGTTTTGTCCTTATTGGTATTAGTGTCATTTTCTGTAAAATCTCAAGATTTTCAAGGAAAAGCTTATTATTATTCAAAGTCAACTATGGAATTGGGTAAATGGGGAGCTAAACTTAGTGCTCAACAAAAAAAACAAGTTCAGGAACGCTTAAAAAATAGATTAGAGAAGACTTATATTTTGACTTTTAACAAAGAAGAATCTTATTTTAAAGAGGATGAAAAATTAGATGCTATGTCTGGAGCAACAGACTCGTGGGGTCAGAATTTCACTCCGGGACCACAATACAAAAATGTAAAAGATAATCTATTGATGCAAGAACAAGAGTTTTATGGTAAGAAGTTTTTAATAAAAGATGCATTACAAAAATTAGACTGGGTGATGGGGGATGAGACTAAAATGATAGGGAATTATACCTGCTTTAAAGCGGTGACAGTAATACCAGATTCTGAATTGAATTGGTGGTCATTTTCTTGGGATAAATTAAGAAATCAAGAAAAAAATGAGAGCTCCGAAAAAACTGAAGAAACTGATATAGAAGAGATTCCAATGACACAGATAGTAGCATGGTACTCGCCACAAATTCCTATAAGTCAGGGACCTTTAGAGTATTGGGGGTTGCCAGGTTTAATTTTAGAAGTTAGCGTAGGAAATACAACTATATTATGTTCTAAAGTCATTTTGAATCCGAAAGAAAAAACTAAACTAGAGGCTTCTGATAAAGGTGAAGTGGTTACCAAAAAGGAATATCAATCTATTGTAATGGAAAAAATGAAAGAGTTTAGAGATAATCGTGGAAGAAGACGCCCTTAATAGTAATAAAAACAAGTTGTTTTTTTAACGAAATATTAACGTCTCAGTTTTAAACCTAAAGGTGGTATCTTGGTCTAAGATACATGTAATTTCACACCTCTATGAAAACATTACCTTTAAAATTAACGGTTTTTCTTTTTATTTTTTTTATTTCTTTTTCTTCAAGTGCTCAAGATTTTCAGGGCAAAGCTTATTATTTTTCGAAAACAACGATGGATATGAGCCGCTTTGGTAGAGGAAGACAATTGAATGAACAACAGAAAAAACAAATGGCTGAACGTTTGAAATCTATGTTCGAGAAAACATACATTTTAACGTTCAACAAAGAAGCGTCTATTTATAAAGAAGATGAGAAATTAGCTATGCCAGGTAATGGTAGAGGGCCAAGTATGTTTGGAAGTAGCTTTTCTGCAGGTCCACAGTACAAAAATATCAAGGAGCATTTGTTTTTGCAAGATCAAGAGTTCTTCGGAAAACAATTTTTAATTAAAGAAGCACTTAAACCATTAGACTGGGTAATGGGTACTGAAACTAAACAAATAGGACAGTATTTATGTTTTAAGGCAACAGCTAAAAAAGAATCTACAGATGTTGAATTTCCACCAAGACGACGAGAAGAAAACGAAAAGAAGCCAGATTCTTTGAAGATCAAAGACGCAGTTGAAAACGAAGAAGATAACGTTAAGATGATTGAAGTTGTTGCTTGGTATTCGCCACAAATCCCTGTTAGTCATGGGCCTTCTGAATATTGGGGATTGCCTGGTTTAATATTAGAAGTTAGTGCAGGCAACACAACCATGCTTTGTTCAAAAATTATTATAAACCCAGAAGAAAAAACTAAAATTGAAGCTCCAGAAAAAGGTGAACAAGTTACTAAAATGGAGTATAACGAAATCATCACAAAAAAAATGCAGGAATTTAGAGATAGTCGAAGGCGAGGAGGTGGCAGACCGGGAGGAAGGCGAAATTAGACTTCGAAACATTTCATGCGCTAATCAATCAAAAAATCATGATAAAAAAACTAATTATAACGATGTTACTTTTAGTAACGCATCTTTCATTTACGCAAGTAAAAATGCAAGGTATTGTAAAAGATAGCATTGGATCTCCATTAGAACTAGCAAATGTTATAGCCATTAATCAGGAATCTAAAACCTTACAATCTTATGGTATAACAGATCAAAAAGGTTTTTACAAACTTAGCTTATCTAAAAATTCTACTTATAGCATTCAAGTAAGTTATATTGGAATGAAAACCTTCACAGAAACAGTAACAACAAAAACTACTGATATAACTAAAGATATTGTACTTACTGCCGACAATGCTCTAGATGCTGTAGAGCTAACTTATGAAATGCCTGTAACGGTTAAAGGCGATACTTTAATTTATAATGCTGATTCTTTTAAAAATGGCTCGGAACGTAAGTTGGAAGATGTTTTAGAGAAGCTTCCTGGTGTTGAAATTAATGATGATGGTCAAGTTGAAGTAGAGGGAAAAGTAGTTAATAAGCTTATGGTTAATGGTAAAGATTTTTTTGATGGTGATACCAAATTAGGTATTAAAAATATACCATCTAATGCTGTTGATAAAGTACAGGTTTTACGAAATTATTCTGAAGTTGGGCAATTAAGGAGTGTAACTAATAATCAAGATAATGTAGCTTTAAATATTAAGCTTAAAGAAGGTAAAGAAAACTTTTGGTTTGGTAATGTTACAGCAGGTGCGGGCAGTTCTCCTGATAATGAATTGTATTTAGTGCAGCCAAAACTATTTTATTACAGTCCTAAGTTTAGTTTAAACTTTATTGGCGATTTAAATAATACAGGGGAGTTAGCTTTAACACGACGAGATATAAGAGGTTTTGGAGGTGGTTTTAGAGCTCCAAGCAGGAGTAGTGGTACGTCTATAAATCTTGGAGACAACAGTTTAAGTTTTTTAACAACTCAAAATAATGCGTTAGAGATTGAAAACAAACTTGCTGCATCCAATTTTAGTTACTCACCAAACAGTGCTTTAGATATTAGTGGATTTGCTATTTATAACAGTAGTAGAATCCTATCAAGAGAAGAAAGTTTTATCCAATACACCGATTCAGGTATTCCTGATGAAGAAATTACTCAGAAAAGTAAAGAACGTTCTAACCAAGGGCTTTTAAAACTGAGTGCTTCCTATAAACCTAATGTTAATAATCAAATGGATTATGATGTTTTAGGACGCTTTTCTAAAGATGTACAAACCCAAAACCTTTTTTCGTCGATTGTTTTAAACACCAATCAGTTAGATGAAGTAACACCTTTTAGTATTAATCAAAACCTAAACTATTATTACACGCTAAACGAGACTAATATTTTTGCTTTTGAAATACAACATTTAATAAAGAATGAGGACCCTTTTTATAACGCTCTTTTAGAAAACAACCCTGATACTAATGGAGATGACATTGATAGAGATGCTTTTGATAGGACTGCCGAATCTATTGGATTTATTACGTCTCTTGATAATTATGATTTAGGACAAAACCGACGTATAAAATCTAATCAAGTGGATGCTAAATTGGATTATTATAATATTCTTAATGATAAAAGTAATATCAATTTCACACTTGGTACCATTTTAAGCAAGCAAGAATTTAATTCTAATATCTTTCATTTTTTAGAGGATGGTACTCAGTTTGAACCAACACCAACTATTCCCAACGATGATGGGGATTTGTTAAGTGCTACAAATGATACCGAATATAACTTTACGGACTTGTATTTAGGTGTGCACTACACACTTAAAGCTGGTAAATTTACATTTACTCCTGGGTTTTCATTACATGCCTACGGCAATAAAAACAGTCAGTTTGGAGAAACTTATGAAGATAATTTCTTTAGGTTTTTGCCAGATTTTGAAACCCGTATTCAATTCAAAAAGAGTGAAAGTTTAACATTGCGTTACAGTATGAGGAATCAATTTACAGATGTTACACGTTTAGCAGAAGGTTTGGTATTTAATAACTTTAATAGTATACAATATGGTGAGCCAGAATTGCAAAATGCATTGTCACATAATGTGAGTTTATTTTACAGAAGTTTTAATCTGTTTAATTATACTAATGTGTTTGCGCGTTTATCTTATAATAAAAATATAGACCAAATACGGGGCTTAACTAATTTTGATAATGTTATTAGAACGAGCTCATTTTTCAATTCTAATTTTGCAGATGAAAGTGTTTCTGCTAACGGACGTATACAACGTACTTTTGGTAAGTTAAGAGCATCATTAACAACAAGTTTTAATTATAGTAAAATCAATCAGTTTATTCAAGGCAGGCAATCTTTAAATGAGCGTTTTACACAGAGTTATATCCCAGAGTTAAGAACAAATTTTAGAGAAGCACCTAATGTGAGATTTAGATACCGTTACAGTGTTTCAGATAATAACCAAGGTACTAATTCAACAAAATTTGTTACTAATGCGCCATCAATAAATTTTGATGCCTATATCTGGAAATCATTAACTTTTAGAACAGATTACACGTATAGTAATCAGGATGATGGAGTAAATCCATCACAATCTTTTGAAACTTGGGATGCATCATTGGCTTATAGAAAAGATGAAGACTCTAAATGGGAATATGAAATTAAGGCAACTAACTTATTAGATATAGATTCTAGAATAAGAAACAGTGCTAGTAATTTATCTGTTCGTAATTTGGAAACATTTATTCAACCTCGATTTGTTTCATTTAGAGTACGTTATGAATTATGATTTGATGCTCCTGAATTTGTTTTATAGCTAGATGTAACAAAAAATTATTTTTCCTTTTGCAGAATTAAGAAACAATAATATATTTGCGCTCAGTTTTGGGGAGATACTCAAGCGGCCAACGAGGGCAGACTGTAAATCTGCTGACTATGTCTTCGCAGGTTCGAATCCTGCTCTCCCCACGGATAAATAGAAAAAGCAAGCAAAATATAAAGCTTGCTTTTTTATTTTGTAGGTTTTTCTATTTTCAAAACGTAGTTTTCAGGATTGGGGAATTAGGGTATTTAATCCTGCTCTCCTCACTTAACTCGAAAAGTTTGCATAAGAATGCAAACTTTTTTTAAATATTTAATAAATAAATACACCGCTATTTTAAAACAAAAAAAGGTTGAATTTTAAAATTCAACCTTTTTAATTATAATTTTATGTGGTGTAATTAACCTTTCTTTTGTTTGTTTATTTCATCTTGCAGTTGACGTCTAACTTTTTGCTCACGCTCTAGAGCTGTTCTGCGGTGCTCTTCAAACTCTTCTTCAATTTCAGCTAAGTTGTGTTTTGCTTCTCGAGTTATGGCATTACTACTTTTGAACTTATATATAAATAAAATTAATAATGCTAATAACCCTCCAATAATAGCCCACATAAGCACATTGTAATTGGTTTTGCTCATTTGCATGCCAAATAATGCCATGTTATTTTTTTCTTCGTTGGTTTTATCTAAATTGGTTTGTGTGCTAGAAAGGTTTGTTTTTAAATTAGCGATTTCTTTGGCTTGTGTTTTAACTACAGCTTGAGTTTCTGCTAGGTTTTTATGAACCGTTTTTAAAGAATCTAAAGTATGTGCTCTTAAGGCTAAAAACATACTGCGTTTTACTGCTTCATAAGCTTGACCGTTTGTGCCTTTAAAGTTGCCAGATTTTCTTAAAATATACTCAAACTGATTATCGATAGTGCCATTGTATAAGGATAATTTGTCATCGTCTTGTTTTACTTGAGAAAATGAGGTTAAGCTTATTAAACATGTAAATACTATTAAAAGTAAAGATTTGATAGGATTCATTTTTAAAATGGATTTATTGGTTGTATTTGGTATGCGAATTTATAAAATATTGTGAATTAATTGATTATAAATTATTAAAAAGCCTCATAAAAATGAGGCTAATGTATATACGATTCAAATATGAAATTGGATTTTCTCTTTACGTTGCCGAGGCTACAGCAAAGAAACTATGAGTTTTGTTATGGTGTATATTGTTGGCAGTTATACCCGCGTTAGGGATTGAAGAGGAAAGCCCACAGCGAGGTACGAGCGAGGACTTGTAACGTAAAGCCCGACCCCGCAATAAGCGGGGTAACGCCCTAAAATTTTATATCATATTTATTTTAATAGTATGTGTAGCGTCTAACTTTAGCGATGTATTTTGCTAAACGTATAACTTGATGGCTATAGCCATACTCGTTATCATACCAAATATATAGCAATACATTTTTACCGTCTTTTCTAACTATAGTGGCTTTACTATCATAAATAGATGGTGCTGAACTACCCACAATATCGCTAGAAACAAGCTCATCACTTAATTCGTACTTTATTTGTTCAACTAAATCACCTTCTAAAGCATATTTCTTTAAAATGGTATTTACGCCATTAAGTGATGTTTTGTTTTCTAATTCTAAGTTAAGGATAGCCAACGAACCATTAGGGACTGGTACTCTAATAGCGTTTGATGTTAATTTACCTTCTAAACTTGGTAATGCCTTTGCCACGGCACTTCCTGCACCAGTTTCTGTAATTACCATGTTTAAACCTGCAGCTCTTCCGCGACGGTATTTTTTATGAAAATTATCAACCAAATTTTGGTCGTTAGTATAAGCATGAATGGTTTCTAAATGGCCACTTTTAACTCCAAAAGAATCTTCTACGGCCTTTAAAACAGGACTAATAGCATTAGTTGTACAAGATGCTGCCGAAAAAATATTCACTTTATCCGGATCATTTTCTTTATGATTAACACCGTAAACAATGTTTGGAACCCCTTTTCCTGGTGCAGTTAGTAATACTTTATCTACGCCTTTAGATTTTAGGTGTTTACTAAGTGCTGCTTTATCTCTGAAAGCACCTGTATTATCAATAACCAAAGCGTTATTGATGTTGAATTTTGTATAATCTATCTCTTCTGGTGAGTTTGCAGAGATAATTTTTACGGTTGTACCGTTAATTATTAAAGCATTATTGGCTTCGTCAATAGAAACTGTACCTGGGAAATCGCCATGTACAGAATCATTACGTAGTAACGATGCTCTTTTTTCTAGTATTTGAGCATCGATTGCTCCTCGAGTTACTATAGCTCTTAATCGTAGTTGGCTACCTTTTCCCGTTCTTACCATAAGCTCTCTAGCCACTAATCGTCCAATTCTACCAAAACCATAAAGCACAACATCCTTAGGCTCTATATTTCCGTTTTTACTAGCATCTTTAAGTTTTGAAGCTACAAATGCTTTGGCGTTGTTATGTTTGTTATCATCTAAATGATACTCGTAAGTTAATTTGCCAATATCTAATTTTGCAGGAGGCACGTTTAAACTTTTAATAGCCTGAGCAATTTCTACGGAATCAAAAATTGAAATGGGTTTTTGTACAAATTGACCTGCATATTCATGCAGATTTAAAATTTGACTTACATTTCTATCAATAAGTTGATTACGGAATAAAACTAACTCAATAGACTTGTCATACCACAAATCACTGACTGTTTTAATAAATTCAACGGTAGCTTTTCTTCGGTCTGCTTGAAATGCTAATTCTTTTTCATAAGTTTTGTTAGAACTCATAGCTTAAATAGTTTAGTTTGATTTGATCAATTTTGGCAAAAGTACCATATTTCAAACGTTTTCGTAAGCTATTTTAATAAAAAAATAACCCTTCAAAAATTTATATATTTGAAGGGTTAATTAATTCGGTAAACGAACAATTTTATCTAAAATTATAGCGCTCTTTTTCTCCGTTGGTATTAATAAGTTCTATTCTTAAAGCCTCAGAATTAGATTTTTTTAGAGCATTTTGTATATCATCAACAGATGTGATTTTAACATCATTTACAGAGGTTATAATGCAACCCTCTTCAATACCATTTTTCTGCCAATAGTCGGCATATTGGGAATTCAATTCTGTAATTTTAACTCCATGACTCGCTTTGAATCTTTTTAGGTCAGAGGATTTTGCATTTTTAACTCTACCAACCAAAGGCATTGTAAAGGTCTCATTTCTGGCTAAAGTAACAGGAATTGTTCTGCTTTCTCCATCTCTTAACACTCTTAAGTTTACAACATCATCAGGACGTTTTGTATTTAAATGACCAGTTAAATCAGAGAATTTAGAGATTTTGATATTATCAATTTCTTTAATAATATCTCCTTTTAGTACTCCAGCTTTTTCTGCTCCAGAATCTTCAATAACGCTATCAATATAAACACCCTCGGTATCCGAAACACCTATTTTTTCAGCCATAATGCTATTTAAAGCACCACCTTGAATACCCAGAATACCGTTTTGTACATTACCATATTCCATAATATCTTCAATAACTTTTCTAGCAATGTTGCTAGGTACGGCAAATGAGTACCCTACATAAGAGCCTGTTTGCGAAGAAATAGCTGTATTAATACCTACCAATTGCCCTTCTGTGTTTACAAGTGCACCACCAGAATTACCTGGGTTTACAGCGGCATCAGTTTGTATAAAGGATTGTCTGCTAGTTCCAGACAAATCTCTCGATTTAGCACTAATGATACCAGCAGTAACGGTAGATGTTAAATTAAAAGGGTTGCCAACAGCTAAAACCCATTCGCCAATTTTAGCATTGTCAGAATCAGCAAACGTTACATATGGTAAATCCTCATCTGCTTCAATTTTTAAAAGAGCAATATCTGTTTTTTCATCTGCTCCAATTAATTCTGCAACGTAGGTTTTGTTATTATTTAGGGTTACAGAAAGTTCATGAGCGTTATTTATAACATGGTTATTTGTAATAATATACCCGTCTGCATTAATAATAACTCCAGATCCTGTTCCCAGTTGAGCACGTTGCGAGTTTCTTCCAGAAAACAAATCTTGTAATGTAAATTGCCCAGAGCTAAGCGTAACATTTTTTACGTGTACTACAGCATTTACTGTGTTTTCTGCAGCCAAGGTAAAATCTGGTGCGTCTTCATTATTTAAAAACGCGTTTACGTTACTTGTAGGCAAAAAAGCAGGTTTAATCTGTTCTGCTACAACAACTGGTTGTTCTTTTTCTAAAAAAAATTTGTAGGCTCCTAATGTAAAAATACCACCTAAAGCCGAAACCAATACTAATGTTAAAATCTTCTTCATAATGTGCGTTTAAGTTTTATTTATTAACGATTAAAATTAATTAAATATTGAATTGCAAATACAACTTTAACGACTATTTAACAATCCATTCACTCTATCTTATTTTGGCGTTACCACAAGGGTCGGGCTTTCCAATACAATCTTTTTTAAAGCTTCGCTTCGGTATCTTCAACCAAAAAATATTTTGGTTTCGATAGTCTCAAAAAAGGATTTCCATTACAATCCCTAACGCAACTCCCATTCAAAATTAAGGTATTAAATAAGCTTTTTTATTACTGGCAATAACTCAATTAAAATCATAAAAAAATTAAAAACACTTCTTTATCTTTGTCACATATTATGCAGCAAACTTTTTACAAATACCAAGGAACTGGAAACGATTTTGTGATGATTGATAATCGTCAACAAACATTCGACAAAAATGATACCAAACGCGTTAAGTTTTTATGTGACAGACGTTTTGGCATAGGGGCAGATGGTTTAATTCTGCTGGAAAACCATCCTGAGTATGATTTCAAGATGGTATATTATAATGCAGATGGTAATGAAAGTTCTATGTGTGGTAACGGTGGGCGTTGTTTGGTTGCTTTTGCAAAACAACTCGGTGTCATAAAAGATCAAGCAGTTTTTGAAGCCATTGATGGTTTACACCATGCCGAAGTTAATGGTGATATTGTTAAATTACAAATGTTGGATGTTAACACTGTAGAAAACCATAAAACTCACGTATTCTTAAATACAGGTTCTCCGCATCATGTGCAATTTGAAAATAAAATAGAAGATTTCAATATAAAATCCAAAGGTGCGGAAATTCGATATGGTGCACCATATAATGAAGCTGGAAGCAACGTGAATTTTGTAAAAAAGCAATCTGATGATGCTTTTAAAGTAAGGACTTACGAGCGTGGGGTGGAAGACGAAACCTTATCTTGTGGTACAGGTGTTACAGCTGTTGCAATAGCAATGCATTATATTGGTGAAACCGAAAAAAATCACGTTACTTTAAATGTTGAGGGCGGAAAGTTAGAAGTTTGTTTCGATGCAGATAATAATACCTATACCAATGTATGGCTTATCGGTCTAGCAACTTTTGTTTTTAAAGGCACGATATGATAACTCTAAAAGGCGATAATATTTATTTACGTGCTTTAGAGCCTGAAGATTTAGAGTTTATCCATACCATTGAAAATGATGAAACCATTTGGGAAATTAGTAATACCCAAACACCATATTCTAAATTTCTAATCAAACAATATTTAGAACATGCGCACAAAGATATTTTTGAAGTGAAACAATTACGATTAGTTATTTCAAATTATCAAGACGCTGCTTTAGGTATGATTGATTTGTTTGATTTTGATTTTAAAAATAAAAGGGCAGGAGTAGGTATCTTAGTTAAAGAACCCAATGATAGATTAAAAGGTTACGGAAAAGAAGCACTTGGTTTGTTAATCAATTATGCTTTTAATCATTTAGATTTGCATCAGTTATATTGTAATATTTCTGAAGAAAACGATGCCAGTATCCAGTTGTTTAAAAATAAAGGTTTTGAGCAGATAGGGTTAAAAAACGATTGGAACTACGTTAATGGTTCTTACAAAAACGAATATTTATTTCAACTTATTAATAAATAGATGAACTATATAAAAAAAATACTATTAGTAATACTCATTATTGGTCTTATTGTAGCAGCATTTTTTGCAAATTTTGTCTACAAAGCGATGTTAAAGCCTAATACCGCTTTTAATAATGAATCAGCTTATATATTTGTGCCAACAGATGCGACCTATCAAGAAGTTCGAGAGCAATTGGAACCTTTGTTGGAAGATATTGATTCTTTTGATGATTTAGCTGCACAAAAAAAATACACAACTAACATTAAAGCAGGTCGTTTTGAAATAAAAAAAGGAATGACTAATAATGATATTATCAATTCCATCAGAAGTAAAAATCTTCCAATTACTGTGGCTTTTAATAATCAAGAAACCCTTGAGAAACTTGCAGGTCGTGTAGCTAACCAAATTGAAGCAGATAGCACATCGCTTATTAATGCTATGAAAGATGTTTCTTTTTTAACAGAAAACGGTTTTAAAGCAGAAACAGCTCTGGGAATGTATTTACCTAATAGTTATGAGTTTTTCTGGAATACCTCTGCGGAGTCTTTTAGAAAACGTATGCTCAAAGAGTATAAACGCTTTTGGACAGATGAAAAAATTAAAAAAGCCAATAACATTGGTTTGTCTCCAGACCAAGTAATAGCTCTAGCATCTATTGTTTACGAAGAATCAAAAGCGGCTTCAGAGCAACCTAGAATTGCTGGAGTTTATATGAATAGACTAAGAATTGGGATGCCACTTCAAGCAGATCCTACTTTAAAATTCGCCGCATATAAATTACCAAAGTATAAAAACACAGTTATAAAGCGTGTTTTAAATGTGCATAAAGAGATAGAATCACCTTACAATACATATAAGAGAAGAGGTTTGCCACCAGGTTTAATTGCAATGCCAGATATTTCGGCTATTAATGCGGTTTTAAATCATGAGAAGCATAAATACTTATATTTTGCAGCAGATGCAAAACGTTTTGGGTACCATAAATTTGCTAAAACTTTAGCGCAACATACTGTTAATGCTCGAGAATATCAGCGTTACTTATCATCACAAGGGATAAATAAATAGTGCGTCATTCTATACTAAAACATAGTATTCTATTTGTTTTATTGCCAGTTATTACATTTTCTCAATCTAAGTTAGATTCCTTTTTAACACCAAGTGACACACTCAATAAACCAAGGCGAAATACTGTTGTTATTTCGGAAGCCACTATAGGTACTATCACGCTTGTTGGTTTAAACCAACTTTGGTATTCAGATTTTGACCGCTCAAAATTTCACACCATAAATGATAATAATGAGTGGTTACAAATAGATAAATTAGGTCATGCCTTTACATCCTATCAATTAGGAAAGCATGGTGCACAACTTTTAAACTGGAGTGGTGTAAGTAAGAAGCATCAGTTGATGTATGGCGCTACTTTAGGTTTTACCTTTTTAACAGCGGTAGAGGTTCTTGATGGTTACTCTAATGAGTGGGGGTTTTCCTGGGGTGATATTTTGGCAAATGGTGCGGGCACAGGACTTTATATTGGGCAAGAATTATTGTGGAATGAGCAAAGAATTGCCATAAAGTATTCATTTCATCATACTAAATATTCAAAAGCACGTCCAGATAAACTTGGAGAAACGTATTTAGAGCAAATTTTGAAAGATTACAACGGGCAAACCTATTGGCTAAGTGTTAATTTACATTCTTTTTTTAAAGAAAGTAAGCTCCCAAAATGGCTTAATGTGGCTTTTGGCTATGGGGGAGACGGCATGCTCTCGGGTACAAAAGATATTGACAATTCCCTGTTAACAACTAATCAACGATATAGGCAGTACTATTTAAGTTTTGATTTAAATTTGGATAGAATTAGGACAAACTCAAAGTTATTGAGGTCTATTTTTGACGTTTTGAACATGGTGAAAATACCACTTCCAACTATAGAATTCAACAAAAATGGAACAGTATTTCATCTATTGTACAACTAAAAACAGACATTAAACGATTAATTTTGAAGTTATTAAAAAAAAGACTAATTTTGCACGCTCAAATTTCAAGGCATATTTTAAATTAAAAATAAGCTGAAAAAATTTAAAATTATGGTAAAAAATATTGCAAGTTACATTACCCTGACGCTTACAATATTAGCACTATTGTATGTATCGTTTCAAACAGATGAAGCGATTGATTTAAGTAAGTATTCAACTGAAGGCTTAGACTTAAATTACACTGTTAGTAAAGATGTTATTGATTTAGATAATGCTTTGGTGACTAACGATGCTAAAAATGAATTCTCACCGTATTTAGGAAAATCCTTTGTTGGCTTTAAAGAAGCATTAGCATTTAAAGAGTCTGGAGGTGATTATTCTTCTGTAAACACTTACGGTTACCTTGGTAAATACCAATTTGGAGCAGAAACACTTAAGCTTATTGGGATTAAAAATCCTGTAAAGTTTTTAAACAGCCCAAGATTACAAGAAAAGGCATTTATTGCAAATGCAGCTCGTAACAAATGGATTTTAAGACGTGATATTAAGAACTTTGTAGGTAAGCGTATTAATGGAATTATTATTACAGAATCTGGAATATTAGCTGCAGCGCATTTAGCAGGACCAGGAAGTGTAAAGAAATATTTAAGAAGTTATGGCTTACATAATTTTGCTGATGGTTATGGAACTACAGTGTATTATTACATGAAGCGTTTTTCAGGATATGATACCTCTTTTGTAAAAGCAGATAAAAAGGCTAAAGCTATTTAAATACTTTAGTTTTTATGAATTATAAATATGGTAGGTCTCTTATGGAGGTCTACCTTATTTTTTTTCCATTGGTTGGCTGTTAGCGTTTTTATAAACTCACTTTTTAAAGTTATATCACAAGCTACACAAACATGGGTATTGTTTTCTAAAATTGACGATAAATCGTCAAGCATTTTATTATTCCTGTAGGGTGTTTCAATAAATAGTTGCGATTGATTATGCTCAAAAGATAGACGCTCTAAACGTTTAATTTCGCTTTTTCGTTCACCTTTATCAATGGGTAAATAACCATTAAAAGCAAAGCTTTGACCATTCATTCCAGAACTCATAATAGCCATCAATATTGAGGATGGTCCAACTAGCGGAATAACCTTAATGCTTTTCTCATGAGCAATTTTTACAATATCCGCACCAGGATCAGCTACTCCTGGACATCCCGCATCAGACAGAAGACCAACATCAATTCCTTGTAAACAAGGGTTTAAAAAAGTGGGTAAATCGGCTACATTTGTGAATTTATTTAAATGAAATAAATGAAGTGATGGTTGAGATTTTTCTGGACATATTCTTTTTATAAAACGTCTAGCAGCTTTGTCGTTTTCAACAATAAAAGTATCAATCTTGTTGATGGTTTCTTTAACGGTAATAGGTAAAACCTCAAGAGGTTCATTGTCTCCTAAAGTATTTGGTATAAGGTATAATTTGCCTTTTTGTGTGTTCATTTATTGTAGTTGTTGGGCTATAATTTCACAAGCCTCATCAAGCATTTGGTAGACATTTTCAAAACCATGGTCTCCTCCATAGTAGGGATCTGGTACTTCGTAGTTTTTATTTGGGTGTACTTCATTTAAAATCATTTTCACCTTGCCAGTATCTTCAGGGGTTCTAGCTAGTTTAACAACATTTTGAAAATTGGATTCATCCATAACATAAATTAGATCAAAACCATCAAAATCTGAAACTTCAAATTGACGACCTCTTAAATTAGATATATCTAGTCCGTGTTTTTTGGCAACAGCAATAGAACGTTTATCTGGGGAACTTTCAATATGGTAGCTTGCGGTTCCTGCAGAGTCTACAATAAAGTTTTTTGAAAGTTTTGATTTTAAGATGCCTTCTGCTAGAGGAGAACGACAAATGTTTCCTAAGCAAACCATCAAAATCTTTGTCATCATGAAATTATTTAAACAGAAAGTTTTTTGGTAATATCTTCAACGTATTTTCTAAATTGTTTATCTGTTGAAGATAGATTGTCAACCGTTTTACATGCATGTAGAACAGTGGCATGATCACGCTTTCCAATCTGAGAGCCAATACTAGCAAGAGATGCTTTAGTGAATTTTTTTGCAAAAAACATAGCTAATTGACGAGCCTGAACAATATGACGCTTTCTTGTTTTTGATTGTAATGTATCGATATCCATTTGGAAGTAATCTGAAACTACTTTTTGGATATAATCAATAGAAACCTCACGTTTAGTATTCTTAACAAATTTCTCTACAATAATTCTTGCTAAATCAAGGGTGATTTCTTTTTTATTGAAAGATGATTGAGCAATTAAGGAAATAATTGCACCTTCAAGTTCTCTTACGTTTGTTTTTATGTTTTTGGCAACATACTCAACTATATCATCAGGCATTTCAACACCATCTCGATACAATTTGTTTTTAAGTATAGATACGCGCGTTTCAAAATCAGGATTCTGTAATTCAGCAGATAAACCCCACTTAAATCTTGATAATAAACGTTGTTCAATATCCTGCATATCAACAGGAGCCTTGTCACTAGTTAAAATAACTTGCTTTCCATTTTGATGTAGGTGATTGAAAATATGGAAGAATACATCTTGTGTTCCACTTTTTCCTGAAAGAAATTGTACATCATCTATAATAAGGACATCAATAATTTGATAAAAATGAATAAAATCATTTCTGTTATTCTTTTTTACGGCATCAATGTATTGTTGTGTGAACTTCTCAGCAGAAATGTATAAAACTGTTTTTTCAGGATACTTATCTTTAATATCAACACCTATAGCGTGAGCTAAATGTGTTTTCCCTAATCCAACACCACCAAATATTAATAATGGATTAAAGGATGTGCCTCCGGGTTTGTTAGCAACAGCTAATCCTGCGCTTCGAGCTAAGCGATTAGAATCTCCTTCTAAGAAATTTTCAAAACTATAATTAGGATTTAATTGCGATTCAATCTTTACGTTTCTAATCCCTGGTATTACAAATGGATTACGTAACTCTGGGCTTTTATTGTTTAAAGGGACGTCAACATCTTGAGATTTGAGTGCACCTCTATTAGAACTCGGAATTTTTTCAGTAAAAGGTTGTTTGTTGCCATACGTGTTTTCCATTTTAATTATGTAAACAAGTTTGGCAGTTTCACCCAATTCTTTGGTAAGGGCAACTTTTAAGATTTTAACATAATGCTCTTCAAGCCATTCATAAAAGAACTTACTAGGAACTTGAACGCTCAATGCATTATCTGTTAGTTTAACTGCTTTAATTGGTTCAAACCAAGTTTTATATGCTTGCGGTTGGATGTTATCCTTTATGAATTCGAGACAATTATTCCAGACCGATTGCGCAGTTATCCCCATTTGTTAATCTTATTTTTTGGTTTTTGTTAGTTATATGTATAAGAGACATATAAATGTCTTCCCCCTTAATTGAGCAACAAATATGTGAACAAAATTCTTAAAAAAAAAATGATTTACTATTGAATTTTAAGAAATTTTTCCTCATGTTTGGCCTCTTGCCGAAACTACAAAAAAATATTCAATAAAACTCATGAAAATCGATGAAATACAAATAAGAGTGAGATACGGTGAAACCGACCAAATGGGAGTTGTGTATCACGGTAATTATGCACTATATCTTGAAATGGGGCGAATTGAGTGGTTGAGAAAACTTGGAGTTTCATACAAATCAATGGAAGAGAATGGTATTATGTTACCTGTTGTTTCTCTTAATATAAACTATAAAAAATCAGCAGGTTATGACGATGTAATTAATGTAAAAACTCAACTAAAAAGAACCCCAACTGCTAAGATTGAATTTGAGTACGAAATTACTAATGAAAAAGGCGAAATTTTGACAACTGCAGAAACAGTTTTGGTTTTTATAGATATGAAAACCAATAGGCCTACGAGAGCACCACAATATCTTCTTGACTTAATTGAAGGTTGATCAGAGCTTCTTGATATTAATTTTATGTAGTTTACTAAAGGTTTCAAATACAAAATTGGAGTTATTTTTTCTTACCGAAATAGTTATCTGACAATCGAGTCCTAATTTCTGATTAATAATATCAAGTGATTTCTCTTTAATTATACGCATAACCGTATTCATATGCTCATAATCAAAAATTATAAGATACTCTATGTTTATAGTTTTTTCAATAATTGACGATGCATCTAGAGCTAATTGAGCTGTAGATCTATAAGCATTAATTAATCCACCAACACCTAATTTTACACCGCCAAAATATCTTACTACAATAATTAAAACATTAGTAACCTCAAAAGATTGAATTTGTCCATAAATAGGCTTACCAGCAGAATTACTTGGTTCCCCGTCATCATTAGTTCTATACAATATAGATTCTGTTCCTATTTGATATGCATAACACCAATGTCTTGCAGAGTGGTGTTCTTTTTTAACTTCTTTTAGTCTAGATTTTATTTCGGTTTCATTGCTTACTGGAAAGGCATAACCAAAAAATTTACTGTTTTTATCTTTAAATAAAACAGGCTCAGAAACTTTAGCAATAGTTTTATATGTGTCTTTTTCTAACAATGAATTAGAATAAATCCGTTTTGGTTTTGAAGAGGTTGATTACATCTTCTGTTTTGGGGTCAATGTGCCAAGTATTGATGTTTATTTTATTTGCTGTATTTATATTATCTGCATTATCATCAACAAAAAGACACTCTTCGGGTTTAAGATTGTTGTTATTCAACACAAACTCAAAAATATTATTGTTAGGTTTTATTAAATGAATTTCATGAGACAGGTAGAATTCATCGAAACAGTTTTTAAAAGTTTCATAGAAAGAAACATTTTCTTTTATGTAATTAATATGTATATCATTGGTATTACTTAGTAAAATTAATTTGTATTTTGATGATTGTTTCAGGTTTACTAAAAAATCTAAGCGATATTTTGGAAAATCTTTCAACATGAAATTCCACATGTCTATAAACTCACTTTTTGAAATATGTGGATATTTATCTGTAACTAATTTTGCAAAACTGTTTGTTCCAATAAGCCCTTTTTCAAAACTCTCAAAAACTTCGAGTAATTCATCTGAAAAACCATCAATTTTCAAACTTTTTAAAGCGCTTTTATGTGCACCCTCTATATCTAGATTAATAAAAACATTACCAAAATCGAAAATAATGGTTTTAATCATTCACGTAAATTTTAAGATTGTCAGTATCTATTTTTTCTTCTGAAATTAATTTCCCTCTTAATTTTGGAGCTTTTATGCCATTTATGAATTTAGATGGCCCAATAAAAACTCGAGCTTCATCCCAAAGATTTGTATCGATAAAAGTTTGAAGTGTTTTTGCTCCGCCTTCTATAATAATAGAGTTTATATTTTTTTTAAAAAGTAAATCGCAAATTTGTTGTACCACATTTTTTGAAAAATCTATTATCTTATTTGAAACTAAAATAGTTTCTGTTTCGTTATTAAAAACATTTAAGGTTTTTGGTAGTTTTTCGTTTTCATCAATCACAACTCTTATGGGGTTTTCTCCAGTCCAGGTTCTAGTAGTTAAACTCGGATTGTCCTCTAAAACTGTATTTGTACCCACTAAAATTGCTTGTTCTTCAGAACGCCACTTGTGTACTAATTGTCTTGAATAACTATTGGTAATCCATATTGGTTTTTGCTCTTGTTTGGTTTTAGGAGCAATAAAGCCATCAGGTGTTTCAGCCCATTTTAAAATAATATATGGACGTTTTTTATTGTGAAAGGTGAAAAAGCGTTTATGATGAGTTTTACATTCATGTTTTAAAACACCAACAATAACCTTGCAACCTGCATTCTTAAGCTTTTTGATGCCTTGGCCGGCTACTTTTATATTATCATCAATGCAACCAATAACAACATTTGGGATTTTGTGTTTAATGATAAGGTCGCTGCAGGGTGGTGTTTTTCCGAAGTGCGAGCAAGGTTCAAGTGTTACGTATAATGTTGCTTCTTTAAGCAATGATTTGTTTCCAACTGAATTAATGGCGTTAACTTCAGCATGAGATCCTCCGTAAGCACTCGTATAACCTTCACCAATTATTTTGTTATTGGAAACAATTACAGCGCCAACCATTGGGTTTGGACGCGTGTTGCCTAAGCCATTTTTAGCAATTTCTATGCATCGTGATATGTAAACTTCGTGAGATTTCAATACTAAAATTTAATTTTCACATCTTCGGTTTTATCGATCTCATAGGTGTATGAGAATCCTAAAACTTTATATTTGATATCTCCTTTGTATTGCACTTTAACTTTCTTGCTAAATAAACTGCCTATTAATCCGCCAATGCTTTTGTTGCTAAACAAACTATCTGTTGGGACAATGGTTTTTAAAGGAATGGAAAACTCTTTTTTTGCGGGAACTTTAAAACTTTCGGTTGAGACTGAAGCCATTTCATTGTCGTTAACAAATACTTTTATTTCGTCAGTTTGAAGTTCACCTCCAATATCATTAGGGTTTATAAAAAAAGCATCAGCTGTAAACGTTACTTGTTTTGAAGTAGATTCTAGAACTTTGATGTTTTCAATACCTATAAATTGAGGTTTTTCATTAACAGAACAGCTTAAAAAAACGAAACAAATTGTTGATAAGATTATAAGTTTACGCATGATGTTTTTTTTCGATTTAATGTATCTTCACTATCTTAAAAGTACCAATTAAAGTGAGTAAAGATACTATAGTTATTCGAGAAATTCTGCCTCAAGACAACAAGGAATTAGAGGAGGTTATTCGTGCTTGTTTCCATGAATTTAAAATACCTTTAGAAGGAACTGCTTATTCTGATGCTGAGACTCCAAGAATGTACGAATCTTATCAAAATGATAATGATGTTTATTATGTTATAGAATGTAATGGTGAAATTTTAGGTGGTGGAGGTATAAAACCTTTAAAAGATATTGAAGACAAAGTATGCGAAATTCAAAAAATGTATTTTTCACCAACAGTAAGAGGGCAAGGTTATGGCAAAGTCTTATTTGAAAAATGCCTTCAAGCAGCAAAAGTTTTGGGCTACAAAAAATGTTATTTAGAATCGGCCTCACAGCTCAAAGCAGCCATTCATATTTATGAAAGCTATGGCTTTAAATACTTACCCAATGCATTGGGTAACACAGGGCACTATTCTTGTGGGTTATGGATGATTAAGGATTTATGAAGATAAAAGAATTACAGAATACATTTCATGAGCAATTAGATGCTTTTTATGAAAAAGAAGAAGTAGATAGCTTTTTTTTTATGCTAATAGCGCATTATTATGAAATTGCTAGAATCCAATTAGCAATGGATACGGATTTAGTTATATCTAACTCTAAAAAAATAATAGAGGCCTTAGAATTATTGAAACGACAAAAGCCAATTCAATATATAATTGGTGAAACGGAGTTTTATGGTTTAGAATTTAAAGTAAATGAACATGTTTTAATTCCAAGACCAGAAACAGAGGAATTAGTAAGTTGGGTTATTTCAGAATTCAATACTAAAAAAAAACCACTGCGTATTTTAGATATTGGAACAGGAAGTGGTTGTATTGCTATTTCATTAGCAAAAAACTTGAGAAATGTTAAGGTTTATGCTTTAGATGTAAGTAAAGAGGCTTTGAAAGTAGCGAAAGGTAATGCAGAATTGAATGCTGTAGATATTGAGTTTTTAGAATTAGATGTTTTAGAAACAAAAAGGATTAGAGATTTAGAATTTGATATTATAGTTTCAAACCCACCGTATGTTAGAGAAAAGGAAAAAGAAAAAATGAGACCTAATGTTTTAGATAATGAACCGCATTTGGCTTTATTTGTAAAAGATGAAAATCCACTACTTTTTTACAATGCTATAGCACAATTTGCTAACCAGAACTTAGCGAATAAAGGAGTTTTGTTTTTTGAAATTAATGAGTTTTTAGGAGGAAATATGATTAATTTATTGAATAAAAACCATTTTAAAAGTATCGAATTAAAACAAGATATTTTTAAGAAAGATAGAATGATAAAAGGAGTTAAAGTATTATGAATACTATTGAACAACAAATTGAAGATCTCCGCAAGGAATTAAGATTGCACAATCATAATTACTATGTGCTTGACAATGCCACTATTTCTGATTATGATTTTGATTTAAAATTAAAAGAACTTCAAAGTCTTGAAGCTAAACATCCAGAATTTTTTGATGCAAATTCTCCAACCCAGCGTGTAGGTGGTGAGGTAACAAGGAATTTTGAAACGGTTGTACATGAACATCGCATGTATTCTTTAGATAATTCTTATTCTAGAGAGGATTTGGAAGATTGGGAAAAACGTATAAAGAAGCTAGTTGATGGTGAGGTACAATATACTTGCGAGTTAAAATATGATGGGGCATCTATAAGTTTAACTTATGAGCATGGTAAACTAGTTAAGGCCGTTACCAGGGGAGATGGTTTTCAAGGTGATAATGTAACAGCTAATGTAAAAACCATTAAATCGGTGCCATTACAGTTAAAAGGAGATTACCCATCTAAATTTGATATTCGCGGAGAAATTATTTTACCGTTTGAAGGATTTATTAAAATGAATGAAGAGCGTGTTGTATTGGGGGAGGAGCCTTATAGAAATCCCAGAAACACAGCGTCAGGTAGTCTAAAACTACAGGATAGTGCAGAAGTAGCTAAACGCCCTCTTGAATGTTTACTTTATAACTTAACAAGCAATAATTTAGGAATTAGCACCCAATTTGAAAGCTTGCAAAAAGCAAGAGATTGGGGGTTTAAAGTTCCTAAAGCTGCTAAATTGGCTAATTCAATTGACGAAGTTCTAGAATTTGTAAACTATTGGGATTCGCACCGCCATGATTTACCTTATGAAACCGATGGTGTGGTTGTGAAAGTGAATAATCTCCAGCAGCAAGAAGAGTTAGGTTACACAGCAAAAGCACCTCGGTGGGCTATGGCTTATAAGTTTAAGGCAGAACAAGTGTCTACGCGTTTAAACACTATTACTTATCAAGTTGGTAGAACGGGGGCTATAACACCAGTAGCAAATCTAGAGCCTGTTGAATTAGCAGGAACAACGGTTAAACGTGCATCCTTACATAATGCAGATCAAATTGAGAAATTAGATATTAGAGAAGGGGATACCGTATATGTCGAAAAAGGTGGTGAAATTATCCCTAAAGTTTTAGGGGTAGATTTGAGTAAACGTAAAGCGGACTCTGAACCAACTAAGTATATTACAAATTGTCCTGAATGCGATACAGAACTTATAAGAAAAGAAGGTGAAGCACAGCATTATTGCCCTAATTATAATGGATGTAATCCTCAAATAATAGGTAGGATTCAGCATTTTATATCGAGGAAAGCCATGGATATAGATGGTTTAGGTGGTGAAACGGTTGCGCTTTTGGTAAATGAAGGCTTGATTAATAATTATTCGGATTTATTTCAATTAACTAAAGATCAAGTTATTCCATTGGAACGTATGGCAGAAAAAAGTGCTGATAATTTGATAAATGGTATTTCAGAGTCTAAAAACATTCCTTTTGAGCGTGTGCTTTATGCCCTTGGTATTAGATATGTAGGAGAAACAGTAGCTAAAAAGTTAGCTAAACATTATAAGAGTATTGATGCTATTATTGGAGCTTCACAAGAAGAGTTAGTTAATGTAGATGAGATAGGAGTAAAAATAGCAGAAAGTGTTACCAGATTTTTTGAAACACAAGAAAACATTGATATAATAAACAGATTGAAGGGGTTTGGTGTGCAATTGCAAATGTCTGAGGAACAGTTAAGTGGGCAAACCGATAAACTTAAAGGCGATATTGTGGTTGTTTCTGGTGTATTTTATCAAGTTTCTAGGAATGAATTAAAAAAGTTAATAGAGAATAACGGGGGAAAAGTGAGTAGCTCTATTTCATCAAAAACGTCCTATATCGTTGCTGGTGACAAAATGGGGCCAAGTAAAAAAACTAAGGCAGAAACTTTAGGTATAGCTTTGATTTCAGAGGAAAAATTCTTACAAAAATTGATTTAAACTTGTTATTTTATCGATAAAATGTAAAATTTATACGTTTAATTGTAATTTTTGTGTATATTTGTTTTTATTAACAATTAAATGCTCTCATGTACAAGTCGAAAGTCTTGGTAGGTTTAGTATTGCTATGCTATGTTTTGTTCACTGTTTTTGAATTTAGCGGTCACGAAATGGTATCGTATTATTTTCATTCTGCAATAGTACCTCTTATTACTGTACTTTATTTATTGTTTATTAAGAGAAAGAGCAAACTCTTTTTATTGTTCTTAATTTTCTACTCTGTGTCCGACTTATTGGGAGTAGTTATTGCTAATTTGCCATATGATGAGTCTCAAAACCTCTATAATTTTGAATATTATGTTTGCAACGGCTTATATATATTGGCTTACATTGTGTTAGTTGTAAAAATTGCAAGTTCATTGAATTTAATGCATGTTGTCAAATATTTTAAAATCCACATATTAGTTTTAAGTGTTTTAAATATTTATTTACTGTATGTATTACATGCTATAATAGATCCAAATCTAGTTTTTGAGAGTGATTATTATTTAGAGCTAACCTATAATATTGTAGTACTCGTACTATTATCAGTTGCACTGTTAAACTATTTTTACAGAGATAATAAGAAATCATTCTACCTATTTCTAGGGGCTTTGTGTATTGTTTTTTCTGAAGTTATGGATATTGCATACATTTATGTTGCACAAAGGTGTTTTTTAAACTTTTTAGGCACTACACTTGCTCTTGGAGCCTTTTATTTCTTTTATCAGCAATCAAAAATATTGAATGTTGTTAATAATGAAGAGAGGTATTTGGTTGCAGATTAGTATTTTTAAACTCTATTATTTAAAAAAGGAATATCTTTCTTATATAAGAAAAGAATAATTGCAGACAGAATAAAAGTAAATACTGCAGTTCCAAAAAGTAAACCACCATCACCTTTTACGTCAATTCCTAACTGTGTTAAATGCATTATAATGGCGCCTCCAATAATGCCCAAAGTCAAGCTAGCTCCAACCCATACTGTTTTTGGAATAAGTAATAAAATACCCGCTATAAGCTCTAGAATACCTATACCTATTCTTCCGATAGGTTCTAAACCAACTGTTTCGAATATATATACACTATCTGGATGAGCGGAAAATTTAAAGCGTAAGGTTTGAATTAAAATTAAGGCTACGATTATTCTAAGTGCTAAGGGAATGTATTTTTTCATGATTGGTATATTTTAGTTAAAAGCTTAGACGTATTTAACCAGTATACTTAACATATAGCTAAATGGTTTTAAACAATTATAGAGGTGCCATTGGCAGATTTGTTTTTGTCTGAATCAAAATAAAAATCGATTTTACCCAGATAAATACCATAGCAACCTACTTGGTTAACAAGTACATTTTTATTGTCAGAATTTTTAACTATGGTGGGTTTAGGGAGAAATGTATGTGTATGCCCACCAATAATTAAATCAATATCTTTTGTTGCTTTTGCTAAAGATAAGTCGCTAATTTTATTAGAATTTCTATAATTATATCCTAAGTGAGATAAGCAGATAATCAAATCACATTTTTCTTCCGTTTTTAATATTCGAGACATGTCTTGGCTAATCTCTAGAGGATTTAGATATTTAGTTTCTTTAAACATGTTAGGCGCTACCAAACCATTTAATTCAATACCTAAACCAAAAACACCTATTTTAATACCATTTTTTTGGAATACTTGATAAGGTTTAGTTTGAGTATCCATAATAGTATTCGAAAAATCATAATTAGCAGATATAAATTGAAATTTTGCGTGTGGTAATTGTGCAAATAACCCATCAATGCCATTGTCGAAGTCATGATTACCAATTGTAGCAGCATCATATTTAAGTTTGCTCATCAATTTAAATTCCAACTCGCCTCCATAATAATTAAAATATGGTGTGCCCTGAAAAATATCACCAGCGTCTAGTAATAAAGTGTTTGGGTTTTCTTTTCTAATTGAATCGATTAAACTTGCACGTCTTGCTACACCGCCTTTATTGGCATTTCTACCTTCTTCAAAAGTATCAATATGGCTATGCACATCATTTGTATGAAGGATAGTGATTTTGGTAGTATTGTTTAGACTTGTAAAAGACTGCAAACCTAAACTGCCAAGGGTTACTAAAGCAGTTCCTGCTGATGCTTGTTGAATAAAATCTCTACGCTTCATGAGTTTATTTAATTTGAATAAATCGATCGTCAATAACAGGTTCTATGGTGTCAAGTTTAATAAACTTATCAATCAAAGTATTTCTGATTTTGTAATCTAATCTGTAAACGCTATCGTTTGGTTTAAAAAATGACATATTATCACCACCACTATATACATAATTACTAGTTGCGACGTAATAGATTCTATTTTTATCGATGTTTTTTCCTTTTATTTTGGCCTCCATTATTTTGAATTCTTGATTTAAAACCAATTTAAGCTTGGAAACGGGGTGTGCGGTTTTAGATGTTCTTAAAAAATCAATTAAACTGTCAATTTGAGTACCTTTAATTGCGATAACTACCACAGTATTTTCAAAAGGCATCAGCTCAAAAGCGGTCCTTTTAGAAACATTTCCTTTGTTTAAGGCAGATCTAATCGCACCGTGGTTAAATATTACCATGTCAATGTCGTGCCCTGTTCTGCTTTTAAAAATTGGATTAGCCTCACTATAAATAGCGTCAGCCATAAAATTACCTACAGCCGTATTTAATTCCCCATCAGTTTTAGAGTAAGTTCCTGCTGAATATGCTAAAATACTATCTAAATCTTTTTGAATATTATCTCTAAAAGGTTTAATAAAGTTTTCAATTTCTCCATCTAGAATAAGAGAATCTGAGATTATAATTTGTTGTCCTTCAATTTTTATAATTTTTAGTTTTTCATCTTTACAATTCAGAAAACTTAAAAAATATAACAAAAAAAGGAAATGTGTAAACCTCATTGAATAAGCTAATTTTTGAATGTACTTTTGCTACCTTTGCGCAAAGTATAAAGATAAATGATTTTAAAGGGTTTTAAACAAAAATCTAATAAAAAGTACCTAAACAAATTGTTAGCAGAACGCAAGGTAAATGTGAATGCTGATGAAGTAGTTAGTTTAGGAGTTATCTTAAATACTGATGAAATTAATGACTTTGAGGTGTTCAGGGAATTAGCTGATTATATTAAAGTAAGACCAAATAGGTTGAAAATTATAGCTTTTTCTTCAAGTAAAAAAGATGATATTCATTCCTGGGATGAATGCTATAATCCAAAAGATTTTGGATGGAATGGTGTCATTAAAAATATGGAACTCAAAGCGTTTTTAGATACACCATTTGATGTTTTAATTAGCTACTACGAAAAAGAAGTTTTTGAGCTTAAATTGATAACTGCTGAATCTAAAGCTAAATTTAAGATAGGCATATTGCAGTCTGACGAGCGTTTAAATGATTTAATAATAAAAACAAGTTTAAAACAATTTAACCTCTTTAAAGAGGAAGTTTTTAAATATCTAACCATTTTAAAAAAAATTAAGTAATAATGAATAGTAAGTTTGTAGGAACGGGAGTTGCGTTGGTTACACCATTTAATTCTGATTTAAGTATCGATCATGAAGCATTAACCAATATTGTTAATTACAATATTGAAAATGGTACGGATTACCTTGTTATTTGTGGAACAACAGGGGAAAGTGTAACATTAACCAAACAAGAGAAGAAAGATGTTGTTGCTACTATTTCAATAGCTAATAATGGAAGATTACCATTAGTTCTAGGTATTGGTGGTAATAATACCATGGCTGTAATTGATGAAATAAAATCTACAGACTTAAGTGGTATTGATGCTATTTTATCAGTTTCTCCTTATTATAGCAAACCTACTCAAGAAGGTATTTATCAGCATTTTAAAGCTATTGCTGAAGCTTCTCCGATTGATATTATTTTGTACAATGTACCTGGGCGAACTTCTAAGAATGTTGAGGTTGAAACCACATTGAGATTAGCCAACGATTTTGATAACATAATAGCAGTTAAGGAAGCAGGAAACAATACCACACAGTATTTAGAGCTCATAAATAATAAACCTAAAGATTTTTTAATTATTTCTGGTGATGATGATTTAGCTCTAGGGGTAACCTTAGCAGGTGGCTCAGGTGTCATTTCTGTAATTGGTCAAGCGTTTCCAAAAGAATTTTCAAACATGATTCGCTTAGGACTAAAAGGTGAAACAGAAGCTGCTTACAAGCTTCATTATAAACTTATTGATGTTATAGGTTATATTTTTGAAGAGAATAACCCAGCTGGAATTAAAGCTGTATTTGAAGCCTTAAATCTATGTCAAGATATCGTAAGATTACCATTAGTACCAGCATCAAATGCCTTAAAATCCAAAATAGCAGATTTTGCTCGTTCTTTTTAGTGTGTTAAATATTACTTAAACCATACAATTACTAAGTTTTAGCCGTTATTTTAGCAAAGAAATTATATTTTTAAAATCCATATAAATAGCGTAATTTTGCATGCTGTATTTAAAATCTATGAATAAATTTCTCTACATCATATTTTCATTAGTCATTTTAAGTGGCTGTAGCGAATACCAGAAAGTTCTAAAGGCTGATGGTGAAGATGCTGTTGCTAAAAAATTTAAAATGGGGGAAGAATTATATAACCAAGGCAAATTTGAAAAAGCGAATAGACTTTTTGCTCAAATAGTACCAAACTATAGAGGGAAGCCACAGGCAGAAAAGTTAATGTATTTATACTCTAATACATTTTATAAAATGAAAGACTTTTATGTGGCAGGCTATCAATTTGAGCGTTTTGCATCAAGTTATCCTAAGAGCGAAAAATTAGAAGAAACTTCATTTTTTGGAGCAAGGAGTTATTATCAATTATCTCCTATTTTTAGTAAAGACCAAACAGAAACGAAAGAAGCTATTGAGAAGTTGCAAGAATTCATAAACCTATTTCCTGATTCCGAATATGTTTCTGATGCTAATACACTAATACAAGAATTAGATTTTAAACTCGAGAAAAAGGCTTATGAAATAGCAAAACAATTTAATCATATATCAGATTACCCTGCCTCTGTAAGATCTTTTGATAATTTTATATTTGAGTTCCCAGGATCAAGACTTCGTGAAGATGCTTTGTTTTATAGGTTGGATTCAGCATACAAGTTAGCAATAAATAGCGTAGAAGTTAAAAATACCATACAAAAAGGAATTATTTACCTAAAAAAGCAACGTTTAGAAACAGCAAAAGAGTACTCACAAGCTTTTATTGAAGCTTATGCTGAATCAAAATATATAGAGGATGTTAAGGAAATGGCATCAGAAATAAGCAAGGAATTAAACAATTACAGCACCAAAAGTTAAATTATAAAAGGATGGATTTAAAAAAAACTAATGCTCCAGTTAATACGGTAACGTATGATAGAAATCAAATAGATGAGCCAACAGAGAATATCTACGAGTCAATTTCTATCATATCCAGACGCGCTGAACAAATTAACACAGAGATTAAAAAAGAACTTATTGATAAGTTAGAGGAGTTTGCTACTTACAATGATAGTCTTGAGGAAATCTTTGAAAACAAAGAGCAAATTGAGGTTTCTAAGTTTTATGAGAAACTGCCTAAGCCTCATGCATTAGCTGTTCAAGAATGGTTGACAGATAAAATTTATTTTAGAAATACTGAGGAAGATTCTCAAGAATAATTTCTAAATTTAAGCACCATTAAATAAACTCCAATACCGTTTTAATAAATGGCGTTGGAGTTTGTTTGGTTATTAAAACCACACTTTATTGATGAGTATACTAGGCGGAAAGAAAATATTACTTGGCATTACTGCTGGCATTGCTGCTTATAAAACAGCATCTTTAGTGCGGTTATTTATAAAATCAGGGGCAGAGGTAAAGGTGGTGATGACTCCTGCTGCTAAAGATTTTATAACTCCATTAACCTTATCAACTTTATCAAAGCATCCTGTACATTCATCTTTCACAAATGAAGAAGATGATAACGCTGTTTGGAATAATCATGTAGACTTAGGGCTTTGGGCAGATTTATTTGTTGTTGCACCAGCAACAGCGAATACCTTGTCGAAAATGTCCAATGGTACGAGTGATAATTTATTGCTAGCAACATATTTATCTGCAAAATGCCCTGTTTATTTTGCACCAGCTATGGATTTGGATATGTATAAACATCCATCGACACTCCAATCTTTTGAAAAACTTAAAAATTTTGGAAATATTATGATTCCAGCTACCAGTGGCGAATTAGCCAGTGGGTTAGTAGGTCAGGGAAGAATGGCTGAGCCTGAGGATATTGTTACGTTTATAGAGAGTGATATTTTAGATAAGCTTCCACTGCGTGGAAAAAAAGTCTTAATTACTGCCGGCCCAACTTATGAGGCTATTGATCCTGTAAGATTTATAGGAAATCATTCCAGCGGTAAAATGGGGTTTGAAATAGCTAAGGCTGCTGCAAATAAAGGAGCTGAAGTTATTTTGGTTACAGGACCAACATATCAAAAGGTGTCGCATAGTTTAATACATGTAAAGCCTGTTGTGAGTGCTCAGAACATGTACGATGAGGTACATAAGCATTTCAAAACAACAGATATTGCTATTCTTTCAGCTGCTGTAGCAGATTTTACTCTAAAAGAAGTAGCAACACAGAAAATAAAAAAGACTTCTAATACGTTAGTTTTAGAGTTGGAAAAAACTAAAGATATATTGGCATCTTTAGGAGACATTAAAAAGCAGCAATATTTAGTGGGATTTGCCCTAGAGACCAATAACGAATTAGAGAATGCTAAAGGGAAATTAACAAAAAAGCATTTAAATTTAATTGTATTAAATTCGTTAAATGATAAAGGAGCTGGTTTTAAAACAGATACAAACAAAGTAACATTTCTTGATGACAAAGGTAATGTTACAGCGTTTCAGTTAAAATCAAAAACTGAAGTTGCTTCAGATTTATTAAATAAAATTATATCAGAAATTGATGCGTAATATTCTAGTTATATTAATAGTTTTCCTGAGTTTAACCGGGTTTTCACAAGAATTAAATTGTAATGTTGTTGTAAATGCAGAACAAACAGGTAACGAGAATTTTCCAATTTTTAAAACTTTAGAAAAGCAACTCAATGAGTTTGTTAATAACACTAAGTGGACTAAAAAAACATTTAAAGATCAAGAACGTATTAGTTGCAATATGTTTATTAATGTTACCCAATACAGTGGCGAAACCTTTCAAGCCACATTACAAGTGCAATCGTCAAGACCAATATATGGATCTTCTTTCAGTACACCACTTTACAACTTTAATGATAAAGATTTTAACTTCAGATATTTAGAATTTCAAAATTTAATATATAATCCATCTCAATTTGAATCTAATTTAATTTCAGTTTTAGCATTTCATATAAATATGATTTTGGCTTTAGACGCGGATTCATTTGAAGAAAAAGGAGGTGATGATTATTATAAACAAGCTCAGATAATTACCAATTACTCGCAGCAAGGAAATTTTAAAGGATGGAAATTGGAAGATGGGTTGCAAAGTCGTTTTACGTTAATCGATAATGTGTTATCTCCAACCTTTAAAGAATTTCGGAATGTTATATATGACTATCACAGAAACGGATTGGATGTTATGAGTGATGATGTTAAAGCTGGTAAAGAGGCTGTTGCTAAAGCTTTAGAGAAATTTCAAGCTATGAATGCTCGTAGACCAAATTCTTTTCTGTTACGTACGTTTTTTGATGCTAAAGCGGAAGAAGTTGAGCAAATTTTTACAGATGGTCCTAACGTAAACATCGTGAAATTAAAAGAAACCTTACAGCGTATTGCACCAATGCACAGTAGTAAATGGCAAAATATTAAATATTGATTTTTACTAAAAAAGTTTAAATTGGTTCATTCTAATTGTTAACTTATAATACAATATGCTCACGTCCCTTTCTATAAAAAACTATGCATTAATTGATAATCTTCATGTAGATTTTAATGATGGATTCTCAATAATTACTGGCGAAACTGGTGCAGGGAAATCAATACTTTTAGGTGGTTTATCATTAATTTTAGGTAAACGTGCAGATTTAAGTAGTTTAAAAGAGCCATCAAAAAAGTGTATCATTGAAGCTGTTTTTAATATCTCTAATTACAATTTAAAGGAACTTTTTAATTCTGAAGATTTAGATTACGAACCACAAACTATTATTAGAAGAGAAATATTACCATCAGGTAAATCTAGAGCGTTTGTTAATGATACACCAGTAAATTTATCCAGTCTACAATTATTAGGAGAACGTTTAATAGATATTCATTCACAGCATCAAACCCTTCAACTTACAAGTAACGATTTTCAATTTCAAGTAATTGATGCTTTGGCAAATCATGATGTAGTTCTTGAAAAGTATAAACAAGAGTTACAAGTTTATAAAAACCTCCAAAAAGAATATGATACGCTTTTATCTTTTCAGGCTGAAGCCATAAAAGAGCATGATTACAACACGTTTTTGTTAAATGAATTAACTGAAGCTAACCTAATTGAAGGCGAAGTAGAAACTTTAGAAGAAGAATATGAAACCTTAAATAATATAGAGGGTATTCAAGAAAACCTAGCTGAAGCTTATCAGCTTTTAGGAGAAGAGCAAGTTGGTATTTTAACATCACTAACTACGTTGAAGACTGTATTCCAGAAACTATCAGGTTTGTCCTCAAAATATGAAGAACTGTTCAATAGAGCAAATAGTTGCTTAATTGAAATGGATGATTTGTACAGTGAAATTCACGAGTTACAGGATGGCTTAGACGCAGACCCAAACAGGCTTGCGGTAGTTGATGGAAAGTTAAAAATCATTCATAATTTGATGCAAAAGCATGTAGCTTCAGATGTTTCGGAGTTAATTGGAATAAAAAATCAATTAAAAGAAAAAGTGTCGGTTACAGAAAACCTTGATGATACAATTAAGAAAAAGCAAACTGAAATTTCTTCAAAAGAGAAAGAACTTAATGCAATTTCAAAATCCATTCATAAAAATCGCTTAGAGGTTATTCCGCTTTTAAAGTCACAATTAGAAACTATTTTAGCAGAGTTAGGGATGCCAAATGCACAGTTTAAAATTGAAGTATTTAACAGTGATACTTATTATAGCAATGGAAAAGACGAGCTGTCTTTTTTATTTTCAGCAAATAAAGGAGGTAGCTTTAACGCGCTAAAAAAAGCCGCCTCAGGAGGAGAACTTTCCAGAATCATGTTAGCTATAAAGTCTATACTATCAAAATACATTCAGCTTCCAACAATAATGTTTGATGAGATTGATACAGGAGTTTCTGGTGAGATTTCAAATAAAATGGGTGATATTATGCTGCAAATGAGTAAGAACATGCAAGTATTTTCAATTACGCATTTACCACAAATTGCTGCCAAAGGCCATTCGCATTTTAAAGTTTATAAAGAAGATGTAGGTGAGGTAACGCAAACTAATCTTATTAAATTAAATCATGACGATCGTATTGTAGAGATAGCTCAAATGCTTGGTGGTTCAGAATTAACTACATCGGCAATAGCTCATGCCAAAGAGTTGCTCAACTAGCTTGATGTGCCTTTAGTAGCAAGAATCTATTATAGAAAATCATAATTTTAATATTATCTTAGCACACTAATTAACAAATAAGAATTAAAATAGTTTACTAATATGTCATATAATTTACTAAAAGGAAAAAAAGGAATCATTTTTGGAGCATTAGATTCAAATTCAATTGCTTGGAAAACTGCAGAGCGTGTTCATGAAGAAGGCGGTCAATTTGTGTTAACTAATGCACCAGTTGCAATGCGAATGGGGCAAATTAATGAGTTAGCAGAAAAAACAGGTTCTCAAATTATTCCTGCAGATGCCACTTCCGAAGAGGATTTGCAAAATTTAGTTGAGCAATCTATGGAGATTTTAGGAGGTAAAATTGATTTTGTACTACACTCCATTGGTATGTCAATTAATGTTAGAAAGGGTAAACACTATACAGATCAAAATTACGCTTGGACGCAAAAGGGAACAGATGTTTCAGCCATGTCTTTTCATAAAGTAATGCAAACATTATACAAGGCAGATGCCATGAACGAATGGGGAAGTATTGTAGCATTAACTTATATGGCAGCACAACGTGTTTTTCCAGATTATAATGATATGGCAGACAATAAAGCCTATTTAGAAAGTATTGCACGTAGTTTCGGGTATTTCTTCGGAAGAGACAAAAAAGTAAGAGTAAACACCATTTCACAATCGCCAACACCAACAACAGCTGGAAGTGGTGTAAAAGGGTTTGATGGATTTATTTCTTACGCAGAAAAAATGTCGCCACTTGGTAATGCTACAGCCATGGATTGTGCAAACTACACAGTGTCGTTATTTAGCGATTTAACCAAACGTGTTACTTTGCAAAACCTTTATAATGATGGTGGATTTAGCAACATGGGCGTAAGTGATGCCGTAATGTCTACCTTTGTAGGAGAAGAATAAAAAAGCATACTCAATAATACAAAGCCGCCTTTAAAAGGGTGGCTTTTTTTATGGCGAGTTTTTGAAATAAAAACCGCGCTATCCGTTACTAGTTTTGGCTCGATGCACGCCTCGCCAAAAGCTAACCACTACTATCGCTCTCGCACCTATCTGCCAACTAAAAGTATAACCTAAAAGGAGATTACAACTTTGCCAATAAATGCAACAAGATTAATTACATTTGTAACATGCAATTACAATACTCATTTATAATTCCAGTTTATAACAGGCCAGATGAAATTCAAGAACTTCTGGAGAGTTTTAACGCTTTAGATGGAGCTATACCTTTTGAAATTGTAATTGTGGAAGACGGATCAACAAAGACCTCAAAAGCAGTAGTAGAAACATTTAGCAACAAACTAAATATATCCTATTATTTTAAAGAAAATTCAGGACCTGGTGATTCTAGAAATTTTGGTATGCAGCAAGCAAAAGGAAATTACTTCATTATTTTAGATTCAGATTGTATTCTGCCCAAAGATTATTTGGTTGCAGCCAATAAAAGTTTAGAAACAGATTATGTAGATTGTTTTGGCGGTCCAGATGCGGCTCACAGTTCGTTTTCTAATTTACAAAAAGCTATCAATTTTTCAATGACATCTTTTATAACTACAGGAGGTATTAGAGGAAATAAAAATAGTGTTGACAAATTTCAACCCAGAAGCTTCAATATGGGGCTTTCAAAAAAAGCATTTGAGGCATCTAAGGGGTTTGGAAGAATTCATCCTGGAGAGGATCCAGATTTATCAATTAGATTATGGAATTTAGGATTTAAAACTAAATTAATTCCAGAAGCATACGTATATCATAAGCGCAGAATTTCATGGAAGAATTTTTACAAACAAGTAAATAAATTTGGGATGGTTCGTCCTATTTTAAACAAATGGCATCCATCAACAAAAAAGGTTACATACTGGTTTCCTACACTGTTTTGCTTAGGGTTGATTTTGGCAATTTTATTTTTTATTCTAGGTAATAAATGGTTGTTGTTAGCTTATACTATTTATTTTTTCATAGCGTTTTTATTAGCACTAATAAGTACAAGAAATTTAATAGTTTCAGTCTTGACGATGCCAGCAATTCTAATTCAGTTTATCGGATATGGTTATGGGTTTTTTAAGTCTACATTGGCAGTTTCAGTGCTTAATAAAAACCCAGAAAAGTATTTTCCTAAATTATTTTTTAAACTTAACTAAAAGTATTGGTTATTATGATTTTAAGGTGTTTTATTAAGGTGGTAAATTGAAAAAATTAAAAGTAAATATTATAGCGTCTTTTAAAAAGAAAAAAATAAATGTTTTTATTTTATTTTTACTTTCGGCTTTTATAATTTTACTATTCACAAAGCTTTCAAAAGATTATACAAACACAATAGCTTTCGAGATAGAAAAGATTAATGTGCCGCAGGAGAATGTTATTTTAAACGATTCTGTAAGTCTTAACATTACATTAAAAACACATGGTTTTAAGTGGTTAAATTATTATGTAACCAAACCTAAAATTAAAATTGATTTTAGTAAAGATGTTTATAAAACTGAAAACACTTTCGTTTACAACAAATCAAAATCCTACTTAAAAAACACCCAGTTTGATAAACAAGTTGAATTATTAAGTATATCTCCAGATCCTATTACGTTTCGTTATGGTATAAATATGGTAAAGAAAGTTCCTGTGCGTGTAAATGCAGATATTAACTTTTTTCCGGGTTTTGATAGGTCTAGTCGTCTAATATCAGAACCCGATTCTATAACTATAGTAGGGCCAAATTTATTAGTTTCTAAAATTAATTTTCTTGAAACAGAAGCTACTGTTTTAAAAGATGTGAGAACGAATATAGCAGAAACAGTAAGCATTAAATTACCAAAAAACACTTCAGATTTGAAGTTTTCCCAAAACAAAATAAAGCTAAATGCTAAAGTAGAAAAGTTTACAGAGGGTACGCTTAATATCCCAGTTACTGTGATAGGTGTTCCTAAAAACGTAAAATTAAAATACTTTCCTAAAACAGTAAACGTTTCTTATTATGTTAGTTTAAGTGAATTCAATCAGATTAAAACTAATAGCTTTAAAGTAGTTTGTGATTATCGAAAAACCAATGTTAATCAATCTTTTTTAGTACCAGAACTCAAAAAATATCCTGATTTTGTAAAACACGTAAAATTAAGGCAACAACGTATAGAATTTATAGTAACAAAATGATTATTGTCGGTTTAACAGGAGGAATTGGAAGTGGTAAGACAACTGTAGCAAAACAGTTTTCAGAATTAGGAGTGCCTATTTATATAGCAGACGATGAAGCTAAAAATTTGATGAATCGCTCTAAAGTAATTAAAAGAAAGCTTATTAAATTATTTGGAGATAAAGCATATATAGATGGTGAATTAAATAGACCTTTCATAGCAAATATCATATTCAATAATAAAACTTATTTAGAGAAAATGAATGCTATTGTGCACCCTAAAGTTGCTAGACATTTTGAAAAATGGATGCTGAAACAAGATGCTTCTTATGTTATTAAAGAAGTTGCTATTCTGTTTGAAAATGGTGGACATAAAACGTGCAACTATATAATCACTGTTGTTGCTCCAATAGAAACACGAATTAAACGTTTACTTAAACGAGATCATACTTCAAAAGAAAAAATCGAAGCTATTATGAATAACCAATGGACGGATGAGGAGAAAATAAAGCATTCCCATTTTGTTATAGAAAACATTGAGCTTGATAAAACCAAAAAACAAGTCAATAAAATTCATAAGAAACTACTTATTAAAACACACAAATCTTAAATTTTAACATTTTTGTTAATGTAAGGTTAAAAGGTAGCAGACCTAAATGTTTAAATGTTAATTTTGATTAATGGGCAAAAGGCTATTTATTCTGTTAATAATACTCATGAGCTTGTCTCTCGTTGGTATTATTGCTATCCAAGCTTACTATATTAATGATTCTGTAAATAATGAAAAGGAGCGATTTAGGTTTAATGTGGATAAGGCATTAAATTACGTTTCCAACACCATTGAAGATAATGAATCAGAAAATTATTTTTCAAAGTTTTTGAACATGGATAGCGAAAAAAAAGCAGATGAAGATGCTGTTTCGCAATTGTTGATTTATAAAAAAAATAACAGCACTGATGAAACTCTCATTTACAGAAGTAATGTATTAGAAGAAAATTACAAACTATCTTCTTCGCTCTTTGACATTGGTTTAGATAGTATTGATATAAAAAATATCACAGCAAAATCTACTACTGAAATATACGATTATTCAGGTTTTAACAACAAAGATGTTAAAAGCCCAATCACAAAAATTATCAGAAGTGGCACTATAGATGAAGCACAACGTTTGAGTTTTGAAAAAAGCTTCAAGGAAATTTCTAAACGAACACCTATCCATAAGCGTGTTTCTAATACTGAAATTAAAGAATTGCTTTCTGAAAAATTAGCTAAAGATAATATAGATATTGATTTTGAATTTGCTATTTACAGTAATGATTTGGCAACAAAAGTAAGAAGTGAAAATTTTGAATACGAGCCAAATTCAAATTTTAAAGTACCTATTTTTTATGATGAAAACAATCAGACACCATATAGGCTTCTTGTTAATTTTCCTGATGATGGAAAGTTTATATTATCTGGGATAATAGGCATGATTTTGTTATCGATTGTTTTTACATCAATTATCATATTGGCATATTCAAGTGCATTATTTCAATTGGTAAAACAGCGTAAGATTTCAGAAATAAAAACTGATTTTATAAATAACATGACGCATGAGTTTAAAACCCCAATAGCAACTATTAATCTAGCATTAGATGCTATCAGAAACCCTAAGGTTATTGATGATAAGGATAAGGTGATTAGATATTTGGGGATGATAAAAGAAGAAAATAAACGTATGCATGCGCAGGTTGAGAATGTATTGAGAATATCTAAACTAGAAAAAAATGAGTTAAATATTAGTAAGGATAGGGCTAATCTACACGACTTAGTTGCAGATGCACTAACTCATGTTGAACTTATTGTTGAGGACAGAAAGGGTTATATTAAAACATTTTTTAAAGCTGATAAGTCTTCAGTTTTAGCTAATGAAACACACTTTACTAATGTTATAGTAAATATTTTGGATAATGCTATTAAGTATTCTCCAGACGCTCCTGAAATTGAAGTATATACTGAAAATGCAGGAACAAATATTTTGTTAAAAATTAAAGATCATGGTAGCGGAATGAGTAAAGCTGCTGCTAAAAAGGTGTTCGAAAAGTTTTATAGAGAACACACTGGAAATATTCACAACGTTAAAGGTCATGGTTTAGGTTTGGCTTACGTTAAAAGAATTGTTGAGGACCACCAAGGTCATGTATCAGTTGAATCAGAAAAAGAAAAAGGAAGCACTTTTATTATAAAGCTTCCGTTAATATCATAATTATGGAAGAGTATAAAAAAAGAATATTATTAGTTGAAGACGATCCTAATTTCGGAACCGTACTTAAAGATTATTTAATGATGAATGATTACGAGGTTACCCATGCTAAAAACGGTATGGAAGGCTTTGAAAAATTTAAGAAAGACGATTTCGATTTATGCATCCTAGATGTTATGATGCCATATAAAGATGGGTTTACATTGGCTAAGGAGATTAGAGAAAAAAACACAGATGTTCCAATTATATTTTTAACAGCTAAAACGATGAAAGAAGACGTTTTAAAAGGTTATAAGGTTGGTGCAGATGATTATTTAAATAAGCCTTTTGATAGTGAAGTGCTTTTAATGAAAATTAAGGCCATAATCCAAAGAAAAGCAACCGAAACTATTTCAGACAGCAAGCAGTTTGAGTTTAAAATTGGACGATTCGATTTAAATTCAAAACTTCGTTTTTTAAAGTTTGATGGGGGAGAGCCAGTTAAATTATCACCTAAAGAAAATGAGTTATTGCGCTTACTGGCATTACATGAAAATGACTTAATGCCTCGGGAATTAGCGCTTACTAAAATCTGGCGCGATGATAACTATTTTACATCAAGGAGTATGGACGTTTATATTGCTAAATTACGTAAGTATCTAAAACCAGATGAAAAAGTAGAAATACTAAACATTCATGGTGAAGGTTTTAGATTGGTAATTAATAGTTAGAGTATTTACATTTTATGATATTAAAAATCCAGCGTTTGCTGGATTTTTTTGTTTTCTATTTTTTAAAATCTTCAATATCTACAGCCTGTAAATAAGCCTCTTCATTAATTGTATTCTTTTCTGAAGAATCATAATCTACTAGTATTTTCCATATTTTATTTTCCTTTTTCAGAATTACATGGAATTTTCCGTAGTATGATTTTTCAGTTTCTGTATCAGGATTTCTAGTTAGCTTATAAATACCCTGTTCAGAAGCTTTTGTATTATCATTTATACGCTCTAAAAACCTAAATTATATGGTTTGATGTATGTTTTTTGATTTCCAATGGTTTTTATAGCCATCAATATATTTGGTTTTATTTTTAATCGTTTTAGCATCTCCGCTCACACGAATCATATTATTAGAGTGTAAGCTTGCAAATAAATTATAATCCAATTCTTCAAAAGCTTTGGTGAAGTTTTGCCAGAGGTCTAGATTTATTGCTTTTAAGTTATCTGTATTTTGTGAAGTTAATGTACTAAATGATAAAAGAAATAATAGTAGAAAAGAAGTAGAATATATTTTCATTTTAAACCTAAATTAAAGGTTTAAGATATGAAATATATTAAATACGCTTCGATAACCAATCTTTAAACTCGTAGAAATTTTGAGGCGCAACACCATGCCCTACAGGAAACTCAGAATAGTTGTGTTTGATGTTTAAACCATCTAAAAAAGGCGTGGTAAGACGCGCCCAACTTACAGGAATAACTTGGTCTGCACTTCCGTGAGAGCAATAAAAATCTAAATTTGAATAATCTTTACTTTCAATATCTTTAGGAAAAATATCTTTATTAATATAGCCACTAAGCGCAACTATATTTTTAACTTTTTCAGGGTAGGTTAGTGCTATCGCATAACTTAAAATAGAACCTTGACTAAAGCCTAAAAGTGATACATTGTTTTTATCTACTGGATATTCAGTAATAGCTTCATCAATAAACTTTGCAATTAAATCACGAGATGCTTTAGCTTGATCGTTATCACTCCATTTTCCTTTTTCTTCATCAAAATTAATAGCATACCAAGCATTGCCATAAGGTTGCATAGGGTAAGGTGCTTTTAAAGAAATAATAAAAAGTTCTTCAGGTAATTCTGAAGCAAAAGAAAACAAATCGTTTTCATCACTTCCATAACCATGCATCAAAATAAGTAATGGTGCGTTTTTAGTTAAGCTAGATTCACGAATAAGATGATCCAGAGAGAGTGAGGTATGTAACATTTAAGATCCGAGGTTTGAGAATATTTTTTGGTATAAGTTGCCAACTAAAGGAACAGGTTGGGCTTTTCTTCCAATGGCATTTGTAAAGCCATAAATAAAAAGCACAGCAAAGAATAAATAAAAAGAAGCCGAAATTAGCCAGCTATTAAAGCTTCCAATAATGTAGCCTAAAGCAAAAAAAGTAAGCCATAGCCCCAAAGATTGCCTAATATGAAAACTTGCAAAAACACTTTTTTTGTTGTCTTCATTATTTAAATAATAGGCTATAATAACACCAAAAATGGTAATGTAACTTATAATAGCATTTTGGCGCCCTTTGTTTATATCTTGTTCAGTCATTAATTAAGAATTTATAACGGCTTTATTATTTGCAATAATCCCGTAAGCTTTTCCTTTTAAAGTTTCATTTTCAAAAATCGCGTTTTTAGATTTTGAAACAATATCCGCTTTAGAGAATGTGTATTTAGTATCTGGATTAAAAAGCGCTATATCTGCTTTGTTACCAACAGTTATAACAGATGATTCAATTCCAAATCGTGCTTTTCCTTTTGTTAGAATATCAATAGTTTTTTTTGTTGTAAATATGTTTTGTAACGCTCCAAAAGCACTTTCTAAACCAATAGAACCATAACTAGCATGGTCAAACTCTATTTTTTTGTCTTCAATATCAATAGGGTTATGGTCTGTGGTAACCATATCAATTGTACCATCTTTAAAGCCTTCAATTAAAGCGTCTATATCGGTTTGCGTTCGTAACGGAGGTAATACCTTAAAATTGGTATCAAAATCCGTTAAAACATCATCAGCGAAGTATAAGTTATGAATCGCGACGCTACACGTAACATCCAATTTCTTCTTTTTTGCTTCTTTTATTAAGGTTACAGATGTTGCAGTTGAAATTGTTGGGATGTGTAATTTTCCGCCTGTATATTCCAATAAAAACAAATCTCTTGCAACTTGGAGCTCTTCTGCTAAGGCAGGAATCCCTTTTAAGCCCAATCTAGTACTAGTTATGTTTTCATTCATAACACCATGTCCAGAAATTTTATTTTCTTGTGGAAAAGAGCAAACCAAACCATCAAAATTACTAGCGTATTGCAGTGCAATCTTCATTAAATTCGGATTAGAAATGGGTTTCTTATAATCGTAAAACGCTACAGCACCAGCTGTATTCATATCAAACAATTCAGCTAAATCTTCACCTTTACTTGATACGGTTAAAGCGCCTACAGGTAGCAAACTAACTGCATTATCATTAGCTTTTGAGTTTAAAAATGTAATATCAGCATTGGAATCTATTACTGGGTTTGTGTTTGCATTTACGGCAACAGCAGTAAAACCAGAGTATGCTGCAGTTTTTAATCCGTTAGCTATGGTTTCGCGTTCTTCAAATCCAGGCTCTCCAAAACTCACACTGCTATCAAACCAGCCTTGTGATACATGAAGGTCGTCGAGCTTAACTTCTCTATAATTTTTAGAGTTTTTTATATTACTGGAAATCTTAGTAATCACACCGTTTTCAATTAAAATATCCTGAGTTGTATTATGAAACTCGCTTTTAGAATCTATAATTGTGGCAGATTTTATAAGTATGTTCATTTAAAGAATTTTAAGATGAGCATTTCAATAATCAATAACGCTAATGCAAAAATAGCAAACCATTTCCACAGGGCGTTAACTTTTGTGTTACTTTTTATGGTTTCAAAAACTTCAGTGATAGAATCACTGACTGTAGCATTTTTTACTAATGATAGGTCTTTATAAACTAATTTACTTTCGTCTCTACTATAGTTATAGCTTACATTTTGTATAGTTTTGTTTTTGTTTTTTATAGAATATGTAGCTGCTTTTAAAGGTGTTTCAGAGGTGTTAATAACAACTTTATTATTAAAATACTGTTGTTTTGGAATGATGTTAACATCTTCAGACACAAGTGATAAAACAGCATCTTGCTGCATAGTTGTTTCTATATCAAAGGTGTTTTCTTTACCAATAGTATAATATAACTCGGGGAGTTTAAAGCTCTGTTTGGCAATATTATAAAAAGTTGGTACTATTAATGGCGAGTTTTTAAAGCTTGAGTTGTTTTGGTTTAGTGGTGCTGAAAAAATATAAGTATGGTCTTTTTGACCTAAAAACACTTTGCCATCTTCAAACTGTAAGACTTTAGATAAGCTATTAGAAATTACATTAAAAAAAGTATTTACCTTGGGGTATTGGAAATTTTTAACTTGTTTTTCGAAAACTCCATTATTGTATAAAGGGTGCGCATAATTAATAGTGGTGATGCGCTTTTTAGAAGTCACCAAATTATTAATATTGCTACCGTGATTTACTAATAATTGATTATAAGAATCACGATTAATTGATTTTGAAGGTATTATTGTGATTGAGCCTCCTTGATTTGAAAACTGTTTTAAAGCTGATGATAAGGAGATAGGAATATTATTTAATTCATTTAAAAGAATCAAGTGTTGGTTGTTGATTACATTGTAATTTAATTGATTTAAAGTAGTAGACGTGTATTCAAACTCAGAGTTGGTGTAAATTCGTTTCAAAAAGGTGTCGTCATCTCCATTGATGCTTAAAATGTTAATTTTCGAAGCTTTATTGATGTTGAAAAACAGAGTATTATCAAATTGTAAACTCGAATCATCAATGCTTATTTTTCCATTTATTTCTTGGTTGTTTGGTAAAGAAAACGAAGTGGTAGCTTGCTCTTTTAATTCAACTGAAGTTTTAGCAATTAACGTATCATTGTTGTATAATGAAACAGGTAAATTATCAATTGAAGCTCCATTGTTTTTTAAGCTAACTTTAAGTTCTATGGATGTAGGATTAGTTTCTGAAATATAGATACTATCCACTGAAACGTTGTTTTTATTAATGGGGCTTAATTTTACTAAATTCAGGTTTGTTAAGGAATCTAAGTTATTTTTTACAACGAATTTATTCTCTTGAAAATCAGATATTAATATAATGTTTTTTAAAGTATTACTTTTGTTTTTTAAAAGAGTTTTGCTTTTTAATAATGCGCCCTCACTTGAAATGTTTTTTGATGAATACTCAAGTTTTAATAAGTCGTTTTTAATAGCTTTTATGGTTGTGTTTTTAAAAGTAACATCATTAGTAAAAATAGAAATAGTTTCATCCTCAGGAATAGCTGTAATGATGTCTTGTATAGCACGTTTTAGTAGCTCACCTTGATTACCTTTAGCTTGCATACTAAACGAGTTATCTAAATAAATAACCGTTTCTTTTTCCGTTTTAAAACTATTTGTTTTTGAAGTAAAAGGTTGAGCAAAAGCAAAAACTAATGCTGCTAAAAGCAGTAATCTTGTTAATAAGATTAACCATTTTTTAATTTGAGAGCTCTTGCGGGTTTGTAGTGTAGCTTCTTTTAAAAAAGCCACATTAGTAAAGTCAACTTTTTTAAATTTTCGCAGCTGAAATAAATGGACAATAATAGGAATGAGCAGTAAAAATAAAGCGTAAAGAAGTTCGGGGTGTTTAAACTGCATGTTTATTTAGATTGGGCAAATATAGAAAATGCAAATGAATTTATAAACTTGCCTGTTGTAATTTTAAATTAATAGCTTTTATTTAGCAAAAGAAAACATAATCGAAAATAGGTTTTAGATTAAGCTTATTCATATAATCTCTAATGCCCTTTTGTTCAACTTGGTTAGCAACGGTAATAATACTTTGCATATTATTAATGTCTTCTAAATAACTAAAAGGCTTTAAAATTTTGCCGTAAATATCTTTACCAATCTTTTTTGGGTTATCACAAATCCATTCAAAAACGATGTCTTTTTCTATCAATGATTTAGCTATAAATTTACCTTTCGCACCAGCACCCCAAACCACAAGTGTTTTCTCAGAAATATAATCTAGTTCTAAAAAATAATCTAGTTTTAAAGGAATAAAGTGATTTTCGGCATAGTGGTCATCTGTTCTAGATGTACGATAGCTATAATCCCTCCAATCATGTAAAACTGTATTACAAGGAATACACTTTAAACCTTTTTTGTAAAAACGAAAAGCTAAATCATAGTCTTCAGGATACCTTTTGGGGTTAAATGCATTACAAGCAATTAAATCTTCTCGATTTATCATCCAACAAGGGGATGGGATAACACACTCTTTATAAATTTCAGAAAAGTTAGTGCCTTTTTTTGTTAACGAATTCAACCATTCTTCATAATTTTTATATCCAGATTTAATACCTTCAGCAGAAAAATAATTTACTAAGCCTGTTGCTATATGTCCTTTACCATATTGTATTAAATTGTTGGACAGGATTTCAAGTTTATTAGGTCGCATCAAATCATCACTATCCATTCGGGTTATAAAAGTACCAGAACTCGATTTAAAAGCCAGTTGTAGAGCATCAATAATACCATTTCCAGAATTCTTTAAAAGGGTTATTCTAGAATCTTTTTTTGCAAAAGTATTTGCAATGTTAAAGCTAGAATCAGTTGAGTTATCATCAACAATCAGTAATTCCCAATTGGTGTAAGTCTGATTTGTAATAGATACTAAACAATCACTAATAAATGTTTCAGTATTTTTAAATGGAATTAAGATGCTAATTAATGGGTCTTGCATATTGCGAATTTAACAAAACCTTAAGAAAGCACCCCGTAACATTATGGTAATTTGCACGTCAATTAAAAAATTATAAAATCGATTTTGATGACTACAAAAACACTTCTAGCATTTTTTGCTGGTGCCATATTAGTAGGTTGTGGCTCCAATAAAAATGCTATCAACGATTTAGCAACAAATTTACCTATTGAAACTTCAATAAATTTATCCAACATTACTGATGATAAAGCACCAGTAATAATCAACCCGGGGCGTTTTACAGTAGAAACGGTTACATACAGGCTTCCAAGAGTAGTGCAAGGAACATACTCAGTAAGTGACTTTGGTAAGTACATCGATAGCTTTAAAGCCTTTGATTATAAAGGAAACGAAATGGCTGTAAGTAAATTAGATACAAACTCTTGGACTATTGCAAATGCAAAAGAGCTAGATAAAATAACTTATTTGGTTAATGATACGTACGATATCGAAAAAACGGGTGGTATCGGAAAAGATACCCCTTTTTCACCATCAGGTACTAATATTGAGCCAGAAAACTATGTGTTAAACTTACATGGGTTTATAGGATACTTCGATTCTTTAAAAAATAATCAATACAAGTTAGATATTACTGCACCATCAGATTTTATTCGTACTTCAGCTCTACAAAATATAAGTTCTAAAGCAAGTGAGGATGGTAAAATGACAACTACAAGTTACCTTGCTCCAAGATATTTCGATATAACTGATAACCCAATGATGTATGGTAAATTAGATGTTGAAGAATTTCAGGTAGGCGATATTAAAATTGTTTTAAGTGTATACTCACCAAACAAAGTGCATACAGCAAAATCGCTTAAAGATGTTGTCTTTAAAATGATGCAAGCTCAAAAAGTGTATATGGGAGATATTAACTCAACACCACGATATGATATTTACTTATACCTTTCTGATGGGTCGGAAGGGTCTCCCAAAGGATTCGGTGCATTAGAGCATCATACATCTACAGTAGTAGTTTTGCCAGAAGCTATGGATCAAGATGCTATTGCCTCAGCTATGACAGATGTAGTGTCTCATGAATTTTTTCATATCGTTACACCGTTGAGTGTTCATTCTGAGGATGTACACTATTTTGACTACAACAACCCAACATTTTCAAAACATCTGTGGATGTACGAGGGAGTTACAGAATACTTTGCAACCCTATTCCAAGTAGATCAAGGTTTGGTAGAAGAAAAAGATTTTTATAACAAAATATTAGGTAAAATTAAGGCATCAAAAAAGCTAAATGATGCCATGAGTTTCACTATCATGAGTGAAAATGTACTCAAAGCACCTTATAAAGATCAATATTTAAATGTATATCAAAAAGGGGCATTAATAGGTATGTGTATCGATATTTTAATACGAGAAGCAAGTAATGGTAATAGAGGTATTTTATCTCTAATGAAAGAGCTTTCCAATAAATATGGTAAAAATAAACCTTTTGAAGATGATAAATTAATAGAAGAAATCACAGCTATGACGTATCCATCAGTTGGCGAGTTTTTAAACACGCATGTCGTTGGAGATATTCCAATTGATTATAATGTTTTCTTTGATAAAGCAGGTTTAGAAATAGGAGATGGTAAGGCAGAAACTAATTATATTATGTTAGATAATACACCCATTGTAAGTGGTGATCCAGATAAAGGGATTTTCTTCACAGATAGTGCCTTAGGGGTAAGTTTCTGGAAAGAACAAGGCGTACAACCAAATGATATCATCAAATCTATTGATGGTACAGAAGTAACTTTACAAAATGCTAATCAAGTTTTAGGTGGGGTTTTTGGCTGGAAACCAGGTAGAGATGTAGAGGTTGTTTTACTGCGCGATGGAGAAGAAGTTATTATAAAAACAACTCTAACACAAGCATATAAGTCTGCGAAAATATTAAAAGAAAAAGAAAATGCAACAGATGCTCAAAAAGCATTGCGTGAAGCTTGGTTAAGAGGGTAATAGTATTTTAATATTACTAATTAGAATTAACGATTGATAAACTAAATGTTTGTCAATCGTTTTTTTTATGGCGTTACCAAAAGGGTCGGGCTATTCGCTATATCTTTTTAAAACGTTATCCTGAGGGAGGAACAATCGTAGCAATCTGTTAAATTATAGTTTCTAAGCAACTTGTTTTTTAAAGATTTTTAAAAAGGATGCCGCTTCTATCCCTAACGCAAATGTACGTTCATTAAAATTCTAAAAACCTTCAAAAACTCCTAAACCAAATAGCGCAAAATCATATTTAACAGGGTCTTTAGAATCTAGTTTTCTAAGAGATTTATCTAATTCAGCTAAGGCTTTAGCATCGTTTTGTTTACGCTTTAACAACTTTAGTTTTCTAGCTACATTTCCTGAATGTACATCCAAAGGGCAAGAAAGTAAACTGGGAGATATAGATTTCCATATACCAAAATCAACACCAGCTTTATCATCTCTAACCATCCATCTTAAAAACATGTTTATGCGTTTTGCAGCAGAATTTTTCATGGGGTCGCTTACATGTTTTTGCGTACGTTTTAAATGTTCAATCTCAAAAAAAATAGTTTTAAATTTTGAAATGGCATGTTGAAGAGAATCGTTTTTAGCATGATTTGCAAAAACTGCCTCTAAACCACTATGGTTTTTGTAAATATTTTGAAGCGATTTAATAAACTGAATACAATCATCGCCATTAAAGGTTCTATGAACAAAAGGGAGAAGCTTTTCTAAATCAGTTTCTTGATGATTCATTACAAAATCATGCGGTGAGTTATCAAGCAGTTGTATTAACTTTTTGCCATTATTTATGATGCTTTTTCGGTTTCCCCAAGCTATAGTAGCTATTAAAAAACCAGAAATTTCAATATCTTCTTTTTTACTAAAGCTATGTGGAATTTGTATGGGGTCACTTTCAATAAATTTAGGATTATTATAGGCTTCAATTTTAGTGTCTAGAAAATCTTTTAACTCAGCTCTAGGAATTTTTTTTGTACTTCTATTCATATTTAACAAAAATAACTGTAATTAGCAGAACATAAAGGAGACTGATTTATTTTATTTAGATATAGAAAAAAGCTTAATGCCAATTAAAAAATATATTTTACCAATTATTGTTTTTGCTCAGTTTTGCTGTACATCTTTATGGTTTGCTGGAAATGCCATTATTTTTGATTTAATAGGAAACTTTAATTTGAGCTTGTCTTCGCTGTCTCATTTAACCTCTGCTGTACAGTTTGGTTTTATTATCGGAACTTTTTTATTTGCTATTTTAGCTATTTCTGATCGATTTTCTGCTTCAAAAGTTTTTTTTATCTCTGCAATGATTGCTTCAGGTATAAATCTTTTAACAGTATTAGAGGTTAATACTTTTAAAAGTTTGTTTGCTATCCGGTTTGGTACTGGGTTTTTCTTAGCTGGAATATATCCAGTAGGAATGAAAATAGCTTCTGATTTCTTTAAAAGCGGATTAGGAAAATCATTAGGGTTTTTAGTTGGTGCATTGGTAATTGGAACCGCATTTCCTCATGCTTTAAAAGTGTTTGGAGATTTTATTTCATGGAAGAGTTTAGTATATATTACTTCAATAGTCGCTTTTCTAGGCGGTTTGGTTTTAGTACTTTTTGTACCTGAAGGTCCATATAAAGTGAAATCGCAAAAATTTGATATTACTTTGTTTTACAGTGTGTTTAAAATTAAAAAATTTAGAAGTGCCGCTTTTGGATATTTTGGACACATGTGGGAACTTTATGCCTTTTGGGCCTTTGTACCATTTATATTAAGTCGATATTTAGGTCATCATAACAACGCACATTTTAATGTTTCGTTGTGGAGTTTTATTATAATTGGTATTGGTGCAGTTGGCTGTGTGTTCTCTGGTTTTTTATCCCAAATATATACACCAAAAAAAGTTGCTGTAGCAACACTCTCGCTATCATGTATATGTTGCTTAGTGTCTCCTATATTTTTTTTAATTAGTTCGGAAACAGTGTTTCTTGGGTTTCTTCTTTTTTGGGGAATTGTAGTTATTGCAGATTCACCACTATTTTCAACTTTAGTAGCGCAAAGTGCACCAAATTACGCTAAAGGTACTGCACTCACTATTGTAAACTCTATTGGGTTTGGTATAACTATATTGAGTATACAATTAATCAATAGCATGCAAAACAGTATTGAAGTAAGACACCTTTTCTTAGTACTAGCTATTGGTCCATTTTTTGGTGTGCTCCAATTTGCTTTAAATAAGTTTAGAGTTTAAAATTCCCATCTACCATAGTTAATTTTCTATCTGCCATATTAGCCAATTCTTCATTGTGTGTAACAATTACAAAAGTTTGTCCAAACTCATCTCGGAGTTTAAAAAATAGATTGTGTAAGTTTTCAGCAGACTCACTATCCAGATTACCAGAAGGTTCATCAGCAAAAATTAAATCAGGATTATTAATTAAAGCTCTAGCTACAGCAACGCGTTGTTGTTCTCCACCAGAAAGCTCGTTAGGTTTATGATTGTAGCGATGAGATAAACCTAAAAAATCTAAAAGCTCTTTAGCTCGTTTTTCTGCTTCGGTTTTTTTGGTGCCTTTTATAAAAGCTGGTAAACAAACATTCTCTATAGCTGTAAATTCCGGGAGTAGTTGATGAAATTGAAAGATAAAACCAATATGTTCGTTCCTAAACTTCGCTAAAGCTTTGTCTTTTAGACTGTTAACATCGGTTCCATTAATTAGTAATTCAGAATTATCTTTAGAGGCCCCCTTATCTAGAGTACCTAAAATGTGTAATAAAGTTGTTTTACCTGCACCAGAAGCTCCTACAATAGAAACAATTTCACCTTTATTAATTTCTACATCAACCCCTTTTAAAACCTGTAAGTCGCCGTAATATTTATGAATGTTTTTTGCTTGAATCATCTATAAAAAATAATAGCAGTGAATTTACTACATTATACTGTGATGAACAATTATGAACTCTTTTTGTTTTTGAATATATTTTTAGCATCATTATAATCAATAAAGTAAACCAATCTTAAGGAAAAAGTATTTCGCTTTTCTTGGTCAAATAAGTTATTTAAACTATCAAAGTAACTGTCTTGAGAATCGTCAGAAAAATTAAAAATCTGATTTCTATACAATGCCGTTAATTGACTACCTGGAGCAAATTGCCAAGTATAGCTAAAGTCTAAATTCCAAGTGTTAAAATTTGCATCAGGATTAAAATCAGTATCATTGCCAATAGTTGTTTTGGTGTTAGTATTGGATATGTCTAAACTACCATCATTTTGTAAATTGTAAACTTGATTATCATAAGTTACACGACTTAAATAATTTCTAAAGCTTAAAGTTAATGCGTTAAAAGGATTGAAGTTATAACTTCCAGAAATACTCACTTCAGTTTCAATGCGCTCTCGTTGACCAAAAATAATTTCTCCATCAACATCTTGTCCGTTAATGTAACCTCTATCCCCAAAATAGTCATCATATTCATAGCGTAAAACAACTAAAAATTTATCATTAAACTTAAAGCGTGGTCCAATACCATACCACCAATTGCTATAATTGTCTCTTTCTTTGTCAAAAAACAACCCATATCCAAAATTTGCATTTAACGCAAAAAACTTATTGTAATCAGAAGATATTCTTACATTAGATTCTGTATAGTTTTTAGTTATAAAAAAGCTATCAAATCCATTTCTTGGCTCAAAATAATCATAACGCTTTCCAATGTTTGTAAATATATTACCGCCAAAAGAGAATAGTTTTTTTGTTGTTGCATTAATATAAAAACCACTATTAGTCCCAGTATAAGTATTCGGATTAGCCAGTTGATTATAATTGAACCAAAAGCCAGCCCAAAAGTTATTCAGCTTTTTTGTTGGTTTAAAGATTCTGTAATTTATTTCTCCACGAAAGTTACTATAGTTATTTCTAAATAGTATACCTAAGTCGTTAATATTGTAGTGCTCATCTGCATAGCTATAATTAATATTATACCTTAGTTTACCGCTGTTTTTACTAATACCTAATCTAGCACTATAGCCGTTTTCTTGATTCTCAACATCATTGAAAGTACTCATTTTAACTTCGCCTTGAGCACCATAAGTATTCTTTTTGTTTACTAAATCTAATAACAAACCTGTTACGTTGGCATCTCTAAAATTTCCATCTCGAGTTACGTTTGTGTTGATTAAAGTTACAGATGAGTTTTTATTAAATTGCTGATCTAGAACCATAATATTATAGTTTGCAAGTGGTTCAACAATTTCTTTTCGTCTCGATTTTATAGTTTGTTCGCTAGGTGTATTTTCGTTAATTATTTCAGTCTTTTCAATAGTAGCTGAAGTTTTTTCAGTAATAGCATTAAAGAAACCAATACCTAAGCCTTTTTTAGTTCTGCCAGATATTTTTATGGCATTAATCATTTGCACTTTTTCTGGATAATCAATAACATCCTCATCATCTGCAGTTTCAGGAGTAACAGTAGGGTTGCCACCTATGCGTCTTGAATAGAATAATCTTCCTTTATTAAATAAATCAACACCCTCTGTAAAAAACTGCCTTTGTTCTGCAAATTGTTGCTCGAAGGGACCTAAATTCAATTCAACATTGTCAAAACCAGCTTGACTAAAATCAGGAATTAAAGTGGCGTCTAAAGTTATGTTTTCAGTAATGCCATACTTCACATCCAAGCCAGCAGCAAAATCGGTTTCGGTTTCACCATCAAAAGTACTAACTAGACTAGAAGCATATGGGTAAAAACTCAATCGAGTAGGCGGTTTAATATTTTTTAATCCCTTTAATTCTGCATTATACAACCCAAAATTACCTTTAGTAACATCAATAGCATTCCAAGTATATTGAGCTCTTGTTTTTCTAAAGTGCCTATGAAATTGTATGCCCCAAGTTGGATCTTCTTGTTGTGTAAACCGCAATGCCCTGTAAGGTATTTTTATTTCAACAACCCAGCCATCATCAACAAGTTTTACAGCGCTTTCCCAAACAGCATTCCATCCAAAATCTTCACCATTATTAGGGCTTTCAACAGCATCAGCTTGGGTTCCAGAGCTAAAAACAAAAAATTCGGTGTTGTTTTGGGCATCATTATTAGGATTGAAGATTATACCAAAAAAATCGGATTGCCCAAAATTATCGCGCTGTGTGAATTGGCGCATAACATCGTCAGGATTGTCATGTAGATAAGCAGCTATATAAATAGCTTTATCATCATAGCACATTTTTACTTCAGTTCGCTTTTCTTTTATTGGAGATTTTCCAACATCTGGCCTAAATTGAATAAAGTCTGTGGCTATTTGTAAATTATCCCATGTACCTTCATTAATAACACCGTCAATATTTGGAGGCTTTTGTGTTCTTGTTATTTGATAAACCTTTTTTGTTTGTGCTTCTGGATTCAGAATAACACAAAAGCATAGCAATAAGAAGGTTATTAGCTTCATGAATTGATTTGATTGATGATGAAAGTATGCCCAGTTTTAGTTACTAAGCATATACAAAACTAAATTTGTTGCTAATTATTATTCCCAATAAAAAGTTAAAAGTTTATGCAAGGTTCTTAAACATTGAGTTTAGAAATTATTTTTTTAGCTACCTTTAGGTTTAAATTTAAGTAAGATTATGCCATATAAAAGTTTTGAAGAGTACAACGATAAAATCACTGATGATGTTAAAAACAGATACGAAGCTATTATTAAGGACTTAGGTGAAAATACGCAGCGTGAAGGTCTTTTGAAGACACCTGAACGTGCAGCCAAAGCGATGCAATTTTTAACTCAAGGTTACGATCAAGATCCAGTTGAAATCCTAAAGGGAGCCATGTTTAAAGAGTCTTATAATGAAATGGTTATTGTTAAAGATATTGAGTTGTATTCGCTTTGTGAACACCATATCTTACCTTTTTTTGGAAAGGTACACATTGCATATATTCCTAACGGTCAAATTGTAGGGTTGAGTAAATTACCTAGAATTGTTGATGTGTTTGCAAGACGATTGCAAGTACAAGAACGCCTTACAGAGCAAGTTTTAGATTGTATAAATGATACGCTTAAGCCTCAAGGTGTAGCTGTGGTTATTGAAGCATCACACATGTGTATGATGATGCGAGGTGTGCAAAAACAAAATTCTATAACAACAACTTCTGGCTTTAGAGGGCAGTTTGAAAAAATTGAAACTAGAAATGAGTTTCTAAAGCTTATTGGAAAATAAACTTGGTACGTTTCTTGTTATATTTTTAATAAATATATAGAATGAATTTAGAAAATTTAAGTAAATATAAAAAGCTCGGATTAAGCCTAGTATTTGATGCTATTGGTATGCTTACCATTTTTGATATTATTTGGGCACCAGCATCTGGGTATTTAATGAGCAAAATGTATAAAGGTAACCGTGGTAAAATAGCTGGTGTTGTATCTTTTATTGAAGAGATTATACCTGGGTTTGATATTATACCAACATTTACCATCATGTGGTTTTTAACCTATGTATTTCAAAAGAGCGAAGAAGAGATTTTGGAGGTTTAGGATTGATTTTCGCTAACGTGTTTTTATATGATTTGTTGCGTGTTTTAATCACCTAATTTAGCAAATACAAACCGAATAGAAAATCCGCGAGGATTTTCTTAAGTAGGCTAAAACCAGCAATTAATTATACACGTTGTTGGCAACAGTTTTTATAATCCAATTACTCTATTCCAATCAGCAACATACATATAAATCCTTTGGAATTCGCTAGGTAAAAGCATTCTATTATGTGCTATAAAATTTCTAGCTTTTTCCAATTCTTCCATTCTTTGTTTTAGCCAATGCTGTGAAGGAATTAAGTTACTAAAACAAGTCCATTTCTCAATCATAATTGAAGCAAGCATTCCAAAATCAACGAAGCCCAATAAATCTGTTTTTTCTCCTTCAAGCCAAGAATCAGTTAATGCGGTTGTTTGTCTTTTTTCTGCGTGTTCTTTCGTTTTTCTAGGTAGATTATTCCACCAATCAACACCTTCATTTTCGGTTAAAGTTTCACGAATGAAATCTCTAATTTCATTTTCAAAGCAGTTAATAATGGCATACAGTCTAGCCATTTCTAATGCATTATTTCGTCTCGAAATTCCAAAAGGTGCAAGTGCTTCTCCCAAAAGTTGCTTTTCCGTGTAACTTGAGTCAGCGCCAATTTGAATTCCAGCTCCTTGAAATTTGGAAGCTTCTGATTCGAACATTAAACCTCGAAAAAGAAAATCTCTTATGTCTTTTTGATTACTCAATTAAATGTTCTTTTAAAGATTTAAAAATAGCATTGTAAACTTCAATATCTTTAGTTGCAGGTAGATGAATTTGAATATTGTAGTGAAGTCCAAGACCAGAAGTTTCTTTAATTATTTTTTCTTGTACTCCTTTAGGTTCGGTTTTGGTTGGCTCAATCTTATCCTTAACTTTTTCAGTAGATAACTTCTTTTGGTCAAATTCTAAATCAGCAATTTTTAATAGAGAAAAGAATGTTTTAGACATTAAGTTTGCAACAGTATCACTTACATTATGGTAACTTTTGAATTTACCAGTAATTAGTTCATTATCCTTTTGAGTAGGCTTTGATTTTATTAAAAACAAGTCAGAATAAGCTTCTTTAATAGCTTCTCCCATAATTCTTTCTGACAAAGCGTGGTTTCGATATTCTTGGTATCTCTGTGTTGGACTACCATCAGATGACAAAAAACCTAAAGCTTTCATTAATGGAATGAAAGGTCTATGGTTGTTAGACTTATATCCTAAATCTTTTAATATTTGATTTGTAAACCTATCAGGTGCTTGAGCATCCCTTATTTTACCAAAAAATTCAGGTAAAGTTGAATAGGAATTCGTGTAAGTTGATGGTAATGCCATAGTTTATTTTAGTTTTTCAAATTGTTGCCAACTTATATGATATGACGTCGTTTTAATACTGAAACAAGTTCAGCACAAGTGACTTATATCAGTCGTTAGCGAATTTAGTAGAATTTTTTTACAAAGTCAAATGATTTGTAGGATTAAATCAATTGGAAAATTGTTAACAAGTCCCTCTTAAATTACTATTTTAATTTTGTAAATTTGCCTGCGTTTATAAGCGCAACATGACAAGTACAACAAAATATATCTTTGTAACCGGCGGTGTTACATCTTCCTTAGGAAAAGGAATCATTGCAGCATCCCTTGCTAAATTACTTCAAGCTCAAGGTTATCGAGTTACTATTCAAAAATTAGACCCATATATTAATGTAGACCCAGGAACACTAAATCCTTACGAACATGGTGAATGTTATGTTACTGAAGATGGTGCCGAAACAGATCTGGATTTAGGGCATTATGAGCGTTTTTTAAATCGCCCTACTAGTCAAGCCAATAATGTAACTACGGGTAGAATTTACCAAAGCGTTATTCAAAAAGAACGTCGTGGTGAGTTTTTAGGAAAAACAGTACAGGTTGTTCCTCATATTACAGATGAAATAAAAGAGCGCGTTCAAATTCTTGGTAAATCAGGAGATTATGATATAGTAATTACTGAAATAGGAGGAACAGTAGGGGATATTGAATCGTTACCATATATAGAAGCTGTTCGTCAGTTACGATGGGATTTAGGAGAAGATAACGGCATTGTTATTCATTTAACTTTAGTACCTTATTTATCTGCTGCTGGCGAATTAAAAACTAAACCAACACAACACAGTGTTAAAACTTTAATGGAAAGTGGAGTGCAAGCTGATGTTTTGGTATGTAGAACAGAACGTAACTTACCTAAAGATTTAAAACGTAAACTAGCATTGTTTTGTAATGTTAAGGAAAATGCGGTAATTCAATCTATTGATGCTTCTACTATTTACGACGTACCAAATTTAATGCTTGAAGAAGGTTTAGATAAGGTGGTTCTTGAAAAATTAAATTTAGATAGTTCTAAACCAGATATTGAACAATGGAATCAGTTTGTTCACCGTCATAAAAACCCCAAAACCGAAATCACTATTGGTTTAATAGGAAAGTATGTTGAGCTTCAAGATTCTTATAAATCAATTTTAGAAGCCTTTATTCATGCAGGGGCGGAAAATGAAGTTAAAGTAAATGTAGAGTCAGTACATTCAGAATATATAAATAAAGATAACGCAAAATTAAAACTAGCACATCTTGATGGCGTATTAGTAGCACCAGGTTTTGGAGAACGTGGTATTGATGGTAAAATTGATGCGGTACAATACGTTAGAGAAAACAATGTACCGTTTTTAGGGATTTGTTTAGGAATGCAAATGGCTGTTATAGAATTTTCAAGAAACGTTTTAGGAATAGCTGATGCTGCTTCTACTGAAATGAATGCAAGTACTAACAATCCTGTAATTGGTTTAATGGAAGATCAAAAAAGTATTACTGACAAAGGTGGTACTATGCGTTTAGGAGCTTGGGCTTGTGATTTAAAAATTGGAAGCGCTGTAAGAGATATTTATAAAGCAGAGAATATTAGTGAACGTCACAGACACCGTTATGAATTTAATGGTGATTATAAAGAAAAAATTGAAGCTGCTGGTATGATTGCTACTGGACTAAACCCAGATACAGGTTTGGTTGAAATTGTAGAAATCCCAGAACACCCTTGGTTTGTTGGAGTACAGTATCATCCAGAATATAAGAGCACAGTAGCTAATCCCCATCCGCTTTTTGTTGCTTTTGTTAAAGCCGCATTAACTCATAAGAAAAAGAAAAATAATGCCACTATGGCATAAAAGTAAGATTGGATAGTTTTTTGATTATTCAATACACTTTATAATAATAACGTTTGTCATATTAAGCGCAATCGAAATATCTCTAAAGGAGGTTTTTTATTGCATTCAGAATAACACCAACTAAAATTAGATGGAAGAAAAAAAATTAGATTTAAATTCGATTATAGGTTTTGTACTTATCTTCGGAATATTGGCATATATGCTTTGGCAGAATCAACCCTCTCCTGAAGAAATAGAAGCTCAAGAGAAAGCTAAACAAGAACAGGTTGAAGCAGAAAAGAAGGCTAAAGAACAAGAGCAAACTTTGGTTACTACTGCGAATGATTATGCAGTTGGATCTGATGCAGATTCGCTTCAGGTTATTCAGTTAAAAAACAAATTAGGTGCCTTTGCATATTCAGCTATACAATCTTCAAATAAAGAAACGGTAATAGAAAGCGATTTATTAGCACTTAAATTTAGTAATAAAGGTGGTTATCTTTCAGAAGTGCGTTTAAAGCAGTTTGTTGATTACGATTCAATTCCTATATATTTAATTAAGGATAACAATGCATCTTTTAATATAAATTTTGGAACTACAGATAGTAGAATTCTAAATACAAAGGATTTACCATTTGTGTCATCGGTAACTAAAAATGGAGATGTTACTTTAGTTTCTATGAAGCTTAAGGTTTCTGAAAGTCAGTTTTTAGAATATAGATATGAGATTAAGGAAGGTGATTATATGATAGACTTTGCCATTCGTTCTCAAGGGTTAAGCAATGTAATCAATAGTTCTCAAGCTATAAATTTAGATTGGAAACTTAAAGGGTACCGACATGCGAAAAGTATTTCTTATGAGAATAGATATACCGACATTCATTATGATTATGAGGACGGAAAAGCTGATTATACAAGAGATGGTGAAGATGATATAGAAGATGTATCATGGGTTGGTTACAAACAACACTTCTTTTCTTCAGTATTATTAACTGATAATCGTTTTAAAAACGTAAAAGTTAGGACTGAAAATTTAGTAAAAGATGAAACCATAGATACGGTTTATACTAAAACTTTTGCCACTACTATTCCTTTGGAGTTACAAGGTGGAGAAATCAATCAAACCATGGATTGGTATTACGGACCAAGTGATTTTAAAGTTTTAAATAAATATGATAGAAACCTTGATGAATTGGTTCCATTTGGTTGGGGATTATTTGGTTGGATAAACCGTTATATATTCATGCCACTATTTGGTTTCCTTGGTGGGTTTTTACCATATGGAATTGCTATTGTGGTAATGACGGTTTTAGTAAAAATCTTGTTGTCATTTGTACAGTATAAACAGTTTTTGTCTCAAGCAAAAATGAAAATTTTAAAACCTGAACTTGATGCTATAAGAGCCAAATACAAGGATAACAAAATGAAAGCGCAACAAGAAACTATGGCGCTACAAACCAAAGCAGGTGCAAGTCCCATGGCGGGATGCTTACCAGCTTTAATACAATTGCCAGTATTTTATGCTTTGTTTCAATTTTTTCCTTCTGCGTTTGATTTGAGACAAAAGTCATTCCTTTGGGTGGACGATTTATCGTCTTATGATGTTATTGCAAACTTACCATTCAATATTCCTTTCTATGGTAACCACGTGAGTTTGTTCCCAATATTAGCTTCTATAGCTATTTTCTTTTATATGCGTTTAACTACGGGGCAGAATATGCAATCGCAACCACAGCAAGAAGGTATGCCAGATATGGCGAAAATGATGAAATATATGATGTATTTCTCTCCTATAATGATGTTGTTTTTCTTCAATAACTATGCATCAGGTTTGAGTTTATATTATTTCATATCTAATGTCATTAGTATCGGAATCATATTAGTTATTAAAAACTTTATACTTGATGAAGATAAAATTCATGCTCAGATTCAAGAGAAGAAGAAACAGCCTAAGAAGCAAAATCGTTTTCAAAAGAAAATGTCAGAAATGATGGAACAGGCAGAAAAACAAAAACAAGCGCAACAAAAACGTAAATAATTAAAACTTTACATTGCGTGTAATAGAAAGATCTTGATTTAAATAAATATAAAGCTGTCAATAAAATATTTTGGCAGCTTTTTTGTTATATGCAATTAGAAGACAATTAAGAACAACTTCCGCGAAAGCGATTAACAAAACATAAAAATGAAAAGGTTTTATAGCGTATTGTTTGTAATAATGCTAAGCAATTTGGTTTTTGCTCAAGACATTAATGGGTTTGATAGTAATGGGAAACGTCATGGGAAATGGAAAAAAAATTATGAAGACACTAATATTTTAAGGTACGAAGGTCAGTTTACCCATGGGAAAGAGGTTGGATTATTTAAGTTTTATAAGGCATATAAAAAGAAACCTATTTTGAGTGCTACAAAATTGTTTAATGAAAATGATAATATTACAGAGGTAAAGTTTTTAGCATCAAATGGAAAAGTAATTAGCGAAGGTAAGATGGATGGTAAAACATATATTGGTACTTGGAAATATTATCAAAAAAACTCTGATGAACTACTTACTTTAGAGACTTATAATAATAAAGGAGAATTAGAGGGAGAACGTTTAGTGTACTATCCAAACGGACAGATTGCAGAAAAGAAGAACTATGTATATGGTAAGCTTGAAGGAGAATCTATTTGGTATTCTTTAAAGGGTATTACGTTAAAAAAGTATGTTTATGTAAATGATGAATTACATGGATTGGCAAAGTTTTATAACCCAAAAGGAGAATTGCTGTCTGAAGGTGTTTATAAGAGAGGAAAAAAAGATGGTATTTGGAAGTATTATGAAAATAGTAAGCTGACTAAAGAAAAGGATTTCTCCTATAAACCTAAACGCACAAAAAAAACGCCTTAATTTCTTAAGGCGCCTTTTTCATAGACAATTTTTAGTGGGAATACTAAATGTTTGCCTACAATCAACAAACCAAACTAATTTTTTAATTATCAGCAGGTAGTAATACTCTATCTATAACATGTACTACACCATTAGTTGCATGAACGTTTAATAAAGCTGGTACTAAACCAGCTGCGGTAGGAGATCCAGCTGCGTCTTGAATGGTCAAGGTATCTAAATCGATAGTTACGTTTTGTCCATTTAACATTGGCGCCTGTAAATCGTCTGTTAAATCTGTTGAAAAGATGTACACATTTGGTTCTACTACATGATGTGTAAGTATTGGAACTAAAGTTTCTGGAGCCGTTGCGTTAATTGAAGCAACGTCTGGGAAGCCAGCAGCCATAAAAGCCGCATCAGTTGGAGCAAACACTGTAAAAGGGCCAGTTGTACCAAAAGTATCACCTAAACCTGCTCTCGCTAAAGCAGCAGCCAACATTGTAAATTCTGCAGGATTGCCCCCAGCAAGACTTGCTACTATATCGTTAATTGTGTTTGTTGGAGGTATTAATGTTCTATCAATAACATGTACTACACCATTTGATCCTGCGATATTTGTTGCTGTTACTGTTGTTGTTCCATTAATTGAAACCGCTCCACCAGCGTTGGTAACATATATGTTTTCTCCATTTAAGGTAGGAACTTCAGCAGCAGCTATGCCAGATACAGGTAACATATCTTGCATTATTGTTCCATCAACAAGGTGATATGCTAAAATAGCATCAGCACCATTTACATCAGTAATGCCAGCAGCAGCAAAAGCATCATTTGTTGGAGCAAATAAAGTTAATCCATTATCATTCGGACCGTTGCTTAAAAGTAATTCTAAAACACTTGGGTCTGCTGCTAATACAGCAGCAATTAATGTTGTGAAGTCTTTATTAAAATAAGCTGGAGCAACAATAGTTCCAACTATAGGTAATATTGAAGGTGGTACAATAACGCTATCTACAATATGAACAACACCATTTGTTCCTATTCCATCTATAGCAATAACTGTTGCATTGCCAACAGTAACACCATTTTCATCAACTAAGATATCAACAGATTCACCACCAGCCATAGTTATAGATCCTGATGTAACTTGACTTGCTTGAAGCGCAGCCGAAGTGTAAACGTGATGTTGTAAAACACTCTTTAATACATCTTCAGGAATATCATCAATAGAGGTTTGACCTATGGCAGCTAATAGGTCTGCAAAAGCATCATTATTTGGTGCAAATACAGTAAATGTACCATCATTGCTCAACAAGCTTACTAAATCTGGATATTTAACAAGTGCAGATACCAAACTAGATAATTCTGGAGTTGCTTGAGCTATCGCAACAATGCTACTGGTAGGAACAAATTCACCTGAACTGTCATCGTCATTACTACATGAGGTTACTAAAATCAATCCTATAAAAAGGAGAGATAAATTTCTGAGGTTTCTTAATACTTTCATCTTTTTAATAATTATTAGTTACTATTTGTTTAACAAAAATAGTAAATTGTTAAACATTATTACAAATTTGTTTAATAAAATTAAGTTAAAATTAAACAAAAATGTATTTCATCGATGTTTTTAAAGAATTAATAGCTAACAAATATCTTGTTATAATATGTATCTTTGTATCCTAATTTTTTTGAATGAAACGAGTAATTATAGGTCTTTCAGGAGGTGTAGATTCTAGTGTAGCCGCTTATTTATTAAAGCAGCAAGGTTATGAGGTTATTGGCTTGTTTATGAAAAACTGGCATGATGATTCTGTGACAATATCTGATGAGTGTCCTTGGTTAGATGATAGTAATGATGCAATGTTAGTAGCTGAAAAATTAGGAATTCCATTTCAAACTGTTGATTTAAGTGAGCAATATAAAGAGCGTATAGTAAACTATATGTTTAACGAATATGAAAAAGGGAGAACACCTAATCCTGATGTTTTATGTAATAGAGAGATTAAGTTTGATGTATTTATGAAAATTGCTCTGGAACTTGGAGCAGATTTTGTTGCTACAGGACATTATTGTAGAAAGGGCGTTATAAAAAAAGATAGTAATGAGATTTATAAGCTATTAGCGGGAGTTGATAATAATAAAGATCAGTCTTATTTTCTTTGTCAGTTATCTCAAGAACAATTGGCTAAATCTTTATTCCCTATAGGCGAGTTAACAAAACCAGAAGTAAGAGACATTGCTACTAAATTAGATTTGGTTACTGCAGATAAAAAAGATTCTCAAGGGTTGTGTTTTATAGGAAAAGTAAAACTACCAGACTTTTTGCAGCAACAATTAAAACCTAAAGAGGGTGTTATTGTTGAAGTATCAAAAGAACAAGACATATACAATAAGGTTAAAACTGATTTTAACTCTGAAGAAGAAAAGCTAAAGTATTTATCTCGAAAAATAAATTATAAAGTAGATTTAGGTAAAGTTGTAGGTAAACATCAAGGTGCTCATTATTTTACTAAAGGACAAAGAAAAGGGCTAGGAGTTGGAGGAACCATAGAACCTTTATTTGTAATTGATACTGATGTAAAAGAAAATGTGATTTATACAGGTCAAGGAAAGGAACATCCGGGACTTTTAAAAAAGGCCTTATTTGTTTCTAATGAAGAATTGCACTGGGTGCGCGAAGATTTAAAACTTCATTTAGATGAAACTTTGGAAGTAATGGCTAGAATTAGATATAGACAATCTTTACAAAAAGCTAAATTACATAAGGTTGACAGCGGTATGTATGTTGAGTTTGAAGAATTTCAGTCAGCAATGGCAGAAGGTCAGTTTGTTGCTTGGTATATTGATAATGAGCTTATTGGCTCTGGAGTTATTTCTTAATTCATAACATATTTCAAAATTTCATGGCAAATAGGATAACTAATTTATTTAATATTAAGTATCCCATCATTCAAGCAGGAATGATTTGGAATAGTGGTTGGCGTTTAGCATCTGCTGCTAGTAATTCAGGTGTTTTGGGCCTTATTGGTGCAGGTTCTATGTATCCAGAAGTACTGAGAGAGCACATTCAAAAGTGTAAAAAAGCGACTAATAATCCGTTTGGGGTAAATGTTCCTATGTTATATCCAAATATCAAACAGATTATGGATATCATAGTAGAAGAGGATGTGAAAATCGTATTCACCTCTGCTGGAAATCCAAAAACATGGACAAATTGGTTACAAGAACAAGGTATAACTGTGGTGCATGTAGTGAGTAGTGTAAAGTTTGCATTAAAAGCGCAAGAAGCTGGTGTTGATGCAATAGTTGCAGAGGGCTTTGAAGCTGGAGGTCATAATGGAAGAGATGAAACAACAACACTAACCTTAATACCAATGGTTAAAGCGCATATTAAGATTCCTTTAATTGCAGCTGGAGGTATAGCCACCGGAAGCGCCATGTTAGCTACCATGGTTTTGGGAGCAGATGGTGTACAAATAGGGAGCAGATTTGTAGCTAGTAATGAAAGTTCAGCACATATAGATTTTAAAAAAATGGTTGTTGAGGCTAGGGAAGGAGATACCCAGCTTACTTTGAAAGAGTTAGCCCCAGTGCGATTGATTAAAAATGATTTTTATAATCAAGTTCAACATTTATATAAGTCTGCTCCAACAGTTGAACAACTAAAAGAACTACTAGGTAGAGCGAGAGCTAAACGCGGCATGTTTGAAGGTGATTTGAATGAAGGTGAGTTAGAGATCGGGCAAATTTCAGGATTGATAGATGATATTAAACCAGTATCTGATATTGTTAAAGATATCATTAAGGAATTTGAAGAAGCAAAAAAAGGTGTTACAGAATTATAGTTTATAAAGAAAAAATAAAATAAAAAAGGAGGAAATTTATTTCCTCCTTTTCATTTAGAAACCTAGCACTAATTTTTATCCCTATAAATAAAGCTAAGTGTTCCTACTCGCTATAAACCTACTAGGGAGATTGATTTGGAGCGCAGCAAATGTAATATAATACTACAAAATGCTATTACGAAATTACAAATAATTATTAACATTTGTTAATTAACCATTTCTGCAAAAAGATTAATTACAAATTTTTAAAAGATAAAAGCTAAATATTACTTTTGCTCAATGCATTTTTCAAACTACACTAAAGAGTTCAAATATAATTGGCAATTAGCCGCTCCAGTGATGCTAGGAATGTTGGGACATACCTTTGTTAGTTTTATTGACAATATTATGGTTGGACAACTGGGAACTGCTGAACTTGCAGCAGTCTCTTTGGGTAATAGTTTTATGTTTATAGCCATGTCTTTAGGAATTGGTTTTTCAACAGCTATTACACCTTTAGTAGCAGAAGCTGATGCTGCCAAAGACTTTTTAAAAGGAAAATCATCCTTTAAACATGGGTTGTTTCTTTGCACTGTTTTGGGGGTATTACTTTTTTTAGTAGTTTTTTTTGCAAAACCCTTAATGTATTTGATGAAACAACCTGTTGAGGTTGTTAAACTAGCAATTCCTTATCTAGATTTAGTAGCTGTCTCACTAATTCCTTTAATAATTTTTCAAGGATTTAAACAGTTTAGCGATGGTTTATCTATGACTAAATATCCAATGTATGCCACTTTGCTTGCAAATATTGTTAATATTATTTTAAACTATATATTAATTTTTGGAAAGTTTGGTTTTCCAGAATTGGGTATCGTTGGAGCTGCTTATGGAACATTAGCATCAAGAGTTATAATGGTTCTTTATTTATGGTTTTTACTCAAGGGTAAAGAAAAGTCAAGAGCATTCGTTACCAATATTAAGTTTTTTGTATTAGACAGTTTGATGATAAAAAAAATCATCAATTTAGGAGCTCCCAGTGCGATGCAGATGTTTTTTGAAGTAGCCATTTTTACAGCTGCTATTTGGTTAAGTGGTTTGTTAGGTAAAAATCCACAAGCAGCAAATCAAATTGCTTTAAATTTAAGCTCCATGACTTTTATGGTCGCTATGGGGCTTAGTGTAGCTGCTATGGTACGTGTTGGCAATCAAAAGGGTTTAAAAGCTTACTTTGAACTTAGAAGGATAGCTTTTTCATTATTCTTTATGGGAACATTATTAGCCTTCGGTTTTGCAATACTGTTTTTTGTATTTCATGATTATTTACCAAAAATATATGTGGATTATGACGATGCTGAAAACTTAACTGATAATATGGAAGTGGTAAGTATTGCTTCAAAATTATTAATTGCAGCAGCCATTTTTCAAATAAGTGATAGTATACAGGTTTTAGTATTAGGAGCACTTCGTGGCTTACAGGATGTTAAAATACCAACTTTAATAACTTTTGTTTCGTATTGGATAATTGGATTTCCAGTGAGTTGGTTTTTTGGTAAAGAAGAAGCTTATGGCAGTTTTGGAATTTGGTTGGGTTTATTAGCAGGTTTAACTACTGCGGCAATTTTATTGTATATAAGGTTTAACTATTTGACTAAAAGGTTAATTTTGTCTGAACAACAAATAATAAAAACATGAGTCTTCCAAAATTTATTTTAGGTGATAACACGGAATTTCCGAATGCTATTTATGTGGTTCATACAGAATTTCCTAGGTTTATTATTAATCTTGAAAACGATGATGTAGAATGGTTTGAAGATTTTGATGCCGAAGATCAGAAAGAATTGGAAACTGAAACAGAAAATGCTATAAAGGAAGCTACCGAATTTTATGATAGTGAGGTTGCTAAATACAATGAATAAAATATGATAGAGCAACTTCTAGAATACGATACTGAGTTATTTTTATATTTAAACGGGTTGGGTTCTGATTCTTGGGATGCTTTGTGGTTAAGTATTACCAACAAATTTATTTTTGGGTCTGTTTTAGGCGTGTTGCTACTTTATTTATTTTATAAAAAATTTGGATTAAAAGCTATGGTTATTTTAATTTTAGTTATGGCTTTGATGATTACATTTACTGATCAAATTACAAATGTATTTAAAAGAGGTTTTGCAAGACCTAGACCATGCGGAGCGGATGAAATTGCCGATAAAGTGCGTTTTATTGCAGTACGATGTGGTAAATATGGTTTCTTTTCTGGGCATTCATCAAACTCTATGGCTGTAGCCATTTTTGGTGGTTTGTTATTGAAACCTTTTTTTAAAAAGTTAATATATCTCTTGATTTTAGTTAGCTTAATAGTTGCTTACAGCAGAATATATTTAGGTGTTCATTACCCTTTAGATATTGTTTGCGGACTAACATTTGGAATGATATCTGGCTTTCTGTTTTATAAATTTGCAAACTATTTATTAAAACGATTTGTAACAACTTAATTGCTTAGACTTAACAAATAATCTGCAGCGGCAAAAGGAGTTGTTTTGTTTTCTGCAATAAGTTGGATTTGATTTTCTAAAGCTTTTTTGATTTTTGGCTTATTAAAAAAGTTTGATTTTAGCTGCTCTTCTATGGTTTGAATAAGCCAATACTTATTTTGTTCATAACGCTTTTGGTTGAAGAAATTATTTTGAGAAGTGGTTTCAACGTATTGTAAAATGATATTCCAAATGGTATCAACGCCTTCATTTTTAAGGGCGCTACAAAGCGTGACTTTAGGTTGCCAATTTGATGATTTTTCAGGATAGAGGTGAAGCGCTCGATTAAATTCTACTTTGGCAAGTTTGGCTTGTTTCAGGTTATCGCCATCTGCTTTATTTATAGCAATAGTATCTGCCATTTCTATAATACCACGTTTTATACCTTGAAGCTCATCACCAGCACCAGCTAATTTTAAGAGTAAGAAGAAATCGACCATACTATGCACGGTGGTTTCACTTTGGCCAACACCAACAGTTTCAATAATAATAACATCAAAACCAGCTGCTTCACAAAGTATAATGGTTTCTCTTGTTTTTCTGGCAACACCACCTAAAGATTCACCAGAAGCTGAAGGACGAATAAAGGCATTTTTGTCTTTTACTAAATCTTCCATTCTTGTTTTATCTCCTAAGATGCTACCTTTGGTAATAGTGCTGCTTGGGTCTATAGCTAAAATTGCAACACGTTTTCCTTGAGCAGTAAGGTGTTTCCCGAAGGCTTCAATAAATGTACTTTTTCCAACACCAGGAACACCAGTAATGCCAATTCTAATTGAGTTGTTGGCATGAGGCAAACATGCTTTTAAAATATTGCTTGCTTTGTCTTTATGCTTTTGGTTTTTACTTTCAATAAGTGTTATGGCTCTGCTTAATGCTGTTATGTCTTGTTTTAAAAGTGCATTTACCAATTTGGTTTCATCAATATTTGATTTACGCTTTTGTTGAATGGAATTTATAGAAGATTGGTTTGTGATTTCTGAAATAGAAACGCCTTTTTGTTCTTGTAATGCCGATTTTTTTTTCTTTGACACCTGGAGATGAAAGTTTGTCTAATTTACAATTTTATTTTAAGAGGAATAACAAGAGAATTATTTAGTTTTTACAAACTCTTCGGTAAACGAATCATCCCATTTAAAGGAATTTATAAACCAACCATTTTCACTTCTGTAATAAGTAAAAACGATTCTTATTGCGCTATATGTATACCTCATAATGTATGTTTCTCTTAGTGCAATATCAGATATATGCTCATCTTTTATTTTAGTTACATCTAAGCGTTTGCCAAAACGAGTTTCTAAAATATTCATGTATTTAATGGTTTTTTCTTGTAACGCCTCCATTTCGTTTTTTGGAAGCGGCCAATATTGTTCTAAGATTTGAAAGGATTTAGAAATTTTGTTTTCACTGAATAACCCTGCAACTTGTTTTGATAACTTTTGTGTTTCAATTTGGTTTGCTAAAGTTTTACTTTGGGCGGATAAGTAATATGTAAATAAAGATAAAATTGAAATGAGCACTATTTTTTTCATGACAATGATTGTGATATTAATTATTTTAAAGGAACTGCAACCTTAACATCATCCCAGGCCATGGTTAAAAAGAGGTTATCTGTTGAATTATCAAATGCTATGGTGAATTGCTCTACTGTGTTTTGTAATTTTTGTACGGGAACTTCGATGGTTAAGGCATCATAATTTGGATCCCACATGGGTTTCATTTCGGCATTTACACCCCAAGAGTATTGTTTGGTATTAAACATTACGGTCCAGATAGAATCTCTAGGAACGGTCCATAATGTATATTTACCTACTGCTAAAGGCATACCTTTAACCTCAAGGGGTTTGTTGGTTTCAAAAGTAGTAGCTTCGTTGGCTCCTGTTCGCCATACCTCACCATGAGGTACAAGGGCACCAAAAATTTCACGATCTTTTTTAAACGGCCTGTTATAAAAGACTTCGAGTTTTAAATCGTTTAATTTAAACTCTACAGTATCTTTAGGACTTAGGCGTTGTGCAAAGATATTTTCAACAAAAGCGGAGTATAAAAATAGTCCTAATGCTATTATGGATAATAGAATTAAGACACGTTTTAGGAAGGTGTTCATAGACAGCAATTTATTAAAGTATAAAGATAATTTAAATGCAATAACCAGTAAAGAACAAACGGTAATTTATTTAGTTTTGTTGTAGAGGTGCTATATGTTAGAATGGGCTTAAAGTATAAGGAAAGCGAGGATTGAGAATAAAGTAAAGGACGATGTGAATTTGTAAATTGAGACTTTAACTGTGATTGAAAACATAATTTAGCTGATGTGCCCGCGTTAGGGATAGTAGTGGAAAGCCCGCAGGAACGAGGACTTGTAACGAATAGCCCGACCCTTGTGGTAACGCCCAAAAACTAAAATAATTTATATTTTTTTAAATTTTTTGCAACACTGTATTTTTTTAATCGTCTTTTAAACGAACTAACTTAAACCAAAAGTAGAACAAGCATGTTTCAAGTTGACATTATTGAACAATGTAAACAGAACAACCGCAAAGCACAATTGCAGTTATACAACCAGTACTGCGACGGGATGTATATTGTTGCAAAACGGTTTTTGAAAGATGCAGCTGATGCTGAAGATGTGGTGCAAGAAGCTTTCATCAAAGCTTTTACAAAATTGCATCAATATAAGGCAGAAGTAACTTTTGGCGCATGGTTAAAACGTATTGTTGTTAATAAGAGTATTGACTTCTTAAAAGCTAGAAAACAACATCTTGTTGAGCTAGAAGAGGTGCACCTGAAAGTGGTTGATACTGATAAAGATGACAAATGGTTAGTTGAAGATACAATAACACTTAACGATGTAAAGGCAGCTATTGACGAGTTGCCGGAAAAGTATCAGTATGTTGTTATGTTATATTTAATTGAAGGATACGATCATCAGGAAATTTCGGAAATTCTGAGTATTTCTGAGGTAGCATCAAGAACTCAATTATCTAGAGGAAAAGTAAAATTACAAAACCTTTTAAAACTTAAAAAAAATGGCACAAGATCTTAGAGAGTTATTTAAAAATGAGAAAGTAACACATGAAAAGATGCCTAAAAATCATCAGAAACGCTTTTTAGATAAGCTAGATGTGGTGTTGCCTGAACAAAAGCAAAAGCAATCAAAGTTTAATTGGATGCAAATAGCAGCAAGCGTTGTGGTGCTTTTAGGTTTGAGTTTTGGAGCTTTTAAATATTTTCAGCCAGAAATTATTGGCGATACTCCAGAGATTGCCAACACAAAAACAGAAGATACTAAAACTTTAGGTGATGTTTCGCCTGGTTTAAAAAAGGTTGAAGATTATTATTTAGCAAGTATTAATTTAGAGTTGTCTAAAATGACATACACACCTGAAACCAAGGAGTTGTTTGATGGATATTTAATTCAATTAAATGCTTTAGATAAAGAATATAAAAAACTTTCTTTAGAATTAACAGAATCTGGACCAAGTGAATTAACAGTTAATGCATTAATTGATAATTTGAAACTTCGTTTGAACTTATTGTATCGATTAAGAGAACAATTACAAAAATTTAATACTTCTGATGCACTTGCTGGTGAGGTATCACAATCAATCTAAAAAATCAAAAAATGAACAAAACTAAAATAAAAATGAAACTTGTAGCACTCTGCTTTCTTATAACAGGAAGCTTGATAGCGCAACAAAAGCTAACAAAAATATCACAATCTATTAAAGTAGATAAAGATGTTGTTGTTAATCTTAATACAAGTTATAGTAACATTGTATTTGATACATGGAACAAAAATACTATTGAAATTGAAGCCTATGTTGAAGGTGAAAAATTGAGTCAGGAAGAGTTAGAAGATGCCCTTAAGCATTGGGATGTAGATATTGATGCTACTAGTAGTAAAGTTTCAATTAGTACAAGAGGTGGACAATCGCGGTCATTATGGCTGCATGGAGATTCTGAAAGTTGTGATGGTTGTGAGCATGATAACCACCCGATAGGTGCTATATTAAATGAACTTAAATTTGAATTGGCAGATATGCCTGAAATGAATTTTGATTTCGATTTTGAAATGCCAGAGATGCCAGAGATGCCTGAAATGCCAGAGATGCCTGAACTACCAGAATTGCCAGAGGGTGTTAATGCGATTCAGTTTAACTATGAAGAATATCAAAAAAATGGTGAAAAGTATTTAGAAGAATGGTCTCAAAATTTCGAATCCCGTTATGGAAAGGACTATGCTAAAAAGATGGAAGCTTGGGGCGAAAAATTTGGTAAAGAATGGGGTGAGAAGTTTGGAGAAGATTACGCTAAAAAGATGGAAGCTTGGGGCGAGAAATTTGGTAAAGAGTGGGAAGAGAAGTATGCTAAAGAAATGGAAGAATGGGGTGAGAATTTTGCTGAGCGTATGGAAAGTCAAGCTGAACGCATAGAAGCGCAAGCAGAGCGTGTTGAAGCACAAAAAGCCCGTGCCGAAGCAATGAAAGAACGAGCTAAGGTTCGTGCTGAGGAAAGCAAAACTAGAGCAGAAGCTATGAAGGTAAGAGCTAAAGCTCGTGCTGAAGAGCAAAAGAAGCGTTCTAAGGAACGTGCTATTTTAATTAAAGATAGAGAACGTGAGGTTGAAGGGCTATTTCATAACAGATCGAATCCGAATGTTAAGAAAACGATTAAAATAAAAATGCCAAAAGACGCTAAGTTAAAAGTAAATGTTAAGCATGGTGAAATACAATTTGCAGCAAATATTGAGAACTTAGAGGCGGATTTACAATACACAAAATTTACAGCAGAAAGCATTAATGGAAGTTTAACTTCCATTAATGCTTCTTATTCCCCTATATATGTTACGAATTGGAATTTAGGAGAATTGAATCTGAATTATGTAAAAGATGTTGAATTGGAAAATGTTGAGCATCTGGTTTTAAATGCTGTATCATCCAATATTGATGTAGAAAATTTATTTGGAAGCGCTATTATAGATGGTAATATTGGTGATGTGAAAATTTTTAATATTGATGATAATTTTATCAGTTTGAATATGATCCTTCAGAATAATGATGCTTTTATTAAGTTACCTACAGTAGATTGTAATTTAAGATATAAGGGTACACGATCTCATTTTAATCATCCAGAGCAAGCAAATGATGCCCACACCACTAACTTTTTAACTGGAAGTTTGTCTAGTGGGAAAAATATTGTAATTAACGCTAAATATAGCAATGTAACTATGGAATAAAAAACTACTTTTCTAGCCCTTATAATCTTGAGTTTTCACTTCTTTAACTACTTATTTTCCAATATTCTATTTTCTTTCTTACAATAAAACCAAGCTTATTATATAAGTTAATTGGTCCCAGATTGGTTTCATCTACGTGTAAAAAAGGGGTTTTATTATCCTCAAAAATTTTATTTGAAGCATACGTTATAAGCTGTTTTGCATAGCCATTACCTAAATAATCTGGATGTGTTGCTACTGCGCTAATTTCAGTAAAGTGTTTTGTTTGCATACGCTCACCCGCTACAGATACTAATATATTGCTTTTATAGATGCCATAGTATCGCCCTAGCTTACTTGTTTTTTCTTTAAAAAAATGCGGATATACAAGTTTAATTAAACCCATTAAATCTTCAAGGTGCTTTTCTTGGAGTTCAATGACAGTTTCTGTTATGGGTAGTTTTATTTTTTCACGAAGTATCATTTGTAAACCAACATATTTAATTGCGGGCTTAAATTTAGGGGGCATTATTGGTATATTACCAACTATAAAAAAGTCTTTTATTAGTTTTGAGTGTTTTAGGATAACTTCTGCAGTGTTTTCACTATTTATAAATGCTCCAAATGGGGCATAGTCCGTTTTATAAAATTTCACATTACCATAATCTATACAATATCCAGATTGTTTTTCGGTTAAAGCAAACCAAACAGGGTTATCTAAAACATGTTCATTAATTACAGTATTGATTTTGTTTGTAATAAGGTTTATTGATGCATCATAATCAAACCATAAGGTATCTTGATTTTTTTTAAACCAAGTGAGTTGGCGTTTAGCAAAACGACGAGAGTTTTTCTTAATCTCAGAAACAGCAAATTCTAAATCCCATTCACCTAAAAAGTGATTAAAGAGTTCTTTATAACCAACGGTATTTAGCGCATTTAAATCTTTGTACGCCAATAAGCCTTTAACTTCGTTTAGTAAGCCTTCTTGCATCATAATATCTACGCGTTTATTGATGCGTTGGTATATTAATGCTCTATCTGTTGTTAACCCTATGGTAATGGTTTTAAAATGCCGTTTTTCTTTCCCTTTATTTAAGAATGAAGAATACGGTTTTCCTGAGCCTATGTAAATCTCTAAAGCACGAATAACCCGTTGTGGGTTATCTATAGCTATTTTGTTATAAGAAACGGGATCAACCTCTTTTAATTGATTTTGAAGGTGTTGTAAACCTTCTAATTCTAAGCTTCTGTTAAGTTTTTCTCTAATATCTGGATTTACATCAGGAAAATAATCTAAGCCTTTAGTTACTGCATCTACATAAAGTCCAGACCCACCAACCATAATAACAATATCTTTTGTTGCGAATAAAGTTTCTAGTTGTTTAAGAGCGTCTTTTTCAAATGCACCAACATTGTAATTATCTTTTATAGATTTATGATGAATAAAGTGATGTTTAACACTTGCTAATTCTTCTGGAGTTGGTGCTGCAGTGCCAATTTGCATCTCTTTAAAAAACTGTCTAGAATCTGCCGAAATAATTTCGGTTTTATAATGTTGCGCTAGTTTTATACTAAGCGCGGTTTTACCAATAGCTGTTGGGCCAACTATAGAAATAAGATATTTTGTGTTTGGTTTTATGATTTTCTGAATTTTTGGCAAAGTTAATTTGAATAAATGATTTATACGAATTTAACTATTGAATTGGTGATATTAGCTTTTAGGGATTACTTGATTTTGTTTGAAATAAAATGGTTTATATCCATGAAAAGTTCAACAAACCTTCTGATAAAGACTATTTTTATGTTTAAATAATAATAAGCTTAAGCTAGCAAATAGGGCTGCGTTAGTGATTTAACGGCATGTTAGAACTGTCTGATCCCGATAGCTTTTGGGAGAATGAGTAAGTAGTGAAATATTTATATTCATGAGTTCAATAGTTTAAAATAGAAATCAACGAATAAATCCCGATCCTTATAGTAACGCCCAAAAACTAGCTATAAAGTTTTTCGCCACAATTATAGCAATAGTCTGCTTTATCTTTATGGTTTTCTGCCAAACAATTTTCACAGGATTGAGAGTTTAAATTTATTTCTGGTTTATTGGGTTTTTGTTTGCCACTATTTGTCTGACTTGTATATTCGGCAGAAACAATACCTGTTGGTACAGCTATAATACCATAACCTAAAACCATAATTATGGCGGCTATAAACTGACCCAGAGGAGTAACAGGAGCAATGTCTCCAAACCCAACCGTGGTAAGCGTTACAATGCACCAATATACGCTAACAGGAATACTAGTAAAACCGCTGACTTCTCCTTCTATAAGATACATAAGTGTGCCAAAAATGATGCATAAAATTAATACGGCAAACAGGAATACAGATATTTTTGCACGACTTGATTTTAGTGCAGCAGCTAAATGGTTTGAAGCCCCTAAGTAACGGGCTAACTTTAATATTCTAAATATACGAAGTAAGCGTAAGGCTCTTAATGCTGCTAAAGCATGAATGCCTCCAAATAGTAATGATATGTATTTTGGAATGGTTGAAAGCAAATCGATAATACCGTAAAAGCTAAAAACATAGTTTAGTGGTTTTTTTACAGTAATGATTCTTGCTATATATTCTAAACTAAAGAGTATTGTTATAATCCATTCTGAAATATTAAGGAAGTTATGATATTTATTGTCAAAACTTTTAATGCTTTCTAGCATTACTAGTATAATACTGGCTATAATGGCAATAAGAAGAATAACATCAAAAAGTTTACCTGCAGGAGTGTCTGCTTCATAAATAATGTCATGAAGTTTTGATTTCCAGTTTGTTTTTGATGTATTACTCATAAATCCAAAAGTAAGAAAAGAATATATAAGTTATTTGTTTTCTAACTCAACTATTTTTAAACGTTTGTTTCGTCTTAAATAATTTTGAATGATATGCTGGGTATCCCTATTATTTTGCATAGGTGTTATTATGGACTCTAGAACTTTAAGATTAGTAATTTGATAGTTTAAATTGAAAAAACCAATCCCTTTAAAAACGCCATTTTCTATTAGTATAGCACTTCGTTCATCGATGTCTCTACCTCTGTCAATAATTACCATGTTTTTGTTGGTATAGCTGTTTTTTTCAATTAACGCTTCAACACGTTTGTTGTAAGACTCTGGAGCTTCTTTTTGTATACATGCACCTTCACAGCTTTTAATTTCGAAATTAAAACAACTAGTTTTTGTTTTATAAAGACCAGTAAGTTTTTGGCATAAATTATAATCTTCAACAGCTTTAGTTATAAAACTCTTTCCGCTTTGGCGATTACTAAAGGTAGTAATGGGCTTTTTACGACCATCTGCGACATCAATTTTTAAGTTTATATAGTTGTTTTCGTCTTTAAAACTATACAAAGCGTGTGTAAAAATAGAACGACGTAATGCTCTGTTATGTATAGGTTTTACTTTTTTTATTTCCTCACTTTCTTTTAAAAGCGCAACAAGTTCACTTCCAGTAGCTTCATAAGTTACAGTGGTTACTTGGGCTTGTATTTTTTTAGATTTATGGTTAGTACCTGTAAAATGTTGATTAATACGTTTTTTTATGTTTTTGCTTTTACCAATGTAAATAATATCTCCGTTCTCTTTGTGGATATAGTAAACACCTGTAATAGCAGGTAAAGCATCAATAATATCTAAATGTCTTGGTTCTATTTGGCGTTTGGGGTTTAGCCTAATGGAATTTTGAATAATACTTTTTGTGGTGTCTTTATCTAATAACATCTTAAATAACTTGACTGTTGCCAATGCATCTCCAGATGCACGGTGTCTGTCAGTTACAGGGATTCCGAGTGATCGAACTAATTTACCTAAGCTATAAGATGCTTGCCCAGGAATTAAATCTTTGGAAAGCTCTACGGTACAAAGCGATTTTCTTTCATATTCATAACCAAGTCGTCTGAACTCAGTGCATAAAATACGGTGATCAAATTGCGCATTGTGAGCTACTAAAATGCAATCTTCAGTAATTTCTATAATACGTTTTGCAACTTCATAGAATTTTGGGGCATTGCGAAGCATGTTACTATTTATACCAGTTAAATTAACCACAAAAGGTTGTATCTCACGTTCAGGATTTACGAGACTTATAAATTGATCTATTACCTCATGCCCATCATACTTGTAAATAGCAATTTCTGTTATGCCTTCTTCGTTGTACTTTCCACCGGTAGTTTCTATGTCTAAAATTGCGTAAATAGGAAGTTGTTATTTTATTGTTTAAAAGCTTAGTTTTTATAACTTCTATGTCCAAATATACTACTTCCAACTCGAATCATGGTGCTTCCGCAGTCAATTGCTAATGGATAATCGCTACTCATACCCATACTAATAGTTTCTAGTTTACAATTGTTAGTATTAAGTACTTTTAATGTTTCAAAAGTAGATTTTAATTGCTTGAATTCATTTTCTATTTGACTTTGATTGTCAGTAAATGTTGCCATTCCCATAACACCAGTGATTTTGATGTTTTCTAGTTCTGCAAAATCTTTAGATTGAATAATGTTTGAAGCGTCTTCTGGAGTCATACCAAATTTAGAATCTTCTGAAGCTATTTTTATTTGAAATAAACAATTAATGACTCTTTCAATCTTTTTAGCCTGCTTATTTATTTCCTTGAGTAATTTAAAATTATCTACACCATGAATTAAAGAGACAAAACCCGCCATGTATTTGACTTTGTTACGTTGTACATGCCCAATCATATGCCATTCAATATCTTTAGGCATTTCCTCATATTTCTCTGCCATTTCTTGGATTTTATTTTCGCCAAAAATACGCTGACCAGCATTATATGCTTCTATGAGATCATTTACAGGTTTGGTTTTTGATACTGCTACAAGCGTAACATGCTCTGGTAGAACGGATTTTATGTTTTTTAAATTATTTTTAATAGACATTGTTTTATTTAAAATGTTTTAATGAGATATTAAATAAGTATAGAAAAGCTATAAATATCAAAACTCATAAATGATTATGCCACTTCTTAATTTAGGTAAAATATAAGTGCTTTTTGGAGGCATAGTTAAACCTTCATTTGCTATGTTTTTTATTTGTTTGATAGTAGCAGGACACATGCCAAACCCAATTTTAAATTCGCCACTATCTACGCTGCTTTTTATAGTAATTATATCGTGTTTCCCATTCACATATTCTATGCGATTATCGTTTCTTAAATCGTTTATACCCAATATAGGCTGTAGTATGGTTTTGTATAATAATTCTGCATCAAGTTCATCCAAAGCCGTATTAACTTTATATCGTGCTTTTCTGAGGTATAAAGAATAAAAATCACCATCCAAATACATACTAAAATGATGAGGTTTTGATGGGGTATAGGGAATGTTACCTCTGTTCTCTATTCGGTAAGCAGAATCTAAACGAATTAAAAATGCTTCTTTTGTTAATCCATTTAAGTCTTTTACAAGTCTATTAAACTCATGGATTACCAAATCTGATTCTGGAATTAGATAAGACATGAAAAAGTTATAGGATTCTGTACCATTATGATTTGGGTTTTTATCTTTTTCATCTTTATATAACAGATAAGATGACGATGATCTGTGATGTCCATCTGCAATGTATATAGTCTTCATTTTCTCAAACTCGTTCTGAATTTGATTAATAGCTTCTTCATCTTCTATTTTCCATAAATAATGGGTGTCTCTGTAGGTCATGGTAAACTCAAATTCTGCATGATTTTTTTGAGTTTGCTCTATTATAGATGAAATTACTTTATTATCAGGATAGGTGAGAAGTACAGGTTCTGCATTAAACCCAACGGTTTTTAAATAGCTTTTAAAGGTTTGCTCACGTTTAGCAATAGTATCTTCATGTTTTTTTATAACATTATTATCATAATCTTTAGCACTGGTAGCTGCAATAATACCGTTAAATTTTTGTCCGTGTCTATCAACTATCTTGTAAACATACAACGAAGGCTTTTCATCTTGAATAAAAATGCCATCCTCTTTAAACTCTAAGTATCTATTTCGAACAAGTTTATATCGGGCTTCACCATGAATAGTTTGATGATATTTATATCCTGGATTTACGATATGAAGAAAACTGTAAGGATTATAATCCATTCTTGATTCGCGCTCCTCAACCGTGTAACTTTGATAAGGTCTTGCTGCTACCAAACCTACAATAGCTCGGGTTGGTCGCACCGCTTTAAATGGAATTATTTTTGCCATAATTTTAAGATAGCAATCGCAGTATTCAGTGTCAGTACTGATAACGGCGACTGAGACTGTTTACTTTAAAAATTGAGTTGAAACTTTCTCCGCTTTTCTACTTTCAGCATAATCGTAGAATCCTTCACCAGACTTTATACCCAATTTACCAGCTCTTACCATATTAACTAAGAGCGGACATGGTGCATATTTTGGGTTTTTAAAACCATCATACATCACATTTAAAATAGATAAGCATACATCTAAACCTATAAAATCAGCAAGTTGTAGAGGCCCCATTGGGTGTGCCATACCTAACTTCATAACGGTATCAATCTCTTCAACACCAGCCACACCATTGTAAAGCGTTTCAATAGATTCGTTGAGCATAGGCATTAAAATACGATTTGCTACAAAACCAGGATAATCATTTACTTCAACAGGAATTTTTCCTAAGCTTTTAGAAAGTTCCATGATGGTATTAGAGACATCATCACTAGTGTTGTAACCTCTAATAATTTCTACCAATTTCATTATGGGTACAGGGTTCATAAAGTGCATTCCAATAACGCGCTCTGGTCTTGATGTAGCAGCTGCAATTTGGGTTATGGAAATAGAAGATGTATTAGTAGCTAAAATTACTGATTCTGAACACGCCTTATCTAGCGTTTTAAAAATATTGAGTTTTAGTTCTAAATTTTCTGTAGCAGCTTCAACAACTAGAGTAGCAGAATCAACACCATCTTTAATATTGGTGTAAGGGGTTATATTATTTAAAATCTCGGTTTTCTGTTGCTCAGTAATTTTTTCTTTGGAAACCATTCTATCTAAATTCTTAGCTATGGTTTGTATACCTTTTTTTAGAGCGTCTTCACTAACATCAATTAACTGAACTTTAAAGCCGCTTTGAGCGAAAGTGTGAGCAATACCATTTCCCATAGTACCTGCTCCAATTACTGCAACGTTTTTCATTTAAAAACTATTTATAATTTGCGTAGCAACTCGTAAGGCTTCTGTTCCGTCATGTAGCGTTACAATAGGCGTCGTGTTATTATTTATAGCATCTGCAAAAGTTTCTAATTCATCTAAAATGGAATTATTATCTGGTACAGATGGATTATCAAAATATATTTGCTTTTTAACACCCTCAGCATTTTGGAGAATCATATCAAAATCTCCAGGGTTTTCAGGCGCGTCTTTCATTTTAACAACCTCACATTTTTTTGTTAAAAAATCAACTGAGATATAGGCATCTTTTTGAAAAAAGCGTGCTTTACGCATTTTCTTTAAAGAAATTCTACTAGCTGTTAAGTTAGCTACACAACCATTTTCAAACTCTAAACGTGCATTAGCAATATCGGGTGTGTCACTAATTACAGCAACACCACTAGCTGAAACTTTTTTCACTTTAGATTTTACAACACTTAAAATGATATCAATGTCATGAATCATTAAATCTAGTACCACGGGTACATCAGTACCTCTGGGGTTAAATTCTGCTAAACGATGTGTTTCAATAAACATAGGTGAGTTAATTTCATCCTTAACAGCAAGATAGGCAGGGTTAAATCGCTCTACATGACCAACTTGTCCTCGTAAATTGTTTTCAGCTAAAAGTTGTCTAATATGTTCTGCTTCTTCAACCGTGTTGGTAATTGGTTTTTCTATAAAAATATGTTTGCCTCTAGCAATGGCTTGTTTAGCACAATCATAGTGTGATAGTGTAGGCGTTACAATATCAACCATGTCTACAGCATCAATTAAAGCATCAATCGAGTTGAAAAATTTATAACCAAATTCAGCTTCTACTTTTTTACCATTTTCTTCATCGGCATCATAAAACCCAACAAGCTCATATTTTTCAGATTGTTTAAGAAGTCTTAAATGAATTTTACCTAGGTGACCAGCACCAAGAACTCCAGCTTTTAGCATATTCTTTACGTTTTCAACAAAAATAATTATTTAAAGTATCAAGTTAAGTAAATAATCTAAAAGTTTTTGAGCTAAAATGACGAAAAATAAAATCTGAATAAATAGCTTTCTAGCTTAAAAATCTTTGACTAATTTTAGCAACTAAACACCACCAGAATTGAAAGATACTTTTAAGCATCAAGGACTAAGGCAGCAACTCGTTAACATATTAAAAAACAAAGGAATAACCAATTCAAATGTTTTAAAAGCTATTGGTAATATACCTAGGCACTTGTTTATGGATTCTAGTTTTTTAGATCATGCATACCAAGATAAAGCCTTTCCTATTGCTGCAGACCAAACCATTTCTCAGCCTTATACGGTAGCATTTCAATCTGAATTATTGCAAATAAAACCTGGAGATAAAATCCTTGAAATAGGTACAGGAAGTGGTTATCAAACAGCTGTTTTATGTGAGCTGGGAGCAAGAGTTTATAGTATTGAGCGGCAAAACGAATTATTTAAAAAAACGAGTAAATTTTTACCGAAACTAGGGTACCGCGCTAAAAAACTCATTTTTGGTGATGGATATATTGGATTAGAGGGAGAGGCACCTTTTGATGGGGTTATTGTTACTGCAGGAGCGCCTTTTGTGCCTAAACCTTTATTAAGTCAATTAAAAATAGGAGGAAGACTAGTAATACCTGTGGGTGACGATGTTCAAATTATGACGATGTATACTCGAAAAGGGCCAAAAGAATTTGAACAAGAAGAGTTTGGTGAATTTAGATTTGTACCTTTATTAGAGGATAAAAACTAGTTAGATTTTTTTCTAAAAACTCCAAATAACTCTTTGTCTTGTCTAGACGGAATCGAATTATAACTCACTTCAAACGTTTTAACTTGAAATAAGTGAGAGAAATACCCCAGATATTCTTTTTTGGAGCCACCAAAAGGACGTTTTTCCACATCTCTTGACAATGGGAAATTAAACCATAAGCCTACTAACTTACCATCTTTTTTTAATAGCTCGAACATTTTATTGGCATAAGCTTCCCTGTTATTTTTGCTAGGAGGAAAAGAGCAGAAAAACGTTTGTTCAATAATCAAATCATATTGGTTTTTATGAGTAAAGAAGTCATCATGAATAATCTGATTTTTAGGAAAAAGAGGGACTCTAGATTGAAATGCCTTCAACGGTTCTTTTGAAATGTCTAAAACAAATACATTTTTAAATCCCTTATTGAATAAATATTCTGCCTCATAAGAATTTCCAGCACCAGGTATTAAGATTTTTAAATCTTTATTTTTTAACTGGTCTATGTACGTTTTAATTGGTGTTGATGGTTCTCCAATATCCCAACCAGTTAGGTTGTCTTTGTATCTTTTAGACCAATAAGCTTCACGTTTATTTCGTCGTGCGTTCAATTTAATATTTAGTCTTTAAATGCGTCGTTAAAACTATTTGAGCCACCAACAACTGGTAAGTCTAAAACTGTTCCATCTAAATCTATAGTAAGTTCTGCTCCAGGGCTAGGGTGTAATGTATATTCTTTATCACTAGAAAAAATCATTAAACCAATTTGTTGTCCTGCTTTAATAACTTGATCATCAGGTTGCAAATCGAAAGTAACGTTGTAAAATTCACCAGGAACTAGAGGTTCACTTTCAGTTAAAGATTTATGATTCTGAGGGTCTGCCCAACCACGTGTAATAATATTATCTGTAGTTTTTGCTCTTCTACTATCGTTCCATGGCAGTGATACTAACCATACTGATAAATTTGCGGCAGGTTTATTACTTGCCAATTTTACAGTGATTTGTGGTACACCAGAAATATGAATATCTTTTTTAAGTTTTGGTGTTATATATAGTAATCGATGCTTGGTAATTTCAGCTTGAGCTAAAGCTTTTCCCGAAAACGAATAGTTGTCCACTAAAGTTTCTTTACCCTGTTTTGATGTTTTTTGTGATGTTAATCCACCGCTTTTAGGAGCCCCCGAAGTAAGGTGTAAAGTAATATTAGAAGCATCTGGATTTGGATAATCTTTATAAGCTGTTGGATTTTCCATTTTATCATCTTCACGAACAATCCAAGCTTTATTAGGTTCATTTTCAACACCATTTTCAATACCATGTAAAAAACGAGTAAACCATTTATTCATCATACTTACTGGAGGTGGACCACCATGTCCAAATTGGTGGTAATAAATTTGAGAAGGAATGCCCATTTCTTTAGCTTTTTTATAGATACGGTAACTGTGTTCTGGCATCACATTCCAATCATTAAAACCGTGAGACATCAATAAAGCAGCTTTCATAGGTGCCATATCATTTAAATAATCGCGTCCTGCCCAAAAATCATTATAATCACCAGTTTCTCTATCCATACCATTTTTCATTTCAGTATCACGCACCATGGCATTACTGTAGTCTCTTTTAGATTTGAATACTTTTGGTATATCCGAGTCATTTACCTTTTTATTGTTGGGAATAAGAGGTTCTTCGCCACCACTATGGATAAAATCATACAAAACATCAATATCTTCACCTAAATACCCACCAGGAGAACGTACCAATCCATTAGAGCGATAATAATGGTAATAGGATGTATTTGGTGCAATTGGTATTATGGCTTCTAATCCATCAACACCAGTAGTTGCAGCTGCAAGCGGAATGGTTCCATTATATGATGTTCCCGTCATGCCCACTTTTCCGGTACTCCAAAAAGCTTTTACAATCTCATTTCCGTAAGGTTCTGTATAGCCTTTTGCTCTTCCGCACAACCAATCAATAACTGCTTTTGGGGCTAATGATTCATTATCGTCTCCAACAGTAGGTGAACCTTGAGATAATCCTGTTCCAGGGGAAGAGGAATGTACCACGATATAACCACGTGGAATCCATTTTTTTAAGTGAGAGTTAGATATGATTGGTCGCTTCCCTAAACGCGTTACTTCAGGGTGAACACGGTCTTTTGCAGTTGCTCCTAATTCATGTTTTACATCCCAAAATAAACCTTCAACATCTGGAGCAACACCAGCAAAATAAGGGCTTGAAACATAAATAACCGGAAGTTTTAACCCTTTGTCTGTTTGGAAAGGTCTGGTTACAGATACGTGCATGCGGTCTAATTTCCCATCACCATCCGTATCAAATTCAGTTTCCACAAACAAGTCATGCCTTATCCATTTTTCGGGAGTGTTAAAAGCTTCAACAATTTGAGCTTCACCATCTTTAAAGATTGGTTTTGCTGTATCCTGTGCATTGATTTTAAAGATAAATGCAATTAAAACTAAGGGTAATATGTATTGTTTGTTTAACATAATGGATTGAATTTAGATAGTTGAAGAGTTATTGTTAAGGTAAATATTTTTTTGGAATGGGGTTTTCCTCAGATTCTTGGGTCCAATAAATATTAATAACCCACCAGCGCTCACCGTCATTTAATAATTGAATACTATTAATGCCTCTCATAAAAGGTTTTTCATCATTTTCGCTGTAAAAAGCTTCGTAAGTACTAAATACTTGTGTAATATTCCCGAAGGAATTTACTTCTCTGTGTATTTCCTTTTCAAAAAAACCATTTTCAACCAACCATTTTCCCGATCCTTTTATATAATCATTTGGAGACATATAACGAACTCTGTAAGTTCCCGATTTATCTTTACCTGATGGAATTAATTTGGCGTCAGGCTTAAAAAGAAACTTAAACTGTTTCCAGTTTCTTTCTTTGCCTTTTTCACCAGAAATAACATTATAAAGAGATTTAATAGTGCTGTTTAAAGTTAAAACGGATGAACTATCAATTTTAAATTCAACAGTTTCTTTTTCTTCGTTTTTAGTTTTTTTTTGTGCCTGAATATTAAGACATAACATTCCAATCAATAGAAAAGAAAATAAGTTTTTCATTGTAATGATTTTAAAAACCGTAAATTAGAAAATATAAATAATCTGGAGCGTTAAGAAACCCTTAATTTATTTGTAGTTTTTTTTAATTCTGTCCAGGTCACGTTTGTTGTCTCTATCTTTTATGGTTTCACGTTTGTCATAAAGCTTTTTACCTTTTGCTAAAGCAATCTCTAATTTGGCATAGCCTTTATCGTTAATAAATAAACGTAACGGAATAATAGTGAGCCCAGTATTTTGGACTTCTTTATTTAATTTTTTAAGTTCTCTTTTGTTTAATAGTAGTTTTCTAGTGGCTTTCGGTTTGTGGTTGTAATAGTTGCCAAAAGCATACTCTTGGATAGTCATGTTTACAACAAACAGTTCACCATTTTCACTAAACTCACAAAAACTTTCAGCAATAGAAGCTTTGCTGCTTCTAATAGATTTTATTTCGGTACCTGTTAACACAATACCAGCAGTGTATTTATCTAAAATCTCATATTGAAATCGAGCCTTTTTGTTCTGTATGTTGATGTTTTTTTGCATGAAGGGCAAAACTACAGAATTTCATTTGATTTTTTTAAAAAGTTAAAGAAACATTAATCCGTTTTTAGATTTCTTTAATACTAGTATTTTAGCTTACATGAAGCGACTTCTTTTATCAGTTTTATTGTTTTTAATTTTGGTTTCATGTAAAAGTGTTAAAAAGCATAATGAACATATTACTAAGTTGCATGCTGTTGCAGATTTACACGAAGATGTTGATAAATTGTATGGTCAATTAAAACGGCACCATCCAAAATTATATCAGTATACTTCTAAGGAAGTTTTAGACTTTAAATTTGATAGCCTTAAGAACAGTATAAACACGCCGATTGATTCAAGAACATTTTATAAAAAGTTGGCTCCTGTGGTTGCCGAGGTAAGGCAAGGGCATGTTGCTGTTGGATCTGTAAGTAAGTGGTTTACAAGAAAGGAAAGAAAATTACTTAAAAAGAATAAGTTTGAGTTTTATGATTTAGAAGTGGCATATTTAGAAGGGAAACTATGGGTTAAAGATTACTTTGGAAAGGACTCTACCTTAGTTGATAATGAAATTTTGAGTATAAATAATGAATCTGCTTCTAAATTGGTTGAGGTTTATAAAACTCGTTTTGCTTCTGATGGTTACAATAAAACGCTTCACGATAGATATATTTCCAAAGGGTTTTCGGTATTTTACTATAAGGATAAAGGTTTTCAAGACAGTTTGAAAATCACGTTTAAATCTAAAGACTCTGTATTTAATAAAATGTTCAGAAGAATTTCTAAGGACAATAATAAGCGCAAGCCTCAAGACCGTATAAAAGCCAAAGACTCTACTTTAATTAAGGGGGTAAAGCCATTAATTTTAACTAAAGAGCAAAAGCAAGTCATTAAAATTGCAAAGCGAAAGCGAAAAAAAACCAATAGAAAATATGGGTATTTAGGAAAGAAAAACAAATACACCCGAAATTTTAATTTTATTGGAAAAGATACCACTGTAGCTTACATGAAGTTAAGAAGCTTTACCAATGGACCGTATAAAAAGTTTTATAAAGAAAGTTTTGTAAAATTAGATTCTGCTAAAACTAAGTATATGATTTTAGATTTACGAGATAACGGTGGTGGGCGAATAGCAGAAATCGATTATTTATATTCCTATTTAGCCAATAAAGATTATCAGTTTATTACGGAAAGTGAAGTTAAAAGTAAAACTCCATTTTTAAAATCGTTTATGAGTAATACAACGCCTAATAGTTTAAAAGTTATGGGATCTATGTTTTATCCGGTAGTTGCGGTGCACAATCTTTTAAAAATAAAAAAGCGAGATGGTAAACTATACTATAACTTCAATAAACACACTAAAATAAAATCGCCTAATCCACTTAGTTATCAAGGTAAGTTATATGTGCTAATTAATGGTAATTCTTTTTCAGCATCATCACTTATATCCACACATTTAAAAGCAAACAAGCGTGCTGTTTTTGTTGGAGAAGAAACTGGTGGTGCTTATAACGGTACGGTAGCAGGGATTTACAAAACGTATCAACTTCCAACTTCTAAAGTAAAAGTTAGGATGGGGCTTATGCAAATTGAAGCACCTCAAAAACAAACACCTGATGGTTATGGTATTAAGCCAGATGTTGAGATTTTACCAAATTTAAAGGATAGAAAATCAAATATTGATACTGAATTGGAGTGGATTTTAAATGATATTCATAAACATCATTAAATTGTTTAAAAAACTCTTAATCCTTTAAAGCCCTTGAATCTAAATTCGTATTTTTGATTTTAGTTTTGCTTTGTTATGCTTAGCGCAGTCAAAGCATCTTTTTTTTAATATTACATAAATAATTATATGAATTCATACGATGTAGCCGTTATTGGTTCTGGTCCTGGAGGTTATGTGGCAGCCATTCGTTGCGCACAATTAGGCATGAAAACTGCCATTATAGAAAAATATGCAACACTTGGTGGTACCTGTTTAAATGTTGGTTGTATTCCAAGTAAGGCACTTTTAGATTCATCTCATCACTATGATGATGCGGTAAAGCATTTTGAGGAACATGGTATTGAAGTACCAGGTGAAGTAAAAGTGAATTTAGAGAAGATGATTGCGCGTAAACAAGCCGTTGTAGACCAAACTACAGGAGGAATTGATTTTTTAATGAAAAAGAATAAAATTGATGTATACCAAGGTTTAGGAAGCTTTAAAGATGCGACTCATATTACCATTTCTGGTGAGGAAAATACAGAAATTGAAGCTAAAAACACAATTATAGCTACGGGTAGTAAACCTTCAAACTTACCATTTATTGAGCTTGATAAAGAGCGCATCATTACATCTACTGAAGCCCTAAAGCTTAAAGAAATCCCAAAACACATGATTGTTATTGGTGGTGGTGTTATTGGTTTAGAATTAGGACAGGTATACAGACGATTAGGATCAGAAGTAACTGTTGTGGAATATATGGATAGAATTATTCCAACCATGGATGCAGGATTATCTAAAGAATTGAATAAAGTTTTCAAGAAAGCGAAATTCAAAATGCAAGTATCTCACAAAGTAAAGTCAGTTACCCGAAAAGGAGACGAAGTTATCGTGAAAGCAGATAATAAGAAAGGTGAAGAAGTTGAATTTAAAGGCGATTATTGTTTAGTATCTGTAGGACGTCGTCCTTATACAGATGGATTAAATACTGAAGCTGCAGGCGTAAAACTAGACGATAGAGGTAGAGTAGAAGTAAACGAGCATTTACAAACATCAGCATCCAATATTTATGCTATTGGAGATGTTGTAAAAGGTGCAATGTTAGCGCATAAAGCTGAAGAAGAAGGTGTTTTTGTAGCTGAAACTATTGCTGGACAAAAACCGCATATTGATTATAACTTAATTCCTGGAGTCGTTTACACATGGCCAGAAGTTGCTGCAGTTGGTAAAACTGAAGAAGAACTAAAGGAATCTGGTGTAGATTATAAGGTAGGCTCTTTTCCAATGCGTGCATTAGGTAGAAGTAGAGCCAGTATGGATTTAGATGGTTTTGTGAAAATTTTAGCTGATAAAACCACAGATGAAATTTTAGGAGTACACATGATTGGAGCTCGTGCGGCAGATATGATAGCTGAAGCTGTTGTGGCAATGGAGTATCGTGCAAGTGCTGAAGATGTTTCAAGAATGTCTCATGCACATCCAACATTTACAGAGGCTATTAAAGAAGCAGCTTTAGCGGCTACTGAGGATAGAGCTTTGCATATTTAAAATCGTATATTGAAAAATAAAATTAGAACAAAAAGCAATCAATTATTGATTGCTTTTTGTTTTTAAAAGTATTTCTATGAAGAGATTAGCATTAATTTTAATCTTTATAGCGTTTAATTCATGTTCTCCAAAACTTCGGAGTTCAGTTATAAAAAAACTACCAGAACTAGAAGAAAGTGAATTAGTGGTTATACTTGATATTGTTGATGATCAAATTATAAAAGGCGATATAATAGGAGAACTAAAAGCTACAGATAATGGATTCTCAGAAAATTGTTCTTATTATGAAAATCTTGAACATTTAAAAGTTTTGGCTAGAAAAGCAGGAGCCAATTTAGTTAAAATAACCAAACATAAGCCAGCTGATAGTTGGAGTAGTTGTGATAGGCTTTGGGCTAAGATTTATAAAGTTGATGATGCTAAAAATTATGAAACAGAAATAGAATGGTCATCTGATAGAAAATTAACATGGGATGATTTTAAAGGAGTTCCAGATGATGAAAATTATCCAAATGCTTTAGCTGTTACTAACTCTGGTTTTGGGTTTTACTCGAATGGTTTAAATTTATTTTCAAAAGGTAAGATTTTTGTAAAAACTGTATTTGTAAATAATAGTAGTTGGTTTAGGCCAGAAGGAAAAACACCTTATGTTTTAACTCATGAGCAAATTCATTTTGATATTACTGAAATTTATGCTAGAAAACTAAGAAAGGCTTTTATTGATGCTAATATTACGCCTTCAAAAGGCGCTGAGGCTGAAAAAATTTACTATAAGATTCATAATGAATGGGAAGGGCGCCAAAGTCTTTATGATATACAAACGCAATTCGGTGAAAAATTTGAAACTCAAAAAAAGTGGAAGTCTATAGTAGAAATTGAATTAGCAAAATATGATTTATATAAATCAAATTAGTCTACTAAAACAAATCATTTAAATATTGCGCTAAACGAATTCCAGCAATTTGTAATTGACTCCTAACGGTTTTAAAGTTATTGTAAGAGTAGCGATATCTTAAATTTTCATCAGGTTCAGCAGAAGCATATACTTTTTTTGTTAACTCATGGGTTTCATTCACCCAGTCAATAACTGATCCTTTTTGGATGGACTTTACTTGGTCTTTGGTTAAAACATCTGCATTATCAGTTAGTTCAGTATAAGTCATATTATATTTTTCAATCATGCCACTATCCCAAACTCTATGTAGGTTGGAATCCTCATAATGCCATTGCACTTTAAAATCGTTTCCACCTCTATCTTCTTCCAAACCAATATGCATAGGTTGATGCAAATCGCCAATAAGATGAATTAATAACTTCAAGTAAAATGATTTGTCATCATCTGTAGATTTATCGTCTTTAATAATTTTTGTGCAATAAGCTATTCCAGTTACTAAATCGCCTTTCGGATTTTTTTTAGAGTCTTCGTAATTAGAATCAAGAGGCATATTTATGTAGTGCCAAGTGTAAAATTTATTATAGCGTTTATCTGCTTTTATCTCATCAGCAAATGTTGAAACAAAAGCAAGCGATTTTCTTTTTAATAAGCGTCTTACTTCTCTTTTGGCTTTTCCTTTTAAATAGATGTCAGCTATTTTTCCAACAACACGATGTCCCGTTTGTCCCCAAAAATCATCACTAGCATGACTATTCGTTGGTAAAATAAATATAGTAGCAATAAGGAAAACGTATAGAGACTTCATAAACTTAAATTTTTGCTAATTTAAGAATATCCATTATAAGTTTCCTATTTAGTAAAGCCATTAACAAAAGTTTAAACCTTAAATTTACTGTTTCAATATAACAAAGAATTTGCGTAGTATGTGCGTAAGTATATTATTATGTTTTGCGCATTAATAAATGTTTTTTTTATTTTTTTGCAAAACTTGTGACCTTTTAAAAAGTATTGGGTCTTAAAGATTAATAACTAAATAGCGTTAAGCTAAATTTGAAAACCCTAAACAATATTAATAAGCTATCTGATGAGGATCTGGTAGAAGCAATCGTCAAAACAAACGACACATTGCTTTTCGAGACTTTGTATGATAGGTATGCGGGTCTAGTATATAATAAATGTTATGGTTTTGCGAAAGATGAAGATGAAGCTAAGGATTTAACGCAAGATGTATTTTTAAAACTCTTTGTTAAACTAGCTAGTTTTAAAGGTAAATCGAAATTTTCAACATGGTTATATTCATTTACTTATAACCATTGTGTTAATTATGTAACTAGAAATACGGCTAAGAAATTTGAGAAACAGTCGGTTGATTATAAAGATATAGAAAACCTTTCAGAAGAAGAGGAAGACGATAAAAGTCTCCTGACCATGAAAGTTGATAAATTAAAAGTAGCATTAGAGCTCATTTCTCCAGAAGAGAAAATGATTTTGCTAATGAAATACCAAGATTTCTTAACGATTAAAGAAATAGAAGATGCTCTAGGTATAGGACAAAGTGCGGTGAAAATGCGAATTAAACGCGCTAAAGACAAATTAATAACCGTTTATAACGAAAACCCAAATTAATGGATAATCCATTTAAACATATAAACCAGCCACTTAAAGAAGTTCCTCAGGAACTTAAGTCGAAGGTTATGAGTGATATTGCTATGGCAAAACTCATAATGGATTTAGCTGCTTTGTTTTCTTATAACTTTAGTCATGTTATAGAAACGGTAATTAGTAAGAGAAATAATAATAACAAAAATACATAACCAATAATAACCCTATAATTATGAATTTTTTAGACCAAATAAAAGAATCATTAGAAAAAATATGGCTAGATATTGCGGCCTCTGCACCAAAAATTTTAGGTGTACTTGCTCTAATAATTATATTCTTGATTGTTACAAAAATTATAACAAGTATTTTAAAAAAGGTACTTACTAAAGCCAATGTTAATAAACTAGGTGATAAGCTAAATGAAATAGAGTTATCAGAAGGGAAAACCCTAAATGTTAATTTGGTTAATATTTTAGTTAAAACAGTTAAGTGGTTATTATACATCGTATTAATTACTATTGTAGCAGATATTTTACAATTAACAATGGTTTCTGAGGGATTAAAGAGTTTTATGGGCTATTTGCCAAAACTGTTTACCGCTCTAGTAATTATAACATTAGGCCTTTTGTTTGCAACGTTTGTTAAAAAATCTTTGCAAAATTTATTCGAGTCTATAGATTTATCTGGAGGTAAATTAATAAGCCAACTGGTATTTATTATCCTAATGGTTTTAATAAGTATCACGGCACTTAATCAAGCAGAGATAAATACTGAAATTATAACCAGTAATATTAAAATGATACTGGCAGCATTTCTTTTAGCGTTTGCATTAGCGTTTGGTTTTGGAGCACGCAAAGCGGTAGAAAAAATACTAAATACGTTTTATGCCAGAAAACTTTACGAAATAGGGCAAGTTATTGAGTTCAATGACATCCGTGGTGAGGTAGAAGCTATTAATAGTATTTCAGTAACTATAAAAACAAAAACAGGTAAAGTCATTATACCTATTAAAGATATTGTAGAGAGTCAAGTAAGTATTCAGGATTAACTTTAAGTTAGGGTTAAAATTTGGTTGGTTACTTTTCTGGGTAACGAAACGCTCTCTACATCTTATCATCCCTTTTCATGAATTTGGAAAGGGATTTTTTTTATTAAAATTTAAAGTGATAATTTAGAGATCAATAAATATTCACTACATGAAAATTTCTTTTGCTCTTTTTGTATGTTTTACTTTAAGTATAAAACTATGTGCTCAAGCAAACATCCCAGAGGATTATAAACTAGTTTACAGTCAAGATTTTGAATCTAATGAAGCGATACATGATTTTGAAATGACAGATAGCAAAGTGTGGCGCATTTCAAAAGAAAGCAACGGCAACTGTTTAGAGCTTGTTGAAAAAAGCAATTACAAACCAGAAGTAAGGTCGCCATTTAATATAGCTTTAATTAAAAATGTGCTTCTTGGTGATTTTATTTATGAAATACGACTAAACCAAAACGGCAGAGAATACGGGCATCGCGATTTATGTTTAATGTTTGGTATTACTAACGCCTCCAATTTTTATTACACACACATCGCTACAAAAGCAGATGCACACGCAAATTCTATTTTTTTAGTTAATGATGAGCCTCGAAAAAGTATAGCTTCAGAAAGAACTAAGGGTACTAGTTGGGGCGCGGTAAACGATTGGCATACCGCTAGAGTAGTTAGAAAAGTTGAAGAAGGGCTTATTGAAATTTATTTTGATGACATGACGACACCTATCATGAAAGCTACAGATACGCATTTTAAATCTGGATACTTAGGTTTTGGTTCGTTTGATGATACGGGTAAATTTGATGATATTAAAGTTTGGGCTGATGGTAAACTAAAAGAAAAAAAACAAATTTTTAGATAAAAGTAGCACATCAGTATTTAATATCTTACGTTAATTGATCATAACGACTTAATCTGCAGTTTGTATAATTCACATTGCAAATCAGTACACTACATGACACTAAGGCTCTTTTACTTTAGTATCTTCGGAAAAATGTGCATTTAGTATTGAATGCATACTTTTTAAAAAATTGAAAAAGAGAAAGCATGACAACAATTACACTTAGGAAAGTATCCAAGTTACAAATTTTATTATTACTACTCGTCTTAAACGGTTTTTCATTAAAACTTTTTGCTCAACAATATCCATTTAACACGCCAAATACTATAACGGCATCCTTAAATGTAGAAACTACCAATACAGAGCCTTTTAATAACAAAATTATAGGCTATAATATTGAAGGTTTTAATACGCAATTACAAAAAGATTTTATAAAATTAGTAAACCCAGTAACTATAAGATTTCCACACGGTGTTTGGGCTAATTTTTATGAATGGCAAGATGATACTTATCAACAAGATGATTATGATAATGGAAGCCATCAAGATGTTTTAGATGTATATGTTAGAAGTATAAAAGGGCATATAGGTGGTATCGCGTCTTTAAATACAGATAGAAAAGCTGTTACTGGTGGACAAGGCTATGACATGATGTGGACTTACAGTGTTAATTTTGATGATGGTGCTAGTAGTGTTGCTAGAGCACAAAAGGATATTGGTTTAGGTTTAGAAGTAAAAGCTATTGAGTTAGGAAACGAGCATTTTTGGAAAAACCAGCGTGCTAATAGAACTGCAACACCAGCTTTATATTTATCCGCAGCTACTGAGGTATCAACAGCATTAAAGGCCGAATTTCCAGATATTAAATTATCTATTCCTTTAGGTTGGAGACGAAGTCAAGCTGGTTATAATAATGAAATTATAGGAGATGGCAATTATTTTGATGCCATTACTGTACATAAGTATTTAGGCGCTGATCCTGATATTCCTGGAGAAAGTAATAGTGCATACAGTGCATTATTAACTGCTAAGTTAGAATTAGCTGAAGACGTTAATTGGGTGAGAGATAATTTTGCACCTGGAAAGCCAGTATGGTTAACTGAATGGGGGGTTTCTGCAGGTAGCGACGTTCATGCTGGCGCATGTTTAGGACTAGCAGATGTTTATATGTATATGGCAGAAAATCAAGATATCTATGAGAGAGCCAACTGGTTTAGTTTTAATAGAATTTTAAACGCTATGGTGGTTGTTTCTCCACAAAGACAACCTATATATCCATTACAAAAAAGAGGCTATTTATCTACTTATGAAATTATACAAGATGTATACAGAGATGCTATAATGTTATCTGGTACAGTTACAGCTTCTACAGATTTAACAGTGCCAAGGGGTTCTGTAAAGGCAGTAAATGCAAGGGCAACTACAAAAAATGGAGAAACAAAAATAATGGCTGTTAATTTAACAGATAAACCTGTAGAATTCGAATTGAAGTTTGATGATATTGAATATACAGGCGCTTTTAATCATGAAGCATTGGTGTTTGAAAATTTAGGACCTGTAGCACCAGTAGATTATTTTTCAAATCAATTGCAATTAATAAAACAGGGTACAGGCACTATTATTTTACCACCATTATCGGTAAGTAAAATTTCTGGAATATATCTCAATGAGAATGCACAAGCAATATCTGGAATTATTGAGGCCGAAAGTTTTTCATCATCTACAGCTCTTGGTGTTGCTACGGATAACGATATTACCTATATAAATAATATGCAAAGTGGTGATTGGTTAGAATACACAGTAAATGTTTTAAATACAAACACCTATAATTTTGAATTTATTTATGCTTCAGAAGTTGCTGATGCTATAATCGGCATAGAGATAGATAATGATGTAGCTTTTAATGATTTTGCATTATCACAAACTGCAAGTGCATTAGATTTTCAAAGTAGTACACGGTTTAATGTGCCTTTAACTAAAGGCATACATACATTACGTATCAATGCAATAAATGGGGTACTTAATTTAGATAAGGTTAATGTTGATTTACTGATACCGTTACAAGCTCCTGTATTTTTATCACCAGGAAATGCTGATAATGTTTTACCAGGAGAAGATATAGAAGTTGAAGCATCAATAGCACTAAGTGCCTCTGAAATTGCGAGTGTAGATTTATTTGTCAATAATGTTTTAGTGCGAAGTATCACTAGTGCACCGTTTACTTGGGGTTTTGATGGACAAAACGATACTGCTCTAGAAAATATAGCAGCAGGTGATTACGAGCTAAAATTAGTACTAACCCATACAGACAATAGAACAGCCGAAACAGTTATAAATATTACGAGTAACGATTTTCCATCACGACCTTATAATAATGTAACGCGTACCATACCTGGAATAATTCAATTTGAAGACTACGATACAGGAGGCGCCGGTGTTGCCTTTTCAGATTCTACACTAGGAAACGTGGGTGGAGCATATCGTACTGGTGCTGGTGAAGATGTAGATATCACAACAGGAGGTACGGGTTTTGTAGTGTCTAGTGTTGTTGGTAATGAATACACAAGGTATACCGTAGATGTTACCGAAACTGGAGACTACGAAATGTTGGTAAATTATAGAACGCTCTCTAATAACTCAAAACCTTTTGAAGCCTCAATCTTAAATCAGCAATTAACGTCCAAAACAAACCTTTTTACAGCGCCAAATGGTTCTACTACTTCTGGTATTAGAAAAATTACAGATGGAAGCGGTGCCACAGTATATGGTGATTATACTTCAAGCGTATTTACCTTAACCGAAGGGAAATGGGTTTTAGAATTAAAAATTCCTGTGGGTGGAGCAGGACCTACTTACGATTATGTAACCATCAATAAAGTAGGTGCATTAAGTATTGACGAGGTTACGAGTGCTGAAGATTTTAAAGTATACTCCATACCTAGTAAAAATGGTAAGTTTAATTTAAGTACTCCAAAAACTTGGAAAGTCTACTCTTTATTAGGGGTAGAGGTATCACAAGGAACAGGAGATCAAGTAGACATTTCTGCGTTCTCTAAAGGTATTTATATTTTAAGAACCAAGTCTGGTGTTATCAAGCGTTTATTGTATAATTAATCAAGGCATATAAGTATTAAAAATCTCTTGAATCTATTTTAGCTTTTCAAGAGATTTTAAAAGGACTAATCTTCACTAAAATTTTTCTAGTACTTCTAAAACGCCTTTTTTATAACTTCTACTTATTGTAAGTGCGGTATTATTAATTGTTATTTCCTCGTTGGTAAAAGACGTAATGTGTTTTAAGGCAATGATATAAGAACGATGAATTCGTAAAAAACGTTTGTTTGGTAGTTTTGCTTCAATGGCACTTATTGTTTCTCTAGTCACTATAGTTTCATTGGCTAAATGAATTTTTATATAATCGCTGTAACTTTCAATGTAGATTATAGATTCAAAATCTATTTTAATCATGCGTCTATCGGCTCGAACAAACATAAAATCATTCGGGTCAACTTTTGTGGCTGTGGTTGTTTCGATTGATGCGTAAACATCATAATAAGTATTTACTGCTTTTAATAACCTTTCAAAAGAAATAGGTTTCATCAAATAATCTATAGCTTGCAGTTCAAAACCCTCAACAGCAAAATCTCTATAAGCTGTTGTAAAAATAATTTTCACATCCTTATTTATAGATTTAGCAAAGGATATACCTGATATTTCGGGCATATTAATATCTAAAAAAATTAAATTGATGGTGTGGGTTCTTAGCACATTAAAAGCTTCAATGGCATTATTACACCTAGCAACTATTTCTATATGCGGTATTTTAGCCAAATGCGTTGCAATAACGTCTCTTGCAATAGCCTCATCATCCACAATTATACACGATATGTTTTTGCTTTCTTGCATTAATTGGTCATGAGTTTTAAATGGACTTTAAATATTCCATTTGTATGTTCAATATCAAGTTGGTGCTTATCTTTATATAATAGGTTTAATCGCTTCTTTATATTTTCTAAACCAATACCATTTTTAGATGTAAGATTATCGCTGGTAGTATTATCAATGTCAAAAAATATGTTTTTGTCTTCACAATACAGTTTAATGTTAATATGAAGTGTCCCGTTTTTTAAACTCCCGTGTTTAAAGCTGTTTTCAATAAATGGAAGCATGAGCATGGGAGGAATTTTTACGTCTTCTAAAATATTTTTGGTTTCAAAATTAATTTGAAGCGTATCATTAAAACGCATTTTTTCCAACTCAATATAATCATCAATATGATTAATTTCATCTTGCAACGCCACAAAAGGTTTATCAACCTGATATAATAAATAGTCTAACAAGTTTGAAAGCTTTAAAATCATTTCTGGTGTTTCATCAGCTTTCTTTAAAGCAAAACCATACATGGTGTTTAATGTATTAAAAAGAAAATGCGGATGAATCTGCATCTTTAAGTAATTCAGTTCTTGTTCTTTTAGTTTTAATTGGGTTTCTAAAATTTTGGTTTCCAGTTTTTTGGTGTCTTCAGCATGTTTTAAGTTTAGTTTTAAAAGCTTAAACGCACTAACAATTATAACCACTAAATACACGCTAATAGCTACAAATAGTAAGCTTTTGCTAATGGGTGCCATGTTTGTATGCTCGAAATTTGAAAGATAAACAAGCCCATAAAACACAGAGATCACAATAAGGTATGCCGAAATTATAAACACGTAGAGGCTGTAGAGACCAAATAAAAAGTAGCGTTTCGGGATTAAATAATCGAGTATTATTTTATAAATAAACACATAAGTTGTAGCAATGGTTATGGGCATTAAAAAAAATGAAAAGTTTCTAACATAGCTATAATCGCTACTATCCACACCAAAAAAGTAGGTATAAAACAAGAGCACGCCATACCAAAATATAACGTGTAATAGAATCTGTCCTATCTTTTTTAATATGAAGCGTAATGTAAACATCATTACAATAATAATACAAATTTGTTGTGGTTTTTTGTTTTGTAGACGAATAACCAGATTAACAATGGATTTAACGTTATGTTATTTTAATTGCTAAATTCGTCATCCGTCGCATTTTAAATTTTACCACAGCTTAAGCCTTTATGTTTGTAGCATGTTTAATTAAAACCATTATTATGAATGTATCATCAGTTATTTCTTTAAATGTTTTTGCAGACCGTTTTATGGAAGGCGGCCCCGTATTTATGTCACTTATTTTAATATGCCTATTATTAGCCTTATTTTTTCTAGTTATGGGATTTATAAACCTTAAAAAAGATGCAGCCAAATCTAAAAAAATGACCAGTTTAGCGTCCGATGCCAGTATTCTAGGTTTGGTATTTGGGTTTCTAGGGTCTATTATAGGCATGATTACGGCGTTTGATGCTATTGAAGCCATAGGTGATGTAAGCCAAGGTATGATGGCTGGCGGACTAAAAGTTTCTTTTTTAACAACCGTTTTTGGCGCCGTAACATTTATATTACCACGCATTGGTATTATTATTTTAAAAGCATTACAGAAAAGCTAGTAGGGTAAAGGTTCTTCATCAATCAAGAAACCAAGCAACTTAAAAAAATCTCTTTTTCATGTATTTGAAAAGGGGATTTTTTTGTTTAAGTTTTGTATTTGTGGATTCCTGCCTTCGCAGGAATGACAGAACTCATTATATTAATTCTAGAAACATTGAGGAATTTTTTGATTAAATAACGGTTTACAGATTATTAACTTTAAAATACGCAATATTCCTTTTTGTCATTCCTGCGCAGGCAGGAATCCAGATTTCATTTGTTTACAAGTGTTTATAAGTTTGTTGTAGATTTTGTAAGTAAAGTAATAATTTTGAAGGATTAGACACATGTATTTAAAAGAACAAAATTCTGTGGTAGATTTAGTAAAAGCTGAGTTAGAAATAAAAAAATATCTTAAAATCAGATATTCAAATAATAGAACCATAAATTTATATACTAAACGGTTTATAGATTTGATAAAATATTACCCAGCTACAGAACCAATAAATATATCTGAATTAGAACTAAACAATTACATCAAAATCTTAATAAATCGAAAAGATTCACGAAGTCTAATAATTCAATTTATTCAAGTTGCAGAGTATTATTATAATCATATACATAAAAAGAGTTATGTAATATACAGGAAGAACTTACCAAAAGCTTCGATAAAAGATATTGATATATTAAGTCAAGAAGAGATTTTTTTAATGATTGATAATTTTAGAAACCCTAAGCATAGAGTCATTTTCGTGCTAGTTTATGCTTGTTGTCTTGATTTAAGTGAATTATTAAATATTGAATTATCCGATTTAAATACAAAAAAACCTCCATTCCATATTCGTATTAGGAAAAATAATTCGGACTCAATTCGAAAAGTATTTATATCAAAAAAGATAGTAGATTATCTTGATGAATATTGGAAAAGCTGTAAAGAAAAGCCAAAGCAATATTTGATAGAATCTACTAAGCCTAAATTAAGATATAGTAGGGCAAGTTCAGAAAAAGTAATTAAAAAATCTTTTGAAGAAGCAGGTATATCAAGTGCGTCTGTTATTAAAGCTCTTAAAAGGAGTTATATAAAACATATGCTTAATTTAGGCATACCAATGATAGTTATTTTGGAATCACTAGATATTTATCATTTTGATAGTATTAAGAAGTATACTAAAATATTTCATGGGAACATCAAAATAGACTTTACCCCGTTAGATAAATTTGTAAATAAGCCAAGTATTATTGAGCCTGAAATGCAGGATCTTGAAAAAATAATTTTCACGCTAAAGGAAAAAGATGAGCAAGAGTATTTGTTAGAGGCTATTCAATGTTTTAGAATAGGTGCATTAAAAGCTGGAATTGTATTTTCATGGTCAGCGTTTATTAGAATCTTACAAAATAGATGTGTAGAATTGGGTTTTAAGGAAATAAATACTGCAGCTATGAAATTGAAATTCACTAAGAAATTTTCAAAAATAACAGATTTTGAGACGATTAAAGAGATGAATCTTCTAAAGCTTGCTTTAGAGTTAAAGGTACTCTCAAAGCACCAAAAAATTCAAATGGATAATAATTTAGATACAAGAAATCATTGTGGTCACCCCAGTTCTTATATACTTGAAATAAATAAAGCAAAAGGTTTTATCGAAGATATTGTAAGTTTTATTAAAAATAGTAAATAAGTATAACATAAAAATATAGTGATTAAACTGAAGTTCTGTCATTCCTGCGCAGGCAGGAATCCAGAATAAAATCAATCAATTAAATACGTCCAATCTGCAGATAAATCTTCCCAGTTTGCATTATCTTCTTCAATTAAATTAATTTTCCATTGGCGTTTCCATTTCTTCATATTTTTTTCACGCTTTATGGCATCGTTTACATATTGGTAAGTTTCAAAATACATAAGTTTATCTAGTCCGTATTTTGAAGTAAAACCTTCAACGAGTTTGTTTTTGTGTTCGAACATTCTTCGTTCTAAGTCGTTTGTAACACCAATGTATAAGGTTCCGTTCTTTTTGTTGGAAAGTATATATAGGTAATATTGGTGTATGTTTTTGTGCATTTACACTTGTCTTTGAAAATGGATTCCTGCCTGCGCAGGAATGACAAAAATACTTAATAAGAACTGAATTTAGCGGATAAGTGCGTTAGGGATTGCAGCGGCATCCTTTTTAAAGCTTTAGATGTAATGAATTAGGTTTAGAACTAGGTTTAACAGATTGCCACGTCGCTCGCTCCTTGCCATGACGTTTTAAAAAGATATAGCGAAACATTTATGTTCATGAATTCAATAATTCAAAATAGAAATGCATGAATAAAAGCCCGACCTCAGCTACCGCTAGTTTATAACTAGTGGCGTTTCGAGTAAGCAATGCAAAAAAACTCGCAAACACCCAACCCCCAAATAATCTAAAACTGAATTTGGCGGATACTTGCGTTAGGGATTGCAGCGGCATCCTTTTTAAAGCTTTAGATGTAATGAATTAGGTATAGAACTGGATTTTAACAGATTGCCACGTCGCTTGCTCCTCACAATGACGTTTTAAAAAGATATAGCGAAACATTTATGTTCATGAATTCAATAATTCAAAATAGAAATGCATGAATAAAAGCCCAACCTCACGCTACCGCTAGTTTCCAACTAGTGGCGTTTCGAGTAAACAATGCAAAAAACTTGCAAATATCCAAACCCAAATAATTTAAAACTGAATTTAGCGGATAAGTGCGTTAGGGATTGAAGCGGCATCCTTTTTAAAGCTTTAGATGTAATGAATTAGGTTTAGAACTGAATTTTAACAGATTGCCACGTCGATCGCTCCTCACAATGACGTTTTAAAAAGATATAGCAAAAAGCCCGACCTAGGTCCTGAACTAAATTCAGGATATAGGTAACGCCCAACTGAAAAATTGAGACTGCGACTTATTTTCTCTTATTCCGTTTGTTATAATTTTTATCGCCTCGTGTTTTAGGCTTTTTATACTTGGCAGCTATTTTGAATTTATAGCTTCCACCGAGGTTTTCTTTAGAGTTTTTCTCGGATTTCTCATGAAAGGCTGGCCCTGGCGCATCTTCGTCTCTGCGTTTATGCGGGTTGTTGCGCTCTTTTATTTGTGGGCGTTCTTCTTCTATAAGTTCGGTAGAAATTTCAACGGTTTCGGGAAGCTCTAAAACAGGAATCGTCATTTTCATTAAGCCTTCTATGTTGGCAATGGCTTCTTGTTCCTTTTCTGTAGAAAACACTAAAGCTTCGCCTTTACGTTCGGCACGTCCTGTTCTACCAATACGATGCATGTAGTTTTCTGGAAAATCTGGTGTATCGAAATTAATAACGTGCGATACATTATCAATATCTAAACCACGCGCCATAACATCGGTGGCTATTAAAATACGGTTTTCGCCAGTTCTAAATTGCTCGATACTTCGCAATCTGTAATTCTGGGTCTTATTGGAGTGGATCACGCAGAGTTCTTCTTTAAAGAATTCGTCTAACTTATTAAACAAACGGTCTGCCATTCGTTTGAAGGCCACAAAAATTAAAACTTTGTTATACTGTTCGGTGTCATTTAATAAATGCACCAGCAAATTTACTTTGGTGTAAAAGTTAGGCACATGGTAACGCTGTTGCGAGATATTATCTAAAGGTGTACCAGATATGGCTATAGAAACGCGCTCTGGACTTTTAAAGAAATCGTTAATTAGCAAATCGACATCTTGCGTCATGGTTGCCGAAAACATGATGTTTTGTCGGCGTTGGGGTAGGATATCAAAAATATTGATAAGTTGGTGCCTGAAACCTAAATCGAGCATAATATCTACTTCATCAATCACCAGTTTTTGTATAGATTTTAGTTGCAATACTCGGCTTACAGCCAAATCGTACAAACGCCCTGGAGTGGCTACAATTATATCTAAACCTTGCGCTACGGCTTGTTTTTGTGTATTTATATTTGTGCCACCATAAACACCCAAAACACGATTGTTAATGTATTTGGATAGTTTTTCAATCTCATCTACCACCTGTACCACCAACTCACGCGTTGGTACTAAAACCAAAACCCGAGGATTATCTTGAGTGGAATATTTTAAGTTTTTAAGAATAGGCAACATATAGGCAAAGGTTTTTCCTGTACCTGTTTGTGCAATACCAACCACATCTTTTCCAGAGGCTACTACATTAAACGCTTGCTCTTGAATGGGTGTAGGCGTGGTGTAGCCTAAATCGTCTAGGGCATTAAAAAGCGGTGTGTTTAAATTTAAATCCTTGAAATGAGCCATACTATATTATGATATGATCTGAGTTTTTTAATGGTGAATTTAATCTGTTCTTATTTTTAAAATAACGACTAACAGATTAAAAGTCAAAGTAGTGCTATTTAGCCAGCAAAGTTAAGCTTATTATTCTGTTTAGACTACATGCGTATTGTGTATTTCTATACTGTAAGCAGCTTCGAAGGTTTTATGGGAAGCTAAACTTAAAATACCTACTTTATCTTCTAATTTTTGATTGGTTGTTTCGCTATCTGCAACGCCTAACCAAGGTTCTATACAAACAAAATTACCATTGGGTTTTGCCCAAATGCCTAAATATGGAAAACCTTTAAAATGAACCGAAATAATGGCGCCTTTTTTAGTACTTTTTAATGTTATTTTGCGTGACTTAGTATCTTTAAAAACCAATGCATCTGTATTGAAAAGATTGTGCGTTAATAGAATTTTTTTAGGATTATTAAATACCTCTTCTGTTTTAGAAGATATGAGCCCATTTTCCATGTTTATTAAATGCCTTTTAGAATTTTCTTCTTTTTCAAATTCTAAAACATAGTCTTCGTAGTTCTCGTTTTCAAACACAGGACATTTAAACGCTGGGTGCCCACCAACAGAGAAATACATGGTTTTATTATCTGTATTTTTAATAGTATGCTTTACCTCAAGTACATTATTATTTAAAGTATAGCTTATGTAAAATTCAAACTTAAACGGATAGTGCTTGAGAGTATCTGTGTTTGATGTTAGTTTGAATATTAAACTGTTTTTGGTTTGCTTATGTAGCGTTATAGCTTTGTTGTGTCTAACAAACCCGTGTTTTGGAAGGGTATATGTTTTACCTTCAAATGTATAAGAATCATTTTTTAAAGCGCCAATAATGGGGAAGAGGTTAGGAGCAAAACTTCCCCAAACATTTGGGTCTGCATGCCACATAAAATCGGTATTATGTTTTACAGAAGTAATTTTACATAACTCAGCACCAACATCTTGTACAGCTATTTTTAATTTATCGTTTTGTATTGAAAACATACTAATTGGTATTTTGTACAAAAGTCTTAATTTTTTAAGTATTCTAAGTAACTTTGCTTAGAATTCGTTTTAACTTTTTTTCTTTAACCGAAAATGAGAAAAATTAATTTAGATGAGGCATTCTTTATAATAATTTTATTTGAGAACAACACAAATTCATAAACTTAAAGACGTTACCAAGTTTAAAAATCTGTTACTAATTTGGGCACAGCAATTTGATGACGTGGTTTGGTTAGACTCCAATAATTACGAGCAGAAATTTACAAGTTATGATGCCGTTTTAGCGGTAGATGCTTTTACATCTATTAAAACCGATTACTACCAAGGTTTTGAGAAACTTAAAGAATATCAAAGCTATACGAAAGACTGGATTTTTGGTTATTTGGGATACGATTTAAAGAATGATATAGAACACTTAAAATCGGAAAATTTTGATGGATTAGGGTTCTCAGATTTATGTTTTTTTCAACCTAAAAAAGTGTTTCTAATTAAAAACAACCAGGTTGAGATTCAATATTTAAACGTTGTAGCCGATGATATTGAAGATGATTTGTTTGATATACGACAAGCCAAAGACCTTGCTAGAGGTAAAGTGTTTTCAGATATAAAAATTAAGCTTCGCATTCATAAAGATGCCTATTTTGATAAAGTGAATGCCATGTTAGAACACATCCATCGTGGTAATATTTATGAAGCCAATTTTTGTCAGGAGTTTTATGCCGAAAACACAAAAATAAACCCCTTAGAAACGTATCAGAAACTCAACAAAATATCAAAACCACCATTTGCTTCTTTTATTAAATTAGAAGATAAATTTATTTTAGGAGCTTCACCAGAACGCTATATTAAAAAAGAGGGTGGAACCATAATTTCTCAACCTATAAAAGGTACAGCAAAACGCTCTGATAATCAAGATGAAGATAAAAGGCTAAAAACAGCTCTAGAGCAAGACGAGAAAGAACGTAGTGAAAATATTATGATTGTCGATTTAGTGCGTAATGACCTCTCCAAAACCGCACTAAAAGGCAGTGTAAAGGTGGAAGAATTATGCAAGATTTACACATTTGATCAAGTACATCAAATGATTTCTACAGTAACCTCTAAAGTAAATCCAGAAACGCATCCTGTAGATATTATAAAAAGTACATTTCCAATGGGAAGCATGACTGGAGCGCCAAAAATCTCTGCAATGCAAATTATTGAAAACCTTGAAGAAACCAAGCGTGGTATATATTCTGGGGGTATTGGTTATTTTTCACCTCATGGCGATTTCGATTTTAATGTGGTTATAAGAAGTATCTTGTATAACGCTACAAAAAAGTACGTGTCTTACTCTGTTGGTGGTGCGATTACAGCAAAAAGCGACCCGTTAAAAGAATACGAAGAGTGTTTGGTTAAGGCTAAAGCTATGCGTGAGGTTTTGGAGAATTAAAAAGTTCATTTCACGCAACCTTTTGCAAATTAATGTATCTTGACAAAAAACCTATCTATGAAAAAGTATTTAAAATTTGTTGCCATAGCACCACTTTTTATGGCCGTTTTATGTGAAGAAGACCAAGAAGAAAATTGCGGATTTGAACCTCCAGAAGCCTACACGGTAAATATTGAAAATACAGCAACAACTTACGCTGCAAATGAAACCATTTGGTTAAATGCGCAAACTTCTTCCATGCTTATAGATAATTGTTCTGAAACCGAAAATATAGAGTTAGTAACCGATAGTGAGTTGTTTATTGACGGGTTATTTATTTTAAAACTTAACAATCAAACAGATCTTAATGCAGAGGTGTTTACAGACGCCACTATAAATTTTGATATCGGAGAGCTGTTCACTTTTAACGCATGTGTAGAATCTATTAGTTATATACCCGAACTCACTGATAACAATCAGTTTTACCAATACAGATTAGGCGTTTCAGTTAACACACCTGGTGATTATTGTGTGGTAAGCGCCTATAGTAATGCGTTTAACCTAAATACCGAAAATAACGCTCAAATATTTGAGGCTTACAACACGTTAAACGACGAAATAAGGTTTGAAAGTTGTAACACCGTATTTATCCGAACTGGAATAGACGGACATTATTTTTTTAGAGTTCAATAATATATTCTTGTATTTAATCACTTATAAATTATTGCGCACATCTTATTAATTTCAATAACTTTGATGTATGCAACAAGATTTCAAAAAACATATTGATAAAAAGTTCCCTTTCTTAAAAGAAAGAAAATTTTTAATCGCCATTTCTGGAGGTATTGATAGTGTGGTGCTAACCCATTTATGTGATAGCGCTAATTTAAATGTTGGACTAGCGCATTGCAATTTTAATCTCCGAGGAAAAGAAAGTGATGCCGATGAAGATTTCGTAGTAAACCTCGCCGAAGATTTAAATATAGAAGTCTTTACACAACGTTTTGATACCGAAGCTTACGCTAAAGATAACAAACGCTCCATCCAAATGGCAGCAAGGGAATTACGCTACAATTGGTTTGAAGAATTATCTAAACAATTACAGTTCGATTATATTTTAACAGCACACCATGCCGATGATAATTTAGAAACGTTTTTAATCAATTTTACCCGCGGTACAGGTTTAGAAGGTTTAACAGGAATCCCTGAAATTAACGACAAATTTGTACGGCCGTTATTACCATTTTCAAGCGAGCAAATTGAAGCATTTGCAACCGCTAATAACATCAAATGGCGAGAAGACAGCAGTAACAAATCTGTAAAGTATTTAAGAAATAAATTACGCCACGAGGTAGTTCCCATTTTAAAAGAAATCAATCCTAGTTTATTACAAAGTTTCCAGACTACATTAAGTAATCTTAACGATACCGCAGACATTGTTGAGGAAAGCACCAATGCCGTTTTAAAACGTGCTATTGAAACTATGAACGAGCATTTTATAACATTCAAAATTTCAGAATTCAAAAAGGTAAATAATCCAAAGGCCTACATGTTTGAAGTCTTTAAAAGTTTTGGATTTACCGAGTGGAATGATATGGTTGATTTATTGGATGCAGAAACAGGTAAGCAAGTATTATCTAACACACATCGGCTTATTAAAAACAGAGATCAGTTATTGCTAAGTCCGTTTAAGAGTAAAGCTGTAGTAAAAGAAATTAGTATTTCAGAACACGAAGCAAAAAAAGAAACTCCATTTGGTACACTATTTTTTGATGAAGCGGATGCTATTTCAAAATCTGAACAACATATAATTTACGTTGATAAGGATACATTAAAGTTTCCATTACAACTTAGAAAACGACAAGAAGGCGATGTCTTTTATCCTTTAGGTATGACAGGTAAAAAGAAGCTCAGCAAGTATTTTAAAGACGAGAAACTGTCGTTATTAGATAAAGAAAACACATGGCTATTATGCTCAGGAAATGCTATTGTTTGGGTAATAAACAAAAGAGCAGATGAACGTTTTAAAGTTACAAAAAACACAAAACAGATACTAAAAATCGAATTGAAGTAATACTCCCATACTGATTGAATTAATACTGTCACACTGAGCGTAGTCGAAGTGCTTTAGCTAGAAAGAATCGCAATTAAATTAAAACAATTTTATCTTTACTACGAAAGCAAGAATCTATAATAATAGCAACACTACTTTTCCACATGTTTTTCAATAACGTACTCGCCCCAATCGATTATAGATTGAATTAATGGTATAACACTTTTACCAAAATCCGTCAATGTATACTCAACCTTTAAAGGTGGTTTAGAAGTATAAACTTTACGCTCAATTAAACCATCATGTTCTAAAGTTTTTAATTGCAAACTCAAGGTGCGTTCTGTTACCGATGGTATTTCTTTTCGCAATTCGTTATAACGTAACGTATTGTTAATAAGATGATATAAAATAACTGTTTTCCACTTACCACCAATAATACCCATGGTTAAGCTAGTACAACACGGGTATGTTTTACCTTTAAAAGTATACATGTTCTTAAATTTTTTATAACTATCATTTATGACCGTTATTGCAAAGGTAAAATACTATACTTAAGTTTGCAACTATAAAAAGTATAGTTAAAAATTTAAATATGAAAACACCTAATATTTCTAAAGAAGAAATCCTAAATGCATTTAATTTCAGGCATGCTACAAAAGAGTTTGATGCTACAAAAAAACTATCAAAAGATGATATCGATTTCATTCTAAAAACAGCCAATTTATCACCAAGTTCTTTTGGTTTCGAGCCTTGGCATTTTATTGTAGTTCAAGACCAAGAATTGCGCGAATTACTTAAACCAGTAGCATGGGGTGCACCTGTAAAGTTAGATACAGCAAGCCATTTTGTTTTGGGTTTAAGCATGAAAGCACCAATGACAAAATGGGATGCAGATTATATTATGCACATAATGAAAGATGTAAAATACTTCCCAGAAGATGTTATAGAAATGTATTCTGGTTTTTATAAAAACTTTCAAGAAACAGATTTCGACTTAGATACCGATAAAAAGCTATTTGATTGGGCATCAAAACAAACGTATATCGCTTTAGCAAATATGATGACAGCTGCGGCATTACATGGTATAGATAGTTGCCCAATAGAAGGTTTTCATCAAGAAAAAACAGAAGCTTTGTTGCAAGAAAAGTTTGGAGTAGACACTACTAAGTACGGATTGTCTTATATGGTCGCTTTTGGGCATAGAAAAGCAGCTCCAGAACATCCAAAAACAAGAAGACCTCTTGAGGATGTTGTAACCTGGAAATAGTATTTCATTTTACTGTAGCTAGAATAAAAAAAGAATTGAACGAAAGTTTGATTCTTTTTGTTTTTTATACATAAAATAACCTCGTAAATTCGTTATTTCAAAAGCTTCTATGCATAGTATAATCATGAAACTAAAGGGTAACATTGTAGATATACAGCAAAAGCGAATTTTTAAGGGTGAAATAACCATTGAAGGTAACAAAATAGTATCTATTGAAGAAAAGCAACATGATGTAAACCATTATATCTTGCCCGGTTTTATAGATGCACATATTCACATAGAAAGTTCTATGTTGGTACCATCAGAATTTGCCAAAATAGCTGTAAAACATGGTACTGTTGCTACAGTGTCTGATCCACATGAAATTGCCAATGTTTTAGGCGTTAAAGGTGTGGAGTTTATGATAGAAAACGGAAAGCAAGTACCGTTTAAATTCAATTTTGGAGCACCATCTTGTGTACCTGCAACCAATTTTGAATCAGCAGGAGCAACTATAGATTCTGAAGGAATTAAAAGCTTATTGAAAAAGCCAGACATCAAGTATCTCGCAGAAATGATGAATTACCCAGGCGTATTATTTGATGATGCGGAGGTATTGAAAAAAATAGAATGGGCAAAATATTTTAATAAGCCTGTTGATGGTCATGCGCCAGGAGTTAGAGGTGCAGATATTTCAAAATATATAAGCGCTGGAATCTCAACCGATCATGAGTGTTTTACTTTCGATGAAGCCTTAGAGAAACTTCAAAAAGGCATGAAAATTTTAATCCGTGAGGGGAGTGCTGCCAAAAATTTTGAAGCTTTAATCGATTTATTGCCAGAGTATTTTGAACGTATTATGTTTTGTAGTGATGATAAGCATCCAGATGATTTAATTGTGGGACATATCAATCAATTGTGTGCCAGAGCAGTTTCAAAAGGTATAGATGTGTTTAAAGTATTGCAAGCGGCTTGTGTTAATCCAGTAAAGCACTACAGTTTAGATGTTGGGCTATTGCAAGTTGGAGATGTTGCTGATGTTATAATAGTAGAGGACTTAAAAGATTTCAAAACGCTTCAAACTTACATTGATGGCGAATTGGTTTTTGATACTGGGAAATCATTAATTAAGTCTGCCGAATTCGAAAATATAAATAATTTTAATTGCGACCCTAAATCAGTTTCAGATTTTAAATTTGAATCATCTTCAAAACAAATACGGGTTATTGAAGCTTTAGAGGGGCAATTGGTAACCAATGAATTAATCGCTGAAGCTACTATTAAAAATGGTAATTTAGTATCGAATACAGGTAATGATATTCTAAAAATGACGGTAGTAAACCGTTATCAAAATCAAAAACCCGCAGTAGCATTTATTAAAAATTTTGGGTTAAATGAAGGTGCTATTGCATCATCTGTAGGCCACGACTCTCATAATATCATTGCTGTTGGAGTGTCAGATGAAGCCATTTGTAAAGCGGTTAATTTAGTTATTGAAAATAAAGGTGGTATTTGTGCTGTTTCTGATTCAAAAGAAAAAATAATACCGCTTCCAGTAGCAGGAATCATGAGTGATAAAAATGCTGAGACTATTGGGCATCAATATGCTGAATTGGATAATATGGCTAAATCTTTAGGTTGTACACTAAATGCTCCTTACATGACACTTTCGTTTATGGCATTGTTAGTAATTCCATCTTTAAAACTGAGTGATAAAGGCTTATTCAACGGAAAAGATTTTAAATTTTCATCTTTAGAATTGGAATAAACTTATTTACCAATAACCAAAAACCAATAACCAATAACCAAAATGCCAATAGTAGAATCAACTTATAAACCGCCATTTTATTTAAAAAATGGATTTATTTCAACAGTGTATTCTGGTTTAATTCGGCGTGTTTCTTTAAAACAAAAGCGAGAGCGCATCACTTTAAATGATGGTGATTTTTTAGATTTAGATTGGAGTTTTTCTAAGGTAAAATCTGATAAGCTTGTGATATTATTGCATGGTTTAGAAGGTAACGGGCAACGTCCTTATATAACTGGTACAGCAAAATTATTCAATGAAAATGGTATAGATGCGGTTTGTATAAACTTTAGAGGGTGCAGTGGTGAGGATAATTTGAAATATTACAGCTATCATTCAGGAGAAACAAAAGATTTAAAGGCAGTAATAAAACATATTATTTCTAATAAAACATATTCTGAAATTTATTTAAAAGGTATAAGTCTTGGAGCAAATGTTATTTTAAAATATTTGGGAGAGGAAGATATTTTTCCTTATCAAATTAAAGCAGCTATAGCTGTTTCTGTGCCTTGTTACTTAACAGGTTCTGCAAAAGAGTTGCATACTTTTAAAAACAAATTATATCATGATAGATTTTTAAAACATCTTCTCAAAAGATTAAAAATAAAGCAAAAGCAATTTCCTGAGTCTTTAACTACAGATGCGTTCAATTCTATAAAAACACTAACAGATTTTGATAATGTTTATACAGCCAAGGCTCATGGTTTTGAAGATGCATTAGATTATTACATGAGATGTAGTAGTTTACAATTTCTGCCTAATATAAAATTACCAACTTTAATAATAAATGCATTGAATGATTCTTTTTTATCGCCAGAATGTTATCCTGTTAAAGAGGCAAAAAATAATCCGTATGTATTCCTAGAAATGCCTAATTATGGTGGGCATGCAGGTTTTATTGCACCAAAGAATATTTATTTCAATGAGAAACGCGCACTAGAATTTGTAAATGATAACACCTAGTTTTTTAGACTCTCAGGAAAGCCTTCAATAACAATATTCCATAATTCAGGAAGTACAAAATACACAAACAGTGTTAGTATTATAATTGAAATAATATTCATAACAACCCCTTTACTTACCATATCGGGAATGCGTAAATAACCAGAACCAAATACAACAGCATTAGGAGGCGTAGCAACAGGAAGCATAAACGCACAAGAAGCAGCAACTGCAGCCGCAACCATTAAAACAAAAGGATGAACATCTATGGTTAGTGCCATTGGTGCAAGAACAGGTAAAAGCATCGCTGTTGTAGCAAGGTTTGATGTAATTTCTGTGAGGAAATTTACTGCGCTAATGATCAATAAGATTAGTATTATAGTGCTTATCCCCTCAAGGGATGTCATTTGATTTCCAATCCATAAGGCTAGTCCACTAGTTTCAAAACCTTTAGCTAAAGCCATTCCACCTCCGAATAAAAGGATAATGCCCCAAGGTAAATTCTTAGTGTCATTCCAAGTTAATATCTTTTTATGTTTTGTTTTTGAGGGAATAATAAATAAGATAACAGCAAAGAAAATGGCTATAATGGTATCGTCGATTTGTGGTAATATTTTTTTTAGTAAAAAAGACCGTGTGATCCAACAAAATGCAGTTAAGGCAAAAACGATGGCGATAATTTTTTCTTCATAGGTCATTTTTCCTAAGGTAGTTAGTAATCGTTTAATCTCTTGTTTACCGCCTGGGAATTCTTTTTGTTTAAATATAAATGCAAACTTGGTTAAATACTTCCAACAGATAAAAAGTAGAATAATAGATATTGGAAATCCGAATATAAACCACTGTGAGAATGTAATTTCATAACCATAAGTTTCTGAAACAATTCCTGCTAAAACTAAATTTGGAGGTGTGCCAATTAAAGTTGCAATACCTCCAATAGAAGCACTATAAGCTATGGCGAGCATTAAGGCTTTTCCAAAAATTAAGTTTTCATTTTCGTCCGTTCTAGGGTTATCTTTTAATTGTTTGATGATGGCTATTCCTATTGGAAGCATCATAACTGAAGTTGCTGTATTAGAAATCCACATGGATAAAAAAGCCGTAGCAAGCATAAAGCCTAGAATGATTTTCTGGATATTAGACCCGATAATATTGATGATGTTAAGCGCTATACGTTTATGTAAATTCCATTTTTCAATAGCTATAGCAATAATAAATCCACCTAGATATAAAAACACAAATTTATGACCAAAAGATGCAGTAGTTGAACCAATATCTAAACTTCCTGTAAGTGGAAATAATACAATAGGTAATAGTGCTGTGGCAGCAATTGGAATAGCTTCAGTAATCCACCAAATAGCAATCCAAACTGTTGAAGCTAAAATACCATTTGCATTATTAGATAAGCCTTCTGGATAAAAAAACAACCGAATTATTATAAATATAATTGGTCCAAGTAATAACCCTATGCGTTTGGTAGTTTTCATATTTTCAACTTTTATAATATCATTTATATACCTAAAACAATGTTAAAAGAATTTAATAGATAAAAATAACTTTAATTTTTTTGTAATTTACTGTCAGAATAAATATTACGACTATGCCAACATTCAACTTAAAAATCAATGGAAAAACGCATACTGTTGAAACAGATGCAGATACGCCGCTATTGTGGGTGCTTCGAGACCATATTAACCTCGTAGGGACAAAATTTGGTTGTGGTATTGGGCAATGTGGAGCTTGCACTGTGCACATAGATGGGAATGCCACAAGAAGTTGTTTGCTACAAGTATCACAGATAGAAGATGCTGCTATAACTACCATTGAAGGGTTGTCTGAAGATGGAAGTCATCCTGTACAACAAGCTTGGAAAGAAATTGATGTGCCACAATGTGGCTACTGTCAATCTGGACAGATTATGACCGCTTCTGCGTTCTTAAATGAAAATCCAAATCCCACAAATAATGATATTCGAAATGCTATGAATGGTAATATTTGTAGATGTGCCTCTTATAATAGTATTGAGGAAGCAGTTAAGGTTGCTTCAGAAAAATTAAGTTAACCTATTTATAAAAGACAAAATGAAAGATACATTTAGTAGAAGATCATTCTTAAAAACATCAGCACTTGCAAGTGGTGGTATGTTAATTGGGTTTAATTTATTTAATGCCTGTAAATCAGATGTTAAAATGCCTGTAGATTTAAGTAGCCTTAACTACAAGGATTTTAATGCTTATATTAAAATATCTCCAGAAGGTAAGGTAACCATCTATTCTGTAAATCCAGAAATAGGACAAGGTGTAAAAACATCGATGCCTATGATAATTGCAGAAGAGTTAGATGTGGCTTGGGATGACGTTTATGTGGTACAGGCACCATTGGATACTGAAAATTTTAGTGGACAAGTGGCTGGTGGTAGTCAGTCCATTCGAAGAAGTTGGCAACCATTAAGAGAAACAGGTGCAACGGCAAAACAGATGTTGATTAATGCTGCTGCTGCACGTTGGGGCGTTGACGCTAAGACGTGTAGTGCTAAAGAAGCTGTTATTTATAATGCTAATGGAGATACTTTAGGTTATGGTGATGTTGTGGAAGCAGCTGCTATTTTAGATGTTCCAGAGGAAGTGACTTTAAAAGATCCAAATGACTTTACCATCATTGGTAAGGGAAAAGGTAATGTAGATATGGATAAAATCATTACAGGAAAACCACTCTTTGGGTTAGACTATAAAGAAGAAGGTATGGTGTATGCTTCTGTATTAAGACCACCTGCATTCGGACAAATGTTAGAATCTTATGATGCATCAAAAGCTAAGGAATTACCTGGCGTTATAGATGTAATTACTATAGGCGAAAAAGCAAGAACTTTACTAAGCGAAGGTAAACCTAATTGGAGTGTAAAATTGAGCACAACGGACAAAGTTGTGGTTATTGGAAAAACAACTTGGGACGTAATAAAAGGTAAAAAAGAAATAACAGCGACGTGGAAAACAGACTCCGATTTAGAAAGTACTGAAGACCATGATGAAAAACTGTTAAGTTTATTACATGGTAAAAAGTTTAGAACCCGACGTAAAGACGGGAATGTTAAAAAGGCATTTGCAAATGCTGATAAAGTGTTAGAACGTGTTTATGAATCCACGTTTTTACCGCATAATACGATGGAACCTATGAATTTCTTTGCGAATGTTACTGAAGATAAAGTGCATTTGGTTGGACCAACACAAACTCCTGAAGCTGCAGAAGGTGCGGTTGCCAGTATGCTTGGGAGACCTGTAGAAGATATTCATGTTGATCTTACTAGAATGGGAGGCGGTTTTGGTAGACGTTTATATAATGATTATGTTTTAGAGGCAGCCGAAATTTCAGATGCTATTAAAAAGCCCGTAAAAATGGTATCTACAAGAGAAGATGATATGGCAACAGGTGTTTACAGGCCTGCAAGCAAATATAAAATTTCCGCTTCTATAAAAGATGGTAAGTTAACAGGCTATCATTTAAAAGAAGCTTGTATAAATGGCAATATGTATGGGTTAATTCCAAATTTCTTTCCTGCGGGTGCTATTGAAAATTATCAAGTAGATAGTGTACGATTAAAAAGTAATATAAGCGTAGGAGCGTGGAGAGCGCCCTATACTAATTTTTTAGCGAGTGCAGAACAAAGCTTCTTTGATGAATTAGCTGAGGAGTTGGGTATAGATCGTGTGCAATTGCATATGGATTTATTAGATAATGTAAAGAAGAATCCTGATGCAAACATAGAGTACAGTCCAGAACGCTTGCAAGGGGTGTTAAAAAAGGTGGTAGAAGTTTCTAATTGGGGTAAAACTGCAGATGATGTTTATCAAGGTTTATCTGTGTATTATTGCCATAACACACATGTTGCTGAGGTTGCAGATGTGATTATGGAAAATGGATTTCCTGTGGTTAAAAAAGTAACTTGTGCTATAGATTGTGGTATTGTCGTAAATCCTCTGGGAGCTATGAATCAAGCTAAAGGTGGTGTTTTAGATGGTATTGGTCATGCGTTATATGCTGATTTTAGTTTTAAAGATGGTGTGCCATCTGTAAATAATTTTAATGGTTACCAATTGATACGAATGGCGCAAACTCCAAAAGTAGATGTGCATTTTATTGAAAGTGATGTTGCACCAACAGGTCTTGGAGAACCTACGTTACCACCAGTAGGTGCTGCGGTTGCTAATGCCATTTATAAGGCTACAGGAAATCGTTTAACTAAATTTCCATACGCAAAGTACATTAATGTTGAAGAAAAAATTATAGGTTAATACGTTTTAAATGGCATTATCACCAAAGAATAAGGCTAAAACACCAGAAGAATTTTTAAAAATAGAAACTACCCAACGTCCAAAAAATAGCGTTGGGTTTTCTGCTATTAAAAACTCTATTGGTCAAGTGTCAAAGTACATGAAAATTACTGATGCGTTTAAGCTAGCTAAAAAAATGAACCAGAAAGGTGGTTTTGATTGCCCAGGTTGTGCGTGGCCAGATCCAGATGATGAGCGTTCTTCGCTAGGTGAATTTTGTGAAAATGGTATTAAAGCTATTGCAGAAGAAGCGCAAAGCAAAACTATTGGTAAAGACTTTTTTACTAAACATTCAGTAGATGAATTGTCGAGTTGGTCTGATTTTGAAATTGGTAAGTCCGGACGATTAGCAGAACCTATGTTCCTTCCTGAAGGAGCAACACATTATCAACCTATAGATTGGAAAGCTGCTTTTAAAAAAGTTAGCGAACATTTAAATGCTTTAAAAAATCCTGATGAAGCAGTTTTTTATACTTCAGGAAGAACAACCAATGAAGCTGCTTTTTTATATCAGTTATTTGTTCGTGAATATGGTACATCAAATTTACCAGATTGTTCAAACATGTGTCATGAAGCGAGTGGAAGTGCTTTATCTGAAACCTTAGGAATTGGTAAAGGATCTGTAACCTTAGATGATTTATATAAAGCTGAAGTAGTTATAGTTGTTGGGCAAAATCCAGGAACAAACCATCCAAGAATGTTAACAGCTCTAGAAAAAACAAAAAAAAATGGTGGTAAAATAATAGCAATCAATCCATTACCTGAAGCAGGATTGATAAAGTTTACTAATCCGCAAAGTCCAGTAAAACTTATGTCAGGAGGCACTCAAATAGCTGATATTTTTGTGCCAATTACAATAAATGGAGATGTAGCATTTTTTAAAGCGATATTATTAAAATTATTAGAGCAAGAAGAACTAAAAGGTAATGTGTTTGATAAAGTATTTATAAATGAATTTACTCAAGGTTATGACGCTTTTATTTCAGATTTAAAAACGTATGATTTTAATGAATGTTTGGAAGCTTCAGGTATTTCAAAAGCTATTTTTGATGAAGTATTTGACTTAATTCTGAATAATAATAAAATCATTATTTGTTGGGCAATGGGTTTAACGCAGCACGAAAATGCTGTGGATAATATTCGCGAATTAGTCAATTTATTGCTATTAAAAGGTAGTATAGGTAAAGAAGGTGCTGGGACTTGCCCAGTACGAGGGCATTCTAATGTACAAGGCGATAGAACTGTAGGTATTTGGGAATCTGCACCTCAAGCATTCCTAGATAAAATAGAAGCTAAATATGGATTTAAACCAACTAATAAACACGGTTATTCTGTAATAGATGCTATAAAAGCTATGTATCAAGAAAAGGCTAAAGTGTTTATTGGTATGGGAGGTAATTTTATTTCTGCAGTTCCAGATACATTTTACTCAGCTCAAGCTTTGGCAAATTGTAATTTAACAGTTCATGTCAGTACTAAGCTTAATCGTTCGCATTTAGTCACAGGAAAAGAGGCTTTAATTTTGCCATGTTTAGGACGTACAGAAAAAGACTATCAAAAATCAGGAATTCAAATGCAAAGTGTAGAGAATTCTATGGGTGTAGTACATACTACAAAAGGGGTTTTAGAACCGTGTTCAGATAATTTGCTAAGTGAGGTTGCCGTAGTATGTGGTCTAGCAAATGCGACTTTAAGGGAAAAGTCTAAAGTAAAATGGTTACAATATCAGGATGATTATAATCTAGTCCGAGAGGATATAGCTGAGGTTGTTGCTGGTTTTACTGATTATAACAAAAAGTTAAAACAGCCAGCAGGTTTTTATTTGCCTAATGGTGCTCGTATTAGACAATTTAAAACCAAAACAGGAAAAGCAAATTTTAGCAAGAATAAGTTACCAAAGTGGCAATTAAAAGAAAATGAATTAATAATGATGACAATTCGCAGTCACGATCAATTTAATACCACTATTTATGGTTTAGATGATAGATATAGAGGTGTTTATAACGAACGCCGCATTATTTTCATGAATCGAGAAGATATGAAACTACGTAGTTTGGAAACGTACGATGTAGTAAATTTAAAATCAGAATACAACGGTGTCACTCGAGAGGCCAATAGTTTTAAAGTTGTAGGTTATGATATTCCCAAAAACTGTTGTGCTACGTATTTCCCAGAAACCAATATATTAGTTCCCCTAGATAGTTTTGCTCATACAGCTAAAACACCAGCATCAAAAAGTGTACGCATCACAGTTCATAAAGTATAAAACAATTATCTGTGTTTTTTTTGGCGTTACCCAAGGGGGTCGGGCTTTCCACTAATAGTTTTGGCTCGATGCACGCCTCGCCAAAAGCTGCCGTTTCAATCCCTAACGCGTCTTTCTGCTAGATAATGGCTAAATCGTCTAGAACGTTTTTACTTGCTAGTATTATTCTAAAAACTTCGTATGAAAATCTTAAATTTTCAATAAAAAATCTATGTCAAATTTCTGAAAAGATAATTATCAACCTACCAATTTGAGAAATCTTCAATAATTACTATCATACGTAAATTTATTAATTTTTTATATATAAAAATAAGTATAAATACTTAGTTTTGTTTTCAAATACGTAATTATGCAACAAGTTATTGTAGTTGGAAATGGAATGGTAGGTTATAAATTTTGTGAAAAATTTGTAGCACAAGCTGAAAGTAAAGATTTTAAAATCACAATATTTGGTGAAGAACCAAGACCAGCTTATGATAGAGTTCATTTAAGTGAGTTCTTTGAAAACCAAGATGCTAAAGCTTTAGAAATGGCACCAGCAGAATGGTATGCTGAACATAATGTTGACTTAATTACTGGTGAGCGTGTTGCTGATATCAACAGAAGTTCAAAAACAATTACCACAGCTAAGGATCGTGAGTTTTCTTATGATTATTTAGTATTAGCAACGGGGTCATCACCCTTTGTGCCGCCAATAAAAGGCGTAGAGAAAGAAGGTGTGTTTGTTTACAGAACTATTGAAGATTTAGAGGATATGCTGGCTTATGCCGCTAAAATTAATGCAGAAAAGTCAGATGGTAGAGCTGCAATTTTAGGTGGCGGTTTATTAGGCTTAGAGGCTGGAAAAGCAGTTTTAGATATGGGTCTAGAACCACATGTTGTAGAGTTTGCCTCTAAACTCATGCCAAGGCAATTAGATTCTAGAAGCTCGCAAGTGTTGCAATTAAAATTAGAATCTATTGGGTTAAATATTCACTTAAGTAAAGCTACAAATCAAATTTTAGGCGATGGCAAAATTACGGCTATGGAGTTTGGTGAAGATGATGTGCTAGATGTTGATATGCTAATAGTTTCAGCAGGAATTAGACCTAGAGATGAATTAGCTAGAGCTTGCGGATTAGAGGTTGGTGTGCGTGGTGGTGTTGTGGTAGATAATACCATGAAAACTTCAGATGCGCATATTTACGCCATTGGTGAGATTGCATTGTACAACCAAATGATATACGGTTTGGTAGCTCCAGGATATGATATGGCAGATGTTGCAGTGCAACAAATTATTGGAAATACCGATAAGCTAATGCCAGCAGATATTGATATGTCTACCAAATTAAAATTAATTGGTGTTGATGTCGCAAGTTTTGGAGAACCGTTTATGCCTGCTTCTAAAGGGCATTCCATCATATTCGAAAATAAAACACAGCATTTATACAAACGTATTAATGTAAGTCATGATGGGAAAAAATTACTAGGTGGTATTCTAGTTGGTGATGCTGCAGATTATAGCATGTTACATCAAGTATATTTAAACGGTATGGCCATTCCAGAAGATCCTGCGCAATTAATATTGCCTACTAGCGAGGGTGGTGCATTGCTTGGTGATGTTATGGATTTACCAGACGAAGCTCAAATATGTTCTTGCGAGAGTGTAACCAAAGGCCAAATTTGTGGTGTTATAGAAAGCGGAGAAGCTACAGATTTAGGTAGCGTTGTAAGCTGTACTAAAGCAGGTACGGGTTGTGGCGGTTGTAAACCTATGGTTGCAGATTTAACAAATGCAACGCTTAAATCTTTAGGTATTGAAGTTAAAGATTCGGTGTGTGAACATTTTGATTATAACAGACAAGATTTATATAAAATTATAGAAGTAAAAGGTTATACAACATTTAACGAGGTTTTAGATAACTATGGTAATGGTGGTCATGGATGTGAGTTGTGTAAGCCACTTATTGCATCTTTAATGGCAACAATACATGCTGATACTGCTAATAAGGAATATGCGATTCAAGACTCCAATGATAGGTTTTTAGCAAATATTCAACGTAATGGGACATATTCTGTAGTACCACGTGTTCCGGGTGGTGAAATTACACCTGATAAATTAATTGCTCTTGGCCAAATAGCTAAAAAATACGATTTATATACAAAGGTTACAGGCGGTGTGCGTATAGATTTATTTGGTGCCACCTTAAATCAGTTGCCTTTAATTTGGAAAGAATTAATTAGCCATGGTTTTGAAAGCGGGCATGCTTATGGAAAATCGCTGAGAACTGTAAAAACCTGTGTAGGTTCAACATGGTGTCGTTATGGTATGGATGAAAGTGTAAGCTTTGGTATAGAGTTAGAAAACCGCTACAGAGGCATTAGAGCACCGCATAAAATAAAAGGTGGTGTATCTGGATGTATTCGCGAATGTGCTGAGGCACGTGGTAAGGATTTTGGTTTAATTGCTGTTGAAGGTGGATGGAATTTATATGTTGGAGGAAACGGTGGTGCAAATCCGCGTCATGCTGAATTATTTGCTGAACAAATAGATAATGCTACGGTCATAAAATACTTAGATAGGTATTTAATGTTTTACATGAGAACTGCAAAACCACTACAACGTACTGCTGCATGGCAAGAACGTCTTGAAGGTGGTTTGGATTACTTGAAAGAAGTCATTATAGAAGATAAATTAGGTATTGCAGAAGATTTAGAAAAGGAAATGCAAACCTTAGTTAATAGGTTTGAATGTGAGTGGACACAGGCGGTTAACGATCCAGAAATGATGAAACGTTTTAACCATTTTGTGAATAGTGAGGATGAAGATGATAACTTGGTTTTTGTGCCAATGCGCGATCAAAAAATGCCAGAACCTTGGGTGTAATTAACAGTAATAAAATTAAAAACAAGATGGAAACAATTTTAGACAAATACAAAGCTACTGAACTTACAAACGTAAAAGTTTGGTTTAAAGCAGCATCAGTAAAAGATTTTCCCAAGGATGGTGGTGCTTGTATTAAGTATAAAGACAAGCAAATTGCTGTTTTTAATTTTACGAGATTAAATAAGTGGTATGCATGCCAGAATCTTTGTCCGCATAAAATGGAAATGGTTTTGAGTAGAGGTATGATTGGAGACGATAAAGGTATTCCAAAAGTAGCTTGTCCACTACATAAAAAAACATTTTCCTTAGAAACAGGAGAGAATTTAAACTCAGATTTAAATGCCATTGCTGTTTACCCTGTAAAAGTAGAGGAAGGCTATGTCTATGTTGGTTTTGATGAATAGAATTAATGTTAAATAAAATTCTAAAATTCTCTTCAAATTTGAAAAAGTAATTCTGTATATTGGCTGAGTAGTCTTTAATAGAATATACCCATATGAAACCAACACGTTTTGAAACAGCCATTGCACTTATTGATAAGGCAAATTCTGAAGATGTAAATACATATCAAGTTGCTGGTATTAAATACCCTAAAGAGCTTTTGTATTCCCAAAGAATGACGCGAAAGTTATTACAATTTAAACCAGATGCGTCTAAGGCATTACAACTTGCTGCCCGCGCACAACATATTTGTAGATGGAAAATTGCACGTGATGAATATCCAATGGACAGAGTTGGCTATTTAAAATGGCGTGAAACACTAAAGAAGATGCATGCTGATTTAACATCTGAAATATTGAAACAAGTTGGTTATGATGCTCAGTTTGATGAAAGGATTAGAAAAATAATACTAAAGAAGCTCATCAAAAAAAATGAAGAGTCTCAGGCTTTAGAAGATACTATCTGTTTGGTGTTTTTAGATTACTATTTTGAAGAGTTTGCTGAAAAACATCCAGATGAAAAGGTAATTGATATTCTACAAAAGACATGGGTTAAAATGTCTGACGAAGGGCAACAAGAAGCCTTAAAGCTTAATTTTTCTGAAAAATCTTTAGGCTTAATAAAACAAGCTTTAGCGTAAATTTTTTGAAGTATGGTACAAAACGGCAATTCATTAGACCAACGGACTTTTGATAAACTGCGCCGCTTGTACATTATTGGTTTTAGTACCATTGCACTTTCTGTTATAATAAGTCAAATTTTAATTCGTACCCATTTAAGTGATCAGGAAAGTGATTCTAGAGTTATAAATATTGCAGGACGACAACGTATGCTGAGTCAAAAATTGGCAAAAAATGTGGTGTCTTTATCGTCTACATCAAGTTTAGAAGAGCAACAAAACATTAAAAATAATTTAAAGGAAACACTGAGTGTATGGGAGTTTTCACATCATGCGCTTCAAAATGGTAACGATAGTTTGGGATTGCCCAAAACAAATAGTGCTGCCATATCTTTAAAATTTTCAGCTTTAAATCCTGTTTTTGATACCATTGCCAAAGCCTCAAAATCTATTATAACTAAAATTGAGAATACAAATACAAATTCGTCTACCTATATAAACGATGTAACAATTGTTAAAGCAAATGAAGGTGCGTTTTTAAAACAAATGGACGCGATTGTGAATCAATATGATGTTGAAGCTGAGGAAAAAGTTGCATGGTTACGTAAACTTGAATTTTGGTTGACGATACTAACATTAGCAATCCTTCTCGGTGAGTTTTTATTTATTTTTTGGCCTGCAGCGAAATCGGTACGGTATACGTTAGCAGAACTATTGTCTGCTGAAAAACAAGCAAAACAAATGGCTTTTGATGCAGATGAATTGAGTAAAGCTAGAGAAAAATCCATTCAAGAATTAAGTACACTAACGCGTGCTATGGATGAAACATTACTCTTTGCAAGAACTCTACCAGATGGCACATTGATACACATGGGTAATAAGTTTTCGCGATTATTTAAGTTTTCAGATTTTAATGATGCTGTGCCGTTTTGGAAAGCAATTTCACAGTTAGAAAACGAGCAACTATATATTGAAGACATTATTAAAAAATATAAAAAAACGGGTTGGAAAGGCGAGGTTAAAGCAACCTGTAAGGAGCATAAAGATGTGTGGTTAGAAATGGCAGTTATACCTTATAGTCCCACAAGTGATAAATCTGAATTATTGATTATTGCTTCGGAAATTACAGAACGTAAGGCGGCTCAATTGGAGATTGATAGACTCACAGAAAAGAGTTTTGAAGAGAAGATGAATCAACAAAAAATTATCTCTAGTAAAATTATTGAGAATCAAGAAAAAGAACAAAACCGTATTGCTAAAGATGTGCATGATGGTATAGGGCAGATGCTTACTGGTTTAAAATATAATTTAGAAAGTATTGACACCAAAAACGTTGAAAAAGCAACATCAAAAATTGAGCATTTAAAAGCGTTAACAACGGATATTATAAAAGGAGTACGTACTGCAACTTTTAACCTAACTCCTCCAGAATTAACCGATCATGGCATTGTTCCAGCTTTAACAAAATTAGTGCAAGAACTGGCAAAACTTACTGGCAAAGAAATTGTACTTTTTAATAAATCTGATTTTAACCAGCGCTTGGATTCACTTGCTGAAATAAATATTTACCGTATTACCCAAGAGGCTATTAATAATGCCATCAAATATGCGGAGTCAACACATATTATAGTATCGTTATCGCATAGTAAAAATCTTTTGAGTATTGTTATTGATGATAATGGTAAAGGGTTTGATCCTGATAAAGTTAAACGTATAAAAACAGGTGAAGGCGGTATGGGTATGACATTTATGAAAGAGCGTATAAAATATATTGAAGGACGTTTATTTTTAACTTCGGAAAAAGGTAAAGGTACACGTGTTACATTAAATGTGCCTCTAGGGAGTGATTATGTGGTGTCGAAATAAGCTCAATATAAACTCTTATTTGAATAATTACATGCATCTAATCTAGTTTAATGTGATTTGATAGATGTGTTAAAAGCGTAATAAATGTAAAATACATATTAACCAGAAACAATGCAAAGAAAATTAATAAGCTCTGGATCAACATTTGAAGAAAAAATAGGTTATTCCCGTGCTGTAGTACAAGGTAATTGGGTTTTTGTATCTGGTACTACGGGGTATCACTATGAAACAATGGCTATAAGTGATGATGTTGTAGTTCAAACAGAACAATGTTTAATTAATATAGAAAACACATTAAAAGAAGCAGGTGCAAGCTTATCAGATATAGTAAGAGTGACTTATATTTTGCCAAAAGTAGAAGATTTTGAAGCATGTTGGCCAGTTCTTAAAAAATACTTAGGTAATATTAAACCTGCTGCAACAATGTTTTCTGCAAAACTTGCTGATGATAAGATGAAAATTGAAATACAAGCAACTGCTTTAAAAGCATAGTGCTAACTATGTATACAACTTATAAGTTGTTTATATACTGATTTATTTTATCCGTTGTAGGTTCATATATTTTTATAAGATGACTGCGCACTTCAACTTGCACTAAACTATCGTTATCTTGAATTTTCATTGAGTTAGATTTTGATATTGGCATATGGCAATCAATACAGTTGCTGGCATTATGTGCTTGTGCTGAAGAAGTCGCGGGTAAACTACAACTAATATTTTGGTTCTTGTGGCAGTTTATACATTTGGTATTAAAGTTAATTAAATTCCCTCTTTCGTTAGCGTGAGCATTATGGCAGGTTGTACAATCCATAGTAGCCGTTTTTTCAAAACATTTACTAGATTCTAAAAGCTCTACTTGATTTCCATGAACATCAGCAGCAGCTTTATATTTAGATTTATAATAACTCCTAAAATCTTTATAGACGAAATTATCTAAAGTGTCACCTAAAACAAAATGAAATTCTTTATTAGTTTTTTTTCTGTTAGAACCCGAATGGCACAATGCGCACATATCCATTTTTTGCTGGCGCGATAATTGGTTTTGTTTTACAATATGTTTTCCAATAGTATCATTAGGAAACTTATTTTGATATGCAACATGTTTTGCGGCTGGTCCATGACAACGTTCGCAATCTACACCCCAAATGATACTTTTTTTATTGAACTCATCATTGGTTTTGTTAAAATTATATTTGGTTTGTTTATGAGGTGTTGTTTGTGCAAAAGTAGCATGACATTCTAAACAGCTTACTGAAATTGGTCGCAATTTAGCTGCTAACTCTTCTTTATAACCAGGGCTATTTATCCATTTTTTACTAGGAACAAAATATGAAGTTTGTAATTGAAATAATTTATCACCTTCCCAACTAAAAAAAGATTGCCCCTTTACACCTGATCCAATTACAATATCAATCTTATCCTTCCTTACAATTTTATTAGTAGAATCATTTTCTAATATTTGAAAAAAGCCATTCCATTTTTTATCAATTGAATAACTATGATGTTTTCCTACCTTGAAACCATCAGAAATTGCTTCATGAATACCTTTTAAGGTACTGTCAGAAGGTAAGGTTGAGGTTAAAAAATGAGCAGATTTTATATGTTGGTTATAAATATCTTCATGACAAGACATACAAGCATCAGAACCTGAAAATTTAAGGCCATTAAAATGTTCTAGTTTTTGTCCTTTTTCAAAATATTCATATCTGTTAATAGATTTTTTTTGCCAAAGGTAAAGCGCAAAAACAGCTATAAAAATTAAGATAAAAAACATGAATTTTTTCATCATTTTTAAATATACAAAATTGGAGTATCATCCATAATAATATCTTTTATTATTTACTTCTAATAAAAATTTATATGTGATATAGAATCATAATTACGTAGTATTACTTAATTTATTACTTTTGTATGCATAACAGGAAATTATGGACAAAATTAATGTTGTATTAGCCGATGATCATGTTTTAGTTAGAGATGGTATACGGGCACTTTTAGAAGACCAAACGGGTGTAGCTGTAATTGATGAGGCATCAAACGGAAAAGAAGCTTTAGAAGTCATTTCAAGAAACAAACCGCATGTATTGATTGTAGATATACGTATGCCAGAAATGAATGGTATTGAAGTGGTTGGTGAAATTAGTAAATTGAATTTAGGTGTAAAAACATTAGTATTGTCCATGCATGATTCTGAAGAATACGTAGTTCAGGCCATACAAGCAGGAGCAGATGGTTATTTATTAAAAGGAGCAAGTAAAGAAGAGTTTTTAAAAGCATTAAATAAAGTGGCTTCTGGAGGGAAGTATTTTACAGGCGATGTATCAGCTATAATCATGAATAATTTTGTTAATGGCAATACAAACAATGTTTCTTCTCAAAAGGCTTCATTCAAAGAAGATCCTTTTAAATTAACAAAACGCGAAAAGCAAATTTTAGGCTTAGTTTTAGAGCTAAAAAACAACAAAGATATTGCTGATGAACTCAAAATTAGCAAGCGTACCGCAGAAGTACACCGTTTTAATTTGATGAAAAAATTAGAAGTTAAAAACTTAATGGAATTGAGTAATAAAGCTAAAGAGTTTGGATTGGTTTAGTGCTTAATTTTTTAATTGTTGAAATTTACCTCAGACAATTTATTTATTGCTGTTTAGTTATCGATTCACATAACAAAGAAGACGAATATATAGATGCAATAAAAGAAATACTATATCATTAGAGAACTTATATCAATACTTTTTCAATAATTATTTGGTTATTCATTTTTAGCATGTTTTAACCTTATAAGGTGAAATGATGCTTTTTTAAAATTTCGCAAAAAAAATCAGTTTACTAACTTGATTTTACCAAATCCTCAAAATCAACATTACTAAATTATCAACCTCACAATTATTTATTGTTACTTAATTTTAACATTTAAAATTAAGTATTAATACGTAGATTTGTACGTATAAACTACTTAATTATGAATGTCACCACACCAACTAAATCTACATCATTAAAACTATACGATCTTAAAAATGTTTCTATTCGTACATTTTGGATAACTGCGATATCCTTCTTTTTATGTTTCTTTTCGTGGTTTGGTATTGTACCGTTTATGCCAGATGTAGTTAGAGACCTTGGTTTAACACCAGATCAAAAATGGAATTCTATTATTTTGGCTGTTTCAGGAACTGTGTTTGCCCGTTTACTTATTGGTAAATTGTGTGATAAATACGGACCAAGATTATGCTATACATGGTTATTAATGCTAGGTGCTATTCCCGTAATTTTATGTGGTTTAGTGCAAACACCTACACAATTTTTAGTATGCCGCTTATTTATAGGTTTTATTGGGGCGTCTTTTGTTATTACGCAAGTACATACTTCTTTAATGTTTGCCCCTAATATTGTTGGAACTGCCAATGCAACATCAGCCGGATGGGGGAATTTAGGAGGTGGTGCTAACCGCTTAGGCATGCCATTAATTGCAGCAGCAGTAGTAGCTTTTGGTGTAGCTGAAGGCGAAGCTTGGAGATACTCTATGGTTATTGCTGGTGCCGTTTGTTTTTTAATGGGTATTATCTATTATAATTTTACACAAGATACGCCAAAAGGAAACTTTAAGGATTTAAAAGCCAATGGTATAGCGATAGAAAAAAAGAAAGATCAGGTTGGTTTTGGTACCGTTTTAAAAGATTACAGAACTTGGATTTTGTTTGTAGTGTACGCAGCGTGTTTTGGTATAGAATTGACGGTTTATGGTACGATGGATGATTATTTACAAAACACCTTTCAATTAAAACGTGTTACAGCTGGCAACATTGTATTATCCTTTGCTTTAATGAATATTTTTGCAAGAACTCTTGGAGGTTTTTTTGGAGACAAATTTGGAAAATTAAAAGGACTGCGCGGACGTGTATTATTTCTAGCTGGAATTTTAACTGTTCAAGGAGTTATGCTTATGACGTTTTCATCTTCAACAAGTATTGTTGTTGGTATTGTTTTTTTAATTCTATTTAGTTTGTCTGTTCAAATGGCAGAAGGCGCAACATTTTCAGTAGTACCATTCATTAATAAAAAAGCGATTGGTTCAGTTTCTGGTATTGTAGGAGCTGGAGGAAACGTAGGTGCTTTTTTAGCAGCCATGTTATTAAAATCGCAATCTGCTGCGGCAGAAAAGGCAGCTATTTTGGCAAATCAAGGTTTAGGTGAAGATGTTATTAGTGTAGCGCAATCTGCAGCAGCATCTTCGGCAGTATCTGGTGGTTATTTTATTATAGGTGTTGTGGTAGTTATTACAGCTTTTCTTTCATTAACAATCCGTTTTTCATCAGAGGATGAGGCCATAGCAAGGGAAGATTCATCTATAGATGCTAAAAAACTAATTCCTGTGAAAGTGAAAAGTTAAAAATAAGATGTAAAATTTTATTAAATATAAAATTTTTAGTGCCTTAATTATGTGATTCTGAATAATGAATTAGGTATTTGTTTTCTGAAATTAAAATGTATTTATTAGTACTTAAAGTTAGTCCCGATGATTAAAAGTGAAATAAAAACAACATGTTCATATTGTGGTGTAGGCTGCGGTATTATTGTTAAAAAAGATAATAATAACACTGTTTTTGTTGAAGGCGATAAAGACCATCCTGTTAATAAAGGCATGTTATGTTCTAAAGGGATGAATTTGCACTATGTAGCAAATGATACTTCTGATAGAATTTTATATCCAGAAATGCGTTGGAGTAGATCACATCCCAGAGAACGTGTAAGTTGGGATGATGCTTTAGATAGAGCAGCTAGTGTTTTTAAATCTATTATTAAAAAATACGGGCCAGATAGTGTTGGCTTTTATGTTTCAGGACAAAGTTTAACAGAAGAATATTACATTGCAAATAAACTTACTAAAGGCTTTTTAGGTACTAATAATATTGATACCAACTCGCGCTTATGTATGAGTTCTGCTGTGGTAGGTTATAAAAAAACATTTGGAGAAGATAGTGTTCCAATTTCTTATGCAGATATTGAATTAGCTGATACTTTTTTAATCACTGGAGCAAACCCAGCATGGTGCCATCCAATTTTATTTAGACGTTTAGAAAAACATAAAGAAGACAATCCTAGTGTAAATATTATAGTTGTTGACCCCAGAAAAACGGATACAGCCAATTTTGCAGATTTGCATTTACAACTACTACCAGGAACTGATGTTATTTTATACAACGCCATCGGACGCTGTTTGTATAAACGTGGTTTGATAGATGAAAAGTTTATAAAAGCGCATACTCAAGGTTTTGATGATTATAAGGACTTAATCTTTAAAACTACACTGAAGCAAGCCTCAAAATTATGTGGAGTTTCAGAAAAAGATATTCGTAAAGCAGCAGATATGATAGGGCTTTCAAAAGGTTTTATTAGTATGTGGGCTATGGGACTCAATCAAAGTGTAGTAGGAACGGATAAAAATGTATCACTTTTAAACTTATCGTTAATTACTGGACAAGTAGGAAAACCAGGCGCTGGACCGTTTTCTTTAACAGGTCAGCCCAATGCAATGGGAGGTCGTGAGGTTGGAGGTATGGCAAACCTTTTGGCTGTACATAAAGATTTGATGAATGAAGAGCATCGTAGGGAAGTGGCGCAATTTTGGGGGGTTGATAAAATAAACCCTAAACCCGGATTAACAGCTACTGAAATGTTTGATGCTTTAGAAAGTGGGAAAATGAAAGCAGTATGGATTGCCTGTACAAATCCATTGGTAAGTTTACCTAACTTAAATAGAATTGAGAAAGCTATGAAAAACTCAAAGTTTGTAGTGGTTCAAGAGATTTCTCATAAATCTGATACGGTAGCTTTTGCAGATTTAGTTTTACCTGCAGCGGCTTGGTTAGAGAAAGAAGGAACGATGACAAATTCTGAACGTAGAATCTCATACTTACCTAAAGAAATAGATGCTCCAGGAGAAGCTAGACCAGATGTTGAAATCTTTTGTGATTTTGCGCAGCGTATGGGCTTTAGAGGCTTTAATTTTAATAATGCCAGTGAAATTTATGATGAGTATGCATCAATGACTAAAGGCACTAATATTGATGTATCTTTTTTAAATTATGAAAGATTAAAGACGGAAGGTACATTTCAATGGCCAGTACCAGAACACAGACATCAAGGTACTCCGAGACTTTTTGAAGACAAAAAGTTTTATACACCATCACAAAAAGCACAATTTAACTTACCGAGTAGTATCCAAAATACGTCGGTGTTACCCAATGAAAACTATCCTTTAATTTTAACTACAGGGCGTGTGCGAGATCAATGGCATACAATGACTAAAACAGGAAAGGTATCGCGTTTAAAGACACATTATCCTACCCCTGTACTAGAAATCCATCCTACTGATGCGTACTTATATAAAATAAAAAACGGGGCTATTACCGAAATAAAAGGCGAAAATGGTGTGGTAAGAGTTCGGGCTAAAGTTACTGATAGTATTAAAAAAGGTGTAGTGTTTTTGCCAATGCATTGGGGGAAACAATTGCAAAGTAACTTAAATAGGGCAAACAACTTAACCAATACGCATGTAGATCCTGTTTCAAAAGAACCAGATTTTAAGTTTACACGTGTTTCGGTTTCAAAGTATAAAAAAGCATCAGAAAAAATTGTTATTGCTGGAGCTGGAGCTGCGGCATTTAGATTTGTTCAGAATTATAGAGAGCAGAATGAAACAGATGAAATTCATGTGTTTTCAAAAGAGCCAAACTTGTTTTACAATAGAGTTTTGTTGCCAGAATATGTAACCGAAGAATTATCATGGGAGCAATTACTTAAAATCAAAGAAAAAGAGCTTAATAAGCTCAATATACATTTGCACCCTGAAACGTTTATCACAAAAATTGATAAATTAGAAAAAACTGTTACAGATAGTAATAGTACAACTCATAGTTTTGATAAGCTAATATTAGCAACTGGAAGTCGCGCCTTTATTCCAAAGGACGTGCAAATAGATTTGCCAGGGCGTTTTACTATGCGAAATAAAATAGATGCAGACCAATTTAAATCCTATTTAGATGCTACAGGTTTACCTCCTGAAGAACAACATGTGGTTATTGTTGGTGGTGGTTTGTTAGGTTTAGAGCTCGCTGCGGCTATGAAACATAAAAATACAAAAATCACTATAGTACAACGTGGTTCACGTTTAATGGAGCGTCAGTTAGACAAAGTGTCTAGTAAATTACTAGCTCTAGATGTCCAAGAACGTGGAATTCAGATTTATTTTGATAATGAAGTTAGTACGGTATTTGATGATGAAGATACAGGGGAACTAAACATCACACTCAAAAGTGGGAAATCTATAACAGCCAATGCTATTGTTTATGCTATTGGTACTATTCCTAATGTGGAAATTGCAAGAGAAAATGGTATAAAATGCACAAGAGGTGTGAAAGTAAATCAACATTTACAGTCATCTCATCCAGATATTTTTGCAATAGGAGAAATAGCAGAATTTAACAATCAGTTATTCGGAATAACCTCTGCTGCTGAAGAGCAAGCTAATATATTAGCAAACTTTATTGCAGGAGATGTAAGTTCGTCATATAGTGGTTCAGTATTAATGAATATATTAAAATTTAACGATCTAAATCTGTGTAGTATTGGAGAAATTAATGTTCCAGAAAATGATGATACATATGAAGAGATTATTTTTACAGACATTAAAAAACGCTATTATAAAAAGTGTATTGTAAAAGACGATTTACTAATTGGAGCCGTTTTAATGGGTGATAAAAACGAGTTTGCCGAATTTAAAACAATGATTGATAGTAAAATAGAAATGGCAGAAAAGCGTGATAAACTTCTTCGCGGATCATCAAATGATGTGCCTGTTTTAGGAAAACTTGTTTGTTCTTGCAGTCAAGTAGGGGCAGGAAATATAGATGAAGCCATTTCAAAAGGATGTACTGATTTTACAGAGTTGTGTAATAAAACAGGTGCAGGTTTAGGTTGTGGAAGTTGTAAAACTGAAGTTAGAGAAATACTTCAAAATTCAAAAGTGTTAGCATAATGGAGCCATACAGATTAATGATTAATGGTGGTGTTTTATCACCGGGTGAGTTAAAATATATTTGCGAAGCTGCAGAAGGCTTGGGTTTAGATGCTATTTCTTTTGGTTCACGACAAGATATAATTTTTCCAGAGGCTATCGATGAAAGTAAGTTTGAACAGTTTGATAAAATTCAGTTTGTAAAACCCAAACGCGATGGTATTGAAAATATAGCATCATCCTATGTATCTACTGAAATTTTAGCAAGCACATCATGGTTAACAAGTGATCGTTATTTGTATATTCTAGAACAATTTAAACATAAGCCCAAGTTAAGAATAAACGTTACAGATCCAATGCAACGTTTGGTGCCTTTGTTTACAGGGAATGTGAATTTTATAGCTTCTGAACATGAAGATTATTGGTATTTATATTTACGCCTTCCTGATTGGAAAAAAACAGAAATATACCCCGCTTTAATTTATAGTTGGGATATGGATAAGATTGAATTAGCCATTGAAAATATTTTAATTGAAGAGCCAGAAACTATCGAGATGGTTTTTGATTTGGTTAGTGATGCCTTAGATACAAATAATCGTACAGTAGATAAGCCTCTGGAGGTTCCGTTTTATCCATTTCCTTATTACGAAGGAATGAATCGTATTGGTCAAGATCGTTATTGGTTAGGATTATATTGGCGGAACAATAGGTATGATATTCCTTTTTTAAAAGCCATGTGTGAGTTGTGCTCAGAAAATAAAATAGGTAAAATATCTATTACACCATGGAAATCGTTTATCGTAAAAGGAATTCCTTTAAAAGCAAAACTACAATGGGAAAAGTTTTTAGGAAAGTATGGTATTAACGTTCGTCACTCTATGTTAGAGATGAATTGGCATTTGCCAGTAAACGACAAAGAGGCATTAAGTTTAAAAAAATATTTGGTTACAAATTTTGATCAAAATGATATAAGTACTTATGGGCTAACCTTTGGTATTTCAAGTTTTGATAGCGATACATATAACTTTACATCTATTGTTATAGAAAAAAATAGACCACCAGAAATTAAAGGAGACTTTACAATACGAGATACTTATAACTTACTTTATGCCAAAAATTTCGATCCTAATACTCGAAAATACATTATGCATGTTCAAGATGTTGATAAACTAGAATTACCAGGTTTGTTAATGGAATTGAGTCAGTTATATTTTGAGCAATTAGGTACTGAACGCGATGACGAAACCCAACAGAAAGAAATAAAAGAAATTACTGAAGAAGAAGTGCACCAATGCTCAGAATGTTTAACGGTATATGATGATACTTATGGTGATATTACTCAAGGTATTACTCCAAATACACCATTTAAAGACTTACCATCAGATTATGAGTGCTCCCTTTGTGAAGCACCAAAAAGTAGTTTTGAGAAAAAGACACTAGTTAAATCTTTGTAAAAGATACCGTTCATAGATACTAAAGCCTATTCGTAGTTTAACTATAAACACTTGAAAATCTCTTTAATTTCTAGTAAGCAAGATAATTCATTGCTAAACTTTAATACAGTTAATGTTTTCAAAACAATGCAGCCCTAAGAAAAACTTTCTTTTTTGCATAATAGTAGATGTTTTATACATTGAAAAGTTTAATTTTTGAGTCTCAAACAAACTTTTGTTTAAATCGACTTGATAAATACCATTCGTCGACACTTAATTTCCATTCATCGACACTTAAATTTCAGCTATCGATAAATGGGTAACCATTAATGTTTAATAATTTACCTTCGGGTGATAAATATAAGAGAGACTATGAATACATTAAACATATTACTTATTGAGGACGATATGATAGAGGTAATGAAATTGAATAGAACAATTTCTAAACTTGAATTACCTCATAACATTGTGGAAGCCAACAATGGAGAAGAAGCACTTAAAATTTTACAAAAAAAAGACGAATTACCTGACATTATTTTGTTAGATTTGAATATGCCAAAGCTAAATGGTATCGAATTTTTGAATATTTTAAAGAAAGATGATGTTTTAAAATATATTCCAACCATAATTTTAACAACATCTAACAATCAAAAAGACTTATTAGAGTGTTATAGAATTGGTATCGCTGGATACGTTTTAAAACCTTTGAAATACGAAGACTACGTTTCTAAAATCGAAACACTTTTAGGCTATTGGAGTATTAACGAATTAAAGCAAATTTAAAATGAAAGGTATAGTATTTACTGAATTTTTGGACTTGGTTGAAGATAAATTTGGTTTAGAAGTTCTTGATAAAATCTTAACCCAATCGGATTTAGAATCTGGTGGTGTGTATACATCTGTTGGTACCTATAGTTTTTCTGAGATGTTGCAATTGTTGCAGCATTTAAGTGCGCATACTAGCATTTCTATTGATGATTTATTATTGGTATATGCAGAACATTTTTTTGGAGTTATAGAAGAAAGTTATCCAGGACTCTTAGCAACCTATAAAGACCCTATTGAGATGTTATCTTCCATAGAAAACCACATACACGTAGAAGTACGAAAAATATATCCAGATGCAGAATTACCAACGTTTGAAGTGGTTGAGAAAACTCAAGATACTTTGGTAATGATTTACAAATCAAGTAGAGCGATGCATCATTTTGGTTTAGGTTTAATGAATAAAACTTTTGAACACTTCAACTCTAAAGCATCTATAGTTTTAGAAAAACTAAATGAAGATGGTACAGAAGTTAAGTTTTTGATTAATAAAAATTAATGAGTCAAGACAAAATTGACATGCTACAGCGTGCGCTAGCACGAGAAAAAGCTGCTCGAAAACAGGCGGAAAAAATTCTTGAAAATAAAGCAGCAGAATTATACGAAGCTAAAAGAAAATTAGAAAAATCATACTCTGAATTAGAGGCGCTTCTCAACAAAACAGATTCACAATTACAAGGTGTTTTTGAAAATATTGTAGATGCCTATGTTATTATGGATTTATGGGGTAATATTCTTAAAATGAATAACGCTGCTGTAGATTTACTAGGTTTTACTGATGCTAGTGAAAACGGTAATTTGATGGATATGGTACATCCAACCGATTTAGAATTAGTAGCAGAAACTTTTAAAAACCTACTTTCTGAAGGTTCAGTTACAGATTCAAACTTTAAAATAGTTACTAAGCAAAAAATAGAAAAACTAGTACATGTTAATGCCAGTATTATTTATGATGAAGGACAACCTGTGGCTGCACAAGGCATAGTTAGAGATATTACTGAGATAAATAGTCTACAGATACAAAAAGAAAAACTACTGGAGAAGTTAGAAAAAAGTAATAACGAACTTCAAGAATATGCACATATTGTTTCTCATGATTTAAAATCGCCATTGCGAAGTATCGATGCCTTAGTCAATTGGATTAAAGAAGATAATTTAGAAAAGCTTGATGATACCAGTATTCAAAATTTCAATTTAATTGAAACCACTTTAGAAAAGATGGAGCAACTTATTTCGGATGTATTGATGTATTCCAGTGTTGGTTCCGAAAGTTTAGAAAAACAAACAGTAGATTTAGATGCTCTAATTAAAGAGTTAAAGAATATATTATTTGTACCAGATCATGTTTCAATAAACGTTTTACAACCTTTACCAAAAATAGAAGGTGAAAAAGTTAAACTACAGCAGTTATTTCAAAATTTAATTAGTAATGCCATTAAGTTTATTGATAAAGATGTTGGTTTAGTTGAAATTGATGTAAAAGATATTGGTACACATTATGAGTTTTCTATTAAAGATAATGGTATTGGTATTGAAGAAAAGTTTCATGAGAAAATCTTCAAAATATTTCATGCGCTTAATAAAAGTAAAGATTCAACAGGTATTGGGCTTTCTATTGTAAAGAAAATTGTGGATCTACATGAAGGACACATCTGGTTAGAAAGTAAACCTAATATGGGTACCACATTCTTTTTCACCTTAAAAAAATAATGTATGAAAACAGTACAGTTAAAAAAGCATAAAACAAGCGATTGGACCTATTTATCACCAAAACAAGCCTTGTCTAAACCATTGGTTTTGGTTTTAGGAAACAGATATATGCTTGAAGATAACACTATATATGAAGAGATTAAAGCACTATTCCCAGACGGAGAGTTAGTGTTTGGTTCTACAAGTGGTGATATTACATCCAATACGATTGATGACGATAGTATAACGATTACTGCCATAGAATTTGAAAAAACAGAGTTTTTAATCAAAAAAAGTAACGTATTACATTCAGATTTAGATAGCCATAAAACAGGCGTTGATTTACTAAAACAATTTCCGGAAGACGGTTTAAAATACGTTTTTGTATTATCCGAGGGCAGTTTTATAAATGGTAGTGAACTTACTAAAGGGATGAACACCTCTACAACTAATAATGTATTAATTACAGGAGGGTTGTGTGGTGATGCGGCACGTTTTGAAAAAACATTAGCCGGGTACAACGAAAACCCAAAACCAGGCGAAATTATAGCCATTGGGTTTTATGGCGAATCGTTTGAAGCCTCATTTTCCATTCATGGCGGTTGGACACCTTTTGGTCCAGAGCGTGTGGTAACCAAATCAGAATCTAATGTGTTGTATGAGTTGGATAATCAACCAGCACTAGATTTATATAAAAAATACCTTGGTGATAAATCTAAAGAATTACCTGCAGCTGCGTTGCTGTACCCATTAAACGTTAAGTCTTCAGAAGAAAAACAATCCTTTGTACGCACCATTTTAAATATAGACGAAGCTGATAATACCATGATTTTAGCTGGTGATATACCAGAACATTCTAAAGTACAGCTTATGATGACTAATGTTGATAATATAGCAAACGCATCAGAACGCGCTGCTAAACAAGCTTTAGAGCTAAGAAGTACAAAACCGCAATTAGCTTTATTAGTAAGTTGTATTGGTAGAAAACTGGTACTAGACCAGCGTGTAGAAGAAGAAATAGAAGAAGTGGTTGCTGTAGTAGGTAACGATACTACAATTTGTGGCTTTTATTCTTACGGGGAAATTGCACCATTTCATGGTGAAAACAATTGCCAATTGCATAATCAAACCATGACTATAACGCTAATTAGTGAATAATGAACTCGTTACTTAAGCGCCAAATCCGAAAATACTTATCTGAGGAACACGCCTCTTCTAAAGAGATAGCAGAATTCTTAGATGCAGTAAACCGATCTTATACAAATTTTGATGAACAATACGTTATGCAACAGCGTGCTATGGCGATAAGTTCAGAAGAATTGTTTATTGCTAATGAGCAGTTAAAGCAAGAAGCGATTGCTCAAAAGGAAGTAATAGATAAGCTTAAACACGTTATTGAAACCCTTAAGTTTTATGAATTACCAGACCATAAAAGTCTGGATAATGTAGATTTAGATGGTTCTAAACTTGTTGATTTTATTGATAACCAAACCAAGGAAATCGTTAAAATGAACAAGCAGCGAGAAAAGTTACTTGAAGAATTAGGACATCAAAATCAAGAATTAAGTGATTATGCACACATGGTATCTCATGATTTAAAATCACCACTTAGAAGTATAGATGCATTAACAGCTTGGATAAGTGAAGACTATAAAGAAAAGCTAGATAAGAATGGACGTGAAAGTTTAATTCTGATTAGAAATAATGTCGAGAAAATGGATACTCTAATTAGTGGTATTTTAGATTATTCTACTATTAACAAAAATCAAACTGAATTTTATGAGGTTGATATTGATAAGCTAGTAGATAATATTATGTCTACTATGTTGGTGCCGCAACATATTAATATTGAAAAAGCTAATAAATTACCAGTAGTAAAAGGCGATAAATTTAGATTGCAACAACTTTTTCAAAATCTTATAGATAACGCCATAAAGTATAATGATAAATCTGAGGGGCGTATTGAAATAGGTGTTACCGACGACGATACATTTTGGAAGTTTTTCGTGAAAGATAATGGGAAAGGCATTGAAAAAACCTATTTTGATAAGATATTCAAAACATTTCAAAAGCTAGAGAATAATCCTGAATCTTCAGGAATAGGCTTGTCTATAGTAAAAAAAATAGTGATACTCTATGGAGGTGATATTTGGGTAGAGTCTGAGCTTCAAAGCGGAACAACATTTTATTTTACCTTAAAAAAATAAACATCATGGAAGTACCAAATCTTTCTTATATAAACGAACTCTCTGGAGGAGACGAAAGTTTTAAAAATAAGCTAATTGCGATTATAAAAACCGAATTCCCAGAAGAAAAGGAAGCCTACTTTAAAAACTTTGAAGCTAAAGATTTCAAGGCAACTGCAGAAAATGTCCATAAACTTAAACATAAAATTAGTATTTTAGGGCTTGAAAAAAGTTATAAGGTAGCAGGAAGTTACGAGGATAATTTAAATGATAATAATGCTTCAGGGTATGAAGCGTTCAATGATATTCTTAAAACTATCACAGACTACTTAGAGACTTTGTAAAGCCACTTTAATGAACTGTATTATTATTGATGATGAAGCTACAGCAAGAGCAATTATCTCTCAGTTGTGCTCTAATATTCCAAGTTTAAATATTTTAGAAGAGTTTCCTAATGCACTACAAGCAATAAAATATTTAAATCAGCATGAAGTGGATTTGATTTTCTTAGATATTCATATGCCCGATTTTACGGGTTTCGATTTTATTCAAACCTTAAAAAACCCGCCTAAAATCATACTCACTACTTCTGATGCGCAATTTGCTATTGAGGCGTTTGAGTACGATTGTATTGTAGATTATTTAGTAAAGCCAATTGCATTACCACGTTTTGAAAAGGCAATAAAAAAGGCAGAATCTTTTACTGCTGCACCAGCAACCACTGCTGACAATGATAAAGTAGAAACCACGTCTGGAAATGACCTCTATGTGAATATCGATAGGCGTTTGATAAAAATAGATATTCCAAGTATTTATTTAATAGAAGCCAAAGGCGATTACATCCATGTAAAAACTGAAGATAAAAATTACACCGTACATTCTACACTTAAGAAAATAGAGGAGAAGTTACCAAAAGATATATTCTTAAAAATTCACCGTTCGTACGTTATAAATGTTCAAAAAATTATTGATATAGAGGATAATAGCGTACTCATTAAAAAAGATGTTATTCCTGTAAGTCGTTCTAACCGCCCAGAATTAATGAAGCGTTTAAATTTGCTTTAAACACATCTTGTCATTTGACAGAACGAAGTATGAGCGATGAGAAATCAAATGTTTTTATACCAATAAACAGATACTTACTTGAATGAGTTGTCTCAATCGTGCCTCATTTCGACATGACTAATGTTTCATAGTCATTTCGACGTCAGGAGAAATCACATTCGAGTAAGAAATAATTATTTTAGTATGGAAAACAAATATTTCGTTTACATCATAACCAATAAATACAGAACAACTTTATACATAGGCTTTACTAATAATATTCAAAATAGACTAGCACAACATTATTTTGATTCTCAAAATGCTAAAAAATCATTTGCAGGTAAGTACGGTTGTGTTTATCTGGTATATTATGAAACGTTTGAATTTCCAAAACAAGGTATTGCAAGAGAAAAAGAATTAAAAAAGTGGAGGCGGGAAAAGAAGAATAAATTGATTTCAGATTTTAATCCAAAATGGGAAACACTTAATAATGAAGTATTTTAAGTCATTTCGACGTTAGGAAAAATTGCATTTTGAATAATGTTATTTTGTTATATATCAATTAAATGAGATGTCTCAATCGTGCCTCATTTCGACATGACTAACGTATATTAATTAACTATTCATAGTCATTTCGACTTCAGGAGAAATCACATGAAACCGCTCAAAATATAGAAATCATAAGTTATGGGATGTCTCATATGCATTCGACATGACAATGCGCATTCTAATTTAGTTCAGATCGTCATTTCGACGTTAGGAGAAATCGCATTGTGAATATTGTTATTTTATTTTATATCAATTAAATGAGATGTCTCAATCGTGTCTCTTTTCGACATGACAACACGAATCTCAATAAAGATATGTCAACTTATCTTACTTTTATTCAGCCAAAATAAATCTTTTTAATTATTTGAATACTATCCTATACCAATTCTAGCTACCTAATTGCACTAAGACCCATTTGGCATAGACGTTCTACAACAATAGTAATGCCGCATTAATCTCAAATAGTAGTAATAAAGTTGCACTTCATCGGTAAACTTCATGTTTCAACTGTTAAAATATTATGTAATTCAACTAATAAAAAAGTAATTACAACATTATAAATAATCTTTTTCGTACATTAATATTGTGTTGTATAAAATATCATACATTTTAATTTAAACTTAACCATTTAACCACTCGTCTACAGTAAACTTTCATCTAACGAAAAACAACAAAATGCCCTTAACAACCAACCTACATTTGTAGTGTAAAACAAAGAACCCATGAAAAAATTATTACTATTACTATGTATCACTAGCGCAGTTTACGCACAAGACACGCCGTTTAACTGCGATTATAACGCCTACTTATTTCAATATAACGATGTATATGCTATCGATTTAGCATCTGGAAATTCGTACCAAGTAGCAAAAGATGTAACACAAGGCACTATAAATGCAGCTGCATATAATCCAGCAGATGGTTATATCTGGGGTTCATTAAGTTTCCCATCAAAATCTATTGTACGTATAGGAAAAGATTTTTCTACACTTATTTATTATGTAGATGAATTACCAACTAATGGCCGTTATATAGGCGATGTAAGTGCAAACGGGGTGTATTACCTTAAAGGTGGTGGCACAACGTATTACGCTATAGATTTAGATCCAGAATCAGAAAACTACGGGCAACACAAAGCTACTTTAGACTTGCCTCTAAATATTAGTATTCACGATTGGGCATTTAACGCTGTAGACGGTCAATTATACACCGTAGAAAAGAAAACAAACATATTATATAGAATTAATGCTGAAACAGGTGCCATTAAAAGTTTAGGTGAAGTACCAATTTTATCAGGATTAAATTACACATACGGTGCTGTTTATTTTGATGCTTCTGGTCGTTTTTATGTATCTGCTAACCAAACAGGAACTATATATGTCATTCAAAATGTGCAAGATGTAAACAGTGCAGCCGATATGGAATCTAATTTATTTGCTTTTGGGCCATCAAGTTCTCAAAACGATGGCGCACGTTGTCCTACAGCACCAGTACCACAAGAAATTTGTGATAATGGTATCGATGATGATGGCGATGGTTTAATCGATTGTGAAGACCCATCATGTTCAGGTTACGCAGGGTGTCCTGTAATTGAAGCTTCAATATCATCAAGTGCAAACGAAGGAGGGTTAGAGAGTAATAACAGACTATCAGAATTAATCAACAAACGTAATTTTAATCGTGTAAAACGCAATTACAATTTTGATAAAGCAACAGCTAAACGTTATGTAAAGTCATTTAAATACGGTAAAAATGTATCAGGAAAAGGTAACGGATTCCAATTATCAGATTTCATTCCATTAGAAGTTGTAAACGAAGACGAAGCCATAGAATCTTCTCCAACAGATTTAATAGGTATTACCAATGCCAAGGAAGTGTATTCGGTAGATTATATGAAGCATAACGAAGCCATAGCCTCAATTTTATTACTAAAAACAGACAATGGTGTATACGAACACACCAAGTACATCTGCGATAGGTTATTAGGAGCAGAATTAGTATCAGTATCCACTATAGAAATTAAAGAACAACAATTTATAAAAGCATTAATACGCAATATAGATGGCAGCTTAGAGTTTGTACTAAGTCTTTCAGCCAAAGCCATAAATAACGATACCAATTTTGCGATAGAAAGTCACTGGAATTTAGATAAGTACCAAATCAACGTAGGCTTTTACAATTTCCAAATCTGGTCTAATTCTTTAGACGATTTAGTAAAACTAGGCGAAGAAGTGGTAACGTTATTAGACGTTCAAAAACCAGTAACAAGCTATAACAATTCTGCGGCACCAACAGTATTTGTAAAATCAGGGAAATACCGTAACGGTAAGTTAGACTTACAAATTGTAAACACTAACAAAACTGCAAGTGTAGTATTTGATGGCGGACTAAGAACAACCGAAACAGAGACTGTAGAAATGGTATCAACCAATATAACATTAGATGAGCATTACATTTCAAATATAGAAGTAGATGCAGGAAGTTTATTTGATGTAGGGTTTAGAATAGGCGATGGCGTAAACACACCAGACGATTTATTCCTATCAGACGGTCCTTGGGGCTACGACGATGCACAAGCCAATGTTACACGTTTTGATGTGGCACCAAACACCACAACATTTAATGAAGACGTATATGTCGTAGAGCGCGACATCACCCTAGAAGCCACAACAAACAATTATGTAGCTGCCTATCGTGCCTTAACGCCAAAATTTAACCCAATAGATTTATCAGAATTTAACAGTCTAAAATTAGAAGCAAAAGGTACAGGTACGTTAATAGTACGCTTGGTAAAAGAAGGCATCAGCAATTGGGAAGCACAGTACAAAACCAGCATTAATTTAACAGACGCCATTACAGAATACAACCTTATGTTTTCAGATTTCACATCAACAAACGGTACACCGTTACAAGCCAATGATGTTACCTCAATAGTGTACACCATGCTAGCCGATAATGGCGAAACGCAAACCAAAACAATGACGCTACAGCAAGTACATTTTGCAAACACCGAAGCGCTATCAGTAAGCGATATAACAGAAAACCAAGGCGAAACCCTATTGGCATCACCAAACCCAATGCGCTCAAACACCACCATACTGTTTAACGCAAAAGTTCACGAAACGGTAACACTAAAAATGTACAACCAAATGGGCGCTTTAGTAAAAGAAATAGACTATACCGTTAACCGCGGAGAAAATAACCTGCCACTAAAAAGAGGACAATTAAGTTCAGGCATGTATTTCTGCAAAATTGTAAGTAGCCAAAACCAGTATCAAACCCTAAAACTACTCTTAGATTAATTAATAGCAAATTAACATAAGTGGTTTGAGCGAAAAACGAAAGTTTTTCGCTTTTTTTTGTTGTACAACTATTTAAATAATTAGGGCGTTACCACAAGGGTCGGGCTTTCTGCTATATCTTTTTTTACGTCATTGCGAGGAGTGAGCAACGTGGCAATCTGTTTAATTACAGTTCTAAACGCCAATTTAGGTACTTCACAAAAAAAGGATGCCGCTACAATCCCTAACGCGGGTTCATCCGCCAAAGCCAATTACTAAAACCTAATGTTCTGTCATTCCTGCGAAGGCAGGAATCCATAAAAAATATAGTAAAATCAAAATTAGGAGTATCAAAGAATTTATTAAAAGTTGCGTAACATAATGAGATTTCTCGTCGCTCTTCCGATAACTATCGGAATCGCTCTGTGAAAAGACAAGGAATGTTAAACAAATTTGTGTTAGTCATGTCGAAATGAGGCACGATTGAGACATCGCATAAGAATAAGCATGTTGGGTTAACAAAAATAATGCGATTTCTCACATAAGTTCGAAATGACTAAGCAACATAAATTAAAAAGCGATTAGTCATGTCGACGATAGGAGACATCACATTTGAGTAAGCAAATACAGTGGGTTATTAAAATAATGAGATTTCTCGTCGCTCATGCTTCGCTCTGTCGAAATGACAAAGGCGTATAAACAAAACAACGTTAGTCATGTCGACGTAAGGAGACATCACATTTGAATAAGTAAATACAGTGGGTTATTAAAATAATGAGATTTCTCGTCGCTCATGCTTCGCTCTGTCGAAATGACAAAGGCGTGTAAACAAAAACAACGTTAGTCATGTCGACGATAGGAGACATCACATTTGAGTAAGTACTACACCATAAAACAAAAGTATGCAACTGTAAACCCTAACGCGGTTTTAGGCATACTATTTATATATCGTATTAAGTAAGAAAATTATAGGTTTTAATGCTATTGTTTATTATTTTTCTGGTAGATAACTAAACTTAACATGCATTAAACTTCTGTATAGCCAACCAAATCAAAGGTATAGGCTTATAAAGTTCCGCATATAAACGAGTTGTACGCAAGCTGAAAAAACTCACTCAAATTGATAAAAAAGATAACATTTGGAATTTTAGCATTCATAATCGGAATTGGAATCGCATACTATTCTGAATCTTTTTTTCGTGGAATAATTCAAGATATTTTTAAATGGTCAACGTCTGACAAAATTAAATTTGTAGGAAAGAATTTTTATGTTTTCTCAAACAAACTTTATTTTATCACGTTCGGAATTGGTATGCTGATTTTGACGCTCGAAAACCTGAATCGAAAATTTACTCAAATGTTGAAAAACGGAATTTTAAGTTTATTAATTTTTGGAATACTATTAATTGGAATTTCAGCAATTGACGCGAATATGAAAATTATTGAATGTACTGCTTGTAATGACGGAATTAGAAAATTACATTGGAATGAAATAAATTACGGACTGATTATAGGAATGAGTGTCATCATTTCAATTATTCCGAATTTAATAAGAATAATAAAACGAACGAAAAAGCCTGCGTACAACACCGTATAAAATTAATTGCTAGTTTTAGCTCACTTGGGAAATTCCTTCGGAATTTCGCCGTTCGTGATTTATCTAGTAAATTAGTTGGTTGAAACACGCAACTAATCTTATACAACAACATTAGCACCAATTGACACACAACATCATGAAAAACATACTATTACTAATTTTTACTCTGACAACTATACATTCTGTTTTAGGACAAGACAAAGACAATTCATTTATTGGGAAATGGATTTCTACCCCTAATGCAAACGGAATGATTAACTTAATAAGTCTTAATAAAGATGGTTCTGGAATTACAGGACCAGGGGTTTATAAAAACGGAAAAATTGAATTATCTCAATTTATGAAATCCGATTTACAAGATTGGAAGATAGAAAAAGACACTTTGACTTTAACAACAAAACCTATTCCGAGAGGAAAAAATCGTGAACCAAAATCAATGACTCTCTTATATATAATTCTGGAAAAGAAAAAAGACAGTTTTTCAGCTTATTATTCTGACCCAATAATGGACAAAATGATGGAAGAGGCTGGAGAAAAGGTAGAGCCGATTAAATTGGAATTTAAAAAAATAGAATAAAAACTGGTGCTAACATTGTATATAAAAAATTGCTGTTTTGTGCTTAACAAATGTGAGTTGCTTTGTTTGCTAGCTTCTGATTTTCCTTCGGAAAATCCTCGCACACAAACACGCAACTTTCCATATACGAAACCGTTACCACCAATTTGAGAAAATGAACGAAATCACAGAAATATTTAATAAATATTCGAATATAGATTTATCTGAATTTTCAAAAACGGAAATAGAACTAAATGAATTTATAATTAAGTTTTCTAAAGATTTAGGAGAATTAATTGATTTACTTTCAAGAGTAATAAATCACGAAAAACATCCGAATTATTACAACTTAAACGAATCTACAATCGTTGGTTCGATTACTCGAATTGTAAAATTTTATCAAGAATACGTTAACTACCAAGAATTAAATAAACTTGAAATTCAGACATTATTTGCAAGACCAATGTATGAATCGTTTATAATCACAAAATATTTAATAAAAAACGGAACTGAATCGCAACGCAATTTTAGATTAGTTTCTTATCAAGCAAGACACCAGAATTATAAAAAATTGATGGAATTAAACGACAATGACCATCCAATTATCAAACGTCAATTATTAAAACTAGAAACTAAATTACAAGTTGATGGATTTACCATTGAAGATTTAGAAATAGAAAGCAATAAACCATACAAAAAAAGATGGAAACTTGACGGAAAGTCATTCTGGAAAATACATAGTGAAGTTGACAATGAGGATTTATATTCTTTTATTTACGGTGTTGGTTCAGATGCAGTACACGGAAATTGGCAAGAGATATTTGACTTTCACCTAACGAGAAAAGAAAGCGGATTTTTTGGATTCCTAAATTACGAAAAATGCGATTGTAGAGTGATTGTGCCAATGAATTCAATAGTCATTGAAAGTCTATTAGAATTTATGAATTGGAATGAATGTCTTACGAACGAAATAGAAAACGGACTTATGAGAATGAATGAAATTAGCAACTCATTTTATACAGTTTGGGAAGAAAAATTTGGAGAAATATTGGAATAAAAACTGGTGGTAACAAAGTATAAATTTTATTGCTAGCTATTTGCTTACTTGGGAAAGTCCTCGCGGACTTTCTAATCAGTAATATTTTACTTACTTTTAGCTTGAAAACACGCAACAAACTTTATACAGAGCCGTTGCCATTAATTTGACCCAAGAATGAAATTTAGAATTTTAGCCATATTAATTTTACTATCGAATTTAACTTTCGGACAGAATAAAGGAATTGAATACAATGAATTTACACCAAAATATGTGTTAGCCCTTTGGGAAAATAACGGAACTGTCAATAATCAAGAATTTCAAATTGAGGAATTGCAAGAACTCAAATCATTCCTAAACGAATTAAGCAAAAGAAATAACCAAATAGCATCAGATAAATTTCTGACCAAACCATCTGAAAACACATTGGTCGGACACTATCTACACAAAAAATTGAAATGGAATTCATTTAACGGACCGCACGTTGGAATTAAAAAATTGAAGAATAAAAAGGTTGTCAGTAAGGAAATTAAAAATTTACCAAACCGAAAAGAACTATTAGCTCATTACTATTTATCAATTTCATCAGATATTTTGAATAAACAAAAGCCAATGGATTTAGGAACAGTAGATATTGATTTTGACAGTTTGAATTTTAGCAACGATACTGAAAAAGCAATTTTATTCCTTTGCTTGATGAGACATATTGGAGGACAAGTTAGTTCTTATTCAACTACAAGATTTCCTGACAATTGCTTCCGGGCAAAAAAGTATGTTGAGAATATGCCGAAATTTAATGGAAAAGAATTTTACGAATTTGAATTACCTGAATTTGATGATTTTAAAATTGAGGTAGATAAAAGATATCCGAAAATGAGTTTTAAAGAAAGGTATTTGCCTGAATTCAAAAAGGCTCAAATCGGATACGAAAAATGTTTAACGAATGAAAAAAACTAATGGCAACAATGGCTATAAGTAATTGCTTGTTCTCGCCTACTTCTGAAAATCCTATCGGATTTTCAGTTCAGTGTGTACTTGCAAAGTTAAGCACTAACCCACGCAACTACTCATAGCCGAGACCGTTGCCATTAATTTGAAAATGAACCTTACGAAAGAAATTAAAAATCGAAAAATTGATTTTGAACCTAAAGTTAAGGTATCAAATAATCGAATTGAAATTGAGAAAATAGGAATCGGAATTGAACTATCGGACAAATTTACTGTTGCGGATAAATCGGAATTTCGGAATTTTATATCCGACTATGAATTCCCTAAAAATTTGGAATTAAGTAAAAAGGACAGAGAAGGATTTGAAAAAGAACTTTTCGAGCCAATTTTCACTCTTTCGGACAAAGAAAATAATCGACCAATTATAGCCTGTTACCTTTTCAATGTTAATGACCTGAAAGGAAATACAAATCTAAATATTCGGAGCATCACGAAATATGAATTAATGTGGGCGGAATATGTTTTGGAATCGAAAAACAATCGGAGAGTAAGCGTTAAAAGAGTTGTTACGAATGGAATTAACGGCTCGATTTCGGAAAATTATTGGTTTGCTTATAAAAGTAAAAGTACTAATTCAGAGATATTGTCTCGTTTGCGGATTTTAAACTTGGAAATTAATGATTACGTTTTGACATTTTATATTGTGGATGATGAACAAAACTCTTTGAGCGAAACGGAATTAGAAAAATTCATAAACGGAATAAAAAACTAATGGCAACACCGTATATAAAAAATTGCTAGTTTTAGCTTAACCAATGTTAGTTGCTTTGTTTGCTAGCTTCTGATTTTCCTTCGGAAAATCCTCGCACACAAACACGCAACTTTCCATATACAACAACGTTGGCGTGCATTTGAGGAACATCGAGAAATGATTAAAAACAGAAGAATATCGAGCAATATAAATATGTGGAATGTGGAATATGACCAAAGCGGATTCACATTGAATAAAGACTGGTTAATACAAGCTGAAAAAACAGAGGGTATTTTACAGTTAAGTCATATTTATGAAGAAGGACCGATTTTGGACGTAGGGTTTTATAGAGAAAATTATAAAATCTATGTTATTTATGACAATGATTGGGAGAATCCAAAGGAAGTATTTGAATCTCAAAAAACGGAACTTATTGAAAATAAAGTTTATGAATGGATTGATAAATATGCAAATGGTATATGACAAACACAAAAGGATACACATATTTCGCAATTAAAACCGAAAATGAAAAGTTTGGAATCTCGGAATTTGACTCTTATCTAACAATTAAACCTACCGATTTCAAACAAAAATTTGAGAACGGAAAAACGCCTGTTTGTACAATTTGGGAATATTCTTCAGGAAAATTAATAAATCCATATTTTTTTAAAGAAATTGAAAAACTGATTGACAAACTTGAAAACCATAAAAGTGAATTAATCGGACTTAAAAAACGAAACCCTGAATTTGAATATGTTTTAGAAGTTGTCATTTTTCTTGGAGATGAAAGTCCAGGACTTCATTTTAGTAAACGAACAGTAAAATTTATGAATGAAATTAATGGAACAATAGATTGTGACATCTATAATGAAAAATAAAAAAACGACACGCCAACACCGTATATAATTTATTGCTAGTTCTAGCCTACTTACGAAAATCCTCGCGGATTTTCTATTCGGTTTTTATTTGCTAAATTAGGTACTTAAACACGCAACTAATCTTATACAAACACGTTGTGTGCAATATGAAAACAAAACTTATGAAAAAAATAATCTCACTATCAATTTTAATTTTGGTTTGCGGACTTTCTTACTCACAAGAAAATTGCGAAAAATTTAAAATAGGTAAATTTCAGAATATTGAAAACGGAATTTTAAAAGCTAAAATTCAAAGAAATGACTCTATCCAAACTGAACAATATGGAGAAAAGAAAATAACGCTGAAAATAATATGGATTGATGATTGTAGTTATAGACTGAAATTTTTAGACGGAAATGAAGCGTTTTGGAAATATAGACCGAAAGATAAGCCGACACCTGATTTGATTGTAAAAATCACAAATGTCAATGGAAATAAATATACGCAGGAATCAAAATTTGACATTGATAATGACTTTGTATATAAAAGTGAAATAACAAAAACTGAATAAAATACTGCACACAACAATGGCTATAAGTAATTGCTTGTTCTCGCCTACTTTGGAAATTCCTGCGGAATTTCCAACTTGGTGTGTACTTGCTAAGTTAAGTGCTAGTCCACGCAACTACTCATAGCCTAACCGTTGTACAACATTTGCTCAAACAATGAAAATTCGAGTTTTAACGATATTATTATTAGCCTTATTAAGTTGCAAAAAGACAACTAAAAAAGAAGCTGAACAGATACAAATAGTTATCGATTCAACTGGATTAAAAATAGAAAAAGCGGAAAAAACTACTAAAAACTCAAAACTGATTTCTTTTCTTGAAAATCCAATTGATTTACAAGATTATAAAGCAATAAAAGGAAAATCATTAAGCAGTGTAACAAACGGACTTAATTATCATTATCATCCAAATATTAGAGATTCCATTTTTTATAATTACAGTGCTTTCCCTACCGACTCTACTTGGTCTGAAATGGAACCTGTATGGATTACTGTTTTTAAGTTTGGAGATAAAAGGCATTCTTGGGATGATAAAACAGAAATTTTAATTGAGTTATCTGTAAAAGGAAAAGATAAGGATTTAAAAAAAGCAAATATAATCGGACTTTCAAAAGCAGAACTGGAATCAGAATTTGGAACTGATTATTTAACTTTGGACAACCGAATAGTTTACTCGAATAAAAACAAAGTTTTGATTTTGGAACTTGAGAATTCTGAAGTCAAATCTTTCAATTATATTAAGTTAAGTACGGAGAAAATCGATGCAGATTTAATCAGACAAATAATAAAATAAAAAACGTTGTACAACACCGTATATAAAAATTGCTAGTTTTATCTTAAACCATTGTTAGTTGCTCTGTTTGCTAGCTTCTGATTTTCCTTCGGAAAATCCTCGCACACAAACACGCTACATTTCATACACAAACCGTTGTATGCAATTTAAGAACACACTAACACACATTGAGAATTTGAACATAAAATTTAGAAAAAATTGGGTTTAGGAACATTAATTGGATATGTGATAATTTTACTGCTTCTAATTTTATCGCCAGTTATTTTTTTCATATTTCGAAAAAACGGAAAGACTAAAATTGGAATTATAATAAGCGGAATTATAGTTTTAGTCTGCGTTTCTTTCTTATTTACGAACACAATTGCTTCATTCTCGCACTCTGGAACTGATGTTAAAAAAGACCTCAAATATGCCAATATTGAACTATTAGAGGATTTTGAAATCCTGAAAAACGAAGTTACAGGTATGCCAGAACGATTTCAAAAAACTATTCTAAAAATTACTGAAAATGACAAAAACCGATTAATTAGTGAAATTGAAAACGGAGAAAAATTTGAAATAAGGAAAAACAGTTGCGTATTTCTATGTTATGATTATCCAAACGAACTTGTTAGTAACAAATCTTATTTCGTGAACTATAAATTCAATGATGAATATGTAAGAGAGTCATATTTTAAGAAGGATGAATACGTTCCAATTATTATGGTTGTATCACTTTCAATTGAATCTAATAAATTAGAATATGAAAGAATTGAAAATTAAAAAACTGCATACAACAATGTTTATGATTCATTGCTAGTTATAGACTACTTACGAAAGTCCTCGCGGACTTTCTATCTGTGATTTATTTGCTAAATTTAATGCTAAAACCACGCAACTGAAATATACACAAAAACGTTTACATTTATTTCCTAAACCCAGGAACCCCACTCAAATACCACTTAAACCGCACCCCAATTTCATTAAAAGTAAAACCAGCTGCTGTAGCAGAGGCAATATTACTTCGGGTGCCATAAAGGTTTAACAACGCACGTTCTGTAAACTTATAACCTAGTTTTCCTTGTATGCGGTAGGTGCTTTGGTTGCTATCGTCTTCAATATATTGCAAACCTGTAGCTGCAGTTAACTCGTAAAACCACGCCTTAGGTTTTGTAACAGCTTCATCTTTTATAATGTTTACAAATACTTCGCCAGCATTAAACTGTTTTGGACTAAAATAAATGGTTGGTACTTGGTTTTTAAACGTAATGTATTGGTAGTTTAAACCCGCTTTTAAGGCAGGTTTTGCAAGTATGTTATAGTAAAGCGAGGTAAATAATAAGTTTCTAGCATTATCATCGTTTTGCCAGGTGTAAAAATACTGTGTAAACCAACCTAAATTAAAATTGGTACTTAGGTTATAGTTGGCGTACAAGTTATTCATCACGATTTCTCTGTTTAATAATTCGGCATTAAAACTTTGTACGTCGCTTTTATATCCAATATCTAAAACTTGTAATTTAAAGGGTTTGATGTTTAAGGCTAAATCGGTTACCAATTGCGTATAATCGTTCGTGTTTGCTTTAGCTGCTGTTACGCCAGCAGTTCCTTTAAAGGTTATGTTTGGTAACAGTTGGTAGGCTAAACCCAATGAAACATCGTTTGATGTGGCATCAAAATTAGTAACTTTATTGGTTGTGGTTCTGTAGCCATAACGCGCCAACCATTTAAATTTCGTTGAGGTTGGAAATTCAATATTAGTTTGTACTGCAAAGGCTTTGTTATCGCCATTATCAAAAGAGTAGGAGGCTTTAGTTTCCCAAAATGGTGTAAAACTCGTGTTTAAGCTTGTAATAAAATTGGTGGCATCTTTTTGCTTGTCGTAAAATTTTAAGGTGTTTTCTGCAGATTGGTAGGCGTCATCATATTTTCCTAAAGCTTTTAAGGCATTGGCTTTTCCTAAATTACCGTCAAAAGAGGTGCTATCATTTTCTAAAATACGGTTGTAATCCGCCACACTTTTTTTAAAATCACTTTTATAAATATTTAAGGTAGCACGTAAGGCTAAAATCCAATTTTCGTTGGGTTGCGCTTCATATAATTCATCTATTAAAACTTGAGCCTCTTTATAGTTTTTATTCCAAATAAGCGCTTGTATATAACGTTCTTTGGTGTGTTGTATTAGCGTCGCATCATTTAAGTTTGAAATTGTGTTATACGCGTACTTACTAATGTTTAAAGCGGCTTTGTCTTTGCCTTTTAAATGGTTTACTAAGGCTAATCCGTTTAATGCTAGTGTTTTGTTTTCTGGAGTTTTGGCTATGGTGTTGTATGTGCTTTCAGCGTTATCAAGTTTGCCTGCAATTAAATAGAGGTTGGCTAAATTTAAAAGCGTGTCTTTGTCATCTTTAAAAAGGGTTAAGTTATCTTTTAAAAGGCGCTCCGCTTCATCATAATTTTGAGCTTGCTGCTTTTGATACGCATAGCCTAAATACATATATTTTTTTGAGGTTAATGCATTTTGGTTTCCTGGAGAAACCTTTAAAGCTTTATCTACATATATTAAAGCAGCATCATACATTTTAAGATTAGATAGCGTATTGGCATATCCTAAAAGTGCAGCAAAATTGGTGCTGTTCTCTTTAATTAGGGTTTCGTAATAGGATTTTGCAGCCTTATAATTTTTATCCCATAATAGGCTTTCGGCATAGTTAAGTTGTATTTCAAAATCGTTAGGGTAGGTGTCTAACAGGTCTGTAAAAATACCTACAGCTTGTTTAGAGTTGCCTAATAAGCCAACGGCTCTACCATAACACAGTTGTGCGGTTTTGTTTTTTGGGTGTGCTTTTAATACCGTTTCAAAAAACGATGCTGCTTTTGCATATTGGCCAGTTTCTAAATAGGTGAAACCTTCTTGCATATTTTGAGTATACGCCAGAGTGCTTATAAAAATGGCGATTAATACGTAATAAAATTTAGTGCTCATTATGTGTTTTTATGATACTGCAAGTTACGGACAAAACCTAGGTTATTAATCTACAGCAATCTACCATTCACCGACATTAAACTGCCAACCAGTTAATGCTTTACTATATTTAATGTGAATGATGGTTTGCATTAGCGCAAAACGCAAAGGCATTATCAAATTTAAAAAAGGCTAAGCTTAAGCTGTTCTATTTGTAATGTAATGCAATTTGCCCAAGCTGCCCTACAATTTTAATAGAATCTTTCATAGACAGTTTAGAACCATCTGCATGTATCCATCGTTTTAAAGGTTGCTCACAGATGTATGAAATGGCTTTTTTCTTTCCGTAATGCTTTCGCATGCGTATAAAAATCTCAACATCAAAAATCCAAGCACTTATAAACTTATCATTAAACATGTGTTTTACAATATCCTTATCCATAATTTTTGCACCACATTGGGTATCGTTAAAAGGCATCCCTAATATCGTTCTTATAATAAGGTTTATGGTTTTACTAATAATTTTTCTGGCAGATTCTTTGGTAATATCTGCACCCATCCGGCTCATTCTAGAACCACTTACAATTTTAAAATCTGAAGTTTCAATAGTTTTAACCAAATCATCAAAATCTCTAAAATCGGTGGATAAATCGGCATCTAAATAGCCTATATAATCCAATTGCGGATCTTTGGCTAAATGTAAAACACCTTGCCTCACAGCCTCAGCTTTACCGCCGTTTTTTTCGCAGTTGTATACACTAATATTAGTTTCTCTACCTTTTTTTAGGTTATTTAAAACTTCTAGTGTTTTATCGGTACTACCATCATTTACAAAACACAAATGGTAGCCCAAGTTACTGTCTACAAAATCAATAAACTCTTTACTTAATAAACGCTCTTCTTCATTATAACACGGTATTACTACACCAACACAGCGTTTTTGAAGCATTTGGTCTTTGGTGTCTTTGTTTTGAAGTTTATCTATTTTAATACCAAATATTCTAGAAATTCTTACGGTAACTTCGTTTAATGATACGGGTTTTTTCATATAATCATCAATACCCAAATCAAAACCATCAATAATAGTATCTTCACTGGTATTTCCTGAAAGTACTAATATTTTTACTTGAGATTTTTTTTCGATTCTTATATGTTTAACAACATCTAAACCAGACATGCCATCCATATTTATGTCTACAATTACAATGTCGGGTTTATAGGAATCAAATAGTTCTAAGCCTTCTTCTCCTGTACTAGCACATTTGATGCTAAAACCTAAATCGGTTAAATGTTTTTCTAATGATAACAGAATTAATTGCTGATCATCAATGGCTAAAATTTTTATCATGTTGGTAGGTTTTTGGGGTTGCTATATCAATTTTAAGTTCAATTTTTTTGACCTTAGATGTTGTAAATATAACTTTTTTTTGAAGGAAATGTATTATTTTTTTTGTATTTTTTATCGACAAATGGTATATTTGTTCGTTTTCGTGTCAGATTTTAGCAATTAAAACGAAGATTATTTTAACCCCAAACCAACCATATTATGAAGTTAGCCATTGTAACAGCCTACCCACCAAGTAAAGTAACTCTTAACGAATATGCTTACCATTTAGTAAAGCATTTTAGGCAAAAGCAAGAAGTTTCAGAATTAATTTTATTGTGCGATTATACCAAAGCCGAAAAAGATATCAACTTTACTGAAGCTGGTTGTAAAATTACCATAAAAGAATGTTGGTCTTTTAATAGTTACAAAAATATAGTGAGCGTTACAAAAGCTATAAATGTAACAAAACCCGATGCCGTATTGTTTAATTTGCAGTTTATGAAATTTGGTGATAAAAAAGTTGCTGCGGCTTTAGGGCTAATGCTACCTTATGTATGTAAGCTGAAAAAGATACCAAATATCGTGCTGTTGCATAATATTTTAGAGGAGGTAGATTTAGGAAGTGCTGGTTTTACATCAAATAAAGTTTTAACAAAGTTATACAGTTTTATTGGTACCACGCTAACCAAGTTAATTCTTAAAGCAGATGTTGTGGCTGTGACCATGCAAAAGTATGTTACTATATTAGAGAATAAATACAACGTAAAGAATGTGAAGCTGATACCACACGGCACATTTGAAATTCCTAAAGAGCCTAATTACATAACACCATCAGACCCCATGCAAATAATGGCTTTTGGGAAGTTTGGTACTTATAAAAAGGTGGAAGCGATGATTGAAGCTGTGGAAAAAGTACGAAAATCGACCGATTTAAACTTAGAGGTTGTTATTGCTGGGGAAGATAACCCCAATGTACCAGGTTATTTAGCACAAGTAAAGGAAGCTTATAAAGATGTACCGCAAATTCGCTTTACGGGTTATGTTGAAGAAAACGAAGTTCCTGTATTGTTTAATGAAAGTACAGTTGTTGTTTTTCCGTATACGTCTACTACAGGAAGTTCTGGTGTTTTGCATCAAGCAGGAAGTTACGGTAAGGCTGTGATTATGCCCGATTTGGGAGATTTGGCTCTTTTAGTTAAAGACGAAGGCTATCAAGGAGAGTTTTTTGATCCTAAATCTGTGGATAGTTTAGCCAAAGCTATTGAGAGTATTGTAACTAATAATGATTATAAAGTTAAGTTAGGACAAATCAATTATAAAGCTGCAACGGCACACCCTATGTCGGATATAGCAGATATGTACCTTAACACTTTTAAAGCTGTAGGAGCTTAGTCTCTATGTTTTAACCATTCATCTACAGCTATGTACAACTGGACGAAATAGGAGAAACGCTTAATGCTTTTTCCTAGATATTTGACCCAGATTGACTTATTACCCCAAACTTATATTAACAAATTAAACTTTAAACTTATGGCACTCAAAATCACACAAAACAAAGAAATTTTTTCAGTATCAGGAATCATTAATGCTATTACAGCTGCAAACTTCAAAAAGCATATCAGCTTAGGTATGAAAGATGTTGAAGAGTTGGTTATTGATATAGAGCATGTAACAGAAATTGATTCTAGTGGAATGAAGGCAATGCGATCTTTATATGCAGATTGTATGGCAATAAATAAAAGAGTTTATATTGTTGGAACAGGGTGCAAAGAAGTGTATGACGATTTGTATGTAAGTAATGTAGCCTAATTGTATCACCCCAAATTTATGTTATGATGGATTTCCAGATAGTAAATAATAAAGGTGTTTATGAAATACATGGTGATTTTACAACTACCAACACAAATGAAGCAGCTCTATATTTCAGCAACTTATTGGATAAGTATTATGAAATAGTGATATGCTTAAAAAAAGTGAGAAAATTTGATGACAGTGCTCTGAAAGTTATGCAGTTTTTAACTAATAAAGCCACAAGACGAAGTAAAACACTCTTTGTTCTAGGAAAAAACAATAAGCGTATTACAAGTTTATTTAACAAAACTAGTTTAAAAGGTATTTTTAGAAATGATTATGACTGCTAAAACTTTACTAAAAAAAATTACGCCAGAACAGCTATTCATGTTAAGTGTTTTAGCTGTTAATGGCGGTAATTATTTATATAATCTTATTTTAGGAAGATTATTAGGTCCAGCTGAATTTGCCAATGCAGCAGTACTTATTACGTTTTTATTGGTATTATCATTTGCAGCTATGACGTTTCAGTTAGTAACTGCAAAATTCTCGGTACTTTTTGAGCATCACATCTTTAAAAGCTTTATAGCAAAAGTGTATAAAAATGCACTTTTGGTTGGGATTTTAATGGGATTACTCATTGTTATTTTTGCTTCAGAATTACAAACCGTTTTTAACACATCGTCTTCAAATATGTTTATTGTATTTGGTTTTGGTGTGCCTTTATATTTTTTGATGAGTGTAAACAGAGGTGTTTTTCAAGGCAAAAAAGCATTTAAACAGTTATCGATTACGTACCAATCTGAAATGTTAAGTAGATTAATCATCACTTTAGGATTAATTTTAATTTTTAATATTCAATCTTCAGTAGTTATTGCTATTGGTATTTTAGCATCGTTTGTATTTGGCCTGTTTCCTTTTAAAACTGAACATGTGTCGTTTAAAAAAGCACTAGCGCTTCCTGATGCAGATGCAAAAAGCATTAAACATTTTTTTATTATTACTGCATTTTATGAATTAACACAAATCATCATCAACAATAGTGATATTCTGTTAGTAAAGCATTATTTTGAATCGTATGAAGCGGGATTATACGCGTCTTTAGCTTTAATAGGTCGTATTGTTTATTTTATCGCTTGGATGTTTGTAATGTTACTACTACCAACTGTTGTACAACTCAAAAAAGATGGTAAAGAAACCGCATCAATACTATTTAAATACATCGGTTACATTGCAGCAATATCTATCACAATTATTTTGGTTTGTTTGAGTTTTCCAGAGCTTATTATTAATATTTTGTTTGGAGAAAGTTATATCGCTATGGCGCCTTTGTTATGGCAGTATGCTATCGCTACTTCTATGTTCGCGATATCTAATATTTTCGCGTATTACTATCTGTCTTTGGATAAATATGTGCCAGTAGTTATTTCTGGTATATTTGGTGTATTACAAGTAGCTCTTGTTATCTTTTTTCATGACAGTTTAGCACAGGTAGTACATGTACAAATTATTGCCATGGTATTGCTTTTAGTAATTCAGATCGTGTTTTTTAAGCTGGATTCTAAGTCTTCAAAAAAGGTATAATAAAACCCTTTCTTCAAAATTGATGCGATTTATTGTCGCATATGCTTCGCGTTTTCGAAATGGCTAAGCCATATAAATAAGAGAACAATAGTTTTCAAGAAAATGAATACTATTGAAATATTTCATATAAGACAACAATGCTCCACTAAAATTAGCTTAATCTAAGGTAATTTGCCATTCGTCTACAGTAAAATTCCAACCATCTAAAAACACCAGCTTTAGTCTCTACTATGCTGGATATTTGTAGTGTTATTATTAAAAATATTTAAAACCAAATCATTATGAAATTAGCAATCGTTACAGCATATCCTCCAAGTAAAGTTACTTTAAATGAATATGCATATCATTTAGTAAAACACTTCAGACAAAAAGAACATATTACAGAATTGGTGTTACTTACAGATACTACTGAAGGAAAAAAAGACATCAACTTTACAGAAGATGGATGCAAAATTACAGTAAAAGAATGTTGGACATTTAATAGCTATTTAAATATTATAAACGTTACTAAAGCTATTAATAAGGTAAAGCCTGATGCGGTATTATTCAATTTACAATTTATGAAGTTTGGCGATAAAAAGTTTGCCGCTGCATTAGGACTAATGTTACCACTTGTATGCAAATTAAAAAAGATTCCAAATATTGTATTGCTTCATAATATCATGGAAGAAGTAGATTTAGGAAGTGCTGGATTTACAAGTAATAAAATCATGCAAAAAATCTATGGGTTTATTGGTAGTACTTTAACAAGATTGATTTTACAAGCCGATACTGTTGCTGTAACCATGCAAAAGTATGTAGATATTTTGAACAAAAAATATAATGCTGAAAATGTAAAATTAATTCCACATGGTACGTTTGAAATTTTAGAAGAACCCAATTACGAAACACCTCTAGAACCTTTTAAAGTAATGACCTTCGGGAAATTTGGAACCTATAAAAAAGTAGAAGGTATGATTGAAGCAGTAGAAATGCTTAGAGACGTATCTGATTTAAATATGGAAATAGTAATTGCTGGGACAGATAACCCAAATACTCCTGGATATTTAGAAAGCGTACAAAGAAAATATAGCCACATTAAAGGCTTAACATTTACAGGATATGTTGCTGAAGAAGATGTACCAAAAATATTTAAGGAAAGTGCTGTCGTAGTATTTCCATATACATCTACTACGGGGAGCTCTGGAGTACTTCACCAAGCAGGAAGTTACGGTAAGGCTGTTGTTATGCCAGATTTAGGCGATTTAGCTTTATTAGTACAAGATGAAGGCTATAGAGGTGAGTTTTTTGATGCTGAAAGCCCAAGTAGTTTAGCTATTGCTTTACAGAAAATTTTAGAAAATAATTTATACCGAGTAGAATTAGAAAAAGCAAATTATAAGGCCGCTACGGCATATCCAATGTCTAGAATTGCAGATATGTATATTAATACTTTTGAGTCGATAATAGATAGAAAATCTTCAGTAGAAACGATACAATCTCAAGAAGCTATTCTTTAGAAATATATTTAAAAGCAGGCTTAGTCTCTCCGTTTTGGTCGATAAACCCAAAATGCTCTTGAGTCTGTTTTCTCCAAGGAAGTCGTCCAACGACTTCCTTTGGTATTTCAGTAAAGTCGTAAAGTGTCCAAGACATAAACGGAATATGATACGATTTAAACAGTGCTTGAGCTTGTTTATAATACGCTGTTTGATCATCTTCTGAATTTCCAAAAGGATGCCATAATCCTCTGTTAGATGACATGCCAAACTCTGTGATAGCCAAAGGTTTATTTGTAATTTCTAACTTTAAGCTTTTATAAGTGTCTTCTAAATCGTTCAAATCTTCATAATAATGAAAACTAATAACATCTAGTTTATCTTTTAATATTGTAGCACTTTCAGCATTAGACCAACCAATGGTAACGGGGTGTGTAGTATCTGTGGATTTTACTAAAGCAATCATATTATCCAACCATGCAACAACTAATGCTTTTGTTCGTGATTTAAAATCTAAATTGGGTTCGTTCTTAATATCCCAAGCTAAAAGCGCAGGATAATCTTTTACTGCCTTTACAATAGTTTTTGCGTGATGTTGATTAAGTGTCCAGTTTAAAACCGAATAATCGCCATAAAAATCGAATAGTGTGATGACAACTTTTAAGTTTTGAGCTTCAGCTAAATCTAAAATTTGTTTAAGTTTATCAAGCTTTTTAGCTTTCACATTTGCTTTACCAAAATCTTCATATGGCACAAAAATCCGTATTGAATTTAAACCAGCATCTCTTATAATTTTAAAATCTTTAGCTATAATCGAAGCATCAAATTTATCGCCATACATATCCCAAGGCGACGCCTGCGGATAATAGTTAATACCCTTAATTTCTGTAACTTCAGTTTGAGCTGGAATAAATTCGTTTTTATAATCTTTACTTTGTTCTTTTATGATGTGTCTAATACGCCAAAAACCATCTTCTAAAAGAAGAATGATTTTATATGTAGATTGTTCTGTGATTTCTAATAAGAGTGTGTCATTTTCAAAAACACGTTTAAATTCAATAACTTTTTCATCTGTAATGACTGCCAATTGTCCATCTTCACTAAAAAAATCAAGAGTAAGATGGTGCTCTAGTGTAGTCCCTTCAATAGTAATATTATTTGATTTGTTTTGGGCTACTAAGCCAATGATGTTTTTTCTAGCATTTTCAGTATAATAATCTTCAATACCTGCTAGTGTATTCGTTTTATATGCTACATGTTTAACATACCAAGCGTCTAAATAATCATTTTGAAGCGCATCTAAAGTTTGTGCATCCATTGGTCTGCCTTCATTTTTTAAAGGTGCCCATTCCAGTTTTGGTAAGTATTGGTCTATTTTTTTAATTTCAGTATGTAACATGGTGCTTCGGTCTGCACCAGTATTTAAATAACTATATAAACTGCCAATACCAAATAAAATAAAGGCGGTAATAGCAATGTAAGACAGCATTAAAACACTACGCAATATGTGTTTGTTTATTCCTGTCATAGTTTTATATTTGGATATGCTTTTTCAATGCCAGCAGTTTTAATTTTGATTGTATAGTTTGTGCTAGGGAAGTTGTTATTATCTAATTTAAAAGTGGCATAACCTTCAAAAGAACTCTTAGTAAGTGTGTCTAATTTTACATCATTTTGAAAAATGGTAAGTGATACTTTTAAACCATCAGGCACCATTTGATTCATAAAACTTTTTAAAGGGCCAATGGTTACCGTTCTATTATCTTCTGAAAAATCAACGTTAAAATCTGAGATAATTTGTTTGTATGCTAATTCAATGGGTTTACTTTCTGCCATACCTTCTATATAGGCTTTAATAGTCCAATGGTCTTCATGATCTGGATGAATCATTTTAGCAATAGCGATACCTTTTATAGTTGTGCCAGAAGTTTTTAAAATATGGTTTGAACGGTTTGTGATAAAAAAATCAACATAGGTGCCATCGCTAACTATGTTATTGTATTTGTCTTTAATAATTGATGTGGAAAAGGTGGTAATTTGATTACCATCAGCATACCCATGATTTCTGTGAAACGAAATGCTAAAATCTGTTGGTATTGCGGGTAATACATTAAGCGTAAATTCTTTAGAATTTAAGTCTAAACATTCTGAGGATACTAATATTCTGCCCGTTTTAATGTTTGAATATATATTTTTATATGCAATTCTGTTTTTTACCAGAATAGTTTCCTCATTCTGGTTTTCTAAAAATTGATGTTTCACGGTAACTTGAGTACTGTCAGCTAAAGGATTATCTAAATTATCTGTTGGAATAACAACTAGCATAGAGTAATCGGTTCCTCCAGCTTGAATACTTGGTGGTCCTAAATACGTTTCTAGAGCTACTGCATTTTGTTTAGATATAATTGAGAATACTCCAGAAAGGGAATTATTTGCTAACAATTTCCAATTAACAACTCCTGCCTTATTACTTATAGAATTTGGGATTTGATAATTTAGAATTCCAGATGCTACACTAGGTTTAATTAAAGTAGATCCATAACTATTACTGATATACAAACTGGGTGTCTCATTATCAGTATTTGAAAACTTTAAGGTAATAGATTGACCAGCTTCAAATCGAGTGGTTTTAGTAATCAATTCTATAGTTCCATTATTTCCATAGGAAGGCATTGATAGAAAAACCGTCCATCCAAAAAGAAGTAAATATGTGTGTTTCAATGTCATTAATTAGGGTTTCCTATATAGGTGTTTATTTCAATTTTAATAAAACTATAGTTTTTATTTTCTATGGGTTGCAAAACGGTGTGCGTTTGATTTTCAATTCTGTTTGGAACAACTTTGTTAGAAATAGACGTGTTTGGTAACCCATTCACGAAACAGTTTTTCATATCTGCGTTTATAACCTGAATCGTGTCATTTTTAAGCATAGGATAATCAAACGATTGTTGTCGCTGTTGCCTGATACCTTCTGCAATAAATTGATGATCTACCCAAAGCATATTTTTATTTTTATCGTAATACGTGAATAACAATTGCGGAATGGTAACTTCTTCTAAACCAGAATTAAATAGTTTTCCACTTATGCTTTCTTCTGAAATATCTAAATCACTCAAGGTAGTCCCTTTATATAAATCTGATCCTGAAACATTTCCTGCTGCTTGTAAGTTGAATTTTGTGGGTTGTTCTTCAAATTCAACAGGTGTAAACTCATCTGGATTAAAAGTTTTTGGAATAGAATCTTGTGTTTTTGACCATGCAATGCCTTCAAAATTAATTTTAAAAGAACTTACTTCCTTAGGCATGAGTTTATGCTTTACATGGTATTTAGCATTGTAAGTAGCAAGTTGTTTATTGTCATCATTATATAAGGTGCCTTTTAATACTACATCGGCCGGAACATTATCTATATTTTGAACTTCTCCTATTAGCGCATAACTACCATTATGTTTTACCAGTTTTGCTGATAAGATTTCTAAAACAGGTTGTTTTAAAACATCTTCGTGGTGGGTTTGTTCTGTGGTAATGCGTCGTCGCCCTTGGTTAAAATATTTAGTAACATTATCAGAATACAATTGGTCTGGTGGCAAATCTAAATCAATATCCTCTGGGTTTACATACCATTTCCCTTTCAGTTTTACTAAAGTTTTATAATCGGTTTTATTAATTTTTTCTAAAGGTGTAATCCACTTAGTATTCACTTTTACAGTTGCTAAACTATCGGTTTTTGATGTTACGATGGTTTCAATAGCATCTAGTTTAGCATAAGAACTCAATAAACCATCAGTAACCGATATTTCCAACATATACTGCGCAATTGGCAAATTACTATTTGGGTTTATTAAGCTATGTGCGGTTTCAAACTCTTTAAAATCTAAGGCGTCATAATAAGCTAATAACGCATTTTCAGGAGAATGATGTGAATCATTTTTTATATAGAACAAATACATACCATAAAATATAATTATAGCTAGAATAACAGACCAAATATGAGTAATTCTTAAAACACCTTTTGAGAATTTAGTATAGTTACTCTTGATGTTTAAAAATTCAGGAATAGTTGTAGTTTTTGTCTTTAAAGCATGTATCCAAAGCATTTGAATATTTAGAATAAATGCGACAATAACGGTTAAAAAAGGCATAATACCCCAAAGTATTTTTAGCCATTTTGCAACATCGTCTTTTGGTAAAATAGAAGATACAGGAGGCACATTTAATTTTTCCCAAACTTGAATTCCGTTTTCTAATTGTCGTAAGCGTTGCCACCCACAGAAATATAAGATAGGATCGTAAAACTTATCGTTAGAAAAAATATACTTAAAATTATATTTTTCTGGTGTTGTTAAAAACTGTTGTAAAGAGCCTATACCTTCAACCCCTTTAAATTTAGAATTTTCTAAGCGTTCTATAGGTCGGGTTGTTAATTCTGGTAATCGTCTTGCAGAATGGTAATTACCATCAACACTCATGGCATTAGTTTGTGCAGATAACCATGCCATTTGATCTCCAAAACCTAAAGTCATATACCGCCAATTATCGTGCTGATCTTGATTAAGGAAATTAATAATAGGCAACATTTTTATTTGCTGAGGTTGCGATGGTCTAAAATAGCTGAGACTCATGGTGAAAATGGTCATAAATAAAAAAAGTCCAGCTAGCAATCCACCAATAAGTCTATGGTAAATAGCACCAAACTTTTCTTGAATAAGCTGTTTTAAATCGCCTTCAACAAAACGATATACAAACTCTCCAAAAAGCGGTAAAGACATAATAGAAGCCCATAATGTAAAACGGTCTAATGTTAGGATATTAAAAGCTGTTTCTCCTAAAAATAACCGTGGAATAAATGTGGTGCCTCCAGTTCCTAAAACGGTAAGAATTGTTATTGAGAGTCCAAAAAACAAGTAACGCTTACTGTAATATCTATAGAATATGTATGGCAATAAAATGAGTAAAACGCCCCACGGAATTAAAAAGAACACCAAACCAGATGAGGTAATCTCTAAAAAATTATCTCTAGACCCATGCGGAATGGGAACTTGAGTTATTGGGTTATTCTTAGAATTTATCCAATAAGGAAGAATACAGCCAACTATAATAACTAAGGATAGCATTCCAAAACTTATAATGCGTTTAAAAAGTTTAAAAAAGCTATTAATAAATACCTTGATTGTAATGGCTCTAACCGAATCCACTTGTTCTCTTGATACATCCATAATAACCATACCTATTAACGGGAAAATGAAGAATATCATTCCAAATATGGGCGTGACATGATGAGAAGTAACCGTAACAGATATTAGCGAAAGTGATGTTAATAGGTATTTATATCGCCCTGTTTTTAACCATAAATATATTTCTGGTAACGCATGCATTAAAACAGAAATACCAATAATACTAGGTAATTGACCAAATACATGTAAAGTTTCTACAAAAGAGGATGATAAAACTGCTAAAATGGCAGCGTAACCAGCTACCGTTTTATTTGATGTTATAAGTAGCGAAAAGCGATAAACACCAGTAATAAAAAGCACAATGCTTATTAAGGCTACAGTAAACATACCAAACTTCAGTCCGCCTATTAATGAAAGTGCTGCAATGGATTGATGCACTAAAGGCGGGTAACTCATTACAGTAAAACCCGTATACCATTTGTAATTCCAAGGCTCAAACCAGCTATTGGCATAATGATCAGCAAAAAACAAATGGATTAGTGCGTCGTAGGTGGTTTCTAGTGTGAAAAAAATAGATGTACCGTGAAATGCAATACCAATAAGTAAAGCTACAATTAAGTATTTATTTGAGGTTTCTTTCATTTATCTTTTTGAACGGTAATCGCTACACGGTAAAGATAAATAATTTAATTACTGCGTATAATTTTATTTAACTACGCAAAACTACCATTCGTCTACACATGTCTATGGCTTAAGCTAAATATTAATTTTGAAGGAGTCTTCAAATGTACATTTGTACTGTATTTAAAAACAAAAATTCATTTAAAAATGAAAATATTAGCCATTGACGATCAACAATTAGTTTTATTGCCCTTACAAAAAAAATTAGAAGACTTAGGTTATAAAGTAAAGACAAGCACTGATGCTAGTGAGGGTATCGGTCTTTACGATAGGTTTAAACCAGACCTAGTTATTGTGGATATAAATATGCCAGATATGTCTGGGTTAGAATTCATAGAGTACATAAGAATAAATAAGCGTTCATCAACTCCAATAATGGTGCTATCAGCTAATAATAGTAGCGATATTATTTCTGAAACATACAAATTTGGTGTTAATGATTACATAAAAAAACCAATGAATTTAGATGAAATCTGCGCACGTATTAAAAGATTAAATATTTTTTTCCAAACATATTAATTAAACATTTTAAAAAACTTAAATCATGAAAATATTAGCTATAGACGATCAACAATTAGTTTTATTACCATTACAAAAAAGGTTAGTGGAATTAGGTTATGAGGTGAAAATTGAAACAGATGCAAATGAAGGTATTTCTCTTTATAATACGTTTAGTCCTGATTTAGTAATAGTAGATATTAATATGCCAGGTGTTTCTGGTTTAGACATTGTGAAGTATATCAGAAACTCTAAAAATGCTGATACACCAATAATGGTTTTATCTGGTAATACTCAAGATGATATTATTACAACGGGTTTTGAGTTGGGAATTAATGATTATATGAAGAAACCTTTAAGCTTAAATGAAATTTGTGCACGTGTAAAACGATTAATCGGAGCTCCTGAAATTCAAAATAAAACATTAAGAAGTGATGTAATGATTCAACAAAGGTGTGTAGGAGTTGTTATCCCATGTTATAATGAGGAAGAACGTTTGCTAAGTAAAGAGTTTATAGATTATATAGACAAAAATTCTGGTTACCATTTATGTTTTGTGAACGATGGAAGTAAAGATAAAACTCTAAAGGTTTTAAGAGAATTACAAAAAGGTAGGGAAGATTTTATTACTGTATACGATTGTGAAAAAAATGGAGGTAAAGCAGAAGCAGTTCGTTTAGGAATGTTACACATGGCTAAAAAAGAAGATTTAGATTATATAGGCTTTTTAGATGCCGATTTATCAACAGATTTAGCAGACTTTGATGACTTGGTTAAAACTATTGAGCATTCTGAATTTAAGATTGTAAGTGGTTCTCGTATTTCAAGAATGGGTGCTAATATTACTAAAGAGTCCGCTAGAAAAATCATCAGCTTAACTATTAATTTTATTATCAGAAAGATTTTGAAAATGGATTTTAAAGACACGCAATGTGGTGCTAAAATCTTTCATAAGGATGTTATAAACATTGCTTTTAGCGAAAAATTTGTAACACAATGGATATTTGATGTTGAAATATTTAAGAGAATGAGCCAGTATTTCGGATTATCTCAAGCAAAATCTATGTTATGTGAACAACCATTAAAAAGATGGATTCATGCAGATGGTTCTAAGCTTTCAATGAAAGATTCTGTTAAAATAGTTGGGCAGTTAGGACAAATTGCTTGGTTATACAGAGGAAAAAAAGCAAATTCTAAAACTATTGTAGCTAACCAATTAAAAGTAGTTTAATACAATAATTAGTAAGAAATGAAAATAGGAGTCATTATAATATTTCATAATAATGAAAAGGATATTGATACTGAGTTTTTTATAGAATATCTAAATCAAACAAAAAACTTAGAGCTATGTTTAGTAAATAATGCTAGTAGAGATAATACTTATCAATTACTTAAAGAAATAAAAGAGTCGAGTGAAACAACAGTTTCTTTGGTAGATATAAAAAAGTTTAAATCAGGTATTTCGGCGGTAAGGTCTGGGTCTAGATTTATGTTTAATCAATTTGATTTGCAACATATAGGTTATATAAGTACTAATTTAATCAATAGTAAATCATATAGTATTAAGAGCTTAATTAAATCTATGAGTAAAAACCAGAATATTATTTTGGAGTATAATATCAGTATCATGAAAAAAAAGGAAATAAAGCAAACATTATTTCAAAGCGTTTTTTCAATAATTGAATACTTAGAAAAATTAAAGGTTAATATTCAGTTTTTTGATTTACAACCTGAATTAAATAATAACAAATAAAGTCATGAAAGTATATCCAATAAAATTTAATCCAATTTTAAAAGAAAAAATTTGGGGAGGTAATAAGTTAAAGCAAGTTTTATTAAAAGACACCAACAAGAAAAATGTTGGAGAAAGTTGGGAGATTTCAGATGTAAATGGAAATGTATCTGTTGTTAGCAATGGTATTTACAAAGGAAGCAACTTAAAAGAATTAATAAAGGAGCACAAATCAAATTTTCTAGGAGTAAAGAATTTTGAGAATTTCGGTTATAATTTTCCTCTATTAATTAAGTTTTTAGACGCTAAAACAGACTTATCTGTTCAAGTGCACCCAGATAATGAAATGGCTAAAAAGTATCATGATTCATTTGGAAAAACTGAAATGTGGTATATCATGGATAGCGATGAAGGGGCAGACATAGTTTTAGGACTAAAAGACAAAACTACAAACCCAGAAGTTTTAAACCATATTACTTCTGTAAATTTAGATACTATTTTTAATAGAGAGCAAGTAACTAAAGGGGAGAGTTTTTTTATTCCAGCAGGAAAAATTCATGCTATTGGCGCAGGGGTTCTTGCAGCTGAAATTCAACAAACATCAGATATTACTTATCGCGTTTATGATTGGGATAGAGAAGACGATAATGGTCAGAAACGAGAATTACACACAAAATTAGCAGAAAAAGCCACCAAACAATTTGAGTCTAATGGTAAGTCTGATTATGTAATTGGAAAAGATGATATGGCAAATCTTGTAAATTGTGAATACTTTACAACAAATATTTTAGAACTATCCAATACTCAAGAAAAAAACTACAAGCATTTAGATTCATTTATAATTTTTATGTGTGTTGAAGGAAAGGTAGATATTACTGTAGGAGAGCAAACAGAAACATTAATTACTGGAGAAACTATAATTTTACCTGCTAATACTCAACATGTTGTATTCAATTCAAATAGCTCAAAATTATTAGAAGTTTATATAAGTTAATATGATAGAACAGCTCAATTAATTCTACCCACCAATAGTAATCATACTTCTGTTATTATTATGTAGTTTGGGTTCTTGTAATTTTTTTAAAGTATCCATATCGCCACGAACTTTAAATTTGGCTTGTACTGCTTTTTGAATAATAGGCTCAATGGATTCTCCTGCCCTAAGTGTAGTCAATAAATCAGATTCTCCAGAAGAAAACAAGCAGTTTTTAAGTTGCCCATTGGCGGTTAAACGCAGCCTATTGCACGAATCACAAAAAGGATTAGTAACCGAACTGATAATAGCAAAACTACCTTTATAGCCATTTATTTTGTAATTTTTTGAGGTATCGTTTGGGGCATCTTGTAAACGTTCCACTTTATCTTCTGCGAAAGCGTTATTTACGTAAGTCATCACTTCGGCATAAGACACCATTTTGCTCAAATCCCATTTGTTGCCATCAAAAGGCATGAATTCAATAAAGCGAACTGATATTGGTAAATCCTTTGTGAAATTGATAAAATTGATAATTTCATTATCATTAAACCCTTTCATTAAAACAGCATTTACTTTTACTGTAAAGCCTTCTTTAACTAATAAAAGAATGTTGTCATATACTTTTTGGAATTCATGACGGCGCGTAATGTGTTTAAACTTTGTAGCATCTAAAGAATCTAAACTTACATTAATTTTTTTAACACCGTTGGCCTTAAGTACATCAATAAACTTGTCAATAATTACAGCGTTCGATGTGATGGATAATTCCACGGGAAGTGTCGCCAATTTTTCTAAAATAATAGGAATATCTTTTCTAATTAAGGGTTCGCCACCTGTTAATCTAATTTTGGTAACACCATGTTTTACGAAGGTTTTAGCAATAGCGTAAATCTCCTCATAGGTCATTAAATGACTTTTGGGAGACAGCTTTACACCTTCTTCGGGCATGCAATACGTGCATCTTAAATTACAGCGCTCAATTAGTGAAATCCTTAAATAGGCATGATCTCTACCATGTGAATCTTGTAATATGTTTTGTTCTGTTTTCATTAATCGTGTCTTGCACCTTTTAAAATTCTAAAGCTGTGAAGTATAGCTGGAAAAATAGCATCCATAGATTCTTTCGCGCCATTTGTAGAACCAGGTAATGCTAAAACTAAAGTGTCTCCAAGTGTGCCAGCCACACTTCGTGAAAGCATTGCAAACGGCATACGGCCTTGTCCGTAATGTCTAATGGTTTCTTCAATTCCAGGAATACGACGATCTAAAATTGGCAGTAAAGCCTCAGGTGTTACATCTCTTGCAGATAAGCCCGTACCGCCCGTATAAATTACCATATCAATACCCTGTTGTTGGTAGTGTTTCGCTTTTTGCTGGATATCTTCAATTTCATCTGGAATAATTACATATTCAGAGATTTTCACATCACAAGATTCTAACTTGTTAATAATTGCTTTTCCTGCTTTATCTTCTTTATGTCCAGCAGAAATAGTATCGCTACACACCACAACGGCTGCTTTTAAGTCTTTTCTAAAGGTGTCTTTGAAATCAGATTTTCCGCCTTTCTTTTTCAAAAGTTTAATAGCGTGAATTTCTATGCCTTTATCAATAGGTTTGAGCATATCATACATATTTAAAGCTACAACACTTGCACCATGCATCGCTTCAACTTCAACCCCTGTTTTATAAATGGTTTTTACTGTAAATAATACCGTAATTTCTAAACCATCAATTTTATATTCAATCCCTGTAAATTCAATAGGTAAGGGGTGGCAATCTGGCAAAATATCTGGTGTGCGCTTAACACCTAATAGACCAGCCGCTTTACTCATAGCGAATACGTTGCCTTTTGGAACGGTGTCATTTTGAATAGCAGTAATTGTTTCTTGTTTACTGACCATTACAACTGCTTGGGCTACTGCAGTTCTTAGTGTTGTGGTTTTATTTGTAATATCGACCATCTCTTAACTATTTATTTTCCATTGATGACTTTCGTCCTCAAAAATCTCTTTTCCAAAAACAGGAACATCAGCTTTTATTGCTTCAACTATATATTCTAAAGCTTCAAATACTACTTTTCGCCTAGGTGATGATACAAATACAAATAAGCATATTTCACCTGCTTTTACAGTTCCAAGACTATGATAAATATGCATGCAGGTTAAATCAAATTTTTCAAAAGCTGATTCTCGTATCTCATGGAATTTTTCATTTGCCATATCTTCATAAGCGGTATATTCAATTGCGGAAACTGTTTTACCATCAATCTCATCTGCACGAACTTGTCCCAAAAAAATATTATGGGCACCGATACTTGTTTTTGTTTGATGTTTATAAATAGAATTCCCTATAAAATCTGAAGTTATAGCACCTTCTTTGAAAACACTTTTCATTGGTTTTTTATCTTTCATAATTATATTTTTTCATTTCCGCGAAGGCGGAAATCTTCCGTATTCACTTTACTATGTTCTTTTAAAAAATTTTTTATTTCCGAAGCACCTTCTGGAATACTGCAACAGTTTTTAGTACCTAACTCTTGTAATAGTTTAACGGCATGTTTACTGCGCATCCCAGATTTACAAAAAAGTGCTTTCTTTTTTGATAAATCAATTTTATGTAAACTAGTTTCTAGTTCACTTAATGGAATGTAGGTAACGTTTAAATGGTCTACTTTGGGTTGTTCGTGTATCTCTCTAACATCAATAAACTGAACATTTTTTTCTGAAATCATTTCGGATATTGAAATTTCTATGACTTCAATTTGACAGTCAATAATGAGATGCTTACTCTCAAAACTATCTTGCTTATCTAAAACGGATTGAATACTAGTTTCGCTTCTATTTATTTTTAAAGTTGACGTTTTAGAATTTAAAGCATTATAACAAAGCAATTTCCCTGAAAGCACATTGCCAATACCTAAAATGAGTTTTAAAACTTCGTTGGCTTGCATACTACCAATTATTCCAGGAAGCACGCCTAAAACACCAATATCAGAACAATTTGGAACAGTATCTTTTTGCGGTGGGTTAGGGAATAGGCATCGGTAACTTGGTCCATTTTTATAATTGAAAACCGAAACTTGACCTTCAAATTTATAAATGGCTCCAAAGACTAGTGGTTTGTTTGTGATGATACAGGCATCATTTACCAAATAACGTGTTTCAAAATTATCAGAACCATCAACTATAATATCGTATTGTTTAAACAATTTAATGGCATTTTGATAGGTGAGTGGCTCTGGATAAGCAGTAATCGAAATATCATTATTTAAATCCTGTAAGTGTTCTTTGGCTGCAATGGCTTTATTTTTTCCTAAAGAAGAAGTTCCGAAGAGTACTTGACGTTGTAAATTAGATAATTCTACCACATCAAAATCTATAACACCAATAGTTCCAACCCCAGCCGCGGTTAGGTATTGCAACACGGGGCATCCTAAACCACCAGTACCAATAACCAAAACTTTGGCATTGGAAATTTTATCTTGACCTTCTTGTCCGATTTCTGATAAAATGATATGTCTGTTGTATCTATCTGTCATTCCTGCGAAGGCAGGAATCTCTTCCTACCAATTTTATGTTTTTTATTTTGTCATGTCGAAATGAGGCACGATTGAGACATTTCATAAAAGGTCTCATTTCAATTATTATGTGATTTCTCCCTTTCGGTCGAAATGACACGTTCTATTAACCTCCCGCAAATGGTGGCAATAAAGCGATTTCTGCTCCTGTTAATTCTGTGTCTAAATCCACTAACTCTTGATTCTGCGCTATTTGAAAATCTTTGTTTTCTAAATCTGAATACTTCGTACATAAAGTATTTAAAAGTCCTGAAACCAAATTTTCATTAACTTCTAATTCTTCCTCTTCTTTTTGAGTCACTTCTGCTATTTGACCAAAATATTTAATCGTTATAAGCATCTTCAATTTGTTTTAATTCTTCTTTTGTATTCACGTTTAATGTTGCATTTTGAAAGGCTTCATCTAAAACAATAGTGTTGTAACGACAACCTTTTACAACCACTCGTAACCGGCGTTCATCTTGCTCCAAAAACCGTTTAAATTGGCCTTTTACAGCCCTTTTATAAAGCGCAATGAGCGGCATGGTTTTACCATTACTTTCAGCTTGAATAATATCTGATGCATCATCAACCGCGTCAATAAGCTTTTGTAAAACGTCTGAAGTAATTAAAGGAATATCGCAACTTAAAATCAAATTCAATTCGCTTTTTGAAGCTTCCAACCCTGAATAAATACCTCCAACAGGACCAGCATTTTTAGTAAAATCAGTAATGCGTTTTAATCCAAAAGTGTCGTATTTAGCATCATCTGAAACAATTAAAATTTCTGAAACCAAAGGCTTCAAAGCTTCAATGCTATATTGTATAAAAGGCTTATTATTCAACTGTAAAAAACCTTTATCAGAACCCATTCTAGAGCTTTTACCACCAGCCAAAATAATACCTATTATGTTCTTTTTATCTATCATTTAGGTGAAAAATAATTTTGCACATGCTATAATTAACACAAAGGCTAATATATACCTTAAATGCAGATTGTTGATTTTTTTACTACCATAGTAACCTCCTAAAATGCCACCAATTAGCGCGATAACCACCAGCACGAAAGAGGCTTTCTCTATTGATACACCAATACTAAACTGTCCTATTAAAGCTGCTGCTGAATTCACCCAAATAAATAATGCAGAAACCGCAGCCGCTTCTTTCATTTTACCCCAATGAAGTAAAAGGATTACTGGTGTTAAAATGATACCGCCACCAATACCAATAAGCCCTGAAAAGAAACCAATGATGGCACCAATAATTAAACCTTGCCATAGTTTAACTTGCTTTATGTTATCACTTTCTTTTCCAAATACATTTAACATTTTAAGAATAGCGAAGATTAATAAAAGTGCTAAAATCTTTTTATAAATTGAGGCGTCAACTTCAATGGTACCTCCTAAATAAGCCAAAGGAATAGAAGTTATGGCAAATGAGATAAATAGTTTCTTGTTAAAATGCCCTGCTTTAAAATAGTAGTAGAACGAAATACCAGCAACAAAAATATTAAGCAATAACGCCGTAGGTTTCATAGTTTCTGGAGCAAAAGAAAACAACGCCATTAATGCTAAATAGCCACTCGCCCCACCATGTCCGACACTTGAATAGAGAAATGATACTATGGGTAGTATGATGAGAAATAGGTATATGTTTTCTGTTTGCAGCACTTGTGTTAATTTATTCAGTCTTTGTCATGTCGAAATGAGGTACGATTGAGACATCTCATTATTCTAGTGAGATTTCTCACTGTGTTCGAAATGACAAGCGTTTAATATTTTAATTATAGTTTTTCAATTCTAGCTAATTCCTTATCCAAAAACTTCCAACAATTTCTATTGATTTCATCAAAAGCCTTAACTAAAGATTTCCCATATTCAGTTAGTTCTGCGCCACCGCCACCTTTCCCTCCAATACTATTTATAGTGACAGGTTTTTTAGCCGATTTGTTTACAGAGTCTAATAACTGCCACGCTTTCTTATAAGAAATATGTAATGATTTTGCAGCCTTAGAAAGGGAACCTGTTTCTTGAATGGCCTTTAATAAATGCACGCGGCCTTCTCCAAGCAGTACGTTTTCGTCAGATTCAATCCAAATTCTACTTTTTATTTTGTATCCCATAGTAATCTTTTAAACAGGTAATTGTATCACTTCAGTAAAATCCCCCTTTTCAATTTTTGTAACATGTTCTGGTACGTAAACTAAAGCGTTGGAAAGTGCGAAGGTTTGTAACATTGATGAGTTTTGTCCATCTAAAACTTCAACTTGACCATCTTTGTATATGCCTTTTAAAAATTGAGGTCTGTCGCCTTTCTTATGAAAACTATTTAAGGTTTTGGCTTTTACTCTTGGTAATTCAGTTACATTACGATTCATTAGTTGTTGCAAAGCGATATACACATATACATAAAAACAAGATAGAGCAGCAGCAGGATTTCCTGGAAGGGCAAATATTTGTGTGTCCTCTTTTTTGCCATAAAATAACGGCTTTCCGGGTTTTTGCTTCACTTTATAAAATAGCTCTGAAACTTGTAATTCTTTGAGTGCTTTTCCAACAAAATCATAATCACCAACTGAAATACCGCCGGTAATCATCACTAAATCGTTAGCATTAATTGCTGTGTTTAAAGTATTTACGGTTTTGTTATAATCATCTTCAACTTTATAAAGCGTCACATCATAATACTTCAAATTATAAAGTGCGCTCAAAAGCATTTTTGAGTTGCTTTCGTAGATTTTTCCATAGGTTAAATCTTTACCAGCCTCAACCAATTCGTTACCTGTAGTTACAATGGCTATATTAGGTTTTTTAAAAACTGATACTTCAGTAATACCTAAAGATATAAGATACCCAATAGCAGCTGGCGTTAGTTTTGTGCCTTTTTTTAAAGCTATATCACCAGACTTTACCTGTTCGCCCAAAGGCCTGATGTTAAGCGCTAATTTTATTTGGTGCGCTATGGTAATTTTATTGTTATTTACGATAACTTTCTCCTGCATCATAATTGCATTTGCAGTATCAGGAACAGGTGCACCCGTAAAAATTCTAACAGCCTCTCCTTTTTTTAAAACAAATGTATCGCCATCGCCAGCTTTTATTTCACCAATTAATGTATATGATAAGTCTTCATGTAAGTTTAAAGCGTAACCATCCATAGCCGACTGCCTAAATGGAGGCATATTAATAGGTGAATGCACATCACTAAATAAAAGATAGCCACCAGCTTTTTCAACCTTTTTTGTAGTAGATTGTAATAATGGTTTTACGTTAGTTTTAACTGTAGAAATAGCTTCGGTAATAGAAATCATATATCTTTTTCGTTATATCCATGCAAATATAACGATTAGACTTCTTATTACAACATGATATTTATCATATTATTTATTGCGAAAATGCAGGACTTTTGTTTGCGAAATAAAAGCCCTACCGTCAAATCATTGTGTTAAGAGTAGTGGTAAAAAAGAAAATACTATAGTGATTTTTTAGATATGAAATTTAGTCTAAATATAGATTTACATGATAAATATCAGCTTATTTAAGTTTTAATAGCCTGAAATTTGTAGAACAAAAGGAAGATAAAGAAGCATTGCGTTTAGTTATAAATCCAGATAGAAAATTAATAGTGTGAACTTAAAAAAAAACATCCTACCAGAAAAAAAATCAAGATGGCGACCTGTAGCTATTTTTTTTATTGCCGTTATTATCGGATTAGGTTTCTTTATGGCTAAAGAAGCAGAATTGGTCTCCTACATGTCTGACAAGCCAGAAGCTTGTGTGAATTGCCATGTAATGACGCCTGTTTATAACAGTTGGATGCATAGTTCTCATAGAGAGTGGGCTAATTGTAATGATTGCCATGTACCACATAACAACGTTTTTAATAAATATTATTTTAAGGCTAAGGATGGTTTATTTCATGCTTCGGTTTTTACATTAAGAGCAGAGCCTGAAGTTATGTTTATGCGTGAAGAGTCACAGCAAGTTGTTCAGAACAACTGTATAAGATGCCATGTGCAGCAAGTTACACAAACTAAATATGATGGATGGATTGATGACCATGCCAAAAATAGAACAGAACGCCAATGTTGGAGTTGCCATCAAGAAGTGCCACATGGTACTGTTCATGGTATATCTACTATTAAAAGTAATATAGCGCCGCTTTCTACAGATACACAAGAGACCGTTATTCCAGATTGGTTACAAGAACAAATTTCAGACAAATAAACCACAACTAAAAAATGAAAAACAAAGTATTATTTATCGTTACCGCAGTAGTTGTATTTCTACTAGGCATGTTAGCATCTAGCATCGTTAATAGAAAGAATGAGGCGAAGTACAAATATGTACCCAAAGTTGAGATTAGTGAAAATGAACCAAGGAATGAAGAATGGGGTAAAAATTTCCCAGCTGAATATCAGTCGTTTTTACAAACTGAAGAAACTGATTTTGCTTCTCTACAAGGTGGATCTGCTATGAGAGATGTTTTGCATGAAGATTCACGTTTAGTTGTGCTTTGGGCAGGATATGGTTTTTCTAAGGATTACAATCAAGGTAGAGGTCACCAATATGCTATAGAAGATTTAAGAAATTCTTTGAGAACAGGAGGACCAAAAGGAAAAGGAGATGGACCTATGCCAGCTACATGTTGGACTTGTAAAAGTCCAGACGTACCGCGTTTAATGAATGAAAACGGTATTGCTGAGTTTTATTCTGGTAAATGGGCAGATAAAGGAGCAGAAGTAGTTAATCCAATAGGTTGTGCAGATTGTCACGATTCTAAAACGATGAAATTGAAAATTTCTAGACCAGCTTTAGTAGAAGCATTTCAAGAAATGGGGAAAGATATTAATCAAGCTACGCATCAAGAAATGCGTTCATTGGTTTGTGCGCAATGTCATGTTGAATATTATTTTGATAAAAAAATACCAGGAAAAGAAGGTGTACCATATTTAAAATTTCCTTGGAAAAATGGTATGACTGCTGAAGCTATGGAGGAGTATTATGATGCTATTGAATTTAAAGATTGGACTCATAAATTAAGTAGAGCACCAATGCTTAAAGCGCAGCATCCAGGTTACGAAACGTATTTAACTGGTGTGCATGCCGATAGAGGCGTGTCTTGTGCTGATTGCCATATGCCGTATAAAAGTGAAGGTGGACAAAAATTTACAGATCATCATATCCAATCACCGTTAAATAATGTAGCAAATGCATGTCAGGTTTGTCATAGAGAAGATGCTGATAAATTAAAACTGAATGTTTACGAGCGTCAGAAAAAAGCAACTGAAAACAGATTAAAGTTGGAAGACTTCATTGTTAAAGCACATATTGAAGCTAAAAAGGCATGGGATTTAGGTGCTACAGAAGAACAGATGAAAGACATTTTAATGGATATTCGTCATGCACAATGGCGTTGGGATTATTCGGCAGCTGCCCACGGTGCATCTTTTCACTCTCCAGTAGAAACGGCTAGAGTTATGGGAGGTGCGTTTACAATTATTCAAGAAGGACGTTTAAAACTAGCACGGTTGTTATCTGATTTAGGATATAATAAACCTGTGATTATGCCAGATATTTCAACTAAAGAAAAAGCTCAACAATATATTGGTTTGGATGTAGAGAAAATGAAAAAAGAAAAAGAAGCATTCAAAGAAAATCTAGTTCCAAAATGGTTAGAAGAAGCCAAAGCTCGGGAAGCTACTTACGACACTAAGCGTGTGTCAATGAATAACTAGACTAAATTATTAGAATAATTAAACCAATAAAAGATAACATTTGTGGTTAAAAATCGCCAATGTTATCTTTTTTTTAGCGCAAAAGCACCATGCAAAAACTATATAAATTCTTCTCATCTTCAAGTTTAGCCTTACTGCTTCTTTTAATTTTTGCAATAGCTATGGCTACAGCAACATTTATTGAAAATGATTTTGGAACAGCCACAGCTTGGGATGCCATTTACAACTCTTGGTGGTTTGAATTGGTAATGTTAGGCTTAGCAATTTGTTTTATGGCTAACATATTCAAGTATAAACTTTTACGAAAAGAAAAATGGGCAACTTTGTTATTCCATTTAGCATTTATTATTATTGTTCTTGGTGCAGCCATCACCAGATATGTATCTTATGGTGGTATTATGCGAATTCGAGAAGGTGCTTCTTCTAATATTGTTATTTCAGACACTAATTATTTAACGCTAAGTATAACTGATGGAGAAACGACCAAAACAGTAAAAAAGAAGCTGTCGTTTTCTCCAATAAAAAATAACGACTTTACGATTATAACGGATTTTAAAAACCAACCGATAAGCGTTTCTTATAACAATTATATTGCTGATGCTATCCCTGAAGTGGTTCATGATGAAGTTTCGGGCGAACCTTTGTTAGAAATGGTTGTTACTGTTGGAAACGGAAGAAATACGGTATATTTAAAAAATGGTGAGATTGAGAAAATAGGCGAACACCAACATGAAATTGGTTTTAATTCTAATAAAGAAGGCATAATTAACATTATAGAAAAAGATGGTGCATTTAGTATTAAAACACCGCATGATTTAGATTTCTTCATCATGTCTTCACAACAAGCAGGAAAGGTTTCTAAAGACAGTTTGCAAGCGATTACTTTAAGAACATTGTATAGAGATGGCGATATATCTTTTGTGCCCTTAGTGTATCACGAAAAAGGGAAGTTTCAATTGATAAGTGATCCCGAAAAATTAAAGGATAATGATAATACTAAAGATGATGCTTTAATTGTTGACTTATCGATTAATGGGAAATCGGAACCTGTTAACATATTGTACCGACAAGGTTTTTTACCGATGCATCACCAAACCCAAATTGAAGATACAAAGGTTATGTTGTCTTATGGTGCAGAAGCCATAAAAACACCTTTTTCAATTCAGTTAGATGACTTTCAATTGGAGCGTTATCCTGGGTCTTCAAGCCCATCGGCATATGCTAGCGAGGTTACTATTTTAGATAATGGTGAAAAAACGCCATTTAGAATTTTTATGAATAATGTACTTGATTATAAAGGTTATCGATTTTTTCAAGCCAGTTATGATACCGATGAAAAAGGTACGGTGCTTTCAGTAAACCATGATAGGGTAGGTACTTTTGTTACCTATTTAGGGTATTTACTTATGATGCTAGGGATGTTCTTTACACTTTTTGGAAAAACCTCGCGTTTTCGATTAATAAATAAAAAATTAGGACAGCTTAAAAAGAAATCTTCTGTAGCAGTTGTAGCACTTATTCTGTTTAATTTGAATAGTGCGATTGCACAAAATAAATCTGATTCATTAACTGTTGCCGTCGAAAAACCCTTAGAATACCAAGAAGTTGATAAATATCATGCTGAGGTTTTTGGTCGATTATTAGTTCAAGATCTAGATGGTCGTATTAAACCCATTAATACATTGGCATCAGAATTTTTGAGAAAGATTTCTAGAAAATCAAAATTCAGCTATCCTTTATCAGATAAAAAAATAACACGAGATGCAAACCAAACCTTTTTAGCGATGCATATGTCGCCTCAAATTTGGCAACATGTACCAATTATAAAGGCAGATTATATAAAAACAGGTGATTTGTTTGATGAGGTATTAAAAGGTAAAAACAATTTGTTAGCATTTTCAAGCTTACTAGACACAGCAGGCGAGTATATACTTACCAACCAAGTAGAAGAAGCTAATAAAAAGAAGCCTGCAGAACGTAATGAGTTTGATAAAGAAGTGTTAAAGATTGATGAACGCTTTAACATTCTTTACAATCTTTTTTCAGGAAATTATCTAAAGATTTTTCCAAATAAAAATGATGAAAATAATACGTGGTTTAGTTACACCCATCATTTCAAAGATTTTCCTGATGAAGATGGACAATTCGCTAAAAGCATACTACCCACATATTTTAAAGATGTAGCAAGTAAAAATTATGAGAATGCTCATGAGAAGCTCATGTATATAAAAAAATACCAAGAGGTTTTAGGAGCAGCAGTAATCCCAACACCAGAGCGTATCGAAGCAGAATTATGGTATAATAAAGCTAATATCAATTTTTGGTTGTTTCAGGTGTTTTTTACACTGGGGTTAATATTGCTAGTTCTAGCCATAGTAAAAATGTTTATACACAAAAAATGGATAGAATTTTTAAATAATGGCTTTATTATTTTAACCTTAATAGCCTTTTTATGCTTTACAGGAAATATTTTGTTGCGTTGGTATGTCTCGCAGCATGCACCTTGGAGTAATGGCTATGAGATGCTCATTTTTGTTGCTTGGGTATTGGTGCTGTGTGGGCTAATAACGTTTAGAAAATCAGATTTTTCATTACCGCTAGCAACCTTATTCTCAGGCGCCTTGTTGTTTGTAAGTTATCTAGATTGGTTAAGTCCAGAAATCACCAATTTAATGCCCGTATTAAAATCCTATTGGCTAAAAATTCATGTAGCAACTATTGTAAGTAGTTATGCGCCTTTAGCTCTATCAGCTATTTTAGGGTTTATGGCATTATTGCTATTAATTTTTAAAACTAGTAAAACAAAAACTGTAATAGATATTAAAATAAAAGAGTTGTCGTATATCAATGAAATAGCTATGACTATAGGGCTTTTTGTATTGGCAGTTGGTACTTTTTTAGGCGGTGTTTGGGCAAACGAATCTTGGGGACGTTATTGGGCCTGGGATCCCAAAGAAACTTGGGCACTAATTAGTATTATTGTGTATGCTATAGTATTGCATTTACGTTTTATTCCTAAGTTGAATAATATGTATGTACTTAATGTAGCCAGTATGTTTGCGTTTTGGTCCATCATCATGACCTCTTTTGGTGTTAACTACTATTTATCAGGCTTACATAGTTATGCAGCAGGCGATCCGTTGCCTATTCCAAAATTCGTATATGTTTTAACAGCACTCATGATTATTGTAGCTGTATTAGCAGCTTTAAAATATAAAAAGACATCAATAACATTAAATCATTGAATTACATATTGTAACGATAATCAAAATAAGTACTAGTTTTAGTCTTTTGATAATTTTATATAACTAATTTATAGGGATAAGTAAAAAAGGTATTCTTTTTTTATCAAGGTCATAAAAGTGGCTTTCAATATTTTAAAACTAAGTATTATTACTTAATTTTGAAGTGTAAACCTGAACAACATGCCCGCAGTCGCCATGTCCACACATACAAAATTTCGCTCCTTAAAAGATACCTCGTGTGCGTCATGCGATAACTCAAATTGTATAGTAAATAGAAACCTTTCCATTCTCGAAAATTCCACGTTAGTAGACAACAAAAGCACGTTGCGTTGTAAAAAAGGGCAGCAGTTTATTATGGAAGGCGCACCAGTAAACGGACTCTTTTTTATACTAAAAGGAACCGTAAAGGTGTTTAGAACAGGCATTAATGGGCGCGAGCAAATAGTGCGTTTTGCCAAAGAGGGCGAAATTATTGGTCATCGCGGGTTTGGTACCGAGGAGTACTATTCCATAGGTGCAGTGGCGCTAAAAGATACCATATTATGCTATTTTTCTAAGGAAAACCTGCAAGAAGCGCTATTGAATAATCCCAAGTTTGCGTTCGATATGATGTTGTTTTACGCCAATGAACTCAACCGAAGTGAAAATAAAGTAAAGTCTATTTCACAAATGACGGTGAGAGAGCGTGTTATTGACTCCTTATTGTACATACACAGAAAATTTGGAAATTTAAATAGCTTCCTAAATTTACCATTAAGTCGAAGAGAATATGCTGATTATGCTGGCACGACAGAAGAACAAGTTATTCGTGTATTTTCAGCATTAAAGAAGGAAAAACTTATCACTGCCCAAGGCAAAAAGATAGGTATTAATGATGCACTTGCACTTAAAAAAGAAATTAGCGATCATAACTATTTCTTAGATAGTTAATTGTACTTAGTTTTTAGAGTTACTTTAATATAAAGCATATTAATTCCTGCGTTTTATCAGTTTTTTTATTGGTAAAAAAGACCATTTTCTACTGTTCTATTTCATAATTAGTTAGCGTTGTACATTTTATTTTTGTCATCAGTAAGTATTTATACTTATTTTTTAATAAACAAACAAACAGATATAATTATGGAAGCAAAAACAGTAACATTAGTTCAAGAATCTTTTGAAAAAGTAAAACCTATTGCACCACAAGCTGCAGAGATATTTTATGCTAAACTGTTTGAGTTAGATCCAAAACTTAAGCCTTTATTTCCAAGTAGTGACGATGCCATGAAATCTCAGGGTAATAAGTTAATGACAATGCTAGCAGCTGCAGTTGCAGGACTAAGTAATCTAGATGCTTTGGTGCCAGTTTTAAAAGGTTTAGCAAAGCGCCATGTAGACTATAATGTTGAAGCTTCTCATTATGATACAGTTGGTGCTGCTTTATTGGGAACGCTTGAGGCTGGATTAGGCGATGAATTTACACCAGAAGTAAAAACAGCTTGGGCAGATGTTTACGGTGTAATGTCTAACGTAATGATTGAAGCAGCATACTAATTAATTAAAAACTCTAATTATGAAATCTATTATGAAACAATTATCAGCTTTAGCTCTTATATTTATTTTAAATTCTTGTGGTGGTGTTCCAGAAGAAAAAACTGCTGATGCTAGTGAAGAAAAGGCCTTTGCTGTAGAAGAAGTTTTAGAAATGGTAGCAAAAGAAAATGATGTTACCAGAACATTATACACGAAAGCAATTGTAGGTAAAGGGAAAAAACAAGGAATGAAGTTTGATGAAGATTGGAGAAAGGATGATGTAGAAGCAGGACCTCTACCAGCATTATTTCTTAGAGGTGTTGCTACAAGCATTAGAAAAGGACCTGTACCACTTGGCTTGTATTTAGGTTCTGACTATCCTATAAATGCAGCCAATAAATTTCAAGGGCAACAAGCAGAATTATTTACAGAAATAAAAAAGAATCAGGAGCCTAAATTTTTCTATGATGAGGAACAAAAGTTGCATACAGCTATGTTTGCAGATTTAGCTAGTGCTGGCGCTTGTGTAACGTGTCATAATGATCATCCACAAACTTCTAAATCCGATTGGAAATTGGGAGATGTTATGGGGGCTACAACATGGCAGTATCCAAAAGATTCTCTAACTTATAAAGAAACCGTAGCTGTATTGAATTCTTATGCAAAAGGTACTGTAGATATCTACATGGAATATTTAGATGAAATTAAAGCTTTTGAAAAAAGTAAAAAACCAGAGATAGGAGATAAATGGCCGGCAGAGGGTAACTATTTACCAACACCAGAAGTCTTTTTAGATAGTGTGCGCAAATTGTCATCTTACGAGACTATGAAGCATTTAGTAGCGTCGGCAAAATAATTTTGTTTAGTGTTGAGTATTGCAATCTTGCCCATTGTTTTTGGGCAGGTTGCAATAACTTTTAATTTATCCTTTTTCATGGTTTTAAATAATAATAAATCCACCATTGTAGGCTTGGTCTTGCTTTTTGCTTTTTTTGTTCAATACAGTTTAAAACTGGAGTGGACTTGGCTATTTCAATTGCAGCAACAGGAAATGTACAAACGTTGGTCTGGATTATTTTTGGCATTATTTATTGGTTTTCAATGGCTGTTATCCTTAACCAGAACTGTTAAAAAGTGGAAGTCACGTGCTATGGGTATGCAAAATATACATAAATGGTTAGGTGCATTAAGTCCACTGTTTTTTTATATACATAGTATGGGTATGGGTTTTGGGTATTTATTGTTATTATCATATATCTTTTTTTCAAATACACTTCTGGGATATTTTAATTTGGATGTATTAAAGAATAATAGCGATGCTCTATTTAAAGGATGGATGATTACACATGTAGCATTATCCTTAGTTGTTACAATTATGATGGTATTCCATATTACTATGGTGTTTTATTATAAATAAAAAGATTTATGAAATTGTTGATAAAGGATATAATAACGGAAACTGAGGATGCAATGACTATTTGTCTTAAAAATGGGAGTTTGTTTAAAAAGTTTAAATATAAACCTGGGCAATTTTTAACCATTAGCGTACCTATTGATGGTGTTGTTCAAAAACGAGCATACTCTTTTAGTAGTAACCCTTTTACCGATAAAGATTTAAAAATAACAGTAAAACGCGTAGAAAAAGGTTTAGTCTCAAATTATGTGCATGATAGGTTAAAGATAGGAGATAAACTTCAAGTGGATGATCCAGCTGGTACCTTTTGTATAGAACCCCAAAAAAGTAATAAAAATCAATATATTTTATTTGCTGGTGGTAGTGGTGTGACGCCAATGTTTTCTATAGCTAAATCGGTTTTAACAGAAGAGCCAGACTCTAAAGTATTACTTATATACGCCAACCAAACCATGGAATCTATTATTTTTCATGATGAGATAAAAACGTTGGAAAGTAAATTTCCAAATGTATTTAAAGTAGAGCATATTATTTCTTCAAACAAAAGCTCTCAAGAGAATTATCATTCAGGATTAGCTACAAAAACCTTAATAGATCAAATCATGCTAAAGCACGGTTTGGTTTATGATAATCATGTGTATATGATATGTGGGCCTTTTGGTTACATGGAAAAAATAAAGGAAGTTTTAGCCGATAATGGTATTACCAGAGATAAAATAAAGATAGAAGTTTTTAAAAGTCCAACCGTAAAAGTAACAGGTAAAAACTTATTGAGTGATGTAACATTAAAGCATAATGGAGAGGAATATAATTTTAAAGTAAGAGGTGATAAATCTATACTAAACCAAGCTATGTCTCAAAACATAATAATTCCTTATTCATGCAGGTCTGGTATGTGTTCTACTTGTAAAGGCAAGTGTTTAGAAGGTGAAGTTCAAATGACTGAAGGACACATATTACCTGAAGATGAAGTTCAAAATGGTGGTATACTTACCTGTGTAACTTATCCTTTAAGCGAAAAAGTAGTCATAGAAATATAATATTAAGATATGTTTAAGGTAAGTCCGTTACGAAAAAGACAAGTTATAGGTGGTATTATTGGGGTAATACTTGGAGTGTCTTTGTTTTATATTTTTACACTTGACGCAACTGAAGATTATGTATCTATAGGTCCAATGAACGTGGGGCATGAACCTTTAAACTGTTTTGCATGTCATGCAGACGCTAAAGGCAATTTAATACAACAATTGCAATCAAATATCTCACATACTTTTGGAGCAAGAGAAGAAGGTGTAGAATTTGGCACACAAGACGTTACGGTAGATAATTGTTTACAGTGTCACGATCGCCCCAACGATAGGCACCCAACGTATCGATTCTCTGAGCCTCGCTTTAAAGATGCTATTAAACATATTGATGCAACTACATGTATTACCTGCCATACGGAGCATAAAGAAGAGCGTGTTTCTGTGGAAAGCATAAACTATTGTATGAATTGCCACCAAGATTTAACTGTAGAAAACGACCCTTTAGATATCTCTCACGAAGCTCTCATAGCTAAAGAACAATGGTTTACTTGTATACAGTGTCATGATTTTCATGGTAATCACAAGTATGATGTACCTGAAAAAATGAGCGATACTATTCCTATGCATATCATCCAAGCTTATTTTGATGGAGGTGAAGATCCGTATGGTACCGATAAAAAGTATATCGCACTATCACAAGAAGAATGGTTAAAAACCATAGGTGTGGAATAATTTTTTATTTAATAGGTGTTTATTTTTTTTGTCAAGTAAGTGAAATTTAGCTTATTCGGTTGCCATTTTTTATTGAAACGAAATTTTATCTAAATGATGAAATTAACATCTCCTAAAAACAACATGTTTCAATTTTTTTTTCGAATAAATCATTGTATATCTAGTTAATACTAATGTTTTAAAGTGGAATAGTACAGAACTACGTAGTTTATTCGCTTTTTGATGTATTTTTTCTGTTTAACCTTTACAATTTATACTAAAACAGTCTTAAATTTTTATAAAAAACAAGGCTTTGTACGTAGATATTTTAAGTAAATAATCATGCCTTGTGTTAAGTGTAAGCTGTTTGTTTGTCAATATGTTATGTATTTAATATGCATTATGACAGGTTTTTATATGTGACAAAAAGAGGTTTTTACATGGTTAACATCATACATAAAATCTATGACTACTTATATATTTGTCAAAAAATAAGTATTTATACTTAGTTAATTAAAAACACATAACATGAAATCTCTATTAAAACGCACATCTTGGATTTTACCCGTAGCAGTTCTACTATTTGCTTGTGGTGGCGAAAAGAAAAAAGAAACTGTTGTAGCTGAAGCTACTCCAGCAAGTACAACAAAAACATTAGAAATTGAAAAGCCTCAATTAACATTTGGGTTTATTAAACTAACAGATATGGCACCTTTAGCCATTGCTAAAGAAAAAGGATTCTTTGAAGATGAAGGCTTATTTGTTTCTGTCGAAGCACAATCTAACTGGAAAAACGTATTAGACCGTGTTATTGATGGTCAATTAGATGGTTCTCATATGCTAGCAGGTCAGCCAATTGCAGCAGGTGCAGGTTTTGGTCGTCAGGCAGAATTAGTAACGCCATTCTCTATGGATTTAAATGGTAATGGTATTACAGTATCTAACGATGTTTGGAGTAAAATGAAGCCAAATGTACCTAAAGGTGCTGATGGTAAGCCAATTCACCCAATAAAAGCTGAGGCTTTAAAGCCTGTTATCAATGAGTATAAAAACTCTGGTAAGGCGTTTAAAATGGGTATGGTATTTCCTGTGTCTACACACAACTACGAAATAAGATATTGGTTAGCAGCAGCAGGTATTCACCCAGGTATGTATACTGCTGATAACGTACAAGGACAAATTGATGCAGAAGTTTTATTATCTGTTACGCCTCCGCCGCAAATGCCTGCAACGCTTGAAGCTGGTACTATTTACGGCTACTGTGTAGGAGAGCCATGGAATCAGCAAGCCGTATTTAAAGGAATAGGTGTCCCAGTTACTACCAACTATGATATTTGGAAAAATAATCCAGAAAAAGTATTTGTAATGACAAAGAAATTTGTTGACGAAAATCCTAACACTGCCATTGCTGTAACTAAAGCATTAATTAGAGCAGGTAAATGGTTAGACGAACCAGGAAACAGAGCAGAGGCTGTAAAAATATTATCTATGAGTCAATACGTAGGTGCTGATGAGGCTGTATTAGCAAACTCTATGACAGGTACGTTTGAATTTGAAAAAGGTGATAAGCGTGAGATGCCAGATTTTAACGTATTCTACAAGTACAATGCAACATATCCATTCTACTCTGATGGTATATGGTTTTTAACGCAAATGAGACGTTGGGGACAAATTCCTGAAGCTAAACCTGCAGATTGGTACGCATCTACAATAAAGGATATTTACAGACCAGATATCTGGACTAAAGCTGCTAAACTTTTAGTAGAAGAAGGCAATATTCCTGCTAGTGATATTCCAACAACAGATGGATACAAACCAGCTACTGCCGACTTTATTGATGGAACAACTTATGATGCCAAAGATCCTATTGCATACATAAACAGTTTTAAAATTGGTAATAAGGACAAAGCTTTACAGTAAATAAAAACACATGTCATGCTGAACTAGTTTCAGCATGACATAAACAAACACTAAACACTATCTAAATAAAGAGTTATGAAGCAAAGTGTAACATTAGGAAAAGTAACCAAATTTATGGGATTAGGCTTTTTAAGTACATTTAAAGATCTATTCACGGGGAAGCTAGAAAAGGAAGATTATAAAGCTTTTTTGCGTAAAGTAATTGTACCTGTTGCTTCTGTTCTATTATTTTTAGGATTATGGCATTTAGGCGCAAAGTCGCTTTATAATGTTGAAGCTGAATTTAGAATAGAAAAAGCATTAAATGAACAAGGACAAGTTGCGGCAGATGAAATGGCTGCGTGTATTGCTAGTGGCGATATTAGCTGCCAGCCAAATACATTGCCATCGCCTTCTCAGGTTTGGGCTTCGTTTCAATCTTTGTTGAACGACCACGCTTTAATTAGCGCTGATAAAGCTGCTTTTAAAGAAAAAACAGCAACCTTAAATGAAAAACGAGTTGCTGAAGGTAAAGATCCAATTGTTTATACAGGTCGTCCTTCATTCGTTGATCAAATCTTTAGAAGTTTAAAAACAGTATTTGCGGGGTTCTTTTTAGCATTACTTATTGCTGTGCCTCTTGGAATTTTTATAGGATTGAGTCCAACTTTAAAAAGTGCGTTTAACTGGTTTATCCAGATTTTTAAGCCTGTATCGCCTGTAGTTTGGTACTTGTTAGTGTTTATGATTGTAAAAACTTTATTGATTGATTCTAGTGAGGATAGCTCATTTAGTATTTCGTTTATAGCAGTTGGTTTATGTTCTATGTGGGCCACATTGGTAAACACGTCTATGGGTGTTTCATCGGTAGATAAAGATTATATAAACGTTGCTAAGGTTTTAAAATTAGGAAATTTTCAAAAGGTGTTTAAAGTGGTGTTACCATCGTCTTTACCATTAATATTTACGGGTTTAAAAATTACTTTATCTGTAGCGTGGATGGTATTAATTGCTATTGAGCTTTTGGCGCAGAGTCCTGGTTTAGGATTGTTTGTTTGGGAGGAATTCCAAAATGGTGCAAACGACTCTAACGCCAAAATTATAGTTGCCATGTTTGTTATTGGTATCATTGGTTTCTTGTTAGATCGCCTAATGTTATCTATACAAAATGCGGTGTCTTTTGAGAAAACAGATGCGATATAATGTTGAATTGTTTAAATGTTTAATCGTGGAATCGATTAAACACATCAACAAATAAACACTTAAACACTAACAAAATGGCATACTTAGAATTAAAAAATATTTACAAAACCTACGGAACAGATGAGAACGCAACCGAGGTGCTATCTAATATTAATTTGTCGATAGAGGAAGGCGAGTTTGTGGCAATCGTAGGGTTTACTGGAAGTGGAAAAACCACGTTGGTAAATTTGATAAACGGATTGCTTGAGCCTACCAAAGGCGAGGTGTTGTTTAAGGGGAAACCTGTTGAGGGTACGAGCCATGAGCGTGGTGTGATTTTTCAGAATTACTCGTTATTGCCTTGGTTAACGGTTGAGCAAAATGTATTAATGGCTGTGAAAGAGGCTTTCCCGAAACGTGAAAAAGCGGTTTATAAACGAAAAGCAGCGTACTACATTGATATGGTTGGTTTAACTCCTGCTATTAATAAATTGCCTAAAGAATTATCGGGTGGGATGCGCCAACGTGTGGCGGTGGCCAGAGCATTATCTATGAAACCTGATATGATTATTATGGATGAACCTTTAGGGGCGTTAGACGCTTTAACTAGAGGAACGCTTCAAGATCAGATTTTAAATATTTGGGGAAAGGATAAGCGCACAGCATTATTGATTACTAACGATGTAGATGAAGGGATTTATATGGCAGACCGTATTATACCGTTACGCCCAGGTCCAAATGCGACTCTAGGGCCTGAATTTAAGATTGATATTGAGCGCCCACGCGATAAGACAGAAATGAACGATAACCCAAATTATAAAAAAACCAGAAATGCTATTATTGAGTATTTAATGGATATTGGGGAGGAGCGTAAATCTCAAGTTTCTGAAGAGTTTGTGCTTCCAGATTTAGCACCAAAAGATTTTGTTAACCAATTTAGATAAGCATATCATGAGTACAATAATTGAAAATAAAGCAAATATTATTACTGATACTTCTGGGTTTCCTTCTAGAGATGTGATGCTAGATTTAAAAGACTTAAAAAAAGTATATCCAACACCAAAAGGGGATTATGTGGTATTAGAACATTTAAACCTTCAAATTAAAAAAGAAGAGTTTGTTACCATTATTGGCCATTCTGGATGTGGTAAAACGACTATGTTGTCTATGATTGCAGGACTGAATCCGATTTCTGGAGGAAACATTTCGGTATTAGGAAAGCATATTAAAGGACCAGGACCAGACAGAGGTGTTATTTTTCAGGCACCGAGCTTGATGCCTTGGATGACAGCTTTACAGAATGTAATGTTGGGTGTAAACCAAGTATTTCCTCATGCTACCAAAAACCAACGTAACGATATTGCTAAATATTATTTACAGAAGGTAGGCTTAGAGGATGCGTTTAATAAGCGAGCTTCAGACTTATCGCAAGGAATGCAACAACGTGTGGGTATTGCTCGTGCATTTGCGATAAAGCCAAAAGTGTTATTACTGGATGAGCCTTTTGGAATGTTAGATTCCCTAACGCGAGGCGAATTGCAAGATACCTTAATTGATATCTGGAATAAAGAAAAAATTACAGCTGTAATGATTACTCACGATGTGGATGAAGCGATATTTTTAGCAGATCGTGTTGTGATGATGACTAGCGGACCTCGTGCTAAAATTGGCGATGTTCTAGATATAGATTTTGAAAGACCTAGAACCCGTAAAGCCGTTTTGGAACACGACGATTATTATAAATACAGAAAACACTTAATAGACTTCTTAGAGCACTAATTTTAAAAAAAGACATATTTATTTTTTATAGGTTATGAAACATGAGAAATATCATAATCCTGGGGTTTTTGCACCCATATATTTGCATCAAAATAGAATTAAAAATGATTACAAACTCAATAAAATCGAATAAAAATTCAAACTTAAAACAAAGAACAATGAAAAAACAATATGCATTAATAGGCTTGATGGCTTTGATGATTCAATTTGCACAAGCGCAGTTTACACTAGAAGGAGAATTTAGACCACGTTCGGAATATTTTGGAAACGGAGGTAATTTTACAGGAGGATCTTTTCCAGCACAAACTGCTACAGATGCTGATGAAGGCTTTATAAGAACTACAGTAAGAGCAGCTATAATTGCTAAGTATAAAGCTGAAACCTATTCAGTATATACGAGTTTTCAAGAAGTATTTGCTTTTGGGGACAGACCTCAAATCTCTACAGCAGGTAATGGAAACTTTAGAGTTCAAGAAGCTTGGGCCGATTTGAAACTTGGAGAATTTTCTAGTTTAAAATTAGGGCGTCAGCCATTATCTTATGATGACCAAAGAATTCTAGGAGGACTAGGATGGGCACAACAAGCAAGAACGCATGATGCAGCAGTTTACATGTACAAGAAAAATAAACTAAGCTTAGATATTGGTGGTGCTTTAAATACAACTTTAGATGAAGTTTATAATACTTCGGCATTATTTTCTTATAGAGATATGGTGTTTGCCAGAGTAAATAACAAAGGAGAAAAATTCAATATTTCTTTCTTGGCTTTATTAAATACATTCCAAGATTCTGCTGTAGATGGTTCTAATAAATCTAGTTTACTTACAGCAGGTGCGCATGCAGATTATAAAACTGGTGCATTATCATTAGCTGCAAACTTATACCTTCAAGAAGGAGAACGAGTAGGAGGTGTTGATGTAAAAGGAGCACTTTTAGCAAGTATTTTAGCAAAGTATAAAGTTTCTGATAAATTAACTTTAGGAGCTGGTTACGAAAGTATTTCTGGTAGAAAAGATGATTCTGCAGCATTCTTCCCATTATACGGTACAAACCACGCTTTTAATGGTTTAATCGATAGATTTTATGTTGGGAATCATGGAAATGCAGGTGGTTTAAATGATTTACAAGTATCTCTTGCTACTAAAATTTCTGGTTTAGCAGTTACTCTAACAGGACATTACTTTACTGAAGTAGAAGATGTTGATGGTTTTGATGGTAAAGATTTAGGTTCTGAGATAGATTTAGTAATTGCTAAGAAATTTAAAGAGTTTAAGTTAGTAGGAGGTTATTCTCATTTCTTTGAACCAAGTGAAATTTCAGATTTGCCAGGAGTAAAAAGTACCCAAAACTGGGCATGGGCAATGTTAATCATCAAACCTAAATTTATCAATTAATAATATAGATGATTTTTTTCATCGTGAATTGGATATAATTTTCATTTTAGTGTTAATTAGTTTGATATTCCAATTTATGAATCCCGCCTTAGGCGGGATTTTTTTTATTCATTTTTTAAAAGTCACGTTAACTAATTCAAAGTACATGTTTACTCAATATAGATTGTTTTAACTTAGGATAGCTAGTAGTTTCGATGTAACTAAAAACAAATATTATGGAACAAAAATTCAATCTTACAATTGCAAAACCATGCTCAGAAAAGTTTAATAAGTTTAAGCAAACACCAACTGGTGGCTTTTGTAATTCATGCAAAAAAGAAGTTGTTGATTTTAGAAATTTGAGTGATGAACAAATCGTCAAATACTTTAATAATAATAAAGGAAATACGTGTGGTTATTTTGATACTTCTCAAATAAATAGAACGATTGGTAAAGTAAAGTTTAAACAATCTACTCAATTTAAATTTTTTAGAGTTGCAGCAATTGCTTTACTATCCTTGTCATCCCTTCATCATATTCAAGCTCAAGAGCAAAAGCATAAAACAGAGGTTGTTCAAAATGAAAATCAATTAAAAGATAGTCAAAGCCATAAAAGCGAATCACAACAATCTTTACTAACAGGTATAGTCGCAGATGCATCAGGTCCGCTTCCAGGTGCAAATATTATTTTAAAAGGAACAGCGATCGGTACATCAACTGATTTTGATGGTGAATTTGAATTCCCAAAAGTATTAAAAGAAGGAGATGTTTTGGTAATTAGTTTTTTGGGCTATGCAACACAGGAAATAGTAATTAAAAAAGAGCAAACTATATTGAATGCTGAATTAAATATTAATATGAAAGAAGACTTATCATGTTTTTTAATGGGTGAGGTTGAAGTGAATGAAGTTTATAAATCCAAGCCCACGTTTTGGCAAAGAATTAAGAATATTTTTTAAATGAAAAGATATATTATCATACTTGTCTTTTTATTTAGTATCTCTAATCAAGCTCAAAAGTCTGATTTCAAACATATTAATTTTAAAAAGGCTGATGCATTTACAGATATGTATCAAGATTATACTCTAGAAAACCTTCCTTTATTGGCATATAATCTGACACATAATTTGAACACCCAAGTAGAAAAGTTTAGGGCTATTTATACTTGGGTATGTTCTAATATTGAAAGTGATCATAGTTTTGGAGAACTCACATTAAAAAAACGAAGAAGGTTTAAAAATGATAGTATAGCCTTTACAAATTGGAATAGGGAAGTAAAGCCTAGGTTCTTTAAACGGCTTTTAAAGCAGAAAAAAACGATTTGTACAGGCTATGCTTATTTGGTTAGAGAATTAGCGAACTTAGTTGATATAGAATGTGAAATAATAAATGGTTACAGTAGAACCACCAAGCATAATATTGGTAGTATAGATATTCCAAACCATTCATGGAATACTGTAAAACTTAATGGAAAGTGGTATCTAGTTGATGCAACTTTGGCTAGTGGTTACTATAATGTAGATGAACAAAAATTTGTTAAAAGTTATAATGATGGTTATTTTTTAGCAGCCCCAAAACTATACGCAACTAAGTACTTTCCTCTTGAAAAAAAGTGGTTATTAACTAAAGATGAAATTGATTTGAAGCAATTTGTTAATTTACCAGTAACTTATGGAAGTACCTTTAAATATGGTGTAATACCTGTAACACCAAACACTTTATTATCAAGAATAGCTGTTGGTGAAGAGGTTATGTTTAGGTTTAAAATCCGCGATAAATGGGATATAGAATATATGCAACTTGTCTTGAATAGCGGTTTAAGAAGTGAAAGATTGAAAGTAAAGCCTTCAAATTATGATAACGGCATTATAGAAATGAAATACCGTTTTAATAAAAGAGGTAATTATACTGTTCATTTTATGGTAAACAAGGATGTTGTTGTATCATACAATATAAAAGTTGTAAGAGCGAATACGCAAATAGGTACCAGTATTTGATATATTAATGACGGATAAATAATTATCCAAATTCAAATACATTTCTTACATTTAAGCAGTAAACAAAAAATATGCTTAAAAAAGTTTTTGCAAGTGCCGTTTTTGGTGTGGAAGCTTCAACTGTGACTGTTGAAGTAAATGTAGATAAAGGCGTTGGATACCATTTAGTAGGTTTGCCAGATAATGCTATAAAAGAGAGTAATTACCGTATAGCCGCGGCACTTCAGAATAACGGTTACAGAATTCCAGGAAAGAAAATTATCATCAATATGTCCCCCGCCGATTTACGAAAGGAGGGAAGTGCTTACGATTTAACGTTGGCTATTGGAATTTTGGCGTCTTCAAGTCAGATAAAAGCTGAAGATTTAGACCGCTATTTAATTATGGGCGAGTTATCTCTTGATGGCAGTTTACAACCTATAAAAGGTGCATTACCCATTGCGGTTAAAGCTAGGGAAGAGAGTTTTAAAGGCTTTATTTTACCCTCTCAAAATGCTAAGGAAGCTGCTATTGTAAATGATTTGGAAGTTTATGGTGTAGAAAATATAGAGCAAGTCATTAATTATTTTGATAAGGGAGAACCTTTAGAGCAAACCATTATTGATACAAGAAAAGAATTCGAGAAGAATTTGAACTATCCAGAGTTTGATTTCTCGGATGTTAAAGGGCAAGAAGGGATAAAGCGCTGTATGGAAATTGCAGCAGCAGGTGGCCATAATATTATTTTAATTGGGCCTCCAGGAGCAGGAAAAACGATGTTAGCGAAACGCTTACCAAGTATCTTACCGCCTATGACCTTGCATGAAGCTTTGGAAACCACAAAAATTCATTCTGTGGTAGGTAGAGTGAAAGATACGGGATTAATGGCGCAGCGTCCGTTTCGTAGTCCCCACCACACCATATCTAACGTGGCTTTAGTTGGTGGTGGTAGTTATCCACAACCTGGAGAGATTTCATTGTCGCACAATGGTGTTTTGTTTTTAGATGAATTACCAGAGTTTAAGCGTGAAGTTTTAGAAGTCATGCGTCAACCTTTGGAAGATAGGGAAGTGACTATTTCTAGAGCAAAATTTACGGTAACCTATCCGTCGTCCTTTATGTTGGTAGCCAGTATGAACCCAAGCCCGGGAGGATATTTTAACGATCCTGATGCACCAGTAACATCGAGTCCTGCTGAAATGCAACGGTATTTAGGAAAGATTTCTGGTCCGTTGTTGGATCGTATTGATATTCATATTGAAGTGACGCCTGTACCGTTTGATAAATTGAGTGATGATAGAAAAGGAGAAACTTCTGTAGATATTAGAAAACGGGTGACGGCAGCAAGAGATATTCAAAGCAAGCGTTTTGAAGATTCTGAAACCGTGCATTATAACGCGCAAATGAATGTGAAGCAAATTCGTAAATACTGCGTTTTGGATGACGCCTCAAAAGAGTTATTAAAAACGGCTATGGAGCGTTTAAACCTATCAGCAAGAGCTTATGACAGGATTTTGAAAGTGTCAAGAACCATTGCAGATTTAGAAGGTTCAGAACACGTGAATGGCTCTCATATTAGCGAAGCGATTCAGTATCGTAGTTTGGATCGTGAGGGGTGGTTGGGGTAAAATTCCAGCGAATGCAGGAATCTTTTCATATTTACTCAGAATACCACTAGTTACAAACTAGCAGTAGCTGGGGAATTATTTGAAAATTGAATAAAACTGTTTTAAATTAACAAATAACTGTTAATAAAAACACTATATATAAATACATATAGTTCTTACAAACAACTACTTTTAATTTAAATTGTGAGTGATAAAAACAAAAAAAGATAGCTGGTTCTAAAAAGCTAGTAAAAAAAAGTGTAAAATACGTAGGTCAAAAAATAGTAAGAAAAGGTGCTGATGGTACTAAAGGTTTGAAAACTGGTACTAGACCTAAGAAATAAAAATATATTATGTGTGATAAAAACAAAAAGACAGGGAATCAATCAGATAGTAATTCTTCCAATAGTAATAATGAATCAAAATATATTGGTCTTAAAATTGACAGAAAAGGGGCTGAAAATAATAAAGGTTTGAAAACAGGTACAAGACCTAAAAAATAGAATAACTAAAATAGGTTAATAAGCTTAAACCAATTATCATTGATAAAATTGAAATAGCATTGAAAATATCAGTAACTAAATTATAACGTTTAATTTTATTATCGTATTTTTTTTGTTCACATTCTAATTCAAGTTTTTTCTTTTTTTTAATTTTTTCATCCTCAAGTATTTTAAGTTCTGTTTGAATATATTCTTCTTCAAAATGATTTGCATAATATGCACTTAGTTGAGAACCAAAATTTATAAGAATTGCTAATAGTAATGTTATTCCAGTCCACAATAGTAATCTAGTATCTTCAATTATTATATTCCCAGTTTTAAATTCTCGAAGAGTTTCAAAAAGAACATATAAACCACCGCCACTTATACTTATTACAAGTAAATCCATTCTTTTTAAAGAATAATCTGATTTTTCTTTAGTATTAGTTAAATGTTCAGACCATTCTTGATATTTTATTTCGTTTTTTTTCTTCATTATTTTAATTAAAAAAGGAATTAATATCAATTATATCAGCTTCATTAGGATTAAAATTTTCAATTTCAAAAGCTTCTACAACTTGTAAAAGTAAATCACGTTTTTTTTGTGTTACGTAATCTTCAAGATTTCTATCAGTACCAACAGCTTCAATATCATTGTAAATTCTCGATGATTCTCTAATTGGTAAAGTTTGGAAATTTGCTATTTGAGAGTCTTTTTCAAAGCAATAAATATTACAGGAATAAGTACTGTTAAATCTTGCCTGGGTAAATAAGCAAGTATGCTTTTTTAGAAAATTATCTAATGTCATATTTTTTTAAACTTTTTAATTTTTTATACTATTTATTATAAACGAATATAAGAAATGACTTTCAAACAACACATTAATTTAGAAACAGAAACTATTACAGGGTTTTGTAAATCAGTAAAAGAAATTGAAATTAAGAAAATATATAACCCCGCTACCGCTAGTTTGTAACTAGTGGCGTCATAAGTAAGTCTCAAAAAATATCTATTTTGTTCTTTGAAGTTTATCATATTAAAGTATATTACAAACAATAGAATTAAACTCAGCAAACTCACCAAATTCTAAGAATTCAAAAAAGCATTCAGCAAACAAGGGCGTTAGGGATTGTACGGCATATTCGAAATCCCCTACACAGGAGGGGTTGAGTAGTGAAAGCCCGATCTAGGTCCTGAAATAAATTCAGGATATAGGTAACGCCCAAATAATTACATTCAATATTAACGATTAAGTAGTTTAAGGTTATTATTTAATATTTTTATAGGATGAAAAAAATGATAACCGTTTTAGTTGTATTACTAATTTTTAGCTGCAATTCTTCGAAAGATGATAAAAAAGAAATTAAAATTGAACCTACTATTGAAATTGTTGAACCTCCGATTTTAAACTTAGAGCAAGCCAATAAGCTAGCCCATTTACCATTACATTGCATAAATACAGAATATCCAAACCGCTTATCTCAAACTTTAGGTGGAGACGAAGACTTGAAATCTCCAACTGAATTACATCCTGCATTTTATGGGTGTTTTGATTGGCATTCATCTGTTCACGGGCATTGGAGTTTAGTAAGTTTATTAAAATCGTTTCCAAATATTGATAATGCTGATGTTATCAAACAAAAGTTACTCAATAATATTTCAAAACAAAACATTGAATCGGAAGTTGCTTATTTTTATGGGAAGCATAACAAATCTTACGAGCGTACTTATGGTTGGGCGTGGTTACTAAAACTCGCAGAAGAATTACACACTTGGGATGATGAAACTGCAAGACAATTGGAAAGCAATTTACAGCCATTAACCAATTTAATAGTAGGGAAGTATATAGAGTTTTTACCAAAATTAAATTATCCACAGCGTGTAGGAACACATACTAACACTGCTTTTAGTTTATCTTTTGCTTATGATTATGCTGAGGCTTTAAACCATGATGAATTAAAACATGCTATTAAAGCGCGTGCCTTGTATTTTTATAAGCATGATAAAAGCTGCCCAATTACCTGGGAGCCCAGTGGAAGTGATTTTTTATCACCTTGTTTAGAAGAAGCAGCTTTAATGAAACGCTTATTGGATTCTGTAGATTTTAAGGCTTGGTTAGATAGTTTTTTGCCACAATTAAAAGATGTGAATTTTAATCTGGAAGTTGGCATTGTGTCTGATAGAACAGATGGTCATTTGGTACATTTAGATGGTGTTAATTTTTCTCGTGCTTGGAGTTTGTATAAAATTGCTGAAGGGTTACCAGAATATAAACATCTAGAAAATATAGCTAATATTCATATTAATTATTCGTTGCCTGCCATATTTGGAGATAGGTATGAAGGTGGGCATTGGTTAGGTAGTTTTGCAATTTATGCATTGAACTCTGCTAGAGAATGGTTAATTTAGAATTGTGCAAAATAGAATTATTGATATTAATGCAGATGTTGGCGAGGGTTTAGGCAATGAAGCCCAATTAATGCCATATATCTCGTCCTGTAATATTGCCTGTGGCGGACATGCTGGAGATATAGATACCATAAAAACGGTTGTAGAACTTGCTGTTAAGCATCATGTAAAAGTTGGAGCGCACCCATCATTCCCTGATAGCTTGAATTTTGGTAGACGTATTATGGAAATGTCTTGTGTAGCACTATACACTTCAATTCTAGAGCAAATAAAAATGTTAGTTCATGTCTTGGATGACTTGCATATGCCATTACATCATGTAAAGCCTCATGGTGCTCTGTATAACTTAGCAGCTATGGATGAAAAAACAGCAAATGTTATTATAGAAGTAATGAAGACTTCAATGTCTCACACAAAACTCTACGTGCCTTATAATTCTGTTATATCAGATTTAGCTATAAAAAATAATATTCCAATCGTTTATGAAGTTTTTGCCGATAGAAACTATAACGATGATTTAACTTTAGTTTCAAGATCAGAAAGGAATGCTATGATTGATGATGCTAATGCTATGTTTGAGCATGTGAGTTCGATGTTTTTCAAAGGGAAAGTGAAAACGGAGGCGCACAATTACAAAAGTATTAAGGCTGAAACATTTTGTATTCATGGAGATAACACTAGGTCTGTTGAACTTTTAAAAGCTTTGGTGAATCGTTTAAAATCAGAAGGTATAAGCGTACGTTAATTTATGAAGTTTCAATTAGAATATAAATCTTATCATGATCGTGCTATTATAGTTGAGTGGCCCTCAAAAATTGATAAATATATCTTGCGTGATATTATTCTTTTTAAAGCTAAGATTATATCAGATAATGATAGTAATAGACAAGAGTTAAGGTCTGCTTATAATTCGTTGTTAATTATTTATAAGGAATCAGTACATTTTAAAGCTGAAAAAGAAGCTTTAATAGCTATTTACTCAAGAGTTTCGACAGAAACTAGTTTAAACAGCAGATTATGGAAAATACCTGTTTGTTATGAAGAACATTTTGCTCTAGATTTACAATATATATCGAACGCTAAAGAACTATCTATAGAAGCGATAATTAAAAAACATTCAGAAGTAGTTTATACTGTTTATTTCATCGGATTTTTACCAGGTTTTTTATACCTAGGAGGCTTAGATGAAGACTTAGAAATACCCAGAAAATCAACTCCTCGTTTAAAAATTGAAAAGGGTGCAGTGGCTATTGGAGGGAATCAAACTGGGGTGTATCCTATTGAAAGTCCTGGAGGTTGGAATGTTATTGGAAACTCTCCAATTCAGTTTTTTAATGCCAAAAATAATCCACCATGTTTTGCTAAAACAGGAGATCAAATCCAATTTGTTCCTGTAAAAGTTAATACCTACAATAAGATTAAATCTCAAGTAGAAAACAATACCTATATAATTGAAAGCGAGATGATTTATGATTAAAGTATTGCAATCAGGATTTTACTCTACCATTCAAGATATAGGTAGATTTGGGTATCAAGATTATGGTGTGCCATATTCTGGTGTTATGGATAAACAAGCTGCTACAATAGCCAATACATTATTAGGAAATCATGAGAATAATGCTGTTTTAGAAATAACCATGACTGGACCTAAATTAAAGTTTGAATGTGACACTTTAATATGTTTATCTGGAGCTAGTATGAATCCGCAAATAAATAAAAATTACATACCCAATAACAAGATTTTTAATGTAAAAAAGGATGATGTGTTATCCTTTGGGAAATTAGATAGCGGATTTCGATGTTATCTTGCAGTATTAGGAGGATTTAACGTAGAAATGGTTATGAACAGTAGGAGTATGTATCAAAACATTACTCAACAGTCTTCTATAAAAAAAGGAGATCAACTGGCTATTAAAAATAGTACTTTTAATTATAAGATGCATCATTCAAATTTAAGGGTCAATACATCATATATTGATAATTTAACTTTAGAAGTGTATAGAGGACCAGAGTTTAAATATCTTTCAGTATCAAATCAAAAAAAAATATTGAGTTCAAGATTTACTATTTCAAAATATAATAACAGAATGGCTTATCAGCTAGAAGAAGTTTTAGCCAACAATCTTGACAGCATTATTACAGCTCCTGTATTGCCAGGAACTATACAATTAACACCTTCAGGAAAACTAATAATTTTAATGAAAGATTGTCAAACTACTGGAGGTTATCCAAGGGTGTTACAATTATCTGAATCTGCAATACATTCTCTAGCTCAAAAAATAACAGGTGATAAACTACAGTTTAAATGTCTTTAGAATACGTTTCTTTTATATTTTTTGTAGTCTGTTGAGTATCGGAATTCAGAACCGTTTTAATATAGTCTTTGTAAATTTTAGTATTTCTTATTTGACGTCTATTATTCTTAGGCTTAATAGCTGTTGATGTACCGATTCTATCTGCACCAGCGTCAATGTATTTGATAGCAGTATCAAAATCTCCAATACCTCCTGAGGCTTTAATTTTAGCCTTATTTCTAACGGTTTTTTTAATGATTTTCACAGCGGTTAATGTAGCACCACTTTTAGAAAATCCTGTAGATGTTTTAATAAAGTCTGCTTTAGCATCTAAACAAATTTCAGAGGCTTTAATAATTTCATTTTTATTTAACTCAGAAATTTCAAGAATTACTTTTAAAGGTATTTTTCTAATGGCTAGTTTTACATCACTAATATCTTTTAAAACCGATACGTAATTTCTGCTTTTTAAATAGCCTAAATTAATAACCATATCAATTTCATCCGCACCATCTTCGATAGCTTTTTCTGCTTCAAAAACTTTTGCTTGTGTGGACATTGCGCCCAAAGGGAATCCTATTACTGTACAAATCTTTACTTCTGAACCTACCAGTAATTGTTTAGCTAATGGAACATAACAACTGTTAATACATATACTGTAGAAATCATTAGACTTTGCTTCATCACACAAGTTCATAATATCGCGTTCTGAAGCAGTGGGTTCTAGTAAAGTGTATTCAATATAGTTGCTGATTTCCATTGATATAAGTAGGTTTTTTGTTAAAAAGATTAATTTCTTGAGGAGGAAAAAAATCTAAAATTTGTTTAATTAAATGTAATATTTAGGGCTTACATCCATAGCTAAATTATTAATTAAAATGAATTAACCTACATAAAAAGTTGAATTTTAGATTAACGGTAAAACATTTTAACTAATAACTAGATATACGGTAAAAAAGTACATTTGGTTTATAGTTTTTGCAAAAATTTAGGTTTCAAGTGACTAATGCGTTCTTCAAAACTATTTGTAGTAATAGGGTTGTTTACAGTTTCAAATAGTTTTATTAAATCTTGAGTATGTATTTCTCTTTTTTGAGTTAGCAAATTAAAATGAGCAAAACCACACCATATTACTGATTTTAGATGGCTTTTGTCTGAATTATACATACGCATTTCAACCTGCAAATTGCTTTCATCATAGTTTATTAATTGAGATTCAAGCACAATAGTTTCCATTAGTAATGCTGGCTTTAAGTAAGCTATTTGATTAGTAGTTGATACCCAACTCTTACCTTCAAGTTTTGCTATTTTGTATATGTCTAAGTTATAATGCTCAATTAGGACATCTTCTCTATGATTCATAAAGTAATTAATATAATTACCATTATTTAGGTGGTTGAAAGGATCACAATCTTGAAATCTAATTTTTGCTTTGCTAGTTAGGGTTTTTGAAAGTGTATTCATGTTTAAAAATTTAATTTATACCAATCGGTATATTATTAGTTAAAAAAATATTATAGTTTCAATTCGTTAGTAATCATTTGGTCTATGTAATTCATGGTATCCTTCATGTAAGACTCATCATTCATGGTGTAAGTCATAAAAATGGCACCTTGAATTACTGTATCTATTCGCTTAGCATATTGCATCGCATTAATTTCTGTTGAGATTTCTCCACATTCAATACCATTTTCTATGATACTACATAATTTATCTTGTATTCGTTGAATGGTGTCTCTAACTTTAGTAAGCAAACCTGAATTACTATTATTTGAATCTACACCAATATTAAGTACAGGACAACCACCAAGTTGTTTGCTAAATGGATAATAATTCCGATAAAAATCAGAAATTAGATAAAGTTTTTTAATTGGAGAATTACTTTGCTCTAAATGAATTGATAATGGTTTCATTAGAGATCTAACCATGTACTTGAATGCCGCATAAGCAAGTTCTTCTTTATTTTTGAAATTACCGTATATAGCACCTTTAGTTAAACCTGTAGCTTTAGTTATATCAAGCATGCTAGTGGCAGCATATCCATTCTTATTAAAAATTGGAGCAACAGTTTCTATGATGTATTGTGATGTTAATTCAGCTTTAGTTGTCATGATGAAGCAAATATAACAAAAATATACCAATTGGTATATTTTTGTTATAAATATAAAAAGCAACACTCATCTCTGTAGAGAGATTCATGTTGCTTTTCAACTAACCAACCACTTAATAGACTCTTTGTTAAAGAATATGTTACAAAGAAATCTATTAACTTTTAAAATTCTTCTGTAACTAGGTCGCCTTGGTTTCTAAAAACTAACTTATCATCAAAGGCATCTAGCAAAATAATGCTATCTGTTGTTACTTTTCCAGATAAAATTTCTTTACTCAGTGCGTTTAACACTTCTTTCTGTATAACGCGTTTTACAGGTCTTGCACCATATTCTGGGTTATAACCTTTTTCTGAAAGATAGCTTATCGCTTCTGGAGTTGCATCAAATGTAATGCCTTGTTGTGCAATCATTTTTGTTACACTTTTTAGTTGCAAGCCAACAATATTTACAATGTTTTCTTTACTTAAAGGTGTAAACATAACCGTATCATCAATTCTGTTTAAGAATTCTGGACGCACCGTTTGTTTTAATAAGGCTAAAACATCAACTTTGGCAGCTTCAATAGCAGAATCTATATCTTGTGTAGCCTCAAAACGCTCTTGAATGATATTGCTACCCATATTAGATGTCATGATGATGATGGTATTTTTAAAATCAGCAACACGACCTTTGTTATCTGTTAAATGGCCTTCATCAAGCACTTGTAGTAAAATATTAAAGGTGTCAGGATGTGCTTTTTCAATTTCATCTAAAAGCACTACAGAGTATGGCTTTCTTCTAACAGCTTCTGTTAATTGTCCGCCTTCATCATAGCCAACGTATCCAGGAGGTGCTCCAACTAACCGGCTTACTGCATGACGCTCTTGGTATTCACTCATGTCGATACGTGTCATCGCACTTTCATCATCAAATAAGTATTCCGCTAATGCTTTCGCAAGTTCTGTTTTTCCTACACCCGTTGTTCCAAGGAATAAGAAGGTTCCAATTGGTTTCTGTGGGTTTTGTAAGCCTGCACGACTTCGTCTTACGGCATCACTTACGGCTTCAATAGCTTCTTCCTGTCCAACAACGCGTTTGTGTAATTCATCTTCTAGTTTTAACAGCTTTTCGCGTTCGCTTTGTAGCATTTTTGTGACTGGAATACCTGTCCATCTTGCAACAATTTCTGCAATATCATCATAAGTCACTTCTTCTTTTATTAAAGAGTTTTCAGATTGCTCTTGCAATTGTTTTTGGAGAGTTTCTAATTGTTCTTGGCTCTCTTTGATCTTTCCATAGCGTAACTCAGCCACTTTTCCATAATCACCTTCACGTTCTGCTTTTTCTGCCTCTAATTTGAAATTTTCAATATCTTGTTTTGTGTTTTGAATATTGTCTACTACTTCTTTTTCGGACTTCCATTTAGCATAAATATCATTGCGTTGCTCTTTGATATTAGCTAAGTCGGCACGAAGTGATTTTAACTTTGTTTCATCTTTTTCGCGCTTAATAGCCTCAATTTCTATCTCTAATTGCATGATTTTTCTATCCAAAACATCCAATTCCTCAGGTTTTGAGTTTATTTCCATACGCATTTTTGAAGCAGCCTCATCCATTAAATCAATGGCTTTGTCTGGTAAAAAACGATTGGTAATGTAGCGCTGAGATAACTCTACGGCACCAATAATGGCATCGTCTTTTATACGTACTTTATGGTGTGTTTCATATTTTTCTTTGATACCGCGTAGTATTGAAATGGCACTTTCGGTATCAGGTTCATCAACCATTACTTTTTGGAAACGACGCTCTAAGGCTTTGTCCTTTTCAAAATACTTTTGGTATTCATCAAGTGTTGTTGCGCCTATGGCTCTTAATTCGCCACGTGCTAGAGCAGGTTTTAAGATGTTTGCGGCATCCATAGCTCCTTGTCCGCCACCAGCACCAACTAAAGTGTGAATTTCGTCTATAAATAGAACAATATCACCATCACTTGTAGTTACTTCTTTAATTACTGCTTTTAAACGTTCTTCAAATTCACCTTTATATTTTGCTCCAGCGATGAGTGCTCCCATGTCCAAAGCAAAGATTTGTTTTTCTTTTAGATTTTCTGGAATATCACCATCTATAATTCGATGTGCTAAACCTTCAGCAATAGCAGTTTTACCAGTACCAGGTTCTCCAACAAGAATGGGGTTATTTTTGGTTCTGCGCGATAAAATTTGAAGTATTCGTCGGATTTCCTCATCACGACCAATAACAGGATCTAACTTACCATCTTTTGCTAATTGATTCAGGTTTTTGGCATATTTATTTAAGGCATTATAGGTTTCCTCTTGACTTTGAGAGGTTACGTTATCACCTTTTCTTAGTTCCTCGATAGTTGATTTTAAGCCTTTTTCTGTTACGCCTTGATCTTTTAGCATTTGTGCAATTTTGCTATTAGATTTAAAAACAGCTAAAATGAGATGCTCTACTGAAATATACTCATCTTTCATTTTTTTAGCAATCATTGCAGCTTCATTTAATGCTTTTCCTGTTTCTCTGGAAAGCATAAGTTCTGCTCCAGATACTTTAGGAAAACTCTCCAGTTGCTTATCTAAAGCTTGTTCTAATATTGAAATATTAACGTTTAGCTTTTTTAAGATGAATGGTAATACGTTTTCATCCACTTCAAAAACACCCTTAAAAATGTGTTCGTTTTCAATTTGTTGATGCCCGAAACCTTGCGCTATTTGTTGCGCTTGTTCTATGGCTTCTTGCGATTTTATGGTATAATTATTAAAATTCATGTTTATTTTTTTCTTTTTTGAGTGTTGTATTTTTCTTTTACGATTATACTTAGTCAATAATCTTACCAATGGGTTTAGGAGGACAAAATGTCTGTTTAGGCTAGGTTTTTAGTGACTTTTTGTCGGTTTGTAAGCTTTGAAACCGATTTCGACTGATAGTATGTATGCTTAAACTTTAATTGGTTTATTTTTGCGTTTGAGTATGCACACAACAGTGGTGCGTTAGGGATTGGAGTGGAAAGCCCACAGCGATCCCGAAGGTGGGAGCGAGGACTTGTAACAGAAAGCCCGACCCTTGTGGTAACGCCAAAAAAAAGAAAGTTATGGGATTGATTAAGAAATTATTTGGTGGAAATTCTGAGCCTAAAGAAGAAAAGGTTTTGCCATGGATTGCTTTAAATGATTTGAAGCAATTAGAGGTTATAGCAAAAAAGTCTGCAACTAAAACGCAGGTGGTTTTTAAGCATTCTACACGCTGTGGGATTAGTAGAATGGTAATGAATCAGTTTGTGGATGCTTATGATTTAACAGAAAATAATTTGGATTTGTATTATTTGGATTTGTTGAATTACCGGGAAGTTTCCAATGAGGTTGGTTATAAATTTCAGGTTATGCATGAGTCGCCACAAATTTTGGTAATTAAAAACGGTGTGGTAGTTACACATGCGTCTCATGGACAGATTAATGCAGTGGACTTATCTAGGTTTGTATAAACTTTTCTATCCTTGATTACGGAATACCTATTTGTATATGGGACTTTGCAGCATGATGCGAAAAACAATATGTCTCAGTTTCTTTGCTTAAATTCTAATGTTTTGGGTAAAGGTTATATCTACGGAAGACTTTACAAAATTTCTTGGTTTCCTGGTGTGATTTTAAGTACCGATACTTCTGAAAAGGTTTACGGTACCTTATTTAAATTGCATACTACTAGTGAAATATTACACTTTTTGGATGAGTATGAAGGTTTTATTGACTCTAATATTGAAGAAAGTCTATTTAGAAGAGAAATTACTACTGTTTTTTTAGAAAATGGGAATTCTATTGATGCTTGGGTGTATATTTACAACCAGAATATTGAAAACAAGCAACGAATTTTATCTGGGGATTTTCTAAAAGATGCCAAAAACTAAATTTACCGATACATTTTTTCACGAGTTTGAGGTTGTTAAGGATGTTACACTACCTAAACAATTTACTTTTCCATTTTACTACGAACCCCATAAATTGAGTGTTCTTGCAGCGGAAGATTTGCAGCGTTATTTAGAGATGCAATCCGATTTCAAGCATAATTTTGGCTTACACCCTAAAATGAAAGGCTTGCAAATTGGGAAGATGTTTGGTGTGATGGTGGTACAAAATACCGCTAGAGAAATAGGTTATTTAGCTGCGTTTTCAGGTAAACTTGCAGAGAATAATCACCACAAAGGTTTTGTGCCAACAGTTTATGATACTTTGGATAAAAACGGGTTTTATAAAAAAGGTGAAGCTGAATTGAATAGATTAAGTTCTGAGATTGAATTCCTGGAACAAGCACATGAATTTAAGTCTTTAAAATATGATTTAAACGCATCTTACTTAGGTTATGATAAGGCATTACTGGACTTAAAAACTTTAATTAAGGCCAAAAAACATGCCCGTAAGTTAGAGCGAGAACAAGCACTTGAGTTATTTTCTGAAGACGAATACAAACTGCTTGATGATACGCTAAAACAGCAGAGTATTCATTATAATCTAAGGTTAAGAGATTTGAAAGCGTATTGGAGTAATACTATTGAAACGCTTAAACTAAAAATTAAACACTTTGAAGCGCCAATTGAAGTTTTAAAAGCGAAACGTGCCAAATTATCTGCATCATTACAAAAACGTTTGCATGAGCAATATCGCTTTTTGAACGCTAAAGGAGAAACTAAAGATTTACTAGATATTTTCAAGGATACAGCTTCACCTATACCACCAGCAGCATCTGGCGAATGTGCTGCGCCAAAATTATTTCAGTATGCTTATGAGTGTGGATTAAAACCAATAGCTATGGCTGAGTTTTGGTGGGGTGCTTCCCCAAAATCTGAGGTTAGAAAGCACAAGCAATTTTATCCATCCTGTAGAAGTAAATGCGAGCCTATTCTTGGGCATATGATGAAAGGTTTGGATGTTGAAAATAATCCAATTTTAGAGGTTAAAAGTCATAATCAACCACTTGAAATTGTTTATGAAGATGACTATTTATTATTGGTTAATAAACCTCATGATTTTTTATCGGTGCCTGGAAAAACAACTTTAGATTCTGTTTACACCAAAATGAAGCAATATTTACCAAATGCCAAAGGCCCTTTGTTGGTGCATAGATTGGATATGTCTACATCTGGTTTATTATTAGTTGCTAAAAATGAAAGAACTTATAAAAAATTGCAAAAGCAGTTTATTGAACGTTCAGTAAAAAAGCGATATGTTGCGGTTTTAGATGGGGAAATTTCTAAAAAAGAAGGTATTATAGATTTGCCATTACGAGTAGATTTAGATAACAGACCGCAGCAATTGGTATGTTATGAACATGGAAAACCTGCTAAAACCAAATATGAGGTGGTTGACGTCGTAGCTGGAAAAACACGTATACATTTTTATCCAATTTCTGGTAGAACACACCAGTTACGGGTGCATGCAGCACATGTTGATGGATTGAATACGCCCATTATTGGTGATGATCTTTATGGTGTAAAAGGAGAGCGTCTATATTTACATGCGGCGCAATTGACGTTTATCCACCCTGTAACGCTTAAAGTTTTAGATATGATTTGTGAGGCGCCTTTTTAGTGCTTTTGTGAAATGATTTACGAGTTAAGTATTCATGATTGAGTTGTTTAGGTAAAGTACTATAGTCTTTATTAAGCTTTATCTTAAAAGTTATTGATTTTGTATATTAGATGTTTCTAAGGATAGAGGTTAATAGTGTCAAGAGATATCAAAAAAAAATGAATATGAAATCAAAATTACTTTTAGCAGTCTTACTGCTGAACTCACTGGTATGTGTATCTCAAGCTATTGACGTTAGATACAATCAAATAGGGTATTTTAATGATAGAGGTAAAGTGATTAGTCTAGTTGCTAATACCACCTTTTCTCCACAAGCATTTATTGTTTTAGATGCTGATGACAATGTTGTGCTTTCAGGAACTTCAGCTGCTGTAAATTACTGGTCGGACGCCCAAGAGTACGTGTCAAAAATAGATGTGTCATCTATCACTACATCTGGTACATATAGGCTTCAGGTTGGAGGTGAGGAAGTTTCATTTAATATTGGTGCAGATGTTTACCAAGCCATTTCTGATGCTAGTTTAAAATATTACTATTTCAATAGAGCTTCAACTGCAATTTCGTCAACTTATGGCGGTATTTATGCCAGAAGTATGGGGCATCCAGACACAAGTGTTCGTGTACATAGTTCAGCAGCATCCCCTGCAAGACCTACGAATACTATTATTTCTTCACCAAAAGGATGGTATGATGCTGGTGATTATAATAAATATATTGTAAATAGTGGTATTTCAACATATACGCTTTTAGCAGCTTACGAACATTTTGAAAGCTACTACCAAGCAAAAGCCATAGATATTCCTGAAACTGGTGGAAATTTACCAGACTTATTAGACGAGGTAAAGTGGAATTTAGATTGGATGCTTACAATGCAAGAGCCTTCAGATGGTGGTGTGTATCACAAATTAACTGGATTAAATTTTTCAGGCAGAATAATGCCAAATGCTTATACAGCAACACGATATGTGATAAAGAAAAGTACATCAGCAACTTTAAATTTTGCCGCAGTTATGGCAATGGCTTCACGAATTTATGCAAATTATGAGAGTGAATTACCTGGCTATAGCGATACACTTTTAAGTGCTGCAGAAGCAGCTTACGCTTGGGCTGAGGCAAACCCTACCGATTATTTTACAAACCCTAATGGTGTTAACACAGGTGAATATGGCGATAGCAATGTTAGTGACGAATTTCAATGGGCTGCGGTAGAACTATTTATTACTACAAACAATGTGAATTATAGTAATGATATTGTTGTGTCTAGTATTGGTAATGGTACACCAAGTTGGCAGTATACAGATCCTTTAGCTTTAATTTCAATGTTATATCATGATACTTCATTTCCTTCAAGCACTATTAACACTGCCAGAAGCACATTTATAAGTACTGCGGATGATTTAAAAAACCAAATAGAAAACTCTGCAATGAATATATCTATGGGAGTTTCTAATTGGGATTATGTTTGGGGTAGTAATAGTGTAGCTGCAAATCAAATTATGCTATTAGTTAGGGCTTACGAAATGACTAATGATGATACATATTTAGATGCTGCATATATTGGTATGGATTATTTATTAGGTAGAAATGGTACAGGCTACTCTTATGTTTCGGGCTTTGGAGAAATTTCACCTGTAAACCCACATCATAGAATATCTGATGCCGATGGTATTGCTGCGCCAATTCCTGGTATGCTATGTGGTGGACCTAATCCTGGACGTCAAGATGGATGTTCTGGATATATAAATACCTCTAATGCGGGTTCGTATGTAGATGATTGGTGCTCTTACGCATCAAATGAAGTAACCATCAATTGGAATGCACCTTTGGCGTATGCATTAAATGCCCTTAATTTTTATCAAAATGGCACTGCATTAAGTATTAATGATTATGCATTGGCGTCTGAAACGATATCCGTATATCCTAACCCTACAGAAGGTATAATTCAAATTAAAACTAGAAAAAAAATAGCTTATGTAGTAGTTTACAATACGCTTGGTAAAGTTGTGCATACTTCATCATCAGTACAGATTAGTTTGCCGAATATTCAAAACGGACTTTATATTTTAAAAATCACTACTGAAGATAACAGGACGTACACTAAAAAGTTACTAAAGCAGTAGAAAAGTTGTTTTTATATTTTTGATTTATAAAAATGTAAAATGATAGCGTTAGTCAAAATAAAAAAACTCCCAAAACTATTTGGGAGTTTTCATTTTTAAAGTCTATTTATAGCATAAGAGTTTATGATATCCTTGAGTTGTAGTTTTAAATCTTCACCAGTATCATAAACCATTTGTTCGTTAGTAGGGAAGGGGACACGTCTGTTGTTTATAAGCGCGATGTCGTTGGCATTTAATGCACGCTTATCACCTCTATATCTCGCAAATACATATTCGAAAACAAACTCACTATCAATAGGGAAAGCGTCTAGCAATTGATTTGATTTTAAATCTAAATACACCACATCTCCAATTACATGAGAGGATTTTGTTTGAATGGTTTCCATGTATCTTGCTTTTACATTAACTAGTTTATCTATTTTAATGTATTTGCCTAAGCTATCTTTTATAGCTTCGCCATTGCGGTCTTTTTTGTATTCCCAACCATCAACCACTTCTTTTTCTCTTATAAACTCACGTTCGTTTATGCGCTCTGGAGATACATTAATGCCTTTTAGATTAAGCTGCATTGCGTAATCGTAATTTAGGTTTTCTAATTTATTAACATGGTATTCGCTCCAAAATTTATTTAATCCGTAGGTGTTAAAGTTTAGTAAATCGTCTTCTAAACGGCTTGGGATAATTTGTTGCGTATCATTATTTAATGACACCAAAATATAGTTTTTACCCCGTTGGTGCGCTTCTTCTAGTAATTCTCGTGTGTTTTCGTAATTTGGGTTAATACGCTCTAGGTAGCTTAACTCAGAATACGCTTCTCTTATTACGCTTTTGTCATCAGACTCTAATAATTCTAAACCTTTTTCGTAGGTGTAGTCTGAAACCTTGTTTTTAGAATCTAAAATGGCATCACTGTAATTGTTGAAATTGAATGTTATATTTTTTCCATTGACTTTAAGCGGAAGAATAGGTTTTATAGCATTTTGGCGTGCATCTAAATCTAAATACATTTCAAAAATGGTTCTGTAGTTTTCTGGATTATTATCCTTTTTAAGATGTGCTATATTTTCTATATCGCGTTCTGTAACTTTATAGTAAGCATCTTGAAGCATTAAAGCATAATCGTAATTACGTTTTTTGTCTTTATTTGCTCTAAGTTTTTTTAATGCTGTATTTATGGCTTGATTGTAATTACCAGAGTTTACAGCTTTTTCAACTTGCTTTCTAGTATTACAGGCCATTATAAATAGGCTTAATACGAATATGAGTAGTATTTTTTTCATGGGTCTACTGTTTTGGTTATTTGGGTAGTAGTTTCAATAGTGATGCCAAAATACAATGAATATCTATGAAATACCAATATATTCGATAAAGTGTATTTAACTGTTTTTATTTGAAGGAATAAGTTTATAAAAATTAGTCTTGACAAATCTGCTAAAAGGATTGGATTAAGAAAAGGTTTTAGCAGATTTGCTCGCGTTAGGGATATTAGTGGATAGCCCAGAGTTTTTGCACCTTAGCGCAGAAGCGAGGACTTGTAACGGATAGCCCGACCCCTTGTGGGTAACGCCTAAAAATTAAAAATCCCGCACTAGGCAGGATTTTATATTTGTATTATTAAGATGTTTTATTTGCTGTAAACAGGGAGTAGTTTCGTAGAAACCTCACCAAAACCAATGCGAGTGCCATCGTTTTCACAATACCCGCGCATAATTACAGTATCGTTATCGTTTATAAATTTACGCTCGCTACCATCTTTCATTTTAATAGGTTTTTCGCCTCGCCAAGTAAGTTCTAACATGGAGCCGTAGCTATCTTTGGTAGGTCCAGAAATAGTGCCGCTTCCCATCATATCACCAGAATTAACAGGGCAACCATTAACAGTATGATGTGCTAATTGTTGTACCATATTCCAGTACAGATATTTAAAATTGGAGTTACTTACTACAGTTTCTTTAGCATTTTCTGGTTGTATAGCAACCTCTAAGTTAATATCGTAACTCTTTTTTCCTTTATATTTTAAATATGGTAACTGTTCTTTTTTAGGTTTTGGGCTTTCAACGCGGTAAGGTTCAAGAGCATCTAAAGTTACAATCCATGGTGAGATTGATGTTGCAAAGTTTTTAGCTAAAAATGGACCTAAAGGTACATATTCCCATTTTTGAATATCGCGAGCACTCCAATCGTTTAACAACACAAGTCCAAATATGTATTCTTCTGCCTCTTCAATAGGAATAGGTTCACCTAAATCATTCGCGTCTGTGGTGATGAAGGCCATCTCTAATTCAAAATCCACTAATTTACTTGGACCAAAAACAGGTTCTTTAACGCCGTTTGGTAAAGTTTGTCCTTGCGGTCTATGAACTGGAATTCCTGAAGGGATAATAGAACTACTTCTACCATGATAACCTACAGGTATATGCAGCCAGTTAGGTAGCAATGCGTTATCTGGGTCTCTAAACATGGTTCCTACATTGGTAGCATGCTCTATACTAGAGTAAAAATCGGTATAATCACCAATTTGGACAGGAAGCTGCATTTCAATTTCATCCAAACGAAATAAAATAATTTCTTTAACCTTAGTGTTTTTCTTTAAGGCCTCGTTTTTCGAGTCAAAAATTTCAGCAATTCTATTTCTAACGGCGCGCCATGTTTGCCTACCATCTGCAATAAAATCGTTTAAAGAATCTTGAAGAAAAATATCATCAGTAAGAGGGATCCCATCAAGATACCCTAGTTGGTGCAACGCGCCAAGATCTATTGCAGTGTCTCCAATACGAGTTCCTATGGTAATAATATCATCGCGGGTTAAAAATACTCCAAAAGGAATATTTTGTATGGGAAAGTCTGAATTTTTATCAACGTGTAACCATGATGTTCTATCTGGATTGTTAGCGGATAATGGCATAACTACTTTTTTTTTTAGATTATTGAATTCTTATCAAACCTACATATTTTTTTTATTTTAATTCAAAAAATAGTATAAAATCTGCATTAATTTTAATGGTTAATAAACCGTTGAAAACTTAAGCTGAAATCTCCTTTTTTTAAAGCTAATAACTAATCTATTTCCTATTTTTGCACATCATTAAAAAAGAATTTCATTTTTATGCAACGCGACGAACAAATTTTTGAACTTATTCAAGCAGAAAAAGAACGCCAACTACATGGTATAGAGCTTATTGCATCAGAGAATTTTGTTAGCTCACAAGTTATGGAAGCTGCAGGCTCTGTGTTAACTAATAAATATGCCGAAGGCTACCCTGGAAAACGTTATTATGGCGGTTGCGAAGTTGTTGATGAAGTAGAGCAAATTGCTATTGATAGAGCTAAAACCTTGTTTGGCGCAGCTTATGTAAACGTACAACCGCACTCTGGTAGTCAAGCTAATACAGCCGTGTATCATGCCTGTTTAAAGCCAGGAGATACTATATTGGGTTTTGATTTGTCACATGGTGGACATTTAACTCACGGATCTCCAGTAAATTTTTCTGGTAAGTTGTACAATCCTGTATTTTATGGGGTAGAGCAAGAAACAGGAGTTTTAAACTATGATAAAATTCAAGAGATAGCTACTAAAGAGCAACCAAAATTAATTATTGCTGGTGCTTCAGCATACTCAAGAGATATCGATTTTAAACGTTTTAGAACTATTGCAGATAGTGTTGGTGCTATATTATTAGCTGATATTTCGCATCCAGCAGGATTAATTGCTAAAGGTATTTTAAACGATCCGCTTCCACACTGTCATATCATTACTACCACAACGCATAAAACCTTAAGAGGTCCAAGAGGTGGTATGATTATGATGGGAAAAGATTTTGAAAACCCATTTGGTATAAAACTTAAAAATGGAAACTTACGTAAAATGTCTTCACTTTTAGATTCTGCAGTATTTCCAGGAAATCAAGGAGGACCTTTAGAGCATATTATTGCTGCAAAAGCAATTGCTTTTGGAGAAGCTTTAACTGATAATTTTTTACATTACCAATTGCAAGTTAAGAAAAATGCAGCAGCAATGGCTGATGCATTAGTAGCTAAGGGGTATAACATTATTTCTGGTGGTACAGATAATCATATGATGTTAATTGATTTACGTAATAAAAACGTTTCTGGTAAAGATGCAGAACAAGCTTTAGTAAAAGCTGATATTACTGCTAATAAAAATATGGTACCGTTTGATGATAAGTCACCATTTGTAACTTCTGGTATCCGTTTGGGAACAGCTGCAGTTACCACTCGTGGTTTAAAAGAAAATGATATGCTAGCTATAGTGGAGTTAATTGATGAAGTTATTACTAACTTTGAAGACAATGCGACTCTTGAAGCAGTTAAAACAAAAGTAAATACCATGATGAAGGACAAACCTTTGTTCGTATAGCCCTAAATCAAATCTAGTGTTAATTACATAGAAAACTCTGAGGTTTTGCCTCAGGGTTTTTTTTTGCGCGTTACCCACAAGGGGTCGGGCTTTCTGTTACAAGTCCTCGCTTCTGCGCTAGGGCGCAAAAGCTGTGGGCTATCCACTACAATCCCTAACGCAAGTAAGTTGTGACATTAAGTTTAGTTTAATGAGCAGGCTTCTCCAAGGGGCCTTCCCAAATAACCTGTTCAATCATCCACTTGTCTCCACGTTTAGAGAGTAGTATATAATCTATACCCCATCTAGCAGTGACTTTAGCAGAGGCAATTACATTTCCAATATCAAAAACTTCAACTTTTTTTGGAGCATCAGGGTTTGCAAATCGCTTTTTTTCTAAAACACCTCGAGCATAAGCTAAGGCTTTAGTATAAGACAAGTGATCTCGCTGCTTATATTCTCCCGAATCTTTATCTTTCCAAAATCCAAATTTATTGAGGGTAGGTTGTAGGCTTTTTTTAAGTTTATTTTCGTCACCTTCATAGAAACCTTCAATATAGTTCATACAGGCTTTTTCAACCCCTTTTTTATCTGCTTCAGTTTGAGCATAAGTAAAAGATATACTTAAAAAGAGAATGACTAGGATGGGTAGCTTTTTCATGTTTTACGTTTTTTGATTATTAGTAAAAACTAAAATAGCTGTATTTGAGTGGATTACTTGTTAATAGATTGTTAATCCTCTTCTTCAAAAGTAACATGTTGATATGCGCCTAAGTCTGGAGAACTGGTTCTATTAACATTCAAAATATCAAAAGGGACTTGAGATGCAAAAGATGCTAGACCTTGTCCGTTAGCAGCAGATTCATCACCAATAATTAGTTCATTTAAATCAACATCTTTAAAATTTGGGTCTTGATTAAAAATATTGCCTTCATATTTCGATGTATCATTAAAATCGTAGTTAGCTCCAGTAAAATTATTACTATTATCATCAAAACGAATCAAGCAATTGGTGAACTTGAAATTAAATACAACAGATGCATCTTCAACTTCATCTAAAAGAATTTCAGGATTATCATTTCCGTAGATAATACAATTGTTAAAATTAGCTTCTGTTAAATCAGCTAAGGTAGCAACGTTATTTTCGTCTACAATAAAATTATTTAGTAACACAGAAGGGAATTGTCTAAAGCCATTATCCCAGTAATTAGCTATTGTAGAATGTGTAAAATTATATTTACCTCCTAATGTTCCGGCAAATGAAGAAAGACCAGAATTATTGATAACCACATTTTCTCCAGAAATAGAGGTGTTTCTTCCAAGAATACCAAAGCTACTAGAGTTATAAATTTGAGTGTTTGTTATAGTAAGTTTATCGTTAGTTTCATTTGGATTGCCAATAGACCAAATTCCAATTAGAGAATTCTTTATAGTCGTGTAATTTATAGTATTATTTATACTACCTTCAACTAGTAAAATAGTACCCCATTGCCCAGGAACTTCAGAGAAATTTGGTTCTAATCGATCCCCTTCAAAAATCACTTCGTTTTCCATTAAATCTCTATCGTTACTGTAGGCACCATTTACATTAATTGAGGCGTTATTAGAAACAATGATGCCAGAGTTCTCATGAAAATGTAGACGAGTACCAGCTTCAATAGTTAAAGTTTCACCACTAGGTACTGTGGCAAACCCATAAATAACGTATGGTTTTTCATTGGTAAAGGTAAGTTCTGAGGGTTCTAATTCACGACCAAGAAATTGTACTTCACCAAAATCACTACCAATATCGAGAGTTAATCTATCAATAATATTATCATCATCTCTATCAGGGAAAATAAAAACAGCATCTTGTACAAGGGTTACTAATTCTACTTTTTGAAGATTAGAACCTGAATCAAACTCAATTTGATCTGTGTATAAATATGTGCCATCAAGGTTTGTAAAATTGTTTATATCTATAGTTGATTCAATAAAAATGAACAAACTATCCTCAGCTAATAGCTCTATATCTTCAAAACGCTTCCCTGAAATACCATCTACACTTAATCTATAATTTGAAGCCTCACCACCTGCTAAACCAAGAGATGGGATTACAATATCATCATCACTTTTATTATAAACTTTTAAATTATAAGTACTTGAGCCAATGTTTGTAAATACAGTATCCAAATAAACAGTGTCTCTTGAGAATTGAAGGCTGCCTGTGCTTGGAGAAAACTCAAAATCTTTTCTGCAAGAACTCCATAGTATTAAAAAACCTAAAGTGATTGTAAAGTATAAATAACGTTTCATTTGAAAGCTTTGGTTTAATTGGCTAAAAATATAACTTTTGAAGTTACATTTTATTATAATAGAATTAAAATTTAAAAAGCCTATGTATTATATGAGGTTTTTTTAGAATATTTATGGTTAATTACTCTAATATTTAGTAACCAAATAGATTTGAATTACATAGTTAGGTTATTTTACTATGTGTGTTCCTTTTTCTAATTTTATGAGGTAAGTAGAGCATGCTTTGTTAAATTTATTTTTGTATACCTTAGAAACCGTTTCGATGAAAGCTTTAGCTTCGCTTTTGGCAATAAGATTAATGGTGCATCCACCAAAACCGCCACCCATCATTCTAGCGCCCAATACATGTTTGTTTTTCTTTGTTTGGTTTACAAGGAAATCTAACTCATCGCAACTAACTTTGTATTGATTTGAGAGCCCTTGGTGAGACTGATATATTAGTGCTCCTAATTTCTTCAGATCATTATCCTCAATAGCTTTTGCAGCTTTTAATGTTCTTGAGTTCTCTTGAATTACGAATAATGCTTTCTGATAATTTGACGGGGGTACTTTATCGATTACTTTTTTTAAATCGGCCTCTGTGGCATCTCTTAAAGCTTTGATGTTTAATAGTTTTGAAATACTTTCGCATGCAGCGCGTCTATCATTATAAGCGCTATCAGACAAACTGTGCTTTACATTGGTATTTATAAGTATTAATTGATGGTCTTTAAAATCAATTTTATATGGTTTAGCTTCATTGTTTCTACAATCTAGATGTAAGGCATGCTCCTTTTTGCCAAACATACTAGCGTATTGATCCATAATACCACAGTTAACACCTACATAATTATGTTCTGCCTTTTGAGAAATCAGTATCATTTCTTCTTTAGTTAACTTTAATTCGAATAATTCATTTAAACCAAAAACAACACTATTTTCTAAAGCTGCCGATGAAGACATGCCTGCACCTCCTGGAATATTCCCTTTAAAAACAATATTAAAATTGCCTACTACCTTATTTTTGTTTTGTATTTCTGCAACAACACCTAGAACATAGTTTTCCCAACTACCTTCCTTCGAGGGTTTTATTTTATCCAATTCAAATTTAATTGTGCTATCTAAATCTAGAGCAACAGCAGTACAACTACTTGAAGCACTCTTTTGAATAGCAGCAGCAATTCCTTTATCAATTGCTGCAGGAAAAACAAATCCATCATTATAGTCTGTATGCTCTCCAATAATATTTATTCTTCCTGGAGAGAAAATCAATAATGGTTTAGACTTAAATTTTTCAATGAATGTTTTCTTTACATCTTTTATTAATGAAGCACTCATAATTAATTTAGTTTTCTGATATTTTTAAACCCCATGTTATTTTATAAGATTGATTTGGATTTAGAGTCTGCAAACCAATTTTATTATTAAAACTATCAGAAACACCTGTTGTAGGCTCAATAGCAATATTGTTTGGTTTTGGAGGGGTGTATAATTGCAAAAAGTTATTCTTTTCTGAAGAGTTTATGGCTATTTTGTAGTTGGGTGTATAGAAGTGAATAATTTCTGAATTTAGTACCCAACAATCATCAAGTTGTTGATTATTAATTTTAAATGGATCACTTGAATCAAATTTTTTTATTCCTGTTGTAATATTTCTTTTCCCAATTTTAAGTTTTTGGTCACTATCAAAGCGTAGCGAACTCTCGTGTAAATTTTTGCTTAAAAAATAAGGATGCCAACCAATAGTAAATGGGAAAGTGTTAGTATCCGTATTTTTAACGAATAAACTTAAGCTCAAATTATCTTTATAAAATTTATAAGTGATTTGAATACTATAAGTAAATGGAAACCCTATAGATTTATTTTCTTCAATGTACTCTAAAACAACTTCAGCGAAAGTTTCAGAAACATCTTGTTTGATTTTTTTAAATGTCTTGTTGAATACAAAGCCATGTAAAGCGTTTTGTTCCTCTTCATGATTAGTTTCTAGCTGATATTTCTTTTCATTAAAAGTATAATAGCCATCTTTAACTCTATTTGCAAATGGAAATAGGATAGAAGAGGCGTAGGTAGTCTCATAGCTTAAAGGTGACAAATCTTTTATTATTTCATGACCACCTAAAGTTAATTCTTGTAAACTAGCGCCATCATTTAAATGTATTTTACCAAATAGTTGTTTTTTGGAATCTTTTATTTCTAAAACATTTAAGTCTTTATTGTGATTAATTTTGAACATGTGTTTATTTTAAATTGCTCTATTTCAAATTTTTATATGTATTTATTTAAAGTAAATTTTATCTTATAGAATTATGAGTAACTCTACTTTTTCTCAATGCTTAATCTTAATTATATATAATTTATATCATAGTATGTTGTAAATATATGGGGATTTTAAAAAAAACCTAGCAACTCATACTAGTTTATGTTTTGCTAAACAAGGTGTTTAGCAACAATAATATCTATTTCCTTTAAAATTTTAAATTATATATTTGGTTCTGAATTTTTAACCAAATAAAAATATTACAATTATGACCGAAGGCTTTCATATGTGGGACTATGTAGTATTCATAGCCTACGCCATTTTGATACTAGGTGTAGGATTATGGGTATCTAGAGATAAAAAAGGACATCAAAAAAACGCTGAAGACTATTTTTTGGCAAGTAAATCATTACCATGGTGGGCTATAGGAACATCGTTAATAGCAGCAAATATATCGGCAGAACAGTTTATAGGTATGTCTGGTTCTGGATTTGCATTAGGCATAGCTATAGCATCATACGAATGGATGGCCGCATTAACATTAATAATAGTGGGTAAATATTTTTTACCAATTTTTATTGAAAAAGGCCTATACACTATCCCTGAGTTTGTTGAAAAACGTTTTTCAACTAATTTAAAAACCATATTAGCAGTATTTTGGCTAGGGCTTTACATTTTTGTTAATCTAGCTTCAGTACTTTATTTAGGAGGGTTAGCTATAGAAACAATTATGGGTATTGATATGATATATGCAATAATAGGGTTAGCCTTATTTGCTGCCGCATATTCATTATATGGTGGATTATCAGCAGTTGCATGGACTGATGTTATTCAAGTTGTGTTTTTAGTTTTAGGAGGTTTAGTTACTACGTATTTAGCTTTGAATACGGTTTCAGGAGGAGAAGGTGTTTTAGCCGGTTTCTCCAAAGTATGGGAAGCAGCACCAGAAAAGCTTCATATGATTCTTGAGGAAAGTAATGAAAATTATATTAATCTTCCAGGTATTTGGGTACTTGTTGGAGGGTTATGGGTAGCAAACCTTTACTATTGGGGATTCAATCAATATATCATCCAAAGAACTTTAGCAGCTAAATCATTGAAAGAGTCTCAAAAAGGTATTTTATTAGCCGCTTTCTTAAAGTTAATTATTCCTTTAATTGTAGTAATACCTGGTATTGCTGCTTATGTTATGGTTAACGACCCATCAATCATGGCAAATTTAGGAGAAATAGGAATGTTGAATACGCCTTCTACGGAACAAGCTGACAAAGCATACCCCTGGTTATTACAGTTTTTACCTACAGGGCTTAAAGGAGTAGCTTTTGCAGCATTAGCAGCTGCTGTAGTATCTTCCTTAGCGTCAATGTTGAATTCTACATCAACAATATTTACAATGGATATTTATAAGCAGTATTTTAATAAAAATGCTAATGATAAAACTACAGTTAATGTTGGTCGTATTTCAGCAGCTGTATCATTAATAATTGCTGTTGTTGTAGCACCACTTTTAGGGGGTATAGACCAAGCCTTTCAATTCATACAAGAATACACAGGTATAGTAAGTCCAGGTATATTAGCTGTATTCATTTTAGGTTTGTTTTGGAAAAAAACAACAAATAATGCGGCTATATGGGGAGCAATTTTATCTATACCAATTGCAGTGGCACTTAAATTTCTACCTATTCCTGCTTTTGAGCCTTGGATGCATCAAATGGGAATTACAGCTTTACTTACTATGGTAATCATTATTATTATGAGTAATATTCAAAACAAGGGAGCTGATGACCCTAAAGGTATTGAGGTTAGTAAGAACTTATTTAAAACTACTCCATTATTTAATATTGGATCAATAACAATTTGTATTCTACTAACAGTTTTATATGCCTTATTCTGGTAGATTTAATTTATTAATTTTATAAAAAGGCATCACCTAGTGGTGTCTTTTAAGTTTAAAATAACGCAAAAGGAAAATCTAGGTAATTTGAAGAATGGTATTACCAACCTTTTTTAAGTATAGCCATTTACTAAAATTAAACATTATTTAGAATAAAATTCAAAAGCATCAAAAATCACACGATTATCAACTAAACAATCAATTTTGCATTTCCCTACTTGCTCAAGAAGTACAAAATTAATATTACCATGATTATTCTTTTTGTCATATTTAAGCAATTCAATTATTGCAGGATAATCAGCTTCATCAAACTTAACCTTTTCGTAGTAGCCAATAAACAAATCTTTTATACCGTTGGTTGTTTCTCTAGGGAAACCCAATAATTCTGATGAAATATAACTCGCTAAGATCATACCTATTACAATAGCTTCACCATGAAGCAATGTCTTTTTATTTGGATGACTTAAAAAGTATGATTCTATGGCATGTCCTAATGTATGTCCGTAATTTAAGGTTTTTCTCAATCCATTTTCAAAAGGATCTTGTTCAACAACATTTTTTTTAATGACTACAGATTCATGAATTAATTCATCTAAATCATCTAATTTAAGCTTTGAAAGGTCTTGAAATTTACTCCAATAGCTCTCACCAGTTATTAATCCATGTTTTAGCATTTCTGCTAAACCAGAACGCATTTGATCAGTAGGTAGAGTATATAAAAATTCTGTATCAATAAGCACTAAATTAGGATTACTAATAACACCAATTTGGTTTTTTAAATGCCCTAAATCAACACCAGTTTTGCCTCCCACAGAAGCATCTACCATAGATAAAAGGGTAGTAGGCACATTTATGTAATCAATTCCTCTTTTAAAAGTACAGGCAACAAAACCTCCTAAGTCTGTAATAACACCACCACCTATATTAATCATCAAACTTTTCCTGTCAGCATCAAGTTCAGAAAGCGTATTCCAAACTCCTGTGCAAGTATCAATAGTTTTATTTATTTCTCCAGATTCTATTTCAATAATTTCTATTGCTACTGTAGTTTCTAATTTTTTTAAAAATTTGCCTAAGCAATATTGATGGGTGTTTTCATCGACTAAGATGAATATTTTAGAAAAATTGTTCTCTTTAAGATGTTGATTTAAAGAAGGGTAGCATGTATCATTAAAATGAATTATACTATCATTGGCTTGAATAGAATTCATACAAATGTTATTGTTTTTTAAGGCTGTGAAATTAAGGAGTTTTTATATAAAATGATAACTTAGCTATAATTATCTTTGTTTAAATTTTTTAAGAACAATGAATACTGACTTGATTTTTGATAATACTGAAGTAGCGTTTTCATTAAAAACAGACACTGAGTTAGAACGTGCATATTTTTTGTTTAAAATGATTTCCATAGAACCTTTGGTTAAAATTGGCACAATAGCTACAAACTTTGCATTGAAAGTTAATATGCCCGTTGAGGGTTTAATACGCTCTACAGTGTTTGATCATTTTTGTGGTGGCGTCAACGAAGAAGATTGCTTATATGTTATTGATAAGATGTACAACAAAGGTGTAAGTTCTGTCTTGGATTATTCTGTTGAAGGAAAAGAAAATGAACAAGAATTTGATTCTGCAAGAGATAAAGTTTTAAAAATAATAGATTTTGCCAAAGAAATAGATGCTATTCCGATTGCCGTTTTTAAACCAACTGGATTTGGCCGTTTCTATTTGTATGAAAAGATTACCAAAGGTGATAAATTGGATGAAAAGGAACAGGCTGAATGGGATAGAGTAGTTGATAGGTTTAATGCCGTATGCCAAAAGGCTAAGGAAAATGATGTTGCAGTACTAATAGACGGTGAGGAAAGTTGGATGCAAGATGCAGCAGACACTTTAGTAACGCAAATGATGCAAAAGTATAACAGCGAAAAGCCTATTGTTTACAATACCTTACAAATGTATAGGCATGATAGGTTAGCCTTTTTGAAAAGTGAACATGATAAAGCCAAAGTAGGTAAATACTTTCTTGGATATAAATTAGTAAGAGGCGCATATATGGAAAAAGAAAATGAAAGGGCAGAGGACAAAGGATACAAATCTCCAATATGTGCGAGTAAAGCTCTTACTGATGAAAATTTTAATCAAGGTTTGAAATATATGATTGATAATTTGGATTGCATGTCTTTGTTTGCGGGTACTCACAATGAAGACAGTTCATATCTTTTGATCAGTCTGATGAATGAAAAGGGATTACTAAACAACGACCCTAGGATATGGTTTGGGCAATTGTATGGCATGAGCGATCATATTAGTTTTAATTTAGCAAACAAAGGATATAATGTTGCTAAATATATTCCTTTTGGACCAGTAAAAGACGTTATGCCTTATTTAATAAGAAGAGCAGAAGAAAACACATCAGTTGCGGGACAAACAGGACGCGAGTTAGCTTTAATAACCAGAGAAAAAAAACGTAGAAATCAACCTAAGAACTAAATATATTTAGATAAAATATTTTTTATTTCATGATGAGGCGTATTTGGTGAAATATTTTTCAGTTCAATAAAATCTATGTTTTTGTAACTAAAACTATTTAGCTTCTTTATAGCGAGTATATCAATATCATTAGTTGTAACTAAACTTTCATTTTCAGATATAATATCCTCATATAATTTTTCTCCTGGTCTTAACCCAATAATTCTAATTTCTGGTGTTTTTAGAATGATATCATAAAAAGAAATTAATCTTTCTATAATATCAATGATTTTTATAGGAAACCCCATATTTAGAGTATATAAATCATAATCGAAGTTCTTTTTAGAAGCTAGCTTCAATATAAGGTTACAAGCTTTTTGTTTACTAATAAATAATCTCGTTATAGATTTATCAGTAATTGTAATAGGCTTACCAAACTCTATTTGTCTTTTAAATAGTGGTATTATTGATCCGTTTGAACCAAAAATATTTCCAAATCGAGTTGTTATAAAATGAGTTGTACTGTTTTTATTTATAAAATGCATATAGTTTTCACCAATTCGTTTTGATATACCCATAATTCCAATTGGGTTTACAGCTTTATCAGTTGAAATGAAGACAAATTTTTTAACGTTACTTTGGTTAGCCAAATCGGCTAATAATTTAGTTCCTAAAATATTTAATTCGACTGCCTTATAAGGATTACTTTCCATTATAGGTACATGCTTATAGGCTGCTGCATGAAAAATAATTGTAGGATTGTAAGTTTTAAACAAGTGTTTTAAAGATTTTTCATCAGTAACATCAAGTAAAATAAAATCCACATGATTAAAATCTTCAAATTCTAATTCTTTTATAAGTTCATACAAAGGAGATTCGGCAACATCTACTAATATCAGTTTTCTATATTTACTGTTAACTAATAGTCTGGTGAGTCCGCTACCTATGGTTCCAGCTGCTCCAGTAACTAAAATAATATCATCAGAAAAATCAAATGAGCCTAATTGATTTAGTTTTTCACTCTTTAATGGAAATAGTCCTGAGTCGTAGAGCATATTATCAATACGATTTGCAGTTTCTGTGTTCATAAAGCTATTTTAAGAAAGGGACGCTATTAAACTAACCTCCAAATTATGAATAATAATGATGTGTGCCAAATATGAAAACTATTTAGCAATCACTTTAATTAGTGTAAGCCATATTAATTTGAAATCAAAAAATAAATTACTTTTTTTAATATATTCCTTATTGAATTTAAGCTTATCGGGAATAATCGTTTTGATAAAAAATTCTTCTGGATTTTCAGCAGCTTTTAGAAGTTCTACTTCGTTTCTGTATTTTAAAGAAGCTAACCCTGTAATACCAGGTCTTACCTGAAATATTTTCATATCGTCCTCATTGTAAAAGTTAACATAATAGCGCAGCTCTGGTCTAGGACCAACAAAACTCATATCACCCTTTAATATATTAATTAACTGTGGGAATTCATCTATTTTATAACGCCTTAAGAAATAACCTATTTTTGTTATTCTTGAATCATTATTTCCAAGAGTTAAGAGGCCTTTTTTATCAGATTCTATTCTCATAGTTCTGAACTTATAAATATTGAAGTCTTTATTTTGTTTACCAACACGAGCTTGAACAAAAAACACTGGACCTTTTGAATCTAATTTTATTAAAATAGCTATAATTAAGAGTAGAGGTAAAAATATAACCAGCCCGATTATTGAAAAAATAATGTCAAATATTCGTTTTGACATCTTATCTAGACGAATTAAAGTTTGTTATAGTTGCTATACTATCACAGTTTTCAACAACCATAGAAACACCAAAATTATCATAGCTGCTTTCTATATAATAAGCTCCGCAAGGTTTTTGTCTTGGGTTACTTTTAGAAAAGTCTATATCCCCATTTTTTAAAATATTAGCAATGTGCGTTGTATCTATGTTATAACTAGCTAATTTGAAGTAAACATCTTGATTATAACTAATTTTTTTTAACTGGATGTTTTTTAGGACTCTCGCTTCAGGTCCATAGCTACAGGAAGTTTTTTTGCCATTTAAAAAAAAAGCTAGTATGATAAGTCCTATAGAAAAACCTCCAAGATAATAGCCGATACGCTGAATTAATTTCATTTAAAATTCTAAGGTTTTATTTGATGTTTTACGTTTAAAATATTAACAAGTTTACATCGCTATACTTTAAATCAAACCATTCACCAACAGATTTACTTGTTAAAATACCGTGGTAAAAGTACAACCCATTTTTTAAACCTTTATCAAATCTCAAAGAATTTTCTATACCGCCATCTTCAGCTATTTTTAGCAAATAAGGTGTAAAAATATTGCTAATTGAAACTGTTGCTGTACGCGGATATCGTGCAGGAATATTAGGCACGCAATAATGCACTACATTATGTTTTATAAAAGTTGGTTGTTTATGTGAGGTAACTTCACTTGTCTCAAAACACCCACCCATATCTATACTAACATCAATAATTATTGCACCTTTTTTCATCGATTCCACCATAGTCTGAGAAACAACTATTGGAGATCTATTAGTGCCTCTTACAGCCCCAATTACTACATCACAACGTTTTAAAGCTTTTAATAGATTTTTGGGTTGAATCGTTGATGTAAAAAGCGGGCGCCCTAATTGGGATTGAATACATCTTAGTTTCGTAATCGAATTATCAAATACTTTTACACCTGCTCCCAAGCCCAGTGCACTTCGTGCTGCAAATTCTCCTACTGTACCAGCTCCCAAAATCACGACTTCAATTGGCGGTACTCCACTTATATTACCAAACATTAACCCATTGCCAATTTTTGAATCCGATAATAATTCTGAAGCTATTAATACAGATGCGGTACCTGCTATTTCACTCAAAGATTTCACAGCAGGATAACTTCCATCTGTATCTCTGATAAACTCAAAGGCCAACGCCGTAATTCTTTTAGAGGCCAAAGCTTCAAAGTATTTTTTTGTCTGAGTTTTTATTTGCAATGCAGAAATTAAAATAGTTTGAGGGTTTAATAATTTTATTTGATCAAGGGTAGGAGGCTCAACTTTTAATATCATTGGGCACGAAAATACTTTTGCAGTATCTTTAGTTATTTCAGCCCCAGCTTCACTGTAATCCTTATCACTAAAATTCGCCCCGTTTCCAGCTCCAGATTCTATCAAAACCCTGTGACCATTGTTTACTAGAGCATAAACGGCATCAGGTGTTAAACATATGCGTTTTTCTTGAAAGGCAGTTTCCTTAGGAATGCCAATAAATAATTCTCCTTTTTTTCTAAAAATTTCAAGAGTTTCTTCTTGTGGTAAAAGTTGTTGCTTAGTAAATGGAGAAATTGGTTGTTTTGACATGGTTAAATCAAGTTATTAAATTTCAAATTACAAATAAATTTTTATAAAAAGTAATAGTTTTGGTACTCAAAATATTAAATATGCTTTTTATCGATTACATTTATCTGATAAAACAGCCAATTATCGCTTAATTTTTAAAGGTTTGTAGTTAATATCATAAGTTCGTTTTATAAATTAGTATATGCTTAAAAACCTAATATTTTTTTATTTTCTATATACATCGATAAGTTTCGCACAACAATTTGATATTAGTGGAAGGGTTCATGATATTGCTAAAGTCCCTATTGCCTACGCCAATGTTATCGTGTTAAATAATGAAAATGATGAAGTTATAAAAGGGACTACTACTAATGACGAGGGATACTTTAATATTGAAAATCTTACCAGTGGAAATTATAACATTAAAATAAGCTTTCTGGGTTTTGAAAACTATTTGAAAGAAATCAAACTCATAAGGAGTATTGACCTAGGAGTTATTATCCTTAATGAAAGTAAACTAATGCTGGATGGGGTGGTTATAGTTTCTAAAAGACCTACGGTAAAGCGAATGGTAGATCGATTGGTGTTTAATGTTGAAAATTCTACACTATCCAATAACAATGTTTTAGATGTCTTAAACCATACACCAGGTGTTTTAATAAGTGATGGTAAAATAAGTATAAAACAATCTACACCTGTTGTATATATGAACGACAGAAGGGTTCACTTATCTTCTCAAGAAGTTTTACAGCTTTTGGAAGGGACTTCTGCAACAAATATTAAGTCTATTGAGGTAATTACAAGTCCGCCTGCTAAATATGAAGCAGAAGGCGGCTCAGTACTAAACATTGTTACCAGTAAAAATATTATTGCAGGTTATAATGGTTCTGTTTTTGGGAATTATAAACAAGGTAGTGAGTTTCCAAAATATTCGTTTGGAACAAGTCATTTTTTCAAAACTAAAAAGCTTAATACTTATTTAAATTATAGCATAAGTCCACGAAAAGATTATCGGAGTAGCGAAGAGTTTATAAATTTTATTGAAAACGACCAAGTTACCTCACGTTGGGAAACTGATTTTGAAAGAATCCGAAAAACAGCTAACCAAAATATAAATGCTAATCTTGACTATCAGTTGAATGAAAATAACTCTTTAGGATTTTCAACAAGTATGCTAATCTCTCCTAGATCTAATACACAAACAAATGCTAATTCTGTAACAGATGTTTTTAATAATACAAAAGTTTTAGATTCAACGTTTTTTACCGATAGTAGAAAAGTAGATGAAACATTCAATTTGGCTTTTACTCTGGATTATGTTCATAACTTTAAAAAAGAAGGCGAGAAACTGTTAATCAGAGGACATCACACCAATTATGACTCTTCTAGTTTTCAGAATGTTGATACTGATTATTTGTTTCCTGATGAGTCGTTAATCAGAACAAATAGGTTTCAAACCTTCTCAAGTCAAGAGATTAAATTACAGACACTTCAAGCGGATTATGAGTTACCATTAGGCGATTCTGGATTGTTTGAAATGGGAGCAAAAGTCTCAAATATAAATTCTGAAAATATACTAACACAATATAATTTTGAAAATGAAGATAGAGTGGAAGATCTACAAAATTCTGACACCTTTTTATATGACGAAACTAATTATGCTATTTATACAAGCGTTTCAAAAGAATGGGATACTTGGAGCTTAAAAGCTGGTTTACGAACTGAATTAACTAATATAGAAGGAAATTCAATAACAAATAATCAAGTCAATAATACGGATTACATCAAACTTTTTCCATCGTTGTTTATTTCACATACCATGAATGAAAACAATGAGGTTTATTTTAATTATACTAAGCGTATTTACAGACCTCGTTATACACAACTAAACCCCTTTAAGTATTTCTTAAATGATAATACGTTTATAACCGGAGATCCTAATTTGAAACCTCAAATAGACAACCAATTTATATTAGGATACACTTTTAATGAAGATTATACTTTTGAACTTTATTATAGACACGAAAAAGATCCAACCTTACAATATTTTTACCAAGATAATGACGAAAATGTATTGGTCTTTCAAAGCACAAATACTGATGTATCAATTTCATATGGCTTAGATTTTACAACTTATGTTGCTTTAAATAATTTCTGGGATTTATATGTCCTATCATCTGGGTATTTTTATAAAAACAACTTTAATCCTATTGCGAGTAATGAAACATCTTTTAAGGGTGAGCAATGGAGCTTATACCTTGAAATTGGTAATTATTTTACTTTGTCAGAAGATAAAAGCTTATTAGGAGATATATCTTTTAATTATTTGTCTCCTATAAATGATGGACCAACGGATACGAGTTTTGTCTCAAGTTTAGATATTAGTATAAGAAAAACATTTTGGAATAATAAAGCTTCATTAAATTTAGGCATATCTGATGTTTTTAACACACAGAATTTTAATACGACTACTAAATATTTGAATCAAGATATCCGTGGTAAATATAAATTTGAGAACAGATTATTTATACTTGGTTTTAATTACAAGTTTGGGAATTTCAGATTAAGAAGCAATAAAAAGAATATAGAATTAAATGAAAGAGAACGCTTAGATAATAACTAAAAGTAATCTTTTACTTTACCCCAAAAGTTTTTTGGGGTAATTTTAAATTCGTTTTCTAATTCTTCCAGGGATTTGTTTGCATCATTGATTTTATTGAATATTCTAGCTCTAATGAGATATATTGATGGTATTATAATAGCCATTATAGGAATCATATAAACTAATTGAAACTCATCTAAATATTTATTTTCAGCATTAAAAACGTCAAAAATATGAAAAATATACATTGCCATAGGCACTAGAAGTGAATGATACCACCAATGCCTACAAGTGAAAAACCAAATAAAAAGAAGAAATAAGGGTATTATTTTACCCGTAAAAACCCACATAGCATAATTAGCATCTAGCCATATACTGCTATCATAAGTAAATAAAAAAGTGTTCCAAACGCGTTGTTTTGGAACACTTTCATATAAAGTAAATAAATAAGGTGTTAAAGAAATTAGGGTAGCAATGACGCTTCCTAAAACTAAACCTTTTGAAACTTTGTTTTGTTTAGCGAATGATTGGTCTTGGCTTCTTTTTAATTTGTGCTGTTTGTTCTGCATCAATATTATACTGGTTTGCAGCTTGTGCCATAAATAACACGCCTCCGAAAATTGCAATTGCAATTAAGTACTTTTTAGTCTTCATTTTATAAGGGATTTAATTAATTAATACCCAAATGTAAATAATGACTATCGTGAAGTTAATCAATAAATGTTAAAATTATGTTAAAAACAGTGATTTTTAAAATTCTTGATGTGGGTTTCCCGTAAAACTTCAAAATAAAGGAGTAAAGCATATTATTTGTTAGTCATAAGCTAGCAGGTTATTAGGTTTTTACGTTTTATTTAAACTTATAATTCGATTGTTATTTTTGTCTAATTTTAATTTAATTACATCAAAATTTTCATCTAAAAGACTTTTAATTTTTTCTGGCCATTCTATTAATTTCCAATGATTAGAATCTAAATAATCTTCAATTCCAAAATTATATAACTCTTCAATATCTTCAATTCTATATAAATCAAAGTGATATATTAATTCATCACCCAATTTATATTCATTTACAATTGAAAAAGATGGGCTACTAACAGCATCATTACTTCCAAAAGCTTTTACTAAAGCTTTGATAAGAGATGTTTTTCCAACACCCATGTCACCATAAAAAAGTAACGTTTTCGTTTTTACATTCTTAATAAGATTTTTAGCAACCTGCTCAATCTCATCAATTCCATAATTAATTTCCAATTTTTAGTAAAATTTAGATACAATATTAGTTATAAAAAACCAAAAAACCTAGTAAAAAATGTATTTCATCGATAATAATTGCTTTTTATGGAGTTATTTAGGATTAAAAACAACAAATGGAATAATCATTTCTTCTAATGAAACACCACCATGTTGATAGGTATTTCTATAATAACTAACGTAGTGGTTGTAATTGTTTGGATAGGCAAAAAACAAGTCGCTTTTGGCAAATATGTAAGAGCTACTCATGGTTATAGAGGGGAGGTGGAGTTCTTTTGGGTCTTTTGCTACGAATACATCTTTATTCTCATAAGTTAAACTTCTGCCTGTTTTGTATCGAAGGTTTAAGCTGGTATCTCTATCTCCTATCACTTTAGATGGGTTTTTAACATTAATGGTACCATGATCTGTAGTTAAAATTAATTTAAACCCTAATTGGTTCGCCTGTTGAATCATATCTAAAAGAGGCGAGTTTTTAAACCAGCTAAGTGTTAAGGATCTATATGCCTTATCATTAGACGCTAATTCTTTAACAACTTCCATTTCTGTTTTGGAGTGTGAAAGCATATCAACAAAATTATACACAACAACTGTTAAATCATTATTCTTTAAAGATTTAAAATTATCAGCTAATTTTTTTCCATTTTTTAAGTTGGTAATTTTATGATACTCATAGTTTAAATGAGTTAATCCTAAACGTTTCATTTGAGCTTCTAAAAAATCAGCTTCGTGCATGTTTTTTCCGCCTTCATCAATATCATTTTTCCAATACTGAGGAAATAATTTTTCCATATCACTTGGCATCAAACCTGAAAAAATAGCATTTCTAGCATATTGAGTAGCAGTAGGTAAAATGCTATAAAACGCTTCTTCTTTGTTCTTCTTATAGTAGTTATTTATAATAGGTTCAAAAACTTTCCATTGATCGTAACGTAAATTATCTATTACAACAAGTAATGTAGGTTGCTCTTTATTAATTTCTGGTACTATTTTATCTTTAAATAAAGTATGAGACATTACAGGAGCATCAGTATGCGGCCTAAACCAATCGGCATAATTTTTTTCAATAAATTTTCCGAATTGAATATTTGCCTCGTTTTTCTGAGATTCTAAAATTTCAAACATACCAGCATCTTCAATATCTTCTAACTGAATTTCCCAGTATATCAATTTTTGATATAAATTAACCCATTCTTCATAACTATTAACCATAGATAAGTCCATAGCTATTTTCCGAAACTCTTGCTGATAATTAGATGTGGTTTTCTCAGAAACTAATCTGGAATGATCCAAATTTTTCTTCAGACTTAATAATATTTGATTTGGGTTTACAGGTTTAATCAAGTAATCTGCAATTTTATTACCAATAGCCTCTTCCATAATATACTCCTCCTCACTTTTTGTAATCATTACTACTGGAAGCGTGTCTTTTTTCTCCTTAATTTCATTTAAAGTTTCAAGCCCCGTTAAACCTGGCATGTTTTCATCTAAAAAAACAATATCAAAATTCTTTTCATCTAAAATATCAATAGCTTCAGTACCACTGTTACAAGTTGTTACTTGATAGTTTTTCTTCTCAAGAAATAAAATATGTGGTTTTAATAAATCAATTTCATCATCAACCCAAAGTATGTTTATCATAGTATAGTTTTTATAGTGTTATTGTAGCTATTTAATCGTTTTTGCATCAAAGTTTTATTATAGGTTCATATAGTTATATTTGTAAACATCTAATGCTAAATGTAAAAGTTTGAACAAACTTAAAATATTAAACGACCCAATTTACGGATTTATTACAATTCCTAATTCGCTTATTTTTGACCTAATTCAACATAAATATTTTCAGCGCTTACGTAGAATCACACAAATGGGGATGTCTTATTTGGTTTATCCAGGGGCACATCATACCAGATTTCATCATGCTATTGGCTGTGTGCATTTAATGCAGCAAGCAGTTAATGTACTTCGTTTTAAAGGAGTTACAATTTCAGAGGAAGAAGAAACAGGATTGTATGTGGCTATTCTGCTTCATGATATTGGTCATGGACCTTTCTCTCATGCTATGGAACATTCTATAGTAGATAACGTTTCACATGAAGAGATTTCACTACTTTTTATGGAACGTTTAAATGAAGAATTTAACGGAAGTTTAACGCTAGCTATTCAAATATTTAAAGGAGAATACAAAAGAAAATTCATGTGTCAGCTTATTTCTAGTCAATTGGATATGGATAGAGCAGACTATTTAAAGCGCGATAGCTTTTATACAGGAGTAGCTGAGGGTAATATTAATAGTGAACGCCTTATTACTATGTTAAACGCTGTAAATGATGAATTAGTTGTTGAAGAAAAAGGAGTTTATAGTGTAGAGAAATTTATAATTGCAAGACGTTTAATGTATTGGCAAGTGTATCTGCATAAAACAGGTTTAGCTGCAGAACAGTTACTTATTAGAGTTTTAAAGAGAGCCAAAGAACTTTATAATTTGGGTGAAGTGCTTATGGCTAGTGATGCACTAATTTATTTTCTGAAGCATAAAATATCAAATAAGAATTTTACAAATGAGACTTTAGAGGTGTTTTCGAAATTAGACGATTATGATATTATTTCTGCAATGAAACAGTGGCAATATCATGAAGATTTTGTGCTCAGTAACTTGTGTGAGATGATAATTAATAGAAATCTTCTCAAAATCAAGATGAAAAATAAACCAGTTAAAGAAGGCAACCTAAAAAAGCATGTGGAGTCTCTTATAAAAAATTATAATATCTCTGAAGAGGAAGCAAAATATTTTGTATTTCAGGGAAGTATTTCAAACCAGGCATACCAAGTTAAAACCAAACGAATTAATATCCTACACAAGTCTGGAAAGATTGAAGATATTGTAAAAGCTTCAGATCAATTGAATCTTAAGGCTTTGTCAAAACCAGTTACAAAATATTATATATGTTATCCTAAGGTTAAAGTTTAACACATTTTTCCTATTTTTGCGTCAATCAAACAAAAAACAAAACAAACTACACAAGTGTGAAATTTACGGCACAACAAATAGCAGGAATATTAGAAGGCGATGTTGTTGGAAATCCTGATGTTGAAGTATCAAAACTTTCCAAAATTGAAGAAGGTCTCGAGGGGTCTTTAACCTTTTTGGCTAACCCGAAATACACACCTTATATTTATACAACAAAGGCTTCTATAACTATTGTAAACAAATCTTTTACTCCAGAAGAAGACCTTAGCACAACACTTATTAAAGTTGAAGATTCTTATGAATCTTTTTCTAAATTACTAGAATATTACAATCAAGTAAAAAACAACAAACAAGGTATAGAGCAACCAGTTTATATCGCTGAATCAGCAAGTTATGATGAATCTATTTATCTAGGAGCTTTTTCTTATTTAGGAGAAAATGTGAAAATTGGCAAAAATGTAAAAATTTTTCCCGGTGCTTATATTGGAGATAACGTAGTTATTGGTGATGATACTGTAGTTTTCTCTGGTGCAAAAGTTTACTCAGAGTCTGTTATTGGAAACAACTGTGTTATAAATTCAGGTGCTATTATTGGTGCTGATGGATTTGGTTTTGCTCCTAATGAATCAGGTGAGTATAGTAAAGTACCGCAAATAGGTAATGTTGTGTTAGAAGATTTTGTTGATATTGGAGCTGCCACTACCATAGATAGAGCCACTTTGGGTTCAACAATAATACGTAGGGGTGTGAAATTGGATAATCAAATACAAATAGCGCACAACGTAGAGATTGGTAGAAATACAGTAATAGCTGCCCAAACAGGGATCGCTGGCTCTACTAAAATTGGCGAGAATTGTCAAATCGGTGGACAAGTAGGTATTGTTGGTCATATTACAATTGGTGACAATGTAAAAATACAAGCTCAGTCTGGTATTGGTAGACATGTTAAAGATAATGAAGTGCTTCAAGGCTCTCCAGCGTTACCATATGGAGATTACAATAAAGCTTACGTACATTTTAAAAATTTACCAAGCATAGTTAAAAACATAAATGACTTAGAAAAAAATAAATGGGAATAGTCAATACAGAAATTAAGCAAAAAACCATTAAAGAAGAAATCTCCCTAACAGGAGTAGGTTTACATACTGGTAAAGATGTAACCTTAACATTTAAACCCGCAAAAGTTAATTCTGGATTTTCTTTTAAACGAGTTGATTTAGAAGGAGAGCCTGTTATTAAGGCTGATGCTAATTATGTTACAAATACCCAAAGAGGAACATGTTTAGAAAAAAATGGAGTTACTATCCAAACTTCTGAACATGTATTAGCTGCACTAGTTGGTTTAGATGTAGATAATGCGATTATTGAACTTAATGCTTCTGAACCACCAATTATGGATGGATCATCAAAGTTTTTTGTTGAAGCTATTGAAAAAGCTGGTGTTATTGAGCTTGATGCTTTTAGAGAAGAATTTGTTATTACAGATATTGTATCTTATGTAGATGAAGAAACAGGAAGTGAAATTCTTGTTATGCCTTCAAAAGAGTACCAAATTACTACTATGGTAGATTTTGGAACGAAAGTTTTAGGAACTCAAAACGCAACTTTAAATCATATTTCAGATTTTAAAAAGGATATTTCAGATTCTAGAACGTTTAGTTTTTTACATGAAATTGAAATGCTACTAGAGCATGGTTTAATAAAAGGCGGTGATTTAAACAATGCAATTGTTTATGTTGATAAAGCACTATCACCAGAAACCATGGAAAAACTTAAAGTGGCATTTAAAAAAGATTCAATTGCAGTGAAGCCCAACGGCATTCTAGATAATTTAACTCTACACCACCCTAATGAAGCCGCTAGACATAAATTATTAGATGTTTTAGGCGATTTAGCTTTAATAGGTACTAGAATCCGTGGAAAAGTAATAGCCAATAAACCCGGGCATTTTGTAAACACACAATTTGCTAAGAAATTAGCAAAGATTATCAAAAACGATCGTCGTAATAACGTACCAAGTATAGATTTGAATCAACCACCACTAATGGATGTTACTCAAATTATGGCTATGTTACCACATAGACAACCTTTCTTATTAATAGATAAGGTTTTTGAACTTTCTGATAAGCATGTTGTCGCTACAAAGAATGTGACCATGAATGAAGAATTTTTTAAAGGTCATTTCCCAGGAGCCCCAGTAATGCCTGGTGTTTTAATTGTTGAAGCTATGGCTCAAACTGGTGGTATTTTAGTTTTAAATACAGTACCAGATCCTGAAAACTATTTAACTTTTTTCATGAAAATGGATAATGTTAAGTTCAAACAAAAAGTAAGCCCCGGTGATACCTTAATATTTAGTTGCTCATTAATAACGCCAATTCGCCGCGGTATTTGTCATATGCAAGGGTATGCGTATGCAAATGGAAAATTATGTGCTGAAGCTGAACTAATGGCTCAAATCTCTAAAGTAAAATAACATGAACCAACCTTTAGCTTATGTGCATCCTGGTGCAAAAATTGCAAAAAACGTAGTTATAGAACCTTTCGCTACCATTCATAACAACGTAAAAATTGGTGAAGGCACTTGGATAGGAAGTAACGTTACCATCATGGAAGGTGCAAGAATTGGGAAAAACTGTAATATTTTTCCAGGTTCTGTTATTTCTGCTGTTCCTCAGGATTTAAAATATAATGATGAAGATACAACTGTTGAAATTGGAAATAATGTTACCATTAGAGAATGTGTAACTATAAACAGAGGTACAACAGACAGAATGAAAACCGTTGTTGGAGATAACTGTTTGATTATGGCCTATTGCCATATAGCACATGATTGTATTGTTGGCAATAACTGTATATTTTCAAATAATAGTACACTGGCTGGTCACATTACCGTTGGTGATTATGTGGTTTTAGCAGGTATGACAGCTGTTCATCAGTTTGTTTCAGTTGGCAATCATGCTTTTGTAACAGGTGGGTCTTTGGTAAGAAAAGATGTTCCTCCATTTGTTAAAGCAGCTCGAGAACCTTTATCTTATGTAGGGATTAACTCAGTGGGATTAAGAAGACGAGGGTTTTCAACAGAAAAAATTAGAGAAATTCAAGATATATTCAGAATCTTATACCAAAAGAATTACAACAATTCTCAAGCAGCAGATATTATTGAAGCAGAAATGCAAGCAACTCCTGAGCGTGACGAAATACTTCAGTTTATTAAAAACTCGCATCGAGGCATCATGAAAGGGTATTTCAAATCAAATTAAAATAACGACATTACAACACATTAAATATGGCTAGTACAAGTGACATTAGAAACGGATTATGCATAAGATATAATCATGATATATTTAAAATCATTGAATTTTTACACGTTAAACCAGGTAAAGGGCCTGCATTTGTAAGAACAAAACTTAAAAGTGTAACTACGGGTAAAGTCATCGATAATACATTTTCCGCTGGACATAAAATAGAAGATGTTCGTGTTGAAACTCACAAATTTCAATATTTGTATAATGATGGTGAGTTTTACCATTTCATGAATGAAGCAGATTATACTCAGATTCGTTTATTAGAAGCTGCTTTAGATAACCCTGGATTAATGAAAGAAGGAGAAGTTGTTACTGTACTTATCAATACTGAAGACAATATGCCATTATCTGTTGATTTACCAGCAAGTGTTATTTTGGAGGTTACTCATACTGAACCTGGTGTAAAAGGAAATACAGCAACGAATGCTACAAAACCTGCAACAGTAGAAACTGGAGCAGAAGTAAACGTACCTTTATTTATAAATGAAGGTGATAAAATTAAAATAGAAACAGAAAAAGGAACTTATAAAGAACGTGTTAAAGAATAAGTTTGAAGTTTCCTAAACCACATACTTTAAAAAGCATAGCAAATTTAATAGACTGTAAGTTTGTAGGCGATGCTAATTTTCAGGTTTTAGGCATGAATGAGATTCACGTTGTAGAGCCTGGAGATATTGTTTTTGTGGATCATCCAAAATATTATGATAAAGCTCTAGAATCGGCTGCAACTATAATTCTTATTAACAAAGAAGTAGTCTGCCCAAAGGGAAAAGCATTATTGGTAAGTGATGACCCTTTTAGAGATTTTAATAAATTAACTAATCACTTTAAACCGTTTGTAGCGGCAACAACAGCAATTTCTAATTCAGCAAGAATAGGTAACAAAACCATCATTCAACCAAATGTATTCATTGGGCATCATGTCGTTATTGGTAATAATTGTACAATACATTCAAATGTAAGTATTTATGATGATGCAATAATTGGTGATAACGTCACAATTCACTCAGGTTCAGTTTTAGGAGCTAATGCATTCTATTATAAGAATAGACCAGATGGTTACGATAGATTAAAATCTGGAGGGCGTGTCGTCATAAAAGATAATGTGGATATTGGTGCTGGATGCACGATTGACAGGGGTGTAAGCGGTGATACCATTATAGGCGAGGGTTCTAAACTTGATAACTTAATTCAAGTAGGACATGATACAATCATAGGAAAAAAGTGTTTAATAGCATCGCAAGTTGGTATTGCTGGCTGTGTGGTTATTGAAGACGAAGTAACGCTTTGGGGTCAAGTTGGCACCACAAGCGGTATAACTATAGGTAAGAAAGCTGTGATTCAAGGGCAATCTGGAGTTACAAAATCTATTGAAGGAGGAAAAACCTATTGGGGAACGCCAATACAAGAAGTACGTTTAAAACTAAAAGAAATGGCTTCCATTAAGCAAATTCCTAATATTTTAAAACAATTAAAAAATTAAGCTTTTTTAAGTTAAAAAAGTGCGTTCAAAAAATTACATTTGTAAAACAATATTCAAATAGAAAAATATGAGTGTTTTAGTAAATAAAGATTCAAACATTATAGTTCAAGGTTTTACAGGTAGCGAGGGTACATTTCACGCTAGTCAGATGATTGAATACGGAACCAACGTTGTAGGTGGTGTAACCCCAGGAAAAGGTGGTCAAACTCATCTTGATAAACCTGTTTTTAATACCGTAAAAGAAGCTGTAGACCAAGTAGGAGCAGATACAACAATTATTTTTGTACCACCAGCATTTGCTGCCGATGCCATTATGGAAGCTGCTGATGCGGGTATAAAAGTAATTATTACTATTACAGAAGGTATTCCTGTTGCAGATATGATAACTGCATCAAGCTATATAAAATCTAAAGATTGTAGACTAATAGGTCCTAACTGTCCAGGTGTTATAACTCCGGGTGAGGCAAAAGTTGGTATTATGCCAGGTTTTGTATTTAAAGAAGGTAAAGTAGGTATTGTATCAAAATCTGGAACTTTAACTTACGAAGCTGCAGATCAAGTTGTAAAACAAGGTTTAGGTATTACTACAGCCATAGGAATTGGAGGAGATCCTATCATAGGAACAACCACTAAAGAAGCTGTTGAGTTGCTTATTAACGACCCAGAAACAGAAGCTGTAGTCATGATTGGTGAAATCGGAGGTCAGTTAGAAGCAGACGCTGCTAACTGGTACAAAGAAAGTGGAAGTAAAAAGCCTATCGTTGGGTTTATAGCTGGAGAAACTGCACCTGCCGGACGTACCATGGGGCACGCTGGTGCAATTGTTGGTGGAAGTGATGATACCGCACAAGCCAAAAAGAAAATCATGAGAGCTTGTGGGATACACGTTGTAGATTCACCTGCCGAAATCGGTAAAAAAGTTGCTGAAGTTATAGGTTAATACCCTCTAAAATATACACAATCCGTTAGCTAATCTAGTTAACGGATTTTTTATAATATCTATTTGGGCGTTACCCAAAGGGTCGGGCTTTTCACTATATCTTTTTAAACGTCTTAGCGAAGGAGTAAGCAACATCAATATCTATTTATTATTTACTTTAAAGAAACTTAATACTAGTCAATTTTAAAAAGGATGCCGTTGCAATCCCTAACGCAAAACAAGTACCATTAAAAATAATTAGGTTTATAACAACATCACATTCGGATTTGTTATATTTGAGTACCTAGAAATTAAAAAATTACGAACAAACTATAAATGAAACATCAGTAACAATTATATCAGATGTTCAATTCAAAATAATAATACTAATATATGAAACTACTAGAAGGGAAAACAGCAATAGTTACAGGAGCTAGCCGTGGTATTGGAAAAGGTATTGCTCAAGTTTTTGCAGAACAAGGGGCCAATGTAGCATTTACATACAGTTCTTCAGTTGATGCCGCAAATGCTTTAGAAAAAGAATTAAATGCTTTAGGAGTAAAAGCTAAAGGGTACAAAAGTAATGCAGCAAGTTTTGAAGAAGCACAAAAATTAGCTTCAGATGTAGTTTCAGAATTTGGAAGTATTGATATTCTTGTAAATAATGCAGGTATCACAAAAGACAACCTACTAATGCGTATCACTGAAGAAGATTTTGATAAAGTTATCGAAGTTAATCTTAAGTCGGTTTTCAATATGACAAAAGCTGTACAACGCACCATGTTAAAACAACGTAAAGGTTCAATTATTAATATGAGCTCTGTAGTTGGTGTAAAAGGTAATGCAGGACAAACTAACTATGCAGCATCAAAAGCTGGTATTATTGGGTTTTCAAAATCTGTAGCTTTAGAGTTAGGATCTAGAAATATTAGAAGCAATGTGGTAGCACCAGGTTTTATTGAAACTGAAATGACTGCTAAATTAGATGAAGAGATTGTAAAAGGATGGCGTGCAGGCATACCATTAAAACGTGGAGGCACACCAGAAGATATTGCTAATGTTTGTGTGTTTTTAGCTAGCGATATGAGTGCGTATGTTACAGGACAAACTCTAAACGTTGATGGTGGAATGTTAACGTAATTGACTTTCCTGTGAAACCAGGAATCTAATCAAAATAAAATTTAAAGTTTTTTAATGAGTTCTGAAACTCTTTTATACATTATACTTTCTGGAATTTTAGCGCTAGGGTTAGCGCTTTTTCAGTATTTTACTAAAAAGAAAAGCATGTCTAAAATAAACATGCTTTTTTCTTTTTTGAGGTTTTTAAGTGTGTTTTCTGTTTTATTAATCATTATAAACCCAAGTTTTGATCAAACTAAATTATCAATAGAAAAACCTAATTTAGTTGTAGCAATTGATAATTCAAGCTCAATTAAGCATTTAAAACAAGATGAGGCACTGTTAAATTTTATTGATGAAATAAAAAGCAATCCAAACATTCAGAATAAATTTAATCTAGACTTTTTTACTTTCGGAGAAAACTTAAATCCCTTAGATTCTATTACGTTTACCGATAAACAAACAAATATTTCTAAAGCATTTACGCAATTAAATGAAATTTATAAGCAAACCACATCGCCAACATTGCTTATTACGGATGGAAATCAAACTTATGGCAACGATTATCAATTTTCATCAAACAATTACAAACAACCAATTTACCCAATAGTTTTAGGGGATACCATTACATATACAGACTTAAGAATTCAGCAATTTAACGTTAATAAATATGCATTTCTGAAAAACAGATTTCCTGTTGAAGCAATTTTAGTTTATAATGGTAATACTGCAATACAATCTAACTTTATTGTAAAAAGTGGTAATACTACAATTTATTCAAAAAAGATTAATTTTTCTAAAAATGATAATTCAAAGGTTGTTAATCTCACATTGCCAACAAATAAGGTTGGTGTGAGCAATTACAAGGCAACAATTGTTCCTTTAGCAAGTGAAAAGAATAAAATAAATAATACTAAAAATTTTGCCATTGAAGTAATCAATCAAAAAACAAAAATTGCTATAGTTAGCAGTTTTTCTCACCCAGATTTAGGAGCTTTAAAAAAGAGTATTGAAACTAATGAGCAACGTACAGCAGATATTTTACACCCAAAAAATGTAATTAATCAAATAAATGAATATCAATTAATTATACTGTATCAGCCAAATAATAAGTTTAAAAATATAATAGATAAAATTAACACGCAAAACAAGAATAAATTTGTTATTACTGGACCCAAAACAGATTTAGATTTTTTAAATAGGATTACTAATGATTATAATTTTAATATAACAGGTCAAACCGAAAATTACCAAGCCGACTTAAATATTAATTATGCACCTTTTTTAATTGACGAATTAGATTTTGAATCTTTCCCTCCTTTACTTTCAAACTATGGAGAGATTAGTTTTAACGTAGCCTATGAAACCATTTTAAACAAGACAGTCAAGAGTGTTACATTAGAAGAGCCACTTTTAGTAACTTTTGAAACAAATAGTAGGCGAGAAGCTGTTTTATTTGGTGAACAGATTTGGCAATGGCGCGCACAAAGCTATCTTAACGAAAATAGTTTCGATGATTTTGATAATTTTATTGGCAAATTGGTTCAATACCTAGCTTCAACAAAGAAAAAAAGCAGATTAAATATTGACTATGAATCATTTTATAACGGAAATAACAACATTATAATCAAGGCTGAGTTTTTCGATAAAAACTATGTTTTTGACACTCGAGAAACTTTGAACATAACTGTGACCGATAAAGTTTCTAAAGCAAAAACTGTATTTCCTCTAATTTTGAAAAACAATAATTATCAAGTAGATTTGAGTAATTTACCAGCATCAGAATATAGCTTTACAATCAGAGCATCTAACGAAAACATGTCTAAATCTGGAAATTTTAGAATTTTAGAATATAATGTTGAACAGCAATTTTTAAATGCAGATGTAACAAAGTTACAGCAATTGGCCACTAACAGCTCAGGGACAAGTTATTTTATAAATGAAACAAAAAAAGCTATAAATGATTTATTGAATGACAATCGTTTCGTTCCAATTCAAAAAAGCAGCAAAAATACCATACCTTTGATAGATTGGAAATACCTTTTAGGAATTATAGCATTTAACTTAGGACTAGAATGGTTTTTAAGAAAATATAACGGATTAATTTAAAAATAGAAAATGGAAAAATTACCAAAAATCGGATTACCAATAATTATCGCAGTAATTATTCTGGTTGTAGTATTAGCAAAATCAGCCGTAACCATAGGTTCTGGTGAAGCAGGAGTATTGTTTAAAACTTTTGGAGAAGGTGTTGTTACTGATGAACCGCCAATGGCAGAAGGGTTTCATATTGTAGCACCTTGGAATAAAGTTTACATTTACGAAGTGCGTCAACAAGAGCTTTTTGAAAAAATGAAAGTATTATCATCAAACGGGTTAGAGATTCAAATTGATGCCTCGGCATGGTATGAACCAGTTTATGATGATTTAGGAAACTTACACCAATCCCTTGGACAAAATTATTTACAACGTGTAATAATGCCATCAATTAGAAGTGCAGCAAGAAGTGTTGTTGGTCGTTATACACCAGAACAATTATACTCTAGTAAACGTGATGCTATACAAGATGAGATTTTTGAAGAGACTAAAAAAATACTAGAAAAACAATACGTGCAATTAAATGAAGTTTTAGTACGTGATGTAACATTACCAAATACTATTAAAGAAGCTATTGAACGTAAATTACGTCAAGAGCAAGAATCGTTAGAATATGAATTCAGACTAGTTACAGCTGCTAAAGAAGCTGAAAAACAACGTATTGAAGCACAAGGTAAAGCAGATGCAAATAAGATATTAAGTGCCTCATTAACGGATAAAATTCTTCAAGATAAAGGTATTGAAGCTACTATGAAATTATCTGAGTCGCCTAATAGTAAAGTAATTGTTATTGGTTCAGGAGATAGCGGTTTACCAATTATATTAGGAAATCAATAAAAGAATAAATTTAGCAAATAATGTATTCTTTTAAAGAATATTAATTTAAATTGACTAAATATTAATAATATTAAATTATTGCAAGATTTGTATTTATAATTTGGATTTAATAATATAAATTATAGATATTTGCATAAATAAATTATAACATGACTTTTATTCAAACACATCATCATTTTCATATTTGCTCTCAGGCGAAGTGAAAATGTATTGAATAAAATCAAAATATATTTAAACCCGTTTGAGACAATCAAGCGGGTTTTTTAATTTAAGTTCCAACTTGGTTGTTTTAAACTCATAAAAACAAGATAATGAGTAAATTAAGAATTGCAGTGCAAAAATCGGGTCGTTTAAACGAAGACTCGATGCGTTTATTAAAAGATATAGGTATTTCTATAGATAATGGAAAAGATCAATTAAAAGCCTCGGCAAAAGGGTTTCCTGTTGAAGTGTTTTATTTAAGAAATGGCGATATTCCACAATATTTAAAAGATGGCGTTGTAGATGCAGCGATTATAGGTGAGAATGTTTTAATAGAAAAAGGCGAGAGCATTGGTATTGTTGAAAAATTAGGTTTTTCGACATGCCGCGTGTGTATTGCTGTGCCTAAGGCTGCAAATTATAATAGTATAAAAGATTTAGAAGGTAAGCGTATTGCAACATCGTATCCAAATACGGTACAACAGTTTTTAGACAAAAACGGTGTAAAAGCAAATCTTCATATCATTAACGGTTCTGTAGAAATTGCGCCTAATATAGGTTTGGCAGATGCAATTTGCGATATTGTATCCAGTGGAAGTACTTTATTTAAAAATAATTTAAAAGAAGTGGATACCATTTTAAAATCCGAAGCAGTTTTAGCCGTATCTCCAAAACTAAACCAAGAGCGAAAAGCCATATTAGACACCATTCAGTTTAGAATCCAGTCGGTTTTAAAAGGAAGAAATTCTAAGTATGTATTACTAAATGCGCCAAACGACAAATTGCAAGATATTATTGATGTTTTACCAGGAATGAAGAGCCCCACGGTTTTACCATTGGCTGAAGACGGTTGGAGTTCTGTGCACTCTGTAATTAGTAAAAATCAGTTTTGGAATGTTATTGATGATCTCAAAGCAAAAGGAGCACAAGGTATTTTGGTGTGTCCTATTGAAAAAATGGTGCTGTAATATATTTGAGATTTACTTAAAAATGGAAATCTTATAATTTCAACTCAAAGTTAAATTAAGAATGCAAATAATTAATAATCCTAAAAAAAGTGAATGGACGTCTATTTTACAGCGTCCTACACAAACTGTGGATGATATTGAAGGTACTGTAAACAAAATTTTTAATGAGGTATCAAATGAAGGAGATACGGCTATAAAAAGATACACAAATAAATTTGATGGCGTAGCACTAGCTTCACATGTAGTTACACCTGCTGAAATAGAAACAGCGGTTACACAAGTTTCTGAAAAACTAAAAAGTGCCATCACATTAGCAAAACATAATATTGAAGTATTTCATAAAGCTCAAAAAACATTAAAAATTGAGATAGAAACAACCAAAGGTGTACAGTGTTGGCAGGAAAAACGACCAATTCAAAGTGTTGGTTTGTATATTCCCGGTGGTACAGCACCATTGTTTTCAACAGTTTTAATGTTGGCAATTCCTGCGCAAATAGCAGGTTGCAAAGAGATTGTTTTATGTTCGCCACCTAATACAAAAGGTGCGTTGGCACCAGAAATTTTATTTACAGCGCAATTGTGTGGTGTTACTAAAATTATAAAAGTAGGCGGTATACAAGCTATTGCAGGTTTGACTTTTGGTACTGAAACCATTCCAAAAGTGTTTAAAATTTTCGGACCAGGCAATCAATTTGTAACGGTTGCAAAACAAATTGCAACAAAACACGGCGTAGCTATAGATATGCCTGCTGGTCCTAGCGAATTATTAGTATTTGCCGATGATACAGCAAATGCGGCGTATGTGGCTTCAGATTTATTAAGTCAAGCAGAACACGGTGCAGATAGTCAAGTAATTTTGGTATCTACCTCAAAACGTCTAATTAGTGCTGTTTCGGAAGAAATAACTAAGCAATTAGTAGTATTGCCACGTAAGGCCATTGCTGAAAAGGCTATAGCCAATTCAAAATTAATTTATGTAGAAACTGATGATTTAGCTCTAGAGTTAATTGACGAATATGGTCCAGAACATTACATTATTTGTTGTAAAAATGAAGATGTATACGTAGATAACATCAATAATGCAGGCTCGGTTTTTATTGGCGATTATACACCTGAGAGTGCGGGCGATTATGCATCAGGAACAAACCACACCTTGCCTACAAACGGTTTTAGTAAAGCATATTCTGGTGTGAATTTAGATAGCTTTTTAAAACAGATGGCCTTTCAAAAAATATCTGAAGAAGGACTTTTAAATATAGGAGAAACTATTGAGTTAATGGCAGAAGCGGAAGGGTTGCAAGCGCATAAAAATGCGGTGAGTATAAGATTAAAGGATTTAAAAAAATAACTTTTGTGATGCTGAACGTGATTTAGCATCTAAAGATTATGAAAAATATACAAAAATTAATAAGGCCCACGGTACAAGCGCTAAAACCGTATTCGTCTGCAAGGGACGAATACCAAGGTAATAGTGACGCTATGGTATTTTTAGACGCGAATGAAAATCCGTTTGAAAATGGCGTGAATCGGTATCCAGATCCGCAGCAACGAACCGTAAAATCCTTGCTATCAGAAATAAAAGATATTCCACAGCAAAATATCCTTTTAGGCAACGGTAGTGATGAAGTTTTAGATTTAATCTTCAGAGCCTTTTGTGAGCCTAATCAAGATAATATCATCACGTTGCCACCAACGTATGGCATGTATAGTGTTTTGGCAAATATCAATGCTATTGCTATTAAAAGTGTGCAGTTAGATAACAATTTTCAACCTAAGGTTGATGAAATTCTGGAAATTGCAGATGCTAATTCTAAGTTGTTGTTTTTATGTTCGCCAAATAACCCAACAGGAAATAGTTTTGAAGCAAAATCAATTGAAAAACTTATAAAAGCGTTCAAAGGTATCGTTGTTATTGATGAGGCCTATATCGATTTTTCAAATGATGAAAGTTGGACAAGTAAACTAAGTGAGTTTCCTAACCTAATTGTAACTCAAACCTTATCAAAAGCTTACGGGATGGCTGGAATTCGGTTAGGCATTTGTTTTGCTTCAAAAGAAATTATTTCAGTATTAAACCGCATCAAACCACCATATAACGTTAATGAGTTAACACAGCAAAAAGCGATTTCACAGCTAGAAAATTACGAGTTAACACAGCAGCAGGTTAAGGATATTTTAAAAGAGCGTGATGTATTAGTTCGTAAGTTATCAGAAATTACATTTGTATCGAAAATTTATCCAACAGATGCTAATTTTGTACTGGCTAAAGTTGATGATGCTACAAAGCGTTACAATCAGTTGATTGAAAAAGGAATTGTAATTCGAAATAGAACCAATCAACCAGGATGTGAAAATTGTTTGCGTTTTACAATTGGAACTAAAAAAGAAAACGAAGTTTTAATAAAAGCTTTAAAAGCGTTAGAATGATTTGTCATTCCGCACTTGATGCGGAATCCATATAAATTTGAATAATAAAAAATAGATGCCTGCTTTCGCAGAAATGACACAAAATGAAAAAAGTACTATTCATAGACAGAGACGGCACTTTGGTATTAGAGCCACCTGTAGATTATCAATTAGATAGTTTAGAGAAGTTAGAATACTACCCAAAAGTTTTTCAATACATGGCTAAAATAGCCAGTGAGCTGGATTATGAGTTGGTTATGGTAACCAATCAAGATGGTTTAGGAACCGATAGTTTTCCCGAAGACACGTTTTGGCCAGCGCAAAACAAAATTATTGAAGCATTCAAAAAAGAAGGCGTTGTGTTTTCGGCTATTCACATTGATAAAACGTTTCCGCATGAAAATACTGATACACGCAAACCAAGAACGGGTTTATTAACCCAGTATTTTTCTGAAGATTATGACTTGTCAAATTCCTTCGTTTTAGGTGATAGAATAACAGATATGGAACTCGCTAAAAATCTAGGAGCTAAAGGTATTTATCTGTCTGAAGATCCTGAATTAGGCGCAGATGAAATTGAAAGTTCTAAACAAGAAATTTTAGACGCTATAGCCCTAACTAGTACAGATTGGAAAGCAATTTATGAGTTTTTAAAACTTAAAGATCGCGTTGAAGAGATAACGCGTAATACCAATGAAACACAGATTTATATAAAATTAAATTTAGATGGTTCTGGAAAGAATAATATTGACACAGGGTTGTCGTTTTTCGATCATATGCTAGATCAAATAGGGCGTCATGGTGCGATGGATTTAACCATTAAGGTTGATGGCGATTTGGAAGTTGACGAACATCACACTATTGAAGATACCATGATTGCTTTAGGCGAATTATTCAACAAAGCATTAGGTAATAAATTGGGGATTGAACGCTACGGATTTTGTTTACCAATGGACGATTGTTTAGCACAAGTTGCCGTTGACTTTGGAGGTAGAAATTGGTTAGAATGGGATGCGGAATTTAAGCGCGAAAAAATAGGCGATATGCCTACAGAAATGTTTTTCCATTTGTTTAAATCGTTTACCGATGGCGCAAAATGTAATTTAAACATTAAAGCAGAAGGTACCAACGAACATCATAAAATTGAAGGTATATTTAAAGCCTTTGCTAAAGCTATGAAAATGGCAGTAAAGCGTGATGCTAACAAAATGTTTTTACCAAGTACAAAAGGAATGCTATAATGAGGTTAGTGATAATAAATTACGGTGCTGGAAACATAAAAAGTATTCAATTTGCTTTTAAGCGTTTGGGTGTCGATGCTATTTTATCAAACGACCCTGAAGAAATAAAAGCAGCAGATAAAGTGATTTTTCCTGGTGTTGGAGAAGCAAGTTCTGCTATGAAAATGCTTAAAGAAAGTGGTTTGGATACCTTAATTCCAACACTTAAACAACCAGTTTTAGGTATTTGTTTAGGAATGCAACTTATGTGTTTACATACTGAAGAAGGCAACACAAAAGGTTTGGGCATATTTCAAACCAAGGTAAAACGCTTCTCAGATAACGTAAAAGTACCGCAAATGGGATGGAATGTTATTAAAGATTTAAAAACTGATTTGTTTAAAGATATCAAAGAAAACGAATACATGTATTTGGTTCACAGTTATTATGCAGAGCATTGTAATGAAACCATAGCAGCAACAGATTACGAGATTAATTATGCTTCGTCATTACGACACGAAAATTTTTATGGAACCCAGTTCCATCCAGAAAAAAGTGGTTCTAGAGGAGCAAAAATTCTAGAGAATTTTTTAGACCTTTAGAACCATCCTGAACTTGTTTCAGGATCTTTACAAATGGCGAAGTATTATTGTTACATATTGTCAAATAAAAACAGAACAGTATTATATGTAGGATATACCGAAAACCTAAAACGAAGATTGAATGAACATTTAAACGGAAAAGGAGCTTTATTTACTAAAAAGTATAGTGTTCTAGATTTGATTTATTTTGAAGCGTTTGATTTGCATAAGGAAGCTAGAAGTAGAGAAAAACAATTGAAGAATTGGCATAAACAATGGAAATGGAATTTGATTAAAGCGTCTAATCCAAATCTTTTAAAACTAGAAATCAATAAAAAGACCCTGAAATAAATTCAGGGTTGATTAACAAGTTAATCAATGAGAATTATACCAGCCATAGACATTATAGACGGAAAATGTGTTCGTCTTACTAAAGGAGATTATGATACTAAAAAAGTGTACAATGAAAACCCGCTTGAAGTAGCCAAAATGTTTGAAGCCTCAGGGATTGAATACCTACATTTAGTTGATTTAGATGGCGCTAAGGCGAAACATATTGTGAATTATAAAGTATTAGAACAAATTGCGTCTAAAACAAAACTTAAGATTGATTTTGGTGGCGGTTTAAAAGCAGATGAAGATCTACACATAGCCTTTAATTCTGGTGCGAAACAAGTTACGGGTGGCAGTATTGCTGTAAAAGATAGAAAAACGTTTGAAGGTTGGATTTCCAAATATGGAAGTGAAAAAATTATTCTTGGGGCTGATAGTAATGCAGGAAAAATTGCCATTAGTGGATGGCAAGAAGATAGTAATGAAGAGGTTATTCCTTTTATAAAAGGATATCAAAAACAAGGCATTCAGTATGTAATTTGCACCGATATATCAAAAGATGGTATGCTCGAAGGGCCTTCATTCGATTTATATAAAGATATTATTGAAGCGTGTAGCAACAGTAGTAGCGGACAATCTATAAAGTTGATTGCCTCTGGTGGAATTTCGCATATTGATGAGTTGCCAAAACTTATTGAATTAGGGTGTGAAGGCGTAATTATAGGAAAGGCTATTTATGAAAACAGAATTAGTTTATATGAACTTGAAAAATTTGTGTAATGCTTACTAAGAGAATTGTACCTTGTTTAGATATAAAAAACGGACGCACTGTAAAAGGCGTAAATTTCGTTGATTTGCGTGATGCAGGAGATCCAGTAGAGTTAGCAAAACAATATGCTGATCATGGTGCGGACGAACTAGTGTTTTTAGATATCGCCGCTACTTTAGAAAATAGAGGCACTACTTTAGATATGGTTTTACGCGTTGCTGAGCAAGTAAATATACCTTTTACTGTTGGTGGTGGTATATCGTCTGTGGCTCACGTTGATGCATTGCTACAATGCGGTGCAGATAAGGTGTCTATTAATTCTTCTGCTGTAAAACGGCCAGAATTAGTTAATGAATTGGCTGATAAATTTGGAAGTCAGTGCGTGGTTGTTGCTATTGATGCTAAACAAATAGCAGGCCAATGGAAGGTACATTTGGCAGGAGGTACCATTCCAACAGACATCGATTTGTTTGAATGGGCAAAAGAAGTAGAAGCGCGAGGTGCAGGAGAAATTTTATTTACTTCTATGGATCATGATGGTACCAAAAACGGATTTGCCAACAACGCTTTAGCTAAACTGTCTCAAGAATTAAATATACCAATTATAGCCTCAGGAGGTGCGGGTAATGTGCAGCATTTTATCGATACCTTTAAAGAAGGAAAATCTGATGCAGCATTGGCCGCAAGTGTATTTCATTTTGGTGAAATTCCAATACCTGAATTGAAAAAAGAATTGAAACAACATAATATAGAAGTCCGTATTTAACTGATACGTTCTGTCATTCCGCACTTGATGCGGAATCCAAAAAAGTAATAATATTAAATAGATTCCTGCTGGAGTTTATCTCAAGCGATAATTGAAAGGCAGGGAATAGCAAAAAAATGGAAATAAAATACGACGATAACGGATTAGTCCCAGCAATCATTCAGGATGCTACAACAAAAAAAGTGTTGATGTTAGGGTATATGAATACAGCTGCTTATCAAAAAACAGTAGACACAAAACAGGTAACTTTTTTTAGTAGAAGCAAGCAACGTTTATGGACGAAAGGCGAGGAAAGTGGCAACTTTTTAAACCTAGTGGATATTAAGAATGACTGTGATAACGATACATTACTAATTCAAGTACACCCTGTTGGACCAACATGCCACACAGGAACCGATACCTGCTGGAAAGATGAAAACACAGCTTCGTACGGATTCTTTTCAACTTTAGAAACAATTATTACAGAACGTATTGCTAATAAGGATACTAAAAAGTCTTACGTTGCAAGTTTGTTTGCAAAAGGCATAAACAAAGTAGCTCAAAAAGTAGGCGAGGAGGCTGTAGAAACTGTTATTGAAGCTATGGATAATAACGATGAACTGTTTTTATACGAGTCGGCGGATTTATTATTCCATTACTTAATGTTATTGCAAGCTAAAGGATTCACTTTAAAGGATATTGAAAACGAATTGAAAAATAGGCACAAGTAATTTAAAATTTTTTATTACTTTTAAAGAAAATTAGTACATATTAATTCCCCAAACTTACTATGTCAATGTTTAAACCTACACTTACCAAATGGTACTACCTTTTCTGTATAATAACTTTAGTATATTCTTGTTATAATGATTCAGATGATTCTAAAGGTTTTATTACTACGTCTCTAAGTGAGACAGATCCAAATAATCCAAATCCCTTTACAGGTGCAATGTCACCTATAGAAGTGATGCCTTATTCTGAAATTTCAACTCGAGAATATACTATTGAATTAGAACGATGGGATATTCCAAATAACAGGGTTGAAGCAGTTAAAACTACAGATAATTTACAATCTGCAATAAATTGGGCAATAGAAGAGGGTTACGGTATCATACGTTTACCGGCAGGACATTATTTAATAGGTAAATATGGGAATGATATCTATCAAGCAGGTATTACATTAAATAATAATGTAGCATTTCTGTTAGATGAAAACGCTATTATAGAAATGGCTCCTAACAATAAATGGAATTACTGTGCAATAGCTGTTAAAAACAAATCGAATGTTGTAATTTCAGGAGGCACTATTTTAGGAGATAGAGATAACCATATTTATACACCAAGAGCAGATGGCGCGACGTCCCATGATGAAGGCCATTTAGTTTGTATAGAAGGCGAAAGTCAGTTAGTTACTGTTGAAAATGTGATATTAGCAAAAGCTAATGGCGATGGCATTTTAATGGTAGGTAGCCCAAAAGGAGACATTCAAAACTTAAAGCATATTGTTGTTAGAAACAATAACTTTTCAGATAATAGAAGACAAGGAGTTTCTTTAGTAGGAAGTGCTAACGTTTTAATAGAGCGAAATGAAATACATCATACCAATGGTACATCACCCCAATTTGGTGTAGATATAGAAGGCGCAGGAAGAACAAATAAAAATATAATTATTAGAGATAATTATTTTCATAATAATCGAGGTGGTGATGTGGTAAATACTGATGGAAAAAATGTACTTTTTGAAAACAATATTTTACTACAAGGTAATGATAGTGAATATATTGACGGACCAATTGTGTACTGGAAAAATGCTGATTGGACAATTAGAAATAACGATATTACTATGCGAACCGTTTCAGCAAATAATTGGAATGGCATTTTAATGTACTCTAACGATAACCAGAAAACAAACCCTGCAACAACATACATTTACAATAATACATTAAACAATTGTGGCATGTATATGTACAAAGGTGCAGATTTAGATATTTATAATAACCAAATGAATCATGGGCACTTAGCGTTCAAAGAAATGACAAATCTAACCTTAACCAATAACCGTGTAGATCATGGTAATAAATGTTGGGCATACAGATTTTTAAAAGTTAGTGGAAATGCTTCTAGTAACACCTATAATGGCGAAGCCTTTGATATTCCTCTAACCAACGACGCACCATGGAACGGTTGCTGGATAAGGTAAAATGTTCAATTTAGTTAGGCTAGCCAACCTTTAGCTTGAGATGTTCTGGCAAACCAAGTAAAGAAAAAAGCTAGTATAACAATCATTATAGTCATACCGATGCTAGAGGCGTAATCATTAATTAAAATGTATCCCATTTGTATAATTACAGCTAATAAAGATAACAGCCAAAGTTTTACCGACCATGATTTTCTAAGTAATAATCCTATAGCTGCCAAAGCTCCTGCAAAAACAGCTATTGCAAAAGCTGCGGTTACCCAAGCAGGCATATTTGCTGCAATTTCTAATTGTTCTGCGGTGTACATGGCACGATAACTTTCTGTGTTGTATGCTTGTATTAGATAATGATAAGCACCCATACCATTCCAAATAAGGGCAATAATACTGATAATCCAAAACCAAATTGGTGGTTTGTTTGATGTTAAAGTCGACATAGTTTTAAAGTTTTAGTTGGTTAATTGAAATACAATTTATAAATTTTTTGTCATAATTTATAAATAGACTACTTTCCGCATCTCTTTTAAATTTAGATGAAGAAGTATTTTTACGTTATAGATATTCAATATTTAGGCTATCGTTTTCATGGGTGGCAAAAACAACCTAATGTAAAAACATTGCATTTAATGGTGGATAGAACTTTAAATTTTATCTTAGAAGGCAAATATTTTAAAAGTTTAATTTCTGGTAGAACAGATGCTATGGTTTCTGCAGAACATGCTGCTTTCGAGTTGTTTTTAAAAGAACCTATAACTGATACAACAGCATTTTTAAAGCTATTCAACTATAACTTGCCACAGGATATTCGCGCGCTTAGTATGCGTACGGTAGACAAAGATTTTAATATTATAAACCATTCTAAAGTTAAAGAATATTTATACCTGTTTACTTATGGGCAAAAATGCCATCCGTTTTGTGCACCAATTATGACGACCATTCTTGATGATTTAGATATTGATATCATGAAGAAAGGCGCAAAACTCTTTGAAGGCGAACATTATTTATGGAGTTATTGCTATAAACCTACCGAAAATGGTATTTATACGCGAGAGATTTTACAATGCGAATTGGTGGAAAACGATGTGTACTCAGCAAATTACTTTCCAGAAACATCCTATATGTTAAGAGTAAAAGGCAAGGGGTTTATGCGAAATCAAATCCGCTTAATGATGGGAACTTTAATTGATCTGGGTAAAGGTAAATTAACGCTACAAGACATAGAGGCGAGTTTAGTGCCCGAAAGCAGAATTAAAATGGATTACATTGCACCCGCTTCTGGTTTAATATTAAATGCTGTAGAGTTTAAATAAGCTCATGCATTTTTTTTAAAATAATAAAGATATATTCACCTTATGAAATCCCTTATTTTGTTAGACTTCTCCCGCGCTAGGGATAGTAGCGGCAGCTTTTGGTGAGGCGAGCATCGAGCCAAAACTATTAGCGGATAGCCCGACCCCTTGTGGGTAGCGCACAAATAATTAAACTCCATTTCTCTTAAAACTCTTTAACATTCTACGCTTTTATTAACATAATTTATGTTAAATATTTCTTAATACCGTTAAAACCTGTTAAAGGGCTTGACAAATTTAATATAGCAGATATATTGAAAGGGAACATTAAAAAATAAATGATGAGCTATTTAAACATGAATGAAGAAGAAATAATACCTGTGGTGGTAGAATTGAATGTTTTGTTAGCTGACTACCACGTGTATTATCAAAAATTAAGAAGTAAACACTGGAATGTAATTGGAAAAAACTTTTTCGATTTACATAAACAGTTTGAGGACATGTACAATGATGCGAAAGTAAAAATTGATGAAATCGCTGAACGTATTTTAACCCTACGCTACCATCCAATGAGCAAATTAGAAGACTATTTAAAAACTTCGGCCATATTGGAAGAGTCTCCAATAAAAGCAGACCAAAATATGGTTATTGAAACCTTGAGCGACCATAAATTACTTTTGATGCAAATGAGCAAGGTAATAGAGAAAGCTGAGGCTATAAGTGATGAAGGCACTATTGATTTGATGGGGGCTTACATTAGAGAACTTGAAAAAACAAGTTGGATGCTGAATGCATGGACTAAAAAAACCTCGGATACTTTAAAAGACACCGTTGTAGAAGTGAGTTAGTTAATATTAGTTTTTTGGAAAAAATTAAATATTAATCTTAACAAACTTAAAAATAATGGAAACTACATTAAATGAAGCATTTACTAGCTTACTCACTAAGTTAGAGGGCTGGATGATGACTATAATAGAATATTTGCCAAACTTTGGTTTAGCTATTTTAGTATTATTATTTTCTTATATAACTGCCAAATATGTTAATAAATTCACGTATAAATTAGTGTCTAAGAGGGTACAACAAGAATCTGTGTCGCAAATGATTTCTAGGGTTTCAGCAGTTGTGCTGGTGCTTATAGGACTATACATTTCGTTAGGAATACTAAATTTAAGTAAAACATTAACTTCTTTATTGGCTACTGCTGGTGTTGCTGGTTTAGCAATTGGTTTAGCTTTACAAAATACCTTATCAAATACAGTTGCTGGTATTGCGCTATCTTTTAGAAGAAAAGTACAGATTGGCAATTGGGTAGAAACCAACGGTTATTCTGGTGAGATTATGGATATTAACCTTAGAGAATTTGTTATTAAGGAGGCTGATAATAATATTGTTATTCTACCTAACAAGATGATTCTTGAAAACCCTTTAAAAAACTATTCGCTAACCACAAGAATGCGTGTGTTTTTAGAATGTGGTGTAGGTTATGAATCTAATTTAGAGGAAGTAGAAAAGCTTACTAAAGAAGTTATTGCTGATACTTTTGAACAAGTAAAAGGCACTGAAGAAGTAGAGTTTTATTTCACAGAATTTGGAGACAGTTCGATTAACTATTTATGCAGATTTTGGATTGATGCCGAAAGTATGCTAGAAAAGTTAAATGCCAAAACCAGAGCTATTATTGAAATTAAGAAAGCCTACGATAAAGCAGGAATTAATATCCCGTTCCCAATTAGGACTCTGGAATTTAATAATAAGTTGTCTTTTGATGACTCTGTTTTAGAAAACCAATTCTCTAATAACTAGAGTAGATTTATCATACCTGATAAATTATTATTTCACACATTAAAAACTTAGAATTATGTTACGTTGGACAATCACATTTGTAATAATTGCATTAATAGCTGGAGTACTAGGTTTTGGAGGAATTGCAGGAGCATCAGCAGGAATTGCTAAAATATGTTTCTTCATTTTCATCATATTATTTGTACTCTCTTTATTAAAAGGATTACTAAAAAAATAGAAAATTATATTAACCTTAAAATCAAAAAAGATGAAAAAAATCATATTAGCATTAGCCTTATTATTCACAATTTCAACTGTATTTACTGGTTGTAGAGAAGAGAAAAGCACAGGCGAAAAAATAGAAGAATCGGTAGAAGAAGTTGGAGATGCAGTGGAGGACGCTGCTGATGAAGTTGAAGATGAATTATAGGGATAGACTCGTATAAATGAAGTTTAACCAAATTAAAGATAGATAAAATGAAAACAATAAAAATATTCTTAGTATTACTTATCACAAGCACAATAGCCTTTACAAGTTGTAGGGAAGAGAAAACAACACCTGAAGATAAAATTGAAGAGGCTTTGGAAGAAGTTAAGACTAATATTAAGGAAAGTTCTGAAGAACTATCAGATGATGTACAAGATGCATTAGAAGATGTTGAAGATGAAATTAAAGAAGTAAAAGAAGAAGCTAAAAAGGACAAATAACCTATTAAGCTTTCAATGAGAATGAATTATCAATCTAAAAAATAAAAAAAATGAAAAAACTAATATATACAATGGTTGCACTATTAATTTTTAGTACAGCAATGGCTCAAGAGAAGCCGACAGAAGTAAAAGAAGAAGTTAAAGTTAAAACCATTAAACAGAAAAATGGAGAAAACGTTACAGAAAAGAGAATTAAGATGGTAACACGTGAAACTTCTAATGTCGAATTAGAAGAAAGCGACATAGATAAAATTAACCAGAAACGTGTGGATGCTACAACAAAAGTTGAGAAAAAAATTATGGTAGCTAAAAACTCTAATAATTTTAAAACTTTGAGTAAGGCAACTTATTACACTATTGGCGATGAAAATTATATGTTCACTCCGCAACCCTATGGGTTTGATTTAGAGAATAAAAATGCTAATGATGAATTTGTTATAATAGCCAAAGCTTGGGTAACCGAAGCAAATGGTAGCTATATTATTAAAGGTAAAACCCAAAATGGAGTAGGATATTTTGATAAAGAAGGAAACTTTGTAATTGATTATTACGATGAACAATCTGACAGTATTAAAAGCACCATCTATAATAACTATGATAGAGACATAAAATAATTTGTTTCTTAAATAAGATAAATATAAAAAGTCCTGAGGCAACTCAGGACTTTTTGTATTTTAGAGTATTAATAAAGTCAAGAAATAATTATGAGTTTAAACGTACCAAAATCCGTATTCACATTTTTTAAAAAACTAGAAAAAAATAACAATCGCGACTGGTTTAACGCAAACAAACCAGAATTTAAAGCTATTGAAGGCGACATAAAACTCTTTTATAATGCGCTTTTTGAGCGTTTAAATGTGCATGACGAGATTGATAAGCTTAAAATTTTTAGAATATATCGCGATGTGCGTTTTTCAAAAAATAAATTGCCCTACAAAACACATTTTGGTGGTTCGTTTAACAGAACAAAACCTAGGCTGCGTGGTGGTTACTATTTGCACATACAACCAAATAACGAGAGTTTTATTGCTACTGGATTTTGGCAACCCGCTAAAGAAGATTTATTACGTATTCGTAAAGAGTTTGAAATGGACGACACAGAAATACGTGAAATTTTAGCAAATAAAGCGTTTAATACAGTTTGGGGCGATGCATTTGTTGGAGATGAAGTAAAAACAGCTCCAAAAGGGTTTAATAAAGAACATCCGGCTATAGACTTGATTAAGAAAAAGCAATATATATTCACAAAAAGATACACGGATAAAAACGTATTGGATGCTAACTTTATAAACGAAGTAGACGCATCATTTAAAGCCATTCGTCCATTTTTTGATTACATGAGCGATGTGTTAACTACGGATTTGAATGGGGTGTCTTTGATTGAGTAACATGCTGTCATTCCTGCTAATACAGGTGTCTCTTAATAAAGAGAATTGAAATAAGTCAGAATAGCAAAGATAAAATTGAAGACGAAATTAAAAGGTGTAATCAATTCAATTTACTTCTCTAGTCTATTTGAGCCTAAACCGCCGTCAAAAACTCAGGTTTCTCAAATATCTGAATTTGGCTTACCAAGCGTTGCTTTGTAATATTCATCATACGCTTATTTAATGCTGATGAATTCTGGATGTAAATTTCATATTCTTCAACCGTAAACATCCCGATAATCATACCCTTCATAGCATTACGTAATTTCATATCTTTCTGAATGGCATTTTCAATATAATCTACGCGCTTTTCAATGGATAAATCATAAAAAACTGACTTGTGTTTTTTTATGTAATTTTTAAATACAGCAATAAGTAAATCATTCTGAAACTTAATGATAGGGCGCAACACTAAATTTTGAAAACGCTCGTCAACACTCATATTATCATGAATAACGGCATTAGGTAATTCTGGTCTAATACTTTTAATTTTGTAATGTCTAGAGTCCATTAGTGATAGATTTTTAATAAAAATATCGAAATATACAGGTGGAATAGAATTTAGAGTTTTTAGTTGTTAACGAGTTTATTAACATCTTGCTTTTTTATATCTTTATTCAAAATTTAGCTTATGAAATTTGGAGGTGTTGATAACCCAGAATTAATTGATTTTACCTTACCTAAAGATCACCCAGATACAGCGCGTGTTTTAGAAAAAGTAAAAGACGACAACGTTCCAGAGATTTATGTAGGTTGTGCTAAATGGAATAGAGCCGATTTAAAAGGGTTTTACCCAAGAGGCACAAAAGACGAATTGGGTTATTATTCAAGTCAGTTTAATGCCATTGAGCTAAACGCCACATTTTACCGCATATTTCCAGCAGAACAATTTGCAAAATGGTATGATAAAACACCAGCAGGATTTAAGTTTTTCCCAAAATTAAATCAGGAAATTAGCCATTGGAAGCGTTTAAACGAAACTAACGCTGTAGTTGATAATTATCTATACAACGCTTCAAATTTAAAAGAAAAACTAGGGACAATATTTTTACAAATGCACAGTAATTTTGCACCCAAAGATTTTGATAGAGTGGTACACTTTGTTGAAGCATGGCCAAAAGAAATTCCGTTAGCCATTGAGTTTAGACACACCAATTGGTATAATGACAATACTATTGCAGAAGAATTGTACCAACTTTTAGAAGTGAACAATATATCTAATGTTATTGTAGATACAGCTGGCAGACGCGATTTGATGCACATGCGGTTAACTAATGCTACAGCCTTTGTACGCTATGTAGGAGCCAATCACAAATCTGATTACACGCGCTTAGACGATTGGGTAGAACGCCTTAAATTATGGAAAGCGCAAGGGATTAAGGAAATTGATTTTTTTATTCATCAGAATATAGAAAAAGAGTCGCCTTTGTTGTCCGCCTACTTCATAAAAAAACTTAATGCAGAATTGGAGTGCAATCTCACCATTCCTAACCAAGAAACTCAAAATACATTATTTTAAACATTATATAAAATTTATGCGATTTCATACTAGAAAATGGATTAAACCAGAAGATTTAAATGCTAACGGTACTCTTTTTGGAGGACGACTTTTACAGTGGATTGACGAAGAAGCGGCTCTGTATAGCATTGTCCAATTAGAAAATCAAAAAGTAGTTACTAAATATATTAGTGAAATTGATTTTAAAGCTTCGGCAAAACAAGGTGATGTGATTGAAATTGGTATAAGAGCCACAAAATTTGGTAAAGCATCACTAACACTAAGCTGCGAGGTTAGAAATATGAGAACGCGCGAAACCATAATTACTATTTCTAATATCGTCATGGTAAATATTGGTCTTGATGGTAAGGTTTTACCTCATGGAAAAACACAAGTAGAATACGTGAAAGACAGATTGTAAAAAAACGTTACTATTTCTCTTTAAAAATTACAATCAAATTTTCAATTCTGTTGCAGAAAATGCAATTTATAAACGCTTCTTTGTATATTTTATAAAAATAAAATAACAATGTGCTCTTATCTTTTGAATAAATGTAATTAACTATAACTTTGTATGCTGTGTAATTTGAAACGAAACGAGTGTTTCAAAATTATTCAAAAACAAACCTTTATTATTTATGAGCAAGACATTATTTGACAAAGTGTGGGACTCTCACGTTGTTAGAAACATAGAAGACGGACCAGACGTATTTTTTATAGATCGTCATTTTATACACGAAGTAACAAGTCCAGTTGCATTTGTTGGGTTAAGGACTAGAGGCATTGGCGTAATGTATCCAGAGCGCACATTTGCTACTGCAGACCATAACACACCAACTTGGAATCAGCATTTACCAGTTGCAGATCCTTTATCTGCAAATCAATTAGAAGCTTTGGCTTCAAATGCTGAACAATACGGTATTTCCCATTGGGGCTTAGGACACAGAAACAATGGTATTGTACACATTGTAGGCCCTGAAAATGGTATTACTTTACCAGGATCTACTATTGTTTGTGGAGATTCGCACACATCAACGCACGGCGCTTTTGGTGCCATTGCGTTTGGTATTGGTACTTCTGAGGTAGAAATGGTATTGTCTACACAATGTATTATGCAGCCTAAGCCTAAGAAAATGCGCATTAACGTAAATGGTAAACTTGGTTTTGGTGTAACACCTAAAGATGTTGCCTTATATATCATCTCGCAACAAACCACTTCTGGTGCTACAGGATATTTTGTAGAATATGCTGGCGATGTTTTTGAAGATATGAGTATGGAAGGACGTATGACGGTATGTAACTTATCTATTGAGATGGGTGCACGTGGTGGTATGATTGCTCCAGACGAAAAAACGTTTGAATATATTAAAGGTAGAAAGCATACGCCAAAAGGTGCAGATTGGGATAAAGCGATGGACTATTGGAAAACGCTTAAAACCGATGATGATGCGGAATTTGATATAGAATTTAACTATGATGCTGCTGATATTGAACCAATGATTACTTATGGTACAAATCCAGGGATGGGAATGGGTGTAACACAATCTATTCCTATGGCGGAAGATGTACAAGGTGGTGTTGCTACCTACAAGAAGTCTTTGGGCTATATGAAGTTTGATGAAGGAGATGACATGATAGGCAAGCAGGTTGATTATGTTTTCCTAGGTTCATGTACAAACGGACGTATCGAAGATTTTAGAGCATTTTGTTCTATAGTTGAAGGCCGCCAAAAAGCAGATAATATCACAGCTTGGTTGGTTCCTGGATCGCATAAAGTTGTAGATCAGATTAAGGAAGAAGGTTTAGATAAAATATTAGACGCAGCTGGTTTTGTTTTAAGAGAACCTGGATGTTCTGCATGTTTAGCAATGAATGATGATAAAGTACCTGCTGGAAAATTAGCAGTTTCTACATCTAACAGAAACTTTGAAGGACGTCAAGGACCTGGATCAAGAACATTGTTAGCCTCTCCGCTAGTAGCAGCAGCAACTGCAGTTACAGGTGTGGTTACAGATCCGCGAACAATTATGGAGGCAGCGACAGCTTAAAAAGTTATTAGCTTTTGGTAAATAGCCATCAGCAAAACACAACAATTATAATAGTCTGCCAATAGCTAAAAGCTAAAGGCAAAAAGCAAAAAGCAAAAAGTAAAAAGTAAAATAAAATGGCTTACGATAAATTTGAAGTATTAACAAGTACAGCATATCCATTACCAATAGAGAATGTGGATACAGACCAAATTATACCTGCTCGTTTCTTGAAAGCAACTGAGCGTAAAGGATTTGGAGATAATTTTTTCCGTGATTGGAGATATGATTCTGAAGGTAACCCTATTGCAGATTTTCCATTAAACGATGCAAAATATGCTGGTTCTAAGATTTTAGTAGGAGGGAAGAACTTTGGTTCTGGTTCTTCTAGAGAGCACGCAGCATGGTCGGTTTACGATTTTGGATTACGTTGTGTAATATCGTCGTTCTTTGCTGATATTTTTAGAAATAACTGTTTAAATATTGGCGTGTTGCCAGTACAGGTATCGGTTGACTTTGCTCAAAAACTATTTGATGCTATTGAAGCAGATCCTAAAACAGAAATAAAAGTAGATTTACCAAACCAAACCGTAACTTTGGTGTTAACTGGAGAATCTGAATCTTTTAATATCAATGGGTATAAAAAAGATAATATGTTAAACGGTTTTGATGATATCGACTATCTTCAAAACATGAAAGAAGAGGTTAAGGCATTTGCTGAAACAAGACCTTTTTAAGTATATTAGCACCATAGATACACTATAATAACATTTAAAAAGCATTCCATTAATTCAATGAAATGCTTTTTGTGAATATAAAACCCTCAATGTCTAAGAGAAGAATAGAAATAATGGATACGACGCTTCGTGATGGAGAACAAACCTCTACGGTGTCGTTTTCTGCATCGGAGAAACTTACGATTGCAAAATTATTACTTGAAGAATTGAAGGTAGACCGTATTGAAATTGCTTCGGCTAGAGTATCTGAAGGCGAGTTTCAAGCCGTAAAAAGTATTACAGATTGGGCAGCCGAAAATGATTATTTAAACAAGGTTGAAGTTTTAACTTTTGTAGATAAAGGGGTGTCTATTGAATGGATGAAAAATGCGGGTGCTAAGGTTCAAAATTTACTAACCAAAGGCTCATTAAATCATTTAACTCACCAGCTTAAAAAGACTTCTAGTCAGCATTTTAAAGAAATATCAGAAACCATAGCATTGGCTTCTGAAAATGATATTACTACCAATGTATATTTAGAAGATTGGAGTAATGGCATGCGCAATTCTAAAGACTATGTTTATGAGTTTTTAGCATTTTTAAGCACACAAGATATTGCTAGAATAATGCTCCCAGATACTTTGGGTGTATTGACTCCTGAAGAATCATACAACTTTGTTAAAGAGATAAAAGACACCTATCCAAGCTTGCATTTTGATTTTCATGCACACAATGATTATGATTTGGGTGTGGCTAATGCTATTGAAGGCTTAAAAGCTGGTGCGGATGGTTTGCACTTAACAGTTAATGGCATGGGTGAGCGTGCAGGAAATGCACCAATGAGTAGTACCATTGCGGTAATTAATGATTTTATGCCCAATATTGAAATGGGAGTAAATGAAAAGGTATTGTACACGGTAAGTAAGCTGGTTGAGAATTTTTCTGGAGTGATGATTCCAGCAAATAAGCCCATTGTAGGCGCCAATGTATTTACACAAACAGCGGGTATACATGCAGATGGCGACAACAAAAACAATCTATATTTTAGTGATTTGATGCCTGAACGTTTTGGAAGAACTCGCCAATATGCTTTGGGTAAAGCGTCTGGAAAAGCTAATATTCAAAAGAATTTGCAGCAATTAGGTTTACAGCTTAATGATGAGGATTTAAAGAAAGTTACACAGCGCATTATTGAGTTGGGCGATAAAAAACAGGTAGTCACTAAAGAGGATTTACCCTATATAATTTCGGATGTATTAGATAGAACTTACGAAGAAAAAATCACGGTAAATTCATATGTACTAACACATTCTAAAGGTTTAAAACCTTCTACAACGGTGTCAATTACTATTGAAGATGAAACTTTTGAGGAGCATGCACAAGGGGATGGACAGTATGATGCGTTTATGAATGCACTAAAATCAATATTTAAAAAGAAGAAAATTACCTTGCCAAATTTGATTGATTATGCGGTAAGGATACCTCCAGGAAGTAATTCTGACGCACTGTGTGAAACGATTATTACTTGGAAAAATGCTGAAAAGGAATTTAAAACGCGAGGTTTGGATAGTGACCAGACTGTATCGGCGATAAAGGCAACTGAGAAGATGTTGAATATTGTGGTGAGCTAGTTATGATGTTAAATTGTTCAATCGTCATATCTGATCCGATTAAGCAATTAAACAAAATTAGATGGTTTTAGTTAACATACCAATAGTTAATATTGAGACATTTAGCTAGCAAACACATCTGCGTTAGGGATTGCAGAGGAAAGCCCACAGCCTGACGTAGGAGGTGCGAGGACTTGAAACGGAAAGCCCGACCCGATAGGGTAACGCCCAAATAAAATTTAAAATTAAAAGATTAAATTAATATACAAATGAAATTAAACATTGCCCTTTTAGCCGGAGACGGTATAGGACCTGAAGTAATAGACCAAGCGGTTAAAGTAAGTGACGCGGTTGCTGCGAAATTTGGACATGAAATTAATTGGAAGCCAGCATTAACGGGAGCAGCGGCAATTGATGCTGTTGGAGAGCCTTACCCAGATGAAACGCACGAGATTTGTAAAAGTAGTGATGCGGTGTTGTTTGGAGCTATTGGTCACCCACGTTTTGATAACGATCCGTCTGCAAAGGTTCGCCCAGAGCAAGGGTTATTAAAAATGCGTAAGGCTTTAGGCCTGTTTGCTAACGTGCGCCCAACGTTTACTTTTCCATCGTTATTGGATAAATCGCCATTAAAAAAGGAACGTATTGAAGGTACCGATTTGGTGTTTTTACGTGAGTTGACTGGAGGAATTTACTTTGGTGAAAAGGGTAGAAGAGAAGAGGGAGAAACGGCATTTGATAACTGTGTTTATACACGTGCTGAAGTGCAACGTTTGGCTAAAAAAGGTTTTGAATTGGCAATGACGCGTGGTAAGAAATTATGCTGTGTGGATAAGGCTAACGTTTTGGAAACGTCTAGACTTTGGAGAGAAACGGTACAGGCTATGGAAAAGGATTATCCTGAAGTGGAAGTGAGTTATGAGTTTGTAGATGCGGTTGCAATGCGTTTGGTACAATGGCCAAATAGCTACGATGTTTTGATTACTGAAAACTTATTTGGTGATATTTTAACGGATGAGGCTTCTGTAATTTCTGGGTCAATGGGATTAATGCCATCGGCATCATTAGGATCGGATATTGGATTGTTTGAGCCTATTCATGGGTCTTACCCACAGGCAACGGGATTAAATATTGCAAACCCAATGGCTACCGTGTTATCTGCAGCTATGATGTTTGAAAACTTTGGTTTGTTAGATGAAGGCAAAACCATTAGAGCAGTAGTTAATAAGGCATTGAATGAAGGTATGGTAACTGAAGATTTAGCTGATGGCGGAAAAGCTTACGGTACTAAAGAAGTAGGTGATTGGTTAGCTAGTCATATCTAGACTATGACTATAGATTATACTAAAAAAACCTGCTAAGTAAAATACTTAGCAGGTTTTTTTATTTGTATAGCAATTAATTTACTATCTATTTATTATGAGCTTTTGCCCAATCCTTAAAGTACTTGTTTTACTAATAGCATTTGCTTTACAAAGTCTTGATAAAGACACATGATATTTGCTGGAAATACCTGAAAGGGTGTCACCACTTTTAACAATATAAACTTTTTTTCTGTTTTCTTTTTTTTGAGCAGCTATAGCCAATTCTTCTGTTGTAAATAATTCCAGTTCACTTTGCCTTTTTGAAGTGTGAAAATGTGATTTTACCCATTTCTTAGTCACCCAAATGTTTTGATCTCTTACTTTATTATTTTCAGAAAAATCAAATAGATATTCTGGGTTTATATAATTGCCTTTATAACTAACCACTAAATGCAAATGACTCCCTCTTGCATTTCCTGAAGTACCGCCTTTCCCCAGTAATTGTCCACTTTTTACAGTATCGTTAGCTTTAACAGCATAACTTGATAAATGCGCATAAACAGTTTCTAAACCATTAAAATGCCTTACAACTACAGTACGTCCATGACCTGAGCTATACCTTGCAAAACGTACAATACCATCAAACATAGCTACAAGACTATCACCAGTAACTAAATCTATATCTATGCCTTTGTGGGGCCTACCGCGTCGCCATCCGTAACGTGATGTTATGACTTTTTTGCCCATAACAGGGGATGTGTAAATGCTGTCTGTAAATTTTATTTGAAAAGGAAATTTTTTTAATTGGTTTCTATAAGGGTTAAAATTTATAGTATCCCAGTAATTGCTTTTAATATTAACCTGTGGCGCTTTTATCTTTGGAGCATTTGTAACATTAATTGCGTAACGCTTAGCAATAGAATCTAAACCTTGTTTTATAGCTAAATAATCTTGACAATTAGAAGTTTGTTGCAAACATAATATAAAGATTAAAACTACTAATTTCCTCATAAAAATGATTTTATAACAAATTAAAACATTTGATTTTGCATAACATAATTGATACCTAAGAATTATGAGATTTTGTTGAATACTCGAAAACCTCTAAATCAAAATAAGGAATTGCAGAGAGCACATGATCAAAGATGTCTGCGATAATATATTCATAATTAACCCAACGTTTATCACTACTAAACGCGTAAATCTCAATTGGCAACCCTTCAGCATTTGGAGCTAATTGACGAACCATAATTGTCATATCTTTATTAATGGCCGAATGATTTTCTATATAAGTTTGAATATATTTTCTAAACACACCAACATTAGTAAGGTTTCTTCCATTTAGAAGCACCTCTTTATTAGCATTATGCAATCTATTGTACTCTGAAATATCATTTTGTTTGTTTACTAGATATGCATTTATTAATTGAATGTTTTTCAATTTTTCAATATCAGCATGCGTTAAACATTTGATACTGTTTTGTTTTATATTTAGAGAACGCTTAATACGACGCCCACCAGAATTAGACATACCACGCCAGTTTTTAAAAGACTCAGAAATAAGTGCATAGGTTGGTATTGTAGTAATCGTTTTATCAAAGTTTTGAACTTTTACTGTAGCAAGCGTAATTTCTATAACATCACCATCAGCACCATATTTTTCAAAAGTAATCCAATCGCCAATACGCACCATATCGTTAATAGATACTTGGATACTGGCGACAAATCCCAGGATGGTGTCTCTGAAGACTAAAATAATTACTGCTGAAATAGCCCCTAAACCGGTTAAGAATTTTAAAAAGGGAATACCCGTAATTATAGCGATAGCAGACATGATACCACCAAGCCATGCAAAAATCATAAACACCTGAATATAACTATCTATAGGTTTATCCTTAAATCTAGTTAGGGTTTTTAAAAAATCTTTTAGTGTGTTTAATAGACTTCTTGCAATCCAAAGCGTTAGTATTATAGCGAATACTTTTAAATATTTTTCGATGATATTCTCAAAGTTTCCAAAATCAACAAATACATCTGGGACAAATTCAATTGCAATTAAAAGTGGGATGATATGCGCTATATTTCTTGGTACTTTATTGGATATAAGTAAATCATCAAAATTGGTTTTTGACCGTTTTGCAAACTGTGAGAATGCACCAATAAGTAATTTTCTTATAATTATATCTACAAGGAAAATTACAATGAGTAATCCAATAAGAAGAATAAGCATGTTTAGATATTCAGCAGATTGCTCTGAGACACCTAATTCAGTAAGTTTTTTAAAAACCCAGTGTTTTAAACCCGTAGTGGTTTCTGTAAGGCTTTCTTGAATCATTGGGCCGATTTTAAATATTTTCTATCAATATAGAAGGTGCCAAAAGGTATGATAGCTGCTAACAATACAATAAGAAATTGGTTGTTGGTCCACGAAAACTCCTTTTTAAATAAGAAGGCTAATGCTATATAAGCTACAAACAATAAGCCATGGGGCATACCTAAGAGTTTAACATATTGCGGATCATCTAAAAGGTATTTAATAGGTGTAGCAATAAATAGCAATAATATATACGAAACACCTTCAAGGAGTGCTACAATTCTGAAAATATTTAATGAAGAAAACATACTGAATTAATTTTAATGCAAAAATAATTCAGAATGAAGTAATAACGTTGCTTTTTAAGCTTTTTTTAAAATACGTTGAATATAATCAGTCCGTAAATAACGAAACGCAATAAACGTAATGATCCGTAAAGCACAACATTTTTAAAAGGAAACTCAATAATACCCGCTGCAATGCATGATATTGAAAAGGGTAGTGGTAAAAGCGCTCCAACAACAATTAAAAATCCTCCCCATTTTTTGGAGTTTTTAAGTTGTTTTTCCATTTTTACTTCTAAATAGTTATGTACTGAAGGCATTTTTGTAATTGAACGCCCCATCCAATACGACAATAAACCACCGCCATAAGATAAAACAGCCAGTAAGCTTAAATAAAACCAAGGGCTATACATTTTTCCTGCCCAAGCAATAAAGATTTCTGGTGGAATGAGTCCGAGTAAGGTTTCTGAAACAAAAAAGAAACTTAATACACCATAAGAAGGTAAAATTTCAGTTAGTTTGATTAAACCAGCTTCAATATTAAAAAAATGATTTAAAGTATAAACAGCTAGTACAATACCAATAATATATGGCAAAGCTTTTTTTACAGCTTGCCATACAAACGAATAAAATCCTGTATAGTTATAATACTGATGTAATAACTGCAAACGAGATTTTGCAGTTTTCTGCTTTGACTTTTCTTTCATACTTCAAGATAGATATCGAGGGGATACAAATATAAGGCTAGATAAGTTTTTATAAAAAAAATTAACATTTTTAATAGAACCTATGGTGTTGCAAAATATTATATTTTACATAATATAAATTATAGTACAAATGTATTGTTTAGTTAATAAGTGTGGTTTATCCATTTGTAAGCTATAATTCCATATTATGTAAAATATCCCAGAAAGTCTTGAACACATAATAAACTTTAGTACTGGGGTCATTTAAACATTTGGCTCTTGGGTTTATTGCTAAATAAGAAACATTCTGCTGTTTGTACTATAATTAGACGCTATGTAAAATTGCCGCGCCCAACCGCTAGTCCCGATTTAACATCGGGATTGCCACCGCTTGGCCACACCAAAAAAAGCTAGCTTTTGCATTTGTTTGAAATTCGCGTATTAGATAATAATCTTGCAATATTTTTTTCTACGGCATTCTCGTAAAGGTTTCCGCAAGAGTATAAAATTTAAGAAAAATAAATTTCTATACACTTGCTCAAATTCTGCAATTATTCAACATTTTTTGATTTAGTTGTTTAAGAACATAAGGATTGTAACGTCTTACGACTGCTGAGAACTAGCATTGCAAACTTGCTCGTGTCAAGAAAATGTGTTGCTAGCTCTCTAAAATATACACGCTCATTCACCTATTGTTTTAACCAAAGTTTTATGAGGCCGTTTTGCCAACGCTTCATCTGGGTAAAAACGCACTCATTCTATTTTACAGAATATTATAAAACTAAAATTAAAGAATAACTATCGAAATAAATATTATAGTCTTTTACTGTTATAACGTAGGATTACAATTTAATGATTTTCTTTGTTTCATTATAGCCATTAACCATTTCAATTTTAAACATATATAAACCACTATGTAGTGATGACATATCTATAGTACTACTAGAAGACAGTTTTGAAATTACAACGTTCCCAAAACTGTCATAAACAATGATTTTACTAATTGGGTAATTTGCACTAACCTGAACTATACCAGAAGACGGATTAGGAAAAATATTGATTTTATTATTACTAATAATGCCTTCTACAGATAAATTTGACTTACTTATTAATTTGATAACACCGTAATTGTTATCAATGCAATTATCTAACATTGCTCCGCCAACAATTATGTCATCTTCCGAATTAAAAAAATAAAATGCTGGATTAACTACATTTGAAGCGAGATTACTATATTTCTCTAAACTCAACATATCGCCAGTATATTTTGAAATTGATTCGTCGAAAACCACTAAATCGTTATCTTTACTATAACTGTAATAAGCCTTTATAGAGTTTGTGCCGAAATCATAATACATATCTATTAATTCTGGATTATCATAACCAAGCTCTAATGATCGTGTGATATTCCATATTAAACTTCCATTTGTAGCGTTAATTTTTTTATAATTAATCTTTTCACTATCTGTACCAATTGAATATAAATAGTTACTATCGTAGGGATCAGTGATAACTTTTAAAATTGTACCTTCCTCAATAAAACTACTGTGCCAAACATAATTTAAGTTACTAATGTATTGACACTTCAAAGATTGTTTTTTTGACACCGTAGTTGAAGATGTTATACCATACCTGTAAATTAAGCTAGAATTAAATAAAAACGAACGTGTTGTTTGATTTCCACCAACATCTGTGGTGTAAGATAAATCATCTTTTTTTATTGTGTATATCTCAGAATTTGAAAATAAATAAATTTTATCAAAAGTGCTTAAAACCAAATCTCCTTCATATTGAAAGATATCGAATTTTGATTTATTTTCACTTTTCAAAAATTTTGTCTGCACTTCGCCTGTGCTCAAATTCCATTTAGCTAAATCTTCACGATAATAATATCGGTTATCTGTGCCATAAATAAAATATAGAGATTGATTATCTGCTACAAAATCAATACCTTTAAAATCAATATAATGACCGTTCGTGCTTTCCTCTGAAATTAATACGCTGTCTAATATTTCACCTGTAGAATTTGATAATTTTGCAACATATAGTTTTCTTTTTACATCATCATAACCCACATAAGACACATAAATAAAATCATTACTAATAAATATTTTATCAGGTGTTGTCAAGAAACCCTCTGAAATATTACTGGTCCAGATTTCATTCATTGAAGCATCCGTTTTAACAAGCTCAACATCTTTTCCATTTTGCCTTAATTGACAAATAGTATTTCCAATTTTTTCCAGTTTTACTAATTCTGATTTGTATGTATATCCGCTATTAATATTTTTCACATTAAGGTTCTCTAAGCTTAAATCTGTATTAATAAATGAAGGAATTGAACTAAGATCATCACCTTCCAAATAACCAAAACAGTTTACTTTATCATTGAAAACATATATAGCATTCCCATAACTTATATTATCAAAAGTATCTGGAAAATTTGTTACCGTAATATCATTGATTTTCTCACCTGTTGCTCCAGAAATTTTCATGACACCTAGTGCTTCAGGACCATAATTAGCATCGCCGTAATAACCGGTCATATATAAATCTCCATTACAATCTATATCCAAACTTAAAGCTGCTGCATTTCCTCCACTATGACTTTGACGCATACCAAAATCTGACATTTTATTTAATGTATACCAAACTAGGTCACCTGAAACCTTATCTATTTTACTACATGTGTAATAATCATTTCTAGAACCCACGTATGCATATCTCGTGGTAAAATAAAGAAAATCATTTGTATCTAGAATACTTGTAATACCCTGCTGAGAACTCCCGGATTTTCTCCAAATTTCTTTTCCATTAGAAACATTTATCTTTATTGACTTAGAGTCTTGAAACAAAAAGAATTCCCCGAATTTATCCTTAAATATTCTGGAAATATTATCATGCCCATCGTAAATTTTTGAATAAAGAAAAGAATTGAAATTTAATCCATTTAATTTGTGCAAACCATTAGAATCTAAAAAAACTAAATTTCCACTATGGTCAGCTTCTAAATCCAAAATCTTAATTGAATGATCATAAATAGTTTCAATTAATCCTGAATTTTTGTCAATTGTAAATACTTTACCTAAATCATCCTCATTCGAAAAAAATATAAATTTATTATTATCAAGATCAACAAAGTCTCCTGTCTTAGATTCCAAATCTTGAATCTCATTTTTCCAAACAACTTCTCCAGAATTGAGATTAATCTTTACAACAGTAACCTTTGGATTACTAATACCATTGTATAATGACTCTAAACTTCTATTATTGATATCATAATCGGTACTATGGATTTTAACATATAAACTATTATCATCAAAAACATTAAAATACATACTATTTATTGCAGCGAAAGAATCTGCTAGACAATTAGCTGTAGACCATATTAGGTTACCTTCTGTGTCTAATTTAATTACTACAGGTATCTCTTCATTTTTAGCAATAACTTTACTTGAAAGAATGACACCATCATTAAGCTTCTGTGTTTTGTAATAAAAATTAATGTTATTATCATTTAAACCCCTTGTTGAAAAAGTATACTCTTGGGAAGATAAAACAAAGCTACAAAATGAAAAATATGTAAAAACAATTAGCTTATTAATTATGTAAATAGTTCTTTTTTCCATGATTATCAATTAATTGTTACACTTTTAGTGATTGTACATCCAAAACTATTAGTTATTGAAACCGAATAAGTTCCTGGTTCACTAACTTTAATATATTTTGAAGATTCTCCTGTAGACCATATAATAGAATTATTTGTTATACCTTTAATATAAAGCGTATATTCATTATTACACTCATCTAATTCTTTGTAAATTTCTAGTGTTGATAAAAAGCTATAATCAACAATCAATTCATTATTTGAAAGATTATTATCAAGAGTTTCATTAGGATTTGAAATCTCGAAACGCAAATTATAATCAGTATTATCAATAAAAGTGAAGGCTCCTAAATTAACTAATTTGCTTTCTGAAGGGTTTATAGACTCGTTAATAGTTGTCTTTCCTTTTGAATTATTAAATAACCACCATTCAATATTATAAGACGTTATGGGGAAAGCACTATTGTTTTTAATAGACACTACGATATCTTGTAGTAGTAAGCAAGGATTGTTATCAGAATATACAAGAGATTCGATTTCTATATCTACCAATGAACTTTGGTCTAAATCGAATTCATCTGCTCCAATATCTGGCGTGGTCTCATTTCTAACCTCACCATCAATATCATTCGTTACACCTTGTAATACCTTACCCTTTCCATCTATTAAAACATCATTATTTAAATGTAAATCATTAGAAGATATAAAATTCGGTTTCGCTAGAATACTATTGGTATCATGATTAGATATCGTTTTCCAACTCTCAAAATCATAACTAGTTGCTCCTTGTATGAATTCGTTTGTGTTATCAGGTGTATAATAACAGTTATAGTCCATATCAAACTCATTAAGATCAATATCATTGCTAAAATATATAAGGCTTTTACTATTAGTCCTAAAAAAAATATTATTGTTTACAGTAATATCCATCAGGTTTTGAGTAAACCTAATTGTTGAGGAATTTGAATCTGATTCATGATAAAAGCTATTGTTCAAAATATTAAGATTGCTTGATCTTTGTATTAAAATATTATTGCTGTATGACCTGAAGAAGTTGTTTTTAATAACCATTGGAGAACTGTTGTCCATCTGACAATCCATAATATAAAGTGGTGAATTGTTCGATTGCTCAAGATATTGCTGATTACCACTAAATTCAAAGTTTTTTTCTATGTACCTAAATTGCAATGGGTTATCTGTTCTTTCACCTGTGAAGATATTCTTCTTTATATAAATATCGTTAGTGAAGTAGATTAGTATATCAACACCTGACTTCCCCTCAAAAACATTATTAATTATATTTACATAGTTGTTTTTGCTATAGCTAATACCATTACTAAAAATAGCAACATTTCCATTACTAAAAACATTGTTCTCTATTTGAACATGTTGAACAGAATAATCAGTACTACTAGTATTAGAGGAAAATACTTTAAGGTTGTCAAGTTGTATATGTTTTCCTTTGTTATTTGGAGCTATAAATATGCAATTAATAACATTAATTTCTTCAGCCCCTTTAATATGTAACCCAATATATTGCACATTATCGGATGTTAGTTCAAATGTTAAGCCATCAAATGTTATGTGATTAGACCTTTCTAGTTTTATTAAATGAGTAGATGATTGAAGTGTAACAACCCCATTTGAATCTAAAGGCTGAAATCGTATTGTATTAGCAGTAGATGTGCCATTAATTGTTGGTATTATCAATTCGGAAACAGTATATGTTCCTGATTGGATACCAAATACAACAGGCCCATTGACTCCACTGATTTCCAATTCAGAGACAGCAGCTTGAAGCGTTGCAAAATCGTCAGATGCATTATTACCTATAGTATAGGAACCACTTAATGCCTGACCATAAGAGATTGTTACAAAAAAGAAAAAAAGGATTGTATTGAATAATCTGAGCATTCTAGATAAATTTGATTAAATTTATTTAATATAAAATATTAGATGCAAATTAAGTTTATTTAGTTTGACTTACTATTTTTTTTCGATAAAACGTATATTTATCCTACACTTGAAGTTTTTAAAGAATATAAACTTTTACAATTGAAGGTGTGAAAAGTCTGAACATAAAAAAGAGTAATCCCATTATATACACATTCCCACTTCGCTCCTATCGTCGCTTCGGGCAAAGAGTATTCCATTACATTTTTTAAAGAAGCTTTTAGAAAGAAAAAAATCCAAGAAAATTGGATTAAAGAGCTTCGCTTTTACCAAAGCAAAGTTACATAACGCAGAACATTATAGTACACTTTTAATATTGGATTATCCAGTGGATGATTTAATATTAAAACGATAAGAAGTTCTTATAAACATGTAATCTATAATTTGTTTTAAAATGAAAATATCCTCAGGATCTTCTCATTTTAAAAGTATGTAAAATATCCCAGAAGCATTTGTTTTCATTAGAATATATTCTCTAAAATAGAGCAGATTCAATTGATAAAATCAACATAAAAAAAATGAAATTATTACACATCCTATTTAAACATATTTAATTTAACTGTAATATTATATAAGTTACTAAATATCATCTATGATTTTTTGAAAGTAGTAAACTTATAATTACTTTAGTCAGATATTTCTATCAAATTTAATTTATATATAATGAATACTAATCTAATTAAAAGTAATGGCTTTTTTTATATATTAATACTTTTTTTATTTAGCTCTCAAGCTATAGCTCAAAGAGAATATTTTCGAGAATCAAAAAAAAACCTTAAAAAAGGAAACCTATATGTAGCAGTGTTTAACGCAACTAAAGTACTTGATAATTCTCAATCTACTAAGAATATGCTTAAGGTTGCTCAAGAAATTATTGCCGATAATATAGAAAATGCAATAGCTGAACAAAACTCAAAAATAGATTCTACTCAATCCTTGTTGAAAACTTTTGACAAACATAAATCTGTTGACCAAAGTGCGTTTATTGTAAGTTTATATGACAATTTAGCAAACCTTTACTCAAGTATTAATAACATACCAGAAAGTAGAAAAGAACCCTCAAAGAAAAAAGGTGCTAGTATTATCCTTCCAAATATAAATTATCAGAATTTACTTAATCAAGCGAAACTTAAGGATAATCAAATAAAATCAAAAGCAGCTTTAGAATTTATGTCTGAAGCAAAATCCTTAATGAAGGAAAACAGTTTGGATAAATTAAAAAAATCCTATATCTACTTTAAACAAGCTGCCAGTTTAGATAAATCACTTGATAATGAAGCCAAAAGTCTATTAGAACCACTTGGAAATAAAATAGCAAATTTATTAATTAAGCCTGTTAATAAGTTGTTGGCATCGAACAATCTAAAAAAAGTAGAAGACGCATTTAATTTAGCTAATGAAGCCAAATTATATTCATCTAAACAAGTTATATCTAATATCTTTTCTAGTACAAAAACCAAACTACAAGATGCGTACTACGATTTTGTACTAGAGACACTATTGTTAAATGACTACAATACTAAAGAGCTTGAAGAAATAGAAAAAAAGGAGTATAATAGTTTTCCTCGGGATGCATCTGGAAATCCTAAAATTTCTAGAATGAAAATTAGTTTTGATAAGGAGAAGGCAATCGAAGAATTGGAAAAAATTGATGACCCTGCTGAAAAAGCAAAATTAAAAGCTGTTTATGATAAGTTGTCTGGAAATAAAGAGAACAATAATCAACCGACACATATAACTCTCGATCAATTTCGAGCAAGTTATCTCGCCTCTATCTATATTGAAAAATTAATAGCGATGGATTCAGAGTTTAGAGATCTAAAAATAATATCTGATATTGCACGAAATAGAAGAATATTTATTGATCCTAGAGATAATAACAAGTATTATACATCCAAGATGGGTGATCTAATTTGGATGTCTACCAATTTAAAATTTAAAACTAATGGAGCCATTCATCGAACTGATTGTAAAAAGGATGGTTCAAAAGAAGTTAGAAAAGAGCTAGGGTATTATTATAACTGGTATTCTGTTATGAATAATAATTTGGATAATAATCAAGGAATTTGCCCTAAAGGTTGGAGGTTACCAAACAATGAGGAGTGGCAAAAGGCAATAGATATTATTAAAGCCGACCCAAAAGAATCGGGTCGTATTAATCCAGATACTGGAGGTTATATTAGAAAAGATTCTGGTACAAATTCAGATTGTCAAGATTTGAGATTTAAGAATGGAGCTTATTTCTGGTCTTCAAGTTATTCTAGTAATGAATCAGCAAATTTAATTGGAGTTAGTTATATTTCTATACGCAAGCTTTATGGAAAAGTTCCGATATCATCAAATAATCCTATGATTCAAAATGCAAAACTGCAAAAATTTCCAACCAACGGTTCAGAACCTGCAGCTAACTATCAGATGAATTGTAGATGTATTATGGATTTACCTAAATTTTAAATCACGCATATTATGAAAATAACACTAATATTTTTCAATCTTTGTATTGCCTCCTTATTTATATGTAATGCACAAGAAAAAACCTTTAACAAAAAATATGAACCAATTTATGTTAAAGGCGGAATTGTAAGTTTCGGTTTAAGTAATAGCAATGAGCTATCTTATATAAAGTCTATTTCTCCCTCTGACCCAAACTCTGAAGAATACAATACATATAGTTTAGAAAAAATAGAGAATGGTAAACGAATTCAACTTAAAACATTAAATAAAAATATTCTGTGGTCATATAAAAGTTTTTTTGGGGAAAATACTGGTATTGTGTTTGGATACCAATATCATAACATTACTAATAAAGTCCCAGACAAAAATGGACGATATGAAAAATATAGTTCTTTAGAAATTCAGTCGTATAGTTATAGTGGTGTTTCTAAAAGTATAAAACAATTAAAAGAGACTAATCGAGATTGTTATTTAATTGACGTAATTAATACATCCGATAATGGTTATTTAGCCATTGGGCAAATTTTGTCATATAAAGGTAAAAAAAGTGATGCGTTAAGTTTATCTAAAGGGTATCGAGTTACAGCGAAGGGTCCTGGGGCTGAATGGTTAGAAAAAGCTGAAATACTATTAATAAAATATGACACAAATGGTGAAATAGAATTTTTTAAACGTCATGAACATCTTGGAGCAGTCCTATTTAAATCTATTAATAACTATACTATAAACAATAGAGCTATATTTATTCAATATGGAAAAAGTGTTTTAACATATGATCTTAAAGGAGAATTTGTAAATAAAACGTCTTTAGAAGGAAGTTGGTCTGACTTTACTAAAAAAATGAAAAAACATATTTCAGAGTATCGATTTGAAGCTATTACCCAAAAAAACAAAAATCACAAAAAAACTGGTAAACCTAAAATGGAAGGTATAATAAAATCTTTTAAAATAGATAGAGATAATCAACTAGCAGAAATTTCCTTGAGTACTAGTCCTGCTAGAACAAGCATGATTTTAGATTATACTCAATTTGATGATAATATTGTGGTGGCTTATAAGACTTCTCAAAAAAAGAGTTCAGATGAAGTGAAAGTTTCTTTTTATAATTCTGAGTTAAAACCTCTTCAAGAATATTTGTTTTTTTCCAAGTTAGACGGTACGTTTAAAGAGAAAAACACTTCAGTATCAACATTTGATAACCTAGTTACGTTTAGAGGTGGTAAAATTTTAACAATCTATAATTCGGAGATGAATTCAATGTTCAAGTATGTCTCTCCAAAAAAGAGAATATCTAGTGTTCGCATTTTAATAAAAAACGACCAGTTATTGTTTTTTGATGATTCTAAATTACATCATTATCAATTAGAATAATTTTATAATAATCATTTTGGTTTGAATTCTATATAAGAATAACCTAGGTTATTTACATCTCTTTATTAAAAAAAACTATCTAAATATTTTGATTGTTTAATTGTTAATAATAAAAATAATACTAATAAAGTCATTCCACACACATTATACTTTCCTCCTGCGTCGTCGCATAATAAGTGTTCCATTAACATCGTAAAGAAACTTTTTGATTAAATTTTTTAAAGAAACTATGATAGACTTTTCGCTTTTAACCAAAGCTCAAGTTACATAACGCAGAACATTATAATTCAAAAAAAATATAATCAGAAGTTATAGAAAAGTGTCTTTGTGAAATTAAAAAAACTAATTTTATTGTTATCGTACAGAAGAAAATATGTAATTATAAATTATCATCATTTATTATATAATTACCCTTCTTTATTCCATAAGTTATCCCCAACAATTCTTGGGATTACTTCTTTGCGGTAATTTCTACTTAAAGGAATTTTATAAGATGCTATTTGTAATTCGTGTTGCGTGATACCTTCTATTTTATTTAAAGCTACAATATAGGATTTGTGAACTCTCATAAACACATCGGAATTTAAATTTTCTTGTACGTTCTTTAAAAATAGTAGGCTTACATATTTTCTTTTGGTTGTTTGAACAATCACATAGTTTTGCATGGCTTTTACGAAGAGAATATCATCATGGTAAATTTTCTCCAGCTTGCCATCGCATTTAATAAAGAAACAATTAGGCTCTCCTTTTTTAATCCATGGTTTTTCATTGTTTTGTAGTAATTGATGTTGTCGCTTAGCCTTGGTTACGGCAGCAAAAAAGCGATTAAAAGAAATTGGCTTAAGTAAATAGTCTAAAACATTAAGATTAAAACCGTCAACTGCATAATTGGGAAAGGCCGTTGTTAAAATAGTTAATGGAGGATTAGGGTTTGATTTTAAATACTCTAAACCATTCATTAAAGGCATTTGCACATCTAAAAATAAAAGATCTACTTCGGTCTCTTCTAGGAAACGTGGAATATCCAACGCAGAAATACCTGTGCCAACGCAAGTAAGAGTATCTATTTGATCAATATAATTGGTAATACATTCTCTTGCAAGTGGTTCATCATCTATGACTATACATCTCATCATACAGATATTTTTTTTAGTGACTCCATTACTTCTTTTGCCAGTGTAAGTTGTAATTTCACAGTATATGTATCCTTACTTTTTTTAATGATTACCGAATGTGCGTCTTTATAGACTAGTTGTAATCTACGTTTTACGTTTTTAAGACCTAGCCCACTATATGAAATACCTTCTGGCATATGATGCTGTATTTCAAAATTAGCACTATTACTCAGTTCAAAATACAATTGTTCTTTCTCAACGGAAACACGGAGTGCGATCCATTTTTTTTGCGCAGCGTCTTCTGATAGATGTTTGAAAGCATTTTCTATGAAAGGTATTAAAACAAAAGGAGCAATAATTGGTGTATCCTCCAACAATTTAGGAAGCTTAAGTTCTAAATCAAAATTATCATTTTGGCGAAGATTTTCCAATTCAATGAAACTTTCAATATAAGCCAATTCATTCTTTAAAGGAATATAAGTGCTATTACACTCATATAATTGATAGCGTAATAAACTTGAAAACTTTACTAAGGATTCCGATGCCATTTCTGGGTTTTTATGAATCAATACAAATATGCTATTAATGGTATTGAACAAAAAATGAGGGTTGAACTGTGATTTTAAAAACTTTAGCTCCGTCTCTAATTTTTCTTTTTCCAATAATTGCTGTCGCTTTTGAGAAGCAATCCAGTTTTTGGCAAGTTTGATACTCATTCCCAATGTCATTGCAGATATAGATGATGGCAATGCACTTTTCTTAAAAATTGTAACTGGTGTTGCTGGATTTATTTTAAAAAGTGCGTAGGCTGAGCGATTAGAAAAAGAGGCCGCAAAAAAATAATTAGCACTAATTAATACAGCCATAGCAAAAATTATAAGAATAACATATGTGAAAAACTTAAAGTATTTTCCTTTTATAAGATACTTGGGCATAAGTACATAAAGACAGAAATAGATTCCTATGGCCTGATAAATAACATACCCCAGATATTTTATAACACTATGAGGGGCTTTAAAACTTTCTAAAACATCACTAGGATTTCCGGTATGCACAGTCCACCATACAAAATGATAGCACGCCCAAAAAAGGATATGATGTAACTTGTAACGTTCTATAAAAGATAATACACTGTTTTTATTAACGACTTCCATAAGCGGTATAACATAGTATCTAGCAAGATACAATAGCACTATATTTTTATCAAATGCATACTTGAAAAACTTGCTGTCATGTTACATTTTATTGACCACAGGTAATTATAGCTTGATTTTGGTACTATTTATAAATTATTTGAGATATAATCCCTCTATGTAATGATAATGCAACCACTCATCAATCTCTTTTTCATTATTTATAAGATAGCTATTACTTACACCTAAAATCAATAAAATGAAGTTACAACTTATAAGTATTTTAGCTGTATTTGGATTTGCGTTTAATGCATCATCACAAATTACGGGAACCATTATAGATGAGAAAGGTGTTGGCATTGCATATGCAAATATAACCTTACACCCTAAGGATAAAACCCAGTTCTTAACAGGAGTTATTAGTGATGAAGATGGTAAATTTAAACTCGATATTCCAACAGAAGGCGAATTTACAGTCCAAATTAGCCTATTGACTTATAAAACTTGGGTGTCCGAATTATTTGTTGTGAGCTCTCTTCCCTATCAACACAACTTTCCTCCTATTCTTTTAGTCGAAGACGTAACAGAGCTAGATGGTGTTTTAATACGAGGGCAGCAAAAATTGATTCAACGTACTCAAGAAGGTAGCGTTATTAATGTGCAGGCAAGTGTAATGACGCAAGGCAGTACCGCTTTACAAGTATTAGAACGCTCGCCAGGTGTTATTTTGGACCCATACAACAATACGTTTTCTTTAAATGGTAAAAGTGGTACTCTGGTTATGATAAACGGAAAGGCTCAGCGTATCCCTACAGCAGATTTGATAGCTATGCTTAATGGTATGAGTGCAGATAACATTGAAAAGATAGAACTGTTAACCAATCCATCAGCGAGATATGATGTGGATGGCAATGCAGGTATCATAAATATTGTAACGATTAAAAATGAGACTTTGGGCATTCGGGCTAATATTAACTTAAGTGCAGGTTATGGTGAAGGCCCCAAGCAAACAACGGGACTCTCTCTTAATTATGGTGGAGAACATGCTACGTTATTTGGTAGCTATAACTTCTCTTATGATGAGACATATAGCGGGTTTAGAGGGGTTGGACTAACTGAAATACCCGTTTTAGGAGGGCGTACAAATATTGATTTTACTAGTAGCACCCAACAAACAAACCGAAATCATAATCTTAATTTAGGATATGAATACCAACTTTATAAGGGGGCTTCACTTGGGGCTACCGTAGTGTTTAATAAATCGTCCCCCCTTGTTAGGACTCGTAATTTAGGATTATACGATTTTACGACTGACCCTTTTTTAGAAGCCCAAATACGTCTAAACGGCCATGGAAATTTAAAGAATTTAACCTCTTCCATGTATTTTGAAAAGGTTGGTGAGCACAATAGTTTTAACATAACAGGAGATTATATTAATTACAATAGTGAAACCCCCAACCAAGTAAATAGTCAATATTTTGATGAAAATGGAGAGGCTTTTCAGCCCCAAAATGAAATTTATACTAATGGAAACCGTGGTTTTAATAAAACCGATATTAATGTTGGTGTACTAAAATTAGACTATAAGCATACCATTAATGAAAATACATCTGTAGAAGGTGGTATAAAAGGGTCATTATCTAAAACCGTTAATGATGCCCGTATTGAAATTCTGCAAGGCGAAAATTTTGTGACAGACGATAGGTTTATAAGTACAATTGAAAATACCGAAACCATAGGAGCGGCTTATGTATTGAGTGATTACAGCTTTACTGAAACATTGAAAATGCAGCTTGGCTTGCGTTATGAGTATTGGGATCAAGCGTTTGGCACTAGTACACTAGATCGTAGTTTTGGGAAATTATTTCCTTCATTCTTTATCACGCATTCTTTTTCTGATACTACGGCTCTAAATTTTGCTTACAACAAGCGTATTACACGACCTAATTATTCCGAACTAGCCTCCTTTTTAGTTTATAACGGCCCAACTTCGGTATTTAGTGGAAATCCACAACTGCTGCCTGCCATAACCGATAATATTAGTATAACCTACAACAATAAATCTTTTAGTATCTCCCTATTGGCCTCTAATGAAAATAACCCAATCGCACGCTTTCAAATAACCCGAAATGCACAAAGTAATGTAGCAGTCATAGCTCCTGTAAATATGGAATACCAACAGAATATAGATGTACAAACTAATATTCCAATTCGTATTTTTCATTGGTGGAATATTAATGTTAATGGTACTTTGGGTGTTAGAAGGTTTCGAATTTTACATACCGATGAGCGCATCACCCAAAATTATTTACATTATAATTTTAATGGAAGTCAAACCTTGTTATTGCCTGCAAATTTTTCAGTAGAAGTATCGGGCTGGTATAACTCTCGTCATTTTAATGGAAGTAGTAGAAACGAAGGTTTTGGGGTTATAAATGCAGGGTTGAAAAAAGAATTTAAAAACGGTAGTAGTTTGCAATTTGCGGTAGCTGATATTTTTGAGAGTTTGGATATTAATTTTAAAATTGGGACACTAACTCGCGAAGCATTTGGCGATGTTTTTAATGGAACCTATAGCCCTGAATCTGGTTTCTCGCGCATTTTTAGAGTTAGCTATACGTACCCTTTTGGAAATAAAAAAGTAAAAGAAGCTAAAGGTAAATCTGGTGCAGATAATGAGAAATCTAGAATGTGATTTTGGGAGGTGATATTTTAACGATTCCTACTTTTAACCTATTGGGTACGTTTCACTTTTCTAGTGCTATATCTAAAAATTTTAAGAGGTTAAATTAGCACAATCCATGGTCAATGCTCTACATTTAATTGCTCTATTTTTGTAAAGCCATTACCGTCATCTATTACTCTAACAAAATCCTTTTTATCTCCTCTGATTAAATTTCCTAGAGTATCAATGAGTGCAAAACGATTGTTATTAAGAGCAATTAATTCTAATTTATTATTGTTTGTTTTCAGATATACTTTCACTGGATAATCAGTTTCTACATCTTCAATATTATTGGCATAAGGTTTTTGATTTTTCCATTTTACATCAACTATCCGCTGTTCATCGGTAGGAACTGAATACTTGAATTTTCCATTTATATCCCAAACCATTATGTCAGAATCGAAAGAAGCTGTTGCTATTTCAGTAGCATCAGGATTCCATTACATAGGTTCAATAATCTTATTACTAGTATTAATTAGTCTTGCTTTACTTTTAAGAAAAAACAAGAAAACAACTACCAATAATTCAGTAAAACATACAGATTATTTAATATTTGGGACTTATAAGTTCTATGAAAATCAAAATAAGATGGTACGTAACAATTTAGAATTTAAATTAACTCTTAAAGAATCTCAAATACTTAAAATTTTTATTCAGAATCAAAATGTAATTGTCAAACGAGAACAGCTTACAAAAGAAGTTTGGGAAGATAATGGGGTTGTTGTCGGTAGAAGTTTAGATGCCTTTATTTCTAAAATACGAAAGTGGTTTTAAAACGATAACTCGATAAATATCGTCAATATACACGGAGCTAGTTATAAACTTGAAGTCATTGATTAATAAACCATTTCACACACATTACACTTCTCTCCTACGTCGTCGCATAAAAAGTGTTCCATTAACATCGCAGAAGAAACTTTTGAGAATAAATTTTTTAAAGATACTGTAGTAACAACTTTCGCTTTTAACCAAAGCTCAAGTTACATAACGCAGAACATTATATTACATTTTACAACAATTAGCGAAATAGCGCTTTTGGGCGATATTTGACATAATTGCAGATCATAGTAATTATAGTTCCAAAAACCTTAGATTTTAATTAAAATAAAACCAAAAAAAAACTCCTATTTAAAATAGGAGTTTTTTATATTCTTAAATATTAAATGTTTCTTTTTAGCGATTTAACAATCAATTACTTTATGTTTCATTTAATAAATTAGAATACAAAGTTAAAATTAATGTGAAATTATTGTGCATTATAATTATCTAATGTATGTACAATTTTAACCTAAAAATATGTTTTGATGCTCTCTAATATGAAGTTGTCTCTTCTTTACCTAAAACAATATCTCTTTTAGCTTCAAAAAGTCCTTCTTCCTTATTTAATTTTAGCGTTAAAATTCTTTTTGGATTAGTCTCTTCTACTTTTTTGCGGCATTTTCCAGTTAAAAGAGGGTCATTATCAAAAAGGAAAGTTTCAATTTTATACTCTGGTTTGTTTGGTTCTTTTACAATAGGAAGAATTTGAGTTAATTCATTACCATAAACGTATTTACCAGGAACAAACGTGTAAAATGTATATTTTCCATCAGCATCAGTTTTCACCCAACCTCTGTGACGCACATAACGTTTTTTATTTTGTTTTTTTAATTCAAAATCTCCATTTTCGTCAGTATGGTGAATGAATAGCAATACATTTTGAGCAGGCGTAACACCATCACTTTCATAAATGGTGCCTGAAACTTTTAATTTTTGAGAGTTTGAAGCAAAATCAGGAATAGTATCTACGTTGTTAAGTTGCTTTTCAGAATAATCGTAAATAGGACTACGTTTTTTGAAATTCTTTGGAATGTCCTCTGAAATATCATTATTCTCCTGACCAGAAAGAAAATTACAGCAGGAAAGAATTAGTATAAAGCTTAGTAATTTAAATAGGTTTTTCATTTGGGGTGTTTTTTAACTACCTCAAAATTAAGTAACTAGTTTTTTGTTGGGTTTAAAAAATCGAGTTAATACAAAATTCATCGTTCATTGAACGAAAGCCAAAATGAATGGTAAATTTCACCGATAAATGGAATGACTATTAAAGTCATTATCCTATTCAAATAGTTGTTTTATTGGTTTTAACAGACAAAACCTCGCCTGAATAAGAAATAGGAAACCTAGAAGCGCTATTAACTCTAATTTCACTTTTTCGGTTTGGAAATAGAACTATAGAAATATTAAAATTTTCTGTTTCATTTTGCGCATCAAACAAAATGAGATAGCTATTATTTTTTTCTATTTCAAAAGTGTAATCCTTTAATTTGCCTTTTAATTGTATGGCGCTATCACTTCCACCATAGCCAGTGGGCATTTGACGTTCTCCAAAATAAGGCAAATATGCATTTATACTATCCCCTGAAATGGTTAAAAAATTGGCATTGCCTATTAAGCTTATAGCGCCAGAACCGCTTCCTGGAGGAAGAATACCAGAATTTAGGACTTGTTGCATTGCATAAGTAACTTGTGGTCGTGCCCAATCGGATTCTATCGTGTAACTTTTGCTTTCTATTAAAGTTTCTAAACGCTTAATTTGTTCATCAGAATATGAGTTTGCTGATTTACATGATAACACTAGAATAAAAAGTATATACACTATGGAGAGATACGTTTTCATATAATAAGAAACTGACTATTTACTCTTTCAATTTAGTAAATATCAATGTATACAGCCCCTAAAACAATGTTAAAAGATTAATTTTTGAGTTAAAAATTCAAAAAAAATTAAAATTCTTGTGGGTTTTTAACACTTAAAGTCGCAATAAGTAGAAATAACAAAAAGGCTAAAGTGATATAACTTATATACCCATAAGACCCAAAGGTTGTAAAGCAATAACTAAATAAACTCGGAGCAATTGCACTGGCTATTACCATAAAACTCATGGCTTTTCCGGTTATGGCTCCTAAGTGCTTTCTCCCAAAATACCTAGGCCATGTTACTGCATTTACAACTGCAAATAAACCGCTGTAAACACCTAGACCAAAAATTAGCATATAAACCCCTATACTATCTGCTAAAAAAAACAGCCCTATTGAGGCTATGACACCTGCAAATAGCATAGCATACAGATAAATGATATGCTTTATATAATCACTTAAAACATTACATGCTATAGAAACAATAATTGCTATAATTGAAATTGGTAGAAATACGGCTATAGCCTGAGATTTAGAATAATCTTGACTTGCAAAAACAGATACCACATGAAACGTAAAACCTGTTGTAAAAAAACTATGATATGCTAAAGCTAAACCAATTGCCCAAAAAGCTCTTGTTTTTTTAGCTTGCTGAAGTGTAAAATGTTTTTCAGCTTGATGAACTTTGTTTTTCTTATTCTCTAACAAAGCGCCGTCGGGTATAAGTCCAAAGTCTTCTGGGTTATTTCGATATAATTGAATGACTAGAACACTAAAAACCACTAAACAAATGGCTAGAATTTGCCATGATTGTTCCCACCCATAATTGTCAATTAAATAGCTTATAAATATGGGAGCTCCAGAAAAACCAAGGGATACAGTAATGCTGCTCACAGCATTAACTTTCCCTCTATTTTTATCAAACCACATCATAATCATGTTTCTTGAAGACATGGTCAATACTCCTTGTCCAAAAAAACGAATTGCAAAAAATAAAATTGTTATTACCACAAAAGGTATAATCCATGACTCCAAAACCACCAAACCTTTTATACTTTGACTAATAGCAACAGAATAAGAGCATATAAGTAAAGCTATAGCAAGAAAAAATGCTGAAAAGAAAGCAACATACCTAGCACCATATTTATCGAACAAAACTCCAGCTTTTGAAACAAAAAAAGCACTCAATAGCGTACCAAACATATAAGCTGTACTAAATTGATTCCTACTTAAACCTAAAGCATCTTTAACCGGGTCTGTAAAGATTGAAACACCAACAGTTTGACCAGGGATACTAGCCAAAACACCTATACTTCCAATAAATACTATAACATACCCATAAAAAAAAGGAAATTTATTAGGCCTTATTAGCGAAAACTTATTTTGACTATTCATATTATATAAAACACAAAGACATCTAATTTTTATATTGCGCCTATAACTATTTTAGAATTTTAGCTATAGCTCCAAACCAATCGTCAATATCAGTTTCCTTAGTGTTTAAAGCAACACTACCATTGCCATATGAACCGTAAATACTTGTTTTGGTTCTTGAAAAGAAGCCAACAACGGGCGTTAAAGATGCGCTTGCTAAATGCATAACACCATTATCTGCGGAAATAAAAATATCAGTGTTTCTAATGATAGCTGCCATTTCACGAATATCCTTACTATAAAAATGCGGTGCTTTAAAATTGATTTTTGAAATATTTTCTATTGGTAGCATTTCGATAACATTATATTCTGGATAATCGCTAAGTAATCTAGAATAAACTTTACTCCACCAATCTTCAGAATAACATTTAGCACCTGTAGCATTAGTGTATATACAAATGGTTTTTTTATTATTTTTAATAATATCTTTTAAAATATTGTTTCCATTAACTATTTCAGTGTCACTTAATTTGATATCAAGCAAAGGGACGTTAGTAGCGGTATTTTCAAACCCTAATTTCGACAAATAGTGTCTTAAATTATAAATCGGATATTTTGAAATATGCTCGTAATCCTGATACTTAGCAGGAATGGAAGCATCAAGTTCACCAAAAACTTTAATTTTCGCTTTGGCTAATTGTGTTAATAACTTCCCTGAAGAAGAATTTTTATCGGCATTAATCACTAAATCGTAAGTTTTACGTTTAATAGAAATCCAACTTTTTGCATATTTATACAAGTTTTCAAAAGGCTTTCTTGGAAGTTTTATAATGGTATGTATTTCATTATAATTTTCAAAAACGGGATGCGCCACACCACCCTTTACAAATAAATCAATTTCACAATTAGGAAAGGTATTTATAACTTCTTGTATTAAAGGTGTAAGTAGCAGTTGATTTCCCAATCTGTGATTTGGTCTTATAATTAGAACTTTTTTTATTTCGGAAATATCAATATCACCCTTTTTAGGTTCAGTATAAGAACTACCAATGTTCTTGGTAATGCTGCGCATAACCCTCCTTCTTATTCTATTAATACGAACTTTAAAATTCATTAAAAGACTCCTTTTTACTAAACCGATGCAAAACTACAAATTATAATAGGGTTATATTTTAAAGAATCATATTATTTTTTGCCTTTATATAAAGCATTTAAAACAAGGCCTAATACAATCATAGCAATACCTAATAGACTATAAAGCGTATAAACTTCATTAAATAAAGACACTCCTAAAAGTAATGTGAAAATAACCTCAAGATATTTTAATGGAGCAACTTGATTGGTAGCGGCTATTTGGAAAGCTTTAGTCATATACACTTGCCCGAAATAACCAAACAATCCTAACGCTATAAGCATTAACCATTCCGTACCAACTGGAGTAACCCAATTATTAATAGACAAAACACCTCCTAAAACGGTAGCAATAACCATAAAATAGTTTACAACCACTACAGGGTGATCGCCTTTGCCTATTTTACTGATAACTATATACACCAATCCACTAAAAACTGCAGAAATAAAAATTAAAACAAGTCCATAACCATTTAAATCTGTATCAAACCCTTTTAGCACTAACACCCCTGCAAAGGCCAAAACAAAGAATATCCATTGTAAAGGTTTGATGCGTTCTTTAAGAAAAATTATAGCAAAAACAGCTGCAAATATTGGTGCCATATAACGTAAAGAAACAGCTGTACCAATAGGTAAATACTTAGTAGACATAAAAAATAAACTCATAGAGGTTACACCTACTAAACCTCTTAAAACCAAAAGTTTTCTTTGATTACCAAAAATGGAAATATTGTTCTTAAGTAAATAACCAAATGTAAAAAACAACGAACTAACTGACCTAAAAAACACAATTTGAAAAGCACTCATATGAACCAAATCTTTAACAATAGCGTTCATACATGCGAACGCCATGGTACTAATAAGCATAAATTTAATAGCCTGTTTAACGTGCAATTCTTTTGAGTTTAAAAGGGCGTTTTGTATTTATAAAATACACTCCTGTTAATAAAATAAAAGCTGCAATTATAGATTGCAGTGTAATATGTTCATCTAAAACCCACCAGCCCAATAGTAAAGCTATTATGGGGTTTACATAAGTATTTGTTGCTACTTTTTCTGGAGAGACTTCTTTTAAAAGGTAATTAAACGATGTAAAAGCAATAATACCACCAAAAACAATAAGACCAAGCATAGACCATAAAACATCTTCCTGCCATTCGTTTGGCATCAACCAAGGCTCATTTAAGCATAAACTAATAATAGCAAGCAATATACCACCAGTAAACATTTGGTAACTAGTATTTACAAAATGATTTTTAGGTAAATCAGCATTTCCAACAAAAATACTACCATAAGCCCAACTTAACATACAAGTAAATATTAAAACAATCCCTAATATTTGCCCCTCTTTAGTAATGATTTCTTTTTGGCTAACCAAAAGAAATATACCAATAAATCCTAAAACTACACCTATATAAGACATTGCTTTTATTCGCTTACCAAGAAACAAGCGCATCATAATTAATATGACTAAGGGTTGAGCAGAAATTTGTAACGCAGCAAAACTACTATCTACGTACATTAAAGCTAATACCGCCAAACCATTACCAAGTGTTAAAAACAAAAATCCAGCAATTATAGTATTAAATAGCTGCTTTCTTGAAATGGAAAGACTAATACCTAAAGATTTAGCAATTATAAAAATAAGGATGCTGGCAACAATAAATCTAATAGCAGCAAGAAAAAATGGAGATAATTGCGAAACCGCAATTTTATTAAGCATATAGGTAGAACCCCAAATAACATAAATAGCAAAAAAGGCTAAAATGATAAGAACCGTTTTTCGCGATACATTCATAATAACCTTTTAGTATAAAGTCTCCGGCTATAACACCAGATAAAATTTAAATTTTCTTAACTCTAACAGCGTTCATGCCTTTCATTCCACGTTCTAACTCGTAAGTTACTTTATCATTTTCCTCAATATCTTCAAGCAATCCGCTAACATGTACAAAATATTTTTCTTGGTTTATACTATCAATAATAAACCCAAAACCTTTAGAGTGATCAAAGAAAGATACTTTCCCTTCTTTATCAACTGGCTCCTCCACTTCTCTATCCTCTTTCTTTGGAATACCAAGCTCAATACTCTCAGCCTCAACTTTTTCACGCATTGCCGGATCTGGTGGCGTGTCAGTTAAATTTCCATTAAAATCTACATACGCAAACTGAATACCAGTTGTACCATTTGCTTCCTTTTCTGCTTTTCGAGCCTCTTTCTTCTTAAGTTTTTCTTCTCTTTTCTTTAAGCGTTTTTTTTCTTTTTCAATTTTGTTAAATGTAACTTGAGATTTTGCCATAGTTTAAAGTGTACTGTGTGTTTTATAAATTAGTAGATTGTAAAGATACATCTAATATTCCTGATGCTATAATAATCAAGCCATTAATAGCCTTTCAGCAAAATAATAAGTTATAATACCCAATTAGTATTTGGGCGTTACCACAAGGGTCGGGCTTTCCGTTGCAAGTCCTCGCTTCTGCGCTAAGGCGCAAAAGCTGTGGGCTTTCCTCTGCAATCCCTAACGCGAGTCTGTTTGCTAAGGTTTGGTTATATAAGGAAATATTTGTGCTGTCTAACTAGTTTCTTTAAATTTTTAAGCACCCAATTTTGCTAATACAAACTAAAAATTCATGATGATTTTCAGAAGTAAATAATAACAAATAATTACTTAAAACCATTATCGTACATAAGTACTATTATTCAGGCTTATGGACTTCAAGTTCAATTTCTACCATAAATTCAGGTAAGGCTAATCCCTTAACTTCAAGCCAAGTGCCAGTTGGAAATCCCTTTTTGTAAATTTCAGATCTATATGCAGATTTTTCAAGCATTTGTGGCATATCAGTTGTAAAAATATCTTCTTTTACTACATCATCAAATGTGCAACCAAAATGTTTTAATATTTTTCCCAAATCAGCATAACAGTTTTTTATCTGCTGTTCTATATCACCAATAGCAGTTGGGTTTCCATTATCGTCCATACTTACTGCTCCAGAAATTTTAATACTATTTCCAATTTTCACAGCATGAGAATATCCGTAAGCCTTTTCTACATCAGGGCGCAATAGGAAATATTCTGGTTTATCAGATTTAACTATCACTTCTTTAGTTTCTTCCTGTTGTTTTTGTTCGCAGCTCTGGAAAATAAAAGCCAATACAAAAAGTGTAGTAAGTAAAGTCAGCCGGTTAATTATTTTTTTCATAATTCTGATTATTTAGTGCCTACTTTAGTCGGTTTTCGGCTATCCCGTTTTGTATTGATTTTCGTTTTCAGTGTGATGCAAAATGCTCTGATAAAAATCACTTCAAAGCTTTTCACCACTCATCAAACGAAATTATCATTTCTTATAAAAAAAATCAAATAAATAAAAACCACAAATAGTAGAAAACCTAAACATTTTCAGTAAAAACCAATAAAACAACTGATTAATCCTCAGGCGGATATCCATGAATCTGCTCAAAAACGTCATCAAAATTCTGACGCAAATACGAGTTTAGTTTCTTTCTGTAGTCGCCTTTTAACCACTCCACAAAATTATAAGTACTTTTACTAATACACTTGGTGTAACGCTGTATTCTAAAGTCTATATCATCACCAAGTTGTTTTGCTAAAGCTAAGGCATCATAAACATCTTCGCTGTTTTCAATACAAATTTTAGCGTGCTGCTCTATCGAGCGTTCTAAAACTACTTTTGAAGACTCACCGCCTCTAATAGAATCCACATAGGTTTTCTGAACATCAAAATGCACATCTTCAGATTTAGCAAATTCTGCTCTTAAAGCATCAGGCATTTCATATCTAAAATTGCTTTCAAGCTCTTCATCACTTAAAATAGCATCCAGATAATAGGTTGGCGATTTAAATATGCGTTGCCAATCTAAATTATCACCCCAAGGTCCAAACCTATGGAAGTTATTACCTAAATCTACAACCGTAAATGATTTTTTGTCCTTTAAAATACGTGACCCACGACCAATCATTTGATAGTAAAGCGTTAAAGATTTTGTAGCTCTGTTTAAAATAATACTTTCTACGGTTGGCTCATCAAACCCAGTTGTTAAAATACTTACCGATGTTAAAATTGCACCTGGGGTCTTTTTAAACCATTGCAAGATTAAAGCTCGTTCCTTTTTGGTATTAGTATTATCTAAATGCGCTACTGGGTAGCCAGCTCTTCTAAACGTATCATACACGTGTAAAGAGGTATTAATACCGTTATTAAATATTAATGTTTTTTTGTCTTTAGAACGTTCTTCGTAAGCCTGTAACAACTTAGATAACATATCGTTATCTGTATATAAGTCTTCTGATGATTTAACAGTGTAATCACCATTAGCGCCAACTACTAAAGAAGTTAAACCTACATTATATGTAAACATTTCAGCTCGTGCTAAAAATCCATTTTCTATAAGTGATTCTATACTTTCTCCAACAATTAATTCATCATAATTATCAGTCATTGGTAATTCAATACTAGAACTTAAAGGTGTTGCAGTAACACCTAAAATAAACGACTGACTAAAAAACTTAAATAATTTAGTAAAGGAGTTATAGTGTGCTTCATCAATAATTACTAATCCAATATCAGAAATATCTAGTTTATCATCATTTAAACGATTGTTTAAGGTTTCAACCATAGCTACAAAACAACTATAATCTGCTTGATCGCTTAAATCTGCTTTACTATCTACTACCTTATTGTGAACACCAAACTCTGTAAGCATATTTGAGGTTTGCTTACATAATTCAATTCGGTGGGTCATCACCAAAACTTTCTTTTTATGGTGTTTTAAATATTGTCTTACTATTTCAGAAAAAATAACTGTTTTACCACCTCCTGTGGGTAATTGATATAATAAATGGTAATCTTTAGGAGATTCTTCAAAAGCTGTGAAAATTTTATCAATCGCACCTTTTTGATAACTATATAAATCTTTGCCCTCTTTTCTTTCTTCTAACTCTAATTCTGTATTTGTAACCGACATACTTTAAATTTAGCAACGTGCAAAAATAACATCTTTAAAGGGTTTAGCAAGCATGTTTAACTTGAAATTATTAAAGGAATATTAACAGACTTAAAAAAATCTTTTCATCTTTGGGACAAGTTTATTTTATTTTAATCATCTAAACTATTGAGCTACAAATCTTTTAATACTAAGAAGTAAGCTCAAATAAAAATGTTTACAGTATATAAATGCTATCAATACATTTTGAACTTAAAAAAATAATTGATGAAAAACTTACTTTACTTAACCTTATACTTGCTAACCTTAATAGGTTGCAGTAGTAATTCTGAAAACACTACAGAAATGGAGGAAGAAATGGAGGAAAATGAAAACCCAAGCACCTCCCCTAATATTCTTTTAGTAATTGCTGACGATATGGGACTTGATGCATGCCCTGGCTATGATATTGGTAGTATAAAACCCAATATGCCAAATCTCCAAAGTTTAATAAATTCTGGAGTTAAGTTTAATAACCTATGGTCTAACCCTACATGCACACCAACAAGAGCGGGCATAATTACTGGGAAATACGGACTTAGAACAGGTGTGTTAGAAGTTGATGACCCACTATCAACTACCGAAGTATCATTACAGAAATATTTAGATTTAAATAAAAATGAAGAATATGCTAATGCCGTAATTGGGAAGTGGCATTTATCCAGAGACGCCAATCATCCAAATGATATGGGAGTCGATTATTTTGCAGGTTTCATTGGAGGTGGCGTTAGGTCTTATACAAACTGGACATTAAATATTAATGGCTCTACAACCACATCAACAGATTATACAACGTCTAAATTCACAGATTTAGCTATTGATTGGGTTAACCAACAAACAAAACCATGGTTTTTATGGTTAGCTTATAATGCACCGCATACCCCTTTTCATTTACCCCCAAACAACTTACACTCACAAAGCAATTTACCGTCAGATCAAGCAAGTATTGATAATAATCCGCTACCTTATTATCTGGCAGCCCTAGAGGCTTTAGATACAGAAATGGGCAGGTTGATAAACACTTTATCCGAAGAAGAAAAACAAAATACCATCATTATTTTTATTGGTGATAACGGAACTCCAGGTCAAGTTGCTCAAGAATATAATTCTAGACGTGTAAAAGGAAGTATTTATCAAGGTGGTGTGAATGTACCCATGATAGTGTCTGGAAATGGGGTATCTAGAACAAATGCTGCTGAGAATGCATTAATTAATACTACAGATTTATATGCTACCATAGCAGATATTGCAGGTACAGGAACCACAGAAATCCATGATAGCAAAAGTTTTAAAGGTTTATTTAATGGCGCTACTTTAAATAATCGTGCCTATACCTACACCGAAAATGATGATTACACGATAAGAAATGAAACCCATAAATACATTTATTTTAGTGACGGATCTGAAGCACTCTATAATTTAAGCACTAATCCTTTAGAAAATCCAAATTTATTAAACGCAAATCAGCTACCATTAAGCACTGATAACGAAGCTGTCAAAGATGAATTAACTTCCAAATTAGCTGAGATTAGAAATTAAACTAAAAGTTTAAAATTTTATTAGAAAAGCCATTTAATAATTCTATTATATGGCTTTTTTTATTATTTAAAATACTAAGAAGTTATTTATACATTTACTGTAAATTAAAAACCATTATGGAAATCAACGATAAATCAAGAGTAACACATTATTTAGCAAATGAGAATCGCTACAAAACGATGACTTATAATCGCTCAGGAAAAAGTGGCGTGTTACTTCCAGCAATATCTATTGGTTTATGGCATAATTTCGGTTTTATAGATGCCATCCAAAACGGTAGAGATATTTTAAGAACTGCTTTTGATCTGGGGATTACGCATTTTGATTTAGCCAATAATTACGGACCACCTTATGGTTCTGCTGAAGAAAATTTTGGCACCATTCTTAAAACAGATTTCAAATCATATAGAGATGAACTTTTTATCGCTACTAAAGCGGGTTATGACATGTGGCCTGGGCCTTATGGGAATCTAGGTTCCAGAAAGTATTTAATAGCTAGTTTAGATCAAAGCTTGAAGCGTATGGGCTTAGATTATGTAGATATTTTTTATCATCATAGACCAGATCCTGATACGCCACTTGAAGAGACTATGGGAGCTTTAACCGATATTGTTCGCCAAGGGAAAGCTTTATATGTTGGGATTTCTAATTACAATCCAGAAGACACTGAAAAAGCTGCTAAGATTTTGAAACATTCCAACACCCCTTTCATCCTGCATCAAGCTAGATACTCTATGTTTGACCGCTGGATTGAAAATGGACTTTTAGATACTTTAGAAAATAATGGAGTTGGTTGTATAGCGTTTTCACCCTTAGCTCAGGGTATGCTTACTGATAAATACTTAAACGGAATTCCTGAAGGTTCACGTGCTGCTAAAAACTTGACGTATTTAGATAAAGAAACTGTTGCTGATAATATTGAGAAAATTCAAAAACTGAACAATATAGCACAAGAACGTGGGCAAAAATTGTCTCAAATGGCTATTGCTTGGATATTAAGGCAACCACAAGTAGCATCAGTATTAGTTGGAGCAAGCTCTTCTAAACAATTAAAAGAAAATGTAAAAGCTTTGGATAATTTAGATTTTTCTGAAGAAGAACTACAAAATATTAAAACGATTATTACTTAAATTTTTATAAACTTTTTTGTTGCGGTGTTTCCAAGCTCATCTTTAATTAATAGGAAGTAAACACCTTTTGACAAGCTTTCAACGTTAACATTATCAGAACTTTTTAATGTTTTAGATATTTTGATTTTACCCAAAATATCATGGATTTGAATTTCGAAGTTGCTTAATTTATTATTTGAAACAATTGATAAAATATTTTCAACTGGGTTCGGGTAAGTAGTAACTAGTTGTGACTTATCTGAAATTGAAGTTGATAAAACACTCAAATGATATATCAATGAATCCCCATTATTACCCAATATTGATAATGTTTTTGGAGATATTGAGGTTTCTTCTTGTATCTGATATGTGAAAGAAGTATTGTTTGTAAATAGCTCTATAAACTTGTTATGAATATTATTGATTTCAGTAAAATTGACACCTTCAACTGGTATACAACCCCCTAAAGTAGTTCCAATAGAACTGTAAGTAAAACTAGATGAGTTTGAGTCGTATACCAGTTCTATACCAGTGGAATCACAAAACCAAGTTGAAAAATATTGATTATTCCCTGAAATTGAACGAAAACTTGAATATACCTGATTTCCATCTGCAGCTATAGGAGTTAAGTGTTGTTCAGAATTAATAATAATGTTATGCAATAACCAATTAGCATTCCCAATTCGTTTTATCTGAGAAAAAGATTTAATTGAGAAGATTAAAAACAAAATAAAGGAGATTTGCTTCATAAAATTAAAATATTATTCTTTAACAATAATAATTGTCACTTTAACACCTTTGGAAAGCGCCCATATTTTACCAGAAATAACTTTATTCCATTGGTCTGTTATTCTGTATTGTGCTGTGTTGGGTAAAAGGCTTCCTTCATTAACAGCATAAAATTCAATTTTGTTTAAACCCTCTTTCAATTTTAACTTAAAACCTTGAAAACCTCCTGTTAACGACACATTAGATTTAACGACATCATCATCAACAATAACTCTTAACAAATCACCATCTATACGTCCGTGATCTCTATACCCAATATGAATGTAATCAGATTTAGTGTAATAATCTCCCCAATATGCGTCTTCTTTTAAACCCGCATATAAACCATGACCCTCTGGTAAAAGTTCTTTTTCTAACTTATCTAATTTTTTAGTGTACAATTCCCCTGGGTTACCAAATTCTTCTTGGGGAAACATAGAAAATTCCTTTTTTGGTGCATCAAGATTCGGAGCAATCTTAGGTCTTTTAAACCCAACTGAAGCATTAGATTTTATTGGTTTTGATGGTGTCAATGGACTAGCATCCAAAGAATCCTTATCACTTACAATTGCAGGAATAGCTATAGACTTCTTTCTATTATCTATTTGAGCTTGTGTAGATAACGATAAGCAAATCAAAAAAATAAATAAAATATAAGGTTTCATCAACATGAAATTACTTTATGATAATAACAGTCATAATTTAGTCAAAGATATTTTATTTTGAATAATACAACTATTACAAAAAACATTTTAATAAGAGTTTAGCAATAACTGTTCCTAAAATCAATAATAAGTAGTGATTTCTTCCCTAAACTTACATACAAGTGTTAAAATTTGTTAAATTACTACTTTGTTATACATAGTACTGTAACAAAAATTGTTTTTGCTCGTCTCTCTAGTATAATCAAAAAATAAATAATCATTTATCAATCAAAATCAAAAATCATGAGAACTTTAAACAACAATCAATTAACCGGAACATTACAAGGAACTAAAAGTAACCAATGGAACACTAAAAGGCGTTATAGATAAGTAACATCTATAAAAACAAAACTTTCATCAATCAATCAATCAATCAATCAAAATCAAAATCAAAAATCATGAGAACTTTAAACAACAATCAATTAACTGGAACATTACAAGGAACTAAAAGTAACCAGTGGAACACTAAAAGACGTTACAGGTAGGTAACATCTTTAAAAACAAAACTTTCATCAATCAATTATTTTTATCAATCATGAAATCTTTAACTAAAATATCTAGACGCTTGGATCTTATTACGCAACAAAACTTGTTAAGTAATAAACGTATTGTAGATTTTAACACATCTTATTCTGGCATCTGGAAAGGAACAAATAGATATACGCACTAACTTGATATACTCATAGTTATGGTATTGTTTTTGTGACTTAATCAGCACATTAACATTTAAATACTATAATTATGAGACATTCAAAATTAGTTCCAGAAGTAAATGCGGGGTCTATGGCAGACATCGCATTTTTATTACTCATCTTTTTCTTAGTAACTGCAACAATATCTTCTGATCATGGCATTAATAGAATGCTACCAAGAGAATGCCCTCCGGGAATGGATTGCAAAAGCAATATTAATGAACGTAATATTTTACGAATTATAATTAATAATAACGATGAGGTTATGATAGAGAATGAAGTTATTCCTATTGAAAAACTAAAAGACCTAACTAAAGTATTTATAGATAATAATGGAACTGGTCATTGTGAGTATTGCAATGGTTTAAAAAGTAGTAATTCTTCAGATAATCCTAAAGAAGCCATCGTATCATTACAAAATGGGAAACAAACTACTTACAAAACTTTTATTGCTGTACAAAACGAACTTACTAAAGCTTATTATGAATTAAGACAAACTTACAGTTTAAACGTTTTTAATAAATCTTCTGATAAATTAACAAAGGAAGAAATAAAAAAAGTAAAAGATGCTTACCCTATTATTCTTTCTGAAGCTGAAATAAAAGATTAATAGTTTAGTAAAGCCATTAATTCTATTTCAAATCTCTCAATTGGTAAGTATAGAGACTCTAAATTACTAGCAAAAGGTATTGGAGTCTCAATACTCGCTATACGCTTTACGGGTGCGTCTAAAAATTCAAAACAATGTTCCATAATTCCTGCAGAAATATCACTGGCCATTCCCCCGAATAAAGAATCTTCTTGAAGAACAATTGCTTTTCCTGTTTTTTTAACAGAACTATAAATAGTTTCTGTATCCAGAGGCTGCAGAGTTCTTAAATCGATAAGATCTGCAGAAATATCCTGGTTTTTATCTAAAGTTTTTAATGCCCAGTGTATAGCTGCCCCATACGATATAATAGTTACATCTTCACCAGTTTTTAAAACTGAAGCTTTCCCAAATGGCAAGGTGTAATAGTTAGTGGGCACGTCCTGACGAATACTTCTATACAAACCTTTGTGCTCAAAAAACAAAACAGGGTTAGGGTCATTAATTGCAGTTGCTAATAAGCCCTTTGCATCACGAGGAAAAGCTGGGTAAACCACTTTTAATCCTGGTGTTTTAGTAAACCATGCTTCATTAGTTTGTGAATGAAATGGACCTGCACCAACTCCTCCGCCACATGGCATTCTTATAACAACATCTGCATTTTGACCCCATCTGTAATGGGATTTAGCCAAATAATTAACAATAGGATTAAACCCAGAACTCACAAAATCAGCAAATTGCATTTCTACAACACTTTTAAACGACGAAATAGATAAGCCCATAGCAGTTTCAACGATAGCAGATTCGCATATAGGCGTATTTCTAACACGATCCTTACCAAATAGATCTATAAAACCATCTGTGATTTTAAAAACACCACCATATTCTGCAACATCTTGCCCCATGATAATCAAATTGTCATGCTTTTCCATGCTTTGTTTTAACCCTTCTGAAATGGCATCAACAAAACGAACTTCCTTCAACTCTTCACATGCATTAATATTCTGATATTCAAAATCTTGATACACATCATTTAATTCTTCAGTTGCACTGGAAGTAATAGATTCTTCATTAAAAGCAATTTCTAAATGTTCATTAATTTCATGAATTATAGTTTCTTTTATTTTTACCTCTTGATCTTCTTTTAAAAAATCATTTTCTTTCAAAAAAGCCTGGAAATTTAAAAGAGGATCTTTAGATGCCCATAAATCCATGAGTTCTTGCGGAACATACTTAGTACCACTAGCCTCTTCATGTCCGCGCATTCTAAAGGTTTTAAACTCTAATAAGATAGGTCTCGGATTAATTCTTATACTTTCGGCTAAACTGCTAACTTTTTTATAAACTTCAATGATGTTATTACCATCAATAATATGAGATTCCATACCATATCCTAAACCTCGGTCTGCAATATGCTCACAATTGTATTGCTCTTTAGTTGGTGTAGATAAACCATACCCATTATTTTCAACACAAAATAAAACTGGTAATTGCCATACTGAAGCCACATTTAATGCTTCGTGAAAATCGCCTTCGCTAGTACCACCTTCGCCTGTAAATACAGCCGTTACATGATTTCTATTCTCCAATTTTGAAGCTAATGCTATACCATCTGCAACACCCAATTGTGGCCCCAAATGCGATATCATACCCACTATTTTGTATTGCTGCGTACCAAAGTGAAATGATCTGTCACGGCCTTTTGTAAACCCAGAAGCTTTTCCTTGCCATTGTGCAAATAACCTGTATAATGGTATTTTTCGAGTTGTAAATACACCCAAATTTCTATGCATCGGCAAGATGTATTCATCTTTATTTAGAGCCATAGTTACACCAACAGCTATGGCTTCTTGACCAATACCCGAAAACCATTTACTTATTTTACCTTGACGCAACAGAATAAGCATCTTCTCCTCTACTAACCGAGGTTTCAACATGCTTTTATACAAATCGAGTAGAATTTGCTCGTCTAATTCCTCAATATCATAATCTATTGTAGATGACGTTTTTACTTTTTTCATGCCAATTGAAAATTGTAGAATTTGCCTTTTATTCTGAAGCTTTCACAATAAAAGTCTTATTTCATTATCAAATATACTATAAATAGTGTTTGTTTATCTAAAAAATTGAACATTACTCAGCAACCATCAAACTGAATGTTTTTGTACATTTGTGTTATTCACTCTTTAAAAATCAAACAGCGATGAATACAATACCAAGTGTTAATTTAAAAGATTTTCTCTCTGATAATCCAGAAAGAAAACAAAGCTTTGTTGATGCCATTGGTAAAGCTTACGAAGAAATTGGTTTTGTGGCACTTAATGGGCATTTTTTAGATGACGATTTAGTTGAAAATCTATACAGAGAAGTAAAAAACTTTTTTAATTTACCAACTGAAACAAAGCAGAAATATGAAATACCAGGAATTGGCGGTCAGCGTGGATATGTTTCTTTTGGAAAAGAAAGTGCTAAAGGTAAAAAAGAAGGTGACTTAAAAGAGTTTTGGCATTTTGGACAATATGTAGAAAACAATGATGAATTGAAAGCTGAATATCCAGATAATGTGATGGTTAAAGAGCTAACAGAATTTAATGAAATAGGAAAGAAAACCTACAGAATGCTTGAGAAAACAGCTAAATATGTATTGCGAGCATTAGCATTATATTTGGGTTTAGAGGAAACCTATTTTGATGAATATATTCATAACGGGAATTCTATTTTAAGACCAATTCACTACCCACCTATCACCAAAGAGCCAGATGAAGCAGTTAGAGCTGCTGCACATGGCGATATAAACCTTATAACACTTTTAATGGGAGCTCAAGGTCGTGGATTACAAGTTAAAAACCATAAAGGCGAATGGATTGATGCTATTGCTAAACCAGATGAACTAATGATTAACGTGGGCGATATGCTTTCGAGACATACCAATAACAAACTAAAATCTACAATACATCGTGTAGTAAACCCTCCAAAAGAACTATGGGGAACATCACGCTATTCCATTCCATTTTTTATGCACCCCATTAGTGACATGAAACTGAATGTTTTAGAAGGCTGTATAGATAATAACAACCCGAAAAAGTTTGATGATATTACAGCTGGTGAGTTTTTAAACGAGCGTTTAATTGAACTAGGGCTTATAAAAAAATAGTTTACAGTTAAATCAAACTTAAACTACTACTGAATAATAAAAATGGATTTACAAGATCAACTTAAAAACTTATTTCCTGACCACGTTGAAGAAAAAACAACTTCAAACAATAATGAAGATTCAGGAATTTGGATACAAGACGCCCCCATAATATGTAAATACGAAAAGCGAAAAGGTAAACCAATCACTATTCTTGAAGGTTATACAGGAGCCACTGAAGATTTTAAAATACTCGCCAAAGACATTAAAACAAAACTTAGTGTTGGTGGGAGTTTTAAAGATGATAAAATTATAATTCAAGGCGATTTTCGAGATAAAATCATGCAAATATTAAAGGATAAAGGTTTTAAAGTAAAACGCGTAGGCGGATAATATATGGAGAATAATATTTTGCACATCACCAACGGCGGTGTTTTAACGTCATATTTACAGGAATTACAAATTGAAGGTGAAATAGTTACATGGCAGGAAATGCTTTGTGAAGGTCCCACTCAAGAAATTGTGCACTCCCCTAGTTTAATTAAAACAAGAGCAGATTTTTTAAATGAGTTTTACGATGTAGAACTTGATTTAAATAAAATAGACTTTGCCTTATCACAATTAGACAAAGCAAATGAACGTTATAACGAGGTTGTGATTTGGTTTGAATATGATTTGTTTTGCCATATTAATATGCTTGCTGTAATCAATCTGTTGAAACAAAAAGGAATTGAACTTCCATTATATTTAGTTTGTAGTGGTAGAATTTCTGGTATAGATGGATTAAAAGGCTTAGGTGAATTAAGTTCTCAGCAATTGCTAAAGCATTACAAAAATAAAATAAAACTAAAAGAAGAAGATTTAGATTTAGCCATAACACTTTGGCAAATTTATTGTGGCGTAGATCACAATCTTTTTAAACCTTACATTACCAAAACGTCTTCGTTTGATTACTTAAGTAATTGTTTAAAAGCACATTTAAAGCGTTTTCCAGATTCTATTACAGGATTAAACACATTAGAAACCAACGTATTGAATCTTATTAAAGAAAACGATATAAAATCGAAACACCATTTATTAGGTTACACACTTAACTACCAAGGTTTTTATGGTTATGGCGATTTACAACTCAACCGTATAATTGATTACTTAGCACCTTTTTATGTAGTAACTAAAGACAGTGTAAGACTCAATAGAAAAGGACATGAAATTCTTCTTGGTCAATACAATGCTTCCAAAGATTTTGATAGTGATATCGCTTTTGGTGGCGTTAAAAAAAGTCATTTTCAGTTCAGTAAAAAACAAAACAAACTTGTCAAAACTGTTATAAATGCCAATTAAAAAGTCTGAACTTATTTTAAATCCTGATGGTAGTATTTATCATTTAAATTTAAAACCTGAGCATATTGCAAATACCATCATTTTTGTTGGAGATCAAGATCGAGTTTCAAAAGTTACGACTCATTTTGACTCTATTGAATTTGAAACTCAAAAACGAGAATTCAAAACTCAAACTGGCATATATAAGGGTAAACGAGTCTCTGTTATTTCAACTGGTATAGGTGCTGATAATATCGATATTGTATTAAATGAGTTAGATGCTTTGGTGAATATCGATTTCAAATCAAGAACTATAAAAGATACGCTAACAAGCTTGAATATCATCAGAATTGGAACTTCTGGAGCTTTACAACCCGATATACCCATAGATTCTTTTTTGCTAAGTTCATACGCATTAGATATAAACGGTATGTTACACTTTTATGATATTAATAATATAGAAAACCCCGATATTCAAAATGCTTTTATAAAACAAACAAGTTGGTCTAAAAACAAATCGAAGCCTATAATAATTTCAGGCAGCCCTCTCCTAAAAGAAAAGTTTCAAAGTAATAGCATCTACGAAGGATTAACAGCAACTGCTGGTGGTTTTTATGGACCTCAAGGACGTGTTCTGAGGCTCAACCTACAAGACTCTAATTTAAATTCAAAAATGGATGCTTTTGAATATCGAAATACAAAAATAACTAACTTAGAAATGGAAACTTCTGCTATTTATGGGTTATCAAAACTATTAGGGCATGAGGCTATTTCATTAAACGCTATAATTGCTAACAGAGCCAATGGCACCTTCAGTAAAAAACCGAATAAAGTTATTGAAGATTTAATCCTATATACACTAAATAAAATTATAGAATAAACGATTGAACCCATGAAGAAAGTAAACATTGGTGGTGTGCCAGAGCATTTCAATTTAGCTTGGTACTTAACACTGAAGGAAGGTGAATACAAGGCACAAGATATAAACTTACGATGGCATGATTACCATGGTGGTACCGGAGCTATGTGCAAAGCCTTAAGGGAAGGTGAAATTGATATTGCAGTTATTTTAACTGAAGGCATCATTAAAGATATTATTGCAGGAAACCCAAGCAAAATTGTTCAAACTTTTGTTGAAACACCTCTAGTTTGGGGCGTACATGTAGCTAATGATTCAACCTACAAAAAAGTTGAGGATTTAAAAGGAACCAAAGCAGCTATTAGTCGATATGGGTCAGGGTCACATTTGATGGCATATATAAATGCTGAGAACCATAATTGGAATCTTGAAAAAGATTTAGATTTTGAAGTTATTAAAAACCTTGATGGTGCAGTTGAAGGTTTAACCAATGGCATTGCAGATTATTTTTTATGGGAAAAATTCACCACTAAACCTATAGTTGATGATGGTGTATTTAGACGCATAGGCAACTGCCCTTCTCCATGGCCATGTTTCGTAATTGCTGTTAGAAATGAATTTATTGAAAAAAATGAAGCTGATTTAAACATAATTTTAGATACCATCAATAACACCACCAGAGAATTTAAGGATATCCCTAGTATTGATAAAACTATAGCTAATCGTTACCAACAGCAGCTTGAAGATGTTCAACAGTGGTTAGATATAACAGAGTGGTCTCAAGAATTGATTGATGAAAAAACAGTCATGAATGTACAGAAAGAATTATTTGCTTTAAATATTATTCCAGAGATAGTTGACTATGAAAAATTAACTCATAAACTTTAGTCATCTAAACAAAACACTAAATGTTAATAATTTACCAAAAAGAATAATAAAGTATCTCTATTCGTTATTTTTGATACTTATAAAGTTTATAAAATGAAAAAAATATTATGTATCGCCCTTGCAATATCAGCTTTGGCTTGTAAAGAAGAAGCAAAGCCTGATTATGCAATAATTTCAGGAAAAATAATTAATAAACTCCCTGGTGATGTTACTATAAATACTGATGATAGAGTTATAAGTGATGTAGTTGCCATTTCTGATGATGGCACTTTTTTAGATACGCTAAGTATTAATTATAAGTCTTATATACTTTATGATGGTACAAACCCTGTTTTTCTTGAGGTAGAATCAGGCTATAACTTAAACATAACTTATGATGCTAAAGATTTCGAGAACACCATAGCTATTACTGGTGTGGGATCTGAAATCAATACTTATATTGTTGCTAAGTATAAACAGAAAAAAGAACAAAGAAAGAGTGCTCAAGAATTTTTTATGCTAGATGAAGCTGGTTACAAAGAAAAAATGTTGGCTTTTAAAAAAACACAAGAAGCATTATTGTTGGGCACTAAAAATTTACCAGAAACTTTTATTAAAAAAGAAAAGAAGGAACTTCACTATGCGTATTTGAGCAGCTTAAATACTTATGAAAGAGCACATAAGTATTATACTAAAAATGAAGATTTTAAAATTTCAGAAGATTTTCTTGAAGAAGTTAACAAACTTGATTACACCAATGTAGAAGACTTTAACGCTTCACCAAGTTTCAAAAGCTTAACCAATAATTATTACAATAAAAAAGCTGAAGAATTAGCAAAAAATGAGTCGTTAAGCTTTGATATAGCTTTTTTAAAGACAGCCAGTAGCATTGAAAATGAGACTGTTAAAAACACATTGCTTTTTGATTTTGCAAATTACAACTTAACTTATGCTAAAGATGTTGATGAATTCTACAACATATTTAAAGCGAATTCAACTAATGAGAAAAACAATAATTTTATTGATGAGAAGTACAATGAATTAATGGTTCTTGAAAAAGGAAAACCTTCGCCTAAGTTTGTAGATTATGAAAACTACGCAGGAGGAACAACATCCTTAGATGACTTAAAAGGAAAATATGTTTATGTTGATGTTTGGGCAACTTGGTGTGGACCATGCGTAAGAGAAATACCAGCTTTAAAAGAAGTAGAAGAAAAATACCATGGAAAAAACATTGAGTTTGTAAGTATATCAATTGATAAAATAACTGATCATGACAAATGGAAAACTATGGTTAATGAAAGAGAACTTGGAGGTATACAATTATTTGCTGATAACGACTGGAACTCTGAATTTGTTAAAGATTATCAAATAGAGGGTATTCCAAGATTTATTTTAATTGATACAGAAGGCAATATAGTAGATTCAAGTGCTCCAAGGCCTTCTAGTAAGGGTTTAATTAAATTATTTGACGAAAACAATATCTAGTCTAGCATTATTAAAATAAAAAAAGCCGCAAATAGCGGCTTTTTTTATTGTTCATTTCCGCCTTCTGGATTTTGCTGTGGTGGCTGCTCTGGCTGTTTAAACAAATCCAAATAAGCTTCACCTAAATAATCAATAACATGGCTTGCTATTAAACTTTGATAACCAAAATCTTCAATAGCAATGTCTGCCGATTTTCCATGTAAATACACACCAAATATGGTAGCTGTAAGTGGATGATAATTTTGTGAAATCAAGCCTGTAATAATACCCGTTAAAACATCTCCGCTACCAGCAGTAGAAAGTCCGGGGTTTCCTGTGGTATTAACATAAAGTTTATCCTCAAAAACAGTAATAGTATTGGCGCCTTTAATAATTATAATAAGTTTGTGTTTTTTAGAAAATGTTTTGACCTTTTTAAGTTTATCAAAATCATCTTTCCAAGTTCCTATTAAACGTTCTAATTCTTTTGGATGCGGAGTTAAAACAGTTGCTTCAGGTAATAATTTTAGCAAAGTTTTCTTTTTAGAAAGAATATTTATGCCATCAGCATCAATAACCAAAGGTGCTTTATTTGTTTTTAAAAATGCTTCAAAGGCTTTAATAGTATCTGTATCTGTCCCAACACCTATGCCTAAGCCAATTACAGTTGGCTCTATAGCAAAACTAATAGATGTTATTTTTTCTTCATTAGTATCAGTAATCACCATAGCTTCTGGAAAAGATGCTTGCAAAGGTGTATAACCACATTTAGGAACAAAAGCAGAAATTAATCCTGCTCCAGCAGATAAAGCGGCTCTACTAGCTAAAGTTACAGCTCCTATTTTTCCATAGCTTCCGCCTATAATTAGTGTATGACCAAATTGTCCTTTGTGTGAAAACTTTTCTCTAGGAATGTAATTTGGCAATACTTCGTGCTTACCAATTAATTCGACTTCAGTTTCTGTAGTAAATAAAAATTCTTGGTCTAAGCCAATATCCAGAACCTCCCATTGCACAGTATATTTAGCTGTTTCTGGCAAAAAGAAAACTAATTTTGGTGACGCAAAACTTAGTGTAAAACCTGCCCAAACTACAGCATCTTCATCTTCAATAGCTTTATCAGGAAATAATCCTGAGGGTATATCAATGGCTAGAGTAAAGGCTTTACTGGCTCTAAAATGTTTAAATAAATTCTTAACCCATTCATCTACTGGTCTATTTAATCCAATTCCAAATACAGCATCAACAATAATATCATCTGGATTAATTTCAGGGAAATCTTCAGCACAACTTAAAAGTACGGGCCACTTTTTAGTAACATTTTTAATTCTATCGTAATTAATGAGAAAATCTTTTGAGCGCTTATCGCTACAATTTATAATAAATGTATTAACATTATACCCATGAGTGATTAAATGGCGAGCTAAAACAAGTCCATCGCCACCATTGTTACCAATACCACAAAACACATGAATTGGTACTTGTGCACCTTGCATACGCATGTGCATCCAATTAAAAATTTGCGTCCCCGCACGTTCCATCAAATCGGTTGAAGATATTTGTTGCTTCTTAGCTGTTAACTTATCGCCTGCGTAAATTTGCTCTTTAGAGAATATTTTCATCTATATTTTAATTGTTGATTTTTCAGTTCTTAATATGGATTGTCGTTTTTTTTCAATCAAAATCCATTGAATATAAGAATACTGTAAAAAAAATATTTTAGTTTTTTTATAAGGCTAAAAGTAATACTTTTGGAGGGTATTATATAACATAAATGAATCATTTCAACCAAAATACACTTACAATTGTTTCTTTTTTATCAAAAGGAACTACGTCTACTTTTGGTACAACTACAAATATTACAACCCTTTGGGGTTACTAGTTATATATATTCCGCAGACTATTTTTGTAATTTATAGAAATTACAACATTTCAAGCATTATTTTTAATTATTCAAGGTATTAAAACATGAAGGTTTTAAAATTCGGAGGAACTTCAGTAGGTTCTTCAAAAAACATAAATAACGTCATCAGCATTTTAGAAAACTATGGAAAAGATGATTCTATAGCATGTGTAGTTTCTGCAGTTGGTGGTATTACAGATAAATTATTATTAGCGGGAAAACAAGCTCAAAATAAAGACAGAGATTTTGTTAAAACGTTTCAATTTATCAAAGACAAGCATTTAAGCATTATTAAAGAGTTAAATCCAGATAATAATAATGCTATTTTAGAATATGCCGAAGAAAGGCATAACAGTTTAAAAAACTTATTAGAAGGGATATTTTTAATAAATGAATTATCACCTAAAACTTCTGACAAACTTGTGAGTTATGGAGAGCGATTATCCTCTTTCATTATTGCTGGAACAATGAAAAATAGAGGCTTATCTGCAGATAGGAAAAACTCACAAGAATTGGTAATTACCAACTCCAATTACACCAAAGCTGAAGTTGATTATTCTATTACAAATCAAAATATAAAAAGCTATTTTGAAACAGCCACACAAAACATTACTATTTTACCCGGATTTGTAGCTAGTTCTAAAACTGGTGAGCAAACAACACTTGGTAGAGGTGGTTCAGATTTTACAGCAGCAATTATTGCAGCAGCTTTAAATGTTGATCAATTAGAAATTTGGACAGACGTAAGTGGTATGTTTACTACCAATCCAAAGATGGTAAAACAAGCCTACCCTATTGATAAAATATCGTACCAGGAGGCTATGGAATTATCGCATTTTGGTGCAAAAGTATTATACCCTCCAACTGTGCAACCAGTATTAAGTTTAGGTATTCCTATTCATATAAAAAACACGTTAGAACCTGAGGCGATTGGTACTATTATTTCAAATGAGGAAATAAAATCTTCGTCGCCAGTAAAAGGAATTAGTAATATTAACAACATCGCTTTGTTAACCTTAGAAGGCACCGGAATGGTTGGTATACCTGGGTTTTCCAAACGATTATTTGAAACATTATCACAAGAAAAAATTAATGTGATTATGATTACTCAAGCCTCATCAGAGCATTCTATTTGCTTGGGTATAGAAGATAAAGATGCAGATAAAGCAAAGGATGCTATTGATGCCGTTTTTGAAAATGAAATTGCATTGGGGAAAATTGAACCTATAATTATTGAATCTGATTTATCGATTATAGCTTTAGTTGGTGATAACATGAAAAACCACCAAGGTATAAGTGGAAAGATGTTTAGTAGTTTAGGCAAAAATAATATTAATATTAGAGCGATTGCTCAAGGTGCTTCGGAGAAAAACATAACTGCAGTTATTAATGAAAATGATGTAAAAAAGGCACTTAACACTTTACACGAGCAGTTTTTTGAAGCAAAAACTAAACAACTTAATGTATTTATAACAGGTGTTGGAAATGTTGGTGAACGACTAGTTGAACAAATAAAACAGCAAAAAAAATACTTAAAAGAAAACCTAAAAATCAATCTTAGAGTTGCAGGATTATCAAATTCTAGAACTATGATTTTTGATGAAACAGGTCTTAATTTAAAAGATTGGAAAATGCAACTTGCTAATGGAGAAAAAGCCTCTTTACAAGGTTTTTTCGAAAGCGCAAAAGCATTGAATTTACGTAATAGTATTTTTGTTGATGTTACCGCAAATAAAGATATTGCAGAATTATACCCGCAATATCTTAGAGAGAGTATTGCTATTGTAGCTTGTAATAAAATTGCTTGCTCAAGCGAATTAAATAATTACAAAGAATTAAAACGATTATCATTAAAATACAATGCACCATTTTTATTTGAAACTAATGTAGGTGCAGGCTTACCAGTCATTGATACATTAAGCAATTTAATTGCTTCTGGTGATAAAGTAAACTCAATTCAAGCTGTTTTATCTGGAAGTTTAAATTTTGTATTTAATAATTTTACCAATGAAACTAAGTTTTATGATATTGTAAAACAAGCTGGTGCTGAAGGGTATACAGAACCTGACCCAAGAATTGATTTAAGTGGTGTTGATGTAGCTAGAAAGATTTTAATTTTGGCCAGAGAAAGTGGTGTAGAAATGAATTTGGAAGATATTGAAAACACATCATTTTTATCAGAAGCAGGTTTAAAAAGTGATACTGTTGATGATTTTTATAAAACATTAATTGCAGATGAGGCACATTACCAGAGTTTATATGCTTCCGCGAAAGCGAACAACTGTCAATTAAAATATGTTGCTAAATTTAATGATGGTAAAGCAAGTGTTGGTTTACAAGAAATTCCTGAAGGCCATCCATTTTACAATTTAGAAGGTAGTGATAACATTGTTATGTTTTATACAGAGCGATACCCTAAACAACCAATGATTATTAAGGGTGCAGGTGCTGGAGCAGACGTAACAGCTTCTGGATTATTTGCTGATATTATTAGATTAGGAAACGATTAATAATATGGAATTACACAAAGAAAGTAATATTTCTTGCTCCAGTGCAGCCGAAAATTATTTAATAGAAAAGATGAACAAAATAAAAATATTTTCTCCTGCAACCGTAGCCAATGTATCTTGTGGTTTTGATGTTTTAGGCTTTTGCTTAGACAGTATTGGAGATGAAATGGTAATAAGAAAGGTTGATAAAAAAGGCATTGCCATAACTCGAATCGAAGGTTTTGATTTGCCTTTTGAAGCAGAATTGAATGTGGCTGGGGTATCTGCATTAGCCATGTATAATTCACTTGACTTAAATTTTGGCTTTGAAATTGAAATCTATAAAAATATAAAACCAGGAAGTGGTATAGGTAGTAGTGCAGCTAGTGCCGTTGGTAGTGTTTTTGGCATGAATGAGCTTTTAGGTAGACCATTCAGCAAAACACAATTAACAGAATTTGCAATTAGAGGTGAAGCTTTAGCTAGTAAATGTGAACATGCTGATAACCTTGCTCCTGCACTTTTTGGAGGATTTACATTGGTAAAAAGCGTTTCGCCTTTAAAAATTTTAGAAATTCCATCTCCAGATGATTTATACGCCACAATTATTCATCCTCAAATAGAGATTAAAACTTCTGAATCTCGAGCTGTACTTCCAAAAGAAGTCCCTCTCGGTGATGCGATTGAACAATGGGCAAATTTAGGAAGTTTAGTTCATGCTTTACACACAAGCGATTACGAATTAATTAGCCATTCTTTGAGAGATGTAATTATAGAACCATATAGAAGTCAATTGATTCCGTATTTTGATAACGTTAAAGAAGCTGTTTTAAATGTTGGTGCACTTGGTGCTGGAATTTCAGGTTCTGGCCCTTCAATTTTCTCATTAAGTAAAGGTTTGGATACAGCCAATAAAGTAAAAGACGCTATGCATGATGTATATTCTAAAACAGATATAGCATTTGACATACATGTGTCGAAAATTAATGCCAATGGTGTAAAAATTATAAACTAAACGTTTAAATAGAAATATTATGTCATTTCGACGAAAGGAGAAATCTCATAGCAAATAACTAATAAATAGATTCCTGCTTTCGCAGGAATTACAGAAAAATGAACTATTACTCACTTAATCATAAAGCACCAAACACATCATTTAAAGATGCTGTTATAAAAGGATTAGCACCCGATAAAGGTTTGTACTTTCCAGAAAGCATTGAACCTTTACCGCAGTCATTCTGGGATAATTTTGAAAACTTATCGTATTCTGAAATTGCTTTTCAAGCTATTAAACAATTTGTGTCTCCTGAAATTCCAGAAGCTATTTTAAAAACAATTGTTGAAGAAACGCTCTCTTTTGATTTCCCTGTTGTCAAGCTAAATGAAAACATTTCAACTCTTGAGCTTTTTCATGGACCAACAATGGCCTTTAAAGATGTTGGCGCACGTTTTATGGCGCGCTGTTTAGGGTATTTTAATCAAAACAACACCAATGAAGTTACGGTTTTAGTAGCTACTTCTGGAGATACTGGAGGTGCTGTGGCTAATGGGTTTTTAGGAGTTAAAGGTGTAAATGTAGTTATACTCTACCCGAGTGGAAAAGTAAGCGACATTCAAGAAAAACAACTAACAACATTAGGTCAAAACATCAAAGCTTTAGAAGTAAATGGGACGTTTGACGATTGTCAAGCCATGGTGAAGACCGCTTTTTTAGATGAGGAGTTAACCAGTAAAATGCAGTTAACATCAGCAAACTCAATAAACGTAGCACGTTGGTTACCACAATTATTCTATTTTATGTTTGCTTACAAGCAATTACATAAAAAATATGAGGACATTGTATTCTCTGTACCAAGTGGAAACTTCGGAAACATTTGTGCTGGTATGATGGCGCAACAATTAGGCTTACCAATCAAACATTTTATAGCATCAAACAATGCTAATAACGTAGTAACACGTTATTTACAATCGCAGTTGTACGAACCAAAACCGTCTATTCAGACTATTAGTAATGCCATGGATGTTGGCGCGCCAAGTAACTTCATTCGTATTCAAGAGATTTATAAAAATAAATTTGATAGCTTAAAACAAAATGTGTCTTCATACAGCTTTACAGATGAAGAAACCAAAGCAGCCATGTTAGAAATTTACAATAACTACAATTATGTTGCAGACCCACACGGAGCTGTTGGTTATTTAGGAAGTAAGACATATCTAAAAGAAAACCCAAACGCCCATTGTGTGTTTTTAGAAACCGCGCATCCAACTAAGTTTTTAGATGTTGTTATAGAAGTCATCAAAGAAGAACAACCTTTACCAAAGCAAATTCAAGAAGTAATAGATAAAGAAAAGGAATCGGTAGTCATTTCTAGCTATCAAGGTTTAAAAGCTTTCTTATTGTCATAAGAGCTTTTTAGCAATAAATTAAAGCTGCAATCAAGCACATGCTAAAAAAATTAATATTTGTTTAACAGGATACCTCATGATGGTATAGTTTGTTTTTTTCTAGAAATTTACACACATAAGAAAAAAACTGCAGCAATGAGAAAAATTACAATTCAAACATCGTACATATTAGTGTTTTCGCTTCTATGTATTCAATTATCAGCACAAACAACAATGTGCGATGGAATTCTACCTTTTGAAGAACAAAATGGATTACTAACCATTGAAATGGAATCTGGGATTAGGAACAATTCCAACTGGAAAACAGGAAGTGAAGCAGATCCTAATTTGTCTGGTTCTACAATTGATTACATATTCTGGGATGGCCCTCAGTCTTTTTCTGCTTTAACAGGAGCGCCTATAACTTACAATATAAAAATTAATAATCCAGGAACATATAGACTTGCGTGGCGAGGGCGCATAGGCACTGGCACTTCTGGTGGTGAGCATAATGATGCTTGGTTACGTATAGTAGCTGATGATTTTTATGCCACGAAACAAAGTAGTGCAACATCTACATTAGCAGTTGAACCAAAACCAAATTGTAATAGTAATGCAGATAGGGATTGTCCAGAAGGTTCTAGTGTTGATGGGTATTTTAAAGCTTTCATGAATAGGCACCCCGTAAATCTTCCAGTAGATCAACGTTGGGGCTTTGTAACAAATACAAATGATGGAGATTCTTTTAGATTTATATGGGCATCTTTCAATACTGCAGGCTTATATTCAGTTATTGTAGATGCAAGGTCTAGTTTCTTTTTTATGGACAAAATGGTACTACGTAGAACAGATGTATCTGATAGTACAGCATTTAATTTAACAAATAGTGAATCGTCTTGTGCTACATTATCAGTTAATAAATTAAATAAAAATAGTGATGTAAAAATATTCCCAAATCCAACTAATGGAAAAGTTGAAATTGATAACTTATTTTCAAATGGGAAATTATTTTTGAAAAATATACACGGTATTACTGTTCGGGAAGTAAACTATATTTCTTCAAAACATTCTATTGATATTTCTGATTTACAAAGTGGTATTTATTTTATTTCTAACTCAGACGTCAACAATTATTTTGTAAAGAAAATTGTTAAATTTTAATCCTTTTATTTAGCAATTGATTTTTTCTAATTAATCTATCTTTCTTGAAATTTTCAATACTTTTGTTTTGAAAAATTTCAAGAAAGATGAAGAACACAGCCTTAACTGAAACTCACAAAATGCTTGGAGCGAAAATGGTGCCTTTTGCTGGATACAACATGCCAGTACAATATGAAGGAGTAAACATAGAACATGAAACCGTTAGAAATACAGTTGGTGTTTTTGATGTATCTCATATGGGCGAGTTTTTAATTGAAGGCGAACATGCACTTGATTTAATACAAAAAGTATCGAGTAATGATGCTTCAAAATTAACTATTGGGAAAGCGCAATACAGTTGCTTACCAAATGATAATAATGGTATTGTTGATGATTTAATTATTTATAAAATTAAAGAAGAAACATATTTATTAGTAGTTAATGCCAGTAACATTAAAAAAGATTGGAATTGGATTCAGTCTAAAAACGATGTCGGTGCTACTATGCGTGATTTGAGCGAAGACTACTCTTTATTGGCTATACAAGGACCGAAAGCTATTGAAGCCATGCAAAGTATAACAAGTTATGATTTATCTGAAATTAAATTCTATAATTTTGTTGTTGCAGATTTTGCAGGTATCGAACATGTAATAATTTCTGCAACAGGGTATACAGGCAGTGGTGGTTTTGAAATTTATTGTAAAAACTCTGAAGTAAAACAAGTTTGGGATAAAGTTTTAGAAGCTGGAGCAAATTTTGGTATCAAACCAATTGGTCTTGCAGCCCGTGATACTTTACGTTTAGAAATGGGGTATTGTCTTTATGGAAATGATATAGATGACACCACCTCACCTATTGAAGCTGGATTAGGTTGGATAACAAAGTTTACAAAAAATTTCACAAATTCTGAAGCTTTAAAAGCTGAAAAAGAGCGTGGTCCTGAACGAAAACTTATTGCTTTTGAGTTGGATGATCGCGGGATTCCTCGACAGGGTTATGATATTGTTGATGGTAATGGAAAAACAATTGGTATTGTAACATCAGGAACCATGTCACCGTCTTTAAGTAAAGGTATTGGCTTAGGATATGTGCCAACTATTTTTGCTGATGTGAATAGTAAAATAAATATTCAAATCCGTAAAAAAACTATTCCTGCCACAGTAGTAAAATTGCCATTTTATAAAAACTAGTTTACTTTAAATTTGAAGATGAAAGTGAAGGGGAAGAAAGCTAGTAAACATAAAGTGTTAATTCTAGGAGCTAGTGGCTTTTTAGGAAGTGCTATTTATAAAGAACTCTGCTCCTACTTTCGAACATTCGGAACCTACAATACGTCTAACAAAGCTTTAGAAAAAAATAATCACTTCTTTCAATATAATATTGAGGAAGATGATATTTATGAAATTTTAGATATTGTAAAGCCTACAATAATAATTTCAAGTTTAAGGGGTGATTTTTCAAAACAAGTTTTGTTACATCAGCATTTAACTGAATATGTATTCCATCATAAAATAAAAATTATTTTCATTTCTTCTGCTAACGTTTTTGATGCTTACACAAAATATCCTAGTTACGAATATGATAAAACATATAGTAATAGCATTTACGGACATTTTAAAATAAAAATTGAAAATATGCTCTTGCGTTTACCAAAAAAGCAAGTGACTATTTTAAGGTTACCTATGGTATTTGGAGCGCAATCTCCAAGGGTTCAAGAAATCATTCATTTTATTAAAACAAAAGAGCCTATTGAGGTGTTTCCAAATTTAATTATGAATGTTACAACCGATTCAAAAGTAACACAACAAATTCATTACATTATTAATAGAAATAAATATGGGGTTTTTCATTTGGGAAGTAGTGATTTAGTTCATCATGACGATTTTTTAGAAGAAATTATTTCCTCTTTAGAGTTGAAAAACAAACCAATATACAAACGTGTTTTTACAACAAATAACGACCGTTATCTGGCAGTTTTACCTAAATTCAACAAACTACCCAAACACCTACAAATTTCAAGCTTAGATATCTTATCAGAATTAAAATTTTAATTGATTTTAATTTTTGAAATCATTAAATTGTAACATAAAAAATACTTTATGAGCAAAATTTCAGAACAAGATATCGAGAAAAAATTATTACACTTACCTGATTGGGAATATTATGACAATGCCATTCATGCAGAGTTTGAATTTGAAAATTTCAAGGATTGCTTTAGTGCTATGAGCAGGATAGCTTTTGAGTGCGAAGCATTAAACCATCATCCTAATTGGAGTAATGTCTATAATGTGCTTACCATTTCATTATCAACTCATGATGCTAATGGTGTTACAATTAAGGATTTTAAATTGGCTGAAGCTATAGAAAACATTGTTGAACCTGAAGAGGAATAATGTATTTTTCTTACTTTAGATTCTTTAATTCTTGTTAATGAACTATAAATACTTTCTACTTTTCTTCTCAATTTTTAGTTTTAATGCTTTATCTCAAAATGATATTTTTTGTGATCAATTATACGGCGTAATTACATTGGTTAAGAAATCTCATTTTTCGCCTAAGCCCATTAATGACAGTTTATCAAAAGAAGTACACAATTTATTCATCAAAAGTCTTGATAAAAATAAGCGTTTATTTACGCATAGTGATATTGAGTTTTTTTCAAACGATAAATATAAATTTGATGATTATATAAATTCAAATAACTGTCATTTTATTGAGCCATATATCATTAAACTAAAAGAGAGAATTGAGTTTTCAAAACGATATATAACTCAACTTGAATCAGAAACATTAAATTATTCTGGAATCGATACGCTTTATTTTGACTCAGATATAAATTATCCTTACTTTAAAAATATTAATGCAGTTAAAAAATATTGGAGTAAACGAATTAGATATAATATTATTAGCCAGCTTATTGAAAATGATTCTGTCTTCGAAAATATAGAAACAAATTTTATTGACTTAGAACGCAATATTAAACCGCAAATTATTCAAAAAGAACTCTGCCTATTAAATGAATTATTGAATCAAAATGGTGGAATAAATCAATTTGTGAAAGAATCCTTTTTAAATTCTTATTTGAACTATCAAGACGCAAATTCTACTTATTTCAATAGTTCAAATAAAGCTTTATTTGAAAACCAGGTGTCAAATAGTCAATTATCATTTGGTATTTCAACAATAAAAAATGATAAAGGAGATATTTTAATATCACACATTGCTCCTGGTAGTCCTGCTGATAAAAATATAGGTATTGAAGTAGATGATATTATAAAATCATTACAATTTAATGGTGAAGTACTAGAGACATATTGTGTTTCAAATAATGATATTGAAGCTTATATTGGCGATAATAAAAAACAAACAATAATCTTTAAGATAAAAAAAGCTAATGGCCAGATTTTGGACGTTGAATTGACAAAAGATAATATCCAGGTTGAAACAAATAGTATTAAAGGCTATATAATAAATGGTGATAAAGCAATCGGGTACATTAAAATCCCTAGTTTCTATACAGATTTAGAATCGCTAAACGGTTTAGGAATGGCTAACGATTTTGCTAAAGAAATTTATAAACTTAAAAAAGAACATATTCAAGGCCTCATAATCGATTTAAGATTTAATGGTGGTGGATCTATGAAAGAAGCCTCAGATTTATCGGGTATGTTTATAGATAGAGGTCCAGTATCAATAATTAAATATAACAACCAGAAAACCTATACTCTAAGAGACTACAAACGAGGTGCTGTATTTACTAATCCAGTAGTTATTCTTGTTAATAGCTTCAGTGCTTCAGCATCAGAATTATTTGCATCAGTCTTACAAGATTATAATAGAGCAGTAATAGTTGGAACCCCTACTCATGGAAAATCTAGTGCTCAAGTAATCTTTCCTTTAAATAAATCCAAAGATTTGGGGTTTGTAAAACTTACTATTGAGAAGTTTTACAGACCATCAGGAAAGAGTCATCAGTCTGTTGGTGTTATTCCAGATATAACTATTCCTTCAATTTATGATAATTTTGAAAACCAAGAGCGTTACTCAAGTTTCGCCTTAAAGAATGATTCTATCAAAGCAGAAATTAAATACTTACCAAATAAAAAAATTAATATAGATAAGTTACAAACACTAAGTAAAGAGAGAATTACAGCTAGTGATCATTTTGAAAATATATCTAAAATGAATACTGAATTAATTGAAAACTACATTAAAAAAAAGAAACAATATCCTTTATCTGTTAAAAACATATACAAAGATATTAACTCTTACAAGGAACTTTGGGAATGGTTTAATAATATTAATAAAACTAGAATATCAGATTTAGTATTTGCAAACACAATATCAACAAATCAAATAATTCAATATGATCAAGTTGCTATGGAAAACAATAAAACTATTTTAAAAGACCTAGAGGAAGATGTTATTTTAATAGAAACATATAACATCATGCTCGATTTAATAAACTTAAAAACAACAAACTAAGCATGAAATTAATTAAACTTTACTTATCTATTTTATTTATTGGCCTTGTGGCCCATTCGTATTCACAAAATTTTAAAAATGCATCTGAGTACTTAGACTTTGTTGGGAAAGAACACACGGCTATTTCCAGAAGCATGTGGAATTACACCAAAGCAATAGCTCATAGTAAAAGAGATAAAACAATCAGAGGCAAGCGAAATGTTTTAATTAAAACAATGGAACGTTCAATAGGGAAAATTCAAAAAGCTAATGGTTTTGATGGCGATGATTATAAAAACAAAGTATTAAAACAATTAAACTTTAATTTAGATTTACTAAATCATGATTATGCTAAAATCATAGATATGAAAGAAGTTGCAGAACAATCATACGATTTAATGGAAGCATACATGTTAGCTCAAGAAATGGCTGACAAAAAAATGGAAGAAGCGCAACAACAGTATGAAACTGATTTTTATGCTTTTGCAAACAAACACAATATAAACATTGTTGAAAGTAATACTGATTTAAGTAAGAAAATGGAAATATCTAATGAAGTATTTAAACATTATAATGAAATGTACCTTACCTACTTTAAAGTCTATATAAACGAAATACATTTGATGGATGCATTGGGCACTTCTGATCTTGGTGCCATAGAACAAAGTGCTAATGCGTTGAGTGAAACTGCAAATGAAGGGTTAGAAAAAATTTCAACACATAAAGTTTATAAAGGTGATAAATCGATAATAAATATTACAAAAGAAGCTTTCGTTTTTTTTAAAGATGAAGCTGAAAACAAAGTATCCAAAATGATAGACTTTCTATTATTACAAGAGAATTTTAATACCATAAAAAACACATTAGATAGAATACCCGAACGAAAAAGAACCAAGGCACAAATAGATAATTACAATGAGCAGGTCAATCTATTAAATAAGGGAGTTAAGGATTACAATAAAATAAATACTGATTTAAATAAAAAAAGAAACATCCTGATTAATAAATTGAATACCGCTAACGAAAGGTTTTTAGCTAAACATATTCCAAACGAATAATAGATTTATTAAATTTGTGAGAATTAAAATTGAATAAATAATAGATTATGGGAAGAGCTTTCGAATTTAGAAAAGCAAGAAAAATGAAGCGTTGGTCAGCAATGAGTAAAGCCTTTACGCGTATTGGTAAAGACATTGTAATGGCTGTGAAAGAAGGTGGTCCAGATCCAGATAGTAATTCACGTTTAAGAGCAGTTATACAGAATGCAAAATCTGTAAACATGCCCAAAGATAATGTAGAACGTGCCATAAAACGTGCCTCAGATAAAAGTCAAGGAGATTATAAAGAAGTTGTTTTTGAAGGTTATGCACAACACGGTATTGCTATTTTAGTAGAAACAGCAACAGATAATAATACTAGAACTGTAGCTAACGTGCGTAGCTACTTCAATAAGTGTGATGGTAGTTTAGGAACGTCTGGTTCAGTAGTTTTTATGTTCGACCATACTTGCAATTTTAGAATAAATGCTGAAGGTTTAGACCCTGAGGAAATTGAATTAGAATTTATTGACTTTGGAGCTGAAGAAGTTTTTGCTGATGACGATGGTATTTTAATTTATGCGCCTTTCGAGAGCTTTGGGGCAATTCAAGCTGAATTAGAGCGTCGAGAAATTGAGATTTTATCATCTGGATTTGAAAGAATTCCGCAAGTAACAAAATCACTAACTCCAGAACAAGCTCAAGATGTAGAGAAACTTCTCGAAAAACTTGAGGAGGATGATGATGTACAAAATGTATATCATACCATGGAAGAGAGTGCAGAATAAAATATATGATGTAAAAAGAGAGCTAAACGCTCTCTTTTTTTTAGATTTTTAGTTTTTCTATTTATGAATTGGGGATTTATAGGTTGTGGTAGTGTAACTGAAATAAAAAGTGGACCTGCATACCAAAACACAAAAGGTTTTAATGTTATTGCTGTGATGAGGCGTGACGAACAAAAGCTGAATGATTATGCAAAGCGTCATAATATCAATAAAGTATATACCAATGCAGATCATTTAATAAATGATTCCTCTATTGATGCTATTTACATTGCTACACCACCAGACACTCATAAAACTTATGCTTTAAAGGTAGCTAAAGCTGGTAAACCGTGTTGTATAGAAAAACCTTTATCTCCAAGTTATACAGAAAGTTTAGAAATTCAAAAAGCCTTTCTAGAAAAGAATATTCCTTTATTTGTTGCTTACTATAGACGATCCTTACCCCGTTTTTTAAAAGTTAAAGAATGGATAGATAATAATTATATTGGAAAAATAAGGCATATAAATGCACATTTAAGCAAACCTGCAAGTGAAATTGATACTTCTAAACAATATAATTGGCGTACAGATTCAAATATTGCTCCAGCTGGTTATTTTGATGATCTTGCTAGCCATGGTTTAGATTTATTTACCTTCTTTCTCGGAGACATTACAGAAGCAAAAGGCATTAGTTTAAATCAACAAAACTTATATTCTGCTAAAGATGCAGTAACTGCGTCTTGGTGCCATAAAAATGAAATTACAGGTTCGGGAACTTGGAACTTTGGTTGTAACAACCATCTTGATAAAGTTACTATTTACGGGAGCAAAGGCACCATAAAATTTTCTGTTTTTCACGAAAAACCAATCGTCATAAATAGCGAAGAAAAGAACGAAGAAATTTTTATAACTAACCCTAAACATATTCAGCAGTTTCATGTGGAAAACATGCGAGATTATTTTCAAGGTCTTATAAAATCACACCCTTCATCTGGAGAAACCGCTTTACATACTAGTTGGGTAATGTCAAAGATATTAGGAGAAATTTAATCTTTATTCTTCACGTAAATCAACTTAAAACGTGCATTATTAGCCTGATCTCTTTGCTCCATATCAAATTGAGGTAACGATTTAAAAAGTGGAGTTAATTTTGCAAAACCAAAGTTTCTAGAGTCAAAATTAGGTTGCTTTTTTAAAATCAAAGAACCAACATCTCCGAGAAAAGCCCACCCATCTTCATCAGCAGCATCGTCAACTGAGTTTTTAAGAAGCTTAATAACTTTAGGAGTAATATTATATAAGTTTTCCTTTTTGGGCTTCCCAGATTTTTTATCTTTTACGTTGTCATCATCGTCGTCATTAGCAAGGATTTCTAAATAAATAAATTTGTCACAGGCAACGATAAAAGGGTTTGGAGTTTTCTTCTCCCCCATTCCATATACTACCATAGCAGCTTCTCTTAAACGTGTTGCTAATTTTGTGAAATCACTATCAGAAGATACTAGGCAAAAACCATTTACTTTTTCAGAATATAAAATATCCATAGCATCAATAATCATTGCAGAATCTGTTGCATTCTTACCTGTAGTATAACCGTATTGTTGAATTGGAGTAATAGCATTTTCAAGAAGTACATTTTTCCATTTTGACAAATGTGGTTTAGTCCAATCTCCATAAATACGTTTTATAGTAGGCGTACCATATTTAGCAATTTCTTCCATCATTTCAGAGATGTACCTTGATGGTATATTGTCTCCATCAATTAAAACAGCGATTTTTGTATCTTTTATCATATTTCATAAAGATATAGAATTAAAACCACGTATAATATTTTAACGTTTCTTTTAATATCTTAACCTTAATTTCTTCATAAATTTGATTGACTAATTCAAGTAACCAGGATTCCAATCCTTAAAATAATCGTTTAAAAATATGGTATTACAAAAAAAATCGATTAAGTATGTATACTTAATACTTACGGCTTTATTATTTATGTTGCCGCATGGGGTTGACGCTCAAAAGAAAAAGAAAAAAAAGAAAAAGAGCAACACTGAAGTTGTGACAACACCTCCTAAAAAATCTCCCAAAAAGACTATTAAGAGTTTAACAAAATCTAGTAAAGAAATTGATGGTCTTTTTACCATTTATCAAGATACCATAACTGGTTCAATTCAAATGGTTATTTCGGAAGATCAGTTGGAGAAAGAATTCATTCATTTTGCACAAATAGCTGACGGCGTTATGGATGCAGGCCGTATTAATAGAGGATCTTATCGAGGATCAAAAATATTTAAATTAAAAAAATATTTTAATAAAATTGAGTTTGTAGCGCAAAATACTTCGTTTTATTTTGATCCAGATAAAGCTATTTCAAAAGCAAAAAATGCAAACATTAGCCAAGGTATTATGGCTAGTTTAAAAATAGAAGCCTATGATAAAAACAAAGGATTATATTTAGTAAAAGCTAATGACTTGTTTCTAAAAGAAACGTTTTTACAGATTAAACCCTCTTTAAGACCAGGGACCTCTCCTAACTCATTTAAATTAGGTAATCTTGATAAGAATAAAACAAAAATTAACTCCATTAAAAATTACCCAAATAACATTAAAGTTAAAGTTGAATATGTCTACTCTAAATCTTCAACTTTAAATAATGGTTCCAATGCAGTAACTGATGGTAGAAATGTGAGCATTAAAGTAATACACAATTTAATTGCTCTACCAGAAAATGATTATAAACCAAGGTTTGATGATCCTCGCGTTGGCTACTTTATTAATCAGGTTGACGATAAAACAGTATCTAGTTCTACACCATATAGAGATTTGATTCAGAGATGGCATTTAAAAAAGAAGGAGCCAAATGCACTAATATCCGAACCAGTAGAACCAATTACTTGGTGGATGGAAAACACCACACCAATAAAGTGGCGTGAAACAATTAAAAATGCCGTATTGGAATGGAATAAAGCCTTTGAAAAAGCTGGGTTTAAAAATGCCATTGTAGTAAAACAACAGCCCGATGATGCTGAATGGGATGCTGGAGATATAAGATACAATGTATTACGATGGACTGCCTCACCTCGTCCACCATTTGGAGGTTATGGCCCGAGTATGAAAAACCCAAGGACAGGAGAAATAATTGGCGCAGACATTATGTTAGAGTATGTTATGCTTACGGGCAGTGATTTTCAATCTAAAATATATGAAACACAAAACGGATATGATAATTCTGCTTACACCCAAGAAGATGTCTTAAATAACCATCACTGTAATTTAGCTAATGGCATGCTTGAAAACTTACAATTTGCAAAGACTTCTGCTTTAGCTTTTGGAGCTACAAAAGAAGAATTAAATACTTTACAAAAAGAAGTTATTACATCTGTGATAATTCATGAAATTGGGCACACTCTGGGATTAAACCATAATATGAAAGCAAGTCAGTTGTATTCTCCAGAACAGCTTGCTGATGCTGATTTTATTAAAGGAAAATGTTTAACAGCTTCAATTATGGACTACGCTATTATTAACGTTACAAATGATAGAACTAAACAAGGCCAATATAATGATGTTACTATAGGCCCTTATGATGTTTGGGCTATTCAATTGGGTTATAAACCATTTAATACTGAAGAAGAACGACAAGCGCTTTTGAATGAATCTACAAAGCCTGAACATATATTTGGCAATGATGCTGATGATATGCGATCTTCAGGTAAAGGAATAGACCCAAGAGTAATGATTTTTGATCAGTCAAGTGATCCCATAAAATATTCTATTAACAGAATTGAACTTTCAAATAAATTGATGGAGAAAATAAAGAGTAAATTTACGAATGAAGGGGAATCTTACCATGAATTAAGACGGGTTTATTACACACTAAGTGGACAAAAAGCAAATGCAGCAACTGTTATTTCTAGATATATTGGAGGTGTTTATGTTGATAGAGCTATGGTAGGACAAGAAGGCGCCTCTCAACCTTATACACCTGTTAGTTTAGAAGATCAAAAAAGAGCTATGAATGCTTTGAAAACTTATGTTTTTGCTCCAAATGCTTTTGATGCTCCAAATGATCTTTATAATTATTTAGCTAGACAACGCAGAGGTTTTGACTATACTCAAGAGGACCCAAAAATTCATGGACAAGTATTAAGATACCAAAAAAATATTTTGAATCATCTTTTACATCCAAATACATTACAGCGTATTTCAGATTCTGAGCTTTATGGAAATAAATACAAACTCTCTACTTTTATGACGGATTTAAATAGTATAATATTTAAATCAGATATTTATGGTTCAATAAATTCATTCAGACAAAACCTACAATTAGAATATACTAATATGCTTATTGACATGTTAACTGGAAAACGAAGTAATGAATATACGCATAATGCAAAATCTATGTTACTATATAATTTAAAAGCAATAAGGAGTATGGCAGCCCCCTCAGGAAATATAGCTTCTAGAGCGCATAAACAGCATTTAAGAGCATTAATTGATAATGCTGTGAAAGAGATTAAATAACTTTAAAAATTATTAAAAAAGCAAAAAAGCTACTTCAGTAAAGAAGTAGCTTTTTGTTTGGGGTAGCTCATGTTTCTTTTTAGGAACAATGAATTGTTTACTTTATGTTTCATGTGCTCATTTTATATTTATCAAAGGTTGTGCCAAAAACTAGGAGTATTCAGGAATTTTTCCTTTAATATTCTTATAAAAGTTATACATGTATTTAAAATCAGCTTCAACATCATCTGATGGATAAAAAGGCTCTGAAACTTTGTTTTCCTTGTTTTCAAAGTCTAAAGTAAACATGATTATAGGCACATTAGCTGCCTTTGCTATATAATAAAATCCAGTTCGCCATTCTTTTACCTTTTTCCTTGTACCCTCTGGTGCCAAAGTCATTCTAAATTCATCATGATCATTAAACAGTTTAGCAATAGCTTCTACTTTGTTTTCATTAGATTGACGATTAATTGGTGCACCTCCTAAAATTCTAAAAAACCACCCTAATGGATATACGAACAGCTCTTTTTTTCCAATAAAATTTGTTTTAACACCAACTGATGCACGTAGCAAAATACCAACATAGAAATCGTGCCAACTTGTATGTGGGGCAGCAATGATAACAGCTTTTTTTATGGTATCTTTTGAGAAATTTTTATTGCCGAGAACTTGCCAACCTAAAATTTTAAAATATATAAGTTTGGCTAACCATCGCATATTACATTTTTTGGTATAGAGCTTTCAATTTTTCTCTTGTAATTGTTTTTTTCCAATATTTACCAAGAGCGTTCTCCCATAACGGTTCCAAACTCATAGCAACATCAATCATAATATCGAATTCTCTATCACTTAAATCGGCACAAAGCCCTTTTGGCAAAATAATATTGTGTTCTGACTTCATCTTTTTGAAGAGACTTACACCTTCTGGATAATAATCTTCCAAATAATCAAAAACGATACAGTTCCCTATACCGTGTTTTATTCCTAGTAAATAAGATAAACCATAACTCATGGCATGTGCAATACCTACTTGAGAATAAGCAATACTCATACCTCCATGCCATGAGGCCATCATAAGCTTTTCCTGAGCATCAACTTCAGAAAGGTTGTTTTCAGAAAATATCTCTTTACATAAATTAAGAGCCATATTCCCGTAGGTTTCGCTAAATGCATTCAAATAAGTACCTGTTAAAGACTCTATACAATGTACATAACAATCCATACCTGTAAAAAACCATTGATCTTTTGGAACATCTTTTGTAAGTTCAGAATCTAAGATAACTTGATCAAAAGGTGTATAATCAGAGTTTATACCTAATTTTCTATCTGGCCCAGTTAAAACAGTAGTTCTTGAAACTTCAGCTCCTGTACCAGATATAGTTGGTATTCCTACATGATAAATTGCAGGGTTTTTAACCAAATCCCAACCTTGGTAGTCTTTTGCTTCTCCGTCATTAGTTAGCATTATAGATACTGCTTTTGCTAAATCCAATAATGTCCCACCACCAATACCAATTATTGCTGAAGGCCGTTCTTTAGACTTCAAAATTATATCTTCTACGATATTATCAACTTGCGATGTCTTGGGTTCTTCATTTGCTGAAATGAAAATTACTCTATCATCATAAGCCAGAGCAATTCTAGACAACAACCAAGTGTTCCCTTTAAAAACATCATCAATTAAAAAAATAAAAGGGGAATTGATGCTTAAGCGCTTTGGGGCTAAAACGTCATTTATTTGATTGAAACTACCTCTGCCAAATAAAACTTTTGGCACCATTGGAAAGTTTTTATAACTCATCTACATGTTTTCTTTTACAGTGTGCAAAAATACCATTATTTTAAATTCAACCCCTTTAAAAACTATAGAAATTTGGTAAAAATAATGATTAATTTTATTGATAATAATTTATATTTTTTAATCAACTTTAACGTCATAAATATAATAATTCATTAGTTAAGTAATTAATTCTAGTATATCCTTTAAACTACTAATTGTTTGATATTTCTTACCATTTTTCTCACTTTCAGTTACTTCTTCATGAGCCCAAGTTGTATGAAAAGGCACATGAATCGCATGGGCTTTTATGTTAACCAGGGGTAAAACATCCGATTTTAATGAATTACCTACCATTAAAAATTCCGAAGGATTTATATCTAAATGATTTAGCAATTTAGCATAATTTTCTTCCTTTTTATTGCTCAATACTTCAATATGATGAAAATAGTTTGTTAAGCCCGATTTCTCTAATTTTCGTTCCTGATCCAGTAAATCACCTTTGGTAGCTAATATTAATTTATACTTTTTTGACAAAGCCTCCAAAACAATTTCAACACCATCAAGCAACTCTACGGGTTTATTTAGCATGCTTTTACCTATATTTAAAATAGCCTCTATAGTTTTTGGTTTAACATTGTAATCTGATAATTCTAAAGCAGACTCAACCATAGATAGAGTGAATGCTTTTACACCATAACCATAAAGTGGAAGATTATCTATTTCCATTCTAAAGAGTTCTTGATCTATTTTATTGGGTGTTTCATATTTTGATAGGAGTTTACCGAAAGTAGTTTCGGCTTCTCTAAAATAGGTTTCATTAACCCAAAGCGTATCATCAGCATCAAAACCTATTACTTTGATGTTTTGGTAATTTATTTCCATACTTTCTTTGCGCGTTCTAAATCAGCAGGTGTATCAATTTCTATACCTTGAACATTTGTTTCAACCATTTTAATACGTTTACCATATTCTAGATACCTTAACTGCTCTAACTTTTCTGTAGCTTCCAATGTCTGCATTGGTAACGTATAAAAATCCATAAGTGCTTCTTTTCTAAAGGCATAAATCCCTTTATGCTTATAATATTTAACTCCTGTATTTTTATCCCTTGGATAAGGAATTGGGCTTCTAGAAAAGTATAACGCAAAATCTGATTGGTCTATAATGACTTTAACAGTGTTGGGATTATTAATTTCATCTTCATCTGTTATATGCACCATTAATGATGCTAAGTCTATATTCTTATTATCATCATCTTTAAAAACGTCAATAAGCTTCGCTAAAGATGCTGCATCAGTAAATGGCTCGTCACCTTGAACATTTACAACAACATCTATATTTAAAGACTCCACAGCTTCGGCAATTCTATCACTACCACAATCATGTTCTTTTTTACTCATGATCACCTTACCACCATTATCTTCAATCTCTTTATAAATAATTTCGCTATCAGTAACTACTATAACATCATCAAACAACTTTGTAGCAACTGTAGCCTCATAAGTTCTTAAAATTACTGTTTTCCCTCCCAAATCTTGCATCAATTTTCCAGGAAAACGAGATGCTGCGTATCTAGCAGGAATCATTGAGATTATTTTCACGATGTTAATTAATTATTGTTAAATCTATTTCAAAAATAGCCAAATATTATGGGTTTTAAGTCTTAGAAGGTTTAAACTTTTTGTATAATTTAAAAATTATAAACAATAGAGCTATCACTAAAATTCCAGCTAAAATGGGAAGAAATATAGAAACTATAGACATTACCACTGAAGTGCCTGTTTCGATAGTAGAAACTAATGGATTTGCAATACCACCTGTAGTAACTGTAGAAGCTAATCGGGTTGTAGTAGAAGTTCCTGCAACAGCTGCTGCTGTACCTCCACCGGCAATAATAGCTAAAGACCAAGTAATTACTGGACTTAAATCTGCTACGGTAGACAACATTATAGCTGTTCCTGCTAAAGCTGCTAATGGTACTGCTACACTGTCTAATAAATTATCGATATAAGGAATAAAATAAGCAAAAATTTCAACAACTGTTGCTGCTCCTAAAGTTATTAAAGCTGCTGTACCTCCAATCCACTCCCAAGATTCGTTGAGTTGCCAAACATCAAAATACGAAGCTAAACTTAGGGCAAATAATGGTAAAAAAACTCTAAAGCCCACTGATGCAGATAATCCAACACCCAGGCAAATACTTAAAATAGTTTCAAATGTCATAAAATAAATTTCATAAAAAGTTATTCTTCAAAAAAATCATCCTTAAAACCAATAAGATACAATTTTTCTTTAGCTCTTGTTAATGCTGTATAAAGCCAACGTAAATATTCTTTATCAATCCCATTTGGCAAATAAGGTTGCTCTACAAAAACAGTATGCCACTGACCTCCTTGGGATTTATGGCATGTAATGGCATAAGAAAACTTAACTTGTAAAGCATTAAAATGTTTGTTACCTTTTACTTTCAAGAACTTTTTATAATTGCTAGTTTCAGTTTCAAAATCTTTCATGACTTCTTGATATAGTCGATTAGAATCATCATAGGGTAATGATGGTGTCTCAGCATTAATTGTATCTAAAAGTAAAACAGTTTCAAAAGGACGCATTCTTGGGTAATCTACCATTCGTATTTTTACTTCCGCAAAGCGAAAACCATATAATTCTTGGATACTAAATATTTCTAGAACTTCTATAATGTCACCATTAGCTATAAAACCAGCTTCTGTAGTTGGCTTTATCCAAAAATAATTGTTTTTTACAACCATTAAATAATCACCGGCAGACAACTCGTTTTCATTAAAAAGAATTCGGTTTCGTATTTGTTGATTGTAAAGGTTTGCTCTTTTATTACTCCTAACTATTATGGCAGTTTCTTCATTTCCTAAATTACTATAAGCATCGTTAATGGCATCCATAATTTCGTAACCGTCAACTAAACGAATAATATCCTCATAACCAGATATATTAAATTTAAAAGCTTCAAAAAAATTATTTGTTAACGTGTCTCTTAATATGGTAGCATTAGCTAAAATACCAGAATCCTGTTCTTGACGTACCACTTCATCCAACTCCATTCTTGTAACTTCTTTGTTATAATTTAAAGCCAGTGTTCTTTCATCTAGTGCAGGACTTAAATCTAATTTTACTGGAGGCAACTGAGCCGTATCACCAATTAACAACAACTTACATTGATGACCAGAATACACATACTGCATTAAATCATCTAATAAAGAACCGTTTTCAAATAGTTTAGAATCCCCCGGAGTATCAGGAATCATAGAAGCTTCATCAACTATAAAAATAGTATTTTTGTGTTTATTGGGTTGCAAAACAAATTTCACACCTCCACCCTTTTCCTTTTTTGGAAAATATATTTTTTTATGAATAGTAAAAGCCTCTTTACCAGAATAATTTGAAATAACCTTAGCTGCTCTCCCTGTCGGCGCCATTAACACAGCACTTTTTCGAGCTTTCCATAAGTTTGTAACTATTGTACCTACTATAGTTGTCTTTCCTGTACCTGCATACCCTTTTAAAACATAAAGCGCATTGGGAGTTTTAGAAAAAATAAACTCTGCTAACTGCTGCAAAACTATGGTCTGCTTTAAGGTGGGCGTAAATGGAAATTGCTGTTTTATAATTGAATAAAATTCAGTTGCAGTCATCTAGCTTATATACTATTTATAATTTATTCAAAGATAGAAATGATTTTTATGCGCTTTGGTTTTAACGATTAAAAAAAAATTGTAGATTTGCTAAATACCATTAAATTAAATTTTAATTAAATAACATACTATGTTAAATTTTATTCTTGTTGCAATTGCAGTCATTTTAGTAACAATAGGTTTGGTTAAACTTGTTGATAAATTTATACCTGCTAAGTTTAAGCCTATTCTAACTGTCTTACTTTGGGTATTAATTGCATTTTTAGGTTACCAAACGTATTTATCAATCTATGAACCAATTAAATTTAATAAATTAAAGAATAAACGTTATGCTTTAGTTATTGAGAGTTTAAAAGATATTAGAGACTCACAATTAGCACACAGACAAGTAACAGGAAAATTCGCCAAAGATTTTAATGGCTTAATTAAATTTATAGATACTGCAGAATTCACCATCACACAACGTAGAGATTCGAGTATTATTGATGAAGAATTAACTAAGCGTTATGGTGTAGATACAACAAAAGATATTGTAATTATAGATACTTTAGGCTTTGTACCTGTTAAAGATTCATTGTTTAAAACATCTAACAGATACAAAACGATGATGAATGTACCCGTTGGTGAAGAAGGTGCTAAATTTGTAATGAAAAGTGGATTTATAGAACAGAATGATATTAACATACCGGTATTTGAAGCTTCTGTAAAAAAGAATGTTCTTTTATTCGACCAAGATAAAGATTTACTTGTACAAGAAAACCAAGTAGTATCAGTAGATGGTGTTAATGGAGATGTTTTAAAAGTAGGTTCTATGGATGAAGTTAAAACAAATGGAAACTGGCCAAAAACATATGGCGATAACGAATAATAACTCTAACAAACTAACTAATCTAGAATTGTCCATTCAACTAAGTTTGAGTGGACTTTCTTTTTGTATACTAAACCGAAACTCTAATACAATAGAGGTTTTAAAAGTACATCGATTTGAAAAACAACTAAATCCTCTTGAAGCGTTAGACACATTGGATTATTTATTAAAAAAAAATACTGCTTTAAATGAGGATTTTAAAAATGTAACGATTATTCATGATAATGATCTTTCAACCTTGGTTCCTGAATCATTATTCGACAAAAACCATTTAGCAGATTATTTGAAGTTTAATTCTAAAATTTTAAAATCAGATTTTATTGCTCACGATCCTATTTTAGAAAATAATAGTGTAAATGTATATGTCCCTTATATAAACATAAATAATTATATCTACGATAAGTTTGGGGCATTTACTTTTAAACATAAATCATCTGTTTTAATAGAATCTATTCTAAAAATTGAAAAAGAATCAATAGATACAAAAGTATACATCCACGTTGGTTTTAATCATTTTGAGATTATTGTAACAGAAAAAGGAAAACTTAAGCTTTACAATACATTTAGCTACAATTCAAAAGAAGATTTTATATACTACATACTCTTTACTGCAGAACAGTTAAATCTTAATCCAGAAACGCTAAATTTAGTTTTATTAGGAGATATAACCGAAAATGATATTTTATATAATATAGTATACAAATACATTCGTAATGTAAGTTTTGGTAATAGAAATGATGGTTTCAAGTACGCTAGCAAACCAAATTCAGAACATTCAAACTTTAGTTTACTTAAAAGTTTTTCATGAGAATTATATCAGGATTATATAAAAGCAGAAAGATTGTAGCACCAAAAAATTTACCTGTACGCCCTACTACAGACATGGCAAAAGAATCTCTTTTTAATATTCTAAATAACTACTATTATTTTAATGAAATTTCTGTCTTAGATCTTTTTGCAGGCACAGGTAATATTAGTTATGAGTTTGCTTCAAGAGGCACCGAGCAAATAATATCTGTAGATCAAGATTTTGGTTGTATAAAATTTATAAACCAAACTTCAGAGAAATTTGAAATGCCAATTCAAACTATTAAAAGTGATGTTTTTAAATTCTTAGAAAAAACAAACATCCAATCAAACATTATATTTGCCGACCCACCTTATAATTTCTCAGATGAGCAATTTGCTAAAATATCAAACTTGGTTTTTACTAATAATATATTGCTTGAGGATGGTCTTTTAATAATAGAACACTCTAAACACACCAACCTCTCAGAGTTAGAAAACTATCAATATTCAAAAAGTTATGGCGGTAATGTTTTTAGCTTTTTTGAAAAAGACTAACTCAATTTATATTTTTATAACTCGTTTTTTTTCAGTAATTTAGAAATCTCCTTAAGAGCCTCCCCGGCTCTACATCTATTTTAATCTCTCAAAAAAAACAATATTTTTTTGTGTCTATTTTATGGTTTTCATTTTAAACTAACCTTTAAAACCATAATAAAAATGAAGAAAATTTTTCTATTAGCATTAGCTGTAACCATGTTTATAGCTTGCCAAAACAAACCACAACGGTATTTTGAGGAATCGGCAGAAATTGAAACTTTAAAAAAAGGCATAACAGCCTACGAAGCCCAAGATTGGGCAACCTGGAAAGCCAATTTTGCTGATACTGCAAAAATATTCCACAATACCAACAAAGGAGCATCTCCAGACCAAATGCTGGAAGGCATGAAAGGTATGCTTTCAAATTTTTCTTCTTACGGGTTTTCCAAAGAAGGCGGTATCTATGAGATGATAATAGACAAAAAAGGTAAAACATGGGTAAACTATTGGAATAACTGGGGAGGAAAAGCTAAAATTACTGATGAAAATTTAGTAATTCCTGTACACTTAACCGTAGAGTTTGTAAACGGAAAAATCACACAAGAATATGCCTATTATGATACCGCCGGAATAAACAAAACCTTAGCAGGTATAGAAAAAGCCAAAGCTGCACTAGAAGCAGAAACATCTGAAGAATAAAATATTAACCAACCAAATATATAATTTATGAAAACTATTAAATCCATTTTATTGGCACTTATAGTGTGCCTAACAGCAAATTTCTCTCAAGCTCAACAAGCTTTTCAAATCCATCAAGACAATGTAAAACCATCTAAAGTTATGGAGTATGAAGCCATAGCAAAAGAGTTTAATACAGCCTGTAAAGAGCACAATGTTCAAGGTACATGGTATGCAGCTAGCTCAAATGATTTCAAATATTTTTACATCACCCCTATTGAGAAAATGGCAGATTTAGATGAGCGTCCAATGGCAGATATGGCAGAAGCTATGGGTGATAAGTTTGGAGAAATGTTCGAACGTTTTGATAAATGCTACGATACTCATGGTACTTATATTGTTGTAAGAGATGATGAGTTATCTTATATGCCAGAAGGCCAAGTAAATGCACCCGACGATGAAAACTACCGCAAATGGTTTTACATGTACTTCACACCAGAAAACGGAAAAAAGATGCACGAAGGCATGAAGGCTGTTAAAGCATTTTTTAAAGAAAAAGGCTCAACAGAATACTACCGTGTATACACTAACGGTATGGGGCAAATGGAACAATATTACATGGTTTCTGTTTCAGCAAAAGATGAAATAGATTCAGCAAAAAGAGAAAAAGCTAACCGCGAGGTTTTAGGTCCAGATCGTTGGGACGTATTTAGTAAAGTAATGAACTATACTAGCAGAATGGAAGAATACAGCGGAGCAATGCGCCCAGATTTAGCTTACGTTTCAAAAAAAGAAGAATAAAGTAATCTACCAATTACCTAGAGTAACCAACTTTGTTTTAAACATAAACCCTTCTTAAATAAGAAGGGTTTATTATTTATAAGTAAATCTATAAGCCGAATTCTGTAATTCGCATCAACGAATCCCTTATCATTTATCTACATGTATTGTTACCAATACACTCTAGCTGCTTACCCTCCAGCATCAAGCGTGCCGCCTTCAAACGCTGGTTTACATAGCATTGCACCACATAGAGTTTACCTGGTTTCACTACAGCATAACCTGTACATACTTTCTGTTGCACTTTTCCTAACCTCTCGGTTGGTGGCCGTTAACCACTACGTTGCACTATGGTGTTCGGACTTTCCTCTTTTAATGCTAAACTTGTTTCAATACCTTTCTAAATTAACTTAAAAGTTAAAAAGCATAAGCTACTGGAACAAATTCAGCACAAAAGCGATAAGGCGATTTACTGCTGCAAAATTACAATTCCTAAATTGTATAATCTAAATAAAATTAATTATTTGGGCGTTACCTATATCCTGAATTTAGTTCAGGATATAGGTCAGGCTTTCCGCTACAAGTCCTCGCTTATGCGCTAAGGCGCAAAAGCTGTGGGCTTTCCACTGCAATCCTTAACGCGGGGGTGCTTGCTAGTCTAGTGTTTTTTAAAATGAAAGTTGGTGTCTTTTTGGGAAGGTTCGTTTAACGTTCTGTATAAGATGTCGTAGCCATCCCGCAGGGTGGCTATGCATTTTATACCTTGTTGTATGCCGTTATTTTAGTCGTTCAACATTTGTTAAATATTTTTTACAAAGTCTCTTTTCTCTAGTGTCAAAAAGAGCTCTTTTTATTGCGTATGTTCCTCCAATTCCTATTCCAAGTGCTCCTAATATTTCTTTTGAATATTCCGCTGATAGAGCCTGTGGATTATTAATAAGCATATATGTCGCAAAAGGGATTGAAGCAAGTCCAATTCCCATAAGGACTATTTCTCTCGTTAATTCGGAATAAATATTATTGAAGCTGTTTATAAAATCTCTTTCTGTAATTCCGTTTCCAATTGAATCTTCTAAAAGATTGATTTGATTATTGAATACAGTAATACTTTCTCTATTTCTATTTCTGAATTCAATTAATCTGTCAAATCCTATTTCTGAAATATTTGCAGGTACGAGCAAGTTTATAATTCCTTTCATAAACTTGTTTCTATTTCGTACTCCAGAGTTATGAACTCTTGAGAAATTTGAATAATTGTCAAATTCAATATTGTCTGTTATTATCGAACCGTCTCTCTCATATGAAATTTCTTGAGCTAAATGAGTCATAAATAAAAAGGCTAATTCTTTAGGTAACAACAAACCCTCTCCATTCCTTCGCCCTATTCTTTCACTTTCGCAAAATTCTCCAAATCGATATGAGAATTTTTCCGAAAATATTTGATATGTCCAATTTCTTTCGTTTCTCCAACTCCTTTCTATGTTTACTCTATTCATTAGAGGTCCACGTCCGTATGGGTCTCGCAAAAACTTTTGAGCTTCCTCAATTGATTTAATTGAAGCTCTTTCTCCTTGCATATATTCAGGTGAATACATTTCGACCAAGTCGGTTTCGTTAGATAATCTTCTATATTCATCTGAAATTAAATGTTGTCTTCCATAAGGAACAATACTTTCAAACCTTTCTAAATAAAGAATAGAGAATTTTAGCCATTCTGTATTTGGTGGTTCTAAATTTGGATAGTATAAAAATTTCTTCATTTGATAATTGTTCTTATTGCTCCAATTTCATGCCCTCAAAAATTTCTTTAAACATTTCTCCTGGGTCAATATCAATTGCAAGAGCAATTAAATACAATTCATCTGCTCGGAGTTTTGTTGATTCGTTTGAAGTCAGTTGAGATAGTCTTGCTTGACTAATTCCTGTTCTTCTTGAAACCATTGCTCTATTAACTGATTTTTTTGTTAAGTATAGCCCTAAAGAAGTCATAAATCTTTCGAATTTGTTGATATAAATTTAGCTCTTGAAAAGAAAATTATAGAATTTCTAAAGTTTTATTTTTAATTTCGATAGATTTTAAATAGATCTGTTTAGAAATTCTAAAGAATACTTTTCAATACTTATAGATTATGAGCAAAAGATATACCAAAGCCGATTTAGAAGAGATTGTTTATAAGCAATTAGAAAATCTAAACGCAATGCACGATTTATTAGGGATTATGAAATTTCAAAATGACCTAATCCAAAATATCAATCAAACGTTAAGAGAGGAAATCGGTCAATTCAAAGAGAAGCAAGTTATGTGTCCAACACGAAGGAAGTCTAAATCATAAATTTGCAGTTGGCTTTTCCGCAATGGCATACAATGTTTTTACGGATATAAAATCGTTTTAATGTTTTATATCCGACGTTAAACGAAGTTATCATTTTTTTCTGACAAAGTCAAGTGATTTAGTATTCCCTAATGGTTTAATTTTTGTTAATAACTCCTATTAAATTATAGCTTCAAAATTCCTATTTCAAAACTGAATTTTTAACTTTGTTATCAATTCAAAAAGCATCATGAGATGCTGAAATAAATTCAGCAAAATTGGAACACTTTGTAGTATCGGCCAGAAAATACAGACCTCAAACGTTTAAAGACGTTGTAGGGCAGCAGGCTATTACAAATACCCTACTTAATGCTATTGAAAACAATCATTTAGCACAAGCCTTACTCTTTACAGGGCCTCGTGGTGTTGGTAAAACCACTTGCGCGCGTATTCTAGCTAAAATGATTAACAGTGATGGCTCTGAAACTGGCGATGAAGATTTTGCTTTTAATATCTTCGAACTCGATGCCGCTTCAAACAACTCTGTTGATGATATAAGAAGTTTAACAGACCAAGTTAGAATCCCACCACAAGTTGGGAAATACAAAGTGTATATTATTGACGAGGTGCACATGCTCTCTCAAGCCGCTTTTAATGCCTTTCTTAAAACTCTAGAAGAGCCACCAAAGCATTGTATTTTTATTTTAGCAACTACTGAGAAACATAAAATTATCCCAACCATTTTATCGCGTTGTCAAATTTTTGATTTTAAACGCATTACGGTAAAAGATGCCAAAGGCTATCTAAAATACATTGCTGAAGAACAAGGTATAACTGCCGAAGATGATGCTTTACACATTATTGCACAAAAAGCAGATGGCGCCATGCGTGACGCCCTTTCTATTTTTGACCGTGTGGTTAGTTTTTCAGGCAAAAACCTAACTAGACAAGCCGTTACAGAAAACTTAAACGTTCTTGATTACGAAACCTATTTTACAAGCACAGATTTAATTTTAGAAAATAAAATCCCAGAGTTATTATTACAATTTAATAGTACACTCTCAAAAGGTTTTGATGGTCATCATTTTATAGCAGGTTTAGCATCACACTTTAGAGATTTACTAGTTAGTAAAACTCAAGAAACTATTGAGCTGTTGGAAGTTGGCGACCAAACCAAAACCAAATATTTAGAGCAATCAAAAAAAGCCTCCCAAGAGTTTCTCATGCAAGGTATAAATCTTGCCAACGATTGCGATCTCAAATACAAAACAAGTAAAAATCAACGCTTACTTGTTGAACTGTGCCTTATGCAACTTGCCTCTATCACTCATGATGGAGAAAAAAAAAATAGCAAACATTACATAATTCCAGCGTCTTACTTCCAGAAAAAGGGCATCACCCCTATTCCAGTTACTATACCTAACAAAACCGAAAACGTTACACCTTCTGCGGAAGCTATAACTGAAAACACCGAACCTTTAGAACAAGTTGCTGAAGTTGTTGAAAAATTTCAAGTAAAAGAACCACCAAAAATTGTTTTAAAACAAGATTCTAAACGAACATCTGGTCTTTCATTATCAAGTATAAGAGCAAAGAAAGAGCACGAAATTAGGCAAATGGATGTGGTTATTGATGAGGAAAACTTGCCTAAAGAACCATTTACCGAACAAGAACTCCTTACCGCTTGGAATACATTTATTGAAAAATTAAGAACCGACGGGAAACATAATTTGGCTTCCATTTTATCTATAGACACACCAAAAGTAAAAGGAACAACTATTCATTTAGAGTTTCCTAACGCTACAAACAAAGTGGAAGTAGAACGCCAGCAGTACGATTTATTAGCATATATTAGAAAAACACTTAGTAATTTTGATATCAGTTTAGATATTACAATTAATGAAGTTCTGGAAAAAAAATATGCCTACACAACAGCTGATAAATTTGAAAAATTAAAAGAGAAAAACCCAAATATTGATATTTTAAGAAAAACTTTCGATTTAGATGTTTAAAACACTATTTAACAGTAGGTTAATTGTACTTATATTTATATTCGTCATATCACTAATTAGTTGTGATGGCAGAGATAGAAAGTACATGAATAACACAGAAATATTACAAGAAAACAATTTACTAAATAAGTTTAGTGAACAGGTGAAATTTGTACCAAACTCCCCTGTAGCGATTAACACAGATACTATTTTAAGTAATGGGTTTAATGTTAAAATTAATTATCGCTCAATTGAAAACAATGCCTTTTATAAAGTTACAAAAAAGGAAAAGGATTCAATAATAAAAATGAACTACAAAAACTTTGAAGCTCATATTGAAGTTTTTAAAGATGATACACCAATAAATCAATCCACAATTAATAAACTATTATTTAGTGAGTTTGAAAACGCTTCGTTTTCGAATCAGGCCATTATGCAGTATGTATGGGTAGACCATAACAAATCAAGTGATGATGTGTTATATTTAAATACGTCTTTTAATATTCCTGAAACTGAAACTTTCAAAGATTTTATTGTAGCAATAGATAAAAAAGGCACCATTCGTATAGAACAAAACCCAACCTGTTAAATATTATTAGTTATGCTAGGACTTAAACTGCCAACAGACCCACGTTGGGTTAACATTGTTGAGAAAAATATTGAAGAGATATTAACCGATCATGCTTTTTGCGAGCAAAAAGCTACCAGTACAGCTATTTCACTAATAGTGAGTTTCCCAGAATACACAGAGTTGGTGCAAGAAATGGTGGCACTAGTAAAAGAAGAAATTAGCCATTTTAAAATGGTTCATGACAAAATACTAGAACGCGGCTGGACTTTAGGTAGAGACAGACGTGATGATTATGTTATTGAACTTCTTAAGTTTTTCCCTAAAGGTGGCAGCAGAACTACCCAGCTAGTACATCGTTTACTATATGCAGCATTAATAGAAGCAAGAAGTTGCGAACGCTTCAGATTGCTTTCAGAAGAATTAGAAGATAAAGAACTTGCTGAATTTTACAGAAACCTAATGGTAAGCGAAGCCAACCACTACACTATGTTTTTAGGCTTTGCAAGACAATATGGTGAAAAAAAAGAAGTTGATACCAAATGGCAACAACTTCTTGAATATGAGGGTGAAATTATGAGTAATTTAGGAACTAGTGAAACTATTCACGGTTAAAATTTATAGCCTACACCTAACTGAATATTTCTGTTTTTTGCTACAATTCCTAATTCTTCATCAAAAACATTCCTAATACCATAGTTATATCTAATGTCTACAAAAAGAGCATAAGTAATTTTATAATCTGCACCAATAACTGCTGAGTATGCTAAGTTTTTAATACCATCATCTTTTTTATGGACTTTCAAACCCATTTGAGGACCAATACCTGCATGAAATTTTTCACTAAATCTAAACCTAAACAAAACAGGCATTTGGATATAATCCAAATGCAGTGGCTCTGCATTGGCACCTTCTGCAGAAAACTGTATTTCTGGCATTAAAGAAAGGGTTCTTGATAAACCAATATTGGCAAAAAAACCAACATATAAACTATTTCTGTGTTTGTTAGTAGCAATAGGATCTTCTTCAAAATCTAAATGAGAAATGGTGTAACCACCTCTAATACCATATTTTATTCCGCTAGAAGCAGACCATTTTTCTTTAACAGCAACCGTATCACTAACTTTTTCTGTAGCCTTTGCATCATTATTCTCTTGAGAAAAGCCATAAAATGAAAAACTAAGTAGTACCGCTAATAGTAATATTTTTTTCATCTGTTTGTATTATTTAGTTAAATCTATCAGATGTCATTTGCCAAAATAAAGAAGTCACTGGGAGCAACACAAGTATAATAGGCTTATTTCAATATTAATAGATTTGGGTTATTAATAATAGTAATTATGCGGGTACGAATATATATTATAAATTTAAAAAACTACAATTATACAAGCTAAAGTGCATAATTTTACTGTGTATTGCTAGAAACCGTATCATAATAGATACTTTTAATAATGCCGTCTGCTAATCCTATTTTTGGAACATATATGTTTTTTGCACCACTCCATTTCATCGCAGACAGGTAAATTCGCATTGCTGGAATAATAACATCTGCCCTATCTTGATTAAGTGATAATTCAGTTATACGCTCTTCATAAGAATAGGTTTGAAGCGTGTTATAATAAGAGGTCATGTAAAAATAAGAAAGTGGTTTTCCTAGTGCTTTTCCTGATACCTTAAATATTTTATTAATATTTCCACCAGAACCAATAACATCAATTTTATGGTAGCCCTTGGTATTAATACTTATCCATTCCTGTAATTCTTGCCACGTTTCTTTCTTCACCATATCATTTAAAAGCCTTACTGTTCCTATTTTAAAAGACCTTGAGGCTCCATGATTTCCCCTATCAATAATTGTAAACTCTGTGCTTCCACCACCTACATCAACATATAAATAGGTTTTATTTGGATCTATATATTTGTTCAAATCTGTAGCAGCTATAATAGCAGCTTCTTCCTCTCCACCTATAATATCTATACTTATACCAGAATGGCTTAAAATAGAATCCACAACCTTACGTCCATTTGCTGATTCTCGCATCGCAGAAGTTGCACAAGCTTTGTATTTTACAACTTTATGAGACTTCATAAGAAGTTTAAAAGCTAGCATGGTATCTAACATACGTTGCGTGTTCTCTTTAGATATTTTACCTTTTATAAAAACATCTGCACCAAGACGGATAGGAACACGAACTAATGAGTTTTTTTTGAATGTTACTGGCTTTCCTTTTTCTTCTATTATATTTGAAATAAGTAATCGTACCGCATTAGAACCAATATCTATGGCCGCATATTTTTTAATTGAAAGCATGCTTCGTTTTCTATTTGTTTAAGTAATAATCATAGATGGCAAATTGAGATCTCACCTTATCTTTATCATTCTTTAAATATTCATTCTCTTGTGAGTCATTTAACACCCGAGCCTTTACATTATCACTCCAACTGATGTTAAATGTATCTATAATTTCTTTTTTTATGTCTTCATCATAAATAGGGCAACTCACCTCTACTCTATTTTCTATGTTTCTTGTCATCCAATCTGCAGAAGAAATATATAATTTTGAGTTACCATTATTTCCAAATATATAAATTCTAGAATGCTCTAAAAACTTATCTACAACACTGATAACTTCAATGTTTTCACTCATACCCTTAATACCTGGAATTAAACAACAAATACCTCTTACTATCATTTGGATTTTAACTCCTGCCCTACTTGCCTCATAAAGCTTATCAATCATAGGGTAGCTAGAAATACTATTCATTTTTAATCTAATAAGTCCTTCTCGCCCTTGTTTTACATTTTCTATTTCAGCATTAATAAGTTTAAACACGGCATTTTTTGTATAATGTGGCGATACAATTAAGTGCTTATATCTATAAATTCTATAATTTGTTTCGAAGAAATTGAAAATTTTATTCACATCTTTTAAAATCTTTCTATTGGATGTGAAAAGCGTATAATCGGTATAAATTTTGGCTGTAGATTCGTTAAAATTACCTGTACTAATAAATCCATAGCGCTTAATTTTTTTTCCTTCTTGACGCTCAATAACACACATTTTACTATGCACTTTTAAACCTACAACGCCAAAAATTAAATTAACACCTTCATCTTTCATTTGTTGAGCATAATTGATATTTGCCTGCTCATCAAATCTAGCACGAAGTTCTATAGATACAGTTACTGATTTACCATTAATTGCCGCATTAATAAGCGAACTAGCAACATGTGAAATTTCTGCAAGACGGTAAATAGTGATTTTTATAGTCTTTACTTTAGGATCTAAAGCCGCTTCTCTTAAAAACTTCACCACATAAGAAAAAGTCTGATATGGTGCATGAAGTAAATAATCTTTTTTAGCAATGGCCCCGAAAATACTATTTTTTAAACTTAAGTTTTTTATGGGTAGCGCCTCAATTTTATCATAAAGCAAATCTTTTCTTCCTAAACTTGGAAAGCCCATATAATCTCTTCTGTTATGATATCTCCCTCCAGGGATTATACTGTCCGTATCATCAATTCCCATTTTAGACATCAAGTAGCGTAAAGTCTCTTTATGTATAGTCTTATCGTAAACAAATCTTACTGGCTCTCCAACTTCACGATGCTTAACACTATCTGATATTTTTTCGATAAAACTTTTACTTAAATCACTTTCAAAATCCAGCTCACCATCTCTGGTTATTTTAATCATGTGGGCAGAAACGGCTTTGTAATCGAAAATATTAAAAATATCTCCTAAACAATGACGCAACAAATCATCTACCATGATAATATGATCTTTGTCGCCTTGTTTAGGTAAAACTATAAAACGGTTAACTGATTTTGGAATTTCAATTAAAGCAAACTGTTTATTATCACCAGACATTAACATTCTAACTGCTAAATAGGCAGCACTATCCTTTAAATTAGGTAGAACAATAGAATCATTAAGTATTATAGTAACTAATGCAGGACTTATTATTTTTAAAAAATATTCTCTAATAAACTCATCTTGAACATCATCTATTTGAGTTTCATCAATTATATAAATATTTTCCGCCTTTAAAAGTTTATCAATATCATTTAAAATATCAACACTTTCACTTTGTTGTTTAATTACAATTTGAGTAATTATTTCTAAAAGTTCTTTAGCTCTTATGCCACCAAGCTCATTTTTACCACCTTTTCCAGCTTCTACTATACGCTTAACGGTAGCATAACGTACTTTAAAAAATTCATCTAAATTGTTTGAAAAGATCCCTAAGAAACGTAATCTTTCAATTAGAGGTACTTTCTCATCTGTAGCTTCCTGCAAAACTCTTGCATTAAATTGCAACCAACTTATTTCTCTATTTATGTAACTATTATTATTTGAAACCTCAGGTATTGTCATTCAAAAATCGCTTTAATCTTACTAAAAACAAATATATTCTATTTGACTAGAAAAATACTAGTTTTAATCTTTAAGCTACTGTAAAATTCTAATTTTTATTGAATAACCAAGAGATAACTATTTATTTGAGGATTTCAAATCCCTGGGAAAGATAGAATATGATGTTTTGCCAGAATTTAAATCATTCCATTGGTTAATATCAAATTTAATAACCACCACACCACTGGTAGGGACATTATCTATATACTTATCTCCGTACGTATTAACAAAAGCTGTAATAGCATGATTGTGCCCAAAAATCATGAGTGTATTTATGTGGTCTTTACAAGCTTTTATAGTCTTAACTAAATTTACTCCAGAAAAATCATATAAATCATGACTAAAATGCACAATCTCTTTATTGATATTTAAGTTAGAAATAAATATGTCTGCTGTCAACATTGTGCGAACAGCATCGCTACACAATACTAAATCTACTCTATTGACTTCTTTAGCTAAAGCTTTTGAAACCAAATTAGCATCATTTATACCTCTATTTTTTAATGGTCTCTCATGATCAATAACATCATGCTCCCAAGACGATTTTGCATGTCGGATTAAGATTAGTTTTTTCATAAAACATCGATTAAACGCAATTTTTATCGACAAAAAGTTGTTTTATTCGATAAAAATCAGGTTATTTGTTTCATAAAATTATAAAAAATGAAATAAAATCATTCAATAGCCTCAATTATACAGATCAAAATATCACATAAAAAACTCATTATGTGACTAATAGCATCATTATGTGTCTATATATAATATGATTTAAAAATTTACATAACAGAAAAATGAGAACACTATTTACATTGATAATGGTATTAATAGTTAATGGAATACCTCAAACAAACAACGTTTCAAATGAAGTATCACAAAGCTCTAGTGCAGAAATTTCTGTTGAAAAAAATAGAAGTTTTAAATCTATAGGTCAAGACGGCGCTAATTTTATACTAAAACTAAAAAACACATCTGGCTCAAGAAATTCCTTTATAATAAGGGCAACATTAGATTCTTCTCCTTGTTCAAACAAGTATAATTCTAATCTATCAACTAAAGCAAATAATTCAAATTTATATATGTTACTTGAGACGGATAACTCCCGAAGCATGTCTAACAGCGAATCTAGAATTCAAATCACTTTAGATGCTGAACAAACAAAAGAATTCACTTTAACTGCCACAGCTCCAAATACTACAGTATATAACACTTGGGGATGTATTAAAGTAGAAGCTATTTCTGATACAAATGAAACTATTTCAGATGAAATAATTTTAAGTGTATATATACCCGATCCCTCACAAAACTAAAATTCAAATCGTTGAAAATTAGTTTAAAAAGATAATTATGATAAATCAATTACTTTTTCAAAAAATAAACCCCAAACAACTAAAGAATTATGCTTTAGTTGTTTTATTGTTTTTCACTTATCACGCATTGTTTTCTCAAGAAGTTGTTGCGAATAAATATACTATTGATAATTCTGTTGAATGTAATCAATTTGATGTTACTCTTGAAATTATAGGTAACCCCCCTCCTCAACCACAAGAAACTGTTCTAGTGATTGACAGATCTGGTAGTATGAGTTTTGGTCCAAATCCAAAGCCGATTGATTTTGCTCAAGATGCTGCAATAGATTTTGTAAATAATTTCTTTTTACCAGCCAATAACCCAACAGGTTTAAATAGAGTTTCTATAGTTAGTTTTAGTACAACAGCTACTGTAGATATTGGGTTAACTGATAGTAGTGGACAAGCAGCTGTTATTGCTGCTATAAATAGTATTGTTACTGGTGGCGGTACTAATACCGAAGATGGTATTATTAAAGCGGATGAGGTTTTAACAACAACAGGAACCTTTGATTGTATAACCTCCAGAAGTATAATTCTTTTATCTGATGGTGTGTCTACAGCCCGAAATGTTGGTCCTGTAACTAGTTTTTGTGACTCTACAACCACGGTTACTATTTGTCAAACTGAAGCGATTCAAGCTGGAATTGACGCACAAACAACTACTGTCTCTGGAGAAACATATAATCAGAATATTTTTACAATAGCTCTTATTGGAGCCATCAGTGGTACAGAAGAAACTGTTGCATTAAACACCTTAGACGGAATACAAAACTCAGGCGCATTCTCAACTGAGAACAATGCAGATTTAAATGCAATTTATAGTCAGATTTTAGGCAGATTAGCTGCTGCTGCTACTCAACTCCCTGGACAATCATTAGTTACAGATACTATACAAAACGGGTTCACTTTGGTACCTGGTAGTATTAATACAAATGCTGGATCAGCAAGTAATTCTGGTTCTGTAGTTTCTTGGTTTGTATCTCAGTTATATGATGAAACTATTACATTAACCTATACCATTGAATCTGACGGTGTTAATGCTTGTGGTAATCAAGTGCCAGGTAATTCTGTAATTAACTATGAAGATTCATCTTGTAATACGTCATCAATTACATTTTCTAATCCAAATATTTGTGTTCCCTGTCCAGAGATAAATCCAATTATATCTAGAATAGGATGTACAAATACAATAGAATACTCAGGTAATTTAAATCAAGGCGAATGTAATTCCGTATCAGATTCTTTTCAATGGATTTTTAGATTAAACGGGACACAAATTGGCTCTTCAAACTCTCAAAATGGTACTTTTAATTATACTGGTACTGATAATTTTGAAGGTTCTTTTTCTGCAGAACTCACCTATTCTGGTTCGTATGGAAATGGGACTTGCTCATTAAATGATATCTCCACTGCATCAAATATTATAACTCTTCCTTCAGGTTTAGTTATAAGTTTAGAATCAATTACTGACGTTAGTTGCATAAATGGCGACGATGGTGCAATAGATATATCTGTTTCTGGAGGTACAGGAATTTATTCTTATGATTGGGATTATAATGGACTTGAAGATCCAGATTCTGATACTCAAGATATTACTAACTTACAAGATGGGAGTTATACGGTTATTGTTACAGATACTAACACTGGATGTTTTATATCTGAAAGCTTTGATGTATCTACTATTATTGATAATATAAACCCAACCATAACCTGTGCAGCTCCTGTGTCGTTCAATGTTACTGCTACCGGATGTACCGTAGACTTAGCAGATGTTAACTTAGGAACTCC